>NZ_CP043476.1:0-1200000 GCF_009769165.1 Xanthomonas hyacinthi
TGGCAACGCTGGACGTGGAGGATGTCGCCGCGCTGACCGTGGCCGGCAAGGAAATCCGCGGCTGGGTCACCGATGCGCCGCTGCAGCCGGAGCTGGACCAGGCGATCCGCGATGCCTACGCGCAGCTGTGCGCGGAGAACGGCGGCGGCGAGATCGCCGTGGCGGTGCGCTCCTCGGCCACCGCCGAAGACCTGCCCGACGCCAGCTTCGCCGGCCAGCAGGAGACCTTCCTCAACGTGACCGGCGCCGACGACGTGGTGCACAAGGTCAAGGAAGTCTTCGCCAGCCTGTACAACGACCGCGCCATCGCCTACCGCGTGCACCACGGCTTCAAGCACGAGGACGTGTTCCTGTCGGCCGGCGTGCAGCTGATGGTGCGCTCGGGCGTCGGCGCCGCCGGCGTGCTGTTCACGCTCGACACCGAGTCCGGTTTCCGCGACGTGGTGTTCGTTACCTCGAGCTTCGGCCTCGGCGAGATGGTCGTGCAGGGCGCGGTCAATCCCGACGAGTTCTACGTCTACAAGCCCACCCTCAATGCCGGCAAGCCGGCGATCCTGCGCCGTTCGCTGGGCAGCAAGCTGATCCGCATGGTGTATTCGGACGAGCCCGGCGAGCGCGTGCGCATCGAGGACACCCCGGTCGAGCTGCGCAACACCTTCTCGATCAGCGATGAGGACGTGCAGGCACTGTCCAGGCAGGCGCTGGTGATCGAGAAGCACTACCAGCGGCCGATGGACATCGAGTGGGCGAAGGACGGCGTCAGCGGCAAGCTGTTCATCGTGCAGGCGCGCCCGGAGACGGTGAAGTCGCGCGGCCATGCCACCCAGATCGAGCGCTTCGCGCTGCAGCAGCGCGGCACGGTGATCGCCGAAGGCCGCGCCATCGGCCAGAAGATCGGCGCCGGCGTCGCCCGCGTGGTGCGCAGCCTGGACGACATGAGCCGGGTGCAGCCCGGCGACGTGCTGGTCGCGGACATGACCGACCCGGATTGGGAGCCGGTGATGAAGCGCGCCTCGGCGATCGTCACCAACCGCGGCGGCCGTACCTGCCACGCGGCGATCATCGCCCGCGAGCTGGGCGTGCCGGCGGTGGTCGGCACCGGCAACGCGCTGGAGCTGATCGAGGACGGCCGCGAGGTCACGGTCAGCTGCGCCGAAGGCGATACCGGCGTCATCTACGCCGACCTGCTGCCGTTCGAGCGCACCACCACCGATCTGGGCAACATGCCGCCGGCGCCGCTGAAGATCATGATGAACGTGGCCAACCCGGAGCGCGCGTTCGACTTCGGCCAGCTGCCCAACGCCGGCATCGGCCTGGCGCGGCTGGAGATGATCATCGCCGCGCACATCGGCATCCATCCCAATGCGCTGCTGGAATACGCCAAGCAGGACGCGGCGACCCGGAAGAAGATCGACGAGAAGATCGCCGGCTACGCCGATCCGGTCAGCTTCTACATCAACCGCCTGGCCGAAGGCATCGCCACGCTGACCGCGTCGGTGGCGCCGAATCCGGTGATCGTGCGCCTGTCCGACTTCAAGTCCAACGAGTACGCCAACCTGATCGGCGGCAGCAACTACGAGCCGCACGAAGAGAACCCGATGATCGGCTTCCGCGGCGCCAGCCGCTACGTCGATCCGAGCTTCTCGGCCGCCTTCGCGCTGGAGTGCAAGGCCGTGCTCAAGGTCCGCAACGAGATGGGCCTGGACAATATGTGGGTGATGATCCCGTTCGTGCGCACCCTGGAAGAAGGCCGCAAGGTCATCGAGGTGCTGGCCCAGAACGGGCTGCGCCGGGGCGAGAACGGGCTGAAGATCATCATGATGTGCGAGCTGCCGTCGAACGCGCTGCTGGCCGACGAGTTCCTGGAGATCTTCGACGGCTTCTCGATCGGCTCCAACGACCTGACCCAGCTGACCCTGGGCCTGGACCGCGATTCGTCGATCGTGGCGCACCTGTTCGACGAGCGCAATGCCGCGGTCAAGAAGCTGCTGTCGATGGCGATCAAGGCCGCGCGCGCCAAGGGCAAGTACGTCGGCATCTGCGGCCAGGGGCCGTCGGACCACCCAGACCTGGCCGAATGGCTGATGCAGGAAGGCATCGAGTCGGTGTCGCTGAATCCGGACACCGTGGTCGATACCTGGCTGCGCCTGGCCAAGTTGAAAGCCGCCAGCTGACAGTGCCTTGATGAGTGTGGCGCTATAGTGCCGCCGCACGCGAAGCCCCGCCGACGCGGGGCTTCGCCGTTTTGAATCCGGATCCCGCCACGGAGCACGAAACCGATGTCAGCCCCCTCGCCCGCCACCGCCACCGACCCTGCACTGTGGCAGCGCCTGTCCGGCAACATGGACTGGGAGCAGCTGTTCGCGACTTGGGGCATCAAGATCGCCGCGGCGCTGGCGGTACTGCTGGTCGGCCTGTGGCTGTCACGCTGGCTCGCCAACCTGCTGCCCAAGGCGATGGGCCGGGTCGGCGTGGACATGATGCTGACCAGCTTCCTGCGCAACGTCGCCTATGCGGTCGGCATCGTCGTGGTGGTGATCGCTGCGCTGGGCACGGTCGGGGTCAACACCGCCTCGCTGCTGGCAGTGATCGGCGCCGCCGGCCTGGCGATCGGCCTGGCGCTGAAGGATTCGCTGTCCAACATCGCCTCCGGCGTCATGCTGGTCACGCTGCGTCCGTTCCGCGTCGGCGACGTGGTCACCATCGCCGGGCAGACCGGCACGGTGGAGGCAGTGCGCATTTTCCAGACGCTGCTTAGCGGCGCGGATCGGCAGAGCTTCACCATTCCCAACAACCTGATCACCGCCAGCCCGATCGTCAACCTGACCGCGCAGCCGACCCGGCGCGTGGAACTGGTGATCGGCATCGGCTATCAGGACGACCTCGCCCTCGCCCGCCAGGTCGCGCTGGACATCATGAAGGCCGATCCGCGCGTGCTGCCCGATCCGGCGCCGGACGTGGTGGTGTACGAACTCGGCGCCAACTCGGTGAACCTGGGCATCCGCTGCTACGTGATGGCGGCCGACTGGTTCGGGGTCAAGGTCGCCCTGCTCGAGCAGATCAAGCTCGGCTTCGACCGCGCCAAGATCAGCATTGCGTACCCGCAGAAGGACACGCACCTGTACCTGCACGACAAAGACGGCGCGCCGCTGCGACTGGACGCGCTGGCGCGCAATGCAACGGCGCTGCCAGCGGCCGGCGATCCGCCGCCGGCCGCCGACTGAGCTTGGCTCAGGCGGCGCCGGCGGTTCCGGCCAGCCGGCCCATGAACGGCCGGTAGTAGCGCAGCTCGTCGATCGAATCGTGCACGTCGCTGAGCGCGGTGTGCGAGGAGGTCTTGTTCAGGCCCGCGGCCACCGCCGGCGCCCAGCGCCGCGCCAGTTCCTTCAGCGTCGACACGTCCAGGTTGCGGTAGTGGAAGAAGCGCTCCAGCCGCGGCATCTGCCGGTGCAGGAAGCGCCGGTCCTGGCAGATCGAATTGCCGCACATCGGCGAGGCGCCGGGCTTGCACCACTGCGCCAGGAACGCCACGGTCTGCGCCTCGGCCTGGGCCAGGACGACCTGGCTGTCGAGCACGCGCTGCCACAGTCCGGAATGGCGGTGCTGGTTGCGGTTCCACTCGTCCATCGCTTCCAGCGTCTGCAGCGCGTGCGCGATGGCGAATTCCGGGCCCTCGGCCAGCACGTTGAGCTGGGTGTCGGTGACCACCGTGGCGATCTCGATGATCGAATCCTTGTCGGTATCCAATCCGGTCATTTCCAGATCGATCCAGATCAGCCGATCGCTGTCCACGTGCGGTTCCGCCATATCACCATCCAGTCGTTCGCGGCGGCGCTGCCGGCGCGGGGGGTTTCGTATCGGTCTTGCATGATACCGCGCGTGACGCAGCGGCTTCACGTTCAGCAGCAGCCGAGCCGCCACGCTCACCCGCGCAGCGGCGGCCTGCCGCGTTTGGCGCGGAAATAGTTGCTCAGGCGCAGTCCGGCCGGCACCGCCAGCACGCCGCCGCGCACCTGCACGCGGTGGTTGTGGCGCGGATCGGCGAGCAGGTCGAACACGCTGCCGCAGGCGCCGGTCTTCGGATCCGCGGCCGCGAACACCAGGTGCGCCACGCGCGCGTGCACCACCGCCATCGCGCACATCGCGCACGGCTCCAGGGTCACGTACAGGGTGCTGCCGACCAGGCGATGGTTGCCGAGCCGGCGCCCGCCCTGGCGCAGCGCCACGATCTCGGCATGCGCGCTGGGATCGTGCTCGGCGATGTTGAGGTTCCAGCCCTCGCCCAGCACCTCGTCCTGCGCCGAGACCAGCACCGCGCCGACAGGGATCTCGTCGAACTCGCGTTCGGCGCGGTCGGCCAGGGCCAGCGCATGCAGCATCCAGCGCTCGTCGCGCGCCGCCAGCGCCTCGCGGTTCATCGCGCCGCGGCGTGCTTGCGCACGAATTCGGCGAACACCGCCAGCGTGGCTTCGCTGACGTGGTGTTCGATGCCCTCGGCGTCGCGCCGCGCGATGTCCTCGTCGATGCCCAGCGCCAGCAGGAACTGCTCCACGGTCTGGTGCCGCTGCCGGCTGGCCGCCGCCAGCGCCTCGCCGTCCGGCGTCAGGAACACGCCGCGATACGGCCGCTGGATCACCCAGCCGCCTTTGACCAGCCGCTTGAGCATCTTCGCCACGGTCGGCTGGGCCACCCCCAGGCGCGCGGCGATGTCCACCTGCCGCGCCTCGCCGCCGTCGGCCAGCAGGTCGGAGATCAGCTCCACATAGTCCTCGATCAGCTCCAGGCGGTGCGCCTCGCGCACCTGGCGGAAGCTCTCGACCTGCACTTCGGCGTCGAGCAGCGCCGCCCCTGGCGCCGTCAACTTCCCGCTTTTCTGCATCGCAACGCCCTTGTCCGGTGCCGGCGAACGCCGGCCGCTGCCTATTCTGGCCGAAATCGCGTCTATCGCAGCGATTCGATTTGCTGATGCTAAAGAGAATAGCAAGTGCTATATACTCGACCGTGCACCTCCCACCTGCATGCCCGCCATGGCCGACTCCCTGCCCCTGCCCGATTCCAATGCCGCCTGGCCACAGGCCAGCGACGCGCCGCGCCGCAGCCTCGGGCGCATGAACGGCAGCGTCGCCGTGCCCAGCGGCGGACTCGGCTGGCGCCGCTTCCTGGCCTTCCTCGGGCCGGGCTACATGGTCTCGGTGGGCTACATGGATCCGGGCAACTGGGCCACCGACATCGCCGGCGGCTCGCATTTCGGCTACCTGCTGCTGTCGGTGATCCTGCTGTCGAACCTGATGGCGATCGTGCTGCAGGGCCTGGCGGCGCGGCTGGGTGTCGCCACCGGCCGCGACCTGGCGCAGGCCTGCCGCGAGCACTATTCCAGGCCGGTCAACTTCCTGCTGTGGCTGGCCTGCGAGGCGGCGATCGTGGCCTGCGACCTGGCCGAGGTGATCGGCACCGCGATCGCGCTGAAGCTGCTGTTCGGCATCCCGTTGACCCTGGGCGCGATCATCACCGCGATCGACGCGCTGCTGGTGCTGTACCTGATGCGGCGCGGCTTCCGCACCCTGGAAGCGTTCGTGATCGCGCTGCTGCTGGTGATCTTCGCCTGCTTCGTGGTGCAGATCGTGCTGGCCGCGCCGCCGCTGCGCGAAGTGCTGGCCGGCTTCATCCCGCGCGCCGAGGTGGTGACCAACCCGGCCGCGCTGTACCTGGCGATCGGCATCATCGGCGCGACGGTGATGCCGCACAACCTGTATTTGCATTCGTCGATCGTGCAGACCCGCGCCTACGAACGCAGCGACGACGGCCGCCGCTCGGCGCTGCGCTGGGCGCTGGCCGACAGCACCATCGCGCTGAGCCTGGCGCTGTTCGTCAACGCCGCGATCCTGGTGCTGGCCGCGGCGGTGTTCCATGCACACGGCCGCAGCGACGTGGAGGAAATCGAACAGGCCTACGAGCTGCTGGCGCCGATGCTCGGCGTTGGCATCGCCTCGACCCTGTTCGCGGTGGCGCTGCTGGCCTCGGGCATCAATTCCACGGTGACCGCGACGCTGGCCGGGCAAATCGTGATGGAAGGCTTCCTGCACCTGCGCATTCCGGCCTGGGCGCGGCGCCTGCTGACCCGCGGCCTGGCGATCGTGCCGGTGGTGGCGGTGACCTGGCTGTACGGCGAGCAAGGCACCGCCAAGCTGCTGGTGCTGAGCCAGGTGCTGCTGTCGATGCAGTTGCCGTTCGCGGTGATCCCGCTGGTGCGCTTCGTCGCCGACAAACGCAAGATGGGCGCGCTGGTCGCGCCGCGCTGGCTGCTCTGGCTGTCGTGGGCGATCGCCGCGCTGATCGTGACGCTGAACGTGAAGCTGCTCGGCGACATACTGCTGCACTGAGCCGGCGCAAGGACGTGGGCACCGCCGCGCTGGCGCGGCCGCCGGGGCGAATCGGCGCAGGCGCTTGCCGGCGCCAACGGCGCGTGCGTTCAGGAATACAGCGGAGCCGCTTCCGGCTTGCCCGGGGCGCCGGGGTTGGCGCGCACCTGCTGCAGCGCCGCCGCCAGCTCATCCAGCCGGTAGGGCTTGGACAGGATCTGCACGCCTTCCGCTTCGGCCGCCGATTTCGCCGCTTCCGCATAGCCGCTGGTGAGCAGGATCGGCAGCGCCTTGCGCCGCATGCGAATCTCCTGGACCAGCTCCAGGCCGTTCATGCCGCCCGGCATCATGATGTCGGAGAACACGATGTCCACCACGCGCTCGTTGGCCAGCGCGCCCAGCGCCGCCGCCGCGCTGGCCACGCGGGTGACCTGGTAGCCGAGCTGGCGCAGCATTTCGCCGACCAGGGCGGCCACCTCGTCGTCGTCCTCCACCAACAGCACGTAGCCGGCATCGCCGGTAGCGGTGCGGCGCGCCACCTGCAGGTCCAGCAGATGCCGCTCGTCCAGCGGCGGCGCGCGGAACGAGCGCGGCAGCAGCAGGTGGATCGCCGTGCCCTGCCCCAGGTCGCTGTCGATATGGATGGAACCGCCGGATTGCTGCACGAACCCGTGCACCTGCGCCAGACCCAGGCCCGACCCCTTGCCGATGTCCTTGGTGGTGTAGAACGGTTCGAACACCCGCGCCTTCACTTCCGGCGCCATGCCGGTGCCGGTGTCGATGATCGACAGGCGGATGAAGTCCGGATCGGTCCTGCCGAGGCCCGGCAGATTCTGCGCCCGCACCACGATGGTGCCGCCACTGGGCATCGCGTCGCGCGCATTGACCGCGAGATTGAGCACCACCAGTTCCAGCTCGCCCGGGTCCACTTCGGTCGGCCACAGGCCGTCGGCGAAATCGAAATCCACGTGCACGTCGCCGCGCAGGCTGCGATCCAGCAGTTCGCGCATGCCGCCGATCTGCCGGATCAGATCGACCGGCTCCGGTTTGAGTTCCTGCCGCCGCGAGAACGCCAACAACTGCCGGGTCAGTCCCGCGCCGCGCTGCGCCGCCTTCTGCATGCCGTCCATCAGCCGCTTGCGCACGGCCGCATCGGTCTGGATGTCGAGCATCGCCAGGCCGCCGGAGATCACCATCAGCAGGTTGTTGAAATCGTGCGCGACGCCACCGGTCAATTGCCCGATCGCCTCGATCTTCTGCGCCTGGCGCAGGGTTTCCTCGACCCGCGCGCGCTCGTCCATCTGCGTGCGCAACAGGCGGTTGGCCTCTTCCAGCTCACAGGTGCGCGCCACCACCTGCGCCTCCAGCTGCTGCGCCGCCGAGGCCTGCGCCCACAGCAGCGAACGCACTTCGTACTGGCGCGCGCGCGCGCGCAGCGCGGCCTTGATGGTGCTGGTGAAGGTGATGGTCTGCACCGGCCGCTCCAGCAGCGCCACGTTGCGCAACGATGCCACCAGATTGCGGCGCCAGGCGACCACCGGCGGTTGTTCCTGATGGCTGGTCAGCACCACGAACGGCAGGTCGGACCACGCCGGCTGCGCGTTGGCCCAGGCGAACAACACCGTCGCATCCTTGCCGAACAGGCCCTCCTCGGCGACGAACACCGCGGCGGCACCGTTCTCCAGCTCGCGCACCAAAGTGTCCAGATCGGGACAGTGGCAAGCCACCACGCCGCCACGCCGCAACAGTTCCACCGACGCCCCGCCGTCGCGACCGATTGGGGCATGGACCAGGACGCGGTTTTCGGTCGCGTCGCTGCTGCTCATGCAGGCGTATCCAGCAACGGCAGCTCTCCTCCGCGGTAACGCGGCGTTCCGGAGAAGATGCCGCTGAAGCCCTTGAGCGGCTGACCGACATCGATGCCCTTGCCGCTGAGCCGGAACTCGCGGATGGTGTTCTCGTGGCTGCCGCTGCGCTTCTTCACCACCGACAATGCCCGCCGCACCGTGCCGTCCACTTCGAAATAGCGCAGCATCAAGACCGAATCGCTCAGGTAGCTGAGATCCAACGGCGTTTCCATCGGCCCCATCAGCCCATGCTGCGCCAACACCAGAATGGTCAACACGCCCTGCTGGCCCAGGTAGCTGAGCAGCTCGTGCATCTGCAGGATCAGGAAGCGTTCGTCCGGCATCGCATTGAGATAGCCGTTGAGGCTGTCGATGACGATCACCCGCGCACCGTCCGCTTCCACGCTGCGGCGCACGGTGGCGGCGAACTGGCCCGGCGACATCTCCGCCGGGTTGATCTGCTGGAAACGGATCAGTCCGTTGTCGAGTTTTTCCTCGAGCGGCAGGCCCAGCGTGCGGGCACGCGTCTGCACCGTGCTGCGCCCCTCGTCGAAGGCGAAGAACACGCTGTGTTCGCCACGCTCGGCGGCGGCGATGGCATAGGTCAGCGCCAGCGAGGACTTGCCCACGCCGGCCGCGCCCAATAGCAACGCATTGGTGCCGCGCTCCAGCCCGCCGCCGAGCAGCCTGTCCAGTTCGGCGTCGCCGCTGGGAGCGAACTCCTCGATCCGGTGGTGCCTGTATTCGGCCGCGATCAGGCGCGGATAGATTTCCAGCCCGCCTTTCTCGATGGTGAAGTCGTGGTAGCCGCCGCGGAACTGGATGCCGCGCATCTTGATCACGCGCAGGCGCCGGCGTTCTGCGCCGTAGTCGATGGCCAGCTGTTCCAGCAACACCACACCATGGGTGATGGAATGCAGCTGCAACTCGTTTTCCTGCGTGGACAGGTCGTCGAGCATGATGACCGTGCACTGCCGGCTGGCGAAGAAATGCTTCAGCGCCAACACCTGGCGGCGATAGCGCAGCGGACTCTGCGCGAGCAGGCGCAGCTCGGACAGACTGTCCAGCACCACCCGCGTGGGGTTGAGCTGCTCGACCTTGTCGAAGATCAGCTTGGTGGTCTCGGTCAGCTCCATTTCCGCCGGATGGAACACGGTGAGCTCGCGCTCCGGATCCAGCGCGGTCTCCGGCGGCACCAGTTCGAACACGTCGACCTGGTTCATGCTCCAGCCATGCCGGGCGGCGACCAGGCGCAGTTCGCGCTGGGTCTCGGACAGGGTGATGTAGAGCACCCGCTCGCCGTGCCGCGCGCCTTCCAGCAGAAATTGCAAGGCGATCGTGGTCTTGCCGGTGCCTGGGCGGCCTTCGTAGAGATAGAGGCGATTGGGGTCCACGCCGCCGCCGAGGATATTGTCCAGACCCGCACTGCCGGTCGAGATGCGCGGCGGATCGTCGCCATTCACGTGATCGGGCTGCCGATGGGGCGTCATGCTCGTCCTTCGCTTGCGGTTGGATGAAAGGCGCCGGTTTCCGGCGCTGCTGCGAGCCACGCGCAGCAGCTCGAACCGAGCCCACCCTTCGCGCCGGCACGCCTTGCCCGAATGCCGCGACCGACGCACGCCGGGGGCGTAGCGCCATGCTTACGGATCGTAGACAAAAACCACACTACGTTCGGCAAAGTGATTTTTCTGTGTAGGTGCTGGGGCGAGCGGCATGCAGCCAACGCTGCGGGACGGCACTGCAGGCGCTGTCGATCGCGGGCATGGACGAAGGCGCCAGGCGCGCGCCACCCCGGCCTGAGCCTGTGTCAGACCCTCTGCAGCCGGCGCGGTCGCGAGGACCCGGCGCCGCGCATGCGGCCGCATGGCGTGGCCAGGGACGCGCCGAAGATCAGGCTCCCTTAGATAGCGAATGGCGCTTACTTAACGGCGTTTGGGGTGTCGATGCGAGTTTCCCCTCCAAGGTCGCCTCCAGCAGGTAACGTCCGGGCTTCCAGCCTTGAGCATTAATGCTGCCTCGATCCGCCTCAACCGCGCAACCGCGCCAGCACCGCGCGCGTCACCGGATCGGCGACCTCGGTGGTTTCGCCCTGCAGGGCCGGCAGCAACTGACTGGCCAGTTGCTTGCCCAGTTCCACGCCGAACTGGTCGAAGGCGTTGATGCCCCAGATCACCGACTGCACGTAGACGCTGTGCTCGTACATCGCGATCAGCGCGCCCAGCGCCTGCGGGGTCAGCGCGTCGAGCAGGATCAGCGTGCTCGGGCGCCCGCCCGGGTAGTCGCGGTGCGGGTCGTCGCTGCCCTGCCCGTTCGCCAGCGCCTCGGTCTGCGCCAGCAGGTTGGCCAGCAGCGCCTGATGGTTGACCGTGTACGGATCGTCGTTATGGATGCAGCCGATGAAATCGGCCGGCACGATGCTGGTGCCCTGGTGCAGCGCCTGGAAGAAGCTGTGCTGCACGTCGGTGCCGGCGCCGCCCCACCACACCGGCACGGTATCGGCCTGCACCGGGCTGCCGTCCAGGCGCACGCGCTTGCCCAGGCTCTCCATCACCAGCTGCTGCAGGTAGGCCGGCAGCAGCGCCAGGCGCTGGTCGTAGGTCATCACCGCCTGCGTGGCGTAGCCGAGCACATTGCGGTTCCACAGCGTGGTCAGCGCGTGCAGTACGGCCACGTTGCGCTCCAGCGGCGCGCTCAGTGCGTGCGCGTCGAACTGCGCGGCGCCGGCCAGCAATTGCTCGAAGCCGTCGGCGCCGATCGCCAGCGCGATCGGGAAGCCCACCGCCGACCACAGCGAGTAGCGTCCGCCGACCCAGTCCCACATCGGCAGCACGCGGCTGGCGGCGATGTCGAAGGCCTTGGCGGCGCGCTCGGGGTTGGCGCTGACCGCGTACAGGCGCTCGCTGCCGCCGAGCCAGTCGCGCAGGATCTGGCCGTTGAGCAGGGTTTCCTGGGTGCCGAAGGTCTTGGAGATCAGCACGCCGGCGGTGCGCGCCGGATCCAGCGTGGCCAGCGTGCGCTGCATCGCCGCGCCATCGACGTTGGAGACGAAATGCACGCGGAAACGCGCGCCGTCGACTGGACGCAGCGCGTCGGCGACCAGCCGCGGGCCCAGGTCGGAACCGCCGATGCCGACGCTGACGATGTCGGTGACCTCGGTCTGCGCCAATGCATCGATCAGCGTGCGCATGCGCTGCTGCACTTCGCGTGCGCTGGCGTGCGCTTCGGCCGCGGCCGGCGCGCCGCTGAGCTCGCCGCGCAGCGCGGTATGCAGCGCGGCGCGGCCTTCGGTGACGTTGACCGTCTCGCCGCGGAACAGGCGCTGGAACGCGCCGGCCACGTCGTGCTCGACGGCCAGCGCGAGCAGCGCGTCGAGCGCGGCGCGGTCGTATTTCTGCCGCGCGAAGTTGAAGTACAACGGTCCGACCTGCAGCGCCAGGTCGTCGACCCGGCCGGGCTCGGCGGCCAGCAGTTCGGGAAGGCGCGCCCCGCGCAGGCGCTGGGCGTGGGAATGCAGTGCGTCGAAACCGTTGGACTGTGTCATGCGGCCTGCTTCGGGATGCTGTGGTTGGTGTGGGTGATCTTGTTGGTGCCGTCCACGTAGACCAGGGTCGGCTGGAAGCGCGCGGCCTCCTCTTCGCTCATGCCGGCGAAGGCGGCGATGATGATCAGGTCGCCGACCTGCACGTGGCGCGCGGCGCCGCCGTTGAGCGAGACGATGCCGCTGGCTTCGTCGGCGCGGATCGCGTAGGTGCTGAAGCGTGCGCCGTTGGTGACATCCCAGATGTGCACCTGCTCGAACTCGCGGATGCCGGTGGCGTCCAGCAGCAGCCCGTCGATGGCGATCGAGCCTTCGTAGTTGAGCTCCGAATGGGTGACGGTGGCGCGGTGGATCTTGGTCTTCAACAGGCTCAGTTGCATGCTATGCGGTGCTGCGGCGGGGAAAGACGCGCAGTTTAGCAGCCGGGGGGTTAAGCGGCAGTGGCAGCAAGGGTTTGCCGCGGCGTGTGCGGCGTTGTCCGCTGCGCGTCCCGGCATGCCGGCCGCAGGACATGATTTGACTGCCTGATGCGGCAATGCGCGATGCGAGCGACGCCAACCGCGGCCGGCCGAGCGGCGAATCCTGCGGTTGCAGATAGCATCGCGAAGCGGCAGGCCTGACGGCTTCGGACAGCGTCGGGGCTGAAGCCCCTCCCACAATGCACCCGGTTGGCTGGCCGCGAATCCCGCCTGGAGCGACCGCCACCGGCCGCCGCGCTCAGAACTCCAGATTGTCGATCAGGCGGGTGCGGCCCAGGCGCGCGGCGATCAACGCCACGCGCGGGCCTTCGTGGTCGTGCGGCTCGCTCAGGTCGGGCAGGCGCAGCACGGTGTAGTCGACCTCGAAGCCGGCGGCCTGCAGCTGCGCGCTGGCCGCCGCCTCGATCTCGGCGCGCGGACGCCCGGCGATGTGGCCGTCGCGCATCGCCAGCAGGGTCTGGCGGATCTGCGCCGCCTGCGGCCGCTGCTCGGCCGACAGATACTGGTTGCGCGAACTCATCGCCAGGCCGTCGGGCTCGCGCACGATGCCACCGCCCAGGATCTCGATCGGAAACGCCAGGTCGGCGACCATCTGCCGGATCACCGCCAACTGCTGGAAATCCTTCTTGCCGAACGCAGCCACGTCCGGCTGCACCTGGTTGAACAGGCGCGCGACCACGGTGCACACGCCGTCGAAATGTCCGGGACGGCAGGCGCCTTCCAGCACTTCGCTGACCCCGGGCGTGTGCATGCGCAGCGCCAGTTCCACGCCCAGCGGATACATGCTCTGCACCGTCGGCAGCCACAGCACGTCGCAGCCGGCGCCTTCCAGGCCGCTGGTGTCGGCTTCGGGGGTGCGCGGGTAGCGGGTGAAGTCCTCGTTCGGGCCGAACTGGGTCGGATTGACGAACACGCTGGACACCACGCGGTCGGCGTATTGCCGGGCCAGCATCACCAGCGAGAAATGCCCGGCATGCAGGTTGCCCATGGTCGGCACGAAGGCCACGCGCAGGCCCTGCCGCTTCCAGCCGGACACGATGGCGCGCAGCCGCGCCAGGTCGGTGATGGTGTCGATCATTTAGCGTAGGCGTGTTCGGCGTCGGGGAAGCTGCCGGCGCGCACCGCGTCGGCGTAGGCGCGCACCGCGCCGGCGATGGAGCCGCCTTCGGCCAGGAAATCCTTGACGAAGCGCGGCCGCCGGTGGCCGCTGTCCAGGCCCAGGAAGTCGTGCAGCACCAGCACCTGGCCGTCGCAGTCGGGGCCGGCGCCGATGCCGATGGTGGGGATCTCCACCTCGGCGGTGATCCGCGCGGCCAGCGGCGACGGCACGCATTCGAGCACCAGCAGCGCGGCGCCGGCCGCGGCCACGGCCTTGGCGTCGGCGAGCAATTTGGCCGCCGCGGCTTCCTCGCGGCCCTGGATCTTGTAGCCGCCGAAGGTCAGCACCGACTGCGGGGTCAGGCCCAGGTGCGAACACACCGGGATGTCGCGCTCGCTGAGGAAGCGGATCACCTCCAGCTTGTGCCCGGCGCCCTCCAGCTTGACCATCTCCGCGCCGGCCTGCAGCAGCCGGGTCGACGCATCCAAGGCGCGCTCGGGGGTGGCGTCGGACTGGAACGGCAGGTCGGCCACCAGCAGCGCGCGCTGCAGCACCCGCGCCACCGCGGCGGTGTGGTAGACGATGTCGTCCACGGTCACCGGCAAGGTCGAGTCGTGGCCCTGTACCACCATGCCCAGCGAATCGCCGATCAGGATCAGGTCCACCCCATTGGCGTCGAACACGCGCGCGAAACCGGCGTCGTAGGCGGTCAGCATCACCAGCTTCTGCTGGCGGCGCTTGGCCTCGGCCAGGGCGGGAACGGTCCAGGGCTTGCTGTCGGCGTGGCTGCTCATAAGCTCATGCGGTGCGGTGATAAGCCGGGCATTATCTACCGATTGCCACGATTCCGTCGGTTTCGATGCGGTCGCGTATGTCACGCACCGTTCCATGCCCGGGGATGACCGCCTCGGCGGCGATCTCGGCCAGCGGCAGCAAGGCGAAGCCGCGCTGGTGCAGGTGCGGGTGCGGCACCTGCAGCCCGGGCAGATCGATCACTGCCTCGGCGTACAGCAGCAGGTCCAGGTCCAGCGTGCGCGGGCCCCAGCGCTCGCCGGAGGCGCGCTGGCGGCCGTGGCGGGCTTCCAGCGCCAGCAGCGCCTGCAGCAGCTCCAGTGCCGGCAGGTGCGTGCTCAGCATCGCGGCGGCATTGATGAAATCCGGCTGCGCCTGGTTGCCCCAGGCCGGGCTGCGGTACAGCTGCGAGGCACGCAACAGGCGCGTGTGCGGCAGCGTATCCAGCGCGGCGATGGCCGCGCGCAGGGTCGCGACCGCATCGCCGAGGTTGCCGCCCAGGCCGATGCAGGCCTGCACCGGCGCGGGACCAGGCGACGCGCTCACTCGGCCGGTGCGGCGGCATCCGGACGCCGGCGCCGGCGCCGGCGGCGCTTGGGGGTTTCCTCGCTGTCGGCCGGGGCCATCGCCACCTCGTCGCCGACGTAGTCGATCTCCGGATCGAAGCCGCGCGGCGGCGGCGCGTAGCCTGGCTGCTGCTGCAGTTCGCGCCAATAGGCGATGTCGGCTTCGTGCTCGGCCGAGGCCGACTGGCGCAGGATCAGGAAATCGAACGCGGCGCGGAAGCGCGGGTGCGACAGCGTGCGCACCACCCGCTTCTTCTGGCGCGAGGTGAAGCGCGACTGCAGCAGCCAGATTTCCTGCATCGGCAGCGAGAAGCGCCGCGGCAACGCGACCGTGCTCAGCTGGTGCAGGGTCACCCGGTCGGCGGCGCGGCGCTGCGCTTCTTCCAACTGCATGCCCTGCTTCTGCAGCGCCATCAGCGCACGGCAGTAGGCCGGCCACAGCAGCAGCGCGAACAGGAACGCCGGCGACACCGGCTCGTCGTTGGCCACGCGCGCATCGGTGTTGCGCAGGCCCTCGATCAGCATCCGCCGCAGCGCCCCGCTGCGGTTGGAATTGAGCGCCGCCGCGCTCTCCGGGAACAACGCGGCGAGCAGGCCGTAACGCTCCAGGCCTTCGAAGCTGGCCACGCCGTCGCCGGACAGGAACAGCTTCAGCACTTCCTCGAACAGCCGTGCCGGCGCCGCTTCGGCCAGCAGCCCTGCCAGGCGCGGGAGCGGCTCGGCGGTGGCCGACTCGATCTCGAAATCCAGCTTGGCCGCCAGGCGCACCGCGCGCAGCATGCGCACCGGGTCTTCGCGATAACGCTGCTCGGGGTCGCCGATCATGCGCATCCGCCGCGCCTGCACGTCGGCGAAGCCGCCGGTGTAGTCGCGCACCGAGAAATCCTCGATCGCGTAGTACAGCGCGTTGCAGGTGAAGTCGCGGCGCACCGCGTCGTCCTCGATGCTGCCGTAGACGTTGTCGCGGACCAGGCGGCCGTTGTCGAGTTCGCGGTCGCCGCTGCCGTCGTCGACGTTGGCGCGGAACGTGGCCACCTCGATGATCTCGCGGCCGTAGACCACGTGCGCCAGGCGGAAGCGGCGGCCGATCAGGCGGCAGTTGCGGAATAGCTGCTTGACCTGCTCGGGGGTGGCGTCGGTGGCGACGTCGAAGTCCTTGGGCTGCAGTTCGACCAGCAGGTCACGGACCGCGCCGCCGACCAGGTACGCGCCGAAGCCGGCTTCGCGCAGCCGGTACAGCACGCGCAACGCATTGGGACTGATGTCCTTGCGCGAGACGTTGTGCTGATCGCGCGGGATCAGCTGCAGAGTGAACGGCGATGGAGCTGGCGGGTTGATGATGGCGCTTCCGTATCGAGTTGCGGGATTGCCGCCGGGCGGCTAGCCCCATATACTAGCGCCCTGCAATCGACGCGACCAATACGCTCCCTTCGTCTAATGGTTAGGACGTGGCCCTCTCAAGGCTAAAACAGGGGTTCGAGCCCCCTAGGGAGCACCATCGCCGCTTCGCCTGCAGTGAAACCCACAAAAGCCCCGCCTGCGCGGGGCTTTTGCGTTTTGGGCCTACGCCGCGGCGCGCCTCAGGCTCGCCTTGGTTGTGCCACCGCCAGTGGCCTTGGATCAGCACGGCGCCGTCGCAGCGCAGACCGACACCGGCTCAGGCAGGGTGGATCGGGAATGCCTGGAAGTAATCGTCGATGCCCAGTTGCAGCGACTGCGCCAATTCTTCCTGGTGGCGGTCGCTGACCAGCCGGCGGCAATCGTCGCCGTTGCTCATGAAGCCGGTCTCGACCAGCAGCGATGGAATGTCCGGCGATTTGAGCACCGCGAAGCCGGCCTGGCCGACCTCGCCCTGGTGCAGCCGGGTGACCTGCTGCAGGCGCCCGAGCATGCGCTTGCCGAACTGCAGACTGGTGGCGATGGTGCCGCTCATCGACAGGTCGACCAGCACCTTCGACAGCACCGGGTCCTTCTGCCGCAGATAGCGCGCGGCGACATTGCCATACTGGTCGGCGCTGTTCTCGCTGTCGGCGATCCAGCGCGCCAGCGCCGAACTGGCGCCGTTCTCCGACAGCGCGTACACCGAGGCGCCCTGCGCGCTGCGGTTGGGCGCGGCGTCGGCATGGATCGACACGAACAGGTCGGCCTTGCGCTGGTGCGCGATCACCACCCGCTCGTGCAGCGGCACGAAGCGGTCGTCGCTGCGGATCAGCGTCGGCCGGTAGCGCGGGTCGGCCTGCAGCGCCTGGTACAGACGCCCGGCCACGGCCATCGCCACGTGCTTCTCGTAGCGGGCATCGGCGCTGACCGCGCCCGGGTCCTTGCCGCCATGGCCGGCGTCGATGGCGACCACGCGCGGCCGCGACGGCGTCGCGATCGAGGTACGCGGCGGTACCATGATCGCGGACGCGGCCGCCATGGCGTCAGCCGGGCCGAGGTCGAGCAGCAGCTGCGGCGACGGCGCGGCGGCGGCGGCCTCCCAATGCGCGCTGGCCGCCACCGGCCGGCGCAGGTCCAGCACGATGCGCAGGCCATCGACCTGCGCCCCGCTGCGGATCGCGGCGACGACCGCGTCGGCCTCGGGCAGCAGGATCGGCGGCGCCGGCGCGGCGATCCCCGGCAGGTCGATCACCAGCCGCTCCGGAGCGGACAACGCGAACACGCGATAGTCCACCGCGGCGTCCAGTTGCAGGCGCAAGCGCAGGCGCCCGCCATCGGTTTCCAGCACGCCGCCGATCAGCCGCGGCGCCGACGCGGCGCGTACCCAGGCCGGCGCCAACAGCAATGCCGTGCCCGCCATCCCCAGCCATTCGCGCCGATTCATGCACGCCCTCGCCAAGGCATGCAGCGAAAATCGCGGACGCAGCCGGAATCGAACCGAAAGACGCAACCAGGCACTGCAGTGCTCCACGCCAATAATGTTACTAAGTAACATAACGCACGCGTGGCGCGATCGCCATCTCATCGCGAGCGGCAGTCAGGTGGCAGATGGGTGCACTGGTCGGCACAGGGTCGCAACGCTGTGCGGTCGCTGCCGTCGTCACGCGCGCGACGCGTGTCCTTGCGGCCGCAGCTTCAGTCCGGGTGATGCCGGCCGCCGCCATGGCGGCGGCAACGATACCGCGTGGCCGGCAAGCGTGCCGGGCGCGGCGCGCCTCGGCGGCGCAGCGTGCGCCGGCGCGACCACCAGGGCCGCGCCGGCGCCGGGGTTCAACCCTGCATCTGTTCCAGCTCGCGGCCCTTGGTCTCGTACACGTACTTGCGCACGAAGAACACCGAGATGAACGCGGCCACGGTGTAGATGCCGTAGGTGCCGGCCAGGCCGATGCTGCCGAGCAGGACCGGGAACGACGCGGTGATGGCGAAGTTCGAGGTCCACTGCGCCGCGCCCGCCACCGCCAGGCCGGAGCCGCGGATCTGGTTCGGAAACATCTCGCCCAGCATCACCCACATCACCGGGCCCCAGGACATGTTGAAGAAGATCACGTAGACATTGGCCGCGATCAGCGCCAGCCGGCCCATGCCTGGCGACATCGCCAGCTTGCCGGCCGCGTCCAGCGAGGCGCTGGCGAAGGCCAGGGTGACCAGCGCCAGCGACACCGCCATGCCGGCCGAACCGATCCAGAGCAAGGGTTTGCGCCCGATCCTGTCGATCAGCAGCACCGTGATCAGGCAGGCGCCGATGCTCAGCGCGCCGGACAGCACGTTGATCCGCAGCGAATCGCTTTCGGAGAAGCCCACCGCCTGCCACAGCACCGCGCCGTAGTAGAACACCACGTTGATGCCGACCAGTTGCTGGAAGGTGGCCAGGCCGATGCCGATCCACACGATCGGACGCACCTTGCCGGTGACCTTGCCGACCAGGTCCGACAGCTTCGGCTTGTGCTGGTCCGCGGCCAGCGAGGCGGAGATCTCGGTCAGCTTGGCGTTGGCCTCGCGCAACCCGTAGAGCCTGGTCAGCACCGCCAGCGCATCCTCGCGGCGGCCCTTGACCACCAGGTAGCGCGGGCTCTCCGGGATCGCCAGCAACAGCAGCAGGAACAGCAGCGACGGGAACGCCTGCATCCAGAACATCCAGCGCCACGCGGCCTGGCCCAGCCACAGCGGCTCGGTCGAGGCGCTGGCCAGCTTGACCAGCACGTAGTTGCTCAGGAACGCGCTGAACAGGCCGCTGATGATGGCGATCTGCTGCACCGTGGCCAGCCGGCCGCGATAGCGCGCCGGCGCGACTTCGGCGATGTAGGCCGGCGACATCACGCTGGCCGCGCCGACCGCGAAGCCACCCATCATGCGCGCGAAGACGAAGAAACCGGAGCTGTGCGCGGCGCCGGCGCCGAGCGCGGACAGCAGGAACAGCACCGCGGAGAGGATCAGCACCGCGCGGCGGCCGAGGCGGTCGGCCAGCCAGCCGGCGAAGAACGCGCCGATCGCGCAGCCCAGCAGCATCGAGGCGACCTCGAAGCCGGTGCCGGCGGCGCTGGACTGGAAGGTCTGCCGGAGGCCGTCGACGGTGCCGTTGATCACGCCGCTGTCGAAGCCGAACAGGAAGCCGCCGATGGTGGCGACGCAACTGATGAGGATGATGAGCCGCGTGTTCTCGCCTGCGCCATCGGCGCGGCGGTCTGGGGATACGCTGGACATGGAGTCACCTGGTGTCGTGCAGAAAGGAGAACGGCCATCGCGGGGGAGAGGACGCCACGGCCGGCGGCAGCGCGGCCGCCGGCCGTGGCGCGCATCAGCGGATCAGGTACTGGTTGATCAGGTTCTCGTAGGCTTCCTGGCGGCCGCTGAGCTGCTGCGGCGCGCCGGCCTTGGCCGCGTGCGCCGCCAGCTCCGCCAGCGTGCTGCTGCCGGCCGCGAACGCCGCGCCGGCGCCGCTGTCGAAGCTGCTGTAGCGCTCCGCGCGCCACTGCTCCAGCGGCGAGGCCGTCAGCAGCGCATGGGCTACTTCCAGCCCGTGCGCGAACGCGTCCATGCCGCCGATGTGCGCCAGGAACAGGTCCTGCGGATCGGACGACTCGCGCCGCACCTTGGCGTCGAAGTTCAACCCGCCCGGCGCCAGCCCGCCCTGGCGCAGCACCACCAGCATCGCCCCGACCGCGTCGTACAGGTCGGTGGGGAACTGGTCGGTGTCCCAGCCGTTCTGCGGGTTGCCGCGGTTGGCGTCGATGCTGCCCAACAGCCCGGCGTCGGACGCCACCTGCAGGTCGTGCTCGAAGCTGTGGCCCGACAGCGTGGCGTGGTTGGCCTCGATGTTGAGCTTGAAGTCCTGGTCCAGTCCGTGCTGGCGCAGGAAGCCGATCACCGTGGCGCTGTCGAAATCGTACTGGTGCTTCATCGGCTCCATCGGCTTGGGCTCGATCAGGAAGTTGCCGGTGAAGCCGATGCTGCGCCCGTAGTCGCGGGCGATGGTCAAAAAGCGCGCCATGTGCTCCTGCTCGCGCTTCATCTGCGTGTTGTGCAGGCTGGCATAGCCTTCGCGGCCGCCCCAGAACACGTAGTTCTCGCCGCCCAGTTCGACGGTGGCATCGAGCGCGGCCTTGACCTGCACCGCCGCGCGCGCGACCACGTTGAAATCCGGGTTGGTCGCCGCGCCGTTCATGTAGCGCGGATGCGAGAACAGGTTCGCGGTGCCCCACAGCAGCTTGATGCCGGTCTCGGCCTGGCGCTGCCTGGCGATGCCGACCATGTGCTGCAGATTCTTTTCGTACTGGCCCACGTCGTCGGCATCCGGTGCCAGATCGATATCGTGGAAGCAGTAGTACGGCACGCCGAGCTTGGTGAAGAACTCGAACGCCGCATCGGCCTTGGCCTCGGCGCGGCCCAGCGCGTCGCTGCCGGCGTCCCACGGATAGGCGCGCGTGCCCGGGCCGAACGGATCGGCGCCGTTGCCGCAGAAGCTGTGCCAGTAGGCGACGGCGAAGCGCAGGTGCTCGGCCATGGTCGTGTCGCCGATCTTCTTGTTCGCGTCGTAGACCTTGAACGCCAACGGATTGTCCGAGGCCTTGCCTTCGAACGCGATGCGGCCGATGCCCGGGAAGTATTCCTTGGCGCCGAGGTAGAGGGAGTGGCTCATGACGAAATCCTGGTGTGCGTTTGCGGCGGAAAAGTGGATCAGCCGGCGTAGAGCGGGCCAATGGCGTGCAAGTGCTTCAAGAAGGTCTGGTAGTGCGCCTGGTATTGCGCGCCGCGTTGCGGATCCGGCTGCGCCGACAGCGCGGCGGCGTCCTGCTGGTGCTGCAGCACCACCTCGGCCAGGCTGGCCTGGTCGCCCTGCGCATGGCCGTCGGCCCATAGCGCCTGCAGCGCGGCGCCGAATGCGGCGCCCTCGGCCTGCGCCGGCACGTGCACCGGCAGGCCGAACAGGTCGGCGATCAGCTGCCGCCAGCCGGCGCTCTTGCTGCCGCCGCCGGTGACGTAGATCGAATCGAACGCCAGCCCGGCGTCGACGAAGGCATCGAAGCCGTTGCGCAGGCTGTAGCTGGCGCCTTCCATCGCCGCGCGGTAGAAATGCGCCGGGGTGGTGTTGTGCAGGTCCATGCCGGTCATGCAGCCGCGCGCGGCCGGCAGGTTCGGGGTGCGCTCGCCGTTGAAGAACGGCAGCAGCACCAGCCCGCCGGCGCCGGGCGCGGTGGCGGCGAGCAAGGCCTCGCCCTGCCCGGTCTTGATCCCGAACAGGCGCGCGATGGTCTCGGTGGCCACGGTGCAGTTCATCGTGCAGATCAGCGGCAGCCAGCCGCCGCTGGACGAGCAGAACGCGGCCCAGCGCGCGGCAGCGTCGACCACCGGCCGATCGGCGTACGCGAACAGCGTGCCGGAGGTGCCCAGGCTCATCGTCAGCCGCCCCGGCACCACGTTGCCGGTGCCGATCGCGGCCATCATGTTGTCGCCGCCGCCGGTGGCCACGCACACCTCGCGCGGCAGCCCCAGGGTCTGCGCCGCCGCGGCGGACAGGGCGAAGGTGGTCTCGGTCGGCACCAGCGGCGGCAGCGCCGCGGCCAGGTCGCGCTGCGGGTCGATCGCCTGCAGCAGCGGCGCCGACCACTGCCGGCTGCGCACGTCCAGCCAGCCGCTGCCGGAAGCGTCGCCGAACTCGGTGTAGCGCTCGCCGGTCAGCCAGAAATTGACGTAGTCGTGCGGCAGCAGCACCGAGGTCATGCTGGCGTACGCCTCGCTGCGGTGCTTGCGCGTCCACGGCAGCTTGGAGGCGGTGTAGCCGGCCAGGATCGGGTTGCCGGCCAGTTCCACGCAGCGCTGTTCGCCGCCGGCGGCCTGCATGATCTCCGCGCACTCGCGCTGGGTGCTGGTATCGCACCACAGCTTGACCGGCGCGGTGACCTGCCCTTGCGCATCCACCGGCACGAAGCCGTGCTGCTGCCCGGACACCGAGATCGCGCGCACCTGCGCGCGTTGCTCGGAGGTGAGCGCGGCGAAGCAGGCGACGATGCCGTCGATCCACCACTGCGCCTGCTGCTCGCGGGTGCCGTCGTCGCGGCTGATCAGTTCCAGCGCATGCCCGTGCGTGGCGACCACGCGGCGGCTGTGCGCATCGTAGGCGAGCAGCTTGACGCTCTGCGTGCCCACGTCCAGGCCGATGTACACACTCATTGCCGCACCAGCCGATCGTCGTGCAAACCCAGGTGCATCGTCGCTCCAGGAGAAAGCTCGGCGGCCAGGGTGTGCCCGCCGTAGACCAGAGTGTAGTGTCCGCCGTGCTCGCTGCTCAGTCGCGCGTGCTGCAGGCGGCCGTCGCGCCAGGCCAGATCGACGCCGGCCGCGCCGCGTACGCGCAGGCCGCGCACCTGCCCCTGCGGCCAGGCCTGCGGCAGCGCCGGCAGCAACCAGATGCTGTCGCCCCAGCTCTGCAGCAGCATTTCGGTGATGCCGGCGGTGCCGCCGAAGTTGCCGTCGATCTGGAACGGCGGATGCGCATCGAACAGGTTCGGATAGGTGCGCTCGGGCGACAGCAGCATCGCCAGAATACGGTGCGCGTGCTCGCCGTCGTGCAGCCGCGCCCACAGGTTCAGGCGCCAGCCGAGGCCCCAGCCGGTAGCGCTATCACCGCGGAGTTGCAGCGAGCGCCGCGCCGCGGCGGCCAACGCCGGGGTGTCGCGCAGATTGATCTGGCTGGACGGATGCAGCGCATACAGATGCGAGACATGGCGATGGTGGATTTCCGGGGCCTGCATGTCCCAGTCCTGCTGCCATTCCTGCAGCTGCCCGGCGCCGCCGATGCGGTCCGGCGGCAGCTGCGTGCGCAGCGCCGCCAGGCGCTCGCCGAAGGCCGCATCCACGCCCAGCAACTCGCCCATTTTGATGCACTGCGCAAAAAGATCGCGCAACAATTGCGCGTCCATCGCCGGGCCGGCGCACAGCGCGGCGCCGAACGGATGCCGGTTCTCCGGCGACAGCGACGGGTTGGTCACCATCGCGCCGGTCTGCGGATCGCGCACCAGGGTGGCGACGAAGAACGCGGCCGCGCCCTTGAACAACGGATAGATGCGCTGCAGATAGGCGCGATCGCGGCCATAGTCCCAGCGGTCCCACAGCTGTTGCAGCAGCCAGACGCCGCCCAGCGGCCACAAGCTCCACTTCACGCCGTCGATCGGCCCGGCCTGGCGCCACAGGTCGGTGTTGTTGTGCACCACCCAGCCCGGCGCGGCGTACATCGCCCGCGCAGTGCGGGCGCCGGTTTCGGCGAGATCGAACAACATGGCTTGCAGCGGTTCCACGCACTCGTGCAGGGCGTTGGCTTCGCTGGGCCAGTAGTTCATCTCGGTGTTGATGTTGACCGTGTACTTGCTCTCCCACGGCGGCTGCATCAGGTCGTTCCAGATGCCTTGCAGGTTGGCCGGCTGGCTGCCCGGCCGCGAACTGCTGATCAGCAGGTAGCGGCCGTACTGGTGGTAGAGCGCGGCCAGCGCCGGATCGTGGCCGTCGGCGTAGCGGCGCACGCGTTCGTCGGTGGGCAGCTGCGCGGCGGCGCTGCTGCCCAGGTCGATCGCGACCCGGCGGAACAGGCGCCGGTGTTCGGCCAGATGCCGCTGCAGCAACTGCGCATAGGGCAGCGCCGCGGCCTTGCGCAGCTGCGCGGCGCTGAGCGCGAGCGGATCGCCGCCGACGTCGTCGTAGCGCCGGTAGCTGGTGGCCGCGGTCAGCAGCAGCAGCACCTCGTCGGCGCCGTCGATGCGAATCCGCCCGCGTTCGATCCGGGTCGTACCGCCAGTGGCGCGCGGCAGCACGCGCAAGGCGAAGCGCAGCCCGCCCTCGATGCCGGCGAAACCGCCATTGCGCCCGGCGAACAGCAGCGCGCCCTGCTCTTCCGTGACCTCGCCGGCCTGCGGGCTGTCGATGCCGATGCGCAGCGCGATGCGGCCGGGCGTGTCGCAGGACAGGCGCACCACGATGCACTGTTCGGTCGGCGAGACGAACACCTCGCGGACATGCGTGGCGTCGCCCGAGGCGAAGCGGGTGCTGGCCAGCGCGGTGTCCAGATCGAGTTCGCGCCGATAGCCGTCGATGCCGTCGGCACGGTCGTAGTCGAGCAGCAGATCGGCCAGCGGCTGGTACGGCATCTGCTTGCGCGGGCGCGACAGCATCTTCGCGTCGGCCAGCGCCTCGGCCTCGGCGTAGCGGCCGGCGAAAATCAACGCGCGCACTTGCGGCAACGCCGCCAACGCGTCCGGCGAGGTCGCATCGTAGGGCTGGCCCGCATACAGCGTGTCTTCGTTCAACTGCAGGCGTTCGTGGGCGATGCCGCCCCACACCATCGCGCCGAGCCGGCCGTTGCCGACCGGCAACGCCTCCACCCATTGCGTGGCCGGGCGCGGGTACCACAGGGTCAGCGCGGCCGGATCGGCAGGCGCTGCCGCTACCGCAGCGTCGGCCGCCGACGGCGTGCGCTCGGCGGGCGCAGCTGCGCCCGCCGCGCCCGGCACGGCAAGCCCGGCCACCAGGCCGCCGCCGATCGCCTTGCACAGTGCGCGGCGGGTCAGCGCGATGCTCACCCTGCGTCCCCGCGCGGATTGGCGTACGCCGCGGCCATCACTTCGCCTTGCCGTCCTTGCGCTTGACGCCCTTCGCCGCCTTGCGCGCCACGCTCAGGCGCTTGCCGCTGTACTGCACGCTGCTGTCGGCCTTGGGCTCCAGCGCACCGGTTTCCTCACGCACACCATCGACGAAGCGCACGTTGATGCTGCGCTTGGCCAGCATGCCCGGCCAGTTGCCCTCGCGCGCGCCGATGGTCAGCACGCCCTTGGCCTGGTTCCAGCGCAGCGGAATGCGGCTGAATTCGCCCTTCTCGTAGCCATAGCCCTTGCCGTCGTCCTCGTACAGCGAGAACTGGCCGTCGGCGCCGGTGTAGACGACCACAGTCAGCGGCGCGTTCGGCACCTCGTCCACGTATTGCTGCACGGTGGTGGTGGGCACGATGGACCCGGCGCGCACGAACAGCGGCATGCGCTGCAGCGGCGCGGCGGCGTCGATGCTCTGGCCGCCGTCGTAGCGCTTGCCGCTGTTGAAGTCGATCCACGAGGTCCCGGCCGGCAGGTAGACCTGACGCGAGGTGGCACCGAAACGGGTCACCGGGGCGACCAGGAAGGCCGGCCCGAACAGGTACTCGTCGTTGAGGTCGATGACCTTGGGATCGTGCGGGAAGTCCATCGGCAGGCCGCGCATCATGCTGCCGTCGCGATGGTAGGTGTCGCCGGCGAGCGTGTAGATGTACGGCAGCAGCGCATACCGCAGGCGGCTGTAGTAGGCCATGCTGGCGTAGTACGGCGTGCCTTCCGGGGCGATGTTCCAGATCTCGCGGAACGGGAACTGGCCGTGCGAGCGGAACAGCGGCACGAACGCGCCGAACTGGAACCAGCGCGTGTTGAGTTCGCGCCATTCGGTCTGGTGCGCCGGGTCCTGGTCCTCGTAGCGCTTCTCCACCGCGAAGCCGCCGATGTCGAAGGTCCAGTTCGGCAGGCCGGACATGGAGACGTTGACGCCGGCGGAGATCTGGTCGCGCATGTCGTCCCAGCGCGAGACGATGTCGCCGCTCCACACCGCCACCGCATTGCGCTGGGTGCCGGCATAGCCCTTGCGCGAGAGGATGAACACGCGCTTGCCGTCGGCGGCGCGGTCGCCGGCGTAGACGCCATGGGTGTGCGGCAACGGATAGGAATTGAAGAACTCGGTGGACGGGCCCAGCGCGGTCGGCGTGGTGCGCGCCTTGCGCTCGCCGATGTCCAGGTTGGAATGCACGTCCGGCTCGTCGGCGTCCATCCACCACGCATCGAAGCCCTTGCTGTTGAGCTTTTCGTTGATCTGCCGCCAGTAGATCGCCTGCGCGTCGGCCGAGTACGGGTCGTAGAACGAGTTCTTGTAGCCCTTGCCGATCCAGTCCAGCTCGCCGACCTCGACGTTGCGCTTGTACATGTGCCCGGCGGCGTCGAGTTCCTTGTAGTTGGCGGTGGTCGGATAGAACTTCGGCCAGATCGAGATCATGATCTGCGCGTGCAGGTCGTGCACCGACTTGACCATGCCGTCCGGATCGGGGAAGTGCGCCTTGTCGAAGTCGTGCGAGCCCCACGCGTCCTGCGGCCAGTACGACCAGTCGAGCACGATGTTGTCGATCGGCAGCTTGCGCTTGCGGTACTCGGCCAGCGCGCCGAGCAGTTCGTCCTGGCTCTTGTAGCGCTCGCGGCTCTGCCAGAAACCGTAGGCCCACTTCGGCAGCAGCACCGCCTTGCCAGTCAGTTCGCGGTAGCCGGCGATGACCTGGTCGGCATCGGCGCCGGCGACGAAGTAGTAGTCGATCATCTGCCCGGCCTCGGACCACAGCGACAGGTCCCTGGCCTCGGCCGCCGGCAGCGGGTCGCGGTGCAGCAGCGCGATGTAGCTGGGGTCGATCAGGTCCCACTCGACCTTGATCGTGTGGCGCTGGCCCGGTTGCAGCGCCAGGGTGAACTCGTTGTGCCACGGGTTCCAGTTCTGGCGCCAGCGGTCGACCACCAGCTTGTCGTCGACCCACAGCTTGGCGTACTCGCTGGCGTACAGCGAGAAGCTGTGCTCGCCGCCGCGCATGGCCTCGATCTCGCCTTCCCAGCTGACCTGCATGCGGCGCTTGTCGCTGGGCTTGGCCTTGTCCGGATACTTGGCCAGATCCTTGAGGTACTGGTAATTGAGTTCCTTCTCGCGGCGCTCCAGCACCTGCTTGCCGTTGACCGAATAGCGCGCGGTCAGCGCACCCGGCTTGCCCTTGGCGTCGTACAGTTTCAGCGAGGCCGGCAGCGGCTGCAGGCCGCGCGGGTCGCCCATGCGGGTGATCGAGTTGTTGTCCCACAGGATGCCGTAGTTGCGGCTGGAGACCAGGTACGGCACCGCCAGGTCGATATTGCTCTGCAGCAGCTCGACGTTGCGGCCCTTCTGGTTCATCCAGCCCTGCTGGTGCTGGCCGAAACCGTAGAAGGCCTCGTCGTCGGGCGAGGCGAAACGCTGGCGCGTGCTCAGGTAGGATTTGCCCTCCACCTTCAGCGGCGCGAAGCTGCGCCCGCCGGCCACTTCCGCCAGCAGCGGCTTGCCGGCGGCATCGGCGAAACTGACATGGCCATCGACCGTGGACACCTGCGCGGTGACCTTGGCGGTCCTGATCCGCACCGTGTCGCCCTGCTCGTCGAACTGGTACGCGGTATCGCCCTGCACCGGCACCGGCACCCGCATCAGGCTCGGGGTGCGCTTGAAGTCGCCGTCCGGATCGGCGCTGATGCGGATGATGCCGCTGTCCACCACCTGCAGGCGCACCGGCGCCGCCCCCCTGGCGCTGGGATGCACGGTGACGCCGTCGGCGTCCTGCTTCACTTCCTGCGCATTCGCGCCGGCGGCGAGCACGGCCAGCGCCAAGGCCAGCAAGTACGGCAGCGGCTTCAGCGCCAGGCGGACGCGGCGGTTCGCGTTGTGCATGTTCACTCCCTCAGTGGCGGTGACGGCGCCGCACGCTGGCGGCGCCCAGGTGTCAGTAGGTGGCCAGCTTGATCTTCAGCACTTGCGGCAGGTCGGAGAAATTGACGCCGTAGTCGGTCTGATCGCCGTTCCAGTTGCGCTGGAACCGCCACTGCGTGTCATCGTAGAAGCCTTGCTCGACCCGGTCATAGACCATGTTGGCGGTCGCGGCGCTGGCCGGGTGCAGGGTCACCCGCACGTGGTAGCCGGTGACCAGGAATTCGTCCGGACCCAGTTCGGCGATCAGCGCCGCACCGCGCGGCTCGGGGTTGCCGGGCGGCGTGCCCTTGAACCAGAACTGCGGCACGCCGTAGGTGATGGTCGCGCTCCAGCGTGCGTTGAGGCGCAGTTCCTGCACCGGCTGGCCGGGTTCCTCGGCGGTGCCGTGCAGCTTGCCTTCGGAGGCGGCCTTGGCGAACGCGCGCATGCCCAGACTCACCGCCTTGAAGCCCAGCGCGAACGGCGCCAGGGTCGGCTCGTCGACCTTCTTGGCGCCCAGCGGCCAGTTGGAATAACCGCTGTAGTCGATGCCGAACGTCGACCAGCCGATGCCGTCGTGGCCGAGCGCGGCGTACAGGTAGCGCGCGTACTCGGGGCGGTTGCCGGTCTCGGCCACGAACAGCGGGTTGTCCGCCCGCGCATAGCGCTCGAGCACGGTGACGTACGGCGTGTAGTCGGGCAGGTAGATGTCCGGCGCCAGCAGGTCGATGTGCGGCGCGGCCGCCTTCCACACGTCGAGCACGTTGTCGGTGGGGCCGCCGCTGGCGTACTGGCCCGGCTGGCCGGGATTGAACGGGCCGCGCAGCGCCGCGTTGACGTACATCGGCAGCGGGTACTCGGCCTTGCCGGCCGCGGCCACCTGGTCGATGAAGCGGCCGATATGCCAGGCGTGGAAGAACTCGTCGGCGTCGGCGCCGAACACCTGCGCCCAGCTGCCGGGGGGCTTGCCCAGCTTCTGCAGCAGCGCTTCGGGCACCGGACCGTCGAAGGCCTGCTGCGCCAGCGGCGAGAAATCGCGCACGCTGCCATAGGTGCCCGGCTCGTTCTCCGGCTGCACCATGATCACGGTGCGCTGCGGGTCGGCCTGCTTGAGGTGCTTCATGAAGGCGACGAAGGCCTTGCGGTCGGCCTCCAGCGTGGCCGGCGCCAGCGGCGACAGCGAGCCGAGCGCCTTGCCGTCGCGGGTGATGACTCGGGGGAAGCGCGTGTTGTCGGTCTTGACCCAGTGCGGCGTGTAGGCCGGGCCGTTGTTCTTCCAGGTGCCGAACCACAGCAACACCAGCCGTACCTTGTGCTCGCGCGCCTGCGCCAGCAGCGTGTCGACGAAGGAGAAATCGAACTTGCCTTCCTCCGGTTCCACCTGCTCCCAGGCGATCGGCACCTGCACGCTGTTGGGACCGAGGAACTGCATCGCCGGCCACACCTGCTGCAGCGCGACCGGATAGTTGCTGGAATTGTTGACCTGCGCGCCGAGGATCAGGAACGGCGCGCCATCCACCAGCAGCGTGTGCTTGCCATCCGTGCTGAGCAGTTGCGGGATCGGCGCCGGCGTCGCCGCCGCCGCTGCGGCGCTGGCCTGGCCCGCAGCGGGTTTGGCGGCGCCGCGCTTGGCCGCGTCGGCGCCGGGCGGCGCCTGCTCCGGCACGCATGCGGCCAGGCCGAAGGCGAGCGCCGTGGCCAGCAGCGGGCGCCAGTGGCGGCGTGCGAGGAACGTGCGCGAAGCGAGGGAAGGCATGCGGATAGGACTCCGTGTCGCCAGGGATCGGTTCTGAAGGGGGAAACGGGCAACTGCTCGCGGTTGACCAGGCGAACTGCTCGCGGTCGCGCAGCGCACCGTCTTCGTAGGCATTGGAGACGCGACCCACAAGGTCGAATGGATCGATCGTCAGCGACGCCATTGCGCCGTGCTCAGAAGCTGGCGCGCAGGGTCAGGCCGTAGCGACGGTCGTTGATGACGAAGTCGCGGTAGCGCGATTCCACGCCCAGATAGCTCTCGTTGCGGGTATCGAGCAGGTTGACCCCGTCCACCGATACCGACCACACGTCGTCGATGTTGTAGCGCACCGAGGCGTCCAGCTGGCCGAAGCCCTTGTTGTAGACCGGCAGGTTGCCGGTGCCATTGCCGGCGGTGGTCACCAGCCAGTCGCTGCGCCAGTTGTAGGCCACGCGCGCCTGGAAGCGCGACATCTCGTAGCTGAGGATCAGGTTGTAGCTGTTCTTGGACAACCCCTGCAACGGCACCGTCAGCGCCTGGCCGTTGGTGTCGGTGGCGGTCGGGCTCGGTGCCTCGCTGTCCACGTAGGTGTAGTTGGCCTGCAGGCCGAAGCCGCTCAGCCAGCCCGGCAGGAAGTCGAAGAACTGGGTATAGCCCAGCTCCGCGCCCTTGATCCTGCCGTCCTTGCCGTTGACTGGGCGGGTGACCTCCCAGGTCTGGCCGCCATAGACTTCCTCGAACACCGCATCGGCGATGAAGCCGTCGACCTTCTTGTAGAACACCGTGCCATACATCATCGAGCCCTTGCCGAAGTACCACTCCAGCGCGGTGTCGAACTGGTCGGCCTTCATCGGCGCCAGGTCCGGATTGCCTGCCGAGCCGGTGCGGCGGGTGGTGCCGTCGTTGCCGCTGGCGGTGCCCAGGCTCAGGTTCGGATTGAGTTCGTTGAGGTCCGGACGCGCGATGCCGCGCGAGGCGGCGAAGCGCCACTGCAGCGTGTCGCTGAGCATCCAGCGCAGGTTCAAGCTCGGCAGCACGTCGGTGTAGGTCTGCTGCACGTCCACCGGCAGCAGGCCGCCGCCCTCGGCATCGGTGCCGGTGCGCACGCCCTGCGAATCGACCTTGGTGCGCACGATGCGCAGGCCGATGTTGCCGTCGAACGGAACCGCGCCGCTGTCCACGCCGAAGCGCAGCACGCCGTAGGCGGCGTAGGTCTTCTCGCCCTGGCCGTTGATGTTGTTCGGCGCGAAGCGCAGCGGATCGGCGCCGAACAGCGCCAGGGTCTGCGCGTAATTGCCGACCAGCGCGTTGGACGGGGTCAGCCTGGGGCCGAAGGTCTGCGAATCGCCGCGGAAGAAATCGGTGATCGGATTCTGCATCAGCTGCGCGTCGGGATACTGCGAGAACGGCGCGCCCAGGTACATGTAGCGCCACACGTTGCCCTTGTTCTGCGCATCGCGGTCGGTATAGCGCACGCCGGCCTTGAAGCTGCGCGCGAAACTGTCGTCGAACGCCAGGTCCATGTCGCTGCGCCAGGCGAACTCGGTGGCCTCGTTGTCGTCCTGGTTGTCCAGGTGGAACTTCCAGCCGCTGTAGTTGGCCTGGTCGGCCAGGTAGCCCGGGTTGCCGGCGGCATCGCTCACCGACAGGCGCGGCAGGTCGCCGCGGAAGTCGATGGTGTACCGCGGCGTGGTGTCCATGCCGGTGCCGAGGATGTAGCGCGTGCCCTTGGTGGTGGCATCGATGTACTGGAAATCGGTGCTCAAGGTCAGGTTCGGCGACAGCGTCCACTTGGCGCCCAGCGCGTAGTCGGTGGTCACCGAATGGCGCTCGGTCAGGCTGGTGTTGGAATCGGCCGGAGTGTTCTGGAAGGTGCCGCTGACGAACTCGTTGCGGTCGTTGACCACGATGTCGTCGTCGCCCTGCATCGGGTTCTGCCCGCTGTAGGCGAAGAACGAATAGTCGTGCCAGCGGAAATCGTAGTCCGAACGCAGCACCTGCGCGGTGACCTCGACGTCCTCGTTCGGCCGCCACTGCAGCGCGAACGCGCCGGTCTTGCGCTTGCGCTCGCCGACCGTGGTATTGGTGCCGGCGCCGTGCGGCACCGAGATGCCCTGCCCTTCGTAGCCCGGCAGATCGGTCTGCGTGTACCACGGCTCAATGGAGATGGTGTCCTGGCGGAACGGGCTGGTCTGCTGCGAGTAGTTCAGCAGCAGGCCGATCTCGCCGATGCCGGTCTGCCAGCGGTCGCTGTACATGCCCGAGAACGCCGGCTTGCTGTCGTCGGCCAGGTCGTAGTGGTTGTACTGCACGCTGCCGGCGATCTTGCGCCCGTCGTAGTCGAACGGCAGGCGCGTGCGCAGGTCGACGGTGCCGCCCAGGCCGCCTTCGATCATGTCCGCGGACGGGTTCTTGTAGACGTTGACGCCGGCCAGCAGTTCGGCCGACACGTCTTCGAAGCTCAGCCCGCGGCCGTCGTTGGCGGTGAAGATGTCGCGGCCGTTGAGCTCGGTGCGGACCTGGGTCAGGCCGCGGATCGCGATGCTGCTGCCCTCGCCGTAGTTGCGCGCGATCTGCACGCCGGAAATGCGCTGCAGCGCCTCGGCGACGTTGTTGTCGGGCAGCTTGCCGATGTCCTCGGCCACGATCGAGTCGACGATCTGCTCGGCATTCTGCTTGACCAGCTGCGCCTTGGTCACGCTGCTGCGGGTGCCGCTGACCTGCACCGTATCCAGCTGCGTGGTGGCAGCGTCGGCCGGCGCAGGCTGGGCCTGCTGGGCCTGCGCGGCGGACGCGGCGAGCAGCGCGGCGACGGCCAGGAACATGGCGGAACGGCGCACGCCGCGATCGGAAACAAGACGGGTAGAACGGAGCGCCACGGTCCGCTGTTGCGGACAATGGCTATGAGGCGCTGACATGGTGCTTCCCTCCCAGGACACATGTAGCAACGGTTCGGCGGCCGGCGCCCAAGGCAACGTCGCCGTTTTCTGGTTGTCCGGCCGCACCGCCTCGAACGGCAGGTGCAACCGCAAGTCCGACGCGGGCGGGGTTGCCGCAGCACGCACGTAATCCAACGGCGATCACGACTCGGGCCCGAGGATAGGCGGGCGCTGACATGCCATACCAATGAAATATTCACGATCAGCTATACGATTTCCACATATGAAATGCATGAATGCGTGCTGGTCGTGCGCCTGGTCAATGGTTCTCGCGGCTGGTACCACCGGCCCGCACCGCAACGATTCCCCCGGTGACCCACCTGGCGATCCAGGGCCTGTTGACGCGATCGGGACAGGCCAGGCGGACGCCGGCAGGCCGCGCTGACCGCTCAGCCCGGCGTTCGATCCGGATACAGGCGCTTGGCCGCGGTGCGCAGCGCCAGCAGGATGCGTTCGGCGCCCGGCGGCAGCAGGTAGCCGCGGCGGCGGATGATGCCGAACGACTCCATCCGCACCCCCAGCGCGATCGGCAGCACGGTCAGCAGCTTGGCCTGCACGTACGGCGCCACCGCGTCGGCCGGCAGCGCCGCCAGCAGGTCGCTGCCGCGCAGCAGGCTGGTCATCACCGGCAGCGACGAGGTCTCGATGACGTTTTGCGGGGTCGGCACGCCGTGCTCCAGGAACATCGCGTCCAGGCGCGCGCGCAGCACGCTGTCCACCGGCGGCAGCACCCAGCCGTAGCGCGCCAGGTCGGCGTGGCGCAGGTCGGCGCGCGCCGACAGCGGATGCCCGGCGCGCGCCACCGCCGAATGCGGCTCGTCGGCCAGCGGTTCGAACTCCAGCTCGTCGCCGCCGTGCGGGCCGAGGATGCGCCCGATCACGATGTCGAGCTGGCCGTCCAGCAGCTTGGCCACCAGCGGCCGGCTGTAGTCCATCTCCACCCGCACCAGGATCCCGGGGAACTCGCGCTTGACCTCGGCGATCGCCTGCGGCACCAGGTTGGTGCCCGGGTTGACCACGGTGCCGATCGAGACCTGGCCCATGCGCCCCTCGCGCAGCGCGGCGATCTCCTCCTGCGCACGGCCGATCTCCGACATCGCCGAACGCGCGCGGCGGATCAGCACCTGTCCGTACCAGGTCGGCTCCACCCCGCGCGCATGCCGATCGAACAGCTTGACCCCGAGCAGATCCTCCATTTCCGCCAGCAGCTTGGAGGCGGCCGGCTGGGTCATGCTCGCCGCCTCGGCCGCACGCAGCACCGAGCGGTGCTCGTGCAGCTGCAGCAGCAGCATCAGATGCCGGGTCTTCAGGCGCGCGGCGTTGAACCAGGGATTGGCGGTAGCGGTCATAAGCGGAAAGCGTCCTGAGCGAGAAGATGCGTATTCACCACCGGAATAGCATATGTCTAAAATTTCATTTGCCGAGCATATCTTCACGCGCGCAGGCTATCGGCCAATCGCGACTCCGGCCGCGACGCCGTCCCACCACCACACCCGCCTCGTGAAGGCGCCGGCGCGCCGCGCCAGCGTCGATGAGCAGGACGATCCGCCAGCGCACCGGTCGCTGGCGCCCGCCCGTTCGTCGCCAACGGGACGGTCGCTCAGCTGCGCGCCACTGCGGCCGCGCGCTGGCGACGTCGCGGTGGACGCCTTTCGCTCCATGCCCGTTGCCAGGTAAGCCGATGTCCGCCGTCTCCCCGTTCCAGTTCCCCCTGATCGCGATCCTGCGCGGCCTCACCCCCGAGCACGCGCTGGAGCATGTCGGCGCGCTGGCCGAGGCCGGCTACGACGCGATCGAGATCCCGCTCAATTCGCCGCGCTGGGCCGACAGCATCGGCGCGGCGGTGCAGGCGTTCGGCCAGCGCTGCTGGATCGGCGGCGGCACCGTGCTGAAGATCGCCGACGTCGATACCCTGGTCGACCTCGGCGCGCGCTTCATCGTCACCCCGAACACGCGCCCGCCGGTGATCCGCCATGCGGTCGCGCGCGGCCTGCAGGTGGTGGCCGGCTTCGCCACCGCCACCGAAGCCTTCGACGCGCTCGACGCCGGTGCGCAGATGCTCAAGCTGTTCCCGGCCGCCACCTACGGCCCCGGCCACCTGCGCGCGCTGCGCGCGGTGCTGCCGGCGACGGTGCCGCTGTTCGTGGTCGGCGGGGTCAGCACCGACACGCTGCGCGACTACCTGGCCGCCGGCGCGATCGGCGCCGGCATCGGCGGCGAACTGTACCGGCCCGGCCAGGCGCGCGCGCAGACCCGGGCGCAGGCCGCCGCCTTCCGCCAAGCTTACCTGGACCACGCATGAAGATCGTTCGCCTCACCACCTACCACGCCGCGCCGCGCTGGCTGTTCCTGAAGATCGAAACCGACGAAGGCATCAGCGGCTGGGGCGAACCGGTCATCGAAGGCCGCGCGCGCAGCGTCGACGCCGCGGTGCACGAGCTGGGCGGCTATCTGATCGGCAAGGATCCGTCGCGGATCAACGACATCTGGCAACTGCTGTACCGCGGCGGTTTCTACCGCGGCGGGCCGATCCTGATGAGCGCCATCGCCGGCATCGACCAGGCGCTGTGGGACATCAAGGGCAAGGCGCTGGGCGTGCCGGTGTACGCACTGCTCGGCGGGCTGGTGCGCGACCGCATGAAGACCTACCGCTGGGTCGGTGGCGACCGCCCGTCGGCGACCATCGCGCAGATCCAGGGCTACCGCGAGCTGGGCTTCGACACCTTCAAGTTCAACGGCACCGAGGAGATGAAGCTGATCGACGGGCCGCGCGCGGTGGACGCGGCGGTGGCCAAGGTCGCGCAGATCCGCGAGGCCTTCGGCAACGCGATCGACTTCGGCATCGATTTCCACGGCCGCGTCGCCGCGCCGATGGCGCGCGTGCTGCTGCGCGAACTGGAGCCGTTCAAACCGCTGTTCGTCGAGGAACCGGTGCTGCCGGAGCTGGCCGAATACTATCCGCGCCTGGCCGCGTCCACGCCGATCCCGCTCGCCGCCGGCGAACGCATGTTCTCGCGCTTCGACTTCAAGCCGGTGCTGCAGGCCGGCGGCCTGTCGCTGCTGCAGCCGGACCTGTCGCATGCCGGCGGCATCACCGAATGCCTGAAGATCGCCAGCATGGCCGACGCCTACGATGTCGGCCTGGCCCCGCACTGCCCGCTCGGCCCGGTCGCGCTGGCCGCCTGCCTGCAGGTCGATTTCGTCTCGCACAACGCGGTGCTGCAGGAACAGAGCATCGGCATCCACTACAACGAAGGCGCCGACCTGCTCGACTACGTGATCAACAAGGAAGACTTCGCCTGCGACGACAGCGGCAGCATCGCCGCGCTGCCCAAGCCCGGCCTCGGCGTGGAGATCGACGAGGAGCGCCTGCGCCATGCCAACCAGAACCCGCCCGACTGGCACAACCCGGTCTGGCGCCATGCCGACGGCAGCATCGCCGAATGGTGAGCCCATGAGCACCGTGCCCCCTTCCGCAGCGCATACCGCCGAACTGGCGGTGGACAGCCGCTGCACCCACGGCGAAGGCGTGGTGTGGTGCGAACGCCGGCAGGCGCTGTTCTGGGTCGACATCAGCGCGCGCCAGCTGTGGCGGCACGACCCGGCCAGCGGCGCCAGCCGCCATTGGTCCCTGCCCGACCGCCCCGGCTGCCTGGGCCTGTTCGACGACGGCCGCCTGCTGCTGGCCCTGGCCAAGGGCGTGTACGCCGCCGATCCGGACGCCAGCGCCGACGCCACCGAGCTGTCGCTGCACAAGCTCGCCGACCTGGAACCGGAGCGCGAGGACACCCGCGCCAACGACGGCCGCGCCGACCGCCACGGCAACTTCGTGTTCGGCACCATGAGCGAACGCGCCGACCAGGCCCCGGTCGGCAGCTTCTACCAGTGGTCCGCGCGCCACGGCCTGCGCCGCCTGCCGCTGCCCGGCGTGGCGATCCCCAACGCGATCTGCTTCAGCGCCGACGGCCGCACCCTGTACTACTGCGACTCGGTGCGCCCGCAGATCCTGTGCTGCGACTACGCCGCCGCCAGCGCACAGACCAGCAACAGCCGCGTCTTCGCCGAACTCGACCATCACGACGCCGAGCCCGACGGCGCCATCATCGATGCCGAAGGCCACCTGTGGAACGCGCAATGGCGCGCCTGGCGCGTGGTCCGCTACCGACCCGACGGCAGCGTCGAACGCAGCGTCGCGCTGCCGGTCAAGCATCCCACCTGCCCGGCCCTGGGCGGCGCCGACGGCCGCACGCTGTACCTGAGCACCTCGCGGCTGGACCACGCCGACGACGAACTGGCGCGCACCCCGCAGGCCGGCGGCCTGTTCGCCGCCGCGGTCGGCATCGCCGGCCTGCCCGAAGGACGCATCGCCAGCGCATGATCGCCATCGACTGGGGCACCAGCAGCCTGCGCGGCTACCGGCTCACGGCCGATGGCCGCGTGCTCGAGCAGCGCCGCAGCGACCAGGGCATCGGCGCCTGCCAGGGCCGCTACGCCGCCACCCTGGCGGCGCTGATCGACGGCTGGCCCGGCGACGTGGCGCTGTGCGGCATGATCGGCAGCCGCAACGGCTGGATCGAACTGGCCTATGCGCCGTGCCCGGCCGGCGCCGACGCGCTGGCCGCGGCGATGCGGCCGCTGCGCGACCCGGCCCTGCCCGGACGCACGCTGTGGTTCGTGCCCGGCGTGGCCAGCAGCGCCGAAACGGTGCCGGACGTGATGCGCGGCGAGGAGACCCAGCTGATCGGGCTGCTCGACATCCTGGCGCAGGAGACGCAGGGCGCCGACCGCCACAGCGTGTGCCTGCCCGGCACCCACAGCAAATGGGTCGATCTGCAACACGGCCGCATCGCCGCCCTGGCCACGATGATGACCGGCGAGCTGTACGCGCTGCTGCGCCAGCACAGCCTGCTGGCGCGCCTGATGGATGCCGACGACGCGCATTTCGACGGCGCCGGCTTCGACGCCGGCCTGCAGCGCAGCGGCGAACCCGGCGGCCTGCTGCACCATCTGTTCGGGGTGCGCAGCCTGGGCCTGTTCGAGCGGCTGAGCGCGGCCGCCGCGCCGTCCTACCTGTCCGGCCTGCTGATCGGCCACGAACTGCGCGCGCGCCTGCCGCTGGCGCCGCACGTGCACCTGATCGGCGGCAGCGGCCTGCTGGACCGCTATGCGCATGCGCTGCGCGCATTCGGCAGCCAGGTCCGCAGCCACCCGGAAGACCTTGCCGCGCATGGCCTGTACCGCCTGGCGCAACGCCACGGCGGCATCGGCGACTGATCCCGGCGCGACCCGGCACCGCATGCAGACCGTGCTGCAAGGCCTGCCGGCCGCAGCGCGGCGGGACCCGCGCCGGCACCGCCAGCGTGCATTCTCCACGCGCCGCCGCCGACTGCTTTAGAATTGCGCGCTTAATCGCCGGATCGAGCCATGCCTTTTGTCGTCACCGAAAACTGCATCAAGTGCAAATACACCGACTGCGTGGAAGTGTGTCCCGTGGATTGTTTCCACGCGGGTCCCAACTTCCTGGTGATCGATCCGGACGAATGCATCGACTGCACCCTGTGCGAGCCGGAGTGCCCGGCCAACGCGATCTACCCCGAGGACGACGTGCCGGCCGGCCAGGAAGGCTTCGTCGCGCTCAACGCGGAGCTGGCCAAGGCCTGGCCGGTGCTGACCACGCGCCAGGAACCGCTGCCCGACGCCGCCGACTGGGACGGCAAGCCGAACAAGCTGCCGCTGTTGCTGAAGTAGCGACGCATCGCGTTCGGTAACGGCCGCGCGCAGCACGTACGCCGAACCACGCGCTCCCGGGCCACTCCGGCCAGCATCGCGGGGCGCTGCAGCCGCCGGCGCCTTACGCCATCGACCCCACCGCTAGCGGTGGAAGCGACGTTGCGGGAACGGCGTCAGCCGCGACCGGGCTTTATCGACAAAGCCGGCTTCATCGGCAATGCCTGTCGCGGCTGAAGCCCGGGGGCCAGAACCGCCGAAAGGAAAACACCCACGGCTGCGCGGCTTTGCCGAAGGCATCCAGGAGCGAACCGTCGGGCTAACGCGACAACACCCGGCCGATGCCGCTGGCATCGATCTCCGCCGCGGCCGCCTGCAGTGCGGCCGCGACGGTGGCCGGATCGAAACCGATGCGGAAATGCAGTTCGCCGGCCGGCGTGCGCGAAGAATGGATCGAAGCCAGGCTGACGCCGTGGCGCTCGAATACGTACAGCAAGACGCGCAGCGATCCCGCGCGGTCTTCCGGCAGATAGACGCTGAGGGTCAGCTGCTCGGTCAGATCGGCGAGCAGATAGCCGACCCGTTCGTAGCTGTAGTTGCCGTGTGCGATCGCCGCCGCGCCCAGCGCCTGGCGATTGGCGTCGAGGAAATCGGCGCGGAACTGCGCGCGCGCCGCGTCGTCGCCGCGGCCGACCTGGTCGCGCAGCCGCGACAGTTGCGCGATCAAGCCGTCGAGCACGCCGCCGACATGCGGATTGCCGAACTGGATGTCTTCGTAGATCGCCGGATTCAACGCCAGGATGCGCGCGATGATCGCGGTGTCCAGTTCGAACGAGGCCGAACGGTACGGCAGCAGCGCGTCCAGCGGCCCCAGCGTCGGCGCATGCTCGCGCAGCACGCCGGCCTGGGCCAGGTGGCTGGCATGCACCATCGCCTGCACCAGCGCCATCACCCGGTCGTGGTGGTCGGGCGTGCTGCGCACGCATTCGGCTTCCAGCGCCGTGCACAGCTGCTGCAGCCACGCCTGCCAGTGCGACAGCCGCGCTTCGCAGACCACCAGCACGCGGCCCTTCAGCGTGGGCGATTTCGGCGGCGCGGTCATCGGATGCAAGCCAGCCACCTCCGCCTGCGAGGCCAACATCGCCGCCACCGGCTCGTGCTTGACCGAAGTCACATCCAGCCACAGCTGCCCGCGTTCGCGCCCTGCAGCGCGGCGCACGTAGTCGCCGATCAGCGCCGGCGTGCGCCGGATCGGCGCGGAGAAGATCAGCACCTGCGCGCGCTGCAGCAAGGCGTCCGGGTCCAGCGACTGCGGATCGGCCGGATCGTGGCCGACCACCTCCAGCTGCATGCGCTCGCGGAAGAACCTGCCCAGCCAGCGGCCATAGGCGCCGGCGCTGCCGACGATGCCGACGACCGGGCGCAGGCTCACGCCAGGCGCTCGGCGCCGAAGCGCAGCGGCGTGGCCAGCGCCGCGGGCGCGGCGGCGAGCACGTCCAGTTCCTCGTAGCCGCTTGCCAAGGTCGCTTCCAGCGCCGCATGCACGCCGGCGATGGCACGGCCGATCGCCAGCTCGAACGCGTCGCCGCGCAGCAGGAACGCGACCAGCAGCGCCATCAGCACATCGCCGGTGCCGGCCACGTCCACCGGCAACAGCGGCGAGCGCCAGCGGTAGACCGCCTCACGGCTCACCGCCAGGGTCACCAGCTGGCCCGCGTCGCCGCTGACGCTGTGCGCCAGCACCCACTGCGGCCCACGCGCCAGCAACACGCGCGCCGCAGCGATGGCATCGTCCTGGACCAGCGCCGGCAGGCCGGTCAGGCGGCCGAGTTCGAACGCATTCGGGGTGACCAGCCAGGCATGCGGCAGCAGGCGTTCGGCGAACACCGTTTCCAGCCCCGGCTCGACATAGGGTCCGGTGTGCGTATCGCCGATCACCGGATCCAGGCAATAGCGCAGCGCCGGGCACTGCGGCAGCGTGGCGTCGAGCCAGTCGGCGAACGCACTGCCGTTGCCGACGCTGCCGAAGTAGCCGGACACCAGCATGCGCGCGCGCTGCGGCAGGCCGCGCTCGCTGGCGCCGAGCAGCAGATCGGCGAACCAGTCCGACGGCAGCACCTTGCCGCGCAGCGTGGCGTAGAACGGTGCATTGCTCAGCAAGGTGGTCGGAATCTCCGCCACGCGCAGGCCCAGCGCGCGCAATGGCGGCACCGCCGCGCTGTTGCCGGCGTGGCCGTAGACCAGTTGCGACTGCACGGAAATGACATCGACCGGAACCGGCCCGTCGGGGCGCTGGCGACGGCCGTGGATCAGATGGCTTTCGGCGGATGCGTTCATCGCCGTAGTTTAAAGCCTGGGACTCGGGACGGCAGGATGGGGGCGCGAGTCGCGAATCCCGGCTTTCACGCGTTCTTGTTGTGGCGGCGCATGATCCGCTGCTTGTCGCGGGCCCAGTCGCGGTCCTTGGCGGCGTCGCGCTTGTCGTGGTCCTGCTTGCCCTTGGCCAGCGCGATCTCGAGCTTGATCTTGTTCTTGCTCCAGTACATCGCGGTGGGCACCAGGGTGTAGCCGTCGCGCTCGACGCGGCCGATCAGCTTGTCGATCTCGCTCCGGTGCAGCAGCAGCTTGCGGGTGCGGCGGTCGTCGGCGACCACGTGGGTGGAGGCCTGGATCAGCGGGGTGAACTGCGCGCCGAACAGGAACAGCTCGCCCTGGCGCACGAACGCATAGCTTTCGCCGATGTTGGCGCGGCCGGCGCGGATCGACTTGACCTCCCAGCCCTGCAAGGCCAGGCCGGCCTCGTAGCGGTCCTCCAGGTGGTATTCGTGGCGCGCACGCTTGTTCAGCGCGATGGTCTTGTTGGCCGTCGCGCCGTTTGCTTTATCCTTGGCGGGTTTCTTGCTCATCTTGCTATTGTCTCCGATTCGGGGGCCTCCCGAACGTCCTGGTCCACTTCCCCCGCACCGAATGCCTATCATCCGCCGCAGCGCCCTGGTCGAACATCCCGCAACGCGCATGTTCGACCTGGTCAATGATGTTGCCGCCTATCCGCGCCGTTTCGCCTGGTGCGATGCGGCGCATGTGCTCGAGCACAGCGACCAGCACCTGGTGGCGCGGCTGGAGCTGGGCCTGGGTTCGTTCCGGACCTGGTTCACCACCGAAAACCGGCTGCAGCGCCCCGACCGCATCGATATGCTGCTGCGCGACGGCCCGTTCAAGCGCCTGCAGGGCCAGTGGGAGTTCCAGGGCTTCAACGACCACGCCAGCAAGGTCAGCCTGATGCTGGACTTCGAACCGGCCTCGCGGCTGCTGGGGCCGGCGCTGGCGCTGGGCTTCCAGAGCCTGGCCGACCGCATGGTCAACGACTTCGTGCGCGTGGCCGACCGCGAAGACGCATGAGCGGGCTGCGGGTCGAGGTGGTGCTGGCCTGGCCGGAGCGCTTCGTCGCGCGCACCCTGCACCTGCCCGAAGGCGCCAGCGTCGCCGATGCGCTGGCGGCGGCCGCTCTGGCCGAGGCGACGCCGGGCATGCCTTGCGCGATCCACGGCAGCGTCGCCGCCCCGACCCAGCGATTGCACGACGGCGACCGGGTCGAGCTGCTCAGGCCCTTGCTGACCGATCCGAAGGAGGCCCGGCGGCGGCGCGCAAAACCGCGCTAGCGCCGCAGGACCGGTCGCCGCTGCGCCGGCTTACTCGCTGCGGCGCTGCTTCTTCTTGTCCTTGGCCAGGTTGCGGCCGAACTGACGCACGCTGTTCTTGGCCAGCTCCGAATCGTTTTCCGGGAAATAATCGCCTTCCCAGCGGGTCACCGTGTCGTTGTCGAAATAGACGACGAAATTCTTGATCTCGGTCCTGCCGAGGCGGTCGAGGCGCTCGGTCGCGGTGTAGTCCCAGCGTTGCGCATGGAACGGATCCGGGATCGACGGGGTGCCGAGCAGCGCGTTGACCTGCTGCTTGCTTTGCCCGACCTTGAGCTGGTCGACGGCCGCCTGCTTGATCAGGTTGCCTTGGTAGATGGGCTGCTTGTAGATGATTCCGCAGCCAGCGGTGGACAGGGCAACAGCGGCGACCAGCAAGAGATTGCGCATCGGGGACAGGACTGAGGGAAACCGCGTCGATGATACACTCCCGACGACCGCCGCGACCCGCCCCGAGGCAGCTGGCGCTAAACCAGCTATAAACGGAGACGCCATGGAATCCCACGATCTGCGCAAAGTCGGCCTGAAAGTCACGCATCCCCGGATGCGCATCCTGGAGCTGCTCGAGCAGAAGTCGGCGCGCCACCACATGACTGCCGAAGAGATCTACCGCCAGTTGCTCGATCACGGCGACGAGATCGGCCTGGCCACGGTGTATCGGGTGCTGACCCAGTTCGAGGCGGCCGGGCTGGTGCTCAAGCACAATTTCGAAGGCGGCCAGGCGGTGTACGAACTCGACCGCGGCGGCCACCACGACCACATGGTGGACGTGGATACCGGCAACGTCATCGAATTCGAAAGCGCGCAGATCGAAGAACTGCAGCGCAAGATCGCCGCCGATCATGGCTACGAGCTGGAAGAGCACTCGCTGGTGCTGTACGTGCGCAGCAAGCGCCCGACCGGCAAGAAGGGCTGAGCGGTCGGCGCCCTTGCGGGCGCAGTGGCGGTATCGGCAAGGTTGCTGAACCCGTCGCGGATCCCGACTCCGTTCGTCGCGACTGAACCGCTCCTACAGGGAGCCTGCGGCCGACTTGCTGGGGGTGCACTGTGGGAGGGGCTTCAGCCCCGACCCGGAGCGATCCGAAGCCTGCCGGCTTCCCACGCCTGATGGCCTCCAAGCTATCCAGCGTGGTTCCCACCGTGGCGCTCCAGCTATCGAACCACCCAGCCGAGCATGCAGCGCCTCAGCCAGCGCTTTGCAGCAGCCGCTTGGCCGCGGCGCGGGCTTCCTTGCTGACCTCCACCCCGCCCAGCATCCGCGCCAGCTCTTCCTCACGCTGGCGCGGCGCCAGCAGCTCGACCGAACTCTGGGTCATGCCCTCGACCGGCGCCTTGCTGACCCGGTAATGCGTGTGGCCCTGCGCGGCGACCTGCGGCAGATGGGTCACGCACAGCACCTGGCGCTGCTCGCCGAGCGCGCGCAGCTTCTTGCCGACGATATCGGCGACCGCGCCGCCGATGCCCGAATCCACTTCGTCGAACACCATGGTCGGCACCGCGTCCAGGCCCAGCGCGGCGACCTCGATCGCCAGCGAGATGCGCGACAGCTCGCCGCCGGAGGCGACCTTGCGCAGCGCCCGCGGTGGCTGCCCGGCATTGGCCGCGACCAGGAACTCGACGCGCTCGGCGCCGGCCGGGTCGGGGCGCTCGGCCTCGTGCGGCTCCAGCTGGATCTCGAAGCGCCCGCCGCCCATGCCCAGTTCGCCGATCAGCGCGCTGGTGTCGCGCGCCAGCGCCTGCGCACCGCGCTGGCGAGTGCCGCTGAGCGCAGCGGCGGCGTCGCGCCAGGCCTGGCTGGCGCGGGCGATGTCCGCATCCAGCACCTCCAGCCGTTCGCCGGCGCCGCGCAGGCCCTCGACTTCGGCCAGCAGCGCGTCGCGGTGCTCGCCCAGCGTGTCCGGGGTGACCCGGTGCTTGCGCGCCAGGTCGTGCAGCCGGCCGAGCTTGCGTTCCATGTCCTCGAACTGCGCCGGATCGGCGTCGAGGTCGTCGCGGACCCGGTCGACCAGCGCCAGCGCCTCTTCCAGCTGGATCGTGGCGCTGTCGATCAACGCCTCGACCTCGGCCAGGCGCGGGTCGTACTCGCCGACCTTGCCGAGCTCGTGGCGGGTCTGCTGCAGCAGGGCCAGCACCGCCGGCGCCTCGTCGCCGTTGAGCCGCTGCGCGGCGCCCTCGCAGGCGCCGATCAGCGCCGCGGCGTGGGCCTGGCGGCGATGGTTGGCATCCAGCGCGGCGATCGCCGCCGGGGCCAGGTCCTCGCGCTGCAGCTCGGCCAGCTGGTGTTCGAGGAAGCCGATGCGGTCGGACACGTCGCCCTGCGCCAGCAGCGTCTCGCGCTCGCCCAGCAGCGCCTGCCAGCGCGCGGCGGCGGCGCGCACCGCGGCGCGTTCGGCCTCGTTGCGGGCGTAGGCGTCGAGCAGGCCGAGCTGGCTGCCGCGCGAGAGCAGCGCCTGGTGTTCGTGCTGGCCGTGGATCTCGACCAGGTGCCCGGCCAGCTCGGCCAGCTGCGATGAGGTCACCGGACGGCCGTTGATCCAGGCGCGCGAGCCGCCGTCGGCGCGGATCACCCGGCGCAGCTGGCAGTGTTCGTCGTCGTCGAGTTCGTTCTCGCGCAGCCAGGCGCGCGCCGGGGCGGCCTCGGGCACGGCGAATTCGGCCGACAGTTCGGCGCGGTCGGCGCCGTGGCGGACCACGCCGCTGTCGGCGCGCAGCCCGGACAGGAAGCCGAGCGCGTCCACCATCAGCGACTTGCCGGCGCCGGTTTCGCCGGACACCACGGTCATGCCAGGGCCGAATTCCAGTTCGGTCCCGCGCACGACGGCGAAATCCTTGATCGAGAGATGTCTGAGCATGGGGGTCGGAATCCGGGGCCGCGCAACGCTAGCACGCGCGGGTAGATGGGCCAATGACTTGCCAAGCCGGCATGCAGCCATTATCTAGTGTCAAGTCTCACGGATTGATTGCATGCGCGCCTCCCCGGTCCACTCCTCGCTCGACCCCCGCGCCCGGCAGCTGTTGCGCACGCTGATCTCACGCTATATCCGCGACGGCGAACCGGTCGGCTCGCAGACCCTGGCCCGCCACGCCGGGCTGGACGTGAGTCCGGCGACGATCCGCAACATCCTCGCCGACCTGGAGGACGCCGGCCTGCTCAGCTCGCCGCACACCTCGGCCGGGCGCATTCCCACCGCCACCGGCTACCGGGTGTTCGTCGACAGCCTGGTGCAGATGCGCCCGCCGGGCGAGGTCGAGGTGGCGCGGCTGCGCGCGGAGATGAGCAATGCCGCCGGCACCCAGGCGCTGCTCGGCAGCGCCTCGGAGCTGCTGTCGGCGATGACCCATTTCGTCGGCGTGGTCAGCGCGCCCAAGCGCGAGCAGTTCGCGTTCCGGCACATCGACTTCGTGCCGCTGGACGCGCGCCGGGTGCTGGCGATCCTGGTGTTCGCCGACAACGAGGTGCAGAACCGGGTCATCGAACCGCGCAAGGCCTACGAGCCGGCCGAGCTGGAACGGGTGGCCAATTATCTGAACGTGCATTTCGCCGGCCGCGCGCTGGCCGACATCCGCGCCAGCCTGGTGCGCGACCTGCGCCATGCGCGCGACGAGATGCAGCTGCTGCTGGCGCACAGCGTGGAGCTGGCAGAGCAGGCGCTGGCCCCGGCCGGCGACGACATGGTGCTGGCCGGGCAGACCAAGCTGATGGGGGTGCAGGACCTGTCGGACCTGGAGCGGCTGCGCGAGCTGTTCGAGATCTTCGCCAGCAAGCGCGAGATCCTGCAGCTGCTGGAGCGCACCATCCGCGCGCCGGGGGTGCGCATCTTCATCGGCGAAGAGACCGGTGTGGTGCCGCTGGAGAGCGTGTCGCTGGTCACCGCGCCATACATGGCCGGCGGCCAGGTGCTGGGGGTGCTGGGGGTGATCGGTCCCAAGCGCATGGACTACGACCGGGTGATCCCGCTGGTGCAGACCGCCGCCGAAATGCTGGGCGCGGCCCTGGACCCGACCCCGCCGGCAGAACGCTAGCGCACAGGGCAGGGCTTGCCGCCCGCTTTTCCCATTCCCGATTCCCGTCTCCCCATTCCCCCAGATGCAACACAGCATCTTGAATCCCACTGCCGCGCCCACATTGGTGGTCCGGTAGGGCGGGTGCATCTCCCGCCAGGGAACCGGAAATGAACCAAGAGCACCCCGAATTCGATTCTGAACATCTCTCCGAGGCACAGCAGCCGTCGTCCGATCCGCTGCAGGCGCAGATCGAAACGCTGCGCAGCGAGCTGGCGCTGGTCAAGGCCGACGCACTGCGCGAGCGCGCGGACCTGGAAAACCAGCGCAAGCGCATCGCCCGCGACGTCGAGCAGGCGCGCAAGTTCGCCAACGAGCGCCTGCTCGGCGACCTGCTGCCGGTGTTCGACAGCCTGGACGCCGGCCTGACCGCCGCCGGCAGCGAACCCAGCCCGCTGCGCGACGGCCTGGAACTGACCTACAAGCAGCTGCTCAAGGTCGCCGCCGACAACGGCCTGACCCTGCTCGACCCGACCGGGCAGCCGTTCAACCCGGAGCACCACCAGGCGATCAGCCAGGCCGAGGCCGACGGCGTCGCCCCCGGCCAGGTGATGCAGGTGTTCCAGAAGGGCTACCTGCTCAACGAGCGCCTGCTGCGGCCCGCGCTCGTGGTGGTCGCCAAGCACGATTGAGGCGCGCCGCCGCCGGTTCGCGCCTGAATCGGGCGCGGCCGCGGCGGAACGCTAATGTGCGGTGATGGCTTGAATGAACGGCGGCCATCCCTATATCCGAACCAGACCCCGGCAGCGGCCGGACACCAGAAATTTTCAGGAGTCATCCAATGGGCAAGATCATCGGCATCGACCTGGGCACGACCAACTCGTGCGTGGCGATCATGGACGGCGGCAAGGCCCGCGTCATCGAAAATTCCGAAGGCGACCGCACCACGCCCTCGATCGTCGCCTACACCAAGGACGGCGAAGTGCTGGTGGGCGCCTCGGCCAAGCGCCAGGCGGTCACCAATCCGAAGAACACCTTCTACGCGGTGAAGCGCCTGATCGGCCGCAAGTTCACCGACGCCGAAGTGCAGAAGGACATCGGCCTGGTGCCGTACGGCATCGTCCAGCACGACAACGGCGACGCCTGGGTGGCCACCGCCGACGGCCGCAAGCTGGCCTCGCAGGAGATCTCCGCGCAGGTGCTGGAGAAGATGAAGAAGACCGCCGAGGCGTTCCTGGGCGAGCCGGTCACCGAGGCGGTGATCACCGTGCCGGCGTACTTCAACGACAGCCAGCGCCAGGCGACCAAGGACGCCGGCCGCATCGCCGGCCTGGACGTCAAGCGCATCATCAACGAGCCGACCGCCGCGGCGCTGGCCTACGGGCTGGACAAGGGCCAGGGCGGCGATCGCAAGATCGCGGTGTACGACCTGGGCGGCGGCACCTTCGACGTGTCGATCATCGAGATCGCCAACGTCGACGGCGAGAAGCAGTTCGAAGTGCTGGCCACCAACGGCGACACCTTCCTGGGCGGCGAAGACTTCGACAAGCGCGTCATCGATTATCTGGTCGAGGAATTCAACAAGGACCAGGGCATCGACCTGCGCAAGGATCCGCTGGCGCTGCAGCGCCTGAAGGATGCGGCCGAGCGCGCCAAGATCGAGCTGTCGTCCTCGCAGCAGACCGAAGTCAACCTGCCGTACGTCACCGCCGACGCGTCGGGCCCGAAGCACCTCAACATCAAGCTGACCCGGGCCAAGCTCGAGGCGCTGGTCGAGGACCTGGTCAAGCGCACCATCGAGCCGTGCCGCACCGCGCTCAACGACGCCGGCCTGCGCGCCAGCGACGTGACCGAGGTGATCCTGGTCGGCGGCCAGACCCGCATGCCGAAGGTGCAGCAGGCGGTGTCCGAGTTCTTCGGCAAGGAGCCGCGCAAGGACGTCAACCCCGACGAGGCCGTGGCGCTGGGCGCGGCGATCCAGGGCGGCGTGCTGGCCGGCGACGTCAAGGACGTGCTGCTGCTCGACGTGACCCCGCTGAGCCTGGGCATCGAGACCCTGGGCGGCGTGTTCACCAAGATCATCGAGAAGAACACCACGATCCCGACCAAGGCTTCGCAGACCTTCTCCACTGCCGAGGACAACCAGTCCGCGGTCACCGTGCACGTGCTGCAGGGCGAGCGCGAGCAGGCCCGCTACAACAAGTCGCTGGCCAAGTTCGACCTGTCCGGAATCGAGCCGGCGCCGCGCGGCCTGCCGCAGGTGGAGGTGTCCTTCGACATCGACGCCAACGGCATCCTGCACGTGTCGGCCAAGGACAAGAAGACCAACAAGGAGCAGAAGGTCGAGATCAAGGCCGGCTCCGGCCTGTCGGACGACGAGATCCAGCGGATGGTCGCCGACGCGGAAGCCAACCGCGAGGAAGACAAGAAGTTCCACGAGCTGGTGCAGGCGCGCAACCAGGCCGACGGCCTGATCCACGCCACCCGCAGCGCGATCGGCGAACACGGCAGCAAGGTCGGCGGCGACGTGATCGGCAAGGTCGAGGCGGCGCTGGCGGACCTGGAAACGGCGATGAAGGGCGACGACAAGGGCCAGATCGAGGCCAGGACCAAGGCGCTGGAAGAAGCGGGCCAGTCGCTGTATGCGGCCGCGGCCGCCGGCGAACAGCAGCCGGGCGCCGCCCCGGGCGGCGCGCAGGCCGCCGGCGACGACGTGGTCGACGCCGAGTTCACCGAAGTCAAGGACGACAAGAAGGCGTGATCCAGCCTTAGGGAATCGGTTCTCGAAGGAGCGGTGCTCAGGCTCCGCTCCTTCGCCGTTTTAAGGTTCCCGGTTTCATCGCCGCTATGACTAATCGCTACAGGATGCCTGTTTTGAACCATTCCCCATTCCCCATCGCCCATTCCCAGCCATGAGCAAACGCGACTATTACGAAGTGCTGGGCGTGGCCCGTAGCGCCGGCGACGACGAGCTGAAGAAGGCCTATCGCCGCTGCGCGATGAAGCACCACCCCGACCGCAATCCGGGCGACCACGCCGCCGAGGCCGCGTTCAAGGAGTGCAAGGAGGCCTACGAGGTCCTGTCCGACGGCAACAAGCGGCGCATGTACGACGCGCACGGCCATGCCGCGTTCGAGCACGGCATGGGCGGCGGTGGCGGTCCTGGCGCTCCTGGCGGCCCGGACATGGGCGACATCTTCGGCGACATCTTCGGCAACATCTTCGGCGGCGCCGGCGGCGGCGGCCGTGCGGCGCGGCGCGGCGCCGACATCGGCTACGTGCTGGAACTGGACCTGGAAGAAGCGGTGGCCGGGATCGAGCGGCGCATCGAGATCCCGACCCTGGGCGAATGCGCGCACTGCCACGGCAGCGGCTCGGAAGACGGCAAGGTCGAGACCTGCAGCACCTGCCAAGGCCGCGGCCAGGTGCGGATCCAGCGCGGCATCTTCGCGATGCAGCAGAGCTGCCCGCATTGCGCCGGGCGCGGCCAGATCGTGCAGAACCCGTGCGGCAGCTGCCATGGCGCCGGCCGCGTCGAGGAAACCAAGGTGCTGTCGGTGAAGATCCCGCCCGGCGTGGACAATGGCGACCGCATCCGTCTGTCCGGCGAGGGCGAGGCCGGTCCGGCCGGCACCCCGCCGGGCGACCTGTACGTGGAAGTGCGGGTGCGCGAGCATCCGATCTTCCAGCGCGACGGCGACGACCTGCACTGCGAAGTGCCGATCCGCATTTCCCAGGCCGCGCTCGGCGACAGCGTGCGTGTGGCCACGCTCGGCGGCGAGGCGGAGATCCGCATCCCCGCCGAAACCCAGACCGGCAAGCTGTTCCGGCTGCGCGGCAAGGGCGTGCGCTCGGTGCGCAGCCGCAGCGAAGGCGATCTGTACTGCCGCGTGGTGGTGGAGACGCCGGTCAACCTGACCCCCGACCAGCGCCAGCTACTGGAACAATTCGAAGCCACCTTCACCGGCGAGGACGCGCGCAAGCATTCGCCGAAGTCGGCGACCTTCATCGACGGGGTAAAGGGGTTCTGGGACCGGATGACGTCGTAGGGCGCTCGGGATTCGGGATTCGGGATTCGGGATTTTCGCAAGTGCGCTGCATTTGTGGGGGCGTCAGCCCCGACGCGTTACCGGGACCTGATTCCCTGCACCGCGCAAATAAAAAAATCGGATACCCGAAGGTCTGGTTCGATGCTCGGCTTTCGCATCCCGACCCGGACAAGGTGAGCGCGGCCTACAATCACGCCGAGTACGTCGAGCAGCGGCGGCGGATGATGCAGGACTGGGCCGATCGCATCGATCTGCTCGAGCAGGTGGCGGCTGCAAGCCGACATCTGGGCATCTGAGCATCCACCTGGAAGGCGTGACCGATCTGTTGGATGGCCCGTCCACATCCGCTGCGCCCGCCCCAACGCTGCTGGTGAAGAAACCGGCAACCACCGATAACGAAAGGGCTGCGCCGGTTTTCCGGCCCTCCGCTATTACCGGGCCCGCAGGTGCAGCCAGTGCTGTCGCAGGAGCAGCGTCAGCGCAATGGAATGATGGACATCTACAACGCGCCGCACCTTCTGTCGGTCGCGGATTTTGCGAAGATGGCCGGCAATGCGCCAGGGCTTAGCGACGGTGGACTGGCGATGGCCGCGCGCGGACAGGCGATGGCTGCACTCTCGGTTATCGGTCCGATGCACCAACCCGGCAACGGGCATCGCAGGGTCTAGCGCACCATGATACGGTGCCACATTCGGACCTGGTTCACCTGATGAGGATAGCCTTCAGGAGAACGTGCCGGCGCTGACCGTGAGGGAGACCCGGAATGGGTGAGAGCGACGTCTCAGAGATTGTTGTGATGACCGGCGCAACAGGCGGTCTGGGAGCACACGCCGCCGCGCTGATCGCCGCCCGGCCCGAAACGAGGCTGTTCATCGGCGCGCGCGGAAGCGGGCGAAGCGGGCCGACCGGTACCGAAGTGCTGCAGCTGGATCTCGCCTCGCTTGCCAGCGTGCGGGCCTTTGCCGAAGCGATAAAAAAGCGGCTGGACGGCCGGCCGATCGATAGGCTGGTGCTCAACGGCGGCGTGCAATATTCGGACATGGATCAGCGCAGTGCCGACGGCTTCGAGGCCGCGTTCGCGGTAAACCACCTCGCCCATTATCTGCTGGCGCGACTGCTTCTGCCCTGCATGGCCGAAAACGGCCGGCTGGTGATCACGACCAGCGACACCCATGATCCTAGGATCAATCCGCTGGCGCCGAGATCGCTCGATCCGCAAACGCTGGCGCATCCAAAGGGCAAGGGCGGTCCGGGCGCGGGCATGCGCGCCTACTCGGCGTCGAAGCTATGCAACCTGTTGACGGCGCGGACGCTGTCGGCGCTCGATGAGGCGACCGCGCGCCGGATCGAGGTGATTGCCTACAATCCCGGGTTCACGCTCGGCACCTCGCTGATGCGAACGGCGCCGCCATGGATGCGGAATGTGCTGGATGGCCGATTCGGGCGATCGCTGCTGCTGTTCGTCAGTCGCTTTCTCCGCCAGCTCTATCCCGGTACGCCTGAACGCGCCGGGGACGTATTGGCCCAGCTTGTGGAGGGTGAGCTGACCCTGCCGCCTGGGCGCATCTACGTTTCGCTCGTCAGGGGCGAGGTTACCTTCCCCGATCCTTCGCCTCTCGCCCTGAGTGACGAAGCGGCCGAATGTTTGTGGCGCGAAAGCGCTGCCATGGTTGGCGTCAACTGAAATGCAGGAAACGGCGACACCGGCGACGATCGTTTATCGCCAGGCGCGATTGCATCGCTATGCATTTCGCGAACTGGCGCCTGCGTGATCGTTAGTCGAGCGCCGTGCAACAGAGGTCGCTGCCGGTTGGCACGGAAGGCGGTGCATTTCCCGATCCGATGGCTTGGAGGATCTTGGTAAATAGCCCGGCAGCGATCGGGACCATTGTGGCGAGGACAGACCGAGGGCTTGAGCGGATAGGGCAGCCTTCCTTGAGGTTGGATGCGCTCGCTAGCTCGCTTGACGACAGGAAGAGAGCGACCGGCGAAAGCCGCTGCTTGGGCTGAGCTTCCGCAGGCCGCGCGGGATTGGGTGCTGCACGATCAGCGCCGCCCTCAGGCATCTCTTGACGAGAGACGCGCGAGCGATGGTCTCCCGGTTCGACGCAGGTGAACATTACGTCGCCGGGCTTCGAGCAGTTCAGCTCCATCCAGCCGACGCGACGCATACGAACACGACTGCATTGTTCAATGGGGCTGCAATTCGGAACAGCGGCGAATGAAAGGGCTGTGGACCGGCGCGCCAGCTTTGAGCTTGCGCTGTTCGTCAAAGTCCGCCGATGCGTTGAAGCGAATACGGACGATGGTATCCAAGTCTTTCAGACGGTCACCGTGGGCTTGCAGCCGGCTCGAAAGATAGTCGTCCTGAACGACTGAACGCGCGTCGGTGTAACCACCGAAGACGAGCGCATATGCGACGCTCTTGGCGTCCGTTTTTAGGGAGCAGGTTCATTGTGCTCCACCCATTTCCGCGCCATCCGCCGCAGCGACGGATCCAGGTCCGGTTCGGCCAGCAGTTCGGCGATCGGGCGCCAGACCAGGGCCAGCGATTCGGCGCTGACCGCGAACGCCTCGTCGGCGCCGGCGCGCACCACGTAGCGCGCGTCGAAGTGCCAGTGCCCCGGCACGTCCTGGCGCTCGGGGATCCAGTGCCGGTCCAGGTCGAACAGGACGCCATCCTCCAACGCCAATCCAGGCAGCCCCGACTCTTCTTCGGCCTCCTTCAGCGCCACCTGCGCCAGGTCGCGGTCGCCGTCGGCATGCCCGCCCAGCTGCAGCCAGCGCTGCAGCTGGCGGTGGTGGGTCAGCAGGGTACGCGCGCCGTCGGCGCTGACCAGCCAGGCCGAGCCGGTGAAGTGGCCGTCCAGGCGCGCACGCACGAAGGGGTCCTGCGCATCGTCCAGCAAGGCCAGGAATTGCGCGGCAACCTCGGCCTGCGGCGGCCAACGGGCGGCATAGGCCTGCAACTGGCGGCGCAGGGGAAGGTCCGGCATGGGCGGTTCTCGCGATCGGGGCCGGCCATTATCGCCGCCGACAGTGCAGCGCGACTTGTGGCGGCCCTCCAGCTTTGGCATGGTACGACGCTTGCATGGCCCACTTGCGGCCAGCGCACCATCTTTAACCGGGGCGATACCGCCCCGATCGCCACCGGGAAATGCACCGCATGCTGAAGTCTCTGTTGAGGGTCAAGCCGATCGAGCCTGCCGGGCACGTCGATGCCGGCGAACCGTTCGAAGGCAGCCTGGAAGGCGAAGCCACGCTGAAACGGACCCTCACCGCCAAGCACCTGATCATGCTCGGCATCGGTGCGGTGATCGGCGCGGGCATCTTCGTGCTGACTGGCCAGGCCGCGGCCAACCACGCCGGACCGGCGGTGATGCTGTCGTTCGTGTTCGCCGGCGTGGCCTGCGCCTTCGCCGGCCTGTGCTATGCCGAGTTCGCGGCGATGATGCCGGTCTCCGGCAGCGCCTACTCCTACTCCTACACCACCCTGGGCGAAGGCGTGGCCTGGTTCATCGGTTGGTGCCTGGTGCTGGAATACCTGTTCGCCGGCTCCAGCGTCGCAGTCGGCTGGTCGGCCTACCTGATCAGCTTCCTGACCGGCACCCTCGGGCTGCCGTTCCCCGCCGAACTGGCGAGCGCGCCGCTGGCCTGGAGCGGCCATACCTTCGTCGCCTCCGGCAGCATCGTCAATCTGCCGGCGGTGCTGATCGTGGTCGCGGTCAGCGCGCTGTGCTACGTCGGCGTCACCCAGTCGGCGTTCGCCAACGCCATCGTGGTGGCGATCAAGATCCTGGTGATCTGCCTGTTCGTCGGCTTCGGCGTGTCCCATATCGATCCGGCCAACTGGCACCCGTTCATCCCCGAGCACACCGGGCCGGGCCAGTTCGGCTGGAGCGGCGTGTTCCGCGCCGCGTCCATCGTGTTCTTCTCCTACATCGGCTTCGATGCGGTCTCCACCTCCGCCGGCGAAACCAAGGACCCGCAGCGCAACATGCCGATCGGCATCCTGGTGTCGCTGGCGGTGTGCACGATCATCTACATCATCGTCTGCGCAGTGCTGACCGGCCTGCTGCCCTACACCCAGCTCGGCACCGCCAAGCCGGTCGCCACCGCGCTGGAGCATTACCCGAGCCTGGCCTGGCTGAAGACCGCGGTGGAGATCGGCGCGATCGCCGGCCTGTCCTCGGTGGTGCTGGTGATGCTGATGGCGCAGCCGCGCATCTTCTACACCATGTCCCGCGACGGCCTGCTGCCGAAGCTGTTCGGCAAGGTGCACCGCAAGTTCCACACGCCCTACGTCGGCACCATCTTCGTCGGCGTGGTCGCCGCGCTGCTGGCCGGGCTGATCCCGCTGGACGTGCTCGGCGAACTGGTGTCGATGGGCACCCTACTCGCCTTCGCCACGGTCTGCGTCGGGGTGATGGTGCTGCGCTTCACCAAGCCGGACCTGCCGCGCCCGTTCCGGGTGCCGCTGGCGATGCTGATCTGCCCGCTCGGTGCGCTGGCCTGCCTGTTCCTGTTCCTGCAGGCCTTCCAGGAACACTGGAAGGTGTTCGTCGGCTGGACCGTGATCGGCCTGTTCATCTATTTCGGCTACGGCATCCGCCACAGCCGCCTGGCCGGCAAGGCTTAATTGCGAATCCCTCGCTAGAGTCCGCACATCCACGTGCGGGGATTCAAATCTCGAGTCCCTCGCAACAGCCCGCACATCCACGTGCGGAGATTCAACAGGAACCGCTCCATGCTCAAACAACTCTGTGCCACCAAACACCCCCACGCCAGCCACGAGGACGCCGGCAGCCTGGGCCTGCAGCGTGCGCTCGGCCCCTGGGGCCTGACCGCGCTGGGCATCGGCGCGGTGATCGGCGGCGGCATCTTCGTCATCACCGGGCAGGCCGCGGCCAACCATGCCGGCCCGGCGATCATGCTGTCGTTCGTGCTGGCCGCGCTGTGCTGCACGTTCTGTGCGCTGGCCTACGCCGAGTTCGCGGCGATGGTGCCGGTGTCCGGCAGCGCCTACACCTACACCTACGCCACCTTCGGCGAACTGGCGGCCTGGTTCATCGGCTGGATGCTGGTGCTGGAATACGGCGTGTCGGCCTCGGCGGTGGCGGTGAGCTGGACCGGCTATTTCCTGAGCCTGCTCGACCATTTCGGCATCCATCTGCCCGCAGCGCTGGTCAACGCGCCGCTGGACGGCAAGCTGCAGCGCACCGGTGCGATCGCCAACCTGCCCGCCGCCGGCATCGTGCTGCTGCTGACCTGGCTGTGCTACGTCGGCATCCGCAAGTCCTCGGCGATGAACATGGCGATGGTGGCGCTGAAGACCGGGCTGATCCTGCTGGTGATCGCGGTCGGCTGGAAGTACGTGGACACCGCCAACTGGCACCCGTTCATCCCCGCCAACGAAGGCCCCGGCAAGTACGGCATGGAGGGCGTGCTGCGCGGCGCGGCGATGGTGTTCTTCGCCTACATCGGCTTCGAGGCGGTGTCGGTGGCGGCGCAGGAATCGCACCGCCCGCAGCGCGACCTGCCGATCGGCATGATCCTGTCGCTGGTGATCTGCACCGTGCTGTACATCGCCATGGCGGCGGTGATGACCGGGCTGATGCCCTACACCCAGCTCGGCACCGACGAGCCGGTGGTGACCGCGGTGGGCGCGCACCCGCAGCTGGCCTGGCTGCGGGTGGTGGTCGAGGTCGGCGCGCTGATCGGCCTGTCCTCGGTGGTGCTGGTGATGATCATCGGCCAGCCGCGGATCTTCATGATCATCGCCCGCGACGGGCTGCTGCCGCCGCTGTTCACCAGGATCCATCCCAAGTACCGCACCCCGCATATCAACACGGTGATCACCGGCATCGGCATCGCGCTGCTGGCGGCGCTGTTCCCGCTGGACGTGCTCGGCGAGCTGACCTCGATGGGCACGCTGATCGCCTTCGCCGCGGTCTGCGCCGGCGTGCTGATCCTGCGCCGCACCCAGCCGGACCTGCCGCGCCCGTTCCGCATCCCGTTCGCCTGGCCGATCTGCATCGCCGGCGTGCTCAGCTGCCTGGCGCTGCTGTCGGCGATGACCGCGCACAACTGGCTGCTGATGGCCGGCTGGACCGTGCTCGGCCTGCTCATCTATTTCGGCTACGGCTTCCGCCACAGCCGGCTGCGTGCCACACAGGCCCGCTAGAATAGGGGCATGAACGCACCACCCTACGACACCGAACGCCTGCGCACGCTGGCTCAGCTGCTGATCGGCAACATCCGCGAACTGTCGGCGGCCGGCTGGACCCCGGCCACCAGCAGCAACTTCTCGCACCGGCTCGACGCCGCGCATGCCGCGATCACCGTGTCCGGCCGCGACAAGGGCCGTCTGGTCGAGGCCGACATCATGGTGGTGGACTTCGACGGCAAGGCGGTCGGCAGCGAGCACCGGCCGTCGGCCGAGACCCTGCTGCACACCCAGCTGTACCGCCGCTTCCCCGAGGTCGGCTGCGTGCTGCACACGCATTCGCCGGTGCAGACCATCGCCTCGCGGCTGTACGCCGGCGCCGGCCATGTGCGCCTGGAAGGCTATGAATTGCTGAAGGCGCTGCATGGCAACCACACCCACGAAACCGCGGTGGAGCTGCCGGTATTCGCCAACACCCAGGACATGAGCGTGCTGGCCGCGCAGGTGGACGCGCTGCTGGACCGCGCGCCGCTGTGGGGCTACCTGATCGACGGCCACGGCCTGTACGCCTGGGGCCGCGACATGGCCGAGGCGCGCCGCCACCTGGAAGCGATCGAGTTCCTGCTGCATTGCGAGCTGGAACTGCGCAAGCTGCGCTAGGCGCGCAACACCGGCGCGACAGCGTTCCAGCGCCGCAACGGCGGCTTACCTGGCAACTGCTACCCTTTTTCTCCCCTCCACGACGCCCTCGCCCGCCGCCATGAGCCGACTCCGCATCTTCGCCGAAACCACTCCCGACGCGCCGCTGTTCGACAGCCGCGATGGCGACGCGATCGCCGCCGAGCTGCGCAAGATCGGCGTCACCTTCGAGCGCTGGCAGGCCGACCAGCCGATCGAGGCCGGCGCCGCGCCGGAGGCGGTGATGGCCGCCTACAGGACCGACATCGACCGGCTGGTGGCTGCGCACGGCTTCAAGACCGTGGACGTGGTCAGCATCGCCCCGGACCATCCGCAGCGCGAGGAGATGCGCAGGAAGTTCCTCGACGAGCATTTTCACAAGGAGGACGAAGTGCGTTTCTTCGTCGCCGGCTCGGGCCTGTTCACCCTGCACGTGGACGGCAAGGTGTACGAGATCGAATGCGTGCAGAACGACCTGATCGCGGTGCCCGACGGCACCTATCACTGGTTCGACATGGGTCCGGAGCCGCGCTTCGTCGCGATCCGCTTCTTCACCGAGCCGGACGGCTGGGTCGGCCATTTCACCGGCACCGACATCGCCCAGCGCTTCCCGCGCTACGAAGCGGCGCTGCGCGGCGAGGCGAACTGAGCGATGGGCAGCCCGCGCATGATCCTGACCGACATCGAAGGCACCACCAGCAGCATCTGCTTCGTCAAGGACGTGCTGTTCCCCTATGCGCGCCGCGCCCTGCCCGAGTTCGTGCGCGCGCACGGCCAGCAGCCGCAGGTGCGGCAATGGCTGGACGCGGTGGCGAGCGAATCCGGCGGCATCTGCAGCGATGCGGTGATCGTGGAGACGCTGCAGGGCTGGATCGACCAGGACCGCAAGCACACCGCGCTGAAGGCGCTGCAGGGCATGATCTGGGAGGCCGGCTACCGCGACGCCGACTTCGCCGCGCACATCTACCCCGACGCCGCACCGGCGCTGCGCCGCTGGCATGCCGGTGGGCACCCGCTGTACGTGTACTCGTCCGGCTCGGTGCCGGCGCAGAAGCTGTTCTTCGGCCATAGCGACGCCGGCGACCTGAGCGGGCTGTTCTCCGGCTGGTTCGACACCGAAATCGGTGCCAAGCGCGAGGCGGCCAGTTACGCGCGCATCGCCGAGGCCACCGGCGCAGCGCCCGCGCAGATCGTGTTCCTGTCCGACGTGGTCGCCGAACTCGATGCCGCGCGCGAGGCCGGACTGGACACGGTGCTGGTCGATCGCCGCGACGACTATCCCGAACCGCGCCGCGACGCTGCCTGCAACGGCCACCGGCGCGTGGAGAGCTTCGCCGAGCTGGCGTTCTGAGCGTCGCGGCACCCGCCGCGCGCTACCGCCTCCTTTCTCCGCCGCCGCCCATGCCTTCGTTCCTGCGCAGCCTCCGCGTGCCGCACCGCCGCCTGGCCCTGGCCCTGCTGCTGGCGCTGCTGCTGCCCGCCTGCCATGCGGATGCCGGCGCGGCGCAGGCGCCAGCGCAGGCCGAAGCGCCGGTCGATCCGCTCGACCAGGCGCAGCTGCACAAGGCGCTGGCCGCGCTGCGACCGCAGCGGCCGGGGGTGACCGACCTGTACGTGGTCGGCTTCGCCGGCGACGCCAGCGAGGACGTGTTCCGCAACGAGACCCTGTACCTGCGCCAGTTATTCGCGCAGCGCTTCGATGCGGCAGGGCGCATCGTCACCCTGATCAACCACGCCGACAATCTCGGCGCCCACGCCTACGCGCCGCAGGCCTCGTACGACAACCTGGCCGATACGCTGCAGCGGATCGGCACGCTGATGGACAAGCGCGAGGACGCGCTGCTGCTATTCCTGACCAGCCACGGCACCGCGCAACACGAGCTGTATGTGCAGTTCGGCCCTGGCGAGGACGCCGACTACGACACCATCACGCCCAAGGAACTACGCGGGCTGCTCGACGACGCCGGCATCCGCAACCGGGTGATCGTGCTGTCGGCGTGCTACGCGGGCGGCTTCGTGCCGGCGCTGCAGAGTCCGGACACGCTGATCATCACCGCCGCGCGCCGCGACCGGCCCTCGTTCGGCTGCGGCAACACCGCCAGCGCCACCTATTTCGGCCGCGCCTGGCTGATCGACGCGCTGGCGCGCAGCAGCGACTTCGTCGAAAGCTATCGCCTGGCCACGGCCGAGATCACCGCCCGTGAACATGCCCAAGGCGAAGCGCCGTCGTATCCGCAGCTGTACGTCGGCGCGCGCATCGCGCCGCTGCTGCAGCGCTGGCGCGCGCAGCTGCAGCCGGTCGCGGCGCCGGCGTATCCCTATCCGGAGCCGGAGACGCCAGCAAACACGGAGATGAAAACGACAGCAGCGCCAGAACCGACTGCCGACGGCAAGGCCAGTGCGAACGGCAAGGCCAATGCGACACCGGAAACGGCGTCGGTTCCGAATGCCGCTGGCCAGGCCAAGGCAGCGGCCGCAGGTTCGGTGCACGCACCCGCGTCGGCAGCGCCGTCCGCGGCGGCGTCCCGCCACTGACATCTGCACGGCGACGCTGCGCAGACGCTCGCGACCAAGTACGCCGTGCGACGTCGCGCGCAGGTTTTTCAAGCGCCTCTCCGCGATCAGATGCAAGTGATTCGCGTTTGATCGCCGAAGTGCGACGCTCGCTAGACTTGGTCCCGCAGCAAGCCCGCCAGCCTTTACGCCAGCCAGTTGCGCCCGATCCTTCCGCCCGCTCGCCTTCGCTCGCCAGCCAGGATCACCTGCTTTCGCCGGCCTCCCTCGTGGAGGCGTTTTTGTTTCCGGGGTCTGCGCAAGACCGGCCTCGGCCTTATCCGAAGCCTGTGGATTTCCCGCTGCGTTCGTCGCGACTGAAGCGCTCCCACAAGGGACTTGCGCTGAGCCGGCTGGGTGCACTGTGGGAGGGGCTTCAGCCCCGACGCTGTCCGAAGCCGTCAAGCCTGCCACTTCGTTCGTCGCGCTTGAAACCGCCTACAAAGGCGCGCAGCAGCGGGCTGGGGGTGCATTGTGGGAGGGACTTCAGTCCCGACGCAGGAAGGTGAAACGCTCGCCACTTGCCCGGCAAGAAACCCATCGCATCAACGCGCCGATCCGCGGCGCGCAGTCAGGGCTCCTGCAGGCGATAGCCGGTGCTGGCGCGCTGCTCGCCGCGCCAGCGGTCGAAGGCGCGTACCTCGATGCGGTGCCCGCCGGCGCTCCGGTCGGTCGGCAAGGTGCCACGCCACAGATGCTGCGACGGGATCGCTTCCGGCGAGCGGTCGTAGCCGCGCAGCGCCTCGGCGGCATCGTCGCGCGCGTTCTCGGCGAGCAGGTCAGGATCCGGCTGCTGCACGCGGACCATCGGCTTCCATGCGCCCTCGTCGATGCGGTACTCCACGCGGCTGTCGTCCTCGCCCATGAACACGTTCGCATACACCGCCCAGGCCGGATAGGCGCCGCGGCGCAGCACTTTCGGCGCGTGCAGGGTCATCGGTGCATCGTCGGCCCGCGCGCGCGGCGTGGTAAGCCAGCGCATAGCGGCCATCGCGCTGCACGGTCAGCAGCGCATAGCCGTTCGGGGTGCCGTCGGCCATGGTCGCGGCGGGAATGCCGTCGGCATCCTTGGCGCCGGACCAGAACGCGCCGCAGGCCGCGCCGACGTTGTACTCGTGCAGCGGCGTCGCGCCCTGCCAGCCGTCGGCCGCGGTGTAGTAGACGTGCCGCTGGGTATGGCTGTGGCCGGTAAGCACCAGCACGTGCGGGAAGTCCTTCAGCAGCGCGAACAGCCGCGCGCGGTCGGCGTGGCGAAAGGTCTCCTTGCCCGGGACGGCATCGAACAGGTGGATATGCATGCCCAGCACCAGTAGCCGCTGCTTCGGCAGCGTCGCCAGGTAGGCCTGCAGGAACGCGAACTGGTCCTCGCGCAGGCCGCCGACGTACTTGGGCTGCTGCTGCGGCTGGTAGACCACGTCGTCGAGGAACACGAAGCTGGCGCCGCCCTCTTCCACCACGTAGGTGTCCGGGCCGTAGGTCGCGCGCCAGCTGGACAGCGAGCCGGCATCGTCGGCCGCATCGAAGTTCAGGTCGTGGTTGCCTGGTACGTGGAACCACGGCACGCCGAGCCTGGCGGTTTCGGCGTTCAGCGCCGGATACAGCGACAGGTCGTCGCTGACCACGTCGCCCAGGGTGGTGCCCAGGCGCGCATGGGTCCTGCCGAGCAGTGGAGCAATGATGTCGCGCGCGTAGTAGCCGACGTCGGTGGCCGAGGCGGTCTGGGTGTCGGCGAACACCAGCACCTCGGTGCTGGCCGCGGCCGGCTGCGCACGCAGCGCGAAGTCCCAGCCGGTGGTTGCGCCGCTGGTCGGCGCGATCCCGGGATACTTGAGCGCAGGCGATCCGGCCGGCGCATAGTGCCGCCAGTACGCCGGCAAGCCGTTGCCGGCGCTGGCGAAGGCATAGCCGTCGGGCTTGATCACGAAGACCGTCCGCCCCGGCTCCACCTCGATGCTGTAGCGGCCTTGCGCATCGGTGCGCACGATGTGCACGCCGTCGGACACCTGCACGCCGGCGATGCCGCGCTCGCCGCTGCCGCGGCGCGCATGGCCGTCGCGCTCCTGGTAGACGCTGCCGCTGATCGTGGCCGACTGCGCCAGCGCGGGCGCGGCGGCGGTCACCAGGCAGAGAAGCACTACGGCGCGCAGCGACATGCGGGAAGTCCGGCAATCGGGGGAACCGCGATTGTAGCCGTCCGCCGCGGCACGGCGATGACCGCCACACCGCCAGCTTCCGCCAGCTTACTTGTGCCGCGCTTCCAGCACCGCGACCGCGTCGGCCAGCGCCAGGCCGCGCGCGCGCAGCAGCACGGTCAGGTGGTACAGCAGGTCGGCCGATTCGCCGAGCAGCTCGGCGTCGCCCTGCGCCACGCCGGCCAATGCGGTCTCCACGCCTTCCTCGCCGACCTTCTGCGCGATGCGCCGCGTGCCCTTCTCGAACAATTGCGTGGTGTAGCTGCCGGGCGGACGCTCGCGTTCGCGCTGTGCGACCAGGCGGTCGAGCGCGCCCAGGAACTGGCCCGGCGCCTGCGGGAAGCAGCTGCTGCGGCCCAGGTGGCAGGTCGGCCCGTGCGGGTGCGCCAGCACCAGCAAGGTGTCGCGGTCGCAGTCGGTCTCGATCGAGACCAGGTCCAGGGTGTTGCCCGAGCTTTCGCCCTTGGTCCACAGGCGCTGCTTGCTGCGGCTGTAGAAGGTGACCTTGCCGCTGGCACGGGTCGCGGCCAGCGCTTCGGCGTTCATGTAGCCGAGCATCAGCACGCGCAGCGTGGCCGCGTCCTGCACCACCACCGGCAGCAGGCCGTCGCCCTTGCTCCAGTCCAGCGTGCTCCCGTCCAGCGCCGCATCCGCGGTCGCGGCGGCATCTGCGTGCTCATGCGCCATCGCGCACCTCGATCTGTCGTTGGCGCAGGAAGCGCTTGAGCTCGGGAATCGGAATCGCGCCGCTGTGGAACACGCTGGCGGCCAGCGCGCCGTCCACGTCGGCCTGTTCGAACACATCGGCGAAGTGCTGCATCTCGCCGGCGCCGCCGGAAGCGATCAGCGGCACCTTGCACAGCGTGCGCACCTCGAACAGCTGGGCGATGTCGTAGCCGCGGCGCACGCCGTCGTTGTCCATGCAGTTGAGCACGATCTCGCCGGCGCCGAGCTGCTGCGCCTCCACCACCCAGTCCACGGTGCGCACGCGCAGCGCCTGGGTCTTGCTCGGATCGCCGCTGAAGCGGCGCACGCGCCACTGGCCGTCGTCCTCGCGGGTCGAATCGATGCCGACCACCACGCATTGCACGCCGAAGGCCTCGGCCAGTTCGGCGATCAGCGCCGGCCGTTCCAGCGCCGGCGAGTTGATCGAGATCTTGTCGGCGCCGGCGTGCAGCACCGCGCGCGCGGTGGCCACGTCGCGGATGCCGCCGGCCACGCAGAACGGGATGTCGATCAGCCGCGCCACGCGCTCGACCCAGGCGTAGTCCACCGAGCGCCCTTCCGGGCTGGCGCCGATGTCGTAGAACACCAGTTCGTCGGCGCCCTGGTCGCGGTAGCGCAGCGCCAGCTCGACGATGTCGCCCATGTCGATGTGGTCGCGGAACTTGACGCCCTTGACCACGCGGCCGTCGCGCACGTCCAGGCACGGGATGATGCGCCGGCTCAGCATGCCAACGCCTCGTGCAGCGTCAGCCGCCCTTCCAGCAGCGACTTGCCGAGCACCGCGCCGGCGCAGCCGACCTCGCGCGCGGCGCGCACGTCGGCGGCGTCGCGGATGCCACCGGAGGCCTGCACGTCCACGCCCGGCGCGATCTGCCGCAGGTAGGCGTACAGCGCCAGGTTCGGCCCGGACAGCATGCCGTCGCGGGCAATGTCGGTGCACAGCAGGTGTTTGAGCCCGGCCGCGGCGTATTCGACCGCCAGCGCTTCCAGGGTCAGCGAGGAGGTCTCGGTCCAGCCCAGCACCGGCAGCCGCCATACGCCCTGCGCGTCCTGGCGGGTGTCCAGCGCCACGGTGATGCGCTCGGGACCGAATTCGGCCAGCCATTCCAGCACCGACTCGCGATCGCGCACTGCCAACGAGCCGATCACCACGCGTGCGGCGCCGGCGTCGAGGATGCGCTGCACGTCGGCGCGCGAGCGCACGCCGCCGCCGGTCTGCACCTGCAGCCCGGTCTGCGCGCGGATCCGGCTCAGCAGCGGCGCCAGGGTGTAGCCGCCGGCGCGCGCCGCATCCAGGTCGACCAGGTGCATCCAATGCGCGCCGGCATCGGCGAAGGCCTGCGCGCGCGGCAGCGGATCGTCGCCGTAGTGGGTTTCGCGGGCATAGTCTCCCTGCGCCAGGCGCACCACGCGACCGTCGCGGATGTCCAACGCGGGATAGACGATGAAGCTCATGGGAAATCGGTCTCGAGAAAGTTGCGCAGGATGCGCGCGCCGGTGCTCGCCGAGCGCTCGGGATGGAATTGCGCGCCGCAGCGGCGGCCGCGCTGCACCACCGCAGTGAACAGGCCGCCGTGGTCGCAGGCGGCCACGGTGTCGGCAGTGACCGGTGCGGCGTAGCCGTGCACGAAATAGGCCGTGGCGGTGTCCGGCAGGCCGTCCAGCAGCGGCGAGGCGCGCATCGGCAACAGCCGGTTCCAGCCCATGTGCGGGATGCGGATGCCCAGCGCCGGCGGCATGTGCCGGACCACGCCGGTCAGCAGGCCCAGGCAATCGACGTCGCCCTCCTCGGAGTGTTCGAACAGCAGCTGCATGCCCAGGCAGATGCCGATCAGCGGCACCTCGAGCGCACGCAGCGGCTCGATCAGGCCTTGCTCGCGCAGCCGCGCCATCGCATGCGGCGCGGCACCGACGCCGGGCAGGATCACCCGGTCGGCACCCTGCAGCCCGGCGGCGTCGCGCACCAGCCTGGCTTCCACGCCCAGGCGTTCGAGCGCATAGCGCACCGAACCGAGGTTGGCGCCGCCGGCATCGATCAGTGCGACATCGGTCATCGCAGCGTCCTCGAAGAGCCTGCGTGCATCACAGCACGCCCTTGGTCGAAGGCAGCGCGGCGCCGTCGCGGCGCAGCGCCTGGCGCAATGCGCGCGCCAGCGCCTTGAAGCAGGCCTCGACCTTGTGGTGGTCGTTGTCGCCGCGCACGCTCAGATGCAGGTTCAGCCCCGACGCATCGCACAGCGAACGGAAGAAATGCGGCACCAGTTCGGTCGGCAGGTCGCCGACGCGTTCGCGCTTGAACTCGCCTTCGAACACGAAATACGGGCGGCCGCTGAAATCCAGCGCGGCACTGGCCAGGGTCTCGTCCATCGGCAGGGTGAAACCGAGGCGGGCGTCGTCGCCGGCCGCCAGCCACGGGCTGTCCGGCGGATCGAAGCCGTAGCGGCCGATGCCGCGCTTGTCGCCCAGCGCCTGGCGCAGGGCCTGGCCCAGCGCCAGGCCGGTGTCCTCGATGGTGTGGTGCTCGTCGATATGCAGGTCGCCCTCGGCGCGCACATCCAGGGCGAAACCGCCGTGCTTGCCGATCTGCTCGAGCATGTGATCGAAGAACGGCAGGCCGGTGGCGCAATGCGGGTCGCGCGCCAGGTCCAGATCGATCTCGACGCTGATCCGGGTTTCCTTGGTGTCGCGCTGCACCTTGGCGCGGCGCGGCGCATCGGCCAGTTCGTGGGCGATGCCGGCCCAATCCCAATCGCCGCCGAACTGTTCGGTCTGCAGTTGGAAGCCGCGGATGCGCAGATTCTCGGCGAACTGGATGTCGGTGATGCGGTCGCCGACCATCGCCGAACGCGCCCAGTCGATGCTGCGGTCCTGCAGGTAGGGCAGCATCAGGCCGATGCCGGGCTTGCGCGTGGGCGCGTTGTCGGCCGGCCAGCTGCGGTCGACCAGCACCTCGCGGAACACGATGCCCTGGCTGGCGAAGATCTGCAGCATCAGGTCGTTGGGGCCGTCGAACGCGGCCTGCGGATAGGCCTCGCCGCCCAGGCCGTCCTGGTTGCTGACGATGACGAACTGGTAGCCGGCATCGCGCAGCTTGAGCATCGCCGGGATCACGTCCCGCACGAAGCGCAGCTTCTCGTAGGCATCGATCTGGAAATCGGCCGGCTCCTCGATCAGGGTGCCGTCGCGGTCGACGAACAGGATCGGGCTCATGCCGCCGCCCTCCCCACCTGCAAGGCGCCGAGCACGCGCTGGTTCTGCTCCGGAGTGCCGAGGGTGATGCGCAACGCATCGCCCAGGGTCGGCGCGGCGCGCTGGTCGCGCACCACCACACCGGCGCCGAGCAAGGCGCGGAACGCGCCTTCGGCATCGTCGAAGCGCAGCAGCAGGAAGTTGCCCTGCGAGGGGTATACGCGGCGCACGCCGGGCAACGCGGCCAGCGCGGTGGACATGTGCTCGCGCTCGCGGCGGATCTCGGCCACGCGCAATCCAGTCTGGCGCAGCGGCTCGGGCTGCAGCGCGGCCAGCGCCAGCTGCGTGCACGGCGCCGGGATCGGATACGGCGCCTGGCAGCGGCGCAGCACCGCGATCAGCGCCGGATCGGCGATCACGCAGCCGATCCGCGCCGCGGCCAGCGCATGCGCCTTGGACAACGTGCGCAGCACCGCCACGTTGGGGTGGCGCGCCAGCAGCGTGGTCGCCGAGGGCACGTCGGAGAATTCGCCATAGGCCTCGTCGACCACCAGCAAGGCGCGCCCATGCAGGCGCACGGCGGCACGTTCGATGTCGGCCAGCGGAATCGCTGCGCCGCTGGGATTGCCCGGCGCGCACAGGAACACCAGCTTGGCCATCTGCGTCAGCGCCGCCTCCACCACCGTATCGATGTCGGTGACCAGGCCCGCGGCGGCGTCGCGCAACGGCACTTCGACGATGCGCGCATTCTGCAAGCGCGCGCACACCGCATACATGCCGAACACCGGCGGCGTGATCACGATCGCGTCGCGGCCCGGCTCGCACAGCGCGCGCAGCAGCAGGTCGATGGCCTCGTCGCTGCCGCGCCCGAGCAGCAGCTGCTCCGGCGCGCACGCGTACAGCGACGCCAGCGCCGAACGCAGCGCCGGCGGCTGCGGATCCGGATAGCGGCGATTGCCGGCGTCGCGGTCGGCGGGATTGGCCCAGGCCGATTCGTTGGCATTGAGCCAGACCTCGCCCTGCAGCGCGCTGCTGCGCGCCGAGGCATACCCGGCGAAGTCGCGCAGGTCGTGGCGCACCAATGCCAGCATCGAGCCCGGCGCCTGCGTCTCGAGCGGCGCGCTCATGCCGCCTTCTCCATCCGCAGCGCCACCGCATTGGCATGCGCATCCAGGCCCTCGGCGCGCGCCATGGTCACCGCGCAGGCGCCGATCGCGGCGATGCCGGCGCGGCTGGCGGCCTGCACGCTGACAAAATTCTGGAAACTGGCGACGCTGACCCCGCTGTAGGCACGCGCGGCGCCGTTGGTCGGCAACACGTGGTTGGTGCCGCTGCAATAGTCGCCCAGCGCTTCGGGAGTGAAATCGCCGAGAAACACCGAGCCGGCCGCCTCGACCCGCTCCAGCCAGGCGCGCGGCTCGCGCAGCGCCAGGATCAGGTGCTCGGGCGCATAGCGGTTGCTGATCGCGAAGGCGTCCTCGAGCGTGCCGACCTGGATCAGCCGCGACGCGGCCAGCGCCTGGCGCGCGATCGCCGCACGCGGCAGCGTCGCCAGCTGGCGTTCGATCTCGTCCTCGACCGCATCGATCAGCTCGGCGCTGTCGGACAGCAGCAGCACCTGCGAATCCGGGCCGTGTTCGGCCTGCGACAGCAGGTCGGCGGCGACGAAGGCGGCATTGGCGCCGACGTCGGCGATCACCAGCACCTCGGACGGCCCGGCCGGCATGTCGATCGCCGCCGCGCCGGCCTGCGCCAGCTGCTGCTTGGCCTCGGTCACGTAGCCGTTGCCCGGGCCGAACAGCTTGTCGCACGACGGCACCGAGGCGGTGCCGAAGCCCATCGCCGCGATCGCCTGCGCGCCGCCAAGCTTGAACACCCGATCCACGCCGGTCAGCCTGGCGGCGACCAGCACCGCCGGATCGGCCGAACCGTCGGCGCGCGGCGGCGTGCACAGCACCACCTCGCGGCAGCCGGCCAGCGCCGCCGGCACGCACAGCATCAGCGCGGTGGACGGCAGCGGCGCACTGCCGGCCGGCACGTACAGGCCGACCCGGCCGATCGGCCGCACCACCCGCTCGCAGACCACGCCGGGCGCGGTTTCCACCGCGTAGGGTTGGGCCATGCCGGCGCGGTGGAAGGTCTCGATCCGCGCCGCCGCCTGCGCCATCGCCTCGCGCAGCACCGCCGGCACCGCGGCTTCGGCGGCGGCGAACTCGTCGGCGGTGACTTCGAAACGCTGCAGCACCACGCCGTCGAAACGCGCGGTGATCTCGCGCAATGCCGCATCGCCGCGGCCGCGCACGTCCTCCAGCAGCTGCGCCACCGCGGCGCGGGTCTGCGCGGCCACGGTCTGCACCGGCCGGGTCAAGGCCTGCGTGCGCGCCTGCGCGTCGAGCGAATTCCACTCCAGTCGGTTCATGCCAGCGAACGCTCCACCGTCAACACCATCAGCCCCTGCGCGCCGGCGCGCTCCAGTTCCTCCATGCGCTGCCAGGTGATCGCGCCGTGGCACATGGTCTGCAACTGCAGCGGGCCGTCGCCGTCGCCGGGCAGCTGCACCAGCGGGTCGGCATCGGGCAGCAGCCGGGTCAGTTCGGCGACGTGGTCGCGCGCGGCGCGGAACATCAGCAACTTGCTGTCGCGCAGCTTGAGCACGCCGTCGAGCCGGCGCAGCAGCATCGCCGCCAGCCCGGCGCGAACATCGCCCGGCTCGCGCACCGGCCCGGCCAGCACCGCCTCGCTTTCCAGCAGCGTCTCCACCGGCTTGAGCTGGTTGGCGGCCAGGGTCGCGCCGCTGGAGACCAGGTCGCAGATCAGGTCGGCGGTGCCCAGGCGCGGCGCGATCTCCACCGAGCCGGACAGCTCCACCACCTGCGCATCGATGCCGCGCGCTTCCAGCCAGTCGGCCAGCACCGCCGGATAGCTGGTGGCGATGCGCTTGCCCTGCAGTTGCTCCGAGCCGGTCCACTCCCAGTTGTCGGGCACCGCCAGCATCAGCCGGCACTGGCCGAAGTTCAGTCCGCGCAGCGCGCGGTAGGCTTCCGGCAGGCCGTTGCGGCGGCGCTCGCCGGCCTGCTCTTCCAGTTCGTTGCGGCCGACGATGCCGAAATCGCAGACGCCATCGGCGATCAGCCCGGGGATGTCGTCGTCGCGCACCAGCAACAGGTCCACCGGCAACGATTCGCCGTAGCAGAACAACTTGTCGCGGCTCTCGCGCCAGCTCAGCCCGCAGGCGGCCAGCACCGCGCGCGCCGGCTCGGCCAGGCGGCCGCTCTTCTGGATCGCGATACGCAGCCGGTCACGCGCCGGCGCTGCCAGGGAAGCACTCATCAGGACATCTCAATGGGAATCGGAGGGGCGCGCCGCTTGCCGGCGCAGCGCCGTGGCATAACCGCCGGCGCCGTATTCCAGGGTCCGCGCGACGCGGCCGATGGTGGTGACGCTGACCTGGGTCAGCTCGTGGATCTCGCGGTACGGCACGCCCTTGAGCAGCAACGGCACCACCCGCCAGCGGTCGGACATCGCCTCCAGCTCGGCCGGCGTGCACAGGTCCTGCAGGAACGCGGCGACCTCCTGCGGCTTGCCCAGGTGGGCCAGGGCGCGCGTCAGCGCCTTGAACGAGGTGTCGCTGTCGCGATCGGGTTGCGTGGCGGGTCGTTGCTTCATTGCGATAATGTAATAGCGTGTTAGTACGTTAGCGCGATTGGATAGGCCGGGTCAAGCCGCGACGTGCGGGCGTTGCGTCGATGTGTTCGATCCCCGATGGGCGCGAGGGCGCCATGCGACCTGTCGCATCGGCCCCGGCGAGCGCGTGCGCGCACCGCCGGGGCCGCGCGGCAGACCCGCTCAAGGCATGACCTTGGCCTGCTCCAGCTCGACCAGCAGCGTGCTGGCCAGTTCGTCGCGGGCGACCTCGAACTGCTGCTCGCGCACCAGGTCCTTGACCGCAACCACGCCGCGCGCCAGTTCGTCGTCGCCGGCCAGCACCACGAAGCGGATGCCGGCCCGCGCGGCGTACTGGAACTGCCTGCCGACCTTCTTCGGCTCCATCTGCACTTCGGTGTTGATGCCGCCGACGCGCAGGCGCCGGGCGATGTCCAGCGCATCGTCCAGCCTGGCCTCGTCCATCAGCGCGACCATCGCCTGCACGCTGCTGGAGGCGATGCCCTCGATCAGCCCGGCCTCGCGCAGCTGCCAGAACAGCCGGGTCAGGCCGATGGAAATGCCCACGCCCGGCAGTTTGGACTTGCTGTACTGGCTGGCCAGGTCCTCGTAGCGCCCGCCCGAGCAGATCGAGCCGATCTGCGGGTAGTCGGTCAGCAAGGTCTCGTAGACGCTGCCGGTGTAGTAGTCCAGGCCGCGGGCGATGGAGAAGTTCAGGCAATACGCGGTTTCCGGCACACCCAGCGCCTTGACCAGGGCCAGCACCTCGCGCAGCTCGGCCACGCCCTCGCGCAGCGTCGCGCTCGATGCGGCCGCCGCGTCCAGCGCGTCCAGCCGCGCCAGCGCGTCGTCGTGGCCGCTGGAGCGCACCGCGACGAAGGCCAGGATCTGCTCGACCTGCTCGGCCGGGATCGCGAAGCCTTCGCCGGCCAGCGTCTCGCGCACGTAGTCGGCGCCGCGCTTGTCCAGCTTGTCGACCTCGCGCAACACCGCCAGCTGGCGCTCGCCCTCGGCCACGCCCAGGCTCTCGAAGAAGCCGCGCATCAGCTTGCGGTTGTTCAACTGCACCGCGAACGCGCCGATGCCCAGCTCGGCGAACACCGCGTGGATCACCGCCAGCACCTCGGCGTCGTAGCGGATGCTCAGCGCGTCCTTGCCGATCACGTCGATGTCGCACTGGTAGAACTCGCGGAAACGGCCGCGCTGGGCGCGCTCGCCGCGGTACACGCGCTGCATCTGGTAGCGGCGGAACGGGAAACTCAACTCGTGCTCGTGCTCGGCCACGTAGCGCGCCAGCGGCACGGTCAGGTCGAAGCGCAGCGCCAGCTCCGGGAGGAATTGTCCCGGCAGCCCACCCTCGCCGCTGCCCTCGCCCGCGGCCGCGGCATTGGCCAGCGCGCCGGTGGACTGCACGAAGTACACCTGGCGCTCGGTCTCCCCGCCGGACTTGGTCAGCAGCACGTCGGACAGTTCGAACACCGGCGTCTCCACCGGCAGGAACCCGAACCGCTCGTAGTTGCGGCGGATGACGTCCAGCATGCGCTGGAACGCGATCTGCTCACGCGGCAGCAATTCCATGATGCCGGGCGGCGTACGGGGCTTGATCACGTGCAAAACTCCTGCGATTCTGGGGACGAGCGGACACCAATTCTAGCCGTAGCGACTGCTGGCGGCCGCATCGTCGTATCATTCCCAGGTGCCGATGCCGATGCCACGTTCATGACCAGGTCTCCTCCCGGATTCGCCCTGCCCTACGCCGAGCCCGCCGCCGTGCAGGATCGGCGCGCGAGCGAATGCCTGCATTGCGCGGTGCGCCACCTGGCGATCTGTTCGGCGCTGGCCTGCGACGAGATACAGGCGCTGGAGCGGGTGACGACCTCGCAGCCCTATGCCGCCGGTGCCACCGTGGCGCGTACCGGCGAAGCGCGGCAAGCGGTCTATACGGTCACCTCCGGCACGCTGCGGCTGGTGCGCACGCTGGCCGACGGCCGCCGCCAGGTGGCCGGCTTCGTGCTGCCGGGCGACTACGTGGGACTCAGCGCATCGGCCAGGCATCGCCACGACATCGAGGCGATCACCGACAGCCGCGTGTGCCGGGTGCCGGTGGTGCAGATGCAGCAGTTGCGCAGCCAGTACCCGCAACTGGAGCGCAAGCTGCTGCAGCGCGCCTGCCTGGAGCTGGACGCGGCGCAGGACGCGGCGCTGGCACTGGCGCGGCTGCAGCCGGCCGAGAAGCTGGCCGACTTCCTGCTCAAGCTCGCCGCCCGCGCCGCGCGCCAGGGCGACCCCGACAACAAGGTGACCTTGCCGATGGGCCGCGGCGACATCGCCGACCATCTCGGCCTGACCATGGAAACGGTCAGCCGCACCTTCACCAAGCTGCGCCAGCAGGGCCTGATCGCGCTGCCGCAGCTGCACGTGGTCGAGATCCGCGACTTCGCCGCGCTGCACCGGCTGGCCTCCGACGAGGATTGACCCGGGCCGGCGACGGCGATTTTTTCGCCAGCCCGCGTCTACGCCCTGCCCCACCGCGGCCGCGCGGACTTATCCACAGGTTCCCGGGGCAACGCTCCACATGCGCTGTGGACAACCGCCTCCACGCCCGCCGGCGAACGCCATCGGGCCACGACGCCGGCCGGTTGCCGCGTGGCGTGTCGCCCGGACCGGGCGCCACAGGCCGGCACTCAGGATCGGCGCAAACCGGCGCCTGCCGGCGCATCCTTAGAATGCTTCAGGCCACGGCCACGCCTTGCCACCCGCCCCGGCATAGACTTGCGCCCGCGATGCACCTGCGGCGCCGCCGCGGTGCCGGAGGGGGGAACCAACGGGAGGGCAACCATGTTCGTCGCCATTGATGTGCCGCACGACCCCCGCGCCTGCGTGATGCTGGATCGCGAAAGAGAACTGGCCTTCTGGAAGGCGCACTTCGCCCAGGCTCCGTTCCATCAGCCCGGGCATGCGTTCACCGACTACGAGCCGGCCCTGAAACTGGCCTACGACGCCTACCTGAAGTACCACGGCCAGCGCGTCGAGGACGTGGCCCCGCAGTTGCGCGACGTGTTCCTGCGCGACCATCCGCGCTCGCGCCTGGACTGGTTGCAGGTCCGCAGCGTGGTGCAGGCCGCCTGGCTGCGGCTGCAGCCGCAGGACCAGGGCTGAACCTGCGCGCCTGAACCACGCGCCGCCGTGCGTTCGGAGCGCAGGCGGCGGCGCGGCGGCCGCCAATGGCAGCGGCGGCCGGGCGCGACTGCGGCCGCCTGCCTACCCAGCCAGCAGGCGCGCGCGCAGCGTCGCGTAGTCCGGCGCGATCGGCTCGGCGTGCGCCGGCCGCAGCAACAAGGCGGCCAACGCCGGCGGTACCGGCACCGGCTGGCCGATCAACGGCTCCACCACCGCCTCGAACTTGGCCGGATGCGCGGTCGCCGCCACCGCCCAATCGCCGGCATCGGCCTCGGCGCCCTCGGCACGGATCTGCTGCAACACGTGCAGCGCGGTCGCGGTATGCGGGCAATGCACCTCGCCGTAGCGGCGGAAGCGCTCGCCGATCAGCTGGCGGATCTGCGCATCGTCCACCGAATAGGACTGGAACTGCGCGCGCAGCGCGGCATCGTCGCCGCGGTACAGCCAGCGCAGGCGCTCGAAATTGCTCGGCGCGCCGACGTCCATGGCATTGGCGACGGTGGCCACGCTGGGCTGCGGCGCGTAGTCGGCGCCGGCGAAATAATCCGGCAGCACGTGGTTGGCGTTGGTGGCCAGCACGATGCGGCCCAGCGGCACGCCCAGCCCGCGCGCCAGGATCGCCGCCAGCGCATTGCCAAGGTTGCCGGTCGGCACCACCAGGTTCAGCGCCTGCGCATGCGCGGCGTAATGGACCAGTGCGCTGTGCGCGTAATAGCTCATCTGCGGCAGCAGCCGGCCCAGGCTGATGCTGTTGGCCGAACTCAGCGGTGCCTGCACCTGCAGGTCGACATCGTTCAAGGCCTGCTTGACCAGCGCCTGGCAGTCGTCGAACGAGCCGGCCACGCGCAGCGCCTGGATGTTGTCGCCGAAGCAGCCGAGCTGGTGCGCCTGCCGCGGCGACACGCGCCCGTCCGGATACAGCACGACCACGCGCAGGCCGGGCTGGCGATGGAAGGCGGCGGCGACCGCGGCGCCGGTATCGCCGGAGGTGGCGACCAGGATGGTCAGCGGCGTGGCGGCGTCGCGGCGCAGGCGGGCCAGGCAGGCGGCGAGGAAGCGCGCGCCGAAGTCCTTGAACGCGGCGGTCGGCCCATGGAACAGCTCCAGCGCGTGGTCGCCGGGCGTGGCCAGCGCTTGCAGCGGCGCGTCGAAATCGAAGGCCTCGGCGCAGATCGCCGGCAATTCGGCAGCGAGTGCGTCGCCGTCGAAGAACGGCGCCAGCAGGGTCGCTGCGGTCTCGGCCAGGCTGGCGCCAGGACGCAGTTCGCGCGCCGGCGGCATGCACTCGGGCACGTACAGCCCGCCATCGGGCGCGAGGCCGGCGGCGATGGCCTGGCTGAGGGTGGCGGCGGGCGCGGCATTACGGGTGGAAATGAAGTTCATGGTTGATCCATAGCAGTTAAGAATTCGACCGCACTGTCGCTGTTGCTCTAGCTGTTGCTCTAGCTGTTGCTCTAGCTGTTGCTCTAGCTGTTGCTCTAGCTGTTGCTCTAGCTGTTGCTCTAGCTGTTGCTCTAGCTGTTGCTCTAGCTGTTGCTCTAGCTGTTGCTCTAGCTGTTGCTGTTGCTCTTGCTGTTGCTCTTGCTGTTGCTCTTGCTGTTGCTCTTGCTGTTGCTCTTGCTGTTGCTCTAGCTGTTGCTGTTGCTCTTGCTCTTGCTGTTGCTCTTGCTGTTGCTCTAGCTGTTGCTGTTGCTCTTGCTGTTGCTGTTGCTGTTGCTGTTGCTGTTGCTCTTGCTGTTGCTCTTGCTGTTGCTCTAGCTGTTGCTGTTGCTCTTGCTGTTGCTGTTGCTGTTGCTGTTGCTCTTGCTGTTGCTGTTGCTCTTGCTGTTGCTCTTGCTGTTGCTGTTGCTCTAGCTGTTGCTGTTGCCGTTTTCGCTTTTGTCCCCCGTTGAGGGCCGGCGAGCGCGCCGGGTAAAACCCCGCAGGGGCGGTGCGCAGGATGCGCACCGTTTTCGGCAGGCACATGGATGTGCCTTCCGAAAATTCCCGGTGTGCTCGCGGACCCCGCGCATGCGCGGGGCGGCCCGGTCCGGGGGCGGTTTTCTTTTGCTTACTTTTCTTTGGGCGTCCAAAGAAAAGTAAGTCGCGCATCGCGCGAAAGCTCTTGATCCTGCTCTGCTTCTGCTTCTAACAGCAAAGCAAATGCAACAGCGAACTGCAAAAGAAAAAGCAAAAGCTTTCGCGCAGTGCGCGAGTCACTTTTCTTTGCTTGTGCAAAGAAAAGTAACCAAAAGAAACACACCCCCGGGCGGCACGCCCGCGCTACGCGCGGGTCCGCAAGCAGGATGGGAATTTTCGGAAGGCACATCCATGTGCCTGCCGAAAACGACGCGCATCCTGCGCGTCGCCCCCTGCGGGGGTTGTACCCATCCTGCTTGCCGTGCCTCACGGGGGATAACGGCAAAAAAGCAACGGCAACGGCAACGGCAACACAGCAACAGCAACAGCAACAGCAACAGCAACAGCAAAAAATTACAGCAGCTTCGCGCCTGGGGAGTTCAGCGGCGACACCCAGCTCTGGCTGTCGAAGCCGGCTGCCGCGAACGCCGCCTGCACCGCCGGCGCGGCCGCCTCGGCCGACGCGCGCGTCGGGAACCAGGCGAACACGCTGGGGCCGGCACCGGAAATGCTCGCGCCCATCGCCCCCGCCGCCAGCGCGGCTTCCTTGGCCGCATCGAAACCGACGATCAACGGCGCACGCCGCGGCTCGATCAGCACGTCGCGCAGCCCCGCGCGCACCAGCGCCTCGTCGCCGGCATGGCAGCCCGCCAGCACCAGCGCCAGATTCGAACTCTGCGCCACGAACTCGCCCAGCCCGTAGTCGCCGGCCAGCGCCGCGCGCGCACGGCGCGTCTCCAGCACCGCGTCCGGATGCACCAGCAGGCTGTGCCAGGCCGCCGGCACCGGCACCGTCACCATCCGCTGCAGCGTGGACAGCACCAGCCCGCCCAGGAACATCGGGCCGAGGTTGTCGCCATGGCGGCTGCCGCTGGCCACCGCCTCGCCCTCCAGCGAATACAGATAAAGCTGCTCGCGCGACAACGGCGCATCCAGCAACGCATTGGCCGCCACCAGCGCCGCCACGCACGAGGCGGCCGAACCGCCCATGCCGGAGCTGAGCGGGATGCCCTTGTCGATCTCGATCTCGAACCCGAACGGCAGCGCCAGCGCCTCGCGCAGCGCGATCAGCGCCGCGCCGGCGGTGTTGCGCGCCGCCTCCAGCGGCAACGCCACCGTGGTGCCGCGGATCGCGGCGATACGCACCTCCGCCGCATCGATGCGGCGCACCGTCACCGTGTCGCCGACGCCCTGCACCGCATAGCCGAGCAGGTCGAAGCCCACCGCCACGTTGGCCACCGAGGCCGGCGCGAAGGCGCGCGCCTCGCGCGGCACGGCGCGGGCAGCGGAATGCGGCGCCAGCGACGTCTGCGCCTGGCTCACAGCCGCGCGCCCTCGCCCGCCGCCACCCGCAGCAGGTCGGCGAACACGCCAGCGGCGGTGACTTCCGGACCGGCACCGGGCCCCTGCACCACCAACGGATTGTCGCAATAGCGACGCGTGGTGAACTGCACCACGTTGTCGGTCAGACGCAGGTTGGCGAAGGCGTGTTCGGCCGGCAGTTCCACCAGGCCGACGCTGGGCGCACGGTCCGGCGCCAGCTGCGCCACGTAGCGCAACACGCAGCCGCGCGCCTTGGCCGCCTGCAGGCGCTGCGCGAACGCCGCATCCACTTCGTGCAGCCGCGCCATGAAATCCTCGACGCTGGCCTGGCGCAGCGCCTCCGGCACCAGGCTCTCCACCGCCACGTCCTCCAGGCTCAGCTCGCGCCCGGCCTCGCGCGCCAGGATCACCAGCTTGCGCGCCACGTCGGTGCCGGACAGGTCGTCGCGCGGATCCGGCTCGGTATAGCCCATGCCGCGCGCGTCGGTGACCAGTTGCGAGAACGGCACGCTGCCGTCGTACTTGTTGAACAGCCAGGCCAGGGTGCCGGAGAAGATGCCCTCGATCGCGGTGACTTCGTCCCCGGTATCGACCAGATCGCGCAGTGTGGTGATCACCGGCAGGCCGGCGCCGACCGTGGCCTCGTAGCGGAAACGCGCACCGCTGCTCTCGGCGGCGGCACGGATCGCATGGAAGCGCGCCAGCGGCCCGGCGCCGGCCTGTTTGTTCGGGGTGACCACATGGATGCCGGCGGCGAGCCAGTCCGCATAGCGGTCGGCGACGTTGGCGCTGCCGCTGCAATCGATGATGACCGCATGCGGCAGGTGCGCCGACAGCAGGTGCGCGGTGAACGCGTCCAGGTCGGTGGGCTGCGGGCCGCTGGCGAAGGCCTGCCGCCAGTCGCCGACGATCGCGCGGGTTTCCAGGCGCATCGCGCTGCGCGAGGCGATCGCGCGCAGGCGCAGGTCGAGGTTGGCCTTGGCCAGCAGCTGCGGCTGCGCCACGCGCAGCTGGTCGAGCAGCGCCGCGCCGACGTTGCCCGGGCCGATCACCCCGACCGAAAAGGTCTGCGGCGACAGCCAGAACCCGGCGTGCGCGGCACGCAGCGCCTTGGTCGCGTGCGCGCTGTCGATCGCCACCGAGATGTTGCGTTCCGACGAACCCTGCGCGATCGCCAGGATGTTGACCTGCGCGCGACCCAGCGACTCGAACAGGCGCGCGGCCACGCCCGGCTGCCCGGCCATGCCGTCGCCGACCGCGGCCAGCACGCTGATCCCGGTGGTCAGCTGCACCCGCTGCACCTGCCCGACCACCAGTTCGTGCGCGAACGCCGACAGCAGCGCGTCGCGCGCGCGCTCGCATTCGTTCTGCCGCACCACGCAGCAGATCGAATGCTCCGAGGAACCCTGCGAGATCATCACCACCGACACCCGCGCATTGCGCAACGCGGCGAACACGCGCTCGGCGGTGCCGGGCACGCCGATCAGGCCGGTGCCTTCGAGGTTGAGCACGGCCAGGTCCGGACTCAGGGTCAGGCCCTTGATCGGGCCGCTGCTGGCGCTGCTGGCGGTGATGCGGGTGCCCGGATGTTCGGGCTGGAAGGTGTTGCGGATGATGATCGGCAGGCCGCGCTCGATCGCCGGCGACATGGTCTGCGGATGCACCACCTTGGCGCCGAAATAGGCCAGCTCGCAGGCCTCGTCGTAGCTCAGCGTTTCCAGCTGCACCGCTTCGGGCACCACCCGCGGATCGGCCGAGAGCACGCCGTCCACGTCGGTCCAGATATGCAGTTCGTCGGCGTCGAACAAGGCGGCGAAGATCGCGCCGGAGTAGTCGCTGCCGTTGCGGCCGAGCGTGGTGATGCGGCCGGCGCGGTCGCGGGCGACGAAGCCGGTGACCACGACGCGCTGCTGCGGATGCTGCGCGCGCCAGTCCGCCAGGCGCAGCGCGCTGGCCTCCCAGTCCACGTCCACGCCCAGTTCGCCGCGGTCCACCACCAGCACCTCGCGCGCGTCCAGCACCGCGCAGTCCTCGCCCAGCGCGCGCAGGTGTTCGCCGAGCAGTTGCGCCGAATACACCTCGCCCAGGCCCTGCACCCGATCCAGCACCTCGCGCGGCAGCTCGCCGATCACCGCCAGCGCGCCGAGGATTTCGGCCAGATGCTCGAAGCGCGCATCCAGCCATTCCACCGTGGCGCCGGCGTGCTCGCCGAGCAGCGACACCGCCGCGGCGCGGTGCCGCGCGCGGGTCTCGTGCCAGCGTTCGCGCCAGTCGCTGTTCTCGCTGGCAGCCAGTTCGGCCAGCCCGATCAGCGCATCGGTGACCCCCTTCATCGCCGAGACCACGGTGATCTGCAAGGTTTCCGGGCGCGCCAGCAGCAGCTGCGCGACATGGCGATAGCATTCGGCGTCGGCCACCGAGGTGCCGCCGAACTTGTGGACGACGGTGCGCGCGGCGAGCGCGGAGTCTGCAGCGGGAGCGAAAGCGACAGCGGGGGACGGCATGGGAGACCTCGGAGTGGAGGCCCCGCTCGCATCAGGCCGACGGGTTCCCCCGCATCCTGATCCGGGTGCGGGGCCGTGGGTTTCGACAGTTACGCGAAAACGACGGGCCGCACCGGGCGAATGGTGTGGGTGGTAATACCGGTGGTAATGCCCGCGCAAGGCGCCGCCGCGCGCCGCCGTGCGGGCGGAGCGAGACAGATGGCGAGGGCGAAGGCGTGGGGCATGGCGGCAAGGGGACATCATGCGCCGGGGTGCTGTCAAGCGCCGCATGCGGCCCGGCCGCACAGACGCTGCGGCCGGGCCGATAGGTTGCAAAAGTTACTATCGGCGCCGCACCCAGGATCGCGCGCCATCGGCCGAAGCCGCTGGTGGCGCCGCTGCCGCCGCAAGCGCATGCCGAGTCGCCTCGCGCATGCGCCGCGGATCGCACGCAGATCCTGCTCCTGTGTGCGCTACCGGTCAGTGCTGCGGTTTGTCGGTGGTCGGCTGGTCGCTGGTCGGCTGCTGTTGCGGATCGCTGGGGGGCTGCTGCGGATCGCTGGCCGGCGGCGTGCCCTGGCTTGCGTCGCTGCCCGCCGCCGCATCGCCGGTGGTGCCTGCGGCCGGTGCGGCGCTTGCGTCCTGACCGGCGGCCGGGGCCGTGCTGCCATCGGTGGCGGCGGGCGGCGTCGCTGCGTTCTGTTCCTGCGCGGGCTGGTCGCCGTCGCGGTGGCAGGCGACCAAGGCGGCCAGGACCGAACCGATCAATGCGACTTTCAATGTTCTGCTCATGGGTGACTCCTGCTTCGGCATTCGTACCGTGGTGAGTGGGTGCGGCCGCGCTCGTGCGACCGGATGAACGAGCCCGCATCTGGAACGCCGCCGCTGGCGCGTACGCGATCTGGACCAACAGCGGCAAGCGCGGTAACGACGGCGTTCCTGCATTGGCGGACTGGCACAGGCTAGGCAATACGGCGCTCAGATGGCGTCGGCATAGGGTGTAGATCGCGTTATTCGCAGTGGCGGCATACGCGCGCGCATGCATCGATGGCGGCGCTGCCGATGGCGTGCGCAGCGAACGGCGGCAGCGACCGCACCGGCTGCGCGATTGCCACTGCGGTGGTGACCCCGGCGCGATTCGAACGCACGACCTGTCCCTTAGGAGGGGACCGCTCTATCCAGCTGAGCTACGGGGCCTTGGCCGGCGCATTGTCGCACGATCGCCGCGCTTGCCAAGCCCGGCGCGGCGCGCGGCGGCGGCGGCCGGGCCCCTCCGGTCTGCTAAAATCGGCGGCTAATCGCGTCCCGCGCCCCCGCCTGCGGTCGCCTTCCCTGTCGCAACGAACCCAGGAGATTCCATGTCCGCTGACCTGCTCAAGGCGCTCGGCCTGACCGCGTCCAATTCCGGCACCTACCTCGGCAACGGCGAGTGGTCCGCGGCCACCGGCGCCGGCGTGCTGCAGCCGCTGAACCCGTCCAGCAACGCGGTGATCGCGCAGGTGCAGGCGACCACCGCGCAGGACTACGAGACCGTGGTCGCCCGCGCCCAGGCCGCGTTCAAGCTGTGGCGCACCGCCCCGGCGCCGCGCCGCGGCGAGGCGGTACGCCTGTGCGGCGAAGCGCTGCGCAGGCACAAGGACGCGCTGGGCTCGCTGGTCGCTCTGGAAATGGGCAAGAGCAAGCCCGAAGGCGACGGCGAAGTGCAGGAGATGATCGACATCGCCGATTTCGCGGTCGGCCAGAGCCGCATGCTGTACGGCTACACGCTGCATTCCGAGCGTCCCGGCCACCGCATGTACGAGCAGTACCAGCCGCTGGGCCTGGTCGGCATCATCAGCGCGTTCAACTTCCCGGTCGCGGTGTGGGCGTGGAACGCCTTCCTGGCCGCGATCTGCGGCGACATCTGCCTGTGGAAGCCGTCCAACAAGACCCCGCTGACCGCGATCGCGTCGATGAAGATCTGCAACGACGCGCTGCGCGACGCCGGCTTCCCGGACATCTTCTTCCTGATCAACGATGCCGGCACCGCGCTGGCCGAGCGTCTGGTCGAGGACACCCGCATCCCGCTGATCAGCTTCACCGGCTCGACCCAGGTCGGGCGCGAGGTCGCACAGAAGTGCGCGCGGCGCCTGGGCCGCTGCCTGCTGGAGCTGGGCGGCAACAACGCGATCATCCTCGACGAGAGCGCCGACCTGAAGCTGGCGATCCCCGGCATCGTGTTCGGCGCGGTCGGCACCGCCGGCCAGCGCTGCACCACCACGCGCCGGCTGATCGTGCACGCCTCCATCTACGACACCGTGCTGGCGACGCTGCTCAAGGCCTACAAGCAGGTCGAAGGCAAGATCGGCGACCCCACCGACCCGGCCAACCTGATGGGGCCGCTGAACAGCCGCGGCGCGGTCGAGCAGTTCCTGGCCTCGATCGAGAAGGCCAAGGCCGCCGGCGGCACCGTCGAGACCGGCGGCACCGCGCTGGACCGTCCCGGCAACTTCGTGCTGCCGGCGATCGTCACCGGCCTGCACAACGGCGACGAGGTGGTGCAGCACGAAACCTTCGCGCCGATCCTGTACGTGATGAAGTACAGCAGCCTGGACGAGGCCATCGAGCTGCAGAACGGCGTGCCGCAAGGCCTGTCCTCGTCGATCTTCACCCAGAACCTGAAGGCGGCGGAAAAGTTCCTGTCGGCGGCCGGCAGCGACTGCGGCATCGCCAACGTCAACATCGGCACCTCCGGTGCGGAGATCGGCGGCGCGTTCGGCGGCGAGAAGGACACCGGCGGCGGCCGCGAATCCGGTTCGGACGCCTGGAAGGTGTACATGCGCCGGCAGACCAACACGATCAACTACTCCGACTCGCTGCCGCTGGCGCAGGGCATCAAGTTCGATCTTTGACACAATGCGCGCAGCATTCTGCCGCACGATCCACCATTGCCTCCAGGAGTCCGGCCGATGAGCAACGTCCGTGAAACCAATTCCCTCGCCGTGGTCAGCCTGGTCGCCGGCATCCTCGGCTGGACCCTGATGCCGGTGCTGGGCAGCCTCGGCGCGATCGTCACCGGACACCTGGCGCGCGCCGAAATCCGCCGCCAGCCGCAACGCTTCCAGGGCGACGGGCTGGCGCTCGGCGGGCTGATCCTGGGCTGGGCCGCGGTGATCGTCGCGGTCCTGTCGGTGCTGGCGTTCGTGCTGTTCTTCGGCGGGCTGGCCTGGTTCGCCAGCACCCAGGCCTGAGCCGATGGACGCCTCCGCTCCGCGCGAACGCTTCAGCGACCGCGTCGCCGACTACGTCCGCTACCGCCCCGACTATCCGCCGGCGCTGCTCGACTGGGTGCACGGGGAACTCGGCGTAGCACGCGCTGCGCAGGTCGCCGACATCGGTGCCGGCACCGGCATTTCCACCCGCATGTTCCTGCGGGCCGGGCATCCGACGCTGGCGGTGGAGCCGAATGCGGCGATGCGCGCGGCCGCCGAAACGCTGCTGCACGACCTGCCCGGCTTCGCTGCCGTGGACGGCAGCGCCGAGGCCACCACCCTGCCCGCGGCCAGCGTCGACCTGATCAGCGCCGCGCAGGCCTTCCACTGGTTCGACCTGGAAGCTGTGCGCCGCGAATGGGCGCGGGTGCTGCGCCCCGGCGGGCTGGCGCTGGTGTACTGGAACTCGCGGCTGCTGGAAGGCACGCCGTTCCTGCACGACTACGAGCAGCTGTTGCTCGATTACGGCACCGACTACAGCGCGGTGGCCGAGCGCTACCACGACGATGCGACCATGCAGCGCTGGTTCGGCGCCGGGCTGCGCGGCACGGCCCAGTTCCCGAACGTGCAGAAGCTGGACTACGACGGCTTGCGCGGACGCCTGCTGTCCTCCTCGTATGCGCCGCTGGCCGGGCATCCGCGCCACGAGGCGATGCTGGCCGCGCTGCGTGCGCTGTTCGATCGCCATCAGCTGGATGGCCTGGTCGATGTCCATTACCGTACCCGTGCTTTCGCCGGCACGTTGAACTGAGCGGTGCCCATGTATTCCCTCGCCCGCCCGTTCCTGTTCGCCTTCGACGCCGAGCGCGCCCACGCGCTGGGCCTGCGCGCGATCGAGATGGCCTACCGCACCGGCACCAATCCGCTGCTGGCCAGGGCGATCGCGCCGATGCCCACGCGCGCCTTCGGCCTGGAGTTCCCCAACCCGGTCGGGCTGGCCGCGGGCCTGGACAAGAACGGCGAGCACATCGATGCGCTGCTGGCGCTGGGCTTCGGCTTCGTCGAGATCGGCACCATCACCCCGCGCCCGCAGCAGGGCAATCCGAAGCCACGCATGTTCCGGCTGCCGCGCGAGCAGGCGGTGATCAACCGCATGGGCTTCAACAACCTCGGCGTGGACGCGCTGGTGCGCAACGTCGAACGCGCGCGCCGCCGCCACGGCCTGCTCGGCATCAACATCGGCAAGAACAAGGACACGCCGAACCAGGACGCCGCGTCGGACTATCTGCATTGCCTGGAAAAGGTCTACGCGCTGGCCGACTACGTGACCGTCAACATTTCCTCGCCGAACACCGCCGGCCTGCGCGAGCTGCAGGAGGAACAGGCGTTGCGGCAACTGGTGTCGCAATTGCGCGAGGCGCAGGAAGCGCTGGCCGCGCGCCATGGCAAGCGCGTGCCGATGCTGGTCAAGGTCGCGCCGGATCTGAGCGACAGCGACATCGACGCGGCGGCGCGGGTGCTGTCGGACCTGCAGGTGGACGGGGTCGTCGCCACCAACACCACCGTCGCCCGTCCCGGCCTGGAGCGCAACGCGCTGGGCGCCGAAGCGGGCGGCCTGTCCGGCGCGCCGCTACTGGGCCAATCCACGCTGGTGCTGCGGCGGCTGCGTGCGCGCCTGCCCGAGGCGATCCCGTTGATCGGGGTCGGCGGCATCCTGTCCGGCGCCGATGCGGTGGCGAAGATGGCCGCCGGTGCGGCGCTGGTGCAGTGCTACAGCGGGCTGGTGTTCCGCGGCCCGGCGCTGATCGGCGAATGCGTCGAGGCGATGCGCCGGCGCCGCGAAGCGCCCAGCCGCGGCGCGGTCGCCGCGCTATGAGCAACGCCTGGTCGCTGACCGCGAATGCGCCGCTGCAGGCGCTGAACACCTTCCATGTCGCCGCGCAGGCGCCGTGGCTGCTGCAGATCTTCGCTCCCGAAGCGCTGCCCGAGGCGCTGCTGGCGCCGCAGCTGGCCGGCGCGGCGCTGCTGCCGCTGGGCGGCGGCAGCAACATGCTGTTCGCCGGCGACGCGCCCGGCGTGGTGCTGGCCTTCGCCAACCGCAGCATCGACACGCTCGAACACCGCGCCGACTACGCCATCGTGCGCGCCGGCGCCGGCGTGGGCTGGCACGAACTGGTGCTGTGGTCGCTGGCGCAGGGCCTGTCGGGCCTGGAGAACCTGGCGCTGATCCCGGGCACGGTCGGCGCCGCGCCGATCCAGAACATCGGCGCCTACGGCGCGCAGGTCGGCGAGTTCGTGCACGTGGTCGAGGCCTACGATCGCGCCGATGCGCGCTTCGTGCGGCTGGACGCGGCCGCCTGCGAGTTCGGCTACCGCGACAGCCTGTTCAAGCGCCAGCCCGACCGTTATCTGATCGCCGCGGTGGAATTCAACCTGCCGCGGCTGCATGCGCTGCGCCTGGACTACGCCGGCATCGGCGAGGAACTGGAGGCGCTCGGCATCGCCATGCCCGGCGCGCCCGACGTGGCGCAGGCGGTGATCAACATCCGCCGCCGCAAGCTGCCCGACCCGGACCTGCTCGGCAACGCCGGCAGCTTCTTCAAGAATCCGCTGCTGCCGGCCGAACAGGCGCAGGCGCTGCAGCACGCGTCCCCGGCGCTGCCGGTGTTCCCCGGCGACGGCGAGGAGCAGCGCAAGCTGTCGGCGGCATGGCTGATCGAGGCCTGCGGCTGGAAAGGCCATCGCGACGGCGACGCCGGCGTGTCCGCGGCGCACGCGCTGGTGCTGGTCAATCACGGCCAGGCCAGCGGCGCAGAGCTGCTGGCATTGGCACGGCGCATCTCGGCCTCGGTGCTGGAGCGCTTCGGCGTACTCCTGGAGCCGGAACCGCGCATCGTCGGCGCGCACTGGTGAACCAAACCGTCTCGCTGCGCGCGGCCGCGCTGATGCTGGCCAGCACGCTGTCGTTCGGGCTGATGGTGGTGGCGATCCGGCTGGCCTCCGCGCACCTGGCCACGGTGCAGATCGCCTTCTTCCGCAACCTGTTCGGCCTGCTGTTCCTGCTGCCAATGCTGCTGCGCCCCGGCCAGCCGCTGCCGCGTACCGCGCAGCTGCCGCGCTATCTGCTGCGCACCGCGATCGGCCTGGTGTCGATGCTGGCCGGATTCTGGGCGATCGGCCACCTGCCGCTGTCGCAGGCGATCGCGCTGTCCTATTCCACGCCGCTGTTCGTGGCCCTGGCCGCGGCGTTCTGGCTGGGCGAGAACGTGCGCCTGCGGCGCTGGATGGCGGTGCTGTGCGGCTTCGTCGGCGTGCTGATCATCCTGCGCCCCGGCGCGGCCACGTTCAGCGCCGGCACCCTGGTCGCGCTGCTGGCGGCGGTGATGGGCGCGCTGGTGGCGATCCAGATCAAGCAACTGGCGCGGGTGGATGCGGCCAACACCGTGGTGTTCTACACCTACGCGTTCTGGGTGCCGATGTCGCTGCTGCCGGCCTTGTTCGCCTGGACCTGGCCGCACGGCATCGACTGGCTGTGGCTGCTGGCCACCGGCCTGTTCGGCACCCTGGGACAACTGCTGTGGACGCGCGCGCTGCGCATCGGCGAAGTCTCGGCGCTGACCCCGATCAGCTTCATGCAGTTGCCGCTGGTGACCGTGTTCGGCTGGTGGCTGTTCGACGAGGCGCCCGACCGCTGGACCGCGCTCGGCGCGCTGATCATCCTCGGCGCCAACGCCTACATCGCCCACCGCGAGGCGCTGCTGGCGCGGCGCGCGGCCAGCGCAGCGGCCACCGCGGCGGCCACGCCGGGCCAGTGAGCGCGCCTGCCCGGCCATGCCGGCATGGCGCTCGCGCACCGCGCACGAACCGGCGACACTACGCGATCATCGACGCTCGCACCCGGCGAGCGGTCCAAGCGTGGAGGACGGCATGAAGACCATCGGCCTGATCGGCGGCATGAGCTGGGAATCCACCCTGCCCTACTACCGGCACATCAACGAGACGGTCCGCGCGCAGCTGGGCGGGCTGCATTCGGCCAGGCTGCTGCTGTACAGCGTGGACTTCCACGCGATCGAGCAGCTGCAGCAGGCCGGCGACTGGGACGCGGCCGGCGCGGCGATGGCGGCCGCGGCGCGTGCGTTGCAGGCCGGCGGCGCCGATTTCCTGGTGCTGTGCACGAACACCATGCACCGCGTCGCCGACGCGATCGCCGCGGCGGTGCCGCTGCCGCTGCTGCATATCGCCGACGCCACCGCCGATGCGTTGCAGGCGGCCGGGGTGACCCGGGTCGGGCTGCTCGGCACCCGCTTCACGATGGAACAGGACTTCTACCGCGAGCGGCTGCAGCGGCGCGGCTTCCAGGTGCTGGTGCCGGATCCTCAGGAGCGCGAACAGGTGCACCGCATCATCTACGACGAACTGTGCCAGGGCGTGATCCGCGACGCCTCGCGGGCGCGCTACCGCGAGGTGATCGCGGCGCTGCAGGCGCGAGGCGCCGAGGCGGTGATCCTGGGCTGCACCGAGATCGCGCTGCTGGTCGGCGCCGCCGACGCGCAGCTGCCGCTGTTCGATACCGCCGCGCTGCATGCGCGCGCGGCGGCGCTGCACAGCCTGGCATAGCGCGCCGCGGCGCACTGGCGGCATGTGCGAGGGACTTCAGTCCCGACGAGGCCTCGCCGGTAATGGATCAGGACCGAAGTCCCTCCCCCACCGCGTGAGCGAACTCAACCGGCATCGGCCGCCGCAGGGCGCCGATGTCGCCAGCGCGGACGCCGTTCGCCGCGGAACATCAGCAGGTACAGCCCGAGCACCCAGACCAGCGCCGCGCACCAGCCGCCAAGGATGTCGGAGGGGTAATGCACGCCCAGGTAGATCCGCGACACGCCGACCAGCAGCGCGAATACGCTGGCCAGCAGCAGCACCGGCCAGCGCCAGCGGGTGCGCCAGGCCAGCGCGATCAGCACCGCGGCCAGGGTCATCGAGCCCATCGCGTGGCCGCTGGGGAAACTGAAGGTGTGCTCCGGCGCGATCGACTCCCACAGGCTGGGCCGGTCGCGCTGGAAGAACTGCTTGGCGCCCATGTTCAACAGCGCCGAGCCGACGAACGAGAACCCGGCGAACATGGCCTCGCGCCAGCGCCGCAGGCCCAGCAACAGCAGCACGATCAGCGTGTCCAGCGGGATCACCCCGTACTGGTAGCCGGCCTCGGTGACGACGCTGAAGAACCGGTCCCCGCCCGGCGAGGCCAGCGCGCGCATGCTCCACAGCAGCGGCTCGTCGAAGTAGACGTTCTCCAGTTCGTGGACCTCGTCGGCCAGCGCCGCGAATACGCCCAGCGGCAGCAACACGCCGGCGAACAGCAGGCCGATGCGCCAGGCGTTGCGGCGCAACCAATGACGCACGCCGGCGGCGCGCTCGGCCGGGGTCTCACCCGGCGCGGCGGACATACTTGGTTTCGACGTACTGGTCGATCAGCGCGACGAACTCGTGGGCGATGTTCTCGCCACGCAGGGTGACGGTCTTTTCGCCATCGACGAACACCGGCGCCGACGGCGCCTCGCCGGTGCCTGGCAGCGAGATGCCGATGTTGGCATGGCGCGATTCGCCCGGGCCGTTGACCACGCAGCCCATCACCGCCAGGGTCATGTTCTCGGCGCCGGGATGGCTCACCTTCCACTCCGGCATCTTCGCGCGGACGTGGTTCTGCACCACCTTGGCCAGTTCCTGGAAGAACTCGGAGGTGGTGCGGCCGCAGCCCGGGCAGGCGGTGACCAGCGGGGTGAAGGCGCGCTGGCCGGTGGTCTGCAGCAGTTCCTGGGCGACGATCACCTCCTGCGTGCGCGACTGGCCCGGCTCGGGCGTCAGCGAGATGCGGATGGTGTCGCCGATGCCTTCCTGCATCAGCACCGCCAGCGCCGCGCTGGAGGCGACGATGCCCTTGCTGCCGATGCCGGCCTCGGTCAGGCCCAGGTGCAGCGCGAAATCCGAGCGCTGCGCCAGGTCGCGGTATACCGCGATCAATTCCTGCACGCCGCTGACCTTGCAGCTGAGCACGATGCGGTCGCGGCCCAGGCCCAGTTCCACCGCGCGCTCGGCCGAATCCAGCGCCGAGCGGATCAGCGCCTCGCGCAGCACGCGGCCGGCATCCCACGGCGTCTCGCGGCGCGAATTCTCATCCATCAGCTGCGCCGCCAGGGCCTGGTCCAGCGAGCCCCAGTTGGCGCCGATGCGCACCGGCTTGTCGTACTGCAGCGCGAACGCGATCAGCTGCGCGAACTGGGTGTCCTTCTTCTTGCCGAAGCCGACGTTGCCGGGGTTGATCCGGTACTTGGCCAGCGCCTGCGCACAGGCCGGTTCGGCGGCCAGCAGCTGGTGTCCGTTGTAATGGAAGTCGCCGATCAGCGGCACCTCGATGCCCATCATCCGCAGCTTGTCGACGATACGCGGGATCGCCGCGGCCGACTCGGCGTTGTTGACGGTCAGCCGCACCAGCTCCGAACCGGCGCGCCACAACTCGGCGACCTGCTTGACCGAGGAGGCCACGTCGGCGGTGTCGGTGTTGGTCATCGACTGCACCACGATCGGCTTGCCGCCGCCCACGACGACACCTCCGACGCGGACCGGCTGGGTGGAACGGCGCGCCCAGGGCGCGGCGTCGGAGGGGGGGGTGGGTCGGCTGACGGCGTCGTACATGCGCGCATTTTAGCGTGTGCGGGCATCCGCGCCCCACCCCACGGCACTGCCGGGTTCAGCGGCGCGCCGGGCACTGCGACGGTTTGTCGCAGACAGCCGCGCGCGCCAGCGCATACGATGCGCGCCATGAACTCCACCGACGCCTCGTTCCTGCGCACCCTGTGCAGCCTGCGCTGGCTGGCCACCGCCGGGCAGGCGGCGACGATCCTGGTCGCGACCTGGGCGATGCGCTTGCCATTGCCGCAGGCGCCGCTGTGGTCGGGCGTGGCCGCGCTGGCCCTGTTCAACCTGTATGCGCAGCTGCGCCTGCGCCATGCCGACTCCACGGCGCCGGCCACCGCCTTCGGCCACATCCTGGTCGACGTGACCGTACTGACCTGGATGGTCGGCTGGAGCGGCGGCATCGGCAACGCCTTCGGCTCGCTGTTCCTGGTGCTGATCGCGCTGGCCGCGCTGGCCCTGCCGCTGCGCTGGGCGCTGGCGGTGGCGGTGGCCTGCGTGGCCGGCTACGCGGTCAGCGCGCTGTTCGGCCTGCCGCTGCCGCGCGGCCCGCACCAGGCCTTGGACCTGCAGCGCTGGGGCATGGCCGCCAACTTCCTGCTGTCGACCATCGTGGTGCTGGTGTTCTCCACCCGCCTGGCGCTGGCGCTGCGCGAACGCGAACGCGAGCTGGCGCTGCTGCGCGAGCGCTTCACCCGCAACGAGGGCATCGTCGCCCTGGCCACCCATGCCGCCTCGGTCGCGCACGAGCTGAACACGCCGCTGGCGACGATGACCCTGCTCACCGACGACATCGTCGAGCAGAGCGAACAGCCGGAACTGCGCGAGGACCTGGAAACCCTGCGCGAACTGCTGGTGCAGTGCCGCGAACGGGTGCTGGCGCTGGCCGCACCGGCGCAGCGCGCCGGCGGCGGCACGGTGGCGCTGGCGCACGTGCTGCACCAGTGGCAACTGGTGCGCCCGACCGTGCAGCTGCGCCGCAACGACGACGCGCCGCTGCAGCTGCGCCTGGAGAGCGCGATCGGCCACCTGCTGCAGGTGCTGCTGAACAACGCCGCCGATGCCGGCGAACGCGCCGGCCATCCGCAGGTGGACCTGAGCGTGCGGGTCACCGGCAGCGAACTGGTCGGCGAGGTCCGCGACTACGGCGGCGGCTTCGACGCCAACCAGGTCGCGCTGCCGGCGACCCTGTTCCGCAGCGGCAAGCCCGACAGCATGGGCGTGGGCCTGGCGCTGTCGCATGCCACCATCGAACGCCTGGGCGGCGAACTGTGGACCCAGCCGGCGCCGGACCATGGCGCGCGGGTCGGTTTCCGCCTGCCGCTGCTCGCCCTGGAGACGCCCGCATGAGCACCGATGCCCCGCTGGGCCTGCTGGTCGACGACGACCCGCTATACCTGCGCACCCTGCAACGCACCCTCGCCCGCCGCGGGCTGGAGACGCTGACCGCCGACAGCGGCGCCGCGGCGCTGGCGCTGGCCACGGCGACGCCGCCGGACTACGCGTTGATCGACCTCAAGCTCGGCGACGAATCCGGCCTGGCCCTGATCCAGCCGCTGCGCGCGATCCGCGCCGACATGCGCATCCTGCTGGTCACCGGCTACGCCAGCATCGCCACCGCGGTGGAGGCGATCAAGCTCGGCGCCGACGACTACCTGCCCAAGCCGGCCACGGTGCAGATGATCCTGCGCGCGTTGAGCCTGGAGGCGGAGAGTGCGGACGACGACGACGGCATCGAACTGCCGGACGCGATGACCCCGCTGAGCCGACTGCAGTGGGAGCACATCCAGCAAGCCATGCACGAGACCGGCGGCAACGTCTCGGCGGCCGCGCGCCTGCTCGGCATGCACCGCCGCTCGCTGCAACGCAAGCTGGCCAAGCGCCCCAGTCCGCAGCCCGGCCCGCAGCGCAACCCGCCGCGCTGAGCGGGCTTGGGCGGCGCGTCGGACGCCGCGTCCGACGCCGCGATTGCATCGGCGTCCACATCGCCTTCACTTCCCCGACCTGAAGCTGTTCGCCTCGTGCGCATTTCGCCGCCAGCGGTTCAAGTCGTCTTGCCGCGCGCCGCTAACCTGGCATGACGCCATCCTCTCCCCCGCCGCTGCCCGACGAACCGAAGAGGCTGGCCACCCTGCGCCAGCTGTGCCTGCTCGACACCCCGCCCGACCGCGCCTTCGACCTGATCACCCAGCTGGCCGCGCGCACCCTGCGCACGCCGATCGCGCTGGTTTCGCTGTTCGACGAGCAGCGCCAGTGGTTCAAGTCCCGGGTCGGCCTGGAGGCGGCGCAGACGCCGCGCAGCCAGGCCTTCTGCGCGCATGCGATCCACAGCCCCGAGCTGCTGGTGGTGGCCGATGCGCGGCAGGATCCGCGCTTTCGCGACAACCCGCTGGTCACCGGGCCGCCGTTCATCCGCTTCTACGCCGGCGCGCCGTTGCTGCTGGCTGACGGCACCGGCCTGGGCACGCTGTGCGTGATCGACAGCGAACCGCGCAGCGAATTCGATGCGCCATCGCGGCAGACCCTGCAGCAACTGCGCGACCTGCTGCTGCTGCGGATCGAGACCCTGCGCAACACCGGCTTCGTCGATGCGCTGACTGGCCTGCCCAACCGCAGCCGCTTCAACGAAGACCTGACCATGTGGCTGTCGCTGCAGAGCGCGGACCAGCACGACACCGGCGTGGCAATCGACGTCTGCGGCAGCGAGTACTTCCGCGACATGGTCAAGGCCCTGGGCTGGGAATACGCCGAGGGCTACCTGCTGGCCACCCGCGACCGCCTGCTGCAAGCCCTGGACGGGCGACCGGCCTACCGCATCGACACCACCAGTTTCGCCTTCGTGGTGGAGGGCAACGACCCGGCGCAGCTGGCGCAGCGCTGCGAGCGCGTGTGCAGCGCCTTCGCCGAGGCGATCGACCACCAGAGCATTCCGCACGCCGCGACGCCGTCGATCGGCGCGGTGCGCCTGGACGGCGCGTTGAGCGCCAACCATACGCTGCGCTCGCTGACCACCGCGGTGGACATGGCGCGCCAGCGCGGCCTGCCATGGAGCCTGTACGAGCGCAGCCACGACGCCAGCCAGCGCAACGCGTTCCGCATCCTGGCCGCGTTGCCGGAGGCGCTGAGCGCACGCGAGCAGCTGAGCCTGCACTACCAGCCGCGGGTCAGCCTGCGCAGCGGCGAATGCGTCGGCGTGGAGGCGCTGCTGCGCTGGCAGCATCCGCTGCTCGGCAGCGTCGCGCCCAACGAATTCATCCCGCTGGCGGAAAAGACCGCGCTGATGAGCCGGGTCACCGCCTGGGTGCTGCAGGCCGGCATCGCCCAGGCCGCGCTGTGGCAGCAGCAGGGGCGTCGCTTCAGCGTCTCGCTGAACGTGTCGGCGGTGGATCTGGAACAGGCCGACTTCATCGCCACGCTGCGCGAGCTGCTGGCGCGGCATGCGCTGGAACCGGGCCGCATCGAGATCGAGTTCACCGAAAGCGCGATGATCCGGCATCCGCAGCGCGTGGCCGAACAGCTGCAGGAGATCAGCGCGCTGGGGGTGAAGATCGCCATCGACGACTTCGGCAGCGGCTACAGCAACCTCAGCTACCTCAAGCGCATCCCCGCCAACGCGCTGAAGATCGACCAGTCCTTCATCCGCTCGCTGCCGGGCAGCCGCAAGGACTGCATGATCGTGCCGTCGATGATCCGGCTCGGCCACGATTTCGGCCAGCAGGTGGTGGCCGAAGGCATCGAGACCGAGGCGGCCTACGCCATGCTGTGCGCGTGGGGCTGCGACGAGGGCCAGGGCTACTGGATCGCGCGGCCGATGCCGGCGGCGGCGCTGGACGCCTGGCTGGCCATGCCGTGGCGCCCACGCTGACGCGCATAGCGCCCACCCGGCCCCGCTCCGTGCGACGGGATCGCCCACCACGCGCGGCGGCTGCCGCTAGCGGCCGTTCCCTTCTCCCCACGGGAGAAGGTGGCCCGCAGGGCCGGATGAGGGTACGGGCGCAGCCTCGTGCATCCCTACTCAGCCGAGACGCTTTCGCGCCGGACCCTCACCCCAACCCCTCTCCCGAGGGGGAGAGGGGCTAGGAGTCCGTCGGACTTGACCTGGCCGGGCTGCAAATCCGTCCGTGCGGGTTCCCGCCTCGACCAGCCAAGTCCGACAGACTCCTAGCCGGCGTCCAGCACCACACAGCTGCGCTGGTTTTCCCAGCCCCAGCCATCGCCGTCCGGATCGGACGCGACAGCGCTGCAACAGACCGGATAACCGTTGCTGCTGCCGCAGCCCAGAGCGGCGGCGGTGCTGGCGGTGGTCACGGCGGCGAACACCGATGCGCGCCGTGCGGTCATCAAGATGCCATTGCTGCTCTCCAACAGAATCGTTCCCCAGCGGCTCAGGCGGTTACTGTTCCAGTCCAGGACGACATCCAGCGAGCGCGTACTGGCATCGTTGCCCGACCACGACCAGCCCATATAGCCGATACCATAGGCCTGCGCGCGCGCCATGATCGCGCCTTCGTCGACCGCTGCGCCCTTGTGGTCGGCGGCAAACTCGCCGACCACCAACGTCAGATTCTGGTCGCGAAAACGCCGCATGTAGGCATCCACCTTCGCGGCGGTGGAGAACACCTCGTACATGTGCACGCTGAACATCACGTTCTTGCGCGGATCCTTGGCAAGCAGCACCGCGGCGTTGTCGCGCATGTAGAACCGCCAGTCCTGGCCCCAGTTCGGCGCATCCACCATCAACGCGTTGGCGAGGCCGGCATTGCGCATCTTCTTGATCGCCGCGGCATGGCCATTGACCCATTCGCTGGGGGTAAACCGGTTGCCGAACGGTTCGTTGCCGATGTTGACGATGACGTAATCTTCCTGGCCGATCAGCGCATTGCGGATGCTCACCCAGTAGTCGGCGGCATTGTTCAGCGAGGCGGCCGCGCCATCCTCGCCGTAGCCGGTGGTGTCGTGCACTTCCAGCACCGCGATCAGGCCTGCCCGCTTGCAGCGCGCGATGATATCGGCCACCTGCGACAACGGCGTGCGTTTCCAGCGCGCACCGGAACTGAGCACCACACGCACGCTGTTGGCGCCTTCGCCGGCAATGGCGTCGATCGTGGCAAGGCTGCGGTCCGGATACCACGCATGCGGCAGGTTGACCCCGCGCAGCACCAGTGGCGTGCCGTTGCCTTCCTTGAGCTGCGCCCCTGAAACGTGGATTCCGGCGACCGCACTACCGGCGACAGCCATTCCCCCGGCACACAACAACAGCATGGCGGCCAGCAGACGCCGTATGGACTTCATGACGCGTATCTCCCCGTTGGACGGCAGGTCCTCCCCAGGACCGAAGCAAAGCCAGACCGTCGTGCAACAAGGAACTGCATGGCGAAAAATCCACCAGCATGAACGACCTGCCCCCTGCGTGCGATGCAGGCAAGGAGCCTGCAAGGACGTCGAGTCCGATTCTCACGAGCAATCGGCATCAATGGAGCGGTGTACGTCACGCTCTATGGATATTCCTGCCTATGCGCCTGGGCGCCGGCGCAATTCGCAATGAGCGTCACGGTTTTCGGGCACTGCAGCCGGCGCTGGCAGCGAGAGCACACATCCTGTGGCCGCCATCGTCCGCGGCGCAGCCGCGCATTGCGCAAACTCGCCAGTGGTGCGACCTATTCGGGAACCGACGCCGGCAACGCTGCCGTGCGCTTGCGCGAACGCGGGCATGCCACGCCTGTCCTGCGCGCACGGCGGCAGCGTCCAGTCGCGGCGCACTGTCTGCCGATCGCGCGACGACCATCGTCCGGCACGCGCGCCATCGTCACTGTCGCGCGAGCCCCGCGCGCGGTCTCACCAGAATGCGGCATACAGCGCGATCAGGATCGCAAGCACGCCCAGCGCACCGACCTTGAAGCTGATCGAAGTGGCGTAAGCCACATCGTCGGTGCGGATCGTGTCGCGCGCTGGCGCCGGGGGCGTCGCCAGCGACACCACGATCGCCAGCAGCAACGACAGCACGAATACCAGCCCGATCCGGTCCATGAACGGCAGCGCCGGCCACAGTATCTTGAGCGCGAACGACAGCACCACCGACCCGATCGCCGCGGTCAGCGCGCCGGCTTCGTTGGCGCGCTTCCAGAACAGCCCGAGCATGAAGATCACCACCACGCCCGGGGTGAAGAAGCCGGTGAATTCCTGGATGAACTGGAAGCCCTGGTCGAAGTTGCCCAGCAACGGCCGCGCGGTGAGGATGCCGATCAGCACCGACGCCACCGCGGCGATGCGGCCCACCCGCACGAGGTGCTTCTGTTCGGTCTGCGGGCGGAACTTGGCGTAGAAGTCCAGGGTGAAGATCGTCGCCACCGAATTGATCTTCGACGCCAGCGAGGCCACGATCGCCGCCACCAGCGCGGCGAACACCAGGCCGAGCACGCCGCTGGGCAGCAACTGCATCATGGTCGGATAGGCCTGGTCGGGCTTGGCCAGATCCGGCGCCAGCACCACCGCGGCGATGCCCGGCACCACGATCACCAACGGCATCAGCAGCTTCAGGAACGCGGCGAACACGATGCCCTTCTGCGCCTCGCCGAGGTTTTTTGCGGCCAGCGCGCGCTGGATGATGTACTGGTTGAAGCCCCAGTAGCTGATGTTCATCACCCACAGCCCGCCCAGCAGCACGCTCAGGCCCGGCAGGTCCTTGTAGAACGGGTTGTCCTTGGACAGGATCATGTGGAAGTGTTCCGGATGCGCATTCCACAGATGCTTGAAGCCGGCCAGCATGCCGGCACCGTCGCCGATGCGCGACAGCGTCAGCCCGGCGACCAGCAGCCCGCCCAGCACCAGCAAGGTGACCTGCACGATGTCGGTCAGCGCCACCGCCTTGAGCCCGCCGTACAGCTGGTAGACCAGCGCGAACACGCCGATCAGGGCCAGCGCCAGGGACTGATCCATGCCGGTGACCTGGCTCACTGCGATCGAGCCCAGCCACAGGATCGAGGTCAGGTTGACGAACACGTACAGCAGCAGCCAGAACACGGCCATCAACGTGCGGATCCACTTGCCGTAACGCTGCTCCAGGAACTGCGGCATGGTGTAGATGCCGTTGCGCAGGAAGATCGGCAGGAAGAACTTGCCGACGATCAGCAGGGTCAGCGCCGCCATCCATTCGTAGGACGCGATCGCCAGGCCGATCGCATAGCCGGAACCGGCCATGCCGATGATCTGCTCGGCGGAGATGTTGGCCGCGATCAGCGATGCGCCGATCGCCCACCACGGCAGGGTCTTGCCGGCCAGGAAGTAGTCCTCGGCGCTCTTGCTGTGCCCGGCCTTTTCCCGCGATACCCACTGCGCGAGCACGAAGATGCCCGTCAGGTAGACCAATACGATCGCAATATCCAATGTCGCCAGACCCACTGCACTTCTCCCACGGGCCGCGGCCCTTTCGCCTGTGTATCGATGAACCCGTCCCGCCGGGACAGGGATGACTTGCGCCTGATTGGCGCCGACCTTCGGCAATCAGGCGCTGGAGACAAACCCGCTTCGGAGGGCGGGCTGTTGCGGGAGGGACTTCAGCCGCGACCAGCTTTGCCGGCCTACCGTCGGCGCTGAAGCCCCTCCCACAGGGGATTGCTGAGGGTTCGTACAAATCGGATGCTTGAATGCCCGAGCGCAGCCGCGGGCGGTAACGCATCCTTGGCAAGCCGCTCAGCGCACCGCGCAATCGACCACGCTCTGCGCGTCGTTGCTGGCGCCCAGCGCGATCCGCGACAGCGCCAGGTCCAGCGTGCCGTCGCTCTCGATCACCGGCAGCCGCTCCAGCCTGGACACATCGGCGCCGGCGACGCTGAAGCACTTCAACGGCACCCCCAGCGTGCGCCATTCGCCCTTGGGCAGCGCCGCCAAGGCCTTGCCCAGATCGACCTGCGCCGCCGTACAGCCATTACCGCAGGCCACGCCGATGCGGGTCGTGCCGCTCGGCGCCGCATCCACCTTCAAGGTCAGGATCAGCTGCACGTCGCCGTTGCTCTCGCGCGACACGTCCAGCGGCCTGGGCAGCACCAGCGCCATGCCCGCCTTGCCCTTGCCCGACCACTGCAGGCGGCGCGCATCCTCCTGCGCCTTGTGGTCGATCGCGGTGAGCTTGAGCGACCCGTCGGCCAACGCCGCCGGCGGCGTCACCGCCGGCAGATTGGCCTGGCTGGCGCCCTGCAGGACCATGTTGATGCCCGCCGCGGGCCTGCCGCGTTCGAAATACACCCCGCCCACCGCCTGCGCGCCGGACACGCCGGAGACTTCGGACAACCGGGTCAGATCGCCCTTGTCGGCGTAGCGCAGGCCATCGCCGAACGCGAACTGCGGGTTGTAGTTCTTCTGCCCGACGTTGTTGGCGTACTGGGTGGCGGTGCGCGGCCAGGAGAAGCTGAGCTTGCCGTGGAAATCGTACTGGATGCCGCCATCGGGCTTGCGCAGCAGCACGTCGGCGATACCGCCGCCTTCCGAACCTGGCAGCCACGCGGCGACGAAGGCGTCGGCGGCGTTGATCTCGCGATTCACCCACAGCGGACGCCCGCTCAGGAACACCGCCACCACCGGAATGCCCTCGGCCTTGAGCTTCTTGATCAGCTGCAGGTCGCTGTCGTCGCCCGGCTTGTACAGCAGCGTGGCGATGTCGCCCTGGAACTCGGCGTAGGGGTTCTCGCCGAACACCACCACCGCCACGTCCGGTTTGTCCTGGTACTTGCCGTCGATCGCCAGCTCGGCGCTGCCGCCGGCGGCCTTGACCTGCGCCTGCAGGCCTTCCCAGATCGTATTGCCGTTCGGGTAGTCGGCGCGCTTGGTACCGGTGCCCTGCCAATTCAACGTCCAGCCGCCGGACTGCTTGCCCATGTCGTTGGCGCCGTCGCCAGCGACCAGCAACTTGCTCTGCGGCTTCAGCGGCAGCAGCTGCTTCTGGTTCTTCAGCAGCACCAGCGACTCGCGCACCGCCTGCCGCGCGACCGCGCGATGCTCGGGCGCGCCGAGCAGCTCGAACTTGCCGCCGAGCGGACGCTGCGACGGCTTGCCGGCCTCGAACAGGCCCAGCCGCAGCTTCACCCGCAGGATGCGCCGTACCGCATCATCGAGCCGCGTCATCGGGATCTCGCCCGACTTGACCGCCTGCAATGCGCTCTCGTAATAGCCCTTCCAGCTGTCCGGCGCCATCAGCATGTCCACGCCGGCATTGAACGCGGCCGGACAGTCGTCGTTGCGGCACCCGGGCACCTGGCCATGGCCGTTCCAGTCGCCGACCACGAAGCCGCCGAAATGCATCTGCCCCTTCAGCACGTCGGTCAGCATCGGCGTGTTGCCGTGCATCTTGACCCCGTTGAAGCTGTTGAACGAGGCCATCACCGTCTGCGCACCGGCGGCGATCGCCGGGGGATAGCCGGCGCCATGGATGTCGCGCAGCTGCTGCTCGCTGACCCGGGTATCGCCCTGGTCCTTGCCGTCGGTGGTGCCGCCGTCGCCGAGGAAATGCTTGACCGAGGCGATCACGTGCGCGCCGTCGAGGAAGCCGGGCTGCCCGGGCACGCCCTGCAGGCCTTCGACCACCTTGCCGGCGAAGCTGGCGACCACCTCGGGCGATTCGGAATAGCCCTCGTAGGTACGGCCCCAGCGATCGTCCTGCGGCACCGCCACGGTCGGCGCGAAGGTCCACTCCATGCCGGTGGTGCGGGTCTCGGCCGCGGTCACCGCGCCGATCTTGCGCATCAGCTCCGGGTCGCGCGTGGCGCCCAGGCCGATGTTGTGCGGGAACAGCGTGGCGCCGACGATGTTGCTCTGCCCGTGCACCGCATCGATGCCGAAGATGATCGGGATCGCCAGGCCGCCGTTGCCCTTGTCCATCGACGCCGCGTAGTAGGCGTCGGCCAGCTTCAGCCACTGCGCCGGACTGGCGTCGTACTTGCCGCCGGGATCGGAATTGCCGCCGGCCAGCACCGAGCCGATGTGGTACTTGCGCACCTCGTCCGGGGTCATGCTGGCGATGTCGCCCTGCACGATCTGCCCGACCTTCTGCTCCACCGTCATCTGCGCCATCAACTTGGAAATGCGCGCTTCCAGCGCCGCATCGGCGGCCAGCGGCCAGGCCGGCGACGGCCACAGCTGTGGATGGACCGGCGGCGGCACGGCGGACACGGCGGCGGCCGGCGCCGAGTGGCCGGGGCCGGCCGCAGCCAGGGCCAGCAGGCCCAGCGCGGCGGCCGGGGCCAGCGCATTGCGAATCGGCGCGGACACGCCAGCGGACTGTTTTTGCAAGATCTTCCCTCCCAGGAACGATGAGCGCGGCGCCCGCCGCGCCGCGGCCGGAGCGGTCCGGCACGCGATCAGGCGCTTACGCTTTCGTAATCTGCGAACGGTGTCAACCAAGGCCGGGTGTATGCCGTGAGCGCAATGGCATATCGGATTGCGCTATAGCGGTGGAATACCTTCTGTGTAGCGATTCCTGTACCGGAGCGCCCATATGGAGCCGTGCTCATGCCTATCCAGCATGGTGAAATTGCTGCAGCACAGCATCGACAGGACCACGCACTGCGCAAATCCTCTGTTCTGAGCATACTGATCGTGCCCCGAGTTCGCGTGCCCCCGATCGCGAACTCGCGCGATTGCCCGATCACTATCGGGTAACCCTTCAACAGCACCCATAGCGTCAGCGCGCTCATCGCCGTCAGCGTCACCCACCACGACATCCGGATCAGCAGCGATCATAGAGGATCGCAGAGTTATGCGACTCGCTGGCGCCGATCCGGGATCAGCATGGCCAGTGCCGCGCCATCGGCGTCGCCACCGACGCTCAATGCGCCGTCGGCGACATGTTGGCGGGCTTTGGTCCCGTCCAACTGCCTGATTTCAGCGCACGCGGACACACCCGCTGGTATTGCCCCAACGAATCGTAATCCTGTGGCGTCCAGGGCTTGCCATAGGGATCAACCGGCTGGCAATACGGCATCGTCATGTAGTTGCCCGTGTAGGGCGGCAACGGCATCCAGCACTTATCCGGATTTTTCTGGCCCTCGGTGCAAAATACGAACGGATCATTATCTCGATACCGCAGAGTTTCCTGCGGCGCATTAACCGACTGCGCCAGTGCGTTACCAGCCAAACAGAACGACACGCAAAGCAGCAACTGTTTCATTCGACCCACTCCCTTGGAACCCATTTATCCCGCCAGCGCCTAACGCGACATCGCGACCGGCTCTCTCGACTCGACCTGCTGTGTCTGCGCCTGTCGCTGCACTTCCTCGGTCATCTGCCGCGTACTCTCTTGCAACGACTGTACCTGCGCCTGCTCGCGATCCACGTACACCCGGCGCATCGCCGGATCGTTCAATTCGCCCTGCACTCCGATCAGGCCGCGGCCGTCCTTGCTCGGCACCACATGGTCTATCCGCTCAAGACCGCTGACCTTGGCCTCGAACGCCATCTGCCCAGCGGCCTGCTCCAAGGCCTGGCGGTTGGCGAAGCCAGCGCGCTCGCCGAGCTTTTCCAGTTCGCGCACCGAACCAGAGTACAAGGCATGCTGCGGGTGGCTTGGATCAGATAGCAACGGAGCAGCAACAGCTTGTTGAGCAGGCACTGCCTGTGCAGGAGCATGCTGCGCTACTGCTCGATCAAGCGCCGCGCGGGTATTGCGGCCGACAACGCCGTCCACCTGCAAACCATGTTCGCGCTGGAACTGCTCCACTGCATGGCGCGTGTTAGGGCCGAAGTCGCCGTCTGGATGCAGGGGTTTGCCGTCGCGACCGGTCAGGCAGAGCTGCGTTAGCTGGCCCTGCATCTGCTTGACGGCGTCGCCGTGTTCGCCTTGTTCAAGCTTGCCATCGGCCATCGGTTCAGCACGTTGGGAATGGGATGGTGCCGACAACTGTTGCGCAGGCTGGGAGTTGATCTGCTGCCACGCAGCATCCGGCGATAGACCGCTTTCGATCGCTTTCGCGTATGACTGCCGCATCGCGTTCAGCGCCTGGGCCGTCTCCGCCGCGTTGATAGATGCATGATTTGCACCACCTGACTTGTCATAATAGCTTTTCCCGGTATCGGGATTAGCAACACTTGCCCATTCTTGAGACAGCGCTTTCTGAGCAGCCTGCAAACTGGAGCCATCGGCCCCAACAATATAGTTGCGAACATCCGGACGCTTATCGGAGATGAGATAATCCGAGAATACTTTATCTTGCATCTCATTAGAAAACGTCTCAGAACGATCCAGCTCAAGTGAGCTGGCTGCTCTGGCCATCGTCGCAGGGATGACTTGATAACGGCCTACAGCAAACAATCGTTGTGCATCGCCATTAGGTAGAGACTGTGCCTCCATGACCTGCCCCAAAGTCATGCTCGAAAAGTCCAAAGGCCCATCACTTCCGCGGACATGTTCCCGACTATCACTCCCTACATATGTCCCACGATTGTAGGCATTGTAGTTAGTGCGCCCCGACTCGCCACGCTGAATCAAATCAGCCAAAGGACTATTCATAACACCTCCTGTGATAGTGCATCAAACGACAGCAACAGACGATTTATTTCTTCGATTTCGCATCCCACCAAGATACACGCAAACCCGATTCTTCACTTTCGACCTTGGCATCTTTAATATCGCCATAAGTAGCGACAGTCAATACTTGCCGCCCCCCAGCATCAGAAAACTCCATCAGACAATGGCCATCACCACTGCATTCACTGAGCTCAGGGAGATCATCGCACTCCTTGCAGAGATTCGGATCTGAAGAACAAACCTTGTCAAAATCAGCGCCTATGACGCTACGCTTGCAATCAGGATGCGACTTTGGCACCCAATTTCCAGATATCAATATACTACGCAAATCGCCGTAGGCCATCCCCTCTTTTAAACCAACAGGAACCACCGCGGCAACAGAATCCTTTGAGCTATCAGGTAGAGTAGCTGGCTCCTTAGATTGAATCTTATTTGATGCAGCAATTTCACCCTTCTGGATTTCAACGGGCACCGATTCCACTTGCGAAACACATCCCACAAGTAAAAAAGAGCTGCAAAAGAGTGGCAACACAACAAGAGAAACTATTTTCATACATCTCACCAAAAATAATAAATAAAAATCACCCACAATCTGATATAACCTAGAATTTTCTAAAAAAAGGATCGGTACAATCAGAAAATTCAACAGTGCATTGCGAATTACCTCTTTTCTGACAATCCATCAATGCAGCCTTTCCGGCAATAGACTCATCCTTTGCTTTAGCAATGGAAAGCTCACGCTGAAATGAGCTTACAACAGCCACACATTGATTAAAATAAGTTGCATCCACAGTACAGTCGGATAAGCCAGTTGAATGGCATCTACCTAAAGCATCCTGCCTGGCTTCATCCTCGGTAAATTTCCCTTTGGATGTCCATGCTCCGTGGCCTTGATTAGAGCTAACTAATGCACCCCATGTTTTAATCCACTCCCCAGTGGGACGCGGAGGTGCAGAACCCTCCTCATCTGGGAGGCATTGCGCGCTTCCCGTCTGAACTCCAACTGGGCAGCGAGTCTGCCCAGACACGTCTGATAAAGAAAAGCACGCCATGACAGAAATAGAAATAGAAATAGAAATATAAGATATTTTTTTATTCATAAAAAACCTAAACATTATTCCCATGGGCACCACGACTACCAGGCAGAGCAACTTGGTTCTGGCCGTCGACCCCTCTGTTCGCATTTGCGTATTTACCCATGTCTGAATTACTCGTGTTATCCATGCCCGTTTGCTCAACCCTTCCCGGCGCCTGCGGCGCATAAGGCTGCCCCGACGCCGGATCCTTGCCCACCTGGCCAAACGCCGAATACGCGTTGAACTGCCCCAGCGTGCCCTGAAAGAACGCCGCCGCCATCGGCGGCGCTGTCAGGATCAGCGTACTCAACACCAAGCCGATCCCTCCCTGCTGCAACGCCATGCTGCTCACACCCTCGCCCGTGCCGTTGGACACCACCCACCTCGCCAAAAAACCCGCCGCCACCGCACTGACCACCTTCGTCGCCAGGCTCACCGTGAAACTCAGCACCGCCAACGAAAACATCGTCCCAATCCCGTACAACAGCCACTTCTGGAACAACGACTTCGTCGCATCAAATAGCAGGCACAGGATGAACAGCGGCCCAAACCCGATGAACAACGCCATCGCCAGCTTGTTCAGCAATAGCAGCGAACCACCGATCACCCCTGGTCCTGCCATCCCGATCCCCGTGAACAACCGCGCCCGGTCCTTCTCCTTCGCCCGCTCCGGGTCCCCCGCCGTATTGATCTGGTCGATGCTGGTCATCGCCACCTGCATCAGCGCAAGGTTCTTGTCGATCTCCTTGTACGGACTGTCCGAGTTCCCCGTCACCGTCTTCACGATCGCGCTGCTCAACCCAAATGCGACATCGCGACCGGCTCTCTCGACTCGACCTGCTGTGTCTGCGCCTGTCGCTGCACTTCCTCGGTCATCTGCCGCGTACTCTCTTGCAACGACTGTACCTGCGCCTGCTCGCGATCCACGTACACCCGGCGCATCGCCGGATCGTTCAATTCGCCCTGCACTCCGATCAGGCCGCAGCCGTCCTTGCTCGGCACCACATGGTCTATCCGCTCAAGACCGCTGACCTTGGCCTCGAACGCCATCTGCCCAGCGGCCTGCTCCAAGGCCTGGCGGTTGGCGAAGCCAGCGCGCTCCTCGCCCAACCCTTCCAGCTGGCGCACGGCGCCTGTGTACAGCGCGTGCTGCGGATGGCCGGGATCGGACAGCAATGGCGCTGCAGCCGCGGCCTGATGCGTTGCGGCTTGCTGCGCCGGAGCATGCTGCGCCACTGCTCGATCAAGCGCCGCGCGGGTATTACGGCCGACAACGCCGTCCACCTGCAAACCATGTTCGCGTTGGAACTGCTCCACTGCATGGCGTGTGTTAGGGCCGAAGTCGCCGTCTGGATGCAGGGGCATGCCATCGCGACCGGTCAGGCCGAGTTGCGTTAGCTGGCCCTGCATCTGCTTGACGGCTTCGCCGTGTTCGCCGGATACAAGTCGGCCATCCGATAGTGGATCACGCGCAGCATTGGCATGTCCGTGTCGTACAGCAGGAAGCCGACCCTCGGCAAGTTCGGTCAAATCTTGCTTTTCGTTGAGAGCACGCTCACGAAGTGAGTCCCATTGTGTTGGTGAGCTTTTGAATAGACGATCAGTATGGGAATACTTATAATCCTGCACCGCCTCAACTATTTGCCGATCAGATAAAGCCGAAATTTGGTAGCTGTCTCCGAACTTTTCCGAGAGTCCACGCTGGAATATTCCAGGGGTCAAATCTCGGAACTGTACAGACGTACTCCATAGTGCATCTTGAACTGCTGGGCCGCGATCATGTAGATCTATTCCTGCTGCAGCAAGTCGTGATACCTGGGGATCATAATGCGTTCGACGGATGAAATCGTGCTGATCCTGACCGAAACTAGGATCGCCATTTGCCAACTGGCGCCACCGAGCGTTGAAAGCCTCACTATTTGGGGACAAGCCCGCAAGCTGCGAACTATAGCGCGAGCTGTCCAAATACTCTACCAATGTCCCTTGGGAGGTGGAGAGCTGATATGTCCCGTAAGAGACTCCTCCATGATCGCCTCTGCCACTCGAAATAGTACCTGCCCCTCGACCACCACTCTCGTAACGAGATGACGTCATTCCGAGGCTCCATCCATCCACTGTCGTCGACATGGCTTTCAACTCCTTGTAAATTATTTTGGAAGACTATATCTACGCCAAGCTATAAAGCACCAGCCTCCAACTCATCACCACGTTTCACCGTCACGTTCAAATGACAGCTACTTCGCTCAAGCGCTTCAGCCTGGCCACCACCAAGGCTCCCGCCGAGATTACACAGCTTATCGCGTGACTTGATCCATTTTCGTTGCTTTTCTCGCAAACCAGACTGCTGCGACTTAGCGAGATCCAACATGCGCTCATTATATAACTTATTCAAACGTGCATCTTGATAGCGATATTCTTCAGCATTGCAATCAAGTAGGGCTGGGGTGACACCAGCGGAGTTTTTAACACAATCCTTGTAGGAAGATCGCAAACGAACTTGCGATGCCAGATCGGCACGCTTTTGTTGAGCGGGTTCGTCTAGTGCTTTCTCGAGCAGTTGATCGTTCTCATGCGCGGCTTGGGCTTGCTTTTGCGCCGAACTAGATGAGAGACCAGAAGTCAATTTTCCTGGTGAACTAGCTCCACGAGTGTCAGCATCGTTTCTTTCATCCATATTTTCCTGAGCATGCAGGTCCATCCTGCCACACGCAGCCGAAGAAATAGCTATAAGAAGAACAAGCACTTTCTCCAAACTTGAGTTAATCCACATATCAGTCACCACATCAGAGATTAGTATTTTCTAAAAATTGGATCAGTGCACTCCGTAAACTTAACTGAGCATATTGACTTGGATCTTTTTTCACAATCAGATAACGCTCTTTTTCCTGCAATGCCTTCATCCTTCCCCGTATTAAAATCGACTCCAAGCTCATTAGACGCGGCAGCGGCAATACACTGATTGAAATATGTTGCATCTACAGAGCAATCTGAGACACCAGTTGAATAACATCTATTCAAAGCATCTTGACGAGCTTCATTCTCAGTAAATTTTCCTTTAGATGACCAGGCCCCGCCCGCTTTATTAGAGCTTACTAATGCACCCCATGTCTTAATCCATTCCCCAGTGGGGCGAGGGGGCGCTGCCCCGTCTTCGTCAGGGAGACACTGTGCACTTCCCACCTGGCCTCCAACTGGGCAACGCGTTTGCGCAAATGAACTTAAGGGGGAAAAATATAGTAGAAAAATCAAAAAAAATAATGGCTCAATAGCTTTCTTATTCATAATTACGAAACCCTACTGTCATGGGCGCCACGACTTCCAGGAGCCGCGATTTGAGTCTGCCCGCCAACATCTTTATTTACATTTACATAATTATTCCCACCAGTGCTATTTGCATTGGTGTGGTTCGCACCTTCCACCCTCACCGGCGCCTGCGGCGCATAAGGCTGCCCCGACGCCGGATCCTTGCCCACCTGGCCAAACGCCGAATACGCGTTGAACTGCCCCAGCGTGCCCTGAAAGAACGCCGCCGCCATCGGCGGCGCTGTCAGGATCAGCGTACTCAACACCAAGCCGATCCCTCCCTGCTGCAACGCCATGCTGCTCACACCCTCGCCCGTGCCGTTGGACACCACCCACCTCGCCAAAAAACCCGCCGCCACCGCACTGACCACCTTCGTCGCCAGGCTCACCGTGAAACTCAGCACCACAGCCTCAGCTCGCTCATCGCCGTCAACGTCACCTATTACGACATCTGGATCGGCGACTCGGCCTTCAGTCCGAAATCAACTACGACAAGCGAAATTCAATATTTCTCCTGATTAGCCCTGACTCTCAGCTGTGGAAATTGCTCGCCGCACGCAGAACCGGCTCTGGACAGGGTTTGCATCGCATCATCGCCGTGGCGAGTCGTGGCAGCATCTCGCGCAGGCAGAATCGGCGATTGAAACGGTAGGCCGCCTCGGCCAGATAACGTCTTGCGTAGTTGCCTTGCGCGATGGCGTGATAAGCGCAGATCCTGCGACTGCTGGCTGAAGGTCAGGGCTAATCAGAATATTTCTTAAAAAATGGATTGGTACATTCCGCAAATAAAACCGAGCACTGCAAACCGACTCTTTTTTTACAATCATCCAATGCACGCTTACTAGCAATCGCCTCATCCTTCCCGGTAGAACTATTTCCGCTACCGCCACCAATAGGAACTACGATAGCCAAGCATTGATTGAAATAGGTAGCTTGCACTGAGCAATCATTCGCCCCAGATGAATAACACTTATTTAATGCATCATTCCGCGCATCTTCTTCGCTAAATTTACCAACGGAACTCCACCCTTCATTTACTTTAACAGAATTAACTACCGCACCCCATGTCTTAATCCACTCCCCTGTTGCGCGGGGAGGTGCAGAACCCTCGTCATCGGGAATGCAATGCGCACTTCCCGCCGGGGTTCCAACCGCACAGCGAGTCTGCCCAAATATATTTGAGGAAAAAAAATATGCAGAAATCGCAAAAATAATATAAGAAATCTTATTAATCATAAAATTTTAGGCCTTATTTCCATGTGCGCCACGACTTCCTGCTTGAGCTATCTGATCTTGACTTTCAGCACCTTTATTCATATGCATCTGACTGTTAAATGTATTTAGATTCGATTTTGCCTGATCAGTTCTCACCGGCGCCTGCGGCGCATAAGGCTGCCCCGACGCCGGATCCTTGCCCACCTGGCCAAACGCCGAATACGCGTTGAACTGCCCCAGCGTGCCCTGAAAGAACGCCGCCGCCATCGGCGGCGCTGTCAGGATCAGCGTACTCAACACCAAGCCGATCCCTCCCTGCTGCAACGCCATGCTGCTCACACCCTCGCCCGTGCCGTTGGACACCACCCACCTCGCCAAAAAACCCGCCGCCACCGCACTGACCACCTTCGTCGCCAGGCTCACCGTGAAACTCAGCACCGCCAACGAAAACATCGTCCCAATCCCGTACAACAGCCACTTCTGGAACAACGACTTCGTCGCATCAAATAGCAGGCACAGGATGAACAGCGGCCCAAACCCGATGAACAACGCCATCGCCAGCTTGTTCAGCAATAGCAGCGAACCACCGATCACCCCTGGTCCTGCCATCCCGATCCCCGTGAACAACCGCGCCCGGTCCTTCTCCTTCGCCCGCTCCGGGTCCCCCGCCGTATTGATCTGGTCGATGCTGGTCATCGCCACCTGCATCAGCGCAAGGTTCTTGTCGATCTCCTTGTACGGACTGTCCGAGTTCCCCGTCACCGTCTTCACGATCGCGCTGCTCAACCCATCGGTCAGCTTCCAGTACAGACCGCTCATCATGCTGTCGCCCTGGCTCGCCCCTGGCCTGGCCGCAGACACCATGCTCATCGCCACGCCAATGATCAGCAACGAACGCAGCGCCGTCACCACCAGATCCATCGCGAACTCGCGCGATTGCCCGGTCACTATCCGGTAACCCTTCAACAGCACCCATAGCGTCAGCGCGCTCATCGCCGTCAGCGTCACCCACCACGACATCCGGATCAGCAGCGACCATTGGAAATAGTCGATCTCGTCACGCAAGAAATCGTTGATCAGCGTGAAGAACGCGTAGTTGCCTAAATTCTGCAAAAAATCCATGACTGCTCCATAGCGCGAGGCGCTCATCGCTGAGCGTTATTCCTGCAAACCGGCCCCTTTCAAAAGGAACCGGCACAATACGAATTATTCATCGATGCTCAATCGCTTGAAATCGTCGGGACGCGACGACTTGAGGGCTTCCAACGATCCAGCCATCACCGCGCCGCCAACCAACTTGCTCGCGAAATCGCCCAACCCGGCAAACCCTTCGAACAAGCCACCGCCCCCGGTCGTCGTCGCCGACGGCGCCTTCTTGCCGTTCATCGCCGCCCAGGCTCCAGCCGACTGCACTTGGGTCAGGAATGCCAGACGCTTCTCGTAGGCGAACATGGCCGCCTCGGTCTGTTGGCGGTCGATGTCCATCAGGGTTTTCAGCGCGATCAGCTTGTTGGTGTTGTCTTCGAGCTTGCCGATCTGTTCTGGCTCGAGCTCGGTGCGCTCTTTTTCTATATCGCGCAATCGCTGCAGTCTCTTCTCCGTGATGTCGTACATCGCCACCATGTAGTTGTACTGCGAGTTGCGTGTGCGCTGGATGAGTTCGCAGGTCTGCTGTTGTTCGCTGGAAACAGACGTGCCCGACGTGGTGCTCGCACAATCGGAAACACCATAGTTGTCGTCGACCTTTACGAGCTTCTCTTTCGGCTTCTCGCCCTCTTCGCCGCTCGGTTTTTCGCCCGTGCTATTGCCAATCTGGTGATCGGCACGGACCTTGTCGAGCTTTCCATCCAACGTATTGGTATTTGCCTTGTTTTCCTTAATCTGACCATTGTCGATCACCTCCCACTGCGCAAGCGCAGTGACAGGCGCCAGCGCACACAGCGCGACCAAAGCAAAGACGATGCCGAACCGATTGAAAGATTTCATAGTCCTGTCCATAAACACCTCAACACTGAACTTTCAGGAAAACATAGTGATCACGATCCAAACGGGCGCCGTCAGACGACTGTCGCAGCACCGCGGCTATCCGAAGACGACGCCTTCCCGGATGCCGATTTTCCGGAACCCTTGCGCTTGGCATAAAATTCGCTGAGCCATTGCTCGGGCCTTAGATCATCGGGCACCACGCCATGCGCCTTGGCTGTTTGCTCGAGCACCTGGTGCATGATCTCGATGTTGTCGGTGGACGCCGAAATGACGGCCAGCGCATCGTCCATACCGCGCAGATTGAGCTGGCAGATGGACGAGCCGTGGCCCTGCTTGACCAGGAAACAGCGCGAGCGCTCGTCCAGGTTGACGACCACCTGGTACTCGGCCTCGGTCAGCTTGAGGCCCTCCATGTAGTCTTCCTTGCTCGCGTTCGGATTCGGCAGCAGGATCATCGTGGCGGTCTGCTCGACCAGCGCCGCCGAAATGTCGCTGGCCAGCGCGTCTTCCGGGCTTTGCGTAGCGAAGATACCCAGGCCGTTCTGCTTACGAATGGTCTTCTGCTTGTTCTTGGCGAACTCCTTGAGGCCGCCTTTGCCGTCCAGGATCTTCCAGAACTCGTCCATCACGTAGATCAGCGGACGCCCGTCGATCAAGGCCTCCAGCCGGTGCAACAGGTAGTTGATCACCGGTACGCGCACTTCCGGATTGTCGATGACGTCGGTGTAGTCGAAGCCGATGATGCTGGCCTTCTCCAGATTGATGGTATCCACCGGGTTGTCGAATACCCAACCGTGAGAATTGCCCGCAGTCCACTTGCGCATGCGCGCATACAGGCCGTCGTCGCCCATGTTGGGCAGGCTCTTGCGGTAGTTGGTCATGCTGCGCAAGTGCATCGGCGTATCCAGCATGCCTTCCACGCCGCGGAAGATGTCTTCCTCTTCGCGCGAGGTGTACTCGATCTTGCCCGCCAGGACCTTGATCAGGTCGGCCAGGAACTGCACGTTGGCCTCGCTGCGCTCGCACTGGAACGGGTTGAAACCGGTGGGGCGGCCGTTCTCCAGGGCCAGATAGTTGCCGCCGCAGGCGCGCACGAAGATTTCTGCGCCGTGGTCCTTGTCGAAGAAGAAGATGGTCGGGATCGGGTCGAACTTCTGCACCTGGCTGAGCAGGAAGTTGATCAGTGCGGTCTTGCCCGTCCCCGACTTGCCGATGACCATGGTATTGGCGATGGCTTTTTCGCCCAGCGAATTCTCCGCCGGGTGCGTGGCGTGGAAATTGAAATAGTACGGTTGGCCGTTGGTCGTCTGCAGCGTGGTGACGCACTCGCCCCAGGGATTGTTGTCGCGCTTGCCCTGGGCGAAATTGTGCAGCGGGGACAGGCCAAGGAAATTCAGCGAACTGACGTTGGCCAGACGCGTGCGGTACTTCCAGTTGCCCGGAAGCTGCGCGTAGAAGGACGACGCGATGGCCAGATCCTCCTTGGTGGAGACGAACCCGGCATTGGATAACTCGGCACGGGTGGTCGCGATCTGCTGCGACAGTTTTTCCTGGGTGTCGGCATAGACGGCGATGGTGAAATGGTATTCGCCCAGCACGAAGTTGCCCGACGACAGCTGGTCCATCGCCAGGTCCAGTTCGTGGATCTGGCTGACCGCCTTGTCGCCCGACGAGATCATCATGCCCTTGGTCCGATCCAGCACCTTCAGCGCGTCGTGGCGCCCCATCGGGCTGAAGGAGTGGGTCGTCACATACTCGAAATCGAGGTATTTCAGGCCATTCAGGATGCCGGGATAGGTCGCGTCGGTATATTCCTTGATGTTCAAAATGGCGCCGAAATGATTTACGCCCTCAGGCGTCTTGATCACATAATCGCCGGTCTTGTTGGCGAACATGTGCTTGCTGACCGGAAGGTACGCGGGAACCGGCGCCTGCAGCACCGGCACCGGCTCGTCGATGCGATTGATGAGATAGCCGAAGAACTCAAGCGCTTCGGAGAACACGACGCCATTGCTGGCTTCGTACATGCTGAGCCGGTAAGGCGAATAGTCCTTCAACACGGCTTCGACGTTGCCGGCCAACTCCAGGATCTTGGCAATCGCCTGGTCTTGCTCGGTCTGCAGCTGCGCGATATTGGACGATTTGTCCATCAGCCGTTTGCCAGTGACCACAGGGCGATAGATCATGCTCAGATACAGTTCGTTTTGCATGATCTTCTGCGAGGAAAGCGCGCCGTAGTATTGTTCCGAAAGCTCCTGATTGAACTTCTGGCGGAACTGGCCCTTCGATTTGATGCGGCGGCGGCGGCGCACATCGTGCACCCAGAAGGCCACGTTGGCGAAGTCCGGCGCGCGCAATGTCTGCAGCATCCGGTTGAACGTGTTGTGGCGATGCTCGATCTCCCACTCCTCGCGGCCGACGAACGGCAGCCCTCCCAGATGCCAGGTCAACATGAAGTCTCCCCCCGTCGTCTTGAGCACCGAAGGCGCTACATGCGTGGAGATGGAGATGAATTCGCTGATCGACGTATCTGGAATGAACATGGTGGGATGACTCTGAATGCATCTCGTCTTGCCAAGGCCCGACTCAAACGAGACGGGAATAGTCGAACATTCACTCACTTATCGAGAAACGACCGCAACCGAGATAGCGCTGGAAAACTGAACAAGCCCATGCACGAAACAAACAGTTCGTGCATGGGGTCGAGGCAGCCACACCAGGTCCAGATTACGGCTTGGCCCCCGGCACATTCTTGCGGTATTCATTAGGAGAAAATACCCACATGCCGGAATAGCGCTGCAGGTTGCGCACGCGCATCCTGACCATCCAACGCAGTCCTAGCATCCTGAATATCATCTCGTCCCGCTTGGTCATCTGCTGCATGATGAAGATGATGATTGGAATGAGTAGCAGATACCAAAGATCTAAATACATTCCCATCAGCAAGCCGCCGCCTGCACCGATAAAAAAGGGAATGTAGGGCACTCCCAAGAACATGGCGGGACGCGTGCAGCCGCGGAAAAGCACGTTCTTATGCATAGTACTGAAGAGCGTTCTGAATCATGAGCGCACTAGTGGTGGTGGTCTTGATGCACGAAGTCTGACCGGTGTCGCCGATCAGCATGTTGGCCAGCTGCCCTGCCGCGCCGATCAACACGCCACCGATCAGGATCGGCGAAACCTCGGAGATGCGCTTATGCGCAAATGCGATCTGGTAACCGGCCACGACAACGGCGATGGTCACGACCGCGACCGAGCCCATGTTCAGGATATTGTTGACGTTGCTGAGGAAGCCGCAGACCTTCTTGTCGGCACCGGCGTAGCCGCCATCTGTTGCCATGGCGATATTGGCAGCCAACAGCGCCGTCACGAACAGGACGGATTTCAGCGCAGCCATGCCTGCAACCTTCGCGCCGACAGTCATTTCAATTTTCTTGGACTTCATGATGTATCTCCTGATTTGGAACAGAGGGGTAATCAAAACGCCATTTGCATGGCAGTGCTACTTCAACTGGCTAGAACACAAAAGCCCCGTCGCCAGGGGGTGGCGGCGGCACGTTCGAGCCAGGAACGGCCGTCCCTGCGATGGACTGGGGATTGATCGCAGGAGCGTGCGAAGCTGGATCGGCTCCGTCGCCGACAGGCACCGCCACTCCTTTGCCGGCGCCTGTCGGTCGTATTACATAGAGATCCGGATGATTGGCCGCGGCCACCCGCGCTGGCGCAGCAACACTGTCGCCAACTGCAGCGGGCTGCGCCTGCACTGCCGGAACGGCCGCCGCCTGGTAGAGCACGGACGGCTGCGGCTGCGCGGCAAGCCCGTTCGCCAGCTGATTGGCGGCCTCGATGCGCCGCGCCACCACCGAATCGAGTTCGCGCACCACCGCCGCTTTCGCGGTCTCGCCAGCAGTGCGGCGTACCCCGGATGAAACCAGCGGAATCGCTCCTGCAGGAATGTCGGCCTGCACCCGGCTCTGGTTGATGGACGCATAGACCTTCTGCACATAGCCATGCTTGTAGCCGGTCTCGAAATTGCCCGAGTAGTAGCAGCTGAAGGATTTCCCCCAATTGCCACCCGAACGGCTATAGCACTCTGCGAGGATCCTGGAGGCAGCCTGCAGGTTCGGGCAGGTCTTGAAAGCCTTCTCGTAGGAGTCGAGCCCGTACTTCACCAGGTTGTAGCGGTTGACCTGGCCCAGGCCCAGCGAGAAGTTGTAGCCTTTTTCTTCGAGCATGCGCGCCGTGGCGACGGCTTCGGAAATGTTCTGCGGTTGCCGCACCAGGCGGCCACCGACCACGCCGATCGCAAAGGGATTGTGCGACGACTCGACGCGCACGACGTGCTGCATCACTTCAGCCGAAACCGCCATTTCTGGGCAACTCAGTAGTTCCATGCCTGGCAACATGCCGTCATTACTCCTGTGTCCATCGACCCGGCCGGCTGATACCGGGCGAGTCGCAGATGACGCAAATCAATCGTGTCTGAAGGGAAAATCAAAGTCAATCCGATGAAGTATGGAGAGCACTTCGATGAACATATTCACTTACCCCCATGAAGCGTTCGCTCCGGATCGAAATCGATGCCGGTGATATAGCGACGGCCGGCATGCGATTTGATATGCACCACGATGTCGATGGTCATCATCAACAAGCGCTTGATGACCGAGAACTCAAGCCCCGACCCTTCGGACGAAGCCTTCACCATCAATGCCAGCTGATCCCAGGTCTGGCCGATGCTGCCCGCGTGGCAGCTGGTGATGGAACCAGGGTGGCCCGAGGCACAATTTCGGATGAAATAAAACGATTCGTCGCCGCGCAACTCCGCCAGGATGATGCGATCGGGCTTCATGCGCAGGCAAGCCTCCATGCAGCTCTTGGCCGTCACGGTGCTCGTGCTTTGTCCGCCTTTCGAATAGAGCAAATGCACGGAATTGGGTTGGCTGATGAAAAGCTCGCGGGCGTCCTCGATGGTGACCAGGCGTTCTTCGTTGGGAATATGGTTCACCAACGACTTCATGAAGGTGGTCTTGCCGCTGCCGGTGGCCCCGGCGACGACGACGTTCTTCTTGAACAGCACCGCTTTCTTGAAGAACTCGGCGTAGTTCCGCTCGCGCCGCAGTTCAAGCAGTTCGCGATCCTGCTCGCTGACGCCTGCTTGCTGCTCGAGGATCTCCTCGAAGAATCCGTCTTCCTTGTACTGCTCCAGCGTCTTGGTGTGCTTGGACGGCAAGCGGATCGTGATCGACACCTTGCCCGCATCGCAAGCAGGCGGAATCACGAACTGCGCGCGCTGCCCGGTGGGGAAGGTCAGCGACACCACCGGATCGGTATCGGTGATGCGCTGACCGGTGTTGCTTTCGTTGACCACCGCGGTGCAGAACTGGCGGGCGCGGTCGAACGTCAGCGACGGAATATCCAGCTTCTGCCAGCCGTGCAGCGTCTCCAGGTACAGCTCACCGGGACGATTGATGCAGATTTCCGTCACGTCCGGCGAATTCAGATAATCCAGAATGCCCAGCACCGAATACTGGTAATCCAGGAAATCCGTGGAAATCTGCGCGGTCGGAGAGTCGTCGAGGGTCACGATGCTGTCTCTACGCGATCAACGCGGCAACACGGCGGTGAAATCGACATCTTTGGCCACATACACGTTGACCACGGTGCCTTGGTTGATGGTCACGGTGGCGGGACGACGGCGGTCCAGCGCCTGGTCCGCCAATCGCTGAACCGACTGCGCCGTATTGCTTTCGAACGGCTGCTCGGTCACCACGCCAGAGTTGAGGCCGACCGTGGTCGTCGAAGGACCATTCTTGGCGGCGGCCCATTTGAACGCATCGCTGAGCATGCTGATCATCAACGCGGAGGAGATCCGGCTCGCCCAATGGGCACTGTACTGACCCGGGTGGCCTGCGCTGCCCAGGTTGTCGATGCCCGGACCCATCAGCGTCACATCGATACCGGTCGGCGTGGTGATGCGGTCCCACACGACCTGCATCCGCGGGCCGGTTGGCTCCATCGCACCGTACTGACCGAGAATCTTGGATCCCTTCGGCAACAGCAAGCGTCGGCCGTTGATCGAATAGACGGGCTCGGTGATGATGCATGAAGTGAAGCCCGGGAAATCGGTAATGATCCGCGTCTCCAGCACGCAACGGATATAGGTACCGCGTACCAGCAAGCCGTCCGGATTGGCGATGGGCTTGGCCGAGGTCTGCTGCTCCTCCTGCTGCGCTGGACTGCCTGGCTGCAACCCCGGCAATCCCTGCTGTCCGCCGCCAGCCTGATCCTGCATCCCGGCCATGCGCCGCTCCAGCAGCGAGGGACCGCGCTCCTGCCGCAAAGACTGGGAGTCCGAAACGCCGTTGTCGGTCGGCATCGGCGGTAACGGCGGCAGGCTCGGCTGTTCCGCCAGCTGCACCGGCTCCGCCGGCTGCGGCGGTGGAGGCGCAGTGGTTTGTGGCAATGCGGGCGCCACGACCGCTTCCTGTCGTGGCTTCGGCTTCGGTTCGCTGGAATCCCTGCTCCCCACCACCCAGAAGATGACCAGGATCAGCAGCAAGGCGATGCCGCCGAGGAAGATCAACGCCTTCCGATTGAGCTTCTGCACATCACTGGAACGCAGCACCGGCTCGTTGGCATCCAGATCCGGCTCCCCGGCCTGGTGCTGGCGGGCGAAGTACGGGTTTTCCTTGCCCGCGTCGCCTGCTTGCGCAGAATGCGGCTGCCCCTGATCGTGGCCGTTATTTTCGTCAGACGGAGGTATGTTCGAGTTCACTTTTGCTTATTCCTACGCAAGCCGACAACATTCTTGCCGTGGCGGACAACCAGGAAAGGATAGGTCCCGTGGACAATCAGGGTATTGCCCTCGACTGTGGTATTGACCAGAAAATCCTCGTCATTTTCCTTCTCGCGACCGAACACGGCCGGGAAATTGCCCGTTGGAAAGCGCGTCAGGTCCATTTTGATGTAAGTGAACTTGCCATCGTCGTAAACGCTGCTCGGCACGATCCAGGTCTGCTTGGAGCGCGTCGAATAGTCATAGTCGAAATAATAGTGGCGATCCTTGGACAGGCGGGTATCGAGTTGCGACTCGTCCTTCACCGCATCGCTGGCTGCAGCGAAGCTGGTGTCCTTCGGGTAGGTGAACGTCACCTTGTACTGCACACCCGCCTGCTTGGCCTGTTCCAGCCGTTGCCAGTCGGTGGCGACCACCTTCAATTCCAGGATATAGGAATGGGTGGCCGTGCGAATCATCATGTTGGTGTCGACGTCGACGTTCTTCGGCTTCAGGTAGAAGACGTTCTCGCGCCGGCTCAGTTCCCAGCCACTGGTGAAACCGGTGCTGTAATCGAGGATCTTCTCGTTCGGACTGAGTTCGACCTGCGTGGTGATCCCCAGCCCGGTCCGCACCTGGTAGACCTTGTCGGGCTCGTACTCGTACTGCTGGACCACCTGCGCCGACGCCAATGGCGTAACCAAGGCCAATGCCAGCGTCGCGACATGCGCCGAACCGGTTTTCGTCATGAAACTCATCGAACGTTCGCTCCATTGCCATTGTTCTGAGGGGCAGCGTTTGGCGCGGGGGGTGCGGTGGCAGGCTGCATCCCCGGGTACACAGGTGCATTGACCGGAGCCGCCGCAGGTACCTGCTGGACTGGCATTGCCCCATTCGCCCCAGGCGCTATCGGCTGCGCTGCCGGCAATTGTCCGGCGGCCGGCTGGCTGGACGCGGCAGCCGGCGCCTGGATGGCTTGAGGCGGCGGCGCAGGAATCGCAGCGTAATCATTGTCGACGCGATAATCGGTCACCTGGAAACCTAGCGGATTCTCTACGCGAAGATCTTCTTTCATCACCAGATCACTGTTGTAACGAAAACCCATGATCGCGAATTTATTGTCCAGCAATGTCGTCTGCCCAGTCTTCTTGTCGTAGATACTGCGCTGAAAGCGGACGTTCGCCCCGGTATAAGGCTGGGCGCCACCACCAAGCAAGGTAATACTCAATATATTCACGCGAATGGACCGGACCTTGCCATAGGTAAAGTAGGGCGCCGAAGGATTGTTGGGCGCATGCAGTGCCCTGTACTCGTTGCCCACGGCCGAGTCCGACGACGCCATCGAGAACACCGTGTTCCAGTCGTTGAGGCCCATCATCTCGTAATCGTAGGACTCACGGGCAGTAATGAAACGGGCCACGTTGCTTCTGGCCAACGCCTCGCTCGCGGTGATGCTGCGTACATCGCCGGGATTGCGCAACACCGATACCGTCGATGTCCCGGTGTAGGCGTCGGCCATCACGATGTATGGAACTTTCTCCTTCAGCGGCAGCATGTAGTAATAGCCGCCGCCCAGCAGCAGGCACATGACGATCGCGCCGAACGCGACCCACCACGCACGGCGCTCGCTGCGCCGCGCCAGATCAGCGATGCTGATTTCGTAGTTGACAGCCTTTGCAACCGCTTTGTTGACGCTTTCGCTCTCAACTGGTTTTTTACCGAACATCAGACTTCACCAGGTTACGTGATGTGGCTGCGGAGGCACACGGATGACCCTCCGAAAGTAAAGTCACTTCGCGCTGCCATTACCGGCCGGCGACGCGCCCCCGCTCAGCGAAGAAGACGGCTGCACGAGAATGCGGTTGCCTGCGGCGGAGACGGCGACCCCCTCCTGCGCATAGACCACGCTGAGTTCGGCGACGGCCTGCTGGATGCTCGTGGTGTTGATCTTGGCCACCGGCGCGTAGAGCGTGTAGTCGGACTGGATGCTGTAGCTCAGCTGCATGTTCGCGTCCTTGGCCCAGCGCTCGAGCATCGTCTTCAAGGTGCCGTCCATCGGCGCGGCCTGGTAGACGTACGAGGAGTACAGCGGAATCTCCATCGTCGACTCGGAGAACCGGTTGACCGGCTTCCACCTGCCGCGGAAGTCGGGCGCCGGCCTGGTGGCGCAGGCGCTCAGCAGCGCAACGGCGCTCAGAGTGGCGATCAGCCGAAACATATGCGTTCTTTTCACGCGAGCCTCTAAATTGCGGAAACATTTATTGATGGACGGCCGGCACGCGGCCGACGGCCTGAGGACTGCAGGTTTCGATACGGAAAGGCGAGTCGCGCTGCGCAGCGGCCGCCAGCAGCTGAAGGACGAAGTCCTCGGCGCTGCGAAAGCCAGGCGCAGGCGTCCGCCCCCGCAGACGAACAACGTCCAGGGACAGGCCTTCAGCGCCGAGAAAAACGGAATTTGACAGAAAACTTTCCATGTCACCCTCGCGTGTGTCCTGAGAACCCACGCCACTGTTCCTATTGCCAATTGCCCTGCACCAGCATCGCGAGAATGTGCCGCAGGGCCATGCTCACGTCAAGCATTTGGCGAAAAAGCGTTCAATCCAGCCAGATTGCCAGTAATTTTGCAAACTCCATCACGCAAGATCACAACGCAAGCGTCGGAATATCGACCTTCGGCTTCAGCCTTGCGGTGAAGCGCCGGTCCTTGTAGTACTTGATCTTGTCGCACTTCACCGGATGCGGGATGCCCTCGTACAGGAACACCTCGTGATCGTTCCCCATCGCCTTCAGTTCCTGTGGCAGCATCAGCGCCCTCCTCTCTTCCGACACGCTGCGGGTCACGTCCTTGCCGCGTGTGACGTTCTGCTTGCGGAAGGTGGTGTAGCCGAGCATTTCCGAGTAGTCGTTGGCGTCCTGCTGCTCGCGCGGAGCGTAGAGGATCTGCAGTGCATGGTTGGTGATGATGGTCCGCGACACGTCCTTGCCATAGGTCGCATCCAACTGCGCCATGCTCTGGATGATCGGCAGCAGGCGGACATTGTAGCCAGCCATGTACGACACCGCCGAGGCGATGATATCGACCTTGCCGATCGCGGTGAACTCGTCCATCAGCAGCAGGCACTGGTACTTCAACGCCGGGTTGCTCTTGGGCAGCTCCTTGGTGTTGAGATTGATGATCTGGCTGAAGAACAGGTTGATGATCAGGCGGCTCTCGGCCAGCTTGTTGGGCTGGATGCCGATGTAGATGGTCATCTTCTTCTTGCGCAGGTCGGTCAGCAGGAAATCGTTGTCGCTGGTGGCCGCATCGAGCACCGGATTGATCCAGGCGTTGAGCGGTTCCTTCAACGTGCCCAGGATCGAGGCGAAGGTCTCCTCGGCCTGCGACAGCAGGTTGGAGAACGCCGACTTGGCGTTGCTGCTGAGGAAACGTCGTTCCGACAGCGACTTCAGGTACTTCTTCAGGTCGCTGCCGTCGCCCGAGGACAGCCGGTAGATCGCCCCCAGCGTCGGGGTGCCCAGCCCGCCCGGGAAGCCGATGTTGCGCTCGTCGTCCCAGTTCTCGAACAGGTACAGCGCGAACGCCATGAACGCGTTGCGCGCCTGGCTGACCCAGAATTTCTGGTCGTCCGATCCGTCCGGGTACAGCATCGCGGCGATGCTCATCAGGTCGGAGACGCGGAACGCCGGGTCGTCGGAGACGTAGCTGAGCGGATTCCAGCGATGCGTGCGCCGGTCTTCGGCGAACGGGTTGAACAGGAACACCTCCTGTCCCTGGCTGGCGCGCCAGCCGCTGGTGAGATCGAAGTTTTCCTGCTTGATGTCCAGGACCACCACCGATTCCTGGTACTCGAGCAGGTTCGGGATCACCACGCCGACACCCTTGCCCGAGCGGGTCGGCGCGGCCAGGATGACGAACTGCTGCCCGCTCAGGCGCACCAGCTTGCCGCGGAACTTACCGACCACGATGCCGTTGCCGCTCTGCTTGAACAGGCCATGCTTGGCCAGGTCGGCAGCACCGGCGAAACGGGCGTCGCCGTGCAAGGCCTGCTTGCGCGGCTTGAACATCAACACCAGCGTCAGCAGGCACAGCAACCCGGGCAAGCCGAAGCCCAGGTAGCCGGCCCACTTGATCTTGCCGACGTAGGGCGCGACCTGCGGCAAGCCGATGGCATGCACGTAGTCGTAATAGGTGCCCAGCCCGAACAGGCGCGTGTCCAGCTTCAGCAGCAGCAACACCATGTAGCCGGACAGGAAATAGCCGACAACGGCAGTGAGTGCGACGACGACCACAGCCGCAACGATCTTACGATTCGACAAGCCCCAATCCTCCCTGATGCCCTTGGTGGCTATTCTAGCTTCGGCGCCGGGTGCTCGGCTTGCTCTTCGACGGCTTTTTTTCGACGCTGACGCCGCCGCCGTCCTGCTCGACCAGGGTGTCCATCCAGACCCGCGCCTCGTCCCAGGACAGGTCGTGCGAATCCAGGCACGCGCCGCCCTCGGTGGTGACGGTATAGCCCACCACGTTGGCGGGGCTGTACTGCAGCTCAGCGCCCCTTGTTGGCGCTGTTGCGTGGTGGGCGGTCTAGGTCCGCTACAGGCCAGCCAATAGCCCATGCACCGAAACTATCGAGAGTCGCGAGTGGCGAGATAGGCCGCAACCGCATGGGCTCAAGCGTCGGAGCGTGAAAGATCACGAGGAACGCGATCGCAGGGAGGTAAAGCCGTGCAGCGAGTGCCAGCAGCGCGATTTTGATTACGGTCAGAACCAGGGCTGCATCGCAGCCTACCTTGACCGCAAAAGCCGCCAAGCCAGTCACCAAGGCTGTGACAAGCAGAACGGCACCAAACCACCGAAGTGCGCTCCACCCCTCCGGCCACAACCTCTCTATCAAGAGCGGCACGCCCTCAAGCTCAACCTGATGAGACTGCCTGGAGTCAGATCGTTGGTCGTTCTTGCCGCTCATTGCCGTTATGGATAACAGCCGAGAGCGGGGAGCGTCAACCATAAAAAAACGCTCTGAACAATCGAGATACTTGGGCCGCATTTGGGCCATTGAACTCAGAAAACCACTCCCGACCTACCTGTTCACAGCCATTCAATGCTGCTTGTAGTTTTCAGAGAATTACTTGGCTTTCAATGAGTTCCACCTCATAGAGGTGGTGGGCGGTACAGGGTTCGAACCTGTGACCCCTACCATGTCAAGGTAGTGCTCTACCGCTGAGCTAACCGCCCATCGCTGCTGCGGCCATACCGCTGCAGGGGCGCGAATCTTAGCCCACCTTGCGCTCAAGAACAATAGCCGCGGGCACGAGCCGCGAGCACCAAGTAAGTCCGCAGTCTCGCGCCTAGCTGACCAGGCTGGCGTCGCGCAGTTTCTTGATCTGGTCGCGCACCCGCGCCGCGTCCTCGAACTCCAGGTCGCGTGCGTGCTGGTACATCTTCTGTTCCAGCGCCTTGAGCCGGGACGCGACCTCGGACGGCTCCAGCATGCGGTAGTCGGCCGGCTCCTCGGCAACCCGGCGCCCCTTGCCCTTGCCCGACTTGGTCTGGACCGCGCCATCGGTGCGCGCGCCCTCCAGGATGTCGACGATCGGCCGCGCCACCGACTTCGGGGTGATGCCGTGCTCGAGGTTGTACTCCACCTGTTTTTCGCGGCGGCGTCCGGTCTCGTCGATCGCCGCCTGCATCGAACGGGTCATCCGGTCCGCGTACAGGATCGCCTTGCCGCGCAGGTTGCGCGCGGCGCGGCCGATGGTCTGGATCAGCGAACCGGTGGAACGCAGGAAGCCCTCCTTGTCCGCATCCAGGATCGCCACCAGCGACACCTCGGGCATGTCCAGGCCCTCGCGCAGCAGGTTGATGCCGACCAGCACGTCGAACTTGCCCAGGCGCAGGTCGCGGATGATCTCCACGCGCTCGACCGTGTCGATGTCCGAGTGCAGGTAGCGCACCTTGACCCCGTGTTCGCTCAGGTATTCGGTGAGGTTCTCGGACATGCGCTTGGTCAGCGTGGTGACCAGCACGCGATCGCCCAGCGCCACGCGCAGCCCGATCTCCGACAGCAGGTCGTCGACCTGGGTGCCGACCGGGCGGATTTCCACCTCCGGATCGATCAGCCCGGTCGGGCGCACCACCAGCTCGGTGATCTCCCCGGCCGACTCGCGCAGTTCGTACGGACCGGGCGTGGCCGACACGTAGATGCTGCGCGGCGAACGCGCCTCCCATTCCTCGAAGCGCAGCGGCCGGTTGTCCAGCGCCGACGGCAGGCGGAAACCGAACTCCACCAGCGTCTCCTTGCGCGAGCGGTCGCCCTTGTACATCGCACCGATCTGCGGGACGGTGACGTGCGACTCGTCGACGACCAGCAGCGCATCGGCCGGCAGGTAGTCGAACAGGGTCGGCGGCGGCTCGCCCGGCGCCTTGCCGGTGAGGTGCCGGGAGTAGTTCTCGATGCCGTTGCAGTAGCCGACCTCGGCCATCATCTCCAGGTCGAACTGGGTGCGCTGCGCCAGCCGCTGCGCCTCGACCAGCTTGTTCTGCGCGTACAGCTGCTCCAGCCGCTGCTTCAGCTCGATCTTGATCGTGTCCACGGCGCTGAGCGTGCGCTCGCGGGTGGTGGCGTAGTGGGTCTTCGGATAGACCGTGTAGCGCTGCAGCTTGCGCAGGGTCTCGCCGGTCAGCGGGTCGAACAGGGTCAGCTGCTCGACGTCGCCATCGAACAGCTCGATGCGCAGCGCCTCGCTGTCCGACTCGGCGGGAAACACGTCGATGACCTCGCCGCGCACGCGGAACGTGCCGCGGTGCAGTTCGTATTCGTTGCGGGTGTACTGCAGATCGGTCAGGTGCTTGATCAGCTGGCGCTGCTCGATATGCTCGCCGATCGACAGGATCAGGCGCAGCGACAGGTAGTCCTCCGGCGCGCCCAGGCCGTAGATCGCCGACACCGTGGCTACCACCAGCGCATCACGACGCGACAGCAGCGTCTTGGTCGCGGCCAGGCGCATCTGCTCGATGTGCTCGTTGATCGAACTGTCCTTCTCGATGAAGGTGTCCGACGACGGCACGTATGCCTCCGGCTGGTAATAGTCGTAATAGCTGACGAAGTACTCGACCGCGTTGTTCGGGAAGAACGCCTTGAACTCGCCGTACAGCTGCGCCGCCAGGGTCTTGTTCGGCGCCATCACCAGGGTCGGCTTCTGGATCGCCTCGACCACGTTGGCGATGGTGTAGGTCTTGCCCGAACCGGTCACCCCGAGCAGGGTCTGCTTGGCCAGCCCGGCCTCGAAGCCGGCCACCAGCTTCTCGATCGCCTGCGGCTGGTCGCCGGCGGGCGAGTACGGGGATACCAGCTGGAAAGTGTCGCTCATGGGATTCCTGGCGCGGGGCTGTCGGCCAGTATAGCGATCACCCTTACCCGCCTCAGAGTGAAATTCCGACGCGGGCGCACGGCGGCGTCCCATAACCATAAGACGCACGAACCGGAACACTGGCCCCAAGCTTCGCCAGCACAGGACACACCAGTGCCGAATCCACTCTGCCTGACAACCCACTCATGCGCGCAACGCGTCCGTCCGACCGGTTTCACCTTGGTCGAGTCACTCATCACGATGGCCGTGCTGGCAATTCTCGTAGCGGTCGGGCTACCCTCGTTCGGTCGGTTTGTCGCGACTCAGCGTGCCATCGCTACCACCAATCTACTGGTCGGGCACATCGCGGCGACGCGCGCAAGCGCTGTGCACCGGGCACGCGACGTGGTGCTGTGCCCGTCGCAGAACGGCACGACCTGCCTAGCAGCAGGTACGGACTGGAGCGCCGGATGGATCGCATTCGTCGACCCGGACGGCAACCGCACCCCGGGCAGTCCGGCCGACATCCTCCTGGTGGAGGCCCGTCCGGCCGACGGCCCGCTCCGAATCCATTCCACGCCTGGCAGAACCAGCCTGCGCTACCGGGCTGACGGCTACAGCACCGGCACCAACCTCACATTGTCGGTCTGCGTTGCCGACCGGCGGCTCTCGAAAATCGTGGTGAACAACAGCGGCCGGCCCCGCTCCGAGCACAGTCCGGGAGGCGAGTCCTGCGATTAGGCCCACCCAGGAAGTCTGAGCAATGAGACTTGCCGACCAGCGGAACGCCCGCTACAATGCGCGCCTTGCCCGAATAGCTCAGCCGGTTAGAGCACTTGACTGTTAATCAGGGGGTCGTTGGTTCGAGTCCAACTTCGGGCGCCATATGCATCATGTACTTAGGCCGCGCATCATCGCGGCCTTCGTCTTTTGTGGGCTCGTGAAAACACGAAAGCAACACAGAAGCATCACCCCCGCTGCTTCACTCCCCTGCGCGTCTTCGATGACGCCGCGCGACCGCGCTGACTGAGGTACTCGCCCAGCAGCTCCTGAGGCGTCACGCCCAAGGCCTCGGCGAACTCCACCAACTCCACGGCATCGATGCGCCGCTCCCCGCGCTCGCACTTGGACACGAAGGTCTGCGTGTTGCCCAGGCGCTCGGCCAGCTCGATCTGCGTCACGCCCACCCGCTTGCGAGCCGCCTTCAGAACGGCCAGCAGGAGTTGGTAATCGCGGTTGTGGGTCGATTGGGCCATCGCGCGGTGACATAAAGTTCACCGCACGCTAGAGTCCGTGTTGGATTAGTCCAAAATAGACTATTTCAGATCGACAACATCAAGGGGACATACATGAGACTTCTAGCCTTCTTACTCTTCGCCATGCTGACCGGGTGCTCAACCACGGCGGGCAGCGGCACCAACGTCACCCGCAGCGGATTCGACGGCGCGCGGGTCGTGACCATCAACGGTCACGGCAACGCCTGCAGGTCGATGCGCTGCACTGGCCTGGGTGCGCAGTGGACCTCCAAGAACCCGACGGAGTCGGTCCTGATCGTCTATCTCTTCAACGACATCAAGGGCATCACGGGCGCATCGCTCAACATCGACGGGCAGACCTACGACCTCTCGACCATGCAGCCCTTCACCAACTTCAATGAATTCGGCGCAGCGACGCAGGAGTCTCGCAAGGGGTTCCTCGTGCCGCTGGACCTCATCCGCAAGATCACCGCATCGCAGCGGACGTGGCTAAGGGTGCAGACCACCGGGGGATATGTCGAGGACGCCGTCATCGACGGGCAGACCGACAGCAAGGCGTACCACGCGCTCAAGCGCTTTCTGGCCTCAGTGGATCAGGGCTAATCCACAGTCGCGCGATGGCGCATAAGGCAATGAAAAGAAGGGCCACCTTCGCGGTGGCCCATTCCTGTGTGCGGCGGGAGAACAGCATCAGCCATCGGACGGCGCGGACTTGACAACGCGGACGGTGGACAGCACGTCGGCCGACTGCTCCTCGTTCATATCGGAGGGGTGGTGCTTCTGTCGGGGCGGCACCTCGACGCCCTTCTTTCGCATGTCGTTCGCATACCAGCGTACCGACTTGGCCGTCGCGTGTGCGCCATCCACCTGCGCGTTGACCATCGCAGCAATGAGCGCGTGAGGATGGCCCACAGGGTCCATCAGGATCGCGCGTGCGAGCGCGCCGATACCCTTGCCATGGGGCTTCTTCTCGGTCGCCTCGGGCGTCTCGGTGACCTCGGCCCGAGGCTGTGCGCGCTGTTCGGCTGTCTTGGGCTTCTTCGGCTGCCCGAACGAGGCGAGGTCAATGTTCTTGTCGGCCGCGACTTGCTCGATCCGCGCGACGAGCTTGGCCCGGGTCGCGAACGTCTTGGGACCCGCCGGCTTATCGGCGATCCGGTTGTGCAGGGCCAGCAGGTCCTTGGTGGGCATATCGTCCAGCTTCATGGCGTTCTCCTACATGTTGGTGGGCACGTAGGCATTAGGTCGCGATTCCCTTGATCCGGGAGCCTGCCCTCCGGCTAAATCTCCCAAATTGGGATATTGACATCTCACTAGCACTCAGGGATGATCCTCCCAAAATGGGAACATGAACATGCGGCTACTGGGACGAAAACGGCTAGACCGCCTGCGAGGCAGGAGCGAACAGGTCGAAAAATGGGTGCGCAGTTGGGCGACCGAGGTACTCGGTGCTCACTGGAAGCAACCATCGGACGTGCGTGATCAGTTTCCGAATGCTCGCCATCAAGGCGAGGGCGTCTTCATGTTCCCTGTGGGCAACTGCAATTGGGTGATTTGTTTGCTCATCGCCTTTCCCCAAGGCGTTGCCCTCATTACGGATTTGAAGGTCGAAGATGAAAACAATTGAACAACCCAGAGTTATCCGTACGAGGGAACAGTACGACGCGTACCTAGATGAGGTCCAATCGTTGATGGCGCAAGGCCTCTCGTTGAGTACGAGCGAGAGCGACAGGCTCGAACTTCTCACGGTCTTGCTGGAGGCATACGAAAACACGAAATACCCGGTGGAAAGCCCCGACCCGATTGACGCAATTCTGTTTCGGATGCACGAGAAGGGGTTGAAGCAGGCAGACCTTATTCCCTACTTCGGGACGAGCAGTCGAGTATCGGAGGTGCTCCGTCGTAAGCGGCCGCTAACAGTCCAGATGATTCGAGCGCTGTCCATCGGGTTGGGCTTGTCGGCCGACACCTTGATTGGGTTATCGGTCGCCGACGACGCACCGAAGAAGGACGAGGTTGATTGGTCCAAGTTCCCGATCAAGGAGATGGCCAAGCGGGGCTGGTTGGAGAGCTTTGCGACTAATACGAAGGCTGCTGTCGAAGACGTGGTGAGGGGCTTCATATCTGACGCTGGGCTGCACTTCGGCACGGCATCTTTTAAACGAACGATTGCGGGAGAGGCGCAGTCGCCTACCACGCAGTACGCACTTTACGCTTGGTTAGCCCGTGTTATTCAAACGTCCAGGGATAAGAAGTCCAAGCTCGGTCGATTTGACCAGGGCACACTGAATGCCGGTTTTTTGAAGGAGTTGGCGCAACTCAGCTGGTCCGAGCGCGGACCACTACTCGCGATCGAGTACCTCGAGAAGCATGGAATTGCCGTGGTCATCGAGCCACATCTGAAGGGCACGCTGCTGGATGGAGCGGCACTGAAGGATGCTGATGGCACACCTATCGTTGGGCTAACGCTCCGACACGATCGCTTGGACAATTTCTGGTTCACCCTTCTCCACGAAGTCGCGCACCTGTGGAAGCACGTCAGCGATCAAGATGCGTTTCTGGATGATCTGGATGCCTCCTCGGAAGACCGCCGAGAGGCAGAGGCCAATCGTCTAGCACGTGAGGCGTTCATTCCGCGGCTGATCTGGAAGAGAAGCGACGCGTTCATTTCGCCAGGGAAAGAGTCTATTGATCGACTTTCCCGAGAATTGAAGATCCATCCAGCCATCATCGCCGGCAGGCTGCGTAAGGAAACCGGCAACTATCACCTGTTCAGCGATCTTATTGGTCATAACCAGGTAAGAGCGATGTTCCACCAGTCAATTGTCGATAGCGAGGCCTGAGATGACCGCCAACTACGTTCCGATCTACAAAGCGAAGCTTGGTGAATTCCAAGCCCTTGCTAAAGCAAAGAAAGCCCATGATCGCCGGACCTTGCCGCTCTTCGAAGTGTGCAGGATCGGGGAGGGAGTGCGGAAAGCCGCACGATTCAAGAATTGCAGTGCACTGACCTGCGCCTACTTGGATGAAACCGCTCAGCGCATTGCTGAAGTACGCAGCGGGAGGAGTGTCTTGGTGGATGCCTTCCAATGGCACCCGGATTCGCTCACCGAAACTGGCGAACACGTACTCCCGTACATCTACTCTAAGCTCGAATCGATGGACGTAAATGTCGTGCCCGTCGTTGGATACGATCGATGGGATAGCGCCACTTACCGAATTGCAATGCAAGGCGTCGAGGTTTCCGAGGATGGCTATTACTGCATGCGGCTCGACTCGCATGCCCTCGAAGATGCAGAAGACCCGGAGTTCTTTGAGGAACGCGTGCTCGGTATCCTTGATGACTTGAACATTGAGCCGGAACGCTGTGCCGTGCTGCTCGATTTCGGGGATGTAACTTCCCTGTCTATCGAAGATATGACGAATCAGGCGGATCGAGTGATGCAGGTCCTCGCGCCGATGAGATTCAGATTCTTTTCCACCGCAGGATGCTCACTTCCGCCGAGTATCGATAAGGCGGTAAAGAAGCAAGATTCAACGGGAAAGGTCATCCGGAAGGAAATGCTCCTTTGGCAGGCAATGCGTGTTACCTATCCGCATTTGAGGTTGCTTTTCGGTGATTACGGCGTTCGTGGTCCCAATACGGTCGAAGATGTGATTTCTCCACACACGAACGGAAAAATTCGGCACACGATAGGCCAGAGCTACTACATCGTGCGGGGCCACTCTGTGCAACAGCCTGGCAAGGGTGCACAGATGTATAAGCTAGCGAAGACCATCGTGGACTCCGTCCACTACATGGGCGAGGACTTCAGTTGGGGAGACGCGCGGATTCTGGCCTGTAGCCAGGAAGAGTTCAAAGGCAATCCCACGGATTGGATCGCTATTGATACTAGTCACCATATGGCATGGGTGGTTGCAGAAGTTGAAGAGTTCGAGCTGAAGGTGACCGCTTCGGGTGTAAGTGCCTGAGCGGGACTTTTCTAAAGACGATTTAGGAGACGATCATGGGTAAGAACACGAAACAAACATCTAATCGCGTTGGAACTCTTGCTTCCGAGACCCTTCAGGACAAGCAGGCTTCTCAGGTGGCAAAGAGCCTTGCGGCATCGGCACTCGCGCAAAGAAGCGGCGCCAAGCAAACTGGTGCGCATATGGAGGATATTGCGTCCAAGGTGCTCCAAAGCGAGAAGTATTCCGATGCGACCAAGGAGCTAGCCGCATCTGTTCTGTCGCAATCCAACAAGGCGCGTTGAAACCTTCTAAACGCCGATAAGGCAGCCGGGGTGGCCTGAGCCCATGAAAAAGAAGGGGATGCCCTTGGGACATCTGAACCGCCCCGGGAATTCCGGAGGCTCCATTTCTTGAGAAGATGGAGCCATGAGCAGAGCAAGCAAGTTCTCCCCGGAAATCCGGGAACGTTCGGTGAAGATGGTCCTGGAGCACCAATGCGAGTACGAATCGCAATGGGCGGCGATGGTGTCGGTGTCGGCCAAGGTGGGCTGCACGGCCGAGACGCTACGGGGTTGGGTGAGGCAGCACGAGCGCGACGTTGGCAAGCGCGACGGGATGACGACCCCCGAGAAGGAGCGCATCAAGGCACTTGAGCGCGAGGTTCGCGAGCTGCGCCAGGTCAACGAGATCCTGCGCAAGGCATCGGCGTATTTTGCGCAGGCGGAGCTCGACCGCCCCTTCAAGCGATGAAGCAGTTCATCGATGAGCATCGAGTCGTCCACGGGGTCGAGCCGATCTGCAGGGTGCTGCCGATCTCCCCGTCGACCTACCACGCGCACGCGGCCAGGCTGGCCGATCCCGCGTTGCGCTGCGCGCGCGCGAAGACCGATGAGGCGTTGATGCCGGAAGTCCAGCGCGTGTGGGACGACAACTTCAAGGTCTACGGTGTGCGCAAGGTCTGGCGGCAGATGCGACGCGAGCAGTTCGACGTGGCGCGATGCACCGTACAGCGGCTGATGAAGCGGCAGGGTTTGCGGGGCGTCATTCGAGGCAAGACCGTGCGAACGACGGTGAGCGATCCGAAGGCGCCGTGTCCGCTCGATCATGTGAATCGGCAATTCAAGGCCGATCGGCCGAACGCGCTGTGGGTCAGCGACTTCACCTACGTCTCGACGTGGCAAGGATGGGTTTACGTCGCCTTCGTCATCGACGTCTTCGCCCGTCGCATCGTGGGCTGGAAGGCGTCGTCCTCGATGCAGACAGACTTCGTGCTCGACGCGCTCGAACAGGCGCTTTACGCGAGGCAGCCGGTCGGCCCGGATCGCCTGATTCACCACAGCGACCGAGGCGTTCAGTACGTGTCGATCCGCTACACGGAGCGGCTCGCTGAGGCCGGCCTGGAGCCCTCGGTAGGCAGCGTGGGGGACTCCTATGAGCGCGAAGCCTGCCCTCGGGGCACAACGCGCTGGCCGAGACCATCAACGGCCTCTACAAGGCCGAGGTCATCCATCGCAGGTCGTCCTGGCGAACGCGCGAGGAGGTCGAGTGGGCCACGCTCACCTGGGTCGACTGGTTCAACAACCGCCGATTGCTGGAGCCGATTGGGAATATCCCGCCGACCGAGGCGGAGGCCAACTACTATTCGCACTCCCCTGAGTCCGTCATGTCGGCGTGACTCAAACCAAGGGGCCTCCGGAAAACCCGGGGCGGTTCAGTTTGCGTAATCGACACTGCGCCCACGCATGACATTCGCATGAAGTCGGCCATCATCAGCGCAGATTTCCTCGTTGCACCAACGCAGCTTGCACAAGAGGCTATCGACGGAATCCGCTTCCTGGTGCAGAGCGTGACCCTTGCCAAAGGCTCCTTGAATCCGAACCTGACCTTCATCGGAATTTTGCCGAACCAGGTCATGGATACCCCGTTCCACAAAGAGAACTTGGCAATCATCGTTCAGCACTTCGCCAAGCTGCTCATTGCCTTGCCATCAGGTGGCTTTGCACTGATTCGCCGTACTACGGCCATAGAGGAATCCCAGGCCGAAGGTGTGCCGATCTGGAAACACGGCAAAACCAGCGCCCGCGATGCGTGGCGCAAGATTGAACCCAGCTTCGCCCATATCGCCGCAACGATGGGTGTCCTCAACAGCCAGGCACAAGGAGTTAATCATCATGGCAATTGACCTGACCGCTTTGGACTTCGCGCAGAGCGCGCTTTCCGATGCTGCTAAGCCAACTGCAAAGCCGGATGGCAAAGCGGTTGAATTCAACACCGCCGACATACGCGAAGACCCCGACCAGCCGCGCAGGGAGTTCGACCAGGCTGCACTTGAAGAACTGGCCGCAGACATTCGCCAGCGCGGTGTTTCGACGCCGATTTCTCTCCGGTCAGACCCGGAGGCGGCAGGTCGCTACATCATCAACCACGGTCACCGTCGCTATCGGGCGTCGATTCTCGCCGGGAAGACCACCATCCCTGCACACATCGCCGACGCGCACGACCCCTACGGTCAGATGACCGAAAACATGCAGCGCGAGGACATGAAGCCGCATGAAATCGCGGAGTTCATCAAAAAGCGCCGTGCGCTGGGAGAGAGCAATTCGTTCATTGCCAAGGGCCTGGGAAAGCCGCCGCGCTACATCACGGAGCATTTGGCGCTGGTGGACATGCCCGAACCACTGGCCACGGCCTATGCCGCCGGCAAGTCAACGTCACCCACGACCCACTACTACTTGCGGAACCTCTACGAGAAGCACCCTGACCAGGTGGCGACCTGGGTGAGCGATCAGTTGGAGATTACCCGCAAGTCGGTTGACGACCTGGCCAACGAACTCGGCGGCAAGAGCAACAAGGCGAAGCCAGAAGCGGCAGCACCGAAAGCACCCGATTCTTTACGCGTTGGCATCGACAGCGAACGCGGCAACCAAGGCAAAGCAGTTCAGCCGGCGAAGCCTGCTGGCGAGGCCGGTGCATGTCAAGATAGTTGTCGCCTGATTCATGCGGCTTCTTGAGTTTCAGTGGCTGCCGCGACGGCGGCCTCCTTCTCCGGATTCAACGCGACGGCAGTGATGCGCTCCCAGTTCCGGGTTCGACCGCTCCAGCGTGCCGGGTTGGCCTGACGTGCTTGCTGGTACAGCCCATGACGGGCCTGGAGGATGGCCAGGTCCTGTCCGGCGTGCCGCTGCTCGGGGCTGACATAGCCGATGCTGCTGTGGCGATGCTCGACGTTGTACCAACGTACGAAGTTCGCTGCCCATTGGCGCGCGCCGTCGAGGTCGGCAAAGCCGGTGGCCGGGAACTCGGGGCGGTACTTGGCGGTGCGGAACAGCGATTCGACGAAGGCATTGTCGTCGCTCACGCGCGGGCGCGAGTACGACGGCTTGATGCCCAGCCAGTACAGCATCGCCAGCACGGTGGTGGCCTTGAACGAGGCGCCGTTGTCGCCGTGTAAGACCGGGCGGTGTGCGGGATCCTGAAGCACGATGTTCTCGGCCAGCGCCGTGCGCCTGACCAGGTGCGTGGCATGTTCTGCCCCATCGCTGTCGTGCACCTCCCAACCGATGATCTTGCGGCTGTACAGATCCATGATCAGGAACAGGTGGAACCAGCGACCTGCCACCTCGGCCGGCAAGTAGGTCATGTCCCAGCACCAGACCTGGCCCGGCGCCGTGGCGATATGCGTGCTCGGCGCCCGGCTGGGGCGCGGGGCGCGAGCACGGCCGCGGCGGGCGTTCTGGCCGTATTCGCGCAGGATGCGGGCAAAGCTCGATTCGCTGGCGATGTCGCGGCCTTCGTCGGCCAGCATCGGCACGATGCGCGCCGATGGCATGTCGGCAAAACGCGGTTCGTTGGCGACGTTCAGCACTTGAGCACGCTCGTCCTCGGTCAACGCATGCGCTGGGCGCTTTCGTACCGCGTGTGGACGTCGATCGCCAGTGACCAGACTGTCATTGGACCTCCATCGTTGCAGGCTGCGGACATCGATGCCGGCAATGCGACAGGCCTGTCCCAGCCGGGCACCATCACGGGGGGCTTGTTCGATGTCGGCCACCAGGCTTTGACGATCTTCCAGAACGATCATTCGTCCTCGCCTTTGCTGAAGATCGTCTCGAGTTTTTTGACAGCACCAGCAACGCGGCCGTCTCGGCCAGCGCCTTGTCCTTGCGCCGCAACTCGCGCTCAAGCTCCCGGATACGACGCCGGTCCTGTTTGTCCTGTCGAGTATCGGCTCCAATCTCGCCAGGCTCGGCCAAGCTGCGCTGGGCCGCCTCGCGCCACCGCGTCAGCTCTTGCGGGTACACCCCGTTGCTGCGGCACCATGCACCACGCGAAGCCTCGTCCAGGCTGGCCGTCGTCAACACCGCATCGAACCGCGCCGCCGACGTCCACAGCCGCTCACGTTGCGGTTCGGCCAGCGACTGGCTCAGCCAACGCTCCAGCGTCGCTTCGGAGACGCCACTCTCCCGCGACACATCGCTTACCGCCGCGCTCTCCGGCGGCAGCAAACGCGCCACCGCCCTGTTCTTGAACTGTTGTCCGTATCGTGCCACTTCAACCTCTCGTCATCGCCCCTTGGCTTCGGATCCTATCGGGGCGACAACTATTCTGACGTAGGGGGAGGCCAAGCCGGCACGGCAAGGAATGGCGGACGAAAGCGCGCCCATAGCCAAGGCCAATTTCCGTCCGTTGTTGCTGATCGAGATTGACAGTCGGACTGCATCCGTCCGGTTGAAGAAGCTGCCTTCCCGGCCAGGCTTGTTGCGTATCCGGTACGAGGACGACGCCACCGAGGCCGAAGTCGAAGCCATCCGCTGCAAGATTTTGTCGCTGGAAGACGGCGGGGAGGCGGTTCTTCCCTTCGTAGGGGCAGATGCGGAGCCAGCCAGGGCCACCGGATGACGGTTGCTCTGGCGCTGCTGGGTTGGGATGGCCGCGCAGGGTGAACCATCCCAACCCAGCAACCCCAAACAGGAGTGCCCATCATGAAGACCCTAGCCGCCTGGCTCTATGAATCCTTCCCCGTCTTTCAGGAATGGTTTCCGATTCCCGCCCTCTTCCTAATAGCCCTTTATGCTCTGGTTGCACTCATCGGGCTGGCTATCGCTGCATGGCTGTTCTGGAAGTGGTTCAACAGCGGCCTAGACGGGATTCCCGATCCGGTGTACCCGGTCATTCAGCGTGTCGTTGTTGTCCATGAGCATCGGCATAGCCGCGACGAGTAAGGCCTAGCGATCACGTACAGATTCCGTGTTGTCAACCTGATGACCCGAACCGCCCGCAAGGGCGGTTTTGCTTTGTGCGGTAAACTTTGGAAGCGCTGAATTTCTACATGTAGAAAAGCGTTTGAGGACTATTGCAGGATAGGCCGAGGGCCGCAAAGTGGTACCACTTTGCACGTTTCACGTGGAGGATCGAATGACGTACACCTACGAGCAGGTACTGGCCTACGAAGTGGCCAGCGAACTCGCCAATACCCACATCGCGGATTATTCGGCGGCGATTGGCGAGGAGGAAGAAAAAGCCTGTCCTGACCAGGCACGGATCGACCAGCTTCGGGACTCATCCCTAGCTATCGCATTAGAGCGCCGCAGCCTCTCCATGACAGACGATGAAGCTGTTGCTCGGTTCATCGCCAAGTACAGGCGCGAGCCGTCTTCACGGGCCGCAGAGGATGCGCCGAACTGACCGCCAGCCATTCTTGAATTGGAACTGGCGGACGTGCGAGCGAGTTAGCACATCGCTTGGGATTAAACCGAGCCGCTGAGCGGCTTCGGCTTGAATGAATTGTTGGGGCCCATCCAACGTGCCCACACGAGATAGAACACCGTGGCCCCGACTAAGCCGTGCAACGCAAAGCCGGCGATAGATTGTAAGTAACTGAGCCAGCCATAGAGAGTTGGCTCACCATCAATCACGAAGTCCACGTACTTGCCGTACCAATTGCCGCCGGAGGAAAAACCCGTTCCATATCCGGGGCCGCGCCAGCCGATAAAAATGCCTCCGGCAATAGCACCTGCGAGAGCGAGCGGCCACAACCGCAGGCGCTGAGTGCGGTGTAGAAAGATGGTTAGAGGCACGCCAAGGACCAGCACGAACGGTGCCGCAAAGAGAACGGCCATGAGGCTCATGAGCCCGACTTGGTCCCACGGAAGGTCAGCGCCCTGTGCCAGAGCCGGAACGAAGACCCAAACGAACAAGACCAGCGGTTGAACGACCAAGGCTGACAAGGAAGAAATCAAAGCGGCGAGAAAAATACGCATGGGCCCTAATAATTAACTATCGCCAGCCCTTTGATTGTTCGGCCTAACAACCAACCAGAACGTCGCGGCGGCTATCGCGCCAAAGACGGCCGATATTGCAGCAATTGCGATGGAAGACGCGCTGGCTTGGCCAGCGTTTAGCGTCGGAAATACGAAATGGGTCACCACAGCGCCCACAAACGCGCCCGCAATGGAGTAAGGCCACACACTCGTCCATCCGATCCGCTGAAACAGCAGATGGATTGGGAGCCCGAGAACGATCATTGCGGGATACGCAAACATCGCAATCAGTTTCAACGCCCAGAGACCTTTCCCGGCATTTCCCAAGAGCGATAGCGCCAGCATGAGTAGGCCGGGTGCCAGCGGGGCCAGCACAAGGCCGATTAGTACGCGCATATTAGTTTCGTTGCCGAAAGCGTGTAGCAAGCATTAGGTAGTAGCTTTTCGCCTGGCAGAAAGGAAGGCGAATGTCGCCAGGAAGTGGATCGCAGGGAATAGCACTACATAAATGTCGAACCCCGCACCACTCCGTAGGCGATGGGGAACGAACCCCAAGCCAAAAGCAGCCAAGCTGGAAAGGATGACGATGCCCGTGAGGGTTGTCCTGACTTGGGTGCTGAAAGCATTGAGGTACATGGCCATGTACCACAGCGCACCGAACACTCCATACACGAGAATTTCTTGATCCTTCGTATAAAGGAATATCTGGGCCAGGTAGAGGGCGAGCGACGCCAGTAATGAACTGATTGCTAGCACTTTCATGGTTGCTGGGCTTTTCTGGTGATGTCTTCCGCGCTCTGCGTCCACACTTCTCTGGATTGGTTGTTCTTGGGATCAAAGGCGCGTTGCAGGAAAGAGTCGCCTTCGCCATACGTAACGATATTCTGCGCGCCGTTCTGGCCGGGCTGAACCATTCTCAACACGACGCCCCAGGTGGCGGCATGGTCGCCGGTAGTGACATTGAGAACGGCGTTACCGCCGCTTTGCAGGGGCACTTGATACGACATTACGTTGTCCTGCCCCGTCATCCTGCTAATAGCGTTATTGGCGTTCACGTCGATCTTATTGCCCTGCAAGGTGGCTGGTTTGTCTTGCATAGGCGTAGGGTTCTGCACCAAGGTGTTGTTCAACTTTTGGCCGTACGCAGCATCGCCACTCCCGCCTCCATTGCTGAATCGATATGAGTGATGGAAGGTGGAGTCTTTCTCGCTGATACTCGCGGGAAAACCTTCAGGCCTGGGAAAGTTCACGGTGGGAAGGTTGCCGCCAATCGGAACCAACTGGCAGGTGTTGCCGGCACACTTGATGTCGCGTCCATCCGGGTCAACGAACTTGTAAGGGTTGTTCGCGGCGTAGCTGTAGCGGTTGAAGTTGGCGCCCGTATTCGGGTTGGCTTTTACGGGATCGTTTGATGCGCCAGCAGCGCCGGCGACCAGAACCAACGTCACCAGCATTGCGTTAGTCAGTGCTTTCAGCTTGTGCATCACCCGCCTCCTTGTGCTTTCGATTTCTCTTCTGCGAAGCGCTTCAGATATTTGTCCCAATCGGCTTTAGTCCACTCTCGCCAACCAAGTGTCTCGGCCTTGGAGCGCCACTCGCTGATGTTTCGGTTGTAGGAAAGAAATTCTGCTTGCTCTGCTGGTGGAATCTGCTCAGCCAGTGGATACCTACTTCTAAAGCGCTGATCTACCAGGAGGGCGTATGCGTTCGCTTTGAGCGTCATAGCCGTCACATCCTTGGGGTCGGCTGCCAGGATCAAGTCGATCACTTGTAGCGCCTGTTCGGGCTGGTGCGTTTGCAAGTAATACGGTGCCAGCACGGCAGTGGCAAATAGCGAAACCGATTCCTTCTGCGAGAAGGGCCGCAAGAAAACACCGTTTTCTAAGGCAACTTGCGAAATATTCAAGGCCTGCTCATAGCCGCCATCATCATGGAAGAGGCCACTGGTGGCGTCCAGATTCGTCCAGGTACCTTGTTCTTCATCGCCGTATTTGACGATCAAATGGTAGGGGGCCGTTGTCATCGTCATGGGCAACCCAAGCTTTTGCCCAAGCAGAACAACTGCGATTGGCATGATGACGCATTGCCCTTTGCGCGTGACCAGGTAGGTGGACAACAGCGACTTATGGATGTCTTTGCCGTATGGATCGCTGTAGTCGTAGCCGAACGGCCGATGGTCGTTCCAAGGCCCTGGCTTGTAGAGCGTCGAAACCAGGATATTCGCCTTGACCTTGTTGGAGGCACCAGGCGGAAAACGAGCGCGCACCTTGGCCGCCAACGTATCGAGCTGGCGCAAGGTACCTTCCACGTCCACTTTGGGATCGACCATATGGTCGATGGTGACCTTGGCTCTGGCCAAGTCGATTTGACCTTCCCGCTGGCCTAGCAATTGCCGCAGCGTCTTAATATTTGCAGCGGCCGCGGTGCCGGCGGATTTGGTGGCCGCGATCGCAGGCACGCAAAGCAAAGCCAAGCATGAGCCCAGCATCCCTGCTATTAGAATGACCCGTTTCCCCACATCCCCCTCCCTAACCCCTAGCCAACTCTAGCGCCAAGCGGGGCCTTCGCGCCACGCATTGGGAAGCCTCTGAAGGTACGAATGCGGTACAGCGCGCAACTTCTGCGCATTGGTATAGGTTGGCGTAAGTTGATGTTTCTAAAGTAATTTGGCTTCACGCACCTTGGCGTGCCTTTTCGTTATTTATCAGTAACTTGTTGATTTGCAAGGAAACTGTTAATCAGGGGGTCGTTGGTTCGAGTCCAACTTCGGGCGCCAGAAATATCAAGGGCTTGCGGATCATCCGCAAGCCCTTTTTTGTTGCGCCGGAAAAATTGCCGGAAAAATTCGCCCGTTTCAAGGGCCGTTGGCCGCGATGCTCGGATCAGCGAACGCCAGCTCGTCTTCTTCCGCCGGCGACGTCCCCCCGCCCTGAGTAGCAGCCAGGTTTAGAGTCCGGGGGTAATGCTATCGGTGTTGGCAAGATGTTGGGCATAGGCAGCCGGTGTCATGCCGCCGATTGCGTTCTTGGGTCGGTCCTCGTTGTATTCGCGTCGCCAGCGTTCGATCTCGGTGCGCGCGTGCAGCAACGTCGGGAACCAGTGCTCGTTGAGGCATTCGTCGCGTAGCCGGCCGTTGAACGATTCAACGTAGGCGTTCTGGTTCGGCTTGCCGGGCTGGATGAGCCGTAGCTGCACACCATGGGCATGCGCCCAGGCGACCATCGCCCTGCCGCAAAACTCCTTGCCGTTGTCAGTGCGGATCACCTTCGGCAAACCGCGACTGTGTGCCAACCGATCCAGCACGCGCGTCACGCCGTGCCCGGAGATCGCGCGCTCCACGTCGATGGCGACCGCTTCGTGGGTTGCGTCGTCCACGATCACCAGGCACTTGAGCACTCGAGCTTCGGCGGTGCGGTCGAACACGAAGTCCATCGACCACACCTGGTTAGCCTGCGATGGCCGCAGCAGCGGTTGACGCTCGCCCACCGGTACCTTCTTGCGCTTGCGGCGGCGCACTTGCAGCTGCTGCTCGCGGTACAACCGCTCCACCCGCTTGTAGTTCACGATGCGTCCTTCCTGTCGCAGTTTGAGATAGATCATCCCCACGCCATAACGGCGATGGCGATGCGCCAACGCAAGAATGCGCGCGCGCAGCTCAACGTTGCGGTCTTCGCGCGGGCAGTAGCGCAGCGCACTGGCGCTCATGCCGATCGCTGCCAAGGCGCGGCGCTCGCTGGCACCGCACCCGATCCACTCGCGCACCAGCGCACGACGCGCCGGTGCGCTCACCACTTTTTTCGCAGCGCATCCTTGATCAGGTCGTTCTCGAACACCTGCTCGGCCAGCAACTTCTTCAGCCGCGCGTTCTCGGCCTCCAGGTCCTTGAGCCGTTTGGCATCGGGCACGCTCATCCCGCCGAACTTGCTGCGCCATAGGTAGTACGAGGCCTCACTAAAGCCATGGCGCCGGCATAGGTCCTTGATCGCCACGCCCGCTTCGGCCTCACGCAGGAAGCCAATGATCTGTTCTTCGGAAAAACGCTTCTTCACGTCCAATCTCCTTGGGGTAGGGAATTGGACTCCAAACTGGGGCGCTACTCAAAGTTGGGGGGACGTCGGCTTCTTCTCCATCCCTAAAAATGTAACGGATGAATGTCGATTCGGCCTAGTAGCAGCAACCTACATCTTCACCAGCACTCGCTTGCGCTAGCGGTGCCGCTGGCAGTGCGAACCCCTGTCTGGTTCAGACCCAGGGTGCCGCACTTGGCATCGCGCTGGAGAGCGGTCGGCACCGCCTGGATTGTGAATGTCTTGGCGTCCGGCACTCCACTGAATTGCACTGTATAGAAATTCCCCAGCCCATCGCAGACGGCGGGAGCGGCGGCACCGACATAGGTCAGGCGCGTCGTGTAATAACGCTCCATCAGCTGCGCGCGCTCCTGCAGGCAGGCGGCCGCCGCGGAACGTCGCGACTTGATCACATGCTGGGTATAGCTGGCGTAAGCGATTCCGGCAAGGATGCCGATGATCGCAACCACGATCATCAGCTCCATAAGAGAAAAACCATGCTGCACGCGTGTCGCCTCAGTTCGCCGCCGGATCCTATCTGATATCGCCATGATCAATCCCCTTTCTTCACTTCGCGCCAAGAGACACGCCCGACATTGCGAGCCTCCGGGATTTTCAAATTCGCCATGCTGCCTGATGAACCGCCAACCGTCACCAAGCCATTCAGCAGGCTTGGCTGGGTTGTCATGCCTATGCCCGGATTGACTGAACCGACAGGAAGCTTGGTTCCGCTACCCGACGCCAGCGTGTCATCACTGAAATTACCATTGCCGTTGGCATCGAAGAACGGTGAACTTGTGCCAGTGCCAGTGAATGCGTCCAGCGCATTCAGATAACCGATGCCGTCTGGGGTGCACGCGCTGGCGGTCGGGATCACGCTGGAGAACACCAGCACATCGCTAAGGAGTTGCGGACCGCTGACGACGCGCTCCCCTTCAACCGTTCCGTTCGGTGGCGTCAACAGGTCCACATACCACCCCTTGGACCCGGCAGGCAACGCTGCGTTTGCCTGGAACGAGCGCAGCCCGCTCGAGGTCACCACCAACGAGCGTGATGTCAAGTTGGCTGCCGTGCCAGAACGCGACTTCGCCGTGCCATCGTCAACAAAGCCGTAGATGGTCTGTACCGCCTTGTTGGTCATGTCGCCGCTGGTCATCAGCCGGCCCGTGCCGAAGAACACCCATGTCTGGTACGTGGTCGGATGCATCGCAACGGTGAGCCCGCCGGTGATTGGCTGCCGAGTTGCGGGCGTGGCACCGGTGTAGGTCGCGCTGAAGATCGGCGCATTGCCGGAGACGCCCCAGCTGGCAGACGTTGTCGCGCTCAAGTTGAACTTCCAGACGTTGCCCAGCATGTCGCCCGCGTAAACGTAATCCACGGTACCGCTGCCGTCTGCATCCCAGCCAACCGATTCGGATAACCCATTGGAATCGGCAGAGTCGGTCACAGCCGAGCCGATACCGGTATCGATTTTCCTGATCAGCGCGCCCGTATCAAGATTGTAGATGAACAGCACGGCGCGGCCGTTGGTGCTATTGAGCCCATTACTCACAATCAGCGCGGTAACGCCGTTGTTGAGCTTGGTGATGAAAGGCCTGGCCTGCACCAAGCCCATGTCGGCGTCGGAAGTCCCCGCTTCCCACTTGAAATTGGCGGCAGTGAAGGCAGCTGGATTGGTCACGTCTAGCGCGAACAATCCCTTGCCCCCCTTGCCGAGCGCTGCGACCAAGATGTTCTTGTTCGGCGTCTGGGTACGACTGGATGCCACGACCGGACCATCGACAAAGAACCGGTGCGCGTAATCGGGTCGACTCAAAGTGTTCAGATTGGCCAAACTGATGCCGCTTGGAATGAAGCCAAACAGCTCGACACCGGATGCTGCATTGAACGCGTGCAACATGCCGTCGTTGGCGCCGACGTACAAGGTATCGGTGTCGCTGACGTATGCCGGCGATGAGCTCACGATATCGCCTAGCACCTGGACACGATTACGCAGGGACCCGCCATTTTGTAGTTCCAGCGTGCGGGTACCACTGATGTAGGCTGCATTCTCAGCGCCGGTCACCGGGTAATTCGTGGTCCCTACCCGTTCCAATGCGGCAGTCTGTGCGGCGGTCGGAAAGACCGCGCCGGCGGTCCCGTCGGATGTGAATATCTTGCGATTGGTGGCCGGAATGCGCTCGGATGCTCGCCAGCTCGCCGTCGTGGCGACCCCACTGGCGCTCACTGCGTACGCGGCGACATCGCCGGTCCACAAACCGGACTTGTAGGTCGCCTGAAACAGGCGAGTGCCTGAATTCAGCGACGTGGAGCTGGCCGAAACGTTCGAGAACGAGCCGGTGCGCTCCGTAATCGCTGACAGCGCCGAGGTGATGCCCTGAACAAAGCCATCCGGATCAGTCGCCACCACAAAATCGCCGCGACCGTTAATCGTCGCATGCCACAGGTCGTCGATGTTGACGATACTATTGTTACTGGTCGCCGGCCACGACTTGGTACCGGCGGTAATGGCAGGAAGGTCAGTTGCCGGATTCAACGTACCCTTCTCGCCGATCGAAATACCGAAGGTCACCATATGCTGCCAAAATGCCGGGTCGGCATTAGTGGTCGGAACATTGTTCTCCATATCCGTGCGCAGGTCGTTTTTCCAGTAGCGCATGGCCACGTCGGCCAGATTGCCTTGCCCACCATAACTGTCCGCACTGGCATACGGGCGCACAGGCTCATAGGTATAGCTATCGTTGTTGGCGTTGGTAATCGTCGCGCCCGCGACATTATCCTGCTCGCCCGACTGGCCGGTGTAATTGGATTCGTTCCAGTAACCGTCAGTGGTGAGGATCGTGAAGTTTTGCCGGCAGGTGTACTGGTCAGCGCCGGACTGAGGGCCGTAGGCGCCACTTGCCGAGCCCGAGCTGAAGTACTCGCCTGCACGCGTCAGCGCACCGCGCAGCGGCGTCGTCGAACTGGTTCCTGGGACTGTATAGAGTCGATCGAACCACTGGGTCCGATTATTATTATCCCCATTGACTCCGCTCGGGTCGTCGAACAATCCGTCGTTGCGAGAAACGGGAATCGGCGCGCTTTCGGTGATGCTATTGCTTGAAGCACCAGCACCCTTATTGATGGTACGAAAGCCGACACGAATATTGCTACCCAGCGAACTAAACGCCTTGCCGGCCCCCGCCTTGGCGATCTTGGCCCGGGTACGGTGATAGGAGTACCAGATGGCGTAGTTGGTGCGCTCCGCAGCTTCGGTACGAAGCCCACCCAATGGGGTGAGATTGATGCAGCCGCGCCAGGCAAGGGTGTTGGCCTTGGTATCGGTGGAGCACCCCATGCTCCCGGCGTTGCTGGGGGTATTGCTCTTGGTATAGGTCTCGTATGTCGCCTGGTAGATCTTGCTGTCCGTAAGAATCTGATAACGATAGTAGTTTGCGGGATTCGCCAAATAAGTCTCGCTTGTCGCCGACGTATCCTTCGGAACGTAGAACGTCTGAACCGCACTGGCGAGGTTGATCGTCGTCCCCCTCGCCAGCGCGGCATCGCTGTAGACGCTGCCATATGTCGCGGCATCGGTTCTCAGCGTTCCGGTGGAATCCACCCAGGGCGTGTAGGTCGTCGCGGGGTTGTAGTAAATCGTGTTGCGCGTATACGCCTGGCTGGCGATGTTCGGCGACGACGTCGCAGGCACGGCGTCCGGCATATACGTGCTCGACATCGAACCCGAATCATCGAGGATGAATAGAACGTTCGGCGGAATCCTGGCGCCCGTGGTAAGCGGCTCGGTTGGAAGCGTAATGGCAGCATTTACTGGGATCGCCAGCAATGTCGCAAAGTAGGCGCACAGCACCGGAGTGACGCGTTTGAGCAGGCGCCGGTGCCATAAGCGCTGTGGGTTTTTGTTGGACCGAGGCCTACACATGGCGAACTCCGTTACTGAACGATGTAGTTGGTCTGCAGCATCACGGTCGCGCGTCCCTCTGCCTCGGCGAGTGCGGTGATGCGGAAGCGAGGCGCGAGACACTGCGCGTCGATCGGGATCTTGCGATCACAACCTGGCCACGTGGGTGCATCTCCTAGGTACTCGATGATGTACTTGGCGTTCGGCATCGGCACCCCGTCCTGCGCCAAGTTATTACTCGCGGCCTGCCAGTCGGTGAAGCTGGTATTGAGCCAACGATCGGCGTCGGTCGCGACAGGCGAGCTGCAAACTCCTTGCGCACAGCCCGAGGACGGCACCGCACTGCTGGCCGTGACTTTCGCTACAGCTTCCGCCTGCCGCAGCGCCGACTCCGCCGCCTGGAACCCCAAGCTGCGGTCGTAGAGGTTGGCACTCATGCGCTCCTCCAACGTGGTGTTGCGCAGCACCGCCAGGCCAAGCAGCGTCATCACCAGAAGCAAAATCAATACGACGACTAGTGAGGCACCACGCTCGGCGGCTAAAAAACGGAGGCTTGGGCTCATGGATTGCGGTTCCGTAGGCTGACGACATGGATCAACTGGCGTTGGATTGCCTGGCCGCCAGTTCCGGTCCCATCGGTACTGACAAGCTGCAGAGTGATGCGCGCGGCGGTGACATTCGCCCAGTCGCCGGCAGCGAGCGCCGTCGCCGCCCGGTAACTGCTCTGCCCACTAACCAGATACAGGACGCTAAGGTTGCTGACGCCTTCGGCGACCTCCTGTGTGGTCACCGTGCCATTGGCGGTGGCAACCTGCTGATACAGCGATGGCCCGTTGGCGCCGTTGCCGATGTACCACCGCGTCGCGTGCAACCTGACCACCACGGCGCTCGGCGCGGCGTAGGTGAACACGGTACCCGCGCCACAGCTCAACGGCACTCCGAGTCCCGTGGTGCAATTGCCGGGGGTGCCCCCAGCAGCATGGAAAATGTTCTGCCCAGCGACGCTGGACACCTGGAAAATCGACGCCTGCCGAGAATCGCATGCCACCGCCAAGTCGCCAGAGGCAATGCCGTGGCTCGCGGTATTAACGGTGAATTTGGCCCCGACCGGGTCATGGACGGAGATCGTGGCGGCGTTTTCGTCCGCAGCGAACAACTGCAGGACCTCGGTATTCGTCACGCGTTGCGTACTGCCGCTACCGGTAGCAAGACCGGTCGCCACCTCCGTTGGGCCGTAGCCGCGGAACGCATCGCCCCACTGGTTGATATTGCTCCACCAGTTCGACGCGGAGCTGTTGAGCACGTTCGCCAGCGGCAGGTTATTGACGCAGGGATTCCCTGCGGCCTCGCGCACGTCACGCGACATCAGTTCGAACGCGGTACGCACCCCCTCTTGCACCCTGCCAAGGTTTTCGGTGGCGCTATAGGTTTGGCGGTTGGAAATGAATATGCCGATCGCCGCTCCGACCACAAGCAATCCGAGCACCATTGCAATCATCAATTCCACCAGGCTGAAGCCGGCCCCCTTACACGGCAGTCCCCCACGCATCGCCCTCATAATTGAACCTTGGTCAAGAATGTCTGCGTGGCACTGCCCTGAGCGAGCTGGCCGTTACCTGCGTTGGTAGCGCGACTGTCGTCCCAACGCAGACCGATCTCGCAAACGCCGCCGTTGCAGTTGATGCTGCCGCAGGCGGCTTGATCGGCCGTACCGTCAACCCCCAGTGTCGCACGCCAGCCTTTGACCCATTGGGCCTGATCGAGCGCCGCCAGCGATCCGTTGCCGTTGGTCGCGCACAGGTAACCGGCCGTGTTGTAGGTACCGGCAAGCGCCGCGTCGCGGTTGGCGCGCATCGCGTCCAGCATGGTGTAGGTGGAGATTACCGCCTGGCTACGCTCCAGCGAGCTTTGACTGTTGCGTAGGGCCGTGGCCTGCATTGCGGCAACGCCGAGCAGACCGATCGCCATGACCAGCACCGAGATCATCACTTCGATCAGGGAGGCACCGCTCTGGCTGGGCGCTCCCCTGGTGGAGAATGCGGATGTCATTTTTATCCTCTTGCGGGCATTCACTGACAGGTGGCCGACTGCTGCCGCACCGCTACGCGGGAGCCGTTGGCCAGAGTGACGACACGGGCATTTTCTGAAGGCCGCTGGGTGTTCATGCACACGGTGACCGCGGCGGTGGCCAGCATCCCGTCGCTACCGCGCGCCAAACCATCCGAACTGAAGGTAATTTCCGAGACGTCGCTGCTTATCGCGGTCCTGCCGCTGCTCGTCGTGTCGCGGAGCACTTCGCCACTGCCATTGATCCGCGTGATCCATCGCCCCCAACCGGCGGCAGCGGAACAGGCGGCACCATCGACCGACGGACACAGGGTGACCTTGCGGTTGAGCCGGATCGATTCGGAACGGGTGTACTGAAGCGAAGCGACCAACTCGTTGGCCTGGCTGGTCAGCCGGCTGCCGTTGATCAGCGCAGTAAAGCTGGGCACCGCGATCGCCAACAGCACCGCCGCCACCGCGATGGTGGTCATCAGCTCAATCAGACTGAAACCGACAGACCGCCTAGCCGACGGTCGCGGCGCCCCTCTGCCGCTACACTTGTGCATAGGAGATCCCCGTCCCCATTATGATGCGCACACCGTAGTACCTACACGCTTGGCAGCGCCAGCACATACCGACAAGCGGCCCCATCTTTGTCATAGACGGAACGCCAGTCGGCATTGCCCCCTCTCGCCCGGTAACCCGCATGCTCGACCAGTCCCACCCTGCCCGCCCGTCGCCAGCCACTCCGCTCGATTTGTTATGGCAGGCGCCGGTGATCTCGTCGGTAGTGCTGACGGGCGAGATGCTGGCGGCTGTCCTGGCCCTCGCCCCGGGAGTCGCGGGCAGCCGCTGGATCCACTTTGGCCTGACCTCGCTGCTGATCCAATGGATCAGCTTGCTGACGCTGGCCACGCTGTATCTGCTGCGCAGCAAACTCGGCCGGCTGCGCCCCAACGCGATCGCCAACCTCGCCCTGTTGATCTTGCTTGCGGTCACCGCCGCAGTCTGCACCCTTGCGTGGGCGGTGCTGCGCCATCTGCTTCCACGTCATGCGGACAGCGGGCTGGCGCTATGGCTACAGTTCAGCGGGATCGCGCTGACCGTGGGCCTCCTGGGGCTGACGGCACTCCAAAGCCACTGGAAGGCGCAGCAGCTTGCGGTACGCACCAAACAGGCAGAACTGGACGCACTGCAAGCGCGCATCCATCCGCATTTTCTGTTCAACACGCTCAATACAGGAGTTGCGTTGGTACATCAGCAACCGGAGGCGGCCGAGCGCCTGCTGCTGGACTTGGCCGATCTATTCCGAGCAGCGCTCGGGGGGCCCAGCGAAGTCAGTCTGGAGCATGAGTTGTCGCTCACCCGCCGCTACCTGGAGATCGAAACGCTGCGCTTCGGCGCGCGCCTACAGGTGACATGGCTGCTGCCCGCGCCGCTGCCCTTGATCCAGGTGCCGACGCTGGGAATCCAGACGCTGGCGGAGAACGCGATCCGGCACGGCGTCGAGCCGTCGGCCACCGGTGGCGTGGTGACCATCACCGTGCGCCGCGTCGACGGCATGCTGCAGGTTCGGGTCGCCAACGATTTGCCGACTACGCCGTCCAAGGACAGTACCGGCCATCGCATCGGCCTGAAGGCGGTACGCAGCCGGCTGCAGCATCTTACCGGCGGCGCGGGCCGAGTCGACACCATGATAGAGGATGGTCGCTACATAGCGACCATCACGCTGCCTGTGCCTCAAGGCGTCAGGCCATGACCCGATAACAAGGCCGATACTCGCCGGAAATCTTCATCCGGCGCTGTTCGACGAAGGCGCGCAGCAGTTCGTCCAGAGCCTGCATCATGTCCGCGTCGCCGTGGATCTCGAATGGGCCGTACTGTTCGATGCGGCGCATGCCGTCTTCCTTGACGTTGCCGGCGACGATGCCGGAGAAGGCGCGGCGCAGGTCCGCCGCCAGCGCGTGTGGCGGACGCCCGTGATGCAGGTCGAGCGCGGCCATCGCCTCGTGGGTGGGCACGAACGGACGCTGGTATTCCAGCGGAATGTCCACCGACCAGTTGAAGTAGAACGCGTCCTTCTGCTCCTTGCGGTGCATGCGCACCTGCTGGATGCCCTCGGCCATCTTGCGCGCCACCGCGATCGGGTCGCCGACCACGATCTGGTAGCGCGAGGTGGCCGCCTCGCCCAGGGTCAGGCGCAGGAAGCGGTCGATCTGCTCGAAGTACGGCGCGGCGATGGTCGGGCCGGTCAGGATCAGCGGGAACGGCAGGCCGCGGTTCTCGTCGCGCAGCAGGATGCCGAGCAGGTACAGGATCTCCTCGGCGGTGCCGACGCCGCCAGGGAACACGATGATGCCATGGCCGATGCGGACGAAGGCCTCCAGGCGCTTCTCGATGTCCGGCATGATCACCAGATGGTTGACGATCGGGTTCGGCGACTCGGCGGCGATGATGCCCGGCTCGGTGACGCCGATGTAGCGGTTGTCGTGCTTGCGCTGCTTGGCATGGGCGATGGTGGCGCCCTTCATCGGCCCCTTCATCGCGCCCGGGCCGCAGCCGGTGCAGATGTCCAGCCCGCGCAGGCCCAGCTCGTAGCCGACCTGCTTGGTGTACAGGTACTCGTCGCGCGAGATCGAATGCCCGCCCCAGCACACCACCAGGTTCGGATCGGCAGGCTGCAGGATGCGCGCGTTGCGCAGCTGCCCGAACACGGCGTTGGTGATGCCTTCGCTGGATTCCAGGTCCGCCGCCGAGTCGGGACCCAGTTCGATGGCCATGTAGGCCAGGTCGCGGACCACGGCGAACAGCAATTCGGCCACACCGTTGATGATCTTCCCTTCCACGAACGCCATCGCCGGCGCGCTGAGCAGGTCGATGCGCACGCCGCGGTCGCGCTGGGCGACCTGGATGTCGAAGTCGGGGTACAGGTCGCGCGCGGCGCGCGGGTCGTCGGAGGCGCTGCCGCTGGTCAGCACCGCCAGCGCGCAGCGCCGCAGCAGTTCGTGCAGACCGCCGCTGGAGGCATCGCGCAGGCGCGCCACTTCCGCGCGCGAGAGGATGTCCAGGCCGCCGCGCGGATAGATCCGCGCATCCACTACCGGCAGCGCCCGCGCCGCCGTATTGCTCGTCGTCATATCGAAATTCTTGTCGTTGTCGTCAGCGGCGACTTTAGCGTCAGCCCCCGCAAAAGAAAACGGCCGGGTCGCCCCGGCCGTTCGCTTTCATACATGCATCGGCGCCGCGCTTAGAACTGGTAGCGGAAGCCCAACTGCATGGACCACTGCGACACACCGACGTTGAAGCCGTCGGCATCCGAATTCGCCGCGGTCGGCGAGCTTGCGCCCGTGTAGTTGTATACGTACTTGCCCTGGTAGATGCCGGCAAGACGCGCCACCGAGGCATCGGCGTAGAAGCCGTAGTCGACGATGTGGCCCCAGTCCTTGTTGATCAGGTTACCGACGTTCTGGATGTCCAACCAGATCTGGGACTTGTGACCCTTGAAGAAACCCGGCAACTCCTGGCTGATGCGAACGTCGAAGGTGTTGATCCAACCGGTGCGGAAGCCGTTGGCCGGCGCGTAGCTGCCGGCGTACTTGGCCAACTGCGGGTTCGCCGCCAGCCACTGGTTGAAGCGAGCTTCCATCGCCGCATCCGCCGTGAACACCCCGGCCGCGCTCACGCTGCCGAACAGCACGTCGCCGTTCGGGACATAGAACAGGTCGTTGTAGGTGCGGCCGTCACCGTTGAAATCGTTGTTGAACACGTAGCTGTAGGGACGGCCGCTACGGCCTTCATATACCAGGCCAACGCGGGTCTCGTAATCACCGAAGAACTTGTGCTTCCAGTCCAAAGAGCCACTGATGCGATCCTTGATCTCGTAGCGCGAGGTGCTCTCGGTGTTCGAGTTCACGTCGAAGGCGTACTGGTAAGCCCAGCCCGAACTGGCGGTGGAACTGGTCAGCGGACCGACTTCAGTCGCGTGGGTGTAGGTATAGCCCAGGGTCCAGGACCAGTCGCTGCTTTCGCTGAACGGCTTGGTCAGCGAGACCGTGAACTGCGAGGTCTTGCCCTTGTCGGTGTTGTCGATCAGGTAGACGGCGTCATAGTTGCTGTAACGGCCGGAGCGGCTGGCAGCCGAGTTGCTGCCGGTCTCCGACGAGGTCCAGCTGACCTTGGCCGGGGTCCAGTACAGGGTGCGGCCGTCCGGACCGGTGTAGCCATCACCGAGGTTCAGCGCCTGATAGTACAGGCCGTCCTTGACCTTGGTCAGCAGCACTTCGGCCGACGCGACGATGCCGTACCACGGCAGCTCGCTGTCGATGGCCAGATTCGCCTTCCACAGCGACGGCTGCTTGAAGTCATCGCCGACGAAGTTGACGCTCTGCAGCCTAGAACCCTGTGCGGTCGGGGTCGGCTGGTTCAGGCCATCCGGCGAGAACGGCACGGTCGGATCGTAGGTAGCCTGGTTGTACGAGGTGTAGTTCAGGCCGGTGCTGGAGTAGCTGTTGCCGACCCACACTTGCGGGGAGTCACCCTGGAACAGGCCCACGCCACCACGCAGCTGCATCGGGCGCTCCGTGTCGAAGCTGTAGTTGAAGCCGAAGCGCGGCTGGATCAGGAAGTCGCCGTTGAAGAGCTTGCTGTTGTTGTAGCCGAAGGTGTTCGACGCCGCGGCGTTGTAGGTCGGCGACGGGGTGGTGTCCGGACGGTCACCACGCAGGCCCAGGGTCAGGGTCAGGTTGCTGTTGACGTACCAGGTGTCCTGCACGAACAGGCCGAGGCTGTTGTACTTGTAGTCGGCCGGGATCGAGCCAGGCGAGGTCTCGGCAGCCAGGCGGTAACTGGACCAGGTGCCGGCGGCGAAGTTGTCCAGGCCCTGGAAGATGTAGCTGCCCCAGCCGTTCTGGGCGAAGTAGTTATAGATCTCGTTGGTGCTGTAGTCCACGCCGAACTTCAGGTCGTGGTCGCCCAGCGTCCAGGTACCGGCACCGTAGTAGTTCCAGGTCTTGGTCGTCAGGATGTTGTTCTGCGAGCTCAGCTCGGTACCGAGGTACAACGAATCGGTGCCCTGCTGGATCTGGATGCTTGGCGCGGTGGTCGGGGTGTTGCGAATGGCCGAGTAGTCGCGGTAGGACACCTTGAACTCGGTCGAGAAGTTGTCGCTCCAATCGGAGAACAGCTGGCCGACGTAGCTCTCGATCGACTTATCGTGCTGGTACCAGTACGAGCTCAGCGAAACCGAGCTGCTGTTCATGCCGTTGATGCGCAGCTTGCTCTGGTCGAGCTTGCTGTAACGGACGCTGGCGCGGTGGTTGTCGCTGATATTCCAGTCCAGCTTCAGCGCGTACTCTTCCAAGTCGGTGTTACCGTTGCTGTTCAGCGAGCCGGCATCGATGCCGTAGCTCTGGGCGATCTGCTGGGCGCGGGCGATATAGGCGTCATTGATGACCGCATTGGTCTTGCCATACGCGGTGCTGGCCAGGTCGGCGCCCGGAGCGCCCTGCTCGAACTTCTCGTAGTTAGCGAAGAAGAACAGTTTGTCCTTGATGACGGGGCCGCCCAGGGTCATGCCGTAGGTCTTTTCCTTGGTGAAACCGTTGAACGGGGTCCCGTCCGGGTTGTCACCAAACCAGTCGCCGTCGCGATAGCTGCCGTACACCGAACCGTGGAATTCGTTGGTACCGGACTTGGTCACCGCATTGACGGTGGCGCCGGCGGCGCTGGCGATGCTGACATCGTAGTTCGACAGGTTGATGTCGAGGGCTTCGATGGCTTCCATCGACACCGGCTGGCGACGGGTCGCCATATTGTTTCCTTCCAGGCCGAACGTGTCGCTCGCGGCCACGCCGTCGATGTTGACCGAGTTGTAGCGCGGGTTCAGGCCGCCGGCCGAGATGGAGCCCGAGGCGCGGTCAACGAAGGCCACGCGCGGATCGAGGCGCATGTAATCCTGGATGTTGCCGTTGATCGACGGCAGCGCCGAGATCGTTTCCTGGCTGATCTGGGTGCCCGAGCCGGTGTTGGTGGCGCGGAACACTTCCGAACCACCGGCCACAGCAACTGCGTTGACCGTCTCCAGGGTGGTCAGGTCGCCGGTCAGCGCCGCATTGACGCTGGCGATCTGGTTGACGCCCAGATACACGCTGTCTTCGGTCTTGGTGCCTTCGCCGGGCTTGGTGATGGTGATGGAGTACGGGCCACCGACGCGCAGGCCGCGCGCGTTGTAGCGGCCGCTGGCATCCGTGGTGGCGCGGCTGACCGTTCCCGATTCGACGTGGGTGATGGTCACGTCGGCGCCGACGACCGGCTGGCCATCGTGGGTGACCAAACCGCCGACGCCGGCGGAGGTGCTCTGGGCGAACACGGGGGCGGCGGCGAGCGCAGCAACGAGGCCAAGGGTGAGCTTGGACATCCGGAGACGGCGGGGTTGGGTCATTGCAATAGCCTCAATGGAAGTTGACGAAATGCGCATAGCCCGCCGTCCTGGTAGGCGCACGGCAGCGGAATGCGGTTCGTGCCCCCTTGCTGGATCCCCCGCAAGGGTTAACGTGAGGTTAACACGATAGGGTCGATTTGTTGCCAAAACGTGACAGATTGGCACAAACGGACATGACACGACATGGGGCGCAGTTCCTATGGCGATGCCAGCCACTGCGTGACCACGCCGCACATGCCGTCGGACCTGTGCCGCGAGCGCAAGTGGCGCGTGCATTGGATGGTTTTGGCCGATGGCGGCGGGCGCGAAAGCCGCGCTCGCAATCGTTGGCTCGCGTCGGGAGCGGACACGGCAGTCCAGCGGCGCCTTCCGGACCGTCGGGTTTGTAATTCGGCAAGCGCATCGCTCGCCTGCCCCGGCCGGGCTTACGCGCTCGCAAGCCGGTTCCGCACCGTAACCGGCGGCGGCTCGCTCTCCGGCACCCCGCATGGTGCAGCGAGCCCCCTCCCAGCAAGCACCCGACTGCCCCGGAAGGCGGCTTGGCGAGGCCAGCCATGGACCACGATCCGATACGGATCCGATGCCGATATCCGCACACTGCGAAGCGTCCGCGCGGCCTTCGCGGCGACTTGGACTGGTGCAAGGCCGCAAACGCAAACGGCCGGGGCTAGGCCCCGGCCGTTTGCGTTGCTTGCGTTGTCCAGCCCCGCGGGGCCTGGGCTCGCCTCAGAACGAGGCGCCGAAGGTCACCGCGAACGCGCGCGGCTCCAGCACCGAGTAGTACGGGGTGCCGGTGGACACCACGTCCGGGTAGTCGCTGGCGCCGGACGCCGCCAACACCTGCGTGGTGCTGGCCCAGGTGACCGCCTGCTTGTCGGTCAGGTTGTACAGATTGAGCTTGATCGACGGCTTCTTCAGCCAGCCCCAGTCGGCGAACGCGTAACCAGCGTCGGCGCCGAAGGTGGTGTAGCCCCCTACCCGCTCGGTATTCATGTAGTCGCCGTAGCGCGCGCCGGAGTAACGGCCCTTCAGCGCGACCCAGAAATCGCCGATGCCGTAGCTCAGGCGCAGGTTGGCCAGGTTCTTCGGCGTATTGGCCAGCTGCTTGCCGCCGACCGCGTAGTTGTAGATGCCGCGGGAGGTGCCCACCGCCAGCGTATCGCTCAGGATCTTGGCCTGGGTGTAGGTGTAGGAGCCGTACAGTTTGAGATTGTCGGTGATGTTGTAGCTGGCCTCGCTGTTGAAGCCGCGCATGCGCACCTTGCCGATCGAGATGTAGGTGGTCAGCGCCGTGGTCTGGTCGTAGCTGGACATCTGCTTGTTGCTGTAGTTGCTCTGGTACAGCATGCTCGACAGCGAGAAGCGGTCGCCGTAGTAGCGCCAGCCGAGGTCGTGGGTCCAGGCCGATTCCGGCTCCGGGATCTCCTGCGCAGCCGACAGGTTCACCGAAATCGAATTGGTCGCCGGCACGCGGAAAGTCTTGGCCACGCCGTAATAGAACTGGTTGCGGCTGTCCGGCGCGTACTTGATGCCGAACGCCGGCAGCAGCTTGCTGTAGCTGCTGTCGAAGTCCACGCCGATCTCCTTGGTGCTGTCCGGCCACTGGTAGTTGTGGCCCTTGCGCGTGGCATGGATCCAGGACACGCCGTAGTTGACCGCCCAGTCGTCGGCCGGGGTCCAGTTGTCCTGGATGAAATACTTCTGCACGTCGGTCACGGTGTAGGTGCGGTAGCTCTGCTGCACCTGGCCGTCGGCGTAGGTCAGGAAGCAAGCGTCGCTGTCGGCCCAGACGTCGCAGGCCTCACCGTTGGTCTGGTCGGTCTTGACGATGCTGTTGTTCTGGCTCTTGCGCGAACGGTCGTACCACAGGCCGTAGACCAGGTTGTGGTCCATGCCGATGTCCTGGAAGAACTTGGCGACCACGCCCGGCCGCACGGTGCTGGAATAGGAATAGGTGTAGTCGACGTCGCGGCTGCCGCTCACGCTGCTGGAGTAGCCATAGACGTTGCTGCTGCTGGTGGACGGGTACACCGACGCGGCGCTGGAACCGCCGCCCTTGCCCCACCACAGATACGGCACCACCGACAGGCGCAGGCTGTCGCTGAAGGTGAACTCGCCGTCCAGGCTGACCAGCAGGCTCTTGTACGGGTTGCGCCGCAACTTCCAGTAGGACTGGTCGGCCGAGGTGCCGCCGCCGCCCCAGGTATCGTTGTAGTCGTAGTCGTAGTCGCTGGCCAGCTGCGCCTTGCTCGCGGTGTTGTACGAGTAGTTCGACTGGCGGTTGTACTGGAACGAGGCGCTGATCGAGTTGCCCGGGCTGATGTCCCACACGCTCTTGCCGTCGATCTTGTTGACCGACATGTCGCCGTTGCCCTTCCACTTGTCGGCGCTGTTGGTCGAGTACGACAGCCACGAGCGCAGCGGGCCGGTATCGCCGGTGTTCACGCGCACGAAGGTGCGCCGGTAGTCGTTGCTGCCGAAGCTCTGGTTGAAGTCCACGCCGAACGCGTGGCTCGGATCGATCGTCGCCCAGGCGATCTGGCCGCCGGTGGCGCCCATCTCCGGCTGGTCCACGTTCGGCGTGCCCTGGGTGACGGTGATGTCGTTGTAGTTCTCGGCGTCGCCGTATTCGGTGGCATAGACCGAGTAGCTGCCGCTGTCGGTCACCGGCGCGCCGTTGACGGTGATGCCGATCGCCGAGGAGTCGAAGCCGCGCAGGCTGTAGTTGCCGTTGTTCAGTCCGGTCACGTCGCTGGTGGCCGCGTCCACGCCCGGGATCGCATCGATCATCTGGGTGAAGTTGCTGCCGCCGGAGGCCTGCGCGATCGCCTCGCGGGTCACCGTGGAAATCGCCTTGCTGGCGGTCTGCACGGTCATGTTGCCGCCGCCGAGCACGTAGCTGCTCTTGTCGGCGCTGACGTTGATCTTGTCCAGCTGCTGCACGCGCTTTGTCTCGTAGGCGGCGGTGGTGTTGGAGGTGCTGGAGGCGGTGACGCGCTGCTCCGCATTGTCGGTGCCGGCGTCCTGGGCCAGGGCCGGATGCGCCGAAAGCGCGGTCGCCAGCGCCAGGGAAAGAGTGGAAATACGGTGTGCGGAACGGGACTTCATCGGGCGAACGCCTCTGTGGCTAACGTGGGAGCGGCAGAGAGCGGTGGAGCGATTGGCATGGACACGGCGCACGCGTGCCCACCGCTTCGGAAGGCGCTACGGTAGGCGGGCTATTTCGCCCGCGTATGCCTCGGGCGTTTACAAGAACTTAATATGGCGCCACGCACCGACACGCGGCGGCACAAAAAAGCGCCGCAAATGTCATCGAATTGCCGCAAACGCCCGGGATGTCGCAGCGCTGGCGCGTATCGACAGGCCGTGCACAGGCGCAGCGCAGCGCGGACGCACGGCGCATGGCCGCGGCAGGGATTGCCGCTCAGCCGGCGACCGGCAGCTTCAGATAGGCGCTGAGGCCGTCCAGGAACATCTGCACCGAGATCGCCACCAGCAGCATGCCCATCAGTCGTTCGACCGCGATCAGCACGCGCATGCCGAGCAGCTTGTACAGCAGCGTGCCGGAGAACAGTAGCACCGAGGTGCCGATCCAGGCCAGGATCAGCGCCAGGCTCCATTCGCCCAGGCGAGTGGGTTCGTTGCTGCCCATCAGCATCACCGCGGCCATGCCCGAGGGCCCGGCCACCAGCGGAATCGCCAGCGGCACGATGAACGGCTCGCCGTCGGGAATCTCGCCCATCAAGCCTTCCGGGCGCGGGAAGATCATGCGGATGCCGATCAGGAACAGCACGATGCCGCCGGCGATCGCCACCGATTCCTGGCGCAGATGCATCACTTCCAGTGCGTACTTGCCGCCCCACAGGAACGCCATCAGCACGCCCAGCGCGATCAGCAGTTCGCGCGCCAGCACCACGCGCTGGCGCTTGGCCGGCAACGGCTTGAGCACGCTGAGGAACACCGGGATGTTGCCCAGCGGGTCGAGGATCAGGAACAGCAGCAGGGCTGCCGACAGGATGGTCATGCCAGGGGATTCCAGATCGCGCCGCGGTGCGCGGCACCGGCAGGCGACAGCAGTTCCACGCAGGCGGCGGCGTAGTGCGCCGGATCGACCGCGTCGAAGTCTTCCTGGTGGGTGTAGGCGCGGGCGCGCAGCGCGCTACGCATCGGCCCGGGCTGCAGCCCGGCCACGCGTACCGTCGAGGCCGCCAGTTCGCCGTGCAGGGTCGCCAGCAGGCCGCGGCGGCCGTGCTGGGCCGCGCCGTAGCCGCCCCAGTAGGCCTGGCCGACGCGCGCCGGGTCGTCCAGCGCGAACACGATCGCCGCATCGGGCGCCTGCTTCAGCAGCGGCAGGCAGGCCTGGGTCAGCCAGCCCGGGGCGGTCAGGTTGACGTGGATGGCGCGCGCGAACTGCGCCGGGTCGGCGTGTTCGAACGGGGTCAGGCCGACGAAATCGGCGGCGCAGTGCAGCAGGCCGTCCAGTCGTCCGAGCTCGGCCTGCACCCGCTCGGCCAGCGTTGCGTAGTCTTCCGGGGTGGCGCCGAGCAGGTCCAGCGGATACAGCAGCGGCTGCGCGCCGATGGCGGCGATCGCATCGTAGACCCGGTTCAAGCGCGCCGGCTTGTGCCCGAGCAGCAGCACCGTGGCGCCGGCCTCGGCGCAGGCCAGCGCCGCGGCGGCGCCCAGCCCGCCGGCAGCCCCGCACACCAGCACCACGCGCTGCGCCAACGCGCCCGCGTGCGGCGTCGCCTGCACCGCTGTCACGGCTGGTAGGCCTCGGCCACGATGCGCTGCAATTCGCCGGATTCGAACAGTTCCATGGTGATGTCGCAGCCGCCGATCAGTTCGCCGTGGATGAACAGCTGCGGGAACGTCGGCCAGTTCGAATGACGCGGCAGATTGGCGCGGATCTCGGGCTCGTCGAGCACGTTGACGGTGTGCAGCCGATCGGCACCGGCGGCCAGCAGGGCCTGCAGCGCGCGGCTGGAAAACCCGCACATCGGGTACTGCGGCGTGCCCTTCATGAACAACACGATGGGGTGGCGTTCGACGTCGGCCTGGATGCGCTCCATCACCTGCATGCGGGTTTTCTCCTGCTGGGGCGAAAGAACGGACCTCGGCGGTCGGCTAGACTTTCGCGTAGCCGCATAGTGTAAGCCCTGCGCATGGCAGTACCGATACGCGCCCCAAAACCGCTCCCGAGGATCCATGGCCATCGAACTCGCTCCCCTGCCGTACGACCGCGCGGCGCTGGCGCCGCACCTGTCCGCCGAGACCCTGGACCAGCACCACGGCCAACATCAGCGCGCGCTGGTGGAACGGCTCAATGCGCAGATCGCCGACAGCGAATTCGCCGAACTGCCGCTGCAGGACCTGGTGCGCCGCGCCCAGGGCCGCCTGTTCCAGCACGCGGCCGAGGTCTGGAACCACGAGTTCTACTGGCGCGGACTGCGCCCGCGCGGCGGCGGCGAACCGGGCGGCGCGCTCGCCGAGCGCATCGCCAGGAGCTTCGGCGACGTCGCCCGCTTCAAGGCCGAGTTCGAACGCATGGCGCTGGCCGTGTTCGGCTCGGGCTGGGTGTGGCTGGTGCAGCGCCCGGACGCCACGCTGGCGCTGCTCGCCACCGTCAACGCCGGCTCGCCGCTGACCGGCGAGGACCTCCCGCTGCTGGCCTGCGACCTGTGGGAACACGCCTACTACATCGATTACCGCGACGACCGTGGGCGCTACCTGGAAGCGTTCTGGAAGCTGGTGAACTGGGAGTTCGTGGCGGCCAATCTGCGGTGAGGCCGGGATTGGGGATGACCAGCCTGCGGCTGTTGTAAAGCGCTTCGGGATTGGGGATGACCGGCCTGCGGTCGTTGTGGAGCGCTTCGGGATTGGGCGAATGACGGCTGCCGCGTAGTCGCGCGCGGCGCTGGCACCCTTTTCATGCCACGCCCAGGCGCGGCCTAGGCGCGACCTCCTCAGCCGGCTCAGCCCTGCGCGCGCAGGGTCTCGATCACCGGGGCGACCTGGTCGCCGCGCTGCAACTGCGCGCCGACCGTCTGCAACGCCTGCACCAGTGCCGTCGGCGTATCCTCGCGCAGCGTGGCGTGGCCGACCTTGCGGCCCTCGCGCGCTTCCTTGCCGTAGTCGTGCCAATGCCCGCCGGGCTGCGCCAGCACCGGCGCGGCGTCGGGCATCTGCCCGATCCAGTTGAGCATGCAGGCATGGCCGAGCATGCGCGTGGCCCCCAACGGCAGGCCCAGCACCGCGCGCAGGTGGTTCTCGAACTGCGAGGTCTCCGCGCCTTCGATGGTCCAGTGGCCGGAGTTGTGCACGCGCGGCGCCATCTCGTTGGCGAGCAGTTCGCCGTCGCGGCAGAACAGTTCCAGTGCGAACACGCCCACATACTGCAGGCGCTCGGCCAACGCCTGCGCGTGGGCGATGGCGGCCCGCTGCAGCGCGGCGTCGGCCTGCGCCGGGGCCAGGCTGGCCGAGAGCACGCCCTGCACATGCCAGTTCTCGGTCAGCGGCCAGGTGCGGAACTCGCCGTCGCGGCCGCGCACCGCGACCACGCTGATCTCGCGCTGGAACGGCACGAAGGCCTCCACGATCAGGCCCACGCTGTGCGCCTGTGCGCCCAGCGCGGCCCACGCCGCATCGGCATCGGCCGCGGACTTGATCCGGAACTGGCCCTTGCCGTCGTAGCCCAGGCGCCGGGTCTTGAGAATGCACGGGGTGCCGATCTGCGCCAGCGCCGTGTCCAATTCCTCGCGGCTGCCGATCGCGGCGAAATCCGGCACCGGGATGCCCAGTTCGCGGAACAGGGTCTTCTCGGCCAGCCGATCCTGCGCCACCGCCAGCGCGCGCGGATTCGGGAACACCGGCACCTGCCCGGCCAGCCATTCGGCGCTGGCCGCCGGCACGTTCTCGAAATCGAAGGTGGCCACATCGACCTTGGCCGCGAACGCGGCCAGCGCCGCCTCGTCGCGGTAATCGCCGACCTGCAGCGGCGCGACCTGGCCGGCGCAGGCGTCGGCCACCGTATCCAGCATCACGAAACGCAGGCCCAGCGGCGCGCCGGCCACGGCCATCATGCGCGCCAGCTGGCCGCCGCCCAGGATTCCGACGGTGGTGGTCATTGGCGCGGATCGTCCTTGGCCATCACGTCGTCGGTCTGGCGCTGGCGGAAGTCGTCCAGCGCGGCGGCGATGTCCGCGTGTTCGGCGGCCAGCATCGCCGCGGCGAACAGCGCGGCATTGGCCGCACCGGCATTGCCGATCGCGAACGTGGCCACCGGGATGCCGGCCGGCATCTGCACGATCGACAGCAGCGAATCCAGGCCGTTCAGCGCCTTGGACTGCACCGGCACGCCGAGCACCGGCACCGCGGTCTTGGCCGCGAGCATGCCCGGCAGGTGCGCCGCGCCGCCGGCGCCGGCCACGATCGCGCGCAGGCCGCGCGTGGAGGCCGCTTCGGCATAGGCGAACAGCACATCCGGGGTGCGGTGCGCGGACACCACCTTCACTTCATAGGGCACGCCCAGCGCGTCGAGTTTCTGCGCCGCATGCTGCATGGTCTCCCAGTCGGAACGGGAACCCATCACGATGCCGACGAGCGGCGCGGTTTGCTTGGAGGTCATGGCCGTCCCCTGCCTGAAAGACGTATTCTAGCCGTCTTCCACGCAAGACGAAGACCGGATGGATCGCAAACTGCTCGACCTGCTGTGCTCGCCCGACACCCGCCAACCGCTGGCCCTGCTGGATGCGCGCGGCCTGGAGGCGCTGAACCGCGCCATCGCCGCCGGCGGCGTGCAGCGCGCCGACGGCAGCCCGCAGGCGCAAGCGCTGCGCGAGGCGCTGATCACCCGCGACCGCAAGCAGTTGTTCCGCGTCGACGACGGCATCCCGGTGCTGTTGGCCGAAGAAGCGATCGGCACCGCCCAGCTCGCCGACTTCCCGGCCAAATGAGCGGCGCAGCGGCGCCGCTGCAGCCGCCAGCGCAGGAATCGATCGACGCCGACGTGGCGCGCGCGCTGGCCGAGGACATCGGCAGCGGCGACGTCACCGCCGCGTTGCTGCCCGATCGCGCCGACAGCGCCTATTTGCTGTGCAAGCAGGACGCGGTGATCGCCGGCCGGCCCTGGTTCGACGCCTGTCACCGCGCGCTCGACCCGCAGGTACGGATCGACTGGCGCATCGCCGAGGGCGAGCGCGTCGCCGCCGGCACGGTGCTGGCGCTGCTGCACGGACGCAGCCGCGCGCTGGTCAGCGCCGAGCGCGCCTCGCTGAACTTCCTGCAGACCCTGTCCGCCACCGCTACCGCCACCGCCGCCTACGTGGCCGCGGTCGCCGGCACCGGCGCGCGCATCCTCGACACGCGCAAGACCCTGCCCGGCCTGCGCCTGGCGCAGAAGTACGCGGTGCGTTGCGGCGGCGGCAGCAACCACCGCTTCGGCCTGTACGACACGGTGATGCTGAAGGAAAACCACATCCACGCCGCCGGTTCGCTGAGCGTGGCGGTGCAGGCCGCGCGCGCGCAATGGCCGGACCTGCCGCTGGTGGTCGAGGTAGAAACGCTGGCGCAACTGCGCGAAGCCTTGACGGTCGGCTGCGACCGCATCCTGATCGACGATTTCGACGCGGCGCAGCGCCGCGAGGCGGTGGCGATCGCCGCGGCGGCGCCATTCCACCGCGCGATTCCGCTAGAGGTCTCCGGCGGCGTCGATCTTGACAGCGTGCGCGCGATTGCCGCCGACGGCGTGGACTGCATCTCCATCGGCGCACTGACCAAGCACGTGCAAGCCGTGGATCTGTCCCTGAAACTTGGACCGCCGCCGCACTGACTTCACGGCCGCGGCCACACCGCTCTGCGACGCTGCACGCATCCCCCTGTTCACCGAGTTCGCCGATGGCCCGCCCCTGGTTCGCGTTGTTGTGTGCCGCCGCCCTGTTTCCCGCCGGCCGCGCGGCCGCCGCGGAGGTGTGCGACCTGCCGCCGCGCTTCGGCCTGACTCCCGCCGCCGTTGCCATCGTGCGCACCGCCTGCAACGAGCATCGCCTGTGGTGGCGGCCGTTCATCGATACCGACGGCCGGCTCGCCGGCCTGCGCGCGACCGAGGCCGAGCGCAGCTATCTCGCCGATCACGGCATCGAGGCCTGGCAGCGCGTGGCCGCCTATTGGCGCGATAGCGGCGCGCTGGGCGCGATGGGCGGCAGCGACGGCGCCGCCAGCTGCCAGCAGTTGGACGGCTCGCGCTACCGACAAGCGGACTGCCGCGCGTTCATCGTCGACAACCCGTGGTCGGCGGCGTTCGTGTCCTGGGTGATGGTGCGCGCCGGCGTCGATGGCTTCCACAGCTCGGTGCGGCATATCGACTACATCCGCGCCGCCTACCAGGCCGGTACCGACGGCCTGCCCTACCGCTATGCCGACCCGCAGCAGGACAAGCCCGCGCCGGGCGACCTGCTGTGCTTCCTGCGCGGGCGCAAGCAGCCGCTGGGCGCGGCCGGGCTGCGCGAGGCGCTGGCGCGCGGCGGCGCGCTGCCGTGGGAATCGCATTGCGACATCGTGGTCGCGGCCAACGTCGGCGGCGACCACACGCTGTACCTGATCGGCGGCAACGTGCTCAACGCGGTGACCATGCGCAAACTGCCGCTGGACCGCGCCGGCCGCCTGCAACTGCAGGCGCCGCTGGCGCAGGACCAGGTCGGCGACGACGGCGCCGGCCTGGAGTGCACGCCGGGCCACGAGGAGCTGTGCGACTTCAATCGCCAGGACTGGGCGGCGCTGCTGCAGCTGCAACCGCAGGCGCAGCTGTGGCCGCCGGTGACGCCGGGCGTCGTTCCCGCAGTGGATCCGGCCGCGCCGCAGGTCCCGCCGCCGGCCGCCGCGCCGATGGCGCCACCGGCTGCATCCGGCACTGCGCCAGCCACACCGGCCATACCGACCGCGCCGTCCCCAGCATCGGCGGCACCGGTGGCGCAACCGCAAGCGACCGAACCGCCGCCGGGACGCTAACATTTTATCGACTGCTTGCGACCTCCAGGATCCACGCCGGCTCGCCTCGGGCCATCGGTCGCAGCGGGCTTTGTCGGTGAAGCCCGTCGCGACTGAAGTCGCTCCCACAAGAGGCCCTGAGCCGCACACGAAAACTTCGCGCTCGCCATCCGCGCCGCTCGAGTCTCGGCCTCGGCCTCGGTCCCGAGTCCCGAGTCCCGAGTCCCGAGTCCCGAGTCCCGAGTCCCCAACCAAGCATTGCCGCTCCACCCCGCGTCTCGCTACAGTGACGCATGCCTAGCCTGATCCTGTTGATGATTGCCGGCGCCGCGGTGTTCGCGTTCTGGAACGCGTCGCGCGCGGCCGCCGAACGCGCCGAGAGCCTCGGCCGCAATGCCTGCAAGGCCGCCGATGTGCAGTGGCTGGACCAGAGCGTGCACGGCACCGGCCTGCGCCTGCGGCGCCTGCCCAGCGGCTGGCTCGGCTTCGAGCGGACGTTCCGCTTCGATTATTCCTACGATGGCGTCGATCGCCACAGCGGCCGCCTGGTGCTGCTCGGCGAGCAGTTGATCGCCTTCACCGGCCCCTCGGTGGCCACGGTGACGGCGCTGCACGAAGGGCGCGCGCCGCGCGAGTGAGGCGCCGCCTGGTCGTTCGCGAAGACGCGCACCGCAAGGGCTCTCGCAGGGTAGATAAGATGTTTCACATGCATGTCGGTCGCGCCTGAAGGCGCTCCTACAGAGACTCGATCCAACCTGGCATTGGCGCGCGGGAACCGTGGCGAATGATGCGCAGCGCCTGACGATGCGCGCGATCCGCCGGGCATCGATGCCAACAGCGGATCGGACTATCGCTCCGGCCACGCCCGCGCCGGCGCAGGCCCGACGTTTGCTACTTCACCACGCGCAGATGCGGACGCTTGCCGCCGGCCGCGTCATCGGAGCCGCTGGGCCGCGGCGGCGGGGTGTCATCGCCCGGCGGCTCGCCGGCGCCGTGGATATCGTCCGGCAGCGCCATGCCCTGCCCGGTCTCGCGCGCATACACCGCCAGCACCGCGGCCATCGGCACCTGCACCGGATAGCTGACGCCGCCGAAGCGGGCTGTGAAACTGACCCCGTCGTTGTCGATCTGCAACCGCACCACCGCGCGCTCGGCGATGTTCAGCACCACCCGGCCGTCCTTGACCGCACTCGGCGGCACCTGCACGTTGGGCAGGCCCGCGTCCACCAGGATGTGCGGGGTCATGCCGTTGTCGTTGATCCACTCCACCAGCGCCCGCAGCAAATACGGGCGATGGCTGGTCATGCGGGAAATATCGTCGGTCATGCGTCAATTCTACGCGCCGGCACGCGAAGGCGCCGGCGCAACTCGGGAAACAGCGGATGCGCCACGCGCGGCCGGGGCATCACACCGGCAGGTCGCGCAGTTTCTTTTCCTGATCCGTCAGGCTGCGGATGAAACCGGGATTGCGGAAGATGCGGTTGCCGTAGTCCTCGATCGCCTTGCCGTCCTTGGGCAGCGGAATGTCCAGCGCCTGCAGGCGCCAGATGATCGGCGCCATCGCGCAATCGGCCAGGCTCATTTCCGGATTGAGGAAGAACTTGCTGGCCTTGAACAGCGGCACCGACGCGGTCAGCAGCTCCTTGAGCCGCTTGCGCCCGGCCTCGGCCTGGGCCTTGTTGCCAAGCTGGATCGCCTGCACCTGCGGCACCCAGTCGTGCTCGATGCGCAGCATGGCCAGGCGCAGGCGCGCGCGCGAGAGCGGGTCGACCGGCATCAACGGCGGATGCGGATAGCGCTCGTCCAGGTATTCGCTGACCACGGAGGCGGCATACAGCACCAGCTCGCGTTCCACCAGGGTCGGCACCGAGTGGTAGGGATTGAGGTCGATCAGGTCTTCCGGAGGATTCTGCGGATCCACCGCCACGAAATCGTAAGTCACGCCCTTCGCGGCCAGCACCAGACGGACGCGGTGGCACAGCACATCATCCGTGGAAGAAAACAACGTCAAGGTATTTCGCATGCGTAAACTCGCCGCCATTCAAGGCTCTCCGACGACCGGAATCCGCCGGCCGCATCGACGCCGCCAGCACCTTGCTGACAGTCATCACGGCCCCTGAGTGTGCAACCCTCGCTCGCAAAAGCCAATAGGATGAACAGGGGATCAGGTCAGCAACGATGCAGCCAATGCGTCGGCCGCGCGGCCGACGCTCAATGCACGTCCTTCCAGTATTCCTTCTTCAGCAGATAGGCGAGGAAGGTCAGCAGCGCCAGGAACAGCACCACCCACACGCCCAGGCTCTGCCGCTTCAGCGCCGCCGGTTCGCCGGCGTACTCGAGGAAATTGCTGATGTCGCGGACCGTCTGGTCGAACTGCGCCAGCGTTTCCCGGCCCGGCGCAGCCAGCTGCAGCCGCTCCACCGGCTTGTCCACGCCGGGCTGCTCGGCCTTGCCGTAGATCGGCTGCTGCAGGCCCTGCAGCTCCCACAGCGGATTGGGCATGGAGGCGTTGGCGAACAGCTTGTTGTTCCAGCCCAACGGGCGCGACTGGTCCAGGTAGAACGACTTGAGGTAGGTGTAGACCCAGTCGGTGCCGCGCACGCGCGCGATCAGGCTCAGGTCCGGCGGCGCCTTGCCGAACCACTTGCTCGCCGCATCGTGCGGCATCGCCGCCTCGATGTGCTCGCCGACCTTGGCGCCGGTGAAGTTGAGGTTGGCCATCACCTCGTCCTCGCTCAGGCCCAGGTCCTCGGCCATGCGCGAGTAGCGCAGGTATTTCAGCGAATGGCAGCCGGAGCAGTAGTTCATGAACAGCTTGGCGCCGCGCTGCAGCGAGGCGCGGTCGCCGAGGTCGTTGCCGGCCTGCTGGGTGGCGCCGCCCTCGGCGGCCAGCGCCGCGGCGGACAGCAGCAAGGCGGATGCGAAGCAGGCCAGGACGGCGAGTAGGCGCTTAGTCATGGGTGGTTACCCGCTCCGGCACCGGCTTGGTCCGGTCCAGCGTGGTCCAGATCGGCATGGTCAGGAAGAATCCGAAGTACAGCACGGTCAGCACGCGGCCGATGTAGGTCTCGCTGGCATCGGTGCCGGGACCGGAGCCGATCACGCCGAGCCAGACGAAGCACACCGCCAGCACGCCCAGCATCACCTTGGAGATCCAGCCGCGGTAGCGGATCGACTTGACCTTGGCGCGGTCCAGCCAGGGCACCAGGAACAGGATCGCGATCGCCGAGAACATCACCAGCACGCCGCCGAGCTTGTTCGGCACCACCCGCAGCATCGCGTAGTACGGCGTGTAGTACCACACCGGCTTGATGTGCTCGGGCGTGACCAGGCGGTTGGCCTCGGTGAAGTTGTCGTGCTCCAGGAACAGCCCGCCGAACGCGGGCACGAAGAAGATGATGAAGGCGCCGATCAGCAGCAGGAAGCCGACCCCGACCAGATCCTTGACCGTGTAGTAAGGATGGAACGGAATGCCGTCGGCCGGCTTGTTCGGATCCCAGCGGTTGCCCTTGGGTCCCTTCTTGATCTCCACGCCGTCGGGGTTGTTGGAGCCGACCTCGTGCAGCGCGCCCAGGTGCAGCACCACCAGCAGCAACAGCACCAGCGGCAGCGCGATCACGTGCAGCGCGAAGAAGCGGTTGAGGGTGGCGTCGGACGGCAGGTAGTCGCCCATGATCCACTCGGTCAGGCCGTTGCCGATCACCGGGATCGCGCCGAACAGCGAGATGATCACCTTCGCGCCCCAGAACGACATCTGCCCCCACGGCAGCACGTAACCCATGAAGGCCTCGGCCATCAGCACCAGGTAGATCAGCATGCCGAGGATCCACACCAGTTCGCGCGGCTTCTTGTAGCTGCCGTAGAGCAGGCCGCGGAACATGTGCAGGTACACCACGATGAAGAACAGCGACGCGCCGGTGGAGTGCATGTAGCGGATCAGCCAGCCCCACTCGACGTCGCGCATGATGTACTCGACCGAGTTGAACGCCTCGGCCGCGCTGGTCTTGTAGTGCATCGTCAGGAAGATGCCGGTGACGATCTGGTTGACCAGCACCACCATCGCCAGCGAACCGAAGTAGTACCAGAGGTTGAAATTCTTCGGCGCGTAGTACTCGCTGACGTGCTTGCGGTAGAACGGCATCAGCCCCGGCGCGCGTTCGTTGACCCAGTCGAACACGTTGCCCGCGGTGCGGGTAAGGAGATTGTCGGCCATGGCTTACGCTGCCCCTTTCGCGGACGAACTGGGATCGACGCCGATGATCAGCGTGTTGTCGTCCTGGTAGTGATGCGGCGGCACCAGCAGGTTGATCGGCGCAGGCACGCCCTGGAACACGCGGCCGGCCATGTCGAAGCGCGATTTGTGGCAGGGGCAGAAATAGCCGCCCTTCCACTCAGGATCATAGGGCTCGGGGCGGATCTCGGCGACCATCTCCGGCGAGCAGCCCAGGTGCGTGCACAGCCCGACCAGCACCGAGATGTCGGGCTTGATCGAGCGGCCCTCGCCCTTGATGTAGGCCGGCTGCTGGTCGGTGACCTCGGACTTGGGGTCCTTGAGCCGCCCGTCCAGCGTCGGCAGCGCATCCAGGATCGCCTTGGAGCGCTTGACGATCCAGATCGGCTGACCACGCCACTCCATGATCAGGCGCTGACCTTCTTGCAAAGCGCTGATGTCGGCGGTGACCGGCGCACCGGCCAGTTTGGCCTTGGCGCTGGGGTTCCAGGACTTGATGAAAGGAACCGCGACGAAACCCGCACCCACCGCGCCTACCACCGCCGTGGTGGCGGTGAGAAAGCGGCGGCGTCCTGCATTTACAGAATCGTTGACCCCATCGTTGGCCATCCGGCACTCCGATCTTGATTGGGTAGCGTGAGGCTGCCAGCGGCTCGGTGGGGGTCGAGCCGCATAAAATCCACTGCAGTGTAGCGGAACCCTTAACGCGCAGACAATGCATCGCCGCAACGGCGACCCCAATGCCTCACTGCGCCGTCGCCAGCACGCCGCGGTAGCGATCGGCGAGCACGCCGACGCGCTGCACATAGCGCTGCGTCTCGCTGTACGGCGGCACCCCGCCGTGTTTGTCTACCGCGCCTTCGCCGGCGTTGTAGCCGGCGGCGGCCAGGCTCAGGTTGCCGTTGAAGCGCTTCAATAGCCAGGCCAGGTACTGCACGCCGCCGCGGATGTTCTGGGTGGCATCGAACGAATCGCCAACCCCGAAACGCCGCGCGGTCGGCGGCATCAGCTGCATCAGGCCCTGCGCGCCGGCGCGGCTCAGCGCCATCGGGTTGTACGCCGATTCGGCATGGATGATCGCGCGCACCACCGCTTCGTCGACGCCGTACTCGCGCGCGGCGGCGGCGATCTCGCTCTGGTAGGCGGTGGTGTTCAGCCGCACCGCGCCGAAGTTCAGCCCGGGGTTGGCACAGGCGTAGCAGGTCTCGATGAAGCTGTAGTGGATGGTGCGCACCGTGCCGAGGCTGGCCACCTGGGTCGGCCGCGCGCTGCTGTAGTGGCGCACGCCGTCCTGCATATAGGCATAGACCTGGCCGCTGACCACCCGCCGCGGCGCGGTGCCGGTCACGGCAGGCACGGGCGCCACGCGCTTCGGCGCCACGCTGGCGGCGACCGGCGCCGGGGCCGCGACCGAGGGGCTGATGATGGTGGCCGGAGCGCCGGACTGCGGCGCCGCCAGGGTGACGACACCGCGATTGGACGCACGCTCGGCGGAGACTGCGGCAAGCGCCGGTGCAGCGCGTGCGGAGCGGCGGTCGGGCACATAACTGCTGACCACGCTGCAGCTGGCGCCGGCCACGCGCTTGCTGACGTAGCTGGGCACGCCGTCGCCACCGATGCACTTGTACAGGGTGCCCGCGCTGGCCGGCATTGCCGACAACGTTGCGATTGCAAGCCCCAGAAGCCCCACCATCCCCTTCATGGCGGCGAGTGTCCCAACTTCGCCGGCGCTTGCCAAGTGCGCGGCGGCGGCGGGACCGGCCGCCCGTTTCGCCACCCGGCCCGCCTCGCGCCTGGCCGGCTCATTCGGGGGTGGCCGGCAGCTGCGTCAGCAGGTCGGCCAGCGCGCTGCGCAGTCCGGCCGTCACCGCCGCGTCGGCCTGCAGCGCTGCGAACGGCACGCCCAGGGTGAGCAGTTGCGCCGCCAGCCAGGGCAGCGTGTCGGCCAGCATGGTCAGCCGGCAATGGCCGTCCTGCTCGGCCTCCAGGGTTCCGCACCAGGACGGAATGCGCGGCCCCAGGTCGGCCATGCTGCCGCGCAGCCGCACACTCAGTCCAAACTGCTGCGGCAGCGGGCTGTGCTGGATCGCGTCGCGCACCATCGCGGCCGGATCGCGCGGCGGCAGGCGCAGCGCGATCGCCTCGCCCGCCTGCAGCGGCGATTGCATGCGCTCGACCCGGAACGTCCGCCAGTCGGCGCGATCGCGGTCCCAGCCCAGCAGATACCAGCGGCGCCCGTAGTTGACCAGGCGCAGCGGCTCGATCAGGCGCTGGCTGCCGCGTCCGCCGTAGTCGCGATAGCCGAAGCCAAGCAGGCGCCGGTCGCGGCAGGCGCTGGCGATGCCGATCAGCACCTGGGTGTCCGGCAGCGCCGGGTCCTGGCCGAGCGACACGGTGACCGCCTGCAGCGCCCCGGCGCGCTGCCGCACCCGCGCCGGCAGCAGCGGGTCGAGCTTGGCCAGCACCCGCAGCGCGGTGTCCTCCAGGCCGCCCATGCTCGCGGCGGCCGCGTGCAGCGCCACCGCGACCGTCACCGCCTCGTCGTCGTCGAACAGCAGCGGCAGCATCTGCGCACCGGCGCCCAGCCGGTAGCCGCCGCCGACCCCGGACGAGGCCTGCACCGCATACCCCAGGGCGCGCAGGCGCTCGACATCGCGGCGCAGGCTGCGCCGGTCCACGCCCAGGCGTTCGGCCAACTCCGCGCCGGCCCAGACCCGGCGGGTCTGCAGCAAGCCGATCAGGCGCAACGTACGGGAGGCGGGGGAAGCCATGGCGCACGGTATTGCGGACAGAACCCGTCCGCAATAGCGCCTAGCATGGGTGCTCGATCACCGAGGAGAGCCGCCATGCCCATCGCCGACCGCCATGTGACCCTGTACCACAACCCCAAATCCCGCTCCAAGGGCGTGCTGATCCTGCTCGAGGAACTGGGCGCCGACTATGCGCTGGAACGCATCGACTTCGACAGCGGCGAACAGTTGGCGCCGGAGTACCTGGCGATCAACCCGATGGGCAAGGTGCCGGCGATCGACCACGCCGGCGCGGTGGTCACCGAACAGGTGGCGATCTACCAATACCTGGCCGATCTGTACCCGGAAGCCGGGCTGGCCCCGGCGATGGGCGATCCGCGCCGCGGCCCCTACCTGCGCTGGCTGGCGTTCTACGGTTCGGCGTTCGAGCCGGCCATCATCGACCGCGCGCTCAAGCGCGAGGCGCCGCCGCGGGCGATGTCGCCGTACGCCGACTGCGACACGGTGATGGGCGTGGTCGACGACCAGCTGGCGCGCGGCGACTACCTGCTCGGCGACCGCTGTACCGCGGCCGACGTGCTGTGGGGCAGCGCCCTGGGCTGGATGGTCGGCTTCGGCCTGATGGATCCGCCGGCACCGACCCGCGCCTACGTCGAACGCATGGCGGCGCGGGCGGCGGTGCAGCGCGCGCAGGCGATCGACGCGGCCGCCGACGCGGCCTGAGCGGCCTGCGCCGCGCAGCCGGCCCAGGTAGACTAGCCGGCTCCCCTCAGCCACCCGCCTGGATTAAGCGCCATGACCGGGAACGCCCTGCATCCCCTGCCCTCCGCCGGCACCCCGGCCGCCGCCGCGCCCGCGGTGCGCGGCAAGCTGTACATCAAGACCCACGGTTGCCAGATGAACGAGTACGACTCGGCCAAGATGGCCGACGTGCTCGCCGCCGCCGAGGGCCTGGAACTGACCGACAACCCCGAAGAAGCCGACGTGGTGCTGGTCAACACCTGCTCGATCCGCGAGAAGGCGCAGGAGAAGGTGTTCAGCCAGCTCGGCCGCTGGCGCGTGCTCAAGGAGAGCAGGTTGAAGGCCGGCGGCAGGCCGGTGATCATCGGCGTCGGCGGCTGCGTGGCGTCGCAGGAGGGCGAGGCGATCGTCAAGCGTGCGCCCTACGTGGACCTGGTGTTCGGCCCGCAGACCCTGCACCGGCTGCCGGAGCTGATCCGCGCGCGGCGCGCATCGGGCAAGTCGCAGGTGGACATCAGCTTCCCCGAGGTGGAGAAGTTCGACCGCCTGCCGGAGCCGCGCGCCGACGGCCCGTCGGCGTTCGTGTCGATCATGGAGGGCTGCTCCAAGTACTGCTCGTTCTGCGTGGTGCCCTACACCCGGGGCGAGGAGATCAGCCGGCCGTTCGAGGACGTGCTGGTGGAAGTGGCGCAGCTGGCCGCGCAGGGCGTGCGCGAGATCAACCTGCTCGGCCAGAACGTCAACGCCTACCGCGGGCCGTACGCCGACGCCGAGGCCGGCGAGCAGCCGCAGTACGCCGATCTGGGCCTGCTGATCCGCAGCATCGCGCAGATCGACGGCGTCGGCCGCATCCGCTTCACCACCTCGCATCCGCTGGAGTTCAGCGATTCGCTGGTGGACGCCTATCGCGACGTGCCGCAGCTGGCGAACTACCTGCATTTGCCGGTGCAGGCCGGCAGCGACCGCATCCTCAGCGCGATGAAGCGCGGCTACACCGCGCTGGAATTCAAGCAGAAGATCCGCAAGCTGCGCGCGGTGCGCCCGGACATCTCGATCAGCTCGGACTTCATCGTCGGCTTCCCCGGCGAGACCGATGCCGACTTCGACAAGACCATGAAGCTGATCGAGGACGTGGGCTTCGACCAGAGCTTCTCCTTCATCTACTCGCGGCGCCCGGGCACGCCCGCCGCCGACCTGGAAGACGAGACCCCCGACGCGGTCAAGCACGCGCGGCTGGCGCGGCTGCAAGCGCACATCAACGCGCATTCGCTGCAGATCTCGCGCGACATGGTCGGCAGCGTGCAGACGGTGCTGGTCGAAGGCCCGTCGAAGAAGGACCCGGCCGAGCTGACCGGCAAGACCGAGAACATGCGCTCGGTGAATTTCCCCGGGCACCCGCGCCTGGTCGGCCAGTTCGTCGCGGTGGCGATCACCGAGGCGCTGAGCAATTCCTTGCGCGGGCGCGTGGTCGCCGACGCCGCTTGAGCGCGGCGCGAGCCGCCAGCACGGCCCGCGCCAACGCCGACTGGCCCTTCTCCGCCACGCGCGCTACGCTTCCACCCCCGTACTGAACGACCCCGGCGGCGCCACGCGCGCGCCGCGTCCGCACCGAATGAGCCTACCCGCGCAACGCGATTTCACCCTGGACCCCGCCGACAGCGAACGCCTGGCCAACCTGGCCGGGCCGTTCGATGCGCATCTGCGCCAGATCGAGCTGCGCCTGGGCGTGGAGATCTCCAACCGCGGCAACGTGTTCCGGGCGACCGGCCCGGCCACCGCGGTCGCCGCCGCCGAAACCGTGCTGCAGGCCCTGTACGCCGAGGCCGACAGCGTCGTGTTCGACGACCAGGCCATCCATCTGCGCTTGAACCAGGCCAATGTGGACCTGGTCGCGCAGCGCGCCTACGCACCGCAGGAGGTGGCGATCAAGGTCAAGCGCGGCACCGTGCGCGGCCGCGGCGCCAACCAGGCCAGGTACCTGCACCAGATCGCCACTCACGACATCAACTTCGGCGTCGGCCCGGCCGGCACCGGCAAGACCTTCCTGGCGGTGGCCAGCGCAGTCGAGGCGCTGAACGAATCGCGCGTGCAGCGCTTGATCCTGGTGCGCCCGGCGGTGGAGGCCGGCGAGAAGCTGGGCTTCCTGCCCGGCGACCTGAGCCAGAAGGTCGATCCCTACCTGCGCCCGCTGTACGACGCGCTGTACGAGATGCTCGGCGTGGAAAAGGTGGTCAAGCTGCTGGAAAAGAACGTCATCGAGATCGCGCCGCTGGCCTACATGCGCGGGCGCACGCTCAACGACGCCTACGTGATCCTGGACGAGGCGCAGAACACCACCATCGAACAGATGAAGATGTTCCTGACCCGGCTCGGCTTCGGCTCCACCGCGGTGGTCACCGGCGACCTGACCCAGATCGACCTGCCCAAGCACGTCAAGTCCGGCCTGCGCGACGCGATCGAGGTGCTGCACGAGGTCGAGGGCGTCAGCTTCACCTTCTTCGAGGCGCGCGACGTGGTGCGGCACCCGCTGGTGGCGCGCATCGTCACCGCCTACGAAAAGCGCGACCTCACCGACAAGGCGAGCGGCCCGGCGCCATGACCAGAGGTCCGGTCCGCCTCGATGTCGGCGTCAGCTACGCCCTGCCCCGTGCCGGGCTGCCGGCGGCGGCGAGCTTCCGCAAGTGGGTGGCGGCGGCGCTGAAGGGCCGCATCCGCGAAGCCGACCTGGCGATCCGCCTGGTCGATGCCAAGGAAGGCTGCTCGCTCAATCATCACTACCGCGGCAAGGACTACGCCACCAACGTGCTCAGTTTTCCCGCCGAGCTGCCCGAGGGCCTGCCCAAGGGGATCAAGCTGCCGCTGCTCGGCGACCTGGTGATCTGCGCGCCGGTGGTGGCGCGTGAGGCCGCCGAACAGGGCAAGCCGCTCAACGCCCACTACGCGCACCTGACCGTGCACGGCGTGCTGCACCTGCTCGGCTGGGACCACGAGGACGACAAGGAAGCCGAGGCGATGGAGCAGTTGGAACGCGAGATCCTGGCCGACCTGGGCGTGGGCGACCCCTACGCCGGGGAACGCTGAGGCCGGCAATGGCTGGCCAAGCGCGGGCGCCGGCGCTAACGTTGCCGCGCGGCCGCTGCGCCGCGCCACTCCGCTCTCCGGCCCGAGGTCCAGCGCGTTGATCCGTCCATCGTTGCTTCTGCTCGCGCTCGCGGCCGCGCTGCCCGCGGCGGCCGCCCCCACCCCCGCCATCGATCTGCCGGCGCTGCTCGAATGCCGCCAGCGCGTGGCCGACTTCGCCGCGCTGGGGCCGTTGCTGGCCGATCCGCTGAAGGCGGTGGCGCAGGGCTGGCGGCCGCTGCCGCAATCCAACCTGTTCATGCGCGAATACGAGCTGCTGCGGCCGATCCAGGTGTTCGGCCACAGCGCCACGCGCATCGGCGTGGCCGGCGCCAGCGTGATGGCGATCCTGGACTTGGCCGATCCGCGCCCGCTGGCCAGGCAGTTGCAGTTGGAAGCGGCAGTGGATACGCCGGGAAAGGCGATGTTCGGCCGCGAGCTGGTCAGCCGCGACGTGATCGACCCCAAGACCGGCGCGCCGATGATCGAATCGATCATCCTCAGCCTGTCCACGGTGCAGTCGCATCCGGGCAAGACCCTGGCCGGCTGCAGCTACAGCCTGGACCTGCCGGAGGATCCGGACGCCGCGCCGGCGCCGGACCCGCTGCACGCGCCCGCCGGCGGCGGCTGAGGCCGTGCCCGCGCGCCGCCGCGGCCGCGGCCGGCGTCGCGGCTCTGTCCCATTGGCCCTGCTAGACTTGCGCACATCGCCCGGCAGACCGGGTGCCGTATCCATAGAACATGTCAGAAGACGACGCTAGCAGCCCCCTTCCGGAAACCCATGAAAAACGCCGCGGCTGGCTGGAACGCCTCGGCGCGGTCTTCTCCGGCGACCCGCACACCCGCGACGACCTGGTCGAGGTGCTGCGCGACGCCCAGCAGCACGGGCTGATCGCCGCCGACACCTTGCGCATGATGGAGGGCGCGCTGTCGGTGTCCGAACTCACCGTCGGCGATGTGATGATCTCGCGTTCGCAGATGGTGTCGCTGTCGGCGGAATCGCGCTTTCTCGACCTGATGAAGCAGGTGGTCGAATCCGGCCACTCGCGCTTCCCGGTGCATGGCGAGAACAAGGACGACATCCTCGGCATCCTGCTGGCCAAGGACCTGCTGCGCGGCGTGGTTGCCGACCACGGTCCGGGCACGGTGCGCGAGCTGCTGCGCCCGGCGGTGCTGATCCCCGAGTCGAAGAAGCTCAACGTGCTGCTCAAGGAGTTCCGGCTCTCGCGCAACCACATGGCGATCGTGGTCGACGAGTACGGCGGCGTCGCCGGCCTGGTCACCATCGAGGACGTGCTGGAGCAGATCGTCGGCGAGATCGACGACGAGCACGACGATGCCGAGGACGAAGCCTCGCTGATCGCCGCGCAGGCCGACGGCCAGTACGTGGTCGATGCGCTGACCCCGATCGAGGATTTCAACGAGCGGTTCGGTGCCGACTTCTCCGACGACGACTACGACACCGTCGGCGGTCTGGTCACCGAGGCCATCGGCCACCTGCCGGAAACCGGCGAGGAGCTGACCCTGGGCCGCTTCGCGTTCCGCGTGGCGCGCGCCGACGCGCGCCGGGTGCAGGCCTTCCACGTCACCATCCTGCCGCCCGACCCGCAGGAAGACGCTTGATCGCTCGCCCGCTGTGGCGGATGCCGGCACGCGGCTGGCCGCAGTGGCTGCTGGGCACGCTGCTGGCCTGCTGCGCGGCGCTGGCCTTCGCACAGGCCGGCGCCGCGGACCCGGCGCCGCCGGCGCTGGCGCCCGCCTCCGCCGCGGCGCCCGTTGCCGGCCGGTCAAGCGACGACGCGTCGGCACCGGCGCCGCGCATCGGCGTGGCCACGATGCAGCCGGGCGAGGTGTTCTTCGAACGCTTCGGCCACGATGCGATCGTGGTGGTGGATCCGCGCAGCGGCCAGGCCACGTCGTACAACTTCGGTTTCTTCGACCCCGGCGAACCGGACTTCGTCAGCCGCTTCGCCGCCGGCGACATGATGTATTACCTGGTCGCCCTGCCGCTGCAGGACGACTTGACGCAGTACCGCGACGCCGGCCGCGGCGTGGACATCCAGTGGCTGGACATGCAACCGGCGCAGGCGCGCGCGCTGCAGCAGGCGCTGGCCTGGCGCGCGCGCCCGGAAAACGCGCGCTACCGCTACGACTACTACACCGCCAACTGCGCCACGATGGTCCGCGACGCGCTGGACCGCGCGCTGGACGGCGCGCTGCACGCGCAGCTGTCCGGGCGTTCGCGCGGCAACACCTACCGCAGCGAATCGGTGCGCCTGGCCTCGCCGGCGCCGTGGATGTGGCTGGGCTTCGACCTGGGCCTGGGCCCGTTCGCCGACAAGCCGCTGTCGCGCTGGGAAGAGGCGTTCGTGCCGATGCGCCTGGCCGAGAGCCTGGGCGAGGTGCGCAACCGCGCCGGCCGGCCGCTGGTGCAGGCGCGTCAGCAGTTGCTGCCGCAGCGGCTGGCGCCGGAACCGAGCGAACAGGCGCGGCATTGGTGGCCGTGGCTGCTGGCCGGGCTGCTGGCCGCCGCCGGGGTGCTCGCCCTGGCCCGGCGGCCGCGCTGGCTGGCAGCGCTGGCGCTGCCGTTCTGGCTGCTGTGCGTGCTCGGCGGCGGCGTGCTGCTATACCTGTGGGGCTGCAGCGATCACCGTGCGGCCTGGGCCAATCGCAACCTGCTGCTGCTCGACCCGCTGTGCCTGCTGCTGGTCGGCGGGGCCATCGCGCACCTGCGCGGCCGCCCGCCCGGACGCTGGTTCGGCATCGCGCTGTGGCTGGTGGTCGCCCTGGCCGGCGCGGCGCTGCTGATCCATTGGCTGTCGATGCTGCAGCCGCAGTTCAACCTGCAGTGGATCGCCCTGCTGCTGCCGCTGCATGCGGCGCTGGCCTGGGCGTTCACACGGCGCCGCTTGCAGCGCTGATCCTGCCCGCGCACCATTCCCGCCCATGGCTTCCGTCCCCGCAAATCCCGCCTGTGTCATCAACTGCGTGCACTACGACGGCCACGGCCGCCGCCACGACATCGCCCTGGAGCAGATCAGCGACGTACTGGCCGAGTCCGACGGCTTCGTCTGGGTCGGCATGTACGAACCCGCCGACCATGTGCTGCAGCAGCTGCAGGAAGAATTCCAGCTGCACGACCTGGCGATCGAGGACACGCGCAAGGCGCACCAGCGGCCCAAGGTCGAGGCCTACGGCAATTCGCTGTTCCTGGCCGTGCACACCGCGCAGGTGATCGACGAGCGCATCGTCTACGGCGAGACCCACGCCTTCCTCGGCGTGCGCTTCCTGCTGACCGTGCGCCACGGCGCCTCGCTGCCGTATGCGCCGGTGCGCGCGCGGCTGGAGCGCGAGGTGGCGCTGATGCAGCTCGGCCCGTCCTACGCGCTGTACGCGGTGCTGGACTACATCGTCGACAACTACCAGCCGATCCTGGACGAGTTCCGGCAGGGCCTGGAACGCCTGGAGAAGGACATCTTCGCCGAAGCCTACCGGCGCGACACCGCGATCCGCCTGTACGAACTCAAGCGCGAACTCAACCAGATGCGCCTGGGCGTGGCGCCGCTGCAGGACGTGCTGGCCCACCTCAAGCGCAACCCCGGCCCGCTGATCCCCGACGAAGTGCGGCTGTACCTGCGCGACGTGCTCGACCACGCGGTGCGCACCAACGAGGCGATCGACACCTTGCGCGAGATGCTCGGCGCCGCGCTGAGCGTGAACCTGTCGCTGGTGACCCTGGCCCAGGGCGAAACGGTCAAGCGCCTCGGCGCCTGGGCCGCGCTACTCGCCGCCCCGACCCTGATCACCAGCTGGTACGGCATGAATTTCAAGCAGATGCCGGAACTGGAATGGCCCTGGGCCTACCCGCTGATGATCGGCGGCGTGGGTGCGGTGTGTTTGGGGCTGTATCTGGGGTTCAAGCGAGCGCGGTGGCTGTGAGCCGCCGCGGTGCGGCGGCGGGAATGGGGAATGGGGAAACGGGAATGGCAACAGCACAGCGCGCTACTGGCCGGTAGTTGCGCCGACATCAAGGCGCATCGCCAGGAAACTGACCGCGTAGCGCGGCTTTTCCGATTCCCCATTCTCCATTCCCGATTCCCAGCCTCACCCCACATACACCGACTTGATATTCATGAACTCATGAATGCCATGCTCGGCCAGTTCGCGACCGAAGCCGGAGCGCTTGATGCCGCCGAACGGCAGGCGCACGTCGCTCTTGACGATGGCGTTGACGAAGGCCGCGCCGCATTGCAGCTGGCGTGCGACACGCTCGCCGCGGGCGCGGTCGGCGCTCCACACGCTGCCGCCCAGGCCGAAGCTGGTGTCGTTGGCCACCCGCACCGCTTCTGCTTCGTCGGCCACGCGCAGGATCGCGGCGACCGGGCCGAACAGTTCCTCGTCGTAGGCCGGCATGCCCGGCACCACGTGGTCTAGGATCGAGGCCGGATAGCCGGCGTGGGTGGAGCTGTCGGGCGCGGCGCCGAGCAGCGGCCTGGCGCCTTTGGCGATGCTGGCCTGCACCTGCCTGTGCAGTTCGTCGCGCAGGTCCTGCCGCGCCAGCGGCGCCAGCGTGGTCGCCGCGTCCTGCGGGTCGCCGAGCCGGCGCGCGCTGGCCGCGGCGACGAAGCGGCGCACGAAGTCGTCGGCGATCGCCGCGACCACCACGAAACGCTTGGCCGCGATGCAGGTCTGCCCGGCATTGTCGAAGCGCGACTTCACCGCCGCGGCCACGGTGAGCTCCAGGTCGGCGTCGTCCAGCACCACGAAGGCATCGCTGCCGCCGAGTTCCATCACGCACTTCTTCAGCTGATCGCCGGCGTTGGCGGCGATGGAACGGCCGGCGCGCTCGCTGCCGGTCAGGGTCACCGCGGCGATGCGCGCATCGCGCAGCACCGCGGCGGCCTGGTCGTTGTCGATGTGCAGCACGTCGAACACGCCGGCCGGTACGCCGGCGGCGGCGAGCACCGCGTGGATCGCGTCGGCGCAGCGCGGCACGTTGCTGGCGTGCTTGAGCAGGGCCACGTTGCCGGCCATCAGCGCCGGCGCCAGGAACCGGAACACCTGCCACAGCGGGAAGTTCCACGGCATCACCGCCAGCACGCAGCCCAGCGGTTCGTAGCGCACGTAGCTGCGCTGCGCATCGGTCGTCACCGGCACGTCGCGCAGGTAATCGGCGGCATGTTCGGCATAGTAGTCGCAGGCATCGGCGCACTTGTCGATCTCGGCCAACGCCTCCTTGCGCAGCTTGCCCATCTCCGCGGTCATCAGCCGCTGGAGGTCTTCGCGGCGCGCGCGCAACTGCGCGCCGACCTGCCGCAACAGCGCGCCGCGCTGCTGCAGCGGCGTTTCCGCCCATGCGGGAAACGCCTGCGCGGACGCGGCCAGGCGCTGCTCGACGGCGGCGGCATCCATCAGCTCCAGGCTGTAGTCGACCTGGCCGGTGGCGGGATTGACGGTGTCGTAAGCCATCGCGACGGACTCCTGGGAAAAGTCCGGCAAGCCTAGCGCCGCGAAGGTTGCGGCGGCGTGGCGACAGCGCCGAAGCGATGGACCACAGCGTTCTGCGGCGGCTAAGGCCTTTGTAGGACTTTTGTGGGAGCGACATCAGTCGCGACAGGCCTTCCCGGTAACGCCCGTCGCGACTGAAGTCGCTCCCACAATAAGCAGCCGACCGCAAGACCCGGGTCGAAGACCCGTCAGCCGCCCTGCTGCAGCGCCAGCTGGATGTCGCGCTGGCGTCGCTTCTCGCTGCGTGCCATCAGCCACCAGCCGACGCAGGCGGCGATCGACACCGCCAACACCATCAGCGTAGCCAGTGCGTTGATCTTCGGCTTCAGCCCCATCCGCACCGAGGAGAACACGGTCATCGGCAGCGTGGTCGAGTTGGGCCCGGCCACGAAGTTGGCGATCACCACGTCGTCCAGCGACAGGGTGAAGGCCAGCAGCCAGCCGGACACCAGCGCCGGGGCGATGATCGGCAAGGTGATCAGGAAGAACACCTTGAGCCGGTTCGCGCCCAGGTCCATCGCCGCTTCTTCCAGCGAGCGGTCCAGTTCCTGCAGGCGCGAGGACACCACCACGGTGACGAAGGACAGGGTGAAGGTGACGTGCGCGGCCCAGATCGCGGTCACGCCCTTGGGCGGGATGCCGATCAGCCCGCCCATCGACACCAGCATCATCATGATCGACAGGCCGATGATCACCTCCGGCATCACCAGCGGCGCGGTCACCAGCGCGCCGAACAGGCTCTTGCTGGGGAAACGGCGGAAGCGGGTCATCACCATCGCCGCCAGCGTGCCGATCACCATCGCGGCGGTCGCGGTCCAGAACGCCACCTTCAGGCTGATCCACGCCGCCTGCAGGATCTGCCGGTCGCGCAGCAGCTCGCCATACCACTTGGTGGAGAACCCGGCCCACACCGTGGCCAGCTTGGAGGCATTGAACGAGTACACCATCAGCAGCAGGATCGGCAGGTACAGGAAGGCGAAGCCGCCGCTCAGCACCGTCCAGCGCAGCACCCGCCCGCCGCGCAGCGCGCTCATGCCTGGCCGCCTGCGAGCTGGCGTTGCTGGTAGCGGTTGAAGATCAGGATCGGCACCATCAGCAGCATCAGCATCGCGATCGCCACCGCCGAGGCCGCCGGCCAGTCGCGGTTGTTGAAGAACTCGCCCCACAGCACCCGGCCGATCATCAGCGTGTCCGGCCCGCCGAGCATTTCCGGGATCACGAACTCGCCCACCGCCGGGATCATCACCAGCATGCAGCCGGCGACGATGCCCGGGCGCGACATCGGCAGGGTGATGGTCGCAAACGCCTTCCACGGCCGCGCGCCGAGATCGTAGGCGGCTTCCAGCAGGCGCTGGTCCTGTTTCACCAGCGTGGCGTACAGCGGCAGCACCATGAACGGCAGATAGCAGTAGACGATGCCGATGTAGGCGGCGATCGGCGTGTACAGGATGCGCAGCGGCTGCTCGATCAGCCCCAGCGCCAGCAGCGCGCGGTTGAGCACGCCGTTGCTGTCGAGGATGCCGATCCAGGCGTAGACGCGGATCAGGAACGAGGTCCACGACGGCAGCACCACCAGCATCATCGCGATGTTGCGCGCCGACGGCGACAGCCGCGCGATCACGTAGGCCATCGGATAGCCGATCAGCAGGGTCAGCAGGGTCGAGATCCCGGCGATCTTGATCGAACCCCAGTAGGCTTCGATGTACTGGTTGTCGCGCACCAGCGCCAGGTAGTTCTGCAGGGTGAACTTCAACGTCAGCACGCCGTCCGTGTAGTCCAGCAGCGAACTGTACGGCGGGCTGCTGATCGCCTGCTCGGCGAAGGAGATACGCAGCACGATCAGGAACGGGATCGCGAAGAACAGCAGCAGCCACAGATACGGCGCGGCGATCACCGCCCAGCGCGCGCCGGGCAGGCGCCGCTTGCGCAAGCGCTGCAGCAGCGTGCGCCGCGGCGGCGCGGGTTGCGCGGCGGGCACGCTGGCGGCGGCGGGCGCGCTCATGCGGTCAGCACCACGCCGTCGTTGTCGCTCCACCACACCCACACCGCATCGCCCCAGGTCAGGTTGTCGCTGGCCCAGCGCTGCTGGTTGGCGAAGTTGGCCATCAGCTTGACGCCGCTGGGCAGGCGCACGTGGTAGACCGAATGGCTGCCGAAGTAGGCGATGTCCTCGATCGTGCCCTGCGCCTTGTTGTAGGCCTGCGCCGGCGCGTCCTTGCCGATGCCCAGCTTCTCCGGGCGCACCGCGAACGACACCGGCTGCCCGGTGATGCCGGTGATGCCGTGGCCGACGTAGATGCTGTCGGCGAAGGCGCCGGCGCGCAGGGTCACATAGTCCGGCATGTCCTCGTCGATGGTGGCGTCGATCAGGTTCACCGAGCCGATGAACTCGGCGGCGAAGCGGTTGGCCGGCTGCTCGTAGATCTCGTCCGGGGTGCCGATCTGCTGGATCCAGCCGGCATCCATCAGCGCGATGCGGGTGGCCATGGTCATCGCCTCCTCCTGGTCGTGGGTGACCATCACGCAGGTCACCCCGGAGGTTTCGATGATGTTGACCAGCTCCAGCTGCATCTGCGAGCGCAGCTTCTTGTCCAGCGCGCCCATCGGCTCGTCCAGCAGCAGCAGCTTCGGCCCCTTGGCCAGCGAACGCGCCAAGGCCACGCGCTGCTGCTGGCCGCCGGAGAGCTGGTGCGGCTTGCGCTTGCCGAGCTTGCCCAGTTGCACCAGCTCCAGCATCTCGCCGACGCGCTTGGCGATGGCCGCGCGCGGTAGCCCGTCCTGCTTCAGCCCGAAGGCGATGTTCTGCGCCACGGTCATGTGCGGGAACAGCGCGTAGGACTGGAACATCATGTTGAGCGGGCGCTCGTACGGCGGCAGATCGTCCAGCGGCTGGCCGTCGAGCACGATGCGGCCGCGGCTGGGTTGCTCGAACCCGCCCAGGCAGCGCAGCAGCGTGGACTTGCCGCTGCCGGAACCGCCGAGCAGGGCGAAGATCTCGCCCTTGCGGATATCCAGGTCGACGTCGTCGAGCGCGACAAAGCCGTCGAATTCCTTGCGCAGGCCGGCGATGGACAGGTAACCGCTACCCTTGGCCGGCGGCGCCGCCGCAGCCGCGATCGCGGCCGGCGGAAGATCGGGTCTCGCTTCGCTCAACGCCATCTGTTGCTCCCCGTGGAAGACGATGCTGCCGGGATTGCGCGGCCGACCCCAGTGTAGCCGCGGCCGCCGCATCGGCGATACCGCGGCGCAGGCGTTTATTGCGCCTGCGTTTGCGCTGCCGATGGCGGCGGCGCCCAGCCCAGGCCCAGGCTCTTCTGCAGCGCCACGTAGCGCAGCAGCACCTGGGTGCGCGCCTGCACCGCGCTGTCCTGCGCCGAGGCCTGCTGGCGCTGTACGTCCAGCGCATCGATCAGCGAAGAGGCGCCGGCGGCGTAACGCTGTTGCAACAAGGCCGCGGAACGGTCCGCCGAGGCTTCGGCCTTGGCCGCGGCCAGCGCCTGCTGGCGGGCAGCGCCGAACCGCGCCAGCGCGCTGTTGGCGTCCTGCAGCGCCGCCAACACGGTGCCTTCGTAGGCGGCCAGGCGCGCGGCATTGCCGGCGCGAGCCTGCGCGACCTTGGCCCTGGTCGCGCCGAAATCCAAGATCGACCAGCGCAGGAACGGCGCGACCACGCGGTTGACCGCATCGCTGCCGAGCTCGCCCGGCGAGGGCGCGGCCATGCCGATGTTGCCGAGCAGGGTCACCTGTGGGAAGTACGCGCTCAGCGCCTGCCCGATCTGCGCCGACGAGGACGCCAGCTGGCGTTCGGCGCGGCGCACGTCGGGGCGGCGGCGGATCAACGATCCTGCATCGTCCACCGGCACCACCGCCGGCAGCGTCGGCAGCGGCCGGTCCGCGGCCAGCGCGGCGTCGAGCGCGCCCGGCTCGCGGCCGATCATCAGCGCCAGCTGGTCCAGCGCCTCCTTCGCCTGCGCCTGCAGGTCGGGCAACACCGCCTCCTGCTGCTGCAGCTGCGCCTGCGCGCGCTCCACCTGCAGGTCGGCGTCGGCGCCGCGCTCGCGGCGTTGCCGGGTCAGTTGCAGGGTCTGCCGCGCCGCTTCCAGGTTGCGCTGGGCGATGGCGATGCGCGCGCGGGTGCCGCGATAGCCCAGATAGGCCTGTCCCACTTCGGCGGCGAGCTGCACCTGGGTGTCGGCCAGCTCGGCCTCGTCGGCCTGCGCGTCGGCCAGCGCGCCTTCGCTGGCGCGGCGGCGGCGGCCGAAGAAATCCAGCTCCCAGCTGGCGTCGAAGCCGACGCTGTACAGCTGCGCATGCGGGTCGATGTCCAATGGCTGGCCGCTGCCGGCGGCAATGCCGCCCAGGCCATCGACCAGCGCGTCCGGCGCCCTGGCGTTGAGGTAGGCGGCATTGGCGCCGACACTGGGTAGCTGCTCGGCATGGCGCTGCTGCACCAGCGCGCGCGAGGCGCGCAGCCTGGCCTGCGCCGCGCGCAGGTTCGGGCTGTTCTGCAGCGCCTGTTCGACCAGGCTGTTCAACTGCGGATCCTGCAGCGCCTCCCACCAGCGCTGCGGCGGCGCGGCCGGCACCACCCCGGCCGCCGCGGCCACCGCATCGGCGCGATGCAGCTGCGGCTGCGCCTGCGCCGCCACGGCCACCGGCGGCGGCTTCACGTAGTCCGGGCCGAGCACACAGGCCGCCAGCAGCAGCGGCAGCGCGGCGGGGACGAGCACACGGGACCAACGCTGAGCCATGGAATCCTCAATGCATCGCGAGCGGAGCGCCGCCCTTGGGCAGCGGTTTGAGCAGGAACGCCAGCGGGATCGTGCACACCACGATCACCCCGAAGATCCAGAACAAGTCGTTGTAGGTCATCACCAGCGCCTGCTGCTGCACCATCCGCGCCAGCTGCGCCAGCGATTGCAGCGCCGCGCCGGCGCCGGTCACCGACTGCAGCTGCGCCGCCAGGCCGTGCAGATAGTCCTGCGCCAGCGGCGAATTGGCGCTGGTGCCGCTGCCGATCATCTGCGTGTGGAACACCATGCGCCGCTCCTGGAAGGTGGAGATCAGCGCCAGGCCGATCGAGCCGCCCATGTTGCGCGCGGCGTTGAACAGCCCGGAGGCATCGCCGGCCAGCTCCGGCGGCACCGAGGAGATCGCCGCCTGGTTCAGCGACATCATCGCCAGCGCCAGGCCGCAACCCTGCAGCAACTGGCCGATCACGAAATGCATGCCGACCGAATCGGCACTGAGATTCATGTTGACGAAGCAGGCGGTGGCGAAGCAGCTCAGCCCGCCGATCACCAGGATGCGCACGTCCACGCGCATCAGCATCTTCGGCATCAACGGCATCAGCAGCACGGTCGGTACGCCGGACAGCAGTACCACGTAGCCGGACTGCTCGGTGTTGTAGCCGGAGATCGTGGCCAGGAACTGCGGGATCATGTACATGACCCCGAACAGGATCATGCCCACCGCCATCACCATCACGAACACCGCGCCGAAACTGCGCTGCAGCAGGATCGACAGGCGGATCACCGGCTGCCGGCTGAGGAACTGCGAGGCGACCAGGGCGATGAAGCCCAGCGCCGAGAGCAGGCTCAGCAGCACGATCTGCGAGGATTCGAACCAGCGCTCGCGCTGGCCTTCCTCCAGCACCACGGTCAGCGCGCCGAGCCCGGCGGTGAGGCCGAAGATGCCGAGCCAGTCGGCGTCGAGCAGCCCGCGCAGGTTCATCCGCTCGTGCGCCAGGCCGAGCAGCAGCAGCGCCACCAGCCCGGCGCAGATCGGCACGTTGATGAAGAACGCGTAGTGCCAGCTGACGTTCTCGGTGAGCCAGCCGCCGAGCAGCGGCCCGATCACCGGCCCCAGGATCACGGTCATGCCGAACAGCGCGGTGCCCATGGTCTGCTGCGCCGGCGGCAGCCGCGTGGCGACGATGGTCAGCGCGGTGGGGATCAGCGCGCCGCCGGCGAAGCCCTGGCCGACGCGGCCGAGGATCATCATGGTCAGGCTGTTGGACAGCCCGCAGACCACCGAGAAGAAGGTGAACAGCAGCGCGCAGATCAGCAGGAAGTTGCGCAAGCCCAGGGTGCGCACGAACCAGCCGGTCAGCGGGATCATCACGATCTCGGCGACCAGATAGGAGGTCGAGATCCAGGTGCCCTCGGTGCCGCTGGCGCCGACCTCGCCCTGGATGGTCGGCAGCGCGGCGTTGACGATGGAGATGTCCAGCGTCGCCATGAACGAGCCGATGGTGCCGGCGGCGACCGCCAGCCACGCGCCGGCATCGGCCTTCTGCCGTGCGCCAGCGCCCGCCGCCGGGGCAGCGGCGGCCTCGCTCACGGTGCGCCCTCGCCCTGCTTGCTTTCCTGCTGCACGCGGTCCCTGGCGTCCTTGGCCGCACGCGTGTCCACGGTGACCGTCACCGACATGCCCGGCACCAGCACCTTGCGCGCCTCCGCGCCGGCCTTGAGCCGGATCCGCACCGGCACCCGCTGCACCACCTTGGTGAAGTTGCCGGTGGCGTTCTCCGGCGGCAGCAGTGCGAACTGCGAGCCGGTGCCCGGCGCGATGCTTTCGACCACGCCGTCCAGTTCGACCCCGGACAGCGCATCGACCTCGATCCGCGCCGGCTGCCCGGGCCGCATCAGCCCGACCTGGGTTTCCTTGAAATTGGCGCTCAGGTACAGCGCGTCGACCGGCACCACGCTCATCAGCCGGGTGCCGGCGGCGACGAACTGGCCGACCTGCACGGTCTTGTCGCCGATGCGGCCGTCGATGCGCGCGGTCAGCCGCGTGTCCTCCATCGCCACCTGCGCCTGGTCGGCGTCGGCCTGCGCCTGCTGCAGCCCGGCGCGGGCCTGGTCGAGCTGCGCGCCGGCGCCCTGCACCTGGCTTTCGGCGGCGACGACCTGCGCCTTGGCCGCGTCGTACTGGGCCTGCGCGCGATCGCGGTCGTGGACGATGCTCTCGTAGTGCTCGTGGGTATCGGCGCCGGACGCGGCCAGCGGCGCGAAGCGCTTGGCCTCGGCCTGGGCGAAGCGCAGGCTGGCCGCGACCGCGGTGACCTGGGTGCGCGCCTGCAGCAGGGTGGCGCGCTGCGCCTGCAGCCCGGCCGCGGCGGCGGCGATGTCGGCCTGGCGCACCGCGACCACGGCCTGCGCCTGTTGCTGCGTGGCGCGGTAGGTGCGCTCGTCGATCTGCAGCAGCGGCTGCCCGGCCGTGACCGTCTGGTTGTCGCCGACGTACACCGCGGTCACGTAGCCGTTGACCCGCGGCGCCACCGCCACCGCATCGGCCTGCAGATAGGCGTTGTTGGTTTCCTGAAGGTAGCGGCCGGTGGTCAGGTAATGGATCAGCCACCCCACCAGGGCGATCAGCACGACCAGGCCGATCAGCAGCAGCGTCCATTTCACCTTGGGATGCTTCAGCGGCGACGGTTTGTCGGCTTGCTTGCCGTCGTCCTTGCCATCGTCCTGGGCCGGCGCGGCCCGCGCCTCGTCCGAAGCCGCCTGCCGTTGCGTCTGCGTGGGATCTGGGTCGTGGGTGCTCAAGTCGCAGGTTCCTGGGGGTGGGGGACCATCGTCGCCTGTGCGCCTGACGATGCAGGGACAGGGACGCGCCGCCTGGCGCGCATTCACCAGACGGCAGCGTACGGCGACTTTACATGTATCTGTCATGGCACGCCGCCCTGGCAGTCCGCGTCCCGCTTTTGCGGATGTCGGTGTACAGGGCCCATGCCTGCCGGCCCGTCAGCGGAGCAAGCGAATCATGAAGCGTTTCCACAGAACGACCGGATTGGCGTGGCGGGTGATGCTGCTGGCCTGCTGGGTTTGGACGGTTCCGGCAAGCGCGCAATTGTTGGACGGAAGTGATGTGCGCCAGGAGGACGAGTTGATGCTCACGTGCCGGGGATTGTTAGAGGCCTTTCCAAAATCAGGCGATTCGAAGCAGGACAAGTCCATCGACGAGAGCCGCGAGATGTTCGTTTTTTTGACCGATAGTCCCGATTTTCGAAAGCGCAATCCCTCCGAGAAGGAGCGCAACCAATATATCGGCCAAGGGCGGAAAGTCTGGCAATCCGCAGATCGAAAACAGTTCGACCAGCAAGTGGATAACTGCGCGGCTCTCATTGATTCTATCAATGAGATAATGCCCGTTATGGCGCTCAATGCCGCCATTACGCCGCCGCTCGCTGGCGAAGCGCAGGCCCAATCCCAGGCGGCCGGGGCTGCAATCACGGATGACGAAATATTTGAAATATGGATGGGAGGAATTTTCAAAAAGAGCATGGAATATGCTTCTGAAATGTCCAGATCGGCTGATGACGACATGCGATCTGCTTTCAAGGGAAATGAAGAGAAATACGCCTCATGCATGAAAGGGAGGGTTGCAAAGACGCCGATCCCATTGAGAAATAAGCTTATTTCGTATCTAAGAAACACCTTCATGGCTGGCAAGTCTGAATCTCTTTTCCCAGATATCTACAATGATTATTGGCTTGGCTCCCAAAGCCAATGCACCGGATATTTGGCGAACGAAATGCTTGCAAGAGAGAATGTCGCAAGCGATGCCTCTGCGCCGCGCCTGCTGAGCAGGCCGTCCGATATCTCGATCTACTATCCCAAATCGGCATTGAAGTCCGGCGTGGAAGGACGGACAGTGGCGCGCTGCGCGTTGGATGCAGCGGGCCGGGCCAGGAAATGCGCCATCGCGTCGTCCAGCGGATCGGCCGCGCTCGATGCGGCGACGCTCAAGGTTATCGATGACATGCTGTGGGAGCCCGCGACCGCCGCAGGCGGGAATACCGAAAGGCTTGTCGCTGTGCCAATGACCTGGAAGCAGCAATAGCCATTTCAGCGTCGAACCGACCCTATTCGGCCCTACCCCCGCCACGTTGAGCTTGCCGAGCCGGGAATCGCCTACAACCAAGCCATACTGGGCGCTGCGGCACTGCCGATCAGCGTGGCGGTTAATCCCGCGCAGCCGTGGGGCCTGCCGTGGCCATCAGTGGCACCGACTGCCTCGCAGTGATCGACACGTAGTCGTGGAAGGCATCGACCACTGGGGCGCGGGTCGTGAACCGGCCGGATGCGATGGGCGTGGTGCCCGATCGCTGACCCTGGCGCGTGGCCTGCGATGGGTGGCAGCCCCGCCGGCTGGCCTCGGCGCCCGCATCAGTCAATACCGTTGCTGCACTGGCGGGTCCAGATTGTGTGAGCGCCGGTCGGCGGGGCGTTCAGGCGTCTGCGCGCCTGCGCTCGTGGCGGGGTGGCGCCCCTCTTTCCTCGCCTTCGCGGTGGCGGCCGCTGGCTTGCGGCGTGGCGCATCTGGTATGGCCTGCTGTTCGGGCCTTCCACCTGCGCCGTACCCTCACCCCTACCCCTCTCTCCCGCAGGGAGAGGGGAATCGTGTGCGGCGATGTCGCTCAGCGCCCGGTCTTCAGCTCGGTCCACAGCCGCGTGTACTGGCGATCCACCTCCGGCGGCATCACCGCCAGCGCGAACAGCTTGGCCTGCACCTCGGCCGGCGGGTAGATGGTGCGGTCGCCGCTGATGGCCGCATCGATCAGCGGCAGCGACTTGGGCACCGCGTTCGGATAGCTGACGAAGTTGGTGTTGGCCGCGGCCACTTCCGGGGTCAGCAGGTAGTTGATGAACTGGTAGGCGTTCTCCGGATGCTTGGCGTCCTTGGGAATGGCCAGCATGTCGAAGAACTGCAGCGCGCCTTCCTTGGGAATCGCATAGGCGATGTGCACGCCGTTCTTGGCTTCCTCGGCGCGGTCGCGCGCCTGCAGGATGTCGCCAGACCAGCCCACCACCAGGCAGGTGCTGCCCTTGGCCAGCGCGTCGATGTACTGCGAGGAATGGAAGTTCTGGATGTAGGGGCGGATTTCCTTGAGCTTGGCCGCGGCCTTCTCGATCACCTTCGGGTCGGTGCTGTTCGGGTCCTCGCCCAGGTAATGCAGCACGGTCGGCACGATCTCCGAGGCGGTGTCGAGAAAGGTCACCCCGCAGTCCTTGAGCTTGGCCAGGTTCTCCGGCTTGAACACCAGGTCCCAGCTGCCGACCACGTCGGTGCTGCCGAACGCGGCCTGGATCTTGTCGACGTTGTAGCCGATGCCAGTGGTGCCCCACAGGTACGGCACCGCGTAGGTATTGCCCGGATCCTGCTGGGCGATGCGCTGCATCATCGCCGGGTCCAGATTGGCCAGGTTGGGGATCTTGCGCTTGTCCAGCGGCAGGAACACGCCAGTCTGGATCTGCCGGCCGAGGAAACTCAGCGACGGCACCACCAAATCGTAGCCGCTGCCGCCGGCCAGCAGCTTGGCTTCCAGCACTTCGTTGCTGTCGAACACGTCGTAGGTGACGTGGATACCGCTGTGCCGCTCGAAGCCGGGCACGGTGCCCTCGGCGATGTAGTCCGACCAGTTGTAGACGTTCAGTTGCTGCGCATCGCCGCCGCCCGCCGCCTGCGTCGCGCCCCCGCCCTGGCCCGATCCGCCACAGCCCGCCAGGCACAGCACCGCCACCATCCCCGCTATCGCTCGCCGCTTCATCGTCGTCTCCATGCCGCCCGTTGCGGGCAGCGGTTGGCGGGACGCCGCGCTGGCGCGCGTCCCGGTGGTCCTCCCCTTCGGCGGCCGCGCGCGGCGCGGCCGTACTGCGTGCAGGCGCCGCGTCGCCGCGCCATGGACCACGGACGCGACCGGCTCAGCGGCCGGTCTTGATCTCCGTCCACAGGCGGGTATACAGCTTGTCCACCTCGGGCGGGTTGATCGAATAGGTGAACATCTTCGCCGCCACGTCCGGCGGCGGGTAGATGGTCGGGTCGTTGCGGATCGCCGCATCCACCAGCGGCGTCGCCTTCGGCACCGGATTGGCGTAGTGGATGAAGTTGGAATTGGCCGCGGCCACGTCCGGCGTCAGCAGGTAGTTGATGAACTTGTAGGCGTTCTCCGGATGCTTGGCATCCTTCGGGATCGCCAGCATGTCGAACCACTGCGGCGCGCCTTCCTTGGGAATCGAATAGGCCACGTGCACGCCGTTGTTGGCTTCCTCGGCGCGGTCGCGCGCCTGGATGATGTCGCCGGACCAGCCCACCGCCAGGCAGGTGCTGCCGTTGGCCAGCGAGGTCACGTACTGCGAGGAGTGGAAGTTCTGCACGTATGGGCGAATGCGCTTGATCAGCGCCGCGGCCTGCTCGATCTTGGCGCTGTCGGTAGTGTGCGGATCCTCGCCCTGGTAGTGCAGCGCGATCGGGATCAGGTCCGAGGGCGTATCGAGGATGGTGACGCCGCAGTCCTTGAGCTTGGCGATGTTCTCCGGCTTGAACACCAGGTCCCAGCTGTTGGCGATGTCGGTGCTGCCGAACGCGGCCTTGACCTTGTCCACGTTGTAGCCGATGCCGGTGGTGCCGACCATGTACGGCACGCCGTACTTGTTGCCCGGGTCCTGCTGCGCGATGCGCTGCATGATCTCCGGGTCCAGGTTGGCCAGGTTCGGGATCTTGCTCTTGTCCAGCGGCAGGAACACGCCGGCCTGGATCTGCCGGCCGAAGAAGTTCAGCGTCGGCACCACCACGTCGTAGCCGCTGCCGCCGGCCAGCAACTTGGTCTCGACCATCTCGTCGCTGTCGAACACGTCGTAGGTGACCTTGACCCCGCTGGCCTTCTCGAACGCGGGCACGGTGTTCTCGGCGATGTAGTCCGAATAGTTGTAGACGTTGAGGACCTGGTCCTCGCCCGCCGCCGGCTTGCCGCCCTCGCCGCCGCCGGAACCGCCACAGGAGGCGAGCAGCGCCGCGGAAAGGGAAAGGGTGAGCAGTCGCAGCTTCATTGCAGATCTCCGCAGGTCCATGGGGAAGTTCGGAAGATACACGCCGCGGCGTCGCGCGGCCGACTCAAGACGACCCATCCAGACTAACCAGCGCCGGCCTATTTGCCCAGCGCCTGCGCGGTGTCCTCCAGCGCCAGCCAGGCCTTGTCGAACAGCTCGTCGACCTGGGCGCGGCTGAGGATCAGCGGCGGCGACAGCAGCATCGCATCGTTGGTCGCGCGCAGGATCAGGCCGCGGCGCAGCGCGTGGTCGCGGCACAGCGCGCCGACCTTGCCGCGCTCGGGGAAATAGTGCCGGCGCGGCTTGTCCGGCACCAGTTCCAGCGCGCCGATCATGCCGACGATGCGCGCCTGCCCGACCAGCCGGTGCTCGCCCAGCTCGGCCCAGCGCTGCGCCAGGTACGGCGCGAGCTCGCGGCGCGCGCGTTCGACGATGCCCTCGTCCTGCAGCAGGCGCAGGTTCTCCAGCGCCACCGCCGCGCACACCGGATGCCCCGAATAGGTGCAACCGTGCGCCAGCTCGCCGCCCTGCTCCTTCAGCACCGTGGCCACGCGCTTGCCGAACATCGCCGCGCCGAGCGGGATGTAGCCGGAGGTGATGCCCTTGGCGATGGTCATCACGTCCGGCTGGAACCCGAAGTGCTGCGCGCCGAACCATTCGCCGGTGCGGCCGAAACCGCAGATCACTTCGTCGGCGACCAGCAGCACGTCGTAGCGGCGGCAGATGCGCTCGATCTCCGGCCAGTAGCTGCGCGGCGGGATGTACACGCCGATCGCGCCCATGATCGGCTCGCCGATGAACGCGGCCACGCGCTGCGGCCCCAGTTCCAGGATCTTGTCCTCGAGTCGGCGCGCGGCCAGCAGGCCGTATTCCTCCGGGTCCAGGTCGCCGCCGTCGCCGAACGGGTATGGCGGGTCGATATGGTGGATGTCGGGGATCGGCAGCCCGCCCTGGCGGTGCATGCCTTTCATGCCGCCGAGGCTGGCGCCGGCCATGGTGGTGCCGTGGTAGCCGTCGTGGCGGCCGATGAAGATGCTCTTCTGCGGCTGGTCCTGCACGGCCCAGAAGTGCCGCACCAGGCGCAGGATGGTGTCGTTGGCCTCGGAGCCGGAGTTGGTGAAGAAGGCATGGTCGAGGTCGCCGGGGGTCAGTTCGGCGAGTTTGGCGGCGAGGCGGATGGTGGGTTCGGTGGTGCACTGGAAGAAGCTGTTGTAGTACGCCAGCTGTTCCATCTGCCGCGCGGCGGCCTGGCCGAGTTCCTTGCGCCCGTAGCCGACGTTGACGCACCACAGCCCGGCGAAGGCGTCGAGCAGCTTGTTGCCGTCGGCGTCCCAGACGTAGGCGCCGTCGCCGCGGGTAAGGATGCGCGTGCCTTTCTGGGCCAATGCGGCGTTGTCGTTGAACGGGTGCAGGTGATGCGCCGCATCCAGGTCCTGCAGAGCCCGTGTCTCTATCCGATCCATGTCCACTCCATGCTCGTTGCTGTGCCTGTTGCTGCCGCTGTCGTCGTGGCTGTTGCTACTGCTCTTGCTGCTCTTGCTGCTCTTGCTGCTCTTGCTGCTCTTGCTGCTCTTGCTGCTCTTGCTCTTGCTCCCCTGCTCTTGCTCCCCTGCTCTTGCTCCCATGCTCTTGCTTTCCTGCTCTTGCTGTCGCTTTGGCTTTGGTTGTTGCCTTTGCAATTGCTTTTGACTTACCGGGTTCCCTTCCGCAGCGGCGGCCATGGCGGGGAAAAACCCCGAAGGGGCGGCGCACATGGATGTGCGCCGTTCGCGGCAGGGGCAGGATGCCCCCTTCCGCGAATCCCCGTCATGGACGCGGACCTGTAGCGCGCAGCGCGGAAGGCGCGAGGCAGGGCGCGCTTTCTTTTGGTTACTTTTCTTTGCGCGAGCAAAGAAAAGTGACTCGCCGCAAGGCGAAAGCCTTTGCCTTTGCCTTTGCTTTTTTCTGCCTTCGCTTGCAAGCCTTGAGCAACAACATGAGCAGGAGCAAAGCTTCCGCTGCGCGGGTCACTTTTCTTTGCTTGTGCAAAGAAAAGTAACCAAAAGAAAGCACACCCTGCCTGCGCGCCCTCCGCGCTGCGCGCTCCGGGTCCGCGAACCAGACGGGATCCGCGGAAGGGGCATCCTGCCCCTGCCGCGGACGGCGCACATCCCTGTGCGCCGCCCTTCGGGTTTTTCCCGCCTGGTTCGCCGCTTCGGAAGGGAACCCGGCAAATCACAAGCAACAGCTAAAGCAACAGCAACAGCAACAGCACGGCAACGGCAACCGCAAAAGCTAGCCACTGCGCCCTGCCCGATCCGCCATCGCCAGCGATGCCGGGCTCACACGTTCAACAACAAGAACTCCCGCTCCCACGAACTGATCACCCGGAAGAACGTCTCGTACTCCTTGCGCTTGACCGAGATGTAGGCACGCACGAAACGCGGCCCCAGCAACTCCTGCAGCGGCGCGCAGCGCTCCAGCTCGTCCAGCGCCTCGCCCAGCGAACGCGGCAACTGATAGCCCATCTCCTTGCCATTGCCGCTGATCGGCGCGGTCGGCTCCAGCTTCTCGCGGATGCCCAGCAACCCGCAGGCCAGCGTCGCCGCCATCGCCAGATACGGATTGGCGTCGGAGCCGGCGAAGCGGCTCTCCACCCGCATGTTCTCGATCGTATCGATCGGCACCCGCAGCCCGCAGGTGCGGTTGTCGAAGCCCCACAGCACGTTGCTCGGCGACACCTCGCCGAACATCAGCCGGCGGTAGGAATTGACGTTCGGCGCCAGCACCGCCATCGCCATCGGCACGTACTTCTGCAGCCCGGCCAGGTAGTGCGCGAAAGTGCGGCTGTACTCGCCGGCGCGGCGGCCGCTGAACACGTTCTTGCCGTGCTTGTCGACCAGGCTCTGGTGGATGTGCATCGCGCTGCCCGGCTCGTTCTCCATCGGCTTGGCCAGGAACGTGGCGTAGACGCCGTGGCGCATCGCCGCCTCGCGCATCGTGCGCTTGAACAGGAACACCTGATCGGCGCGCGACAGCGCATCGGAATGGGTGAAGTTGACCTCCAGCTGCGCCGCGCCGGATTCGTGGATCAAGGTGTCCACGTCCAGTTCCATCGCATCGCAATAGTCGTACATCAGGTCCAGGATCGGGTCGAACTCGTTGACCGCGTCGATCGAGTACGACTGCCGCGCGGTCTCCGGCCGGCCGGAACGCCCGGCCGGCGGCAGCAGCGGGAAATCCGGGTCGGTGTTCTTCTGCACCAGGAAGAATTCCAGCTCCGGCGCCACCACCGGCTTGAAGCCGATCGTCGCATACGCCTGCAGCACCCCGCGCAACACGTTGCGCGGCGCCAGGTCGTGCGGCTGGCCTTCCTTGGTATAGCAGTCGTGGATCACCTGCGCGGTCGGGTCGGTGGCCCACGGCACCATCCGCACCGTGTCCGGATCCGGGCGCAGCTGCATGTCCGAATCCGACGGCGAGGTCAGGTCGTAGTAGTCGTCGGGATACTCGCCGGTGACGGTGGTGGCGAAGATGCCCTCGGGCAGGCGCGTGCCGTAGTCGTGGGAGAACTTGGCCGCGGGAATGATCTTGCCGCGCGCGTTGCCGGTGATGTCCGGCACCAGGCACTCGACCTCGGTGATGTGACGCTCCTTGAGCCAACGCCGCAGCGAGCTTTCCTGCTGTTCGGGGGTGTTCTTGCGCGAGCGCGGTCGGCTGGCCATGGGAGATCGATTCAGTGCGTGCGGCGAGCCGCGTAGTGGCGACAGGCGTCGCCGAAGGATTGGAAGATGCCCAGATAGAACGGGTCGTCGAGGACGCGCCATTCCGGGTGCCACTGTACGCCGAGCAGGAAGCCGGGACCGGTACCGCGGAACGCCTCGATCAAGCCGTCCGGCGCCCGCGCCTCCACGATCAGGTCGCCGCCGAGCCGGGCCACGCCCTGCCCGTGCAGCGAGTTGACCCGCACCCGCGGCTTGCCGGCGATGTCGGCCAGCCAGCCGCCCTCGCTCAGGATCACCTCGTGCACCGGCGCGTACTGCTGGTCCAGCGCCGACTGGGTGTCCTCGCGATGATCGGTCAACCCGGGCACCGCATGCACCTTCTGGTGCAAGGCGCCGCCCAGGGCCACGTTGACTTCCTGGAAGCCGCGGCAGATCGCCAGGATCGGCAGGCCGAGCGCAATCGCCTGCGGGATCAGGTCCAGCGTGGTGGCATCGCGTGCCGGATCGTGCGGATTGCCGAGCCAGCTGGGTTCGTCGCCGTAGTGATGCGGTTCGATGTTGCTGACCGCCCCGGTCAGTAACAGGCCGTCCAGCCGTGCCAGCCAATCGCACGGCGCGACCGGCGGCTGCAGCGAGGGCAACAGCACCGGCGTCACCCCGGCGCCATCGACCGCGGCACGCAGATACTTTTCTCCGGCGACCAGGAACGGATGCCGGCCGATGCGTTTACGGTCGGTCGGCAGGCCGACCAGAGGCGATACGGCCATGCGAAGAACTCGTGTGGCGTCCTCGCAAGTTACCCCGGGCGTTTTATTTTTACAACACGCCGTAGCGGCGCACGGCGGTCGGCGCGTGTGTGCGGACGCTACCCGCATCAGGCACGGCGTGCTTTATTACAGGACGAAGCGGCAGGCACGCGGATCCGGCGCGCGTCGTGCCCGCTTCGTCCGGCGCATGCGCCTGTTGAGTATTCTTGACGCGGCCCCGGCTCTGCTAAGCTCGGCGCACTCCCGCAGGCCGCCGCCATGACCCGCACCCACGACGCTCCGCTGCTGCCCCCGGACGCCGCCCAGGCCCTGCAACGCATCCCCGGCTGCGAACAGATCGACCTGCTGCTGCCGGACAGCAATGGCCTGCTGCGCGGCAAGCGCATCACCCGCGACGCGCTGGACAAGGTCTATCGCGACGGGGTGTGCCTGCCGATGTCGCTGATCGCCACCGACATCACCGGCAATACGGTCGAGGAAACCGGCCTGGGCTACGCCATCGGCGACGAGGACCGGCTGTGCTTCCCGATACCCGGCACGCTGCAGCCGGTGCCGTGGGCGCCGGTGCCGTCGGCGCAGCTGCTGCTGGCGATGCGCGACGGCGCCGGCGGCCCGCTGGACTTCGCCCCGCGCGAGGTGCTGGCGCGGGTACTGGAGCGATTGCGCGCGCGCGGGCTGACCGCGGTGATCGCGGTGGAGCTGGAGTTCTACCTGTTCGATCCGCGTGCCGACGCCAACGGCCGGCCGCAGCCGCCCCTGCAGGCGCACACCGGGCTGCGCAACGACAGCACCCAGGTCTATTACATGCAGGAGCTGGACGACCAGCGCGGCTTCACCGACGCGGTCGCGCAGGCCTGCCGCGCGCAGGGCATCCCCGCCGATACCGCGGTCGCCGAATACGCGCCCGGCCAGTTCGAGATCAACCTCAAGCACCGCGGCGACGCGCTGGCCGCCTGCGACGACGCGCTGATGCTCAAGCGCGCGATCAAGGCGATCGCGCAGCAGCAGGGTTTGCTCGCCAGCTTCATGGCCAAGCCGTTCGCCGCGCAGTCCGGCAGCGGCCTGCACCTGCACGTGAGCCTGCTCGACGCCGCCGGGGACAACGTCTTCGCCGGCACCGCGCAGGCGCCGGCCGACGCGCTGCGCCACGCCATCGGCGGCCTGCAGCGCAGCGCCGACGACTGCCTGCTGCTGTTCGCCCCGCACGCCAACAGCTACCGCCGCTTCGTGCCCAATGCGTTCGTGCCGCTCAACGACAGTTGGGGCTTCAACAACCGCACCGTGGCGATGCGGGTGCCGTACAGCGACCCGGCCAATACCCGCATCGAGCACCGCATCGCCGGCGCCGACGCCAATCCGTATCTGGTCGCCGCGGCGGTGCTGGCCGGCATCGAGCACGGCCTGCAGCATGGCTTCGACCCCGGCCCGCCGGTGCAGGGCAACGCCTACGAACAGACCGAGATCCGCCACCCGGACTGGCGCGGCGCGATCGCCGGCTTCCTCGCCAGCGACTTCGTCGCCGAGCAGTTCGGTGCCCGCTTCCGCCACGTCTACGGCCAGCAGAAACGCCGCGAGATGCTGGATTTCCATGCGCAGGTGAGCGATCTGGATTATCGGTGGTATCTGCGCACAGTGTGAAAAGCCGGGAATGGGGAATCGGGAATGGGGAATCGAAAAAGCAAACGCCAAACATCCGGAGGCTGACCCCCATGATTCCCCTTCCCAGCAACTCGCCACCATGACCCGCTCTTCCACGATTCCCGATTCCCGGCTCCCGATTCCCGGCTCCTGGTACACCGACAGCGCCACGCCACTGCCGCCGCAGCCGCCGCTGCGCGGCCAGGTGCGGGCCGACGTATGCATTCTCGGCGCCGGCTATACCGGGCTGAGCACGGCGCTGGCGCTGGCCGAGGCCGGCTACCAGGTCGCCATCGTGGAAGCGCAGCGCGTGGGCTGGGGCGCGTCCGGGCGCAACGGCGGCCAGGCCATCGTCGGCTACGGCTGCGAGCAGCACACGCTGGAAGCGCTGCTCGGCCACGCCGAGGCGCGGCGGCTGTTCGACTTCTCGCGCGACGGCATGCAGTTGCTGCGCGAGCGCATCCAGCGCCACGCCATCGCCTGCGACTGGCGCGACGGCCATGCGCACGTGGCGATCAAGCCGCGCCAGGTGCGCGCGCTGCAGGCCGGCATCGCCGAGATGGCGCAGCGCTACGACTATCCGCTGCAGTGGTGGGACCGCGACCAGTTGCGCGAACAGCTGCGCAGCGAGCGCTACCTGGGCGCGATGTACGATCCGGCCAGCGGCCATCTGCACCCGCTCGAATACGCGCACGGGCTGGCACGCGCGGCGCTGGCCGCCGGCGTGCGCATCTACGAGCGCTCGCCGGTGACCGCGCTGGTGCGCGGCGCGCGGCCGATCCTGCGCAGCGCGCACGGCGAGGTCCAGGCCGATTTCGCGGTGCTGGCCGGCAACGCCTGGCTGCGCGGCATCGCGCCGGAACTGGAATCGCGGATCATGCCGGTCGGCACCTACATCGGCGCCAGCGCGCCACTGGGCGCGGCGCTGGCGCGCGAGCTGATCGGCAACGACATGGCGGTGGCCGACGTGAACTGGGCGCTGGACTATTTCCGCCTCAGCCGCGACCACCGCCTGCTGTTCGGCGGCCGCGCCAGCTATTCGTCGCTGCCGCCGCCGGGCCTGCGCGGGGTCATGACCCGGCGCATGCGCCGGGTGTTCCCGCAGCTGCGCGAGGTCGAGCTGGAGTACGTGTGGGGCGGCTATGTCGACATCACCCGCAATCGCGCCCCGCACTGGGGCCGGCTGACGCCGAATGTGTACTTCGCGCAGGGCTTCTCCGGCCATGGCGTGGCCGCCACCGGCCTGGCCGGCGATGCCATCGCCGCAGCCATCGCCGGGCAGTCGCAGCGCCTGGACCTGTTCGCCAAAATCCCGCACGCGCCGTTCCCCGGCGGCCGTGTGTTGCGCACGCCGCTGCTGGTGGCGGCGATGTCCTGGTACAAGCTGCGCGACGCGCTGTGGTGACGGCGCCCGCCGCGCGCGACGCGCTGCATCCGCCGCCGGCAAGCACACAAGCACCTGTCCCTGGCCAAGGCCGGCGCGCGCAACCGGTCGAGCGTGCGGCCTGAGCGCCGGTCCGCTCAGCGGCGCTGGTTGCGCATCGCCAGCAGCGCCAGCAAGGTCAGCAGTGCCGCGACACTGAGGTAATAGCCCACCCACGGCAGACCGTAGCGCTCGGCCAGCCAGGTCGCCAGGTACGGCGCCGGCGCCGCGCCGATGATGCCGGCCAGGTTGAACGACAGCGAGGCGCCGGTATAGCGCACCGACACCGGGTACAGCTCGGCCAGCAAGGTACCGCATGTCCCGTAGGTCAGGCCCATGAACAAGAATCCAAGCGACAGGAAGCACAGCACCTGCCACGGCTGCCCGGCCTGGAACAGCGGCGCGAATCCCAGCCCGAACAGGACGATGACGATGCTGGCCAGGATCATCGTCAGGCGCGCACCGCGGCGATCGCCGTAGTGCGCCGACAGCGGGATGCCGATGGCGAAGAACACGATGCCGACCATCTGCAGCAGCAGGAACTGCGCGCGGCTGTAGCCCAGCGCCGAGGTGCCGTAGCCCAGCGCGAACACGGTCATCAGGTAGAACAGCACGAAGGTCGCGAACACCCCCAACGTGCCCAGCAGCATCGCTCCGGCATGCCGCGACAGCACCGTCCACATCGGCAGGCGCACCCGCTCGCCGCAGTCCAGCGCGCGCTGGAAATCGGGGGTCTCGTGGATGCGCAGGCGCACCCACAGCCCGGTCGCCACCAGCAACGAACTGGCCACGAACGGAATGCGCCAGCCCCAGCGCATGAACTGCGCATCGTCGAGCAGCGCGCCGAGCAGCAGGAAGATGCCCGAGCACAGCAGGAACCCCAGCGGCGCGCCCAACTGCGGGAACATGCCGTACCAGGCGCGCTTGCCGGGCGGCGCGTTCTCGGTCGCCAGCAACACCGCCCCGCCCCATTCCCCGCCCAGCCCCAGGCCCTGGCCGAAGCGGCACAGCACCAGCAGTACCGGCGCCCACATGCCGATGCTGGCATAGCCGGGCAACAGCCCGATCAGCACCGTCGACAGGCCCATGGTCAGCAGCGCCGCCACCAACGTGGCCTTGCGCCCGACGCGGTCGCCGAAATGGCCGAACAGCGCCGAACCCAGCGGCCGCGCAACGAAGGCCACGGCGAACGTCGCCAGCGATTGCAGCCTGGCCGCGCCGGCATCGCCGGCCGGGAAAAACAGGGTCGGAAACACCAGCACCGCGGCGGTGGCGTAGATGTAGAAATCGAAGAACTCGATGGTGGTGCCGACCAGGCTGGCCAACAGCACGCGGCGCGGCGAATTGACGGGCGAAGCGGGAAGCGCGGCAGCGGTCATGGACTCGGCATCGATGGGGAGCCGCCGATTTTGGCAGATCGGTGCGTGTGGCGCAGCGCCGCTGTCGACACTATCGGCGCTGTCATCGCAAACCCGCCAGTCCGGCAACGGCCGCGCGCAGGCCACTGCCGGACGCCACGCTCCACGCCGGCGTGGACGCAGCGGACAAGGCAGGACAGCGCGGCCGCCGCCATCCAACGTCCGGGCGATCGCCCGCACCGGCAACGCGCTTTCTCTGCCGCACGATCCGGCGCCGTTCCAGCGCGTTCGGCCGCAGTGCGGCCCTGGACGCCGACGGCTCGCGCCGCGGCCGCCGCGTTCAGGGTTGCGGCGCATCCTCGCAAGCGCCGATGTCGCAGTCCAGCGCCGCCTCTTCCGCTTTTCCGACGATGTTCCCGTCTTCATCGATCTGGTAAGGGATGTCGGCCTCCACGCCATCTTCGCCGGTGGCGGCAATGACATTGGTGTAGCGTTCGCCGTCCCAGCAGCGGAAAATGAGCGTCGAATTCTCTCCGCCGGTCAGCGTCGACCCCAGACTGCCGATGAGCCTGCTGCGCGCGCCGGCCGTCAGGACACTGTTCTTGCCGGCCGTCAGCTTGCTGCGATCTCCCGCCATCAGCGTGCAGTCGTCCCCGGCCGTGAGCTTGCTTCTGTCGCCAGCGGTGAGATGGCTGTTGCGTCCGGCCAACAGTTTGCTGCGATCGCCTGCGGTCTGGGTGCTGTCGGCGCCAGCGATCAGCTTGCTGCGATCGCCTGCAGTCTGGAAGCTGGCGGAACCGGCGATGAGCGTACTGCGAGACCCTGCGGTCTGGGAGCTTCCCTTGCCCGCGATCAGCATGCTTTTGTGGCCGGCAATTTGAACGCTGTCATGGCCTGCGATCAGCGAGCTGCCATAGCTGGCAATCTGGTTGCTGCCGTAGCCTGCGGTCAGAAAGCTGCGCACCCCGCTGGTCAAGCTGCTGCCGTAGCCCGCGATCAGCGAACTGTCTTGCCCAGCGGTTCCCGTGCTGCCGTAGCCGGCAATGAGCGAACTGCTGTGTTCTGCCATCTGGGTGCTGCCATACCCTGCGGTCAGCGTGCTCTCGTAACCTGCGGTCTGGGAACTGCCGTAGCCGGCGATCAGCGAACTCGAGTATCCGGCGAGCTCGGTGCTGCCGTAACCAGCAGTGAGCGAACTGTTTTCTTGAGCGGTCAGCGAACTCCCATACCCTGCGGTCAACGTGCTCTCGTAGCCCGCGATCTGGGTACTGCCGTAGCCGGCGATCAACGAGCTCTCGTGACCGGCGGTCGAGTTGCTGCCATAGCCCGCGGTCAGCGTGCTTTTGTAGCCAGCGGTTTGCGTGCTGCCGTAGCCGGCGGTCAGCGTGCTTTCGTGGCCGGCGGTCGAGGTGCTGCCGTAGCCGGCGGTCAGAGAGCTGCTCTCCTGCGCCGTCTGGGTGCTGCCGTAGCCTGTGGTCAGGACGCTGTTGTAGCCTGCGGTCTGGGTGCTGCCATAGCCGGCGATCAGCGAGCTGTCGTGACCGGCGGTCGAGGTGCTGCCGTAGCCGGCGGTGAGCGTACTGTCCTGCTGGGCGGTTTGGGTACTGCCATAACCGGCGGTGAGGGTGCTGTCGTAGCCAGCGGTTTGCGTGCTGCCATAGCCGGCGATCAATGAACTGTCGGCGCCGGCGGTGCCGGTACTGCCATAGCCGGCGGTGATGTCGCTGCCCTTTCGCGCCGTCTGCGTGCTGCCGTAGCCGGCGGTCAGCGAGCTGTCGCTGCCGGCGGTCTGGGTGCTGCCGTAGCCGGCGATCAGCGTGCTGTCGGCCCCGGCGGTGCCGGTGCTGCCGTAGCCGGCGGTGATGTCGCTGCCCTGCCGCGCCGTCTGCGTGCTGCCGTAGCCGGCGGTCAGCGAGCTGTCGCCGCCGGCGGTCTGGGTGCTGCCGTAGCCGGCGATCAACGTGCTGTCGGCCCCGGCGGTGCCGGTACTGCCATAGCCGGCGGTGATGTCGCTGCCCTGCCGTGCCGTCTGTGTGCTGCCATACCCGGCGGTCAGCGAGCTGTCGCCGCCGGCGGTCTGGGTGCTGCCGTAGCCGGCGATCAACGTGCTGTCGGCCCCGGCGGTGCCGGTACTGCCATAGCCGGCGGTGATGTCGCTGCCCTGCCGTGCCGTCTGTGTGCTGCCATACCCGGCGGTCAGCGAGCTGTCGCCGCCGGCGGTCTGGGTGCTGCCGTAGCCGGCGATCAGCGTGCTGTCGGCCCCGGCGGTGCCGGTGCTGCCGTAGCCGGCGGTGATGTCGCTGCCCTGCCGCGCCGTCTGCGTGCTGCCGTAGCCGGCGGTCAGCGAGCTGTCGCCGCCAGCGGTCTGGGTGCTGCCGTAGCCGGCGATCAACGTGCTGTCGGACCCGGCGGTGCCGGTGCTGCCGTAGCCGGCGGTGATGTCGCTGCCCTGCCGCGCCGTCTGCGTGCTGCCGTAGCCGGCGGTCAGCGAACTCTCGCTGCCGGCGGTCTGGGTGCTGCCGTAGCCGGCGATCAGCGTGCTGTCGGCCCCGGCGGTGCCGGTGCTGCCGTAGCCGGCGGTGATGTCGCTGCCCTGCCGCGCCGTCTGCGTGCTGCCGTAGCCGGCGGTCAGCGAGCTGTCGCCGCCGGCGGTCTGGGTGCTGCCGTAGCCGGCGATCAGCGTGCTGTCGGCCCCGGCGGTGCCGGTACTGCCATAGCCGGCGGTGATGTCGCTGCCCTGCCGTGCCGTCTGTGTGCTGCCATACCCGGCGGTCAGCGAGCTGTCGCCGCCGGCGGTCTGCGTGCTGCCGTAGCCGGCGATCAGTGTGCTGTCGGCGCCGGCGGTGCCGGTGCTGCCGTAGCCGGCGGTGATGTCGCTGCCCTGCCGTGCCGTCTGTGTGCTGCCATACCCGGCGGTCAGCGAGCTGTCGCCGCCGGCGGTCTGCGTGCTGCCGTAGCCGGCGATCAGCGTGCTGTCGTGACCGGCCGTCGAGGTACTGCCGTAGCCGGTGGTAAGGGAACTGTCCTCCTGGGCTGTTTGCGTGCTGCCATAGCCCGCCGTCAGGGTGCTGTCGTAACCAGCGGTCTGCGTGCTGCCATAGCCGGCGATCAACGAACTGTCATGACCCGCTGTCGAGGTACTGCCGTAGCCGGTGGTGAGGGAACTGTCCTCCTGGGCTGTTTGGGTACTGCCATACCCGGCGGTCAGCGAACTCTCGCTACCGGCGGTCTGGGTGCTGCCATAGCCGGCGATCAACGAACTGTCGGACCCGGCGGTGCCGGTGCTGCCATAGCCGGCGGTGATGTCGCTGCCCTGCCGCGCCGTCTGCGTGCTGCCGTAGCCGGCCGTCAGCGAACTCTCGCTACCGGCGGTCTGCGTGCTGCCATAGCCGGCGATCAACGAACTGTCGGCGCCGGCGGTGCCGGTGCTGCCATAGCCGGCGGTGATGTCGCTGCCCTGCCGTGCCGTCTGTGTGCTGCCATACCCGGCGGTCAGCGAGCTGTCGCCGCCGGCGGTCTGGGTGCTGCCGTAGCCGGCGATCAGCGTGCTGTCGGCGCCGGCGGTGCCGGTGCTGCCGTAGCCGGCGGTGATGTCGCTGCCCTTTCGTGCCGTCTGCGTGCTGCCATACCCGGCCGTCAGCGAGCTGTCGCCGCCGGCGGTCTGCGTGCTGCCGTAGCCGGCGATCAACGAACTGTCGGACCCGGCGGTGCCGGTGCTGCCGTAGCCGGCGGTGATGTCGCTGCCCTTTCGTGCCGTCTGCGTGCTGCCATACCCGGCCGTCAGCGAACTCTCGCTACCGGCGGTTTGCGTGCTGCCGTAGCCGGAGATCAAGGCGCTGTCGGCGCCTGTGGTTGCGGTACTACCGTAGCCGGAGGTGAGGCGGCTGCCTTCCTGCGCCGTCTGCGTGCTGCCGTAGCCCGCCGTCAGCGTGCTCCTTTCCGCGGCGGTCTGGGTGCTGCCATATCCTGCAAGGATGGAACTATCGGATCCCGCAGTACCGGTACTGCCATAGCCGGCAATCAGGTCGCTGTGATCACCGGCGGTTTCGGTACTGCCATAGCCCGCAATGAGTCGACTCTGGTCTGCGCCGGTGAGCGTACTGCCATAAACAGCCGTTTCGGTTTTTTTTGAAACCACTTCATGACGCTGTTCCAAGGGATCCGCCCCGCCAACCGGGACGATCGGAGTTGCCGGGGTTGCCTGCGTCGCCGGCGTTGCCTGGGTCGCTGCGGTTGCTACGGTTGCCGCGGTTGCCGCGGCGAGCCGCTCCAGCTGCGGCGCCTGAGAATTCACCGGATCGGCCGGTGCGGCTGCCCCTGCGGCTGCGGCTTCATAGAACTGGATGTTGTTGGCGATGTATTCCAGCGCAGCGCTGCGGTTGCCGACGAAAACCACTTCGGCCTTGGGAAATTTCGTCATTCCCTCCTCGGCCAACGGCAGCGCATCGTCGATGGCGACTTCGCAGACGACCCATCGGGCATCGGCATGCGCGCTCAGATGCGCCCCGACGCCCTTGCCCCACAGCAAGCCGGTAAGCCCATTCTCGTGCTGCCTCGACGGTTTCCAGTACTTGCACTCGACATGGCCGGACATCGGCCAGACCAGGCCACAATGGTCGGCCATATCGTTGGCGCATGTCCGCAGCACCAATAGCTTGTCAACAATCATCGTATTGCCCTCATAGAATATGCTCGCCAAAAAATGATATTCCCCAGGCCGACTCAGCGACCGATAAACGGGAAACGACGTGTATCTCATCCATTCTGGCTGCGACCGCCAGCCGGCATGGGCAATCGCCAAATGCGCCTGGCGAAGTCCTTCCTGCATTTCCACGAAATGGACGTTCCAGCCATGCGGCACCGTCTTTTCCAGAAATAGCGCCGCAGCGGCATGGCTCGCACGCGATCGATCGCTTCGATCCGGTTCGTGGAAACGCTGTCCGCAGCGTCGAATCCGACCGTCTCACAGAGTGAGACTGGACAATATTTCAGCGCTCCAAATCCATGAAAACGCAACTGGATCACTTCCCCACAGAAGTGCCTTGATTATATTTTCGTATAATGCGAATTAATCGGCATTATTATTGTGCGGCGCTTAACGTCGCAAATTCGAACTCGCCCATACCGCCAGGCGACCGGATTCCAGAGACGCGACGGAACCCGAGATTGCAGGATTGCGGCAAGGACACCTCGCTGCAACGAGCGCCGCCGCTGCCTGCGCACCAACGCCGCAGGTGCGGGTGGGCTGCCGTTGCCGGCGAACGGAATGGCCTGGAATGAACGCGGTCGCTGCGCGCCGCTCGGGCAAGGATCGCCATCGCAACGCGACGGCACGGCCTTGCCGCGCCGGCCGGCGCGCGCCGCGCTCAGTGCGGAAGTTGCGCGCGGCCGGCCGCGGTCAGCACCGCCACCTCGCGTTCGCCGCGCGTCTCCACCCGGATCCAGCCCGGCCCCGCACGCCCGTCCAGGTTGGCTTCGCCCAGCCACGCCAGGGTGCGCAGCAGCACGCTCATGCGCACGCCCAGGCGCTTGCACAGCCGCGCCAGGGCGACGCCTTCCGGCTCCGGCGCCAATGCCTCGAACAGCGCCCGGGTCAGCGCCGGATCAGCGGACAAGCGCCACGCCGATGTCGCGCGGCACCGCGGCGGCGGCCTCGGCCAGGTGCGGGGTCACCACCACCGGGATCGACTTGGAGGTCGGCGTGCGCGCCTCGTCGGCGAAGCTGGACAACGGCACCAGGCCATTGGTCTCGGGATAGTAGGCGGCCAGGCAGCCGCGCGGGATGTTGTACTCGACCAGCAGGAAACGCTTGGCCTGGCGCTGCACGCCATCCTCGCCGAGGCTTTCCAGGTCCACCCAGGCGCCGGCCTGCAGGCCCAGATCGGCGATGTCGGCGGCGTTGATGAACAGCACCCGGCGCTCGCCGAACACGCCGCGGTAGCGGTCGTCCAGGCCGTAGATGGTGGTGTTGTACTGGTCGTGCGAGCGCGTGGTGGCCAGGATGAACACCGGCTGCTGCGGGCGCTGGCGGCGCGCGCGGTGGATCGGGTTGTCGGTCGGCACCGCGTGCACCTTGAACACCGCGCGGCCTTCCGGCGTCGCCCACACGCGGTCGCGCGCGCTGTTGGACAGGCGGAAGCCGCCGGGCACGCGCACCCGCGCGTTGAAGTCGGCGAAGTCCTCGAACACCTGCGCGATCAGCTCGCGGATGCGGTCGTAGTCGGCCACCAGCCAGCGCCAGCGGATCGCGCTACGCGCGCCGAGGGTGGCCTCGGCCAGGCGCGCGACGATCGCCGGCTCCGACAGCAGCTGCGCCGAAGCCGGCGGATTGATCCCGGCCGACAGGTGCACCATGCTCATCGAGTCCTCGACGCTGACGCTCTGCGGGCCGCCCTCCTGGATGTCGATCTCGGTGCGGCCCAGGCACGGCAGGATCAGCGCGTCGCGGCCGTGCACCAGGTGGCTGCGGTTGAGCTTGGTGGTCACGTGCACGGTGAGCTGGCAGCGGCGCAGCGCGCGGTGCGTGGCCTCGGTGTCGGGAGTGGCGGTGGCGAAGTTGCCGCCCATGCCGAAGAAGGTCCTGGCCCGCCCGTCGCGCATGGCCTCGATCGCGCCGACCGTATCGAAGCCGGATGCGCGCGGCGGCTCGAAACCGAACACCGCCTGAAGCCGGTCCAGGAACGCGGCCGGCGGCTGCTCGTAGATCATCATCGTGCGGTCGCCCTGCACGTTGCTGTGGCCGCGCACCGGGCAGGCGCCGGCGCCGGGGCGGCCCAGATGGCCGCGCAGCAGCAGCAGGTTGGCGATCATGTGGATCGTGGCCACCGAATGCTTGTGCTGGGTGATGCCCATGCCCCAGCAGGCGATCAGCCGCTCGGACTTCAGGTAGATCTCGCCGGCGTGGCGCAGCTCGGCCTCGCTCAGCCCGGATTCTTCGACGATGGTGGCCCACGGCTCGGCGATCACCTCCGCGGCGAAGGCGTCGAAGTTGGCGGTGTGCTGGGCGATGAACTCCAGGTCAAGCAGGCGCGGCTGCGCCTCCCGCGCCGCTTCGGCATCGCGCTCCAGCACGTGCTTGATGATGCCCTTGACCGCGGCCAGGTCGCCGCCGATCTTCAGCTGGAAATAGTCCGAGGAGATCCGCGTGGAGCCGTTGTGCAGCATCTGCAGCTTGTCCTGCGGATCGGCGAACTTCTCCAGGCCGCGTTCGCGCAGCGGATTGAACGACACGATCGCCGCGCCGCGCCTGGCCGCCTGGCGCAGCTCGCCGAGCATGCGCGGATGGTTGGTGCCCGGGTTCTGGCCAAAGATGAAGATCGCATCGGCCAACTCGAAGTCGTGCAGCGACACCGTGCCCTTGCCGACCCCGATCTGCGACTTCAGCGCGGTGCCCGACGGCTCGTGGCACATGTTCGAGCAGTCCGGGAAGTTGTTGGTGCCGAACGCGCGCACGAACAGCTGGTACAGGAACGCGGCCTCGTTGCTGGTGCGCCCGGAGGTGTAGAAGATCGCCTCGTCCGGCGAGGCCAGGCCGTTGAGGTGCCCGGCGATCAGCGCGAACGCCTCGTCCCAGCCCACCGGCACGTAATGGTCGCTGGCGCTGTCGTAGCGCAGCGGATGGGTCAGCCGGCCCTGCCCTTCCAGCCAGTAGTCGCTGTACTTGGCCAGCTGCGCGACGCTGTACTGCGCGAACAGCGCCGGGGTGGCACGGCGTGCGGTGGCTTCGGCCGCCACCGCCTTGGCGCCGTTCTCGCAGAATTCGAAGGTCGAGGTGTGGTCGCGGTCGGGCCAGGCGCAGCCGGGGCAGTCGAAGCCGTCGGGCTGATTGGCGTGCAGCAGGGTCTTGGCCCCCTGCACCGCCACGTCCTGCTGCAGCAGGTGGGTGGCGACGGCGCGCAGCGCGCCCCAGCCGCCGGCCGGCTGCGTATACGGCTGGATGGTTTTCTTGCTCATGCGGGCGCTCCGGCGTGCGCGGCCTGATACAGGCGCTGCGGATGGCTATAGACGACGTAATCGTGGTCGCGGGCGAAACCGATCAGGGTCAGGCCGGCGCTGTCGGCCAGCGCGATCGCCAGCGCGGTGGGGGCGGAAATGGCGGCCAGCAGCGGGATGCCGGCCTGCGCGGCCTTCATCGCCATCTCGTAGCTGGCGCGGCTGGTGACCACGGCGAAACCGCTGGCCGGGTCCAGGCCAGCCGTGGCCAGCGCGCCGATCAGCTTGTCCAGCGCGTTGTGCCGGCCGACGTCCTCGCGCGCCAGCTGCACGCATCCCTCGGCGTCGGCCCATCCCGCGGCGTGGGTGGCACCGGTGAGCGCATTGAGCGGCTGCTGCTGGCGCAACTCGCGCAAGGCGCGGGCCAGCGCCGCCGGCGCGATCTCGGTGCCGGCCGGCAGCGGCCGCGGCGCGCGCAGCACCGCCTCGATCGATTCGCTGCCGCACACGCCGCAGCCGCTGCGGCCCTGCAGGTTGCGGCGCCGTGCCTGCAGGGCCGCGGCATGTGCGGGCGGGATCTGCAATTGCAGCGAAATCCCTTCCAGAAAGGTGTCCACGCCGACGATGCGCAGCTGCGCCGGGTCCTCGACGATGCCTTCGCTGAGCGAGAAGCCCAGCGCGAAGTCGTGCAGGTCTTCCGGGGTGGCCATCATCACCACGAACGGCTCGCCGTTGTAGGCGAACGCCACCGGCACCTCGGCCGCCACCAGATCCTGGGTGACGGCGCTGCGCCCGTCGTGATGGCGGCGCACGCCGCGCGCGACGGCGCCGGGCCGGGAAGACGCACGCGAGTACATGGTGACGCCCCCCTCCGGATCAGTGGAACAGCACGAACGCCTTCTGCAAGGTCACCGAGATGCCCCACAGCATCGGCACCGCGACCGCCAGCCAGGCCAGCGCCACCAGCAGCGGGTTGCCGCCATGGCCGACCTGCGCCAGCTGCGCCGCATCCAGCGCCGGCTGGCCGCTGTTGCCGACCTTCTCGTGCGCCAGGCGCTTTTCCTCGGCCAATTCTTCCGCGGTCATGAAGTGCCTGGCCGCCACCGGCCGTACCAGCAGGTTGCAGATCAGGCCCAGCACCAGCATCCCGGCCAGGATGTACATGGTCGTGTTGTACACCTGTGACGGCGGCACGCCCAGGCCCAACTGGTACTCGCGCATATAGCCGACCACCACCGGGCCGAGGATGCCGGCGGTGGCCCAGGCGGTCAGCAGGCGCCCATGGATGGCGCCGACCATCTGCGTGCCGAACAGGTCGGCCAGGTAGGCCGGAATGGTGGCGAAGCCGCCGCCGTACATCGACAGGATCACGCAGAAGATGCCCACGAACAGCGCGCTGCCGCCGACCTTGCCGGCCCACGGCGCCGCCGCGTACAGGGCGATGCCGAGCACGAAGAACAGGCTGTAGGTGTGCTTGCGGCCGAGCTTGTCGGACATGCTGGCCCAGAAGAAGCGCCCGCCAATGTTGAACAGGCTGAGCAGGCCGGTGAAGCCGGCGGCGATGGCGGCGATGGCCGCCAGCTGCGCGGTGTCCAGGCCGCCGAAGCCGGCGTCCACGCCGATCAGGCGGCCGCCGAACACCTCCTGCAGCATCGGCGAGGCCATGCCGATCACGCCGATGCCGGCCGACACGTTCAGGCACAGCACGCCCCACAGCAGCCAGAACTGCGGGATGCCCCAGACCTTGTTCACGTGCACGTGGTGGGCGGTGATCATCGCATTGGCGCTGGACGCCGGCGCGCTCCAGCCGGCCGGCGTCCAACCGCTCGGCGGCACCCGGTAGCCGAACGCGCCGGCCATCATGAACACGAAATACAGCGCGGCCATGACCAGGAAGGTCTGCATCACCCCCACCGATGCCGGGCCGGCGAAATGGCGCATCAACGCATCGGCCAGCGGGCTGCCGATCATCGCGCCGCCGCCGAAACCCATGATCGCCATGCCGGTGGCCATGCCGCGGCGGTCCGGGAACCACTTGATCAGGGTCGACACCGGCGAGATGTAGCCCAGCCCCAGGCCGATGCCGCCGATCACGCCCGAGCCCAGCCACAGCAGCCAGATCTGGTGCAGATGGATGCCCAGCGCCGAGATCACCAGCCCGCCGCACCAGCACAGCGCCGAGACCACGCCGGCCTTGCGCGGCCCGGCGCGCTCCAGCCAGCCGCCCCACAACGCCGCCGAGCAGCCCAGCAGCACGAAGAACAGCGTGTACATCCACTGCAGTTCGCTGATCTTCCAGTCGCAGCTGGCCGACACGATGCGCGCGAACAAGCCCATGTCGACCGGACACGCCAGCGCCTCGCTGATCCCCAGCGCCTTGGACAGCGGCAGCCAGAACACGCTGAAACCGTAGGCCATGCCGATGCACAGATGGATCGCCAGCGCCGCCGGCGGCACCAGCCAGCGGTTGAAACCCGGCCTGGCGACGATGCGTTCCTTCGACAGCAGGCCGGCATGGGCAATGTGCGCGGAACTCGCCGCGCCGTTCGAGTTGCTCATTCGATTCCCCTTTCAGCGCATCGGCATCGTTATGTGATGAAGCGCATATTGCGGACGCAACCGCGCGCGCCGAGCATAGTACGAAAGCGCGGCGGCGCCGAGCGCTGGATGGTTGCTGCAACGGCTGCTGGCGCGACCCTGCACAGTCCCACCAGCGCACATGGAGGAACCGACCCATGCCGCGGTCGCCGCCTGCCTCGCCGGCAGCCAGGCCGATGCCGGCTTCGGCCTGGAACCGCCGGCGTGGCGCTATGGACTGGACTTCAGCCCCGACGCTGTTGCCGGCCACGCCTGTTCGGAACCAGGACGCTTCGGCAAATCCGCAAAGACATCTGCAAACAAAAAAACCACGCACACCGGCGCGCCTGCAGCGCCGGCGCGCCGTTTGCGGCCGCGTCGGTTAGGCTTTGCGCCCCTTCGCATCCGAAACGCGCCCATGCCCATGCCCCTGTCGCTCCGCGTCGGCGTCGCCGCCGGCCTCCTGTTGCTCGCCACGCATGGCGCATGCGCCGCCGACCTGCCCGCCGAGGTGCTGCGCCAGCTGCCGGCCGGCTACCTGCCGCTGGCACAGCTGCACGCCGATCTGGACGGGGACGGTCGCGCCGATTATCTGGTGGCGCTGCAGCAACGCGGCGAGGCCGAGCGCGACCCGGCGCCGGCGCGGCCGCTGCTGATCGTCGTGCAGCAGGGCGACGGCCACTACCGGCTGGCCGCGCGCAACGACCGCGTGGTGCTCAAGCGCGACGATGGCGGCCAGTGCGATCCGTTCACCGACAGCGACGATCCGTTCGCGGCCAAGGGCCGCTACTTCACCGTGCAGAACGGCGTCTCCTGCGGCCAGCACTGGACCTACTTCATCACCTTCCGCTACGAACCCGAGCGCAAGACCTGGCTGTTCCACAAGCGCATCCGCCAGAGCTGGCAGCTGAATCCGGATCCGGCGCCGGGCGCCGATGCGCTGCGCAAGACCGCCGACAAGGTGGACGCCGCCGATCCCGGGCATCCGGTCACCTTTGCCGAGTACGTGCCGGACTGAGTCCGCGGGGCTCGGGACGGGACGGGACGGGACGGGACGGGACGGGACGGGACGGGACGGGACGGGAGGATGCTGTCCCGGGGCAAATCGCTGTCAAGCGATTGGATAAAAAGAGTGCCGATTTTTTTGGATATCCAGAATCTGGTGTGGGTTTCGGGGTTTGGAGCTCTTGTAGCTCTCATCCCATAAAACGGATTTTAGTGTTGGAATCGAGAGTGAGCATGCCAATCTATAAATTGGATTTCAGTGTGGGTTCGCCCAAGGTGCTGAGTGACCGATTTCCTGCAGTTGCGTAGCCTCAAAACACTTGAAGTCGTGGGCGATGACGAGCGTTATATCGTCAAAGCCGAAGGTGTATCGCCTTGGACAATCTGCCCGCTTTGCAAGAAAGGTCGGCTGCACGGCCACGGCTCGCAGGAGCAGTCGTTCCAGGACACGCCAACGCACGGCAAGCCGGTCGTGGTGTTCATCCAGCGCCGCCGCTATCGCTGCACAAACTGCAGCAAGACCCTATTCGAGCCGGTGGCCGACTTCGACGGCAAGCGCCAAGCCACGGCCCGCCTGGTGCACTATATCCGGGAACAGAGCTTCACCAAGACCTTCGCGGCCTTGGCTCGCGAAGTGGACTTGGACGAGAAAACGATACGCCACGTCTTCGACGACTGCATCGAAGAGTTCGAGGCCAAGGTCAGGTTCCGGACGCCCCGCATCCTGGGGATCGACGAACTCAAGATCATCGGTCAGTACCGGGCAATGATCACCAACATCGAGCGCAAGACCGTGTTCGATCTCCGGCCGACTCGAGCCAAAGCCGATCTGCTGCCCTATTTCCGCAGCCTGCGGGACAAGGACACCATCGAGTGGGTGGCGATGGATATGTACGCCGTCTACAAGCAGGTGGTGCGTGCCACGCTGCCGCAAGCGCGGATTGTGGTCGATCGCTTCCATATCCAGCGAATGGCCAACGATGCCTTGGAGAAGCTACGCAAGCGTATCCGCAAGGACTTGCCAGCTCGGCAGCGTCTCAAGCTGAAGGATGAGCGCTTCCTGCTGCTCAAGCGGCAGCACGCTCTGAAGGGCGCGGACATGGAGCGTGCCTTGGAATGGTTCCGCCAATTCCCCCAGCTCGGGGAGGCGCACGCCCTCAAGGAAGGGTTCCTGTCGATCTGGGATCACAAGAGCCGTCCGGAGGCTGAAACGGCCTGCGCGACGTGGTTAGGCAACATTCCGCCGGAGCTGACGGCCACGTTCAAGGACCTGACCACCGCCGTTAACAATTGGCACGACGAAATCTTCGCCTACTTCGAGCAACCCATCACCAATGCCTATACTGAATCCGTCAACCGACTGGCCAAGGACATGAACCGTATGGGCAGGGGCTACAGCTTCGAGGTGATCCGGGCGCGGATGCTCTACAACGAGAAGGCGCGCAAAGATGGGGCCGTGGTCGAAAAAATCGTGGTCGAGGACGACACGCCGGTATCGACGGAGTTCTTTAGCAAGGCGACCCACAGTGCTGCAACACGCAGGAAGGTCGTGAGTCGCGTTGTCGAATACGGGCCTTACATTCCGACGTTGGTGCGGCTGCTCGAAGAGGGGTATTTCGAGTAGCCCCTCGACGAGCGACACAATGGATGGATCTGCCGAATCAACTGGCCGCTTGCTTGTCGCGTAAGCGTAGGTGTGTGGCGCCAACTAATAACGCAATGGGAATAAGCGACAACGTTGCGAAGGGGAAGTCGATCGCTGGAAACGTGTCCGGCCTCAGCGCCCAAGGAAACACCACCGCAGCGATACCGATAAGCGCCACACCCAGTTTCGTAGGCGCGAAGGCCCATAACAGCACGATTACACCCAGCAAAATGAGAAAGCCGGTGTTCAAGAACATGGCTTGCTCATCGGTCGTATACCAGCCGTAGCGCATTTTGAATGAAAAGTAATGCGCTACAACTGCGATTGCCGCAGTAATGGCAAAGGCGATGCTGAGCTTGCGCACCTTCATTTGCCTGTCATCGTATTGATGATCTCACGCTGGTTCTGTTGCCACGTCTCTTGCACTTTCGGGTTCCAATACGACTCAAGAGCGGGATTTTGGTGCCAGTTGTTTCCTTCTCCGTAACTGCGAAGCATGACACTGCCGTTCTGATTGATTTCTCCATAGCGCATCACAAATCCCTCGGTGAGCTTGTGCTCACCTGAGATTGTGTAGTTCACCGTCACATCCGTAAATTTCGCGGGGTCCGGCGACGCAACCGAGAATGACCGGACATAATTTGGACCATCACGAACAGGTATGTTGCCGACGTTATTGCGCGTGCCGCCTGGCGTGGCTGGCATATCCCTACCTGGAGTAGGGTTTCCGCGGAATCCATCGCCAGCCTGCTGAGGCGTCAAACTGCTCGGCGTGACAACGTTGTACTGATGGAACGAGAAGTCGCCAGGACTGAACCCTTCTGCGCCCACATTGTTCGTGATGCCAGGAAGACTCGGCACCGTCTTGTCTTCGGGTTGGATATAGATCTGTCCATCCTTGACTACTGATCGACGTCCGTCAGGGTCAACGAACTTGTACGGATTGTTATTCCCGTAGTAGTAGCGATTGAAGTTCTGCCCGTTGTTCGGGTTCGCCTTCACGGGATCAACCGAGAGCCAGCGGGCTTCCGCCACACCAGACACTGCCGCGGGTGCCATGCTCAATGCTGTAAGACTCAAGTTCCGCATCATTGCCCCCTATTCGCCTTCTCGTGTCGAACCGATTGCAGGTAGGCCGCTTCCTGCTCGGGTGTCTTCTGCGCCCAGCCTAACGCCTCCGCCTTCTCAAACCAAGCCAGGTTCTCCCGGCTCAGCCGTCGGTAGTCCGGCACCTTGTTCGCCGGGATATCCGCCGCATCCGGGTATGGCCGCTGATCGCGATCCTGGATTTGCAGGTAGTAGGCGTTGGCCTTCCAGATCATCGCCACGGTGTCCTTGAGATTGGCAGCCAAAGCCAAGTCGGCGACCTCCATCAGGGCATCCCCGTGGCCTTCCCGGGCGTAGTGCTCCATCAGGGTGCTGGCGATGACACCCACGCTTTCGTGCGGATGCAACGGCCGCAGGTAGATTTCGTTGTCGAGGGCGGTCTGGCTGATCCCCGTATCGCGGATGTAGCTCTCGTCCCGCTTGTAGCCGCCGCCAGTTGCCTCAACGTACACCCAGGCCTGCTGCGTGTCGTCGGCGAACATCGCCATGACATGTGCCGGGGCCGTGGACAGCGTGATGGTCAGGCCGAGGCGCTGGCCAAGGATTGCGACCAGGATGGGCATCGATACGCAGTTGCCCTTGCGGGTGGCCAAGTAGGTCGCAAGCCGCTTGTTAGCCGGCAGCTTGCCCAGCGGATCGTCGAGGTCGTAGCGGAAGGGCTTGCCCTCGTTCCAGGAGCCCGGCTGGTAGAGCGTCTTGAGCAACGCATCAAGCGTCAGGCGACCATTGGCGCCGACAGGGACATTCGCACGGATGACACGCTCCCAGCGATCGAGTTCGCGGCGGATAGCCGCTGTGTCGGTGGCAGGGTCAATCAGCCGGTCCACCACCAGCTTGGCGGCGGCATAGTCAACTTGATCATCGGGTAACGCAAACTGCGTCCTCAGCGGCGCAAGCGGGTCCGAGGCCGAAGCAGACGAAACCGCTACTGCGAGACATAGCCCGATCAGGCAAATGATCCAATGGTGGTGAACCCTATTCCCCATGCGTCCCTGCGTTTTGCCTGACGGCTCAATCCTAGTCCCGCCGAGAGCAAGCTGTCCATTTCGTCTGCAAGCAAAACCCACACGGAAGGCTAGAAGCAGGCAAGCCAGCAGAAGCCAGCAGAAGCCAGAAACCTACAAGCAAGAGCAAACAGGGAAGAAGGGGCTAGAGCAGGCTTCCCACACTAAAATCCGGATACCCATTTTTTTTAAAAAAAACGGCTGTTTTTGCCATTCCAGCCTGGCCACTTTTCTGTGGGAGGGGCTTCAGCCCCGACGCCTTACCGGTAACGCGTCGGGGCTGAAGCCCCTCCCACAGAAAAGCGCAGAAGCTGCGAACTTGCGAAAATCCCGAGTCCCGAGTCCCGAGTCCCGAGTCCCGAGTCCCGAGTCCCGAGTCCCGAGTCCCGAACTAAACCGCCAGATTGATCCAGGTCGCCTTCATCTCGGTGTACTTGTCGAAGGCATGCAGCGATTTGTCGCGGCCGTTGCCCGATTGCTTGTAGCCGCCGAACGGCGCGGTCATGTCGCCGCCGTCCCAGTAGTTCACCCACACGCTGCCGGCGCGCAGCTTGCGCGCCACCCGGTGCGCGCGGCCGATGTCGCGGGTCCACACGCCGGCCGCCAGGCCGTAGTCGCTGTCGTTGGCCATGCGCAGCGCGTGCGCTTCGTCGTCGAAGGCGATCACCGACAGCACCGGGCCGAAGATCTCCTCGCGGGCGATGGTGTGCTCATGCCCGACCTCGTCGAAGATGGTCGGCTCCACGTAGCAGCCGCCGGCGACCACCTCCACGCGCTTGCCGCCGAGCAGCAGTCGCGCGCCTTCCTCGTTGCCGCGCGCGATGTAGTCCAGCACGCGGTGGGTCTGCGCCTCGTCCACCAGCGCGCCCATCGCCGCATCGTCGTCGAACGGATGCCGCGGCTGCAGCGTGCGCCCGGCGGCGACCACGCGGGCGACGAATTCGTCCTTGATCGAGCGCTCCACCAGCAACCGCGACGCCGCGGTGCAGACCTCGCCCTGGTTGTAGAAGATCGCGCCGGCCGCGGCCTGCGCCGCCTGCTCCAGGTCCGGCGCGTCGGCGAACACCAGGTTCGGGCTCTTGCCGCCGCATTCCAGGTAGGCGCGTTTCATGTTCGACAGCCCGGCGCATTGCAGCAGGCGCTTGCCGACCGCGGTGGAACCGGTGAACACCAGCCCGTCCACGTCCATGTGCAGGGCCAGCGGCTCGCCGGCGCTCTTGCCGAACCCCGGCACCACGTTGAACACGCCGTCGGGAATGCCGGCCTCGGCCACCAGCTCGGCCAGGCGCAGCGCGCTCAACGGCGATTTCTCCGAGGGCTTGAGCACCACCGAATTGCCCGCGGCCAGCGCCGGGGCGATCTTCCACGCGGCCATCAGCAGCGGGAAATTCCACGGCACGATCGCGCCGACCACGCCCAGCGGCTCGCGGGTGATCAGGCCCAGTTCGTCCTGCCCGGTCGGCGCCACCTCGCCGTAGAGCTTGTCCAGCGCCTCGCCGGTCCAGGCCAGGCAGCGCACCGTGGCCGCCACGTCGACGCTGCGCGCGTCGCGCAGCGGCTTGCCCATGTCCAGCGATTCCAGCAGCGCCAGTTCGTCGGCATGCTGCTCGACCAGCTGCGCCAGCTTCAGCAGGGTCTTCTTGCGCTGCGCCGGCGTGGCCTGCGACCAGTGCCCGGCATCGAAGCTGCGCCGCGCCGCGGCGACCGCGCGCTCGATGTCCTCGGCACCGCCCTCGGCGACCTGGCCAAGCACGTGGCCGTCGATCGGGCTGATGCAGTCGAAGGTCTTGCCGCTGGCCGCAGCGACGTAGCGTCCGTCGATGAAGGCCTGGGTGCGCAACTGCAGCGCGGCGGCCATCGCCTGCCATGCGGCGCGGGTGCGGGGTGCATTCATCGGAAGCTCCGGGTCGGGAGGAAGAAACGGATCTGCGGGTGCAGCGCCCGCGGCGAGGCGGGCGCGAGCGCAGCGGCGCAACTGGCGCTCAGAACGTGGCCGGCGTGTTGGCGCTGACGATCACCACCGCCTCGCTGCCGATGTTGCGGAACCGGTGCGGCACCCGGCTGTCGAAATAGTATCCCTCGCCGGCGCGCAGCACGCGCACCTGCGCACCGACCGTGATCTCCACTTCGCCGGCCACCACCACCCCGCCTTCCTCGCCTTCGTGCACCAGCATCGCGGTGCCGGTGTCGCTGCCCGGCGGCATCACCTCGCGCAGGATGCACATCTGCCGCTGCGGGCGGTGTTGCCCGACCAGGTAGTAGTGGATGCCGTCGCTGCCCACGTCGGGCAGTTCGTCGGCGGCATAGAACGGCGCATCGGCCAGCCCGATGTCCAGGTTCTGGGTGAAGAAATCGGCCAGCGAGATCGGGATGCCGTCCAGCACCTTCTTCAGCGAACTCACCGAAGGGCTGACCTTGTTCTGTTCGATCAGCGAGATGGTGCTGTTGGTCACGCCCACCCGCTTGGCCAGCTCGCGCTGGCTCAGTCCGTGGGCGGTGCGAACCCGATGCAGGCGGGCGCCGATATCCATCGCGTGATCAGAGAGCCGGGACGGTGTTGCCGGATACTTTACACAGCCGGTCCGCGCGGTCAATTTGCCATGCGCCGCGCGCGGCGATCGGCATGCCCGCCTGGACAGACGCGTGGCTGCGCCATTTTCGCCTATTGGTGCATCGCAAAGCCGGCTGCGCCGCAACCTGGATGCGCCGGCGTCGCAACGCGCACGCCGACCCGCCACCACAGGCCCGGTTGGTGTAAAGTTTTTTCAACACCTCTCTCGCGTGGAGCCTGTGATGAGTACCGAGTCGCCCCCCTCCTCCCAGGCGCTGGCCGACCACTGCGCCGCCCAGGCCACGCAGGCGCCGGAGAACATGGACGCGTTCTGGATGCCGTTCACCGCCAACCGTCAGTTCAAGGCGCGGCCGCGGTTGCTGGCCTCGGCCGAGGGCATGTACTACCGCAGCGTGGACGGGCGCCAGATCCTCGACGGCACCGCCGGGCTGTGGTGCTGCAATGCCGGACACGCGCGGACGCGCATCGTCGAGGCGGTGTCCAGGCAGATCGCCACCCTGGATTTCGCGCCGACTTTCCAGATGGGCTCGCCGCTGCCGTTCGTGCTCGCCGAACGGCTGGTCGAGCTCGCCCCGCCCGGCCTGGACCGTGTATTCTATACCAACTCCGGCTCCGAGTCGGTGGACACCGCGATGAAGATCGCGCTGGCCTACCACCGTGCCCGCGGCGAGGGCCAGCGCACCCGTTTCCTCGGCCGCGAGAAGGGCTACCACGGGGTCGGTTTCGGCGGCATCTCGGTCGGCGGGCTGCCCAACAACCGCAAATGGTTCGGCCCGCTGCTGCCCGGCGTGGACCACCTGCGGCATACCCTGGACATCGAGCGCAACGCGTTCTCGCAGGGCCTGCCGACGCACGGCGTGGAGCTGGCCGAGGATCTGGAGCGGCTGGTCGCGCTGCACGACGCCTCGACCATCGCCGCGGTCATCATCGAGCCGATCTCCGGCTCGGCCGGCGTGGTGCTGCCGCCGCACGGCTACCTGCAGCGCATCCGCGAGCTGTGCGACAAGCACGGCATCGTGCTGATCTTCGACGAGGTGATCACCGGCTTCGGCCGCGTCGGCAAGGCCTTCGCCGCGCAGCGCTTCGGCGTGACCCCGGACCTGATGACGACCGCCAAGGGCCTGACCAACGGCTGCGTGCCGATGGGCGCGGTGTTTGTCTCGCACGCCATCCACGACGCCTTCGCCCATGGTCCGGCCGGCGCCATCGACCTGTTCCACGGCTACACCTACTCCGGCCATCCGCTGGCCTGCGCGGCGGCGCTGGCGACGCTGGACACCTATGCCGAAGAACACCTGTTCGACAAGGCGATCGAACTGGGCGACGACTGGCAGCAGGCGATCCATGCGCTGAAGGACTTGCCGCACGTCGTCGACATCCGCAATTTCGGCCTGATCGGCGCGATCGAACTGTCCTCGCGCAAGGATGCGCCCGGCGCGCGCGCCTACGAGATCTTCGAGCGCTGCTTCCACGAGGGCGACCTGCTGATCCGCGTCACCGGCGACACCATCGCGCTGTCGCCGCCGCTGATCGTGGAGCGCGCGCACATCGACCGCATCTTCGCGGTGCTCGCCGACATGATCCGCAGCACGCCCTGATTCCCGCCTTGTTCCAACTCGCCCACCCACCCCGCTCCGCGCTGCCCACGCGCGCCGCATGCCTGGAGAACCGCTCATGCTGGTCGGCGTCCCGAAGGAGATCAAGAACCACGAATACCGGATCGGGCTGACCCCGGCCGGGGTCCGCGAGCTGGTGCTGCACGGGCACCAGGTGCTGGTGCAGCGCGACGGCGGCCAGGCCATCGGCCTCACCGATGCCGACTACGAACGCGCCGGCGCGCGCCTGGCCGACGACGCGGCCAGCGTGTTCGCGCAGGCCGACATGATCGTCAAGGTCAAGGAACCGCAGCCGGACGAATGCGCGCTGCTGCGCCCGGGGCAGGTGCTGTTCACCTACCTGCACCTGGCGCCCGATCCGGCGCAGGCCAATGCGCTGCTGCGCTCCGGCTGCACCGCGATCGCCTACGAGACCGTCACCGACGGCAACGGCGGCTTGCCGCTGCTGGCGCCGATGAGCGAGGTCGCCGGACGCATGGCGATCCAGGCCGGCGCGCATGCGCTGGAGAAGGCGCAAGGCGGCTCCGGCGTGCTGCTCGGCGGCGTGCCCGGGGTCGAGCCGGCCGAAGTGCTGGTGATCGGCGGCGGCGTGGTCGGCATCAACGCCGCGCGCATGGCGATGGGCCTGCACGCGCGGGTGACGCTGCTGGACCGTTCGCTGGAACGGCTCAAATACCTCGACGAACTGTACGGCCACCAGCTGACCACGCTGTATTCGACCCGCGACGCGATCGAGCAATGCCTGCCGCACACCGATCTGGTGATCGGCGCGGTGCTGATCCCCGGCGCCGCCGCGCCCAAGCTGGTGTCGCGCGCGCAGCTGGCGCTGCTGCGGCCCGGCTCGGTGCTGGTGGACGTGGCCATCGACCAGGGCGGCTGTTTCGAGACCAGCCACGCCACCACCCACCAGCAGCCGACCTACGCGGTGGACGGCATCGTCCACTACTGCGTGGCCAACATGCCCGGCGGCGTGGCGCGCACCTCCACCTTCGCCCTGACCAACGCCACCTTGCCGTTCGTGCTGCAACTGGCCGAACACGGCCTGCAGGCGCTGCGCGACGACCAGGACCTGCGCAACGGCCTCAACGTGCACGCCGGCACGCTCACCCACCGCGCCGTGGCGCAGGCGCTGGGCGAAGATTTCGTGCGGTCGCTGGATGCGCTGGGCTGAGCGTTTCCCTCGAGCAACAACACCGACCATGACCGAATCCCTGGCCCACTACATCGGCGGCCGCCGCGTCGATTTCCGCAACGGCGACTACGCCGAGGTGTTCGACCCGGCCAGCGGCGCGGTGGCGCGGCGCGTACCGCTGGGCGACGCGCATGCGGTCGAGATCGCGGCCGCCGCGGCCGCGCGCACGGGTGCTGTTCCGCTTCCGCGAACTGCTCGAACGGCATGCCGACACCCTGGCCCGCTGCACGTGCATGGCCCCGACGGCGTGCGCTTCTACACCCGGCTCAAGACCGTGACCGCACGCTGGCCGGCCGCGGCGCGCGGCGCCGAGTTCGCGATGCCGACGATGCGCTGAGCCGCAACTGCCGCGGCGCAGCGCCGTGTAGACTTGCGCGGCCCCACGCCCTCCCGCCCGATCCCATCGCCGCATCTCCAGGAGCCGCACCATGATCAAGGTCAGCGTGATGTACCCGTACACGCCCGGCGCCCGCTTCGATCACGACTACTACCGCGACACGCACATGCCGCTGCTCCAGGCGCGCATGGGCGATGCCTGCAAGCATTACACCGTGGACAAGGGCCTGTCCGGCGTCGCCCCGGGCAGCGATCCGACCTACGTCGGCATGTGCCACATCTTCAGCGACTCGGTGGAAGCGTTCCAGGCCGGTTTCGGTCCACACGCCGACGAGCTCCTCGGCGACATCAAGAACTACACCGACCTGAGCCCGGCGATGCAGATCAGCGAGGTGGTGGTGGGCTGAGGCCGGGAATCGGAAATGGGGAGTCGGGAATGGGAACGGCCTGATCCTAACTCCCCCATGGATCTAGGCGATGCTGCAGCCTGCAGCCCGCGGTGTTGCGATTCTCCATTCCCCACTCCCCATTCCCGGCCTCTACAATGCCGCCCCCGTCGCAACGCCGTGCCCTGCGCCGATGAACATCGTCGTCAAAGAAGACCTCAAGGCCTACCTCGATCCGCGCACCGCCGACGAATACGCGGCGCTGGAGCGCAGCCTGCTCGCCGAAGGCTGCCGCGATGCGCTGGTGCTGTGGGGCGAGATCCTGGTCGATGGGCACAACCGCTACGGCATCTGTCAGAAACACCGGTTGCCGTTCCAGACCGTGCAGAACACCCGCTTCCAGTCGTTGCAGGACGTGCATCTGTGGATGATCGACCAGCACCTGGGCCGGCGCAACGTGTCCGATTTCCAGCGCGGCGTGCTGGCGCTGCGCAAGCGCGAGATCCTGGCCGAGCGCCTCGAGAAGATCCAGAAGCGGGCCACCGCCGAAGTGGTGGAAGCGGTGAAGTCCGGCGCGATCGCAACATGTGCAGGAGGAACTTCAGTGCCGACGCTTTTCCCGGCAGGACCGCATCGGCACTGACGTCCCTCCCACACGCACGCCGTCCGCATCGATGCCGGCGGCAGAGGCCCTCGTTCGCTCGCCCTCGCCGCGCGCACGATGAAATCCATCCAACCCAGCGCTGCGTACACTGGCCGGCATGAGCGCTTCCTCCCCAACGATGCCGCCCGATCCGCGCCGCGCGCAGCTGCGGCGCATGAAACTGCTGGCGGCGCTGTTGTTGCTGGCGATGCTGGCCGGCTTCCTGCTCAGCCACGTCATGGGCATGCACGGCGCCTGGGCCTGGATCGGCGCATTCTGCGAGGCGGCCACGGTCGGCGCGCTGGCCGACTGGTTCGCGGTGGTGGCGCTGTTCCGCCATCCGCTGGGGCTGCCGATCCCGCACACCGCGATCATCCCGCACGGCAAGGCGCGCATCGCCGACAGCCTGGCGCTGTTCGTGCGCGACCATTTCCTGGAACCGGCGGCGCTGCTGGCCAAGCTCAGCGCGTTCGATCCGGCCAAGCGGCTGGGCCAGTGGCTGGCCGAACCGGCGCAGGCCGGAAAACTGGCCGACCTCGCCCGCGGCTGGGCGCTGCAGGCGCTGGACCTGCTCGACGAGGCCGCGGTGCGGCGCCGCATCCACGGCTTCGTGGTGGCGCGCCTGCACGAATGGAACGCGGCCGCGACTGCCGGCGAGATCCTCGGCCTGCTCACCGCCGACGGCCGCCACCAGGCGCTGCTCGACGAAGCACTGACCCGGCTCGGCCGGCACCTGGACGATGCGGCGGTGAAGCGGCGCGTGTCGGCGGTGATCGTCAAGTACGCGCGCCGCGAATGGCCCAAGCTGGTCGGCACGGTGGAATGGGTCAAGCCGGTGGAAGGCATCGCCGACACCCTGGCCGAACGCCTGGCGCATGCGCTGCTGGACGAACTGCAGGACGTGCTGGCGCAGCCGCAGCATCCGCTGCGCCAGGACTACGAGCGCTGGCTCGGCGGCTACGTGCAGCGCCTGCGCAGCGACCCGGCCACCGCCGACCGGCTGCAGGCGATGAAGCAGCGGCTGATCGAGCACCCCGGCGTGCAGGACTACGTGCAAGGCCTGTGGGACCAGATCCACGCCAGCCTGCGCCAGGACCTGTCGCGCAGCGACGGTGTGCTGGTGCAGCATTTGCAGCGCTCGCTGGGCGCGCTCGGGCAGTCGTTGTCCCAGGACAGCGCGTTGCGCGACGCACTCAACCAGCACCTGCTCGGCGGCGCGGAGAAACTGACCCAGCGCCTGCGCAGCGGCGTCACCGCACACATCGCGCAGACCGTGAAAGGTTGGGACGAGCGCCATCTGGTCGAGCAACTGGAATTGAGCGTCGGCCGCGACCTGCAGTACATCCGCTTCAACGGCACCCTGGTCGGCGGCCTGATCGGGGTCGTGCTGCACGCAGCCGTCACGCTGATTCCATGAAGGTCGTAGACGCCTGCCGCTGCGGCGCACCGCGGGGGCTGGTGCGGCAGCGACGATCGCGCTAGCGTGGCCTGCACGGCCGGGGCTGGACCGTCGCTTCAATCGTGAAATCCATCCCGTACGGACCGGAAGAACGCCGATGCCTGCGCATCGCCAGCGTTCGCCAAAGGAAAGGGGCGCATGTCGAAAATCCGCTGGACACCCGCTGCCGGCCCTGCGCGTTCGGCGCTCGGCGCCGCGCTGGCGGTGCTGCTGCTCGGGCTGCTGGCGGCGGCGTTGCTCGCACGCGGCCTGCACGAGCGCAATCGCCAGCAAGCCCGCGACCGCTTCCAGCAACTGACCACGCATGTCACCGGCGAATTGCAGCAGCGCCTGAATGTCTACGAGCACGGCCTGCGCGGCGCGCGCGGCGCGGTCATCGCCGCCGGCGGCGACCGCATCTCGCGCCAGCGCTTCGACCGCTACAGCGCCTCGCGCGAGTACCGGCGCGAATTCCCCGGCGTACGCGGCTTCGGCTACGTGCGTCGCGTGGCGCAAGCCAACGAGGCTGCGTTCCTGCAGCAGGCGCGCAGCGACGGCGCACCGTCGCTGCAGATCCGTCAGCTGACCCCGCACGACAGCGAGCGCTTCGTGATCCTGTATATCCAGCCGCTGCGGCTCAACAGTCCTGCGCAGGGCTTCGATATCGCCTCCGAGCCGACGCGGCGCGCGGCGGCGATCGCCGCGGCGCGGTCGGGCAAGCCGACCATCACCGCGCCGGTGCGCCTGTTGCAAAGCCCCGGGGTCGGCAACAGCGGTTTCCTGCTGCTGTTGCCGATCTACCGCGAAGACCTGCCGCTGCAGACCCCCGAGCAGCGTTGGCAGGCCACCACCGGCTGGGCCTACGCACCGTTGAACATCGCCGAAGTGCTGGTGTCCTCGCCCAATCATGCCCACGAGCTGCTGTTGACCCTGGCCGATAGCGAGAACGGTGCGCCGCCGTTCTATCGCGGCGGCGACCCCGCCGTGCAGGCGCCGGCAGCGGAGCTGCGCGCCGAGCGCAGCCTGCCGGTCTATGGCCGCCGCTGGCTGCTCAACACGCAGGCCACACCGGGCTTCGTGCGCTCGCTCAACCAGACCTCGCCGCTGCTGGCCGCTGGACTGGTCGGCGGCATCTCCATGTTGCTCGCCGCGCTGCTGTACCTGTACCTGACCGGCCGCTACCGCCGCGACCTGATCCTGCGCGAGCAAAGCCAGCTGGCCGCGCTGGTCGGCAGCTCCAGCGAGGCGATCGTGGCCGAGGACCTGCACGGCCGCATCACCCACTGGAATCCGGCTGCCGAACGCATCTTCGGCTACGCGCCGGCGCAGGCCATCGGCCAGCCGTTGCAGGATCTGCTCGGCGCGCAGGTAGGCGCCTGCGCCGGCACGCAGGTGCGGGAGCTGCGGCATTGCGACGGCCATGTCGTCAGCGTGCTGGCCAGCGCTTCGCCGATCATGGACACCGACGGCGACGTCGTCGGCCACTCACACCTGCTGCACGACGTGTCCGAACGGGTGCGTGCCGAGGCGCGGGTGCTGGAACTCAACGCGACGCTGGAACAGCAGGTGGCGCAGCGCACCAGCGAACTGGTCACCTACTCGGCGCTGCAGCGCGCGATCCTGGCCAACGCCGGCTATGCGATCGTGGCCACCGACCCGGACGGCACCATCACCCTGTTCAACCCCGCCGCCGAAACCATGCTCGGCTACCCGGCGCACGAGATGATCGGGCGCAAGGCCACCGGCCTGTTCCTGGATCCGGAGCAGCTGGCCAGCCGCGCCGAGCGCATGGCCGCGCAATCCGGCATGGCGGTGGCGCCGGCGTTCGAATCGGTGGCCGCACTGTCCACGCTGGGGCGCAGCGACACCCGCGAATGGACCTACGTCGGCAAGGACGGCCGTCCGTTCCCGGTGCTGCTGACGCTGAGCACGCTGCGCGACGACGACGACCGGGTGATCGGCTATCTCGGCATCGCGGTGGATCTGACCGAGCAGAAGCGCCACGAGCGCGAACTGCGCCTGGCGATCGATGCGGCGGAAACCGCCAACCAGTCCAAGAGCGATTTCCTGGCCAACATGAGCCACGAGATCCGCACGCCGATGAACGCGATCCTGGGCATGCTGTACCTGCTGCAGCACAGCGAGCTGCCGCAGGCGGCCAAGGACATGATCCAGAAGAGCGACGCGTCGGCGCGCGCGCTGCTGGAGATCATCAACGACATCCTCGACTTCTCCAAGATCGAATCCGGGCGCATCGACCTGGAATCGGAGCCGTTCGACCTGAACCAGCTGCTGGAGAACATCGCCGCGCTGATGACCTCGGCGATCAGCGCCAAGCCGGTGGAGATGATCGTCGAACCGCTGCCGGCCGGCTGCCGCTGGCTGCGCGGCGATGCGCTGCGCCTGAACCAGGTGCTGATCAACCTGGTCGGCAACGCCATCAAGTTCACCGAGCAGGGCGAAGTGGCGCTGTCGGTGCGCAGCTTCCCCAGCGGCGAATCCGGCAAGATCAAGCTGTTCTTCTCGGTGCGCGACACCGGCATCGGCATCGCCCGCGACAAGCAGAGCCTGATCTTCTCGCCGTTCCTGCAGGCCGATACCTCCACCAGCCGCCGCTACGGCGGCAGCGGCCTGGGCCTGACCATCAGCCGGCGCCTGGTGGAACTGATGGGCGGCCAGCTCGAGGTGCAGAGCACGCCCGGACACGGCAGCGATTTCTATTTCGCGATCAGCTTCCCGGTGCTGCCGGCGCCGGCCGCCGAGGCGGAGCATCCGGAGGCGCGGCGGGTCCTGATCGCCGACGACCACGACCTGGTGCGCAGCAACCTGGCCAGCATCGCCAGCGGCTTCGGCTGGCAGGTGGAAGCGGTCGCCAACGGCACCGAGGCGATCGCCGCGGCCGGTCCCGACCGCGCCGGCTTCGACGTGATCCTGCTCGACTGGCGCATGCCCGACCTGGACGGGCTGCGCGTGGCGCAGCGCATCCGCGCGCAATCGGCGCCGGACCGGCAGCCGATCATCGTCATGGTCACCGCCTACGAGCGCCGCCTGCTGGAGGAGCAGCACTACGCGCCCAGCGACGTGGACGCGGTGATGACCAAGCCGGTCACCGCCTCGGCGCTGTACCGCACCATCGCCACGCTGCTGGCGCGGCGCCGCGGCGACGGCCCGGCGCCCCTGCTCAGCGGCGACGGCACCCCGCGCCTGGCCGGCGCGCGGCTGCTGGTGGTGGACGACAGCGAGATCAATTGCGAGGTCGCGCAGCGCATCCTCGAAGGCGAAGGCGCGCTGGTGGAACTGGCCCACGACGGCGAGCAGGCGCTGCAGCGGCTGCGGCGCGATCCCGGCCGCTTCCAGCTGGTGCTGATGGACGTGCAGATGCCGACCCTGGACGGCTACGAGGCCACCCGCCTGCTGCGCGAAGACCCGCGCCTGACCGGCCTGCCGGTGATCGCGCTGACCGCCGGCGCCTACCGCCAGCAACAGGAACTGGCGCTGTCCAGCGGCATGAATGGCTTCATCGCCAAGCCCTTCCAGGTCGAGGAACTGATCGCGGTGATCCGCCAGTTCCTGCCGCTGCGCCTGCCGCCGGCGCTCGAACCGCTGCCGGCCGCCGCGGCCGAGGTCTGGCCCACTGCCGATCCGCAACTGCTCGACACCGCGCAGGCGCAGCGGCTGTGGAACGAACGCGCGCCCTACCAGCGCTACCTGCTGAAGCTGCTGCAGGACAGCCCCGATCCGGCGCCGGCGCTGCAGGCGCTGCTGGATCCGCAGGCGCCGGCGGCGGCGATCTCCTACGTGCACAAGCTGCGCGGCTCGGCCGGCTCGCTGGCGCTGCCGACGCTGGTCGCGGCCAGCGCCGCACTGGAGGAACGGCTCGGCGACGCACCGGCGCAGGCCGACGCCGCGATCGCAGCGCTGGGCACGGCAATGCAGGCGACGGCCGCGGCGATCCGGCGCTTCGTGGCCGCGGCCGAGGCGGCCGAGGCGGCCGCGGCGCAGGCGCTGCCGGACGCCCCCGCTGCGGGCGACGGCGCCGCGTCCGCGCTGCCGCTGCAGCAGCAGTTGCAGCAGCTGCTGCAGGCCCTGGACAGCGACGACCCGGACCGCGTCGAGCGGGTGCTGTACGGCCTGGCGCCCTCGCTGCCCGCGGCGATGGCGGCGGAACTGCGGCAATTGGTGGAGAGTTTTTCCTTCCGCGAGGCCGAGGCTAAAGTCAGGCGCTGGCAGGCCGATGCATCCCTATAGCATCCGCCGCGCCGGTCCCGGCGGCCGCAGGATGCACCCGACAAGGAAAACCACGATGGTCCAGCCCCCCATCCTGTGCGTAGACGACGAAGCCAGCAACCTGGCCCTGATCCGGCAGATCCTGCGCAAGGACTACGCGCTGACCTTCGCCAAGAACGGCGCCGAGGCGCTGCGCGCGGTGGTCAAGCATCGCCCGGCGCTGATCCTGCTCGACGTCGACCTGCCCGACCTGGACGGCTACACCATCGCCCGCACGCTGAAACAGGATCCGCGCACCGCGGCGATCCCGATCATCTTCGTCACCGGCAAGGACAAGGACGCCGACGAGAGCATCGGTTTCGAGGCCGGCGGCGTGGACTACATCACCAAGCCCTATTCGCCGAGCATCCTGCGCGCGCGGGTGCGCACCCACCTGTCGCTGGTCAGCGCCGCCAGCCTGGCCAGCAGCCATCGCGACGCGATCCAGATGCTGGGCATGGCCGGCCACTACAGCGACTCGGACACCGGCACCCACATCTGGCGCATGGCCGCCTATGCGCGCGCGCTGGCGGTGGCCGCCGGCTGGTCGGGCGAGGACGCCAAGCTGCTCGAGCAGGCCGCGCCGATGCACGACACCGGCAAGATCGGCATTCCCGACGCGATCCTGAAGAAGCCAGGGCCGCTGGATGTGGACGAATGGCAGGTGATGCAGCGGCATCCGCAGATCGGCTACGACATCCTCAGCCGCAGCAGCGCGCCGCTGTTCCGGCTCGCCGCCGAAATCGCGCTGTACCACCACGAGCACTGGGACGGCAACGGCTATCCGGCCGGCCTGGCCGGCGAGCGCATTCCCGAGTCGGCGCGGATCGTGGCCCTGGCCGACGTGTTCGATGCGCTGACCACGCAGCGCCCGTACAAGGAACCGTGGCCGCTGGCGCAGGTGATGGAACTGTTCCAGCAGCAGGCCGGCGCCCAGTTCGAGCCGCGCCTGGCGACCCTGTTCGCCGCGATCCTGCCGCAGATCCTGCAGATCCAGGACTACTGGAGCGAACGCGAGCCGGGCGAGGACCTGCCGTACCGCGCCGGCACGCACGTCCCGGCGCGACATCGCGATGGTTGAGCGAAAGAGCCGGCGCTACGCACCACCTTTTCCTAGCCGACCACGAACTTGTGGGAGCGACTTCAGTCGCGACGGGCGTTCCCGATAAAGCCCCGTCGCGACTGAAGTCCCACAAATCCCTCTCACGGCCAATAGCATCTGGATCAAGCCGCTCCGACAAGCGTTACCAGACCGCCTCAGCGCCGCTGCAGGCGCCAGGCGCGGTGGATGCGCGGATTGCGCTCGAAATCCGGGGCGATGGTCTGTGCGGTGATCTCCTCGCACGACGCGAATTCGGCCAGCGCGTCCTGGTCCAGCTTGAAGCGGCGGAAATTGTTGGAGAAGTACAGCACGCCGTCGGGCATCAGCCGCGCCACCGCCGCGCGCAATAGCCGCACGTGCTCGCGCTGGATATCGAAATCCTCGGCGCGCGCGGAGTTGGAGAAGGTCGGCGGGTCGCAGAAGATCACGTCGTAACGGTTCTTCTCCGCCTCCAGCCAGATCAGCGCATCGGCCTGCACCAGCCGGTGCTGGGCGCCGCCCTTGCCATTGAAGCCCAGGTTGTCGGCGCACCATTGCAGGTAGGTGCCGGACAGGTCCACGCTGGTGGTGGAATCGGCGCCGGCCACCGCGGCCTGCACGCTGGCCACGCCGGTGTAGCAGAACAGGTTGAGGAAGCGCTTGCCGCGCGCCTGCTGCGCCATCGCCCCGCGCAGCGGGCGGTGGTCCAGGAACAGGCCGGTATCCAGATAATCGAATAGGTTCACCCGCAGCAGCGCGTCATGCTCGCGCACCACCAGGAACTCACCGCGCTGCTCGGAGCGGCCCTGATTCAAATGGGCATATTTGCTGCCGCCCTTGCCGCGCTCGCGCGACTTCAGCGCCACCCGCTCGGCCGGGACATCGAACACCTCGCGCGCGGCAGCCAGCAACTCGTTGCGGCGGCGGCGCACGTCGGCATCGGGAATCTCCTCCGGCGCGGCGTATTCCTGCACGTGCAGATAGGTGTGCGCCTGGCCGCCGTCTTCCTGGTACACGTCGATCGCCGCCGCGTATTCGGGCAGGTCGGCGTCGTAGGCGCGGAAGCAGGCGACCTGCTCGCGCGCGCGCCAGGCCTTGAACTTGCGCAGGTTCTTGCGCAGGCGGTTGGCCACCATCTGTGCCCCGGAGGAAATCCCCTTGGGGGACGCGCCGTCGCTGAGCGCGCGCGGCGCCTCGGCCGGCTCGCGCTGCGCCACCGCGATCGGGTCGCAGACGATCAGCGGGCATTCCAGCGCGCCATTGAACATCTGGTACTTCTTGGCCGCGCGCAGGCCGGTGGCGTAGGCCAGGTCGGCATTGCCGCACAGCAGGCTGGCGCGCCACTGCGGCAGCGCGCGCTTCAGCGCCTCGCCCAGGCGCCGGTACAGCGCGGTGTCGGCGGCCAGGCGCTCGTCGTAGGGCGGGTTGCACACCACCGTGCCCAGCGCCTGCGCCGGCGTGCGCAGATCGGCGACATCGCGCACCTCGAACACGATCGCCGCGGCGACCCCGGCCGCCTGCGCGTTCTCGCACGCGGCGCGGATCGCATGCGGATCGATGTCGCCGCCATGGATCACCGGCCGCAGCGCGGCGCGGCCGGCGGCCTCGCGCTGCCGCGCTTCGGTCAACAGGGCGCGCCAGGCCTCCTGGTCGAAGCCCAGCCAGCGGCTCGGCGCGGCACTGAATTGCAGCGGCCCGGCGTCGCCACGGCATGCGGCGGCCAGATCGCCGCGCAGCAGCCCCGGGGCCACGTCGGCGGCCATCAGCGCGCCTTCGATCAGCAGCGTGCCGCTGCCGCACATCGGATCCAGCAGGCCGCCGCCCTGCGCGTACAGCTGCGGCCATTGCCCGCGCAGCAGCACCGCCGCGGCCAGGTTCTCCTTCAGCGGCGCGGCGTTCTGCACCTGGCGCCAGCCGCGCCGGTGCAGCGAGCCGCCGCCCAGGTCCACCGACAGCGTGGCGCGGCCCTTGCGCAGCGACAGGTTCAGGCGCAGATCCGGATGCTCCACGTCCACCGACGGCCGCTCCAGGCCTGCGCCGCGCAGCGTGTCCACCACCGCGTCCTTGACCCGCTGCGCGGCATAGCGCGCATGCGTGATCGCGGTCCCGGACACGTGCGCGTCCACCGCCAGGGTGTGCTGCGAGGTCAGGTGCTCGCGCCACGGCAATGCCGCCACGCCGGCATACAGCGCGGTCTCGTCGGGGCAATCGAATTCGTCCAGCGGCCACAGCACGCGGCTGGCCAGGCGCGACCACAGCACCGCGCGCTGCGCATCGCGCAGCGCGCCCTCGCTATTGACCCCGGACACGGTGGCGGTGGCCTTGGCGACGCCGAGCGCGAGCAGCTCGTCGACGAGCAGGTATTCCAGGCCCTTGGCGCAGGAGACGAAGAATTTCACGGGAAGGCGGACCACACGAAGAAGGAAGGATGCGCGGGCAGGCGCCAGGCCCGCCCCGCGCGTATCGCGGCAGCGCGGCCCGCGACGGGCCGGCGGCGGCAGCGGACGGGAAGACGCGAATGGTCGGCCATCGCGCCCGCCATTACCAGCCCGGGGCGCGATCCACGCCCGCCTGCCGCCATCCACGGCATGCGCGGCCGCCGCCGGCGCCGCTGCGAACAGAGCGCTTGGCGCCGCGGCCTCGACCGCGCGCGGCCTCGCCTACCTGTGCGGACAGCCGCCCGTGCGCGGCGGCCAATTGCTGCTGTTTGTTGCTTGCCGGCGCGGTACTCGCTGCGCTGCTGCTGCCTGCCATCGGGCAGGACATAGAACGCGCTGTCCAGCGCGAGCAAGGGATGCGTCATGAAACCTCCAGCGATGCCGGTCGCACCCGCCGGGTTCGGCAGGAACGGACACGGCCGTCGAAGACGGCGGCATCACTGGCGCATCGGAGGAATCCTCAACTCGCGGATCCGGACGACGATGCTAACCCGGGCCTCAGCGCGCCCGGCCGCGCCGCGGCGGCAGCGCTCAGCCGCCGGCCAGGAACGCGTCGTGGTACTCGGCCTCGGCCACCGGCGGCAGGCGGTCGCCGAAACCGATCGCCTGGAAGTATTCGGCCGGCACCCCGGGCAGCACCAGCCCCGGTTCCGGCGCGAAGCCGAAGCGCGCGTAGAACGCCGGCTCGCCCAGCACCACGCAGCCGGCCGCGCCCAGCGCCTGCAGCTGCGCCAGCGCCTCGCGCACCAGCCGCGTGCCCAGTCCCTGGCGCTGGTGGCCCGGCCCCACCGACAGCGGTCCCAGCGCGTACCAGCCGCGGCTGCCGTCGGACAACTGCAGCGGCGATACCGCCACATGGCCGACGATGTAGCCCTCGTGCTCGACCACCAGCGACCGGGTCAGCGCGCCATCCGCGCGCAGCCGTTCGATGATCTGCTGTTCGTCGTGGCGGCTGTGCGCGACGCGGAAGAACGCGACCAGGGTCAGCGCCTCGATCGCGGCATGGTCGGCTTGCGTTTCGGCGCGGATGTTCAGTTCCATCGGTGGCTCCGGTTGCCGCGGCACGCGACGCAAAGAGCGCGGCTCACAGCGTTTCCAACAGCTCGGCGAAGGCCCGCGCCGACGCCTCGACATGGCCGCCCAGCCGATGCATGTCGTCGACCAGCAGCAGCCGCGCCGCGCGCGCCTGCGCCCAGGCGATCACCTCGGCGGCGGGAATCAGCTCGTCGTGCCAGGCATGCACGATCGAGATCGGCACCGGCGCCGCGTCCAGCGCCGGCATCCAGCCCATCCGCGTCGGCGGCACCATCAGGAACAGGCCGCGCACCGGCACCTGCAGCGACACCTGCGCGGCGATGTACGCGCCCAGGCTGGAGCCGGCCAGCACCACCGGTCCGCGCGGCGCGGCCGCCTGGGTCAACGCCAGCAGGCGTTGCAGCCGCGCCGGCACGTCGCCGAGCTGGCTGACCGCGCGGCGCGCGTCCAGGTCGGTGAAGTCCGGGCGCTCGTGGCTCCAGCCCAGGCGCTGCGCGACCGCGGCCAGCGCCGCGATCTTGATCGCATCCGGGCCGCTCTCGAACCCGTGCGCGAGGATGCAGTGGCCGCGGCTCACAACGCCACCACCGCATCGCCGAGCCGCAGCGTGCCGCCGTGCACGATCCGCGCGCACAGGCCGCCATGGCCGCGCATCGCGTTGTAGCCGCCGGGGCCCAGCGCGTCTTCCATGCGCGAGCACGGGTCGCAGGGCGCGATGCCTTCCAGTTCGACCGCGCCGATGCGGAAGCGGCGCCCGTTCAGCGCGATCAGCGGGATCCCGGACACGACCAGGTTGCGCCGCAGCGTCGCCGGCGCCAGCTGCGCGTGCCCGGCCAGCGCGGCGATCGCCGGCAGGTGTTCGGCCTGGATCAGGGTCACGCCACGCTTGCCGCTGCTGCCGGCGTAGCGGTCGCCGAACAGGCCGCCATCGGCGTGCGCCACCGCCTGCGCCACCTCCAGCATCGGCACGTCGCGCGCCGGGCGCAGGCCTATCCAGTCCACGCGTCCGGCGCGCGGCAGCGTGGCGAGCAGCGTCGCCAGCGGGCTATCGGGATTCAGAGTCATCGGCGAATGCTAGCATCCGTGCATGCCGCAGACCCCGCCGTTGCCGATCCACGATGCCCCCCTGCCCTACGTCGAACGACTGCAGGCGCGCACCCTGGACGCGATCGACCTGGCGGTGATCCATTGCACCGAACTGCCCGACCTGGCCGCCGCGCGCGCCTACGGCGAACGCGTGCTGTATGCGTCGGGCACCGGCAACAGCGGCCACTTCTACATCGACCGCGATGGCAGCGTGCACCGCTACGTGCCGCTGCAACGGGTGGCGCATCACGTGCGCGGCTACAACCCGCGCTCGCTGGGGATCGAGCTGGTCAACCGCGGGCGCTACCCGCACTGGCTGGATTCGCGCCACCAGGCGCTGCCCGAAGCGTATCCGCCGGCACAGATCCAGGCGCTGATCGCACTGCTGCGGCAGTTGCAGGCCGAGCTGCCGCAACTGCGCCGCATCGCCGGCCACGACGCGCTGGACCGCAGCCGCGAGAGCGCCAGCGACGACCCGGCGCTGCAGGTGCAGCGCAAGCTCGATCCCGGTCCGCGCTTTCCGTGGGCGCAGGTGCTGGAAGCGGTGGCGCTGCTGCCTTATGCGCCGCAGGCCTGATCGTCAGCGTTGTGGGAGCGACTTCCGTCGCGACGGGCATTACCGGTAACGCCCGTCGCGACGGAAGTCCCACACATTCCATGCAGCGCCTGGCCCGCATGGCATGAAATACGGCGCCGCATGCTCAGCGCGCACCGACGTAGTTCTTCTCACCCGCGGTCACCGCCAGCTCCAGGCGATTGCCGACCGGCGCCAACGGGCACACCACGTGCACGGTGAACGCGCAAGGCGGGTTCTGCGCCAGGTTGAAGTCCAGCACGATGCGCTCGCCCTGCGCCGGCTCGACGAACAGATAGCGCGCGCCGCCATAGCTCTCGCGGCCGCTGCTGCGGTCGGAGAACGGGAAGAACAGCCGCTTGCCGTCGTCGTCGCGCAGCGCCTGCAGCCGGTAGCGGCGGCCGTCCAGGGTGAATTCGGCGCTGCCCTCCAGCGTCAGCGGCTGCGGCGTGCCGATCGAGGTGAGCAGCATGATCGCGCGCGGCGCCGGTAGCGGCTGCCAGTCGGCGACCACCCGCCAGCGCGGGTCGATCGGGAAATAGTCGATGCCGCGGAAGCTGTCGCGCGCGGCGGCATGCGGATCGCGGAAACGCCAACCGAACAGGGTGCCGCTGCGCACCACGTAGAACTCCTGCTCGCCCAGCGCCAACCGCGTCTCGCTGCCGTGCGCCGCATCGGTGCCGAGGCGGCCGGCACGGAACGGCTGCCCGTGTACCGTCGGCACGGCGCCCGCGGCGGCCTCGAACAACACGCCGGCATCGGCGTCGACGCGCACGCTGCCCAGGTGCGCAGGACCGGCCGGCAGCCGCACGTCGTTGCCGGCCGCGCTGCCCACCTGGTGCACGCCGCTGCGCAGGCGGCCGGAGCCGGTATAGCTGAGCCAGCCGGACGGCGCGCGCAGCCGCGCCACCCGCTGCGCGCGGCGCTGCTCCACCGCCATCCGGTAGTGCGCCTCGGATTGCGCGCGCGGCGAGGCGTCGGCGCCGGCCGCGCGCGGGCGCTCGCCGCAGGCGGACAGGCTCAACGCCGCCGTCAGCATCCACATCCCACGCCAGCGCATCGCCACAGCCCTCGTGCCTGCCACCCCATGCCTCCTTCGCGCCACGCCGCCGCGCCTGCCGCGCGCGCTAGCCGCTGGCGCGCGGCCGCGCCGGATCGGCGATCCAGCCGCTCCACGATCCGGCATATACGCGCGCACCATGCAGGCCGGCGCGTTCCAGCGCCAGCAGCAGATGGCAGGCGGTCACGCCGGAGCCGCACATCAGCACCACCTCGCGCGGATCGCGCCCGTGCAGCAGCGGCTCCAATTCCGCGCGCAGCTCCTGCGGCGGGCGCAGACGCCCGTCGCGCAGATTCGCGCCGAGCGGACGGTTGAGCGCGCCGGGCACGTGCCCGGCGCGCGGATCGATCGGTTCGACCTCGCCGCGGAAGCGCTCGCCGGCGCGCGCATCCAGCAGCCAGCCCGGCGCCTCGTGCAGGCGCGCGGCGATTTCCTCGGCGTCGGCGATGCGGCTGGCATCGAAGCGTTGCGGATACGGCGGCAGCGGCGATGGCGTCGCCACGGCATCGGTTTCCGGCAGGCCATGCCGGCGCCAGTCGGCCAGGCCGCCGTCGAGCACGGCGACGCGGCGATGCCCGAGCAGGCTCAGCATCCACCACAGCCGCGCCGCGGCCATGCTGCCGTCGCCAGCGTCGTAGACCACCACCTGGGTGTGCGGTGCGATGCCCCACTGGCCCAGCGTGCGTGCGAACGCGTCGGCCTCGGGCAGCGGATGCCGGCCCAGGCCGCGACGGCCCAGGTCGGACAGATCGGTATTCAGATCGGCATAGCGCGCGCCGGGCAGATGCGACTGCGCGTAGCCCTGGCGCCCGGCCTGCGGGTCGGCGAGCGCGAAGCGTGCGTCCACCACCCGCAGATCCGGGTGGCCGAGCGCGGCCGCCAGCGTCGGTGCATCGACCAGTTGCGGCCAGTCGGGTGACGGTTCGCTCATGCGGTTTGCTCCAGTCGTCGGCGCAGGTTGAGCAGGATCGCCGCGGTCGCGCCCCAGATCCGCTGCCCCGGCCAGCCGTATTCCAGCACCACCCGCGGCCGCCCGCGGTAGTCGGTTTCGATGCTGCGCAGGTTGTCCGGCGCCATCAGGTAGGCCAGCGGCACTTCGAACACGTCCGCCACTTCGCCGGGATGCGGCTGCGGCACGAAACCCGGATCGATCGCCGCCACCACCGGCATCACCCGGAAGCCGCTGATGGTCACGAACGGATCGAGATAGCCCAGCGCCTCCACCTGCGCCGCGGACAGGGCGATTTCTTCCGCGCTCTCGCGGAGCGCCGCGGCCACCGCATCGGCATCGTCGGCTTCGATGCGGCCGCCGGGAAAACTGACCTGGCCGCCGTGGTGGCGCAGGCTGTCGGTGCGCCGGGTCAGCAGCACGCGGGTGCCATCGGCATGCGCCAGCAGCCCGACCAGCACCGCCGCCTCGGCCAGCACGCCGTCGGGCAGCAGATCGTGCAGTTCGTGGTGGTTCCAGCCCGGACCCGCGGGCGGCTGCTGCAGCGGATGCAGCGCGCGCAGCAGCGAGGCGCGTTCGGCCAGGCGCTGTCCCGGCGTGGGCGACCAGCCGCGCGCCGGCAGCACGTGCTGCATGTAGTGCTGGCGCTCGGCCTCGCTCATGCCGCGCCAGCGCGCGATCTCGTCGCCGCTGCGCAGGCAGCCCGCGCAGTAGCCCTGCGCGTCGAGCGTGCACAGACCGATGCAGGGCGTGAGCAACGCATGGGGGACGGGATCCATCGGATTCGACACCTGCTCAGACTAGCGCGATTCGCCGGCGGCGGCACTTTCCCTGCCACAAAAAAATTGCGCCGGCGTTCGCCGCCGGCGCAATTCGTCATGCCCTGCGCAGCGCGCTTACTTGACGCTGATCAGCTTGATCTCGAACTGCACCGCCACGTTCGGCGGGAACGGCGTGCGCGGGTCGGCGCCATAGGCCTTGTCCGGCGGCAGGGTCACTTCCCACTTGGAACCGGCCGGCATCTGCAGCAGCGTGTCGCGCATGGCCTGCATCTCGACTTCGCTGACCTTGATCGACGGGATCTGCTGCGCCGGACGCGCCTGCGCCGGGCGCTGGCCGAACGGATACGGACCGGCCACTTCCAGCTGCACGGCGCTGGCCTGGGTCGGCTTGGCACCCTTGCCGACTTCGATCACGCGGTATTGCACGCCGCTGGGCAGCGTCTGCACGCCGGCCTTGGCCTTGTTCTGGGCGATGAACTGGTCGCTCTTGGTCTTGTTCTCGGCAGCGGCCTTCTCGTAGTCGGCCTTGGCCTGCTGGGCACGGGCCTGCTCGCGCTTCTGGAACGCTTCGACGGCCGGCTTCAGCTGATCGGCGGCGACCGCCGGCTGCTTCTTGGCGTAGGCATCCTGCAGGCCCTTCACCACCGCATTGATATCGAGCTGCTCGCCGCGGCCGGACAGTTCGGCAAGGTTGTTGCCGTAGTCGTAACCGAAGTAATAGCTCAGCTTGCCCTTCTCGGACGAGGTGTCCTGGGCGAACGCATTGCCGCTCAGGGCTAGGGCCGCCACGGCGACCGCAATAGAACGCAACTTCATCAAACAATTCTCCAGGGTGGTGGCACAGGACGGCCTGTGCCGCCTGAGATGACGCGTTAGGATAGCCGCCGCGGCGCATAACCGCTACCGACGACGCAGGTCTGACAGACGGGCGCGGCCGGAGTTCCTCCTTACTCTTTTTTTACATTTCCAGGAATGACCATGTCCGCCGCGCCGGTCGTCACCGACACCCAGGATGCGATCCGCATCGTCACCGTGAACCGCGCTGACAAGCTCAACGCGTTGAATCGGCAAACATTACAGGCGCTGGACGCGGCCTTCGCCGAGGCCGAGGCCGAGCCCGGCATCCGCGTGGTGGTGCTGACCGGCGCCGGCGACAAGGCCTTCGTGGCCGGCGCCGACATCGCCGAAATGAACGAACTCACACCGGTTCAGGGCCGCGACTTCTCGCAACGCGGCCAGCGCCTGATGCGCCGCATCGAACGCCTGCCCAAGCCGGTGCTGGCGATGCTCAACGGGTTCGCGCTCGGCGGCGGGCTGGAACTGGCCATGGCCTGCCACCTGCGCATCGCCGCCGACGGTGTCCGGCTCGGCCAGCCGGAGATCAACCTCGGGCTGATCCCCGGTTTCGGCGGCACCCAGCGCCTGGCGCGGCTGGCCGGCCGCGCCGCGGCGCTGGAACTGTGCCTGCTCGGCACGCCGATCGACGCGGCGCGCGCGCTGCAACTGGGCCTGGTCAACCGCGTGGTGCCTGCAGCCGACCTGCGCGAGGCCACGCTGCAGCTGGCGCGGCAACTGGCCGGCGCCGCGCCGCTGGCCTTGCGCGGCATCCTCGACGCGATCCAGGTCGGCGCCGAATCGGCGATCGAGCAAGGCCTCGAATACGAGACCGCGCAATTCGGCCTGCTGTTCTCCAGCGAGGACATGCGCGAAGGCACCCGCGCGTTCCTGGAGCGGCGCCCGCCGCTGTTCCGCAATCGCTGAGCCGCGCGCCCCGATGCCCGACCGGCCCTCCCCCGCATCGCCGCTGCAATTGCTGCGCTGGGTGCTCGACGACGATCTCGACGCGGCGATCGATGGCGGTCTGATGAATTACGTCGGCGCCACCGACGACGACCTGCTCGATCCGGCGCATCCGCAATTGCGCGCACGGCTACTGGCCGCGCAACGGCGCCTGCGCGAGGCCTGGGACGCGCGCGAACGCTACCGTGCGCGCAGCGCGCGCCTGGCGCGCCGCGCCGCCGCACGCGAAGCCCGGCGTGCGCCGCCCGCGGCCGCCGCCGTAGCGGTCCCGGCGCTGCCGCCGGCGGCGGCGGCGATCCTGGCGCGGGCCAAGGCCAAGGCCGCGGCGCGGGGGCCGCAATGAGCGCAGCTGTCGCCACGCCACGGCGCGGCCCCACCTTGAGCAAGGCCGAGATCCACGAACTGTTCTCGCGCTTGGCCGAACTCAATCCCACCCCGACCACCGAGCTGGACTACAGCACCCCGTTCGAGCTGCTGGTCGCGGTGATCCTGTCGGCGCAGGCCACCGACGTCGGGGTCAACAAGGCCACGCGCCGCCTGTACCCGGTGGCGAACACCGCGGCGGCGATCCTGGCCCTGGGCGAGGACGGCCTGAAGCGCTACATCGCCAGCATCGGCCTGTTCAACGCCAAGGCCAAGAACGTGATCGCCACCTGCCGCATCCTGGTCGAGCAGTACGCCGGCGCGGTGCCGCGCGAGCGCGCCGCGCTCGAGGCCTTGCCCGGAGTCGGCCGCAAGACCGCCAACGTGGTGCTCAACACCGCCTTCGGCGAGCCGACCATCGCCGTGGACACGCATATCTTCCGCGTCGCCAACCGCACCGGCCTGGCGCCGGGCAAGGACGTGCGCGCGGTCGAGGACGGCCTGCTCAAGCGGGTGCCGGCGCAGTTCCTGCACGACGCGCACCACTGGCTGATCCTGCACGGCCGCTACGTGTGCAAGGCGCGCAAGCCGGACTGCCCGCGCTGCGTGATCCGCGACCTGTGCCGGTTCAAGGACAAGACGCCGGGCTGAAGCGGCTCGCACGACAGCCACCGGATCGGCCGCCAAGTGCACTGTAGCCGCGACAGCTCGTGCAGTCGGAAAACCCCATCGCTGCGTTCATCGCGACTGAAGCCGCTCCCACAATAGCTTCCCCAGCGCAGTCGAGCTGCGAGGCCTTTTGTGGGAGGGACTTCAGTCCCGACTGCATGCCAGTACGGAAAGCACACCGCTTCGTTCGTCGCGACTGAAGTCGCTCCCACAACAGCACTCCGACAACAGCACTCGGATACCTGCCGAGTGCACTGTAGGAGGGGTTTCAACCCCGACGCTTTCCGAAACCGGAAAACTCTGCGGCTGCGTTCGTCGCGGTTGAAACCGCTCCTACAGTTCCTCCGGATAATCGCCCTGGTAGCCGCACTGCAGACAACGCGACCGGCCTACGCCGCGCGCTGCCCCTCCACGCGCCGATCCAGCTCCTTCCAGTCCACCACCAGCGCGCAGCCGCGGGCGGCGGCGTTGCGGCTCCAGTCGCGCAGCAGCTCCAGGCAGGCATGGTCGAGGTGATGCAGCCGCGCCACGTCCAGATGCAGCTCGGTGTTGGGCGGCAGTCGTTCGAGGGTCCGCGCCATCGTCGGCACGCGCAGGAAGGTGGCCGAGCCTTCCAGCGACAGGCGCAGCTTGCCGGCGTTCGCCGCGGCGCCGTCGGCGGCGTCCTCGTGCGCATGCACGTCGACTTTCAACCGCGACTGCTGCAACGCCAGCCGCAGCAGCGACAGCGCGAAGCCGATCAGCACGCCGGTGAGCAGGTCGGTGGCGACGATGGCGAAGGTGGTCGCCAGGTAGATCGCCGCCGTGCCGCGGCCGTAGGCGGCCAGGTCGCGCACCTGCCCGAGCTTGACCATCTTCAGCCCGGTATAGACCAGGATGCCGGCCAGGCACGCCACCGGGGTCATCCGCAGCAGCCACGGCAGCAGCAGCGCGAACACCAGCAGCCAGCAGGCGTGCAGGATGGTGGACACGCGCGTGGCGGCGCCGGCCTGCACGTTGGCCGCGCTGCGCACGATCACCCCGGTCATCGGCAACGCGCCGAGAAACCCGCACAGCATGTTGCCCACGCCTTGCGCGGCGAGTTCGCGGTCGTAGTGGGTGCGCGGGCCGTCGTGCATGCGGTCCACCGCCGCCGCCGACAGCAAGGTCTCGGCGCTGGCGATGAAGGCGAAGGTGAAGGCCGACAGCAGCAGCGTCGCATCGAACACGCCGAGCATCTGCGCCAGGGTCGGGGTCTGGATCGCCGAGAACAGGTTGGCCGGCACGTCGACCTTGCGCACGTCCATGCCCTGCAGCTGCACCAGCGCGGTCATCGCCACCACCGCCAGCAGCGCGCCGGGCACGAAGCGCAGCGGTTGCGGGCGCAGCCGCTCCCAGGCCAGCATGATCGCGATGGTGCCGAGCCCGACCAGCAGCGCGGCGCGGCCCACGCCGGCGTCCAGCGCCTGCCACAGCACCGCCGGCAACGCAGCGAAATTCTCCAGCCCGCGCGCCTTCGGCGCCGCATCCATCAGCACGTGCGCTTGCGAGGCGACGATCAGGATGCCGATGCCCGAGAGCATGCCGGCGACTACCGCCGGCGAGGTCATGCGGAACCACACCCCGGCCCGGCACAGCCCGGCGATCAATTGGATCGCACCGGCCAGCAGGATCACCGGCCCCAGCGCGGCCACGCCATGCTGGCGGACGAGTTCGAACACCAGCACCGCCAGCCCCGCGGCCGGGCCGCTGACCTGCAGCGGCGAGCCGGCGATCAGGCCGACCACCAGGCCGCCGACGATGCCGGTGATCAGGCCGGCCGCCGGCGGTATGCCCGAGGCGATGGCGATGCCCATGCACAGCGGCAGCGCGACCAGGAACACCACCACCGAGGCCAGCAGGTCGCGGCCGAACACGCCGTTGCGCAGATAGCCGGCGAGCGCGGACGCGCCGGCGCGGGAGGGTTCTGTCATGGTTCGCATGCTCGGCTCCTTCAGACCGCGACGTTGCGCAGGACCGGTGCCAGGCGCGGCCGCGGGGTGGCTTCGGGAGCGCGCTTGCCCTCTTCCGGCAGCAGCGGCGCGAAGCGGCCGTGCTCGGCGTCGAAGGCGCGGATCTCGCCGTGGGCGATGTCGTAGATCCAGCCATGGATACGCAGCGCGCCGCGCGCCAGCCGCGCCGCCACCACCGGCTGCGTGCGCAGGTGGTCCAGCTGCGACAGCACGTTCTCCTCGGTCAGACAGTGCAGCGCGTCCTCCGGGTGCCCGGCGTGATCGTGCTGCGCGGCGACCTGGCGCGCGCTGTCGGTGTGCTTGAGCCAGGCGGCCACATTCGGCACCTCGCGCAGCGCGTCGGGATCGAGCACCGCCTTCATCGCGCCGCAGTCGGTATGCCCGCAGACCACGATGTGCTTCACCTGCAGCACCGCCACCGCATACTCGATCGCCGCGACCACGCCGCTGACATGCTGCGAGTACGGCGGCACCACGTTGCCGATATTGCGGTAGACGAACAGTTCGCCCGGCTGCGCGGCGAACATCAGTTCCGGCATCACCCGCGAATCGGCGCAGGTGATGAACAGTGTATGCGGGGTCTGGCCGCCGGCCAGTTGCCGGAACAGGCTGCGCTGGCGCGGGTAGACCTCTTTGCGGAAGTGGCGGAAACCATCGAGCAGACTTTCCATGGGGGGACCTCGGGACAAGGGAAAGGCGTCGCCGCGGCGGACGCCGCAGAACGGGGGAACGGGGACGCAACGCGCGGGCCACGCCGTCGGCCAAGCGAACTCGGATCCGGCAGTTCAGGCGCTGGGAGGTCGCAATCGCGGCCGTGGATGGGTGCCTGAACCGTGCCACGCGGCCGGCTGGGGCCAGCTGGCCGCTATGCGCACCGGCCGCCATGGCGACGCTGTCGGCAACACCGCCGTGTCGTCGTGCCCGAGCTGATCGGCACTGCTGCGCGATTCGACCTGCGCGTCCGCCGCCGGCACCTCCGGCGCCGCCACCAGGCCGATGTCGGCCAGCGCCGGCGGCAGCGGCGCCGGTGTCGAGGGCAGCGACGGGATCAGCGCCAGCAGCGCGATCAGCAGCAGTGCGGCGAGCGTCGGCATCCGATTGCAGGCATGCGAGTTCATGGCCCCACGCTACCCAGCGTGCCCGGCGCCGACAAGTGGTGCAGCGCACAGAAGAACCAATCGATGGCGCGATGGCGAGACGATGCCGCGCTTTGTGATGCCCGTCGTGCGCGACAACGGCAGGCGGCGTTTCATCTGCGCGCCATCGGACCGCAACATGCCGCGCGTCCAATGGCGCAAAAGACGCGTTGGCGCGCACCGGCGTGCACGCCGGGTGTGCGCCAAGTGTCACATTTACGCAATCTTCACATATTAGCCTGCGCGCATCTTCCCACCGCCCAGGCAACCCATGAAACTGTCTCGCACTCTCCTCTCGGCAGCCGTGCTCACTGCGATGTTCGCGCCGGCCGCGCACGCCGAAATCGCCATCGACGTGATCGGCGGTTCGGAAATTTCCTTCGAAGGCCTGCTCCAGGCCGACGGCAACTGGTACGACAACGACGTCCAGGACCTCAACGGCACCACCGGCAACAACGGCAAGAATTCCGAGTTCGGCATCCGCCGCGCCGAGCTGGTCGCCAAGGGCAAGGGCCCGGGCAACGTCGAGTGGGTCCTGGGCTACGACGCCAGCACCCTGCGCGAGTCGGCCAACAACGGCACCACCGTGCGCAGCACCGGCAAGTTCCTGGACACCAACATCAAGTACAAGTTCGGCGGCAACGCCAACAACTTCCTGCAGCTCGGCCAGTACAAGCAGCCCAACAGCCTGGAAGAACTGTCCAGCACCAAGAACAACGACTTCATCTCCAAGGCCTCGGTCACCAACACCTACGCGGTGTCGCGCCGCCTCGGCGGCGCGGTCGGCTTCGGCGACAACAACTGGAGCGTGGTCGGCAGCGTGTTCGGCCGCGAGCTGAGCCGCAACCTGGCGCACGGCAGCGGCTACGGCGCGCGCGGCACCTTCGCGCCGATCAACGCGTCGGGCAACATCCTGCACTTCGGCCTGAGCTACGTGAATTACGACACCGACGCCGACACGCTGCGCCTGCGCGCACGTCCGGACGCGGACCTGGCCTCGGTGCGTCTGGTGGACAGCGGCAACCTGACCAACACCGACCGCATCGGCGTGATCGGCGGCGAAGCGATGTGGGTCACCGGCCCGTTCAAGGCCCAGGGCGAGTACTACAACGCCAAGGTCGAGCGCTACGGCGCAAGCGACAACTACAGCAACGACGGCTGGTACCTCAGCGGCGTGTGGAACGTCACCGGCGAGACCTGGGGCTACAAGGCCGGCGTGCCGACCACCCCACTGCCGAACGAGCCGGCCAGCGGCATGTGGCAGCTGGGCGTGCGCTACGACAGCATCGACCTGAACGACGGCGACCTGATCGCGCGTCCGACCGGCGCGCCGCTGGTCGATGGCGTGCTCGGCGGCAAGATGAGCACCTGGACGGTCGGCGCCAACTGGTACTGGCGCTCCAACTTCAAGCTGGCGCTGAACTACGTGATGGTGGACAGCAGCAGGTACAGCAGCGCCACCCGCGGCAACGTCAGCGACAAGCCGAACATCCTCGAGGCGCGCGCGCAGTTCTACTGGTAAGCGCCGCAGCCCGGTGCAGTGCGCGGCGAACGCGGCGCGCTGCCTCGCCGCCATCGCTCCATCGCAGCGCCATGTTTCCGTCATCTACCAGTCCCGGCACCGTCATCGAACGGTTATGCAATGACCGCTTGCGGCGCCCCGCATACCACCCTTCAGGAGCTTCCTCCGTGATTCTCTCGCTCAAATCCCGCGTCCTGGCCGCCGCCGTCACCGCGTCGTTCGTGTTCGCCGCCAACGCCGCCGATGTCACCGGCGCGGGCGCCTCGTTCATCTACCCGGTCATGTCCAAGTGGTCGGCCGACTACAACACCGCCACCGGCAAGAAGGTCAACTATCAGTCGATCGGTTCCGGCGGCGGCATCGCCCAGATCAAGGCGGCCACGGTCGACTTCGGCTCCTCCGATGCGCCGCTCAAGCCGGACGACCTGGCCGCGTCCGGCCTGGCCCAGTTCCCGTCGGTGATCGGCGGCGTGGTGCCGGTGGTCAACGTGCAGGGCATCGCCCCGGGCGCGCTGAAGCTGGACGGCAAGACCCTGGCCGACATCTTCCTGGGCAAGGTCAAGACCTGGAACGACCCGGCGATCGTGGCCCTGAACCCGGGCGCGACGCTGCCCGACGCCAAGATCACCGTGGTGCATCGCTCCGACGGCTCGGGCACCAGCTTCAACTTCACCAACTACCTGTCCAAGGTCAACCCGGACTGGAAGAGCAAGGTCGGCGAAGGCACTGCGGTGCAGTGGCCGGCCGGCATCGGCGGCAAGGGCAACGAAGGCGTCGCCGCCTACGTCAAGCAGATCAAGGGCGGCATCGGCTACGTCGAGCTGTCCTACGCGCTGCAGAACAAGATGTCCTACACCGCGATGAAGAACGCCGCCGGCAAGTTCGTGCAGCCCAGCGACGAGAGCTTCGCCGCCGCTGCCGCCAGCGCCGACTGGGCCAACGCCAAGGACTTCTACCTGGTGATGACCAACGCCCCGGGCGAAGCGTCGTGGCCGATCACCGCGACCAACTTCATCCTGGTCCACAAGCAGCCGAAGAACCCGGCCAGCGCCAAGGCCACCAAGGACTTCTTCAAGTGGGTCTACGCCAACGGCGACGCCCAGGCCAAGCAGCTGGACTACGTGCCGCTGCCGGACGCGCTGGTCAAGCAGATCGACGCCTACTGGAGCGCCAACCTGAAGTATTGATCGGCGTTCTCTCTCCGCCGATCGCTACCCGAACGCGGGCCCCTCACCGGGCCCGCGTTTTTTCCTTCTCCCTTTGGGAGAAAGTGCCCGCAGGGCCGATGAGGGTAGGCGTGAAGCGATGCCTGATGGGGACGCGGAGCGGTGCCGAATGTCGCAGGGCGTACAAGAGCCGCCCGGATACCGCAGGAGGCGAGCACGAGCGCAGCGATTCCGCCCATCCGCGCGAGGCTCCGCCCCCTACCCTCACCCCCGGCCCCGCTCCCGCTGGGAGAGGGGGGCGAAGCGGCTGTTTTCCTTGACCAATTTCACGCATGGGCAGCCGCGTCATGAGGCTGTAACAAAAACATCATTTCATAGCGAGCATCCGCCGGATCGTCCGGCCCTCTTCGCTACGGAGTGACCCCATGAAACTGCAGCCGGCACGCTTTGCCGTCCTGTCCCTGGCCCTCGTCTTCGCCGTCACTGCCTGCCAGCCGGGCAATCGCGACAAGCAGGGTGCCGCCGATGCGGCAGGTGCTGCGCCCGCAGCCGCCCCGGCCGATGGCGCCAAGAGCGCCGCGGAGATTTCCGGCGCCGGCGCGTCCTTCATCTATCCGCTGGTGTCCAAGTGGTCGGCCGACTACCACACCGCCACCGGCAACAAGATCAACTACCAGTCGATCGGCTCCGGCGGCGGCATCGCCCAGATCAAGGCCGGCACCGTCGATTTCGGTTCCTCCGACAAGCCGCTGGACAGCGCCGAACTGGCTGCCGCCGGCCTCGGCCAGTTCCCCTCCGCGATTGGGGGGGTAGTGCCGGTGGTCAACCTGGACGGCATGGAAGCGGGCAAGCTGAAGCTGACCGGCGCGGTGCTGGCCGACATCTTCCTCGGCAAGGTCAGCACCTGGAACGATCCGGCGATCGCCGCGCTGAACCCCGGCACCCCCCTGCCCAGCACCAAGATCAACCTGGTGCACCGCTCCGACGGCTCGGGCACCAGCTTCAACTTCACCAACTACCTGTCCAAGGTCAGCCCGGAGTGGAAGAGCAAGGTCGGCGAAGGCACCTCGGTACAGTGGCCGGGCGGCGTCGGCGGCAAGGGCAACGAAGGCGTGGCCTCGTACGTGCAGCAGATCAAGGGCTCGATCGGCTACGTCGAACTGGCCTATGCGCTGCAGAACAAGATGCCGTACGCCTCGCTGCAGAATGCGGCCGGCAACTGGGTGCAGCCCAACGCCGACAGCTTCGCCGCGGCCGCCGCGTCGGCCGACTGGGCCAACGCCAAGGACTTCAACCTGGTCATCACCAACGCCGCCGGCGCGCAGGCGTGGCCGATCACCGCCACCAACTTCATGCTGATGCACAAGCAGCCCAAGGATGCGGCGCGCAGCAAGGCGACCCTGGAGTTCTTCAAGTGGGCGTTCGAGAAGGGCCAGCCGCAGGCCAACGAGCTGCACTACGTGCCGCTGCCGCCGGCGCTGGTGCAGCAGATCGAGGCGTACTGGGCCAAGGAATTCAAGTAAGCGCAAGCAGGCTTCCGCCCTCGCTGGCGGAAGCATGTGCGCGGAGGCGGGACGCACCGCGCATATGAATCGCGCCCGACGCTGCTGCAGGCAGCGCCGGGCGCCGCATCGGTACGACGTAGTCCGGACTTTCGGGTTCCCGCTCGCGCGGGAGCGACGCAGCCACCCACCGCGCGCGGCCACCCCCGCCGCGGCCATGATCGGACCGCGCCACTGCGCGCTCCGGCAAACACCGAGCCCATGAACGCCACCGTCATTCCCGAAGCGATATCGGCCCCCCGCGGACGCGACCTGCGCGACGCCCGTGCCGACCGTCTGTTCCGCTGGACGCTCACCGCCACCGTCGTCTTCGTCCTCATCGCCCTGGCCAGCGCGGCGCTGTCGATGCTGTGGGGCGGCCGCCATGCCCTGCAGATGCAGGGCCTGAGTTTCTTCTACTCCAGCGAATGGAACCCGGTCGAGAACAAGTACGGCGCGCTGGCGCCGATCTACGGCACCCTGGTCACCGCACTGATCGCGATGCTGATCGCGGTCCCGGTGAGCTACGGCATCGCGTTCTTCCTCACCGAAGTGTCGCCACGCTGGCTGCGCGGCCCGATCGGCACCGCCATCGAACTGCTGGCCGGCATCCCGTCGATCATCTACGGCATGTGGGGCCTGTTCGTGCTGGTGCCGGTGATGACCGAATACGGCACCCCGTGGCTCAACGACCACATCGGCACGCTGCCGCTGATCGGGCCGATGTTCCAGGGCCCGCCGCTGGGCATCGGCCTGCTCACCGCCGGCTTCGTGCTGGCGATCATGGTGATCCCGTTCATCTCCTCGGTGATGCGCGAAGTGTTCCTGACCGTGCCGACGCGGCTGAAGGAATCGGCCTACGCGCTGGGTTCGACCAAGTGGGAAGTGAGCTGGGACATCGTGCTGCCCTACACCCGCTCGGCGGTGATCGGCGGCATCTTCCTGGGCCTGGGCCGCGCGCTCGGCGAGACCATGGCGGTGGCGTTCGTGGTCGGCAACACGGTGCGGCTGTCGCCGTCGCTGCTGGAACCGGGCACCACCATCGCCGCGCTGATCGCCAACGATTTCGGCGAGGCCACCGAAACCTACCGCTCGGCGCTGCTGCTGCTGGGCTTCGTGCTGTTCATCGTGACCTTCATCGTGCTGGCGATCGCGCGCCTGATGCTGCAGCAACTGTCGCGCCGGGAGGGCAACTGATGGCCGCCGACATCGCAGACCGTCTGTACAACCGCCGCCGCGTGGTCAACGTGTTCGCGCTGCTGCTGTCCTGCCTCACCGCGCTGTTCGGGCTGGCCTTCCTGGGCTGGATCCTGTGGACCCTGCTGTCCAAGGGCATCGCCGGCATCGACGTCGATCTGTTCACCCGCATGACCCCGCCGCCGGGCGAAGAAGGCGGCCTGGCCAACGCGTTCTTCGGCAGCGCGGTGATGTGCGGCCTGGCGCTGCTGATCGGCACCCCGCTGGGCGTGGCGGCCGGCACCTGGCTGGCCGAATACGGCAATGCGCGCAAGACCGGCCAGGTGGTGCGCTTCGTCAACGACATCCTGTTGTCGGCGCCGTCGATCGTGCTCGGCCTGTTCGTGTACACGCTGTACGTGATGCAGACCGGCGGGCGCTTCTCGGCGATGGCCGGCGCGCTGTCGCTGGCCTTCATCGTGCTGCCGGTGGTGGTGCGCACCACCGACGAAATGCTGCGCCTGGTACCCTCGCAGATGCGCGAAGCGGCGCTGTCGCTGGGCATCCCGCAGTGGAAGGTGACGGTGCAGGTGCTGTACCGCAGCGCCTCGGCCGGCATCGTCACCGGCGTGCTGCTGGCGCTGGCGCGGATCAGCGGCGAGACCGCGCCGCTGCTGTTCACCGCATTCGGCAACCAGTACTGGAACAACAACGTCATGCAGCCGATGGCGAGCGTGCCGGTGGTGATGAACTCCTTCGCCGGCAGCCCCTACCCGAGCTGGCAGCAGCTGGCCTGGTCCGGCGCACTGGTGCTCACCGTGTTCGTGCTGCTGGTCAGCCTCGGCGCGCGCGGCCTGCTGCGCCGCTACAAGACTTCCAACGATTGATTCCCCTATGGAACCGGCCATGAACGATCACCACAACACCGCACCGATGCACCGCATCGCCATGCCCGCCGGACACACCGCGCTGGCGCCATCGCCGGTCAAGGTGGCCGCGCGCGGCCTGGACTTCTATTACGACAAGTACCACGCGCTGAAGGGCATCAACATCGAGGTGCCGGAAAAGCGCGTCACCGCGCTGATCGGCCCGTCCGGCTGCGGCAAATCGACCCTGCTGCGCATCTTCAACCGCATCTATGCGCTGTATCCGAAGCTGGAGGCGCGCGGCGAGGTGCTGCTGGACGGCGAGAACATCCTGTCGCCGAAGTACCCGATGAACCGCCTGCGCAGCAAGGTCGGCATGGTGTTCCAGAAGCCGGTGCCGTTCCCGATGACCATCTTCGAGAACGTCGCCTACGGCATCCGCCACCACGAGAAGCTGTCCAAGGCGGACATGACCGATCGCGTCGAACACGCGCTGCGCCAGGGCGCGCTGTGGGACGAGGTCAAGGACAAGCTCGGGCAGAGCGCGCTGGGCCTGTCCGGCGGCCAGCAGCAGCGCCTGTGCATCGCCCGCGCGGTGGCCTTGCGCCCGGACGTGCTGCTGCTCGACGAGCCGACCTCGGCGCTGGATCCGATCTCCACCAGCCGCATCGAGCAGCTGGTCGAAGAGTTGAAGACCGACTACACCATCGTCATCGTCACCCACAACATGCAGCAGGCCGCGCGCGTGTCCGACTACACCGCCTTCATGTACCTGGGCGACCTGATCGAACACGACCGCACCGAGATCATCTTCTCGCAGCCCAGCAAGCAGCAGACCGAAGACTACATCACCGGCCGCTTCGGCTAAGACGCTCCGACGCCAGCCCCGCGACGCCAGGACGGCCGCGGCGACACTAACGAATCCAACGGACCTACGACATGAACACCCAGCCGAACGAGCACATCGTGAAGAGCTACGACGAAGAACAGCACCGCATCGCCGCCGAAATCGTGCGCATGGGCGAGACCGCGGTGGCGCAGCTGGAAGCGGCCCTGGACGTGGTCGAGCGCCGCGACGACAACGCCGCGCTGCGCATCGTCGTCAACGACGAGGCGATCGACGCGCTCGAGCATGCGATCAGCGGCGACGTGATGCGGCTGGCGCTGCGTGGTCCGATGGCGCGCGACCTGCGCGAGATCCTGGCCGGCCTGCGCATCCCGGCCGACATCGAGCGCATCGGCGACTACGCGGCGAACGTGGCCAAGCGCTCGATCGCGCTGAACACCTCGCCGCCGATGCCGCAGACGCTGGGCCTGCGCCAGCTCGGCAAGCTGGCCGCGCAGCAGGTGCGCGAAGCGCTGCGCGCCTACCAGAGCAACGACGCCGACGCCGCACTGCGGGTGCGCCAGGGCGATGCGCTGCTGGACGCGCAGTACACCGCGCTGTTCCGCGAACTGCTGACCTACATGATGGAGGATCCGCGCAACATCACCCCGTGCACGCACCTGCTGTTCATGGCCAAGAACCTGGAGCGGATCGGCGACCACGCCACCAACATCGCCGAGAACGTGTGGTTCCTGGTGCATGGCGACCAGCCGCTGCCGCCGCGCGACAAGCGCGACGAAACCAGCACCACCTCGGGCATCTGAGTCCGGATTCACGCGGCCTCGACACGGTCGATACGTGGCGACACCTATCGACACGTGCAAGCCACCGAATCCCCCGGAAATTCGATCGCCTGTTCATCGGCTGGCGATCGCGTGCCCGACCACCGCAAGCGCGGCCTGAAGGCGCCGCCGCGTGGCCACGAGTGGCGCCGGGTCGACAACCAGTACGTGCCGATCGCCGACGCCACCGGCGTCATCAGCGGCGTCATCGCCAACAGCCGCCGCCGCCGCGCATGCGGCTATCACCAGGCCCCGCTTCGGCGGGGCCTTCTCGTTGGCGGACGGCGCAGCGCCGCATGCGGCGCACGGCGGCAGCGGGTACGCTTGGCGGACACGGCCGGCGTGGCGACGCCGGCACCCTGTCCACCTGCCTGGAGAGAATCCGCATGTCCATCCCATCGCGCCCGTCCACCGCCCTCGCCGGCGCCGTCCTGCTCGGCGGGTTGGGCCTGTCTGCCTCCGCGCTGGCGATGACCGACCTGGCCCAGGGCTACGCGCTCGGCGCACAGGCCGCGGCGCCGCAGAGCGCAAGCACCGCCGCCACGCCGGCGCCGGCGCAGGCGCAAGCCAAGCCCGAGACCAAGCAGGCAGACGCGGGCAACGCCAAGAACGCCGAGGGCAAGTGCGGCGCGCATGCGCAGGACACAGCCAAGGCCCAGACCGACACGCACGCCAGCGCCGCTGCGCACGACGACAAGGCGATGGCCGAAGGCAAGTGCGGCGAGGGCAAGTGCAGTGGCGGCGGCTGATTCCGCGCCGCGCCTGCTGCCTGCGGCGAGCGCCGGACTCGGCCTGCGCCGCGGCCTGCTGCCGGAGCTGCTGCAGGCGCCGCCGGCGGCGTTCGATTTCCTGGAATGCGCGCCGGACAACTGGATCGGCGTCGGCGGCCGCCTGGGCGCGATGCTGGACACGCTGTGCGCGCGCCATCCGCTGAGCTGCCATGGCCTGTCGCTGTCGCTCGGCGGCGTGGCGCCATTGGACACGGAACTGCTGCAGCAGACCCGGCAATTCCTGGATCGGCACAAGGTCGCGCTGTACAGCGAACACCTGAGCTACAGCGCCGACGACGGCCAGCTCTACGAACTGCTGCCGCTGCCGTTCACCGACGAAGCGGTGCGCCATGCCGGCGCGCGCATCGCCCAGGCGCAGGATGCGCTGGGCCGGCGCATCGCGGTGGAGAACGTGTCCTACTACGCCGCGCCGGGCCAGGCGCTGAGCGAAGCGCAGTTCGTCGTCGCGGTGCTGGCCGAAGCCGATTGCGACCTGCTGCTGGACGTCAACAACGTCTGCGTCAACGCCGCCAACCATGGCTACGACGCCCTCGCCTTCCTCGCAGCGATGCCCGGCGCACGCATCGCCTCGTACCACATCGCCGGGCATCGCGACGACGCCGCCAGCGCGCTGAAGATCGATACCCATGGCGCGGCGGTGGCGGCCGATGTCTGGGATCTGCTCGACGCCGCCTACCGCCTGCACGGCGTGCGCCCGACCCTGCTGGAGCGCGACAGCCAGTTCCCGCCGCTGCCCGACCTGCTGCACGAGGTGCAACGCATCCGCGACGCGCAGGCGCAGGCCGTGCCGTTCCAGGCGGCACGGGTAGCGCATGGCTGAATCGCTGCACGCGCAGCAGTTCGCGCTGGCCCTGCACCTGCGCGACCCGCAGCGGCACGCGCCGCCGCCGGACATCGAACCGCGGCGCCTGGCGGTGTACCGCGCGTTGTTCTTCGACAACATCGCGCAACTGCTCGCCTCGCACTTCCCGGTGCTGCACGCCACCCTCGACGGGGAGGCATGGCACGCATTGCTGCGCGCCTTCTGCGCCGAACACCGCGCCCGCACGCCGCTGTTCCCGCGTGTCGGTGGCGAGTTCGTAAGCTTCCTGCAGCAACACCGCGCGGATGCGCAGCGGCCGTGGCTGGCGGAGCTGGCGCACTACGAGACGGTCGAGCTGGAGGTGCAGATCGACGACGCACCGCTACCGCCGCACGACCCGCACGGCGACCTGCTCGCAGGCATTCCGCAGCTATCGCCGTGGCTGCGCCTGCTGCGCTATCGCTGGCCGGTGCAGCGCATCGGCCCGGCCTGGCAGCCGAGCGCAGCGCCCGCACAGCCGACCTGCCTGCTGGCGCGGCGCGATGCCGACGGCCAGGTGCACTTCGCCGAACTGGCGCCGCTGGCCCATGCACTGGTCGAGCGGCTGCGCGACGGCGAGCACAGCGGGCGCGCGCTGCTGCTGCACCTGGCCGCCGAGCACGGCCAGGACCCGGGCGTACTGCTGCACGACGGCACTGCGCTGCTTGCGCGCCTGCGCGAACAAGGCAGCGTGCTCGGCACCTGCCTGCTCGCCTGAGGCGCGCCGCGCAATCAGCGAGCACCGTGGCATTTCGATCCACCGGATCATGGCCACTTGTGGGAGCGACTTCAGTCGCGACAGGCATTACCGGTAAAAGCCCGTCGCGACTGAAGTCGCTCCCACACCATGTCGCCGACTGTAGATGCGCGACTGGAATGTCGCCCCGTCGATCTGCGCAAATCCGTACTGCCGCTCTGCGGCGCCTGCGTTGCCCCATTGATTTGCCTTCGCCAGGCTTGCGCAAGCACCACTGCGGCGGGCGTTTAGCCGCGCTCTGCTACCCTTGCCGGATGAATGATCGCGTCGACAACCCGTCCCAGCCCCTTGCGGTCACCCCCATGTCGCGGCGATTCCGTGGCTATCTGCCGGTGGTGGTGGACGTGGAGACCGGCGGGTTCGACTGGAACCGGCACGCGCTGCTGGAGATCGCTGTGGTGCCGATCGAGATGGACGAGACCGGCCAGCTGTATCCCGGCGCCACCACCGGCGCGCACGTGGTGCCGGCCCCCGGTACCGCCATCGACCCGAAGTCGCTGGAAGTCACCGGCATCATCCTCGACCACCCGTTCCGCTTCGCCAAGCCCGAGCGCGAGGCGCTGGACCACGTGTTCACCCCGGTGCGCGCGGCGGTGAAGAAGTACGGCTGCCAGCGCGCGATCTTGGTCGGCCACAACGCCCACTTCGACCTGAACTTCCTCAACGCCACCGTGGCCCGCTGCGGCCACAAGCGCAACCCGTTCCACCCCTTCAGCGTGTTCGACACCGTGACCCTGGCCGGCATCGCCTACGGCCAGACCGTGCTGGCGCGCGCCGTGCAGGCCGCCGGCTTCGACTGGAACGCCGCCGACGCGCACAGCGCCGTCTACGACACCGAGCAGACCGCCCGCCTGTTCTGCAAGATCGCCAACGCCTGGCCGGCGCCGCAGATCGGTTGAAGGTTCTTGTATGTCCTGGAAGCAGCCCTACCGTAACTTTTATCGGGCCGCGCCCAAGTTAGCCGGTACGATCCAGCCAGCCTTGCGTAGTTATGCCAGCAGCGCTTAATGAGAATGGCTGTAGTCAATAGTGTGCGACTATTAAGCTTACGCGTGGCTTTCTCCTCCCTTGCTGATCAGAAAGAAAATTTTAATCGAAGATCGAAAAGTCTTTATTATGGGCAGCCAGTCCCCAAGAAGAGAGGCTCTTCTTACGTGAACTGAGAAAAAATTACCGGACATTAACTGTATTCTTTTAATTTGAACATATACATGGGGCGATGAAACGCAGGCCGGGGCGATCAAGGAATTTGCAACCAAACGAGAAAGCCGGCCGTTAAAATCGCGATATGGGTGCAACGCTACCAAGTAAGTGAAAGCTATTGCCGCACCAATTAGTGAAGGAGGATGCTTTAACAGCAACTCATAAGCTGTTGACAGCTCGTCTTCGATTTTTGTGGGACATAAATAAGTAAAAACTCGCCCGTGTTCATCGGGCGAAGTACGTGCATATCCATCACGAATATCCATACTCTCCCCCGAGATATTCCCCGTGACACTATTGAGCAATAATCTAAATTCGCTAATACGACACCCAATCGATTTTCTGATTATCTGGCAATTAGCTAAAAATAGCTCGCCCTCGAAGGCTTCACTTTCTATGTTCGTGATTTTAACTGCCAGTGGATCTGGGAGACGAGCGATGTCGTCAATAAAAAGGCTAGCGCCACTCAAGCCATATTTTAAATTGAAATCATTACTTGCCAAAGGAGGAACTTCAAACCAGGGGGTCATCGACGAGTTTTTTATGAGACTTAATTCATAATCAGCCTCAAGGCAATCTTGATAGAAAATCTCGCAAAGCTGATCTAGGTCGGGCTTTTTAATATCCGTATATGCTGGAAGCATGAAGATTTTGCGCGTTATATCCATCAGTATGATAAAATTCGAGAAATTGTTTCCATGTCCTGCTGTCCAAGCTCTCTCGTCGTTGCGATCAACTTAACTTGGGCTACCAGGTAATTGTATCGCGCATATGCCAGTTGAAGCTCGCATTCAGCCCGACGGCCAATCGCTACAGCTAGATCGGTGAAATCTCGCTGACCAATTTTGTAACCTTTACCAATAAGCTCCTCAGACAAAATGGCGGCAGCTACAGACCGCGCTGACGCTTCAAGTCGCTTACTCGAATTAGAAATATAGGCGTAGTAGTCACTTATATCATTACGTATCTGCGCCACCTCGATTTCTAAATTTGAAACAGCCAAATCTCTTTGACTTTCGGCTGTTTTGATATTGGATTCAATTAAAAATCCTGAGAACAAAGGCACGCTTACGTTAATACCGACATATTTATCCCAGCATCTGACACGGCCGTCGTTGCTCAGTGAAAATTGCTCGAAATTAACAGAACTGTATGTTGCCTCCAGGCTCACTTCTGGTAAGCGGGCAGACCGCGCGGATTTCACCTTTTCGGCGGATGTTCGAATTAATCTCTCAAGGTAAGCCAATTTAGAGTTATGAGTTTGTGCAAGTTGATACCATGCTAAAAGGCTTCGATTCTCTACAAAGCTGAAGTTCTGGCTCTCCTTGAATGGGCCAACTTCTTTAAGGTCAAGCCCAGACATTCGACTTAGCTTATGCAAACTCGAATCCAAATCACTGGCATACTCAAGTCTTTGCGCAGCTATATACTCATAATATGATTCGGCTTGGGCAGTATCAACTTTAGCAGCATATCCTCCTGCGTATTGGCGTCTTGTGATCTTGAGAGCCTGCGCGTATGCGTCTTCGTATCTGGAATATACGTCTACAATCTTCGCCTGCAAAACACTAGTCAGGTAAGCCTCAATCAAGCTTTCCTCGAGCAAATTGACGTTATAGTCCCTTTGATAGCGCGCACCTTCGTAAGACTGCTTACTAGCTCTATAGGCGTATATATTTTCGGCAGAAAATAATTTCTGAGCAACCTGGATGCCGCGCGAGAATGATTTAGAGTACCCACGAAATTCGACATCCCGGTATTCTACATTTTCCTTATCTAATGTATAAAACGCATTTGCAGTCGGAAAAAATTTGGCCCGGGCTCCGACTAATTCTTGTTTGGAAACTTCCACAGAGCTATCAAACCCAGCGTATTGAGGGTTATTCTCTCTAGTAGCCTGATAAATTTCAGAAAGGCTCGATGCGATACAGCAGGGAGCGTACGAATTCAGTAGTGATAATATAAATATCGCGGCGATTTTCATAGGTTCCCTAAGGATTGTCTGATTAACCCACTTGCGCAACGCTTAACCTATTTATTTTACTGAGCTGCAAGGCGGCGATGCATGGGTTAATCAGAAATTTCCTAATGCTCAATTTAAAGAATAGCAAGAGTCCTTTATGTTGAGATAAAGATCTTTTTGACTTAACCAGCTGTAGCCAAGAGACCAAGGCATGATGTATCTATCTCCACCAACACCAATGTATTTGGAGGGAAAATTTTGGCCGCTGATCTGGATGTTAACGTGACCCAAAATCGCTTCGGCCGTGCGCGCCCCATCAGCAGTCAAATAAGTTATCGAGCGCCTTAATCTTAACGGTATCTTATGCATATCCATGCCGTGCAACTTGGCGTCGAAGGAAGCACCGGTGTCGATCACGATATCAGTGTCTACGTTATTTATTTTCGCAGGCACCGCTATCCTGCTCCAATCACCAACTGGGCTGGAACTATTGATTAGCGGAGCGTTACAGCTGTGTGGGGAATAACCAACCCAAATTTGCAACTTACGGCTACTTAATTTTATGCCATCGAGCTGTCTCAACACGTCCAGTCCCAAGATATTGAGATCGGCTTTAATTGGCTGAAAGAGCACATTAATGAATCTCACATCGTTAACGCTTACATTCAAAATTTGAGCTGCGGTTTCGTCAAAAACTTCGCCCTCCGGAGCAATACCAGAAATCTGATGCAAAGTCTGATAGCTCAATGCAGAGTTTGAAGCCGCCGTGTCAATGACGAACTTAGCCGCGATCGATTTACCCTTAATATCGAGCATCGCAATAATTGTTGGGACCCCGTTATGAGCAGTGATTTCAGTCTCTGCGTATTGCCCATCTAATGTTAACCTAAGGTCATCTCGTTTTGCAGGATTCAAACCGCTGGCAGAGGGTACAGTTTGCAGGAGTGCAGCAATATTGGCCGGCAAGTCATTTAGCCTCCTTCTTTTAAGTGAAGGACCGTAAAAAAGTGAAGCTAGTTGCCGTGCATCTGCGTAACGTCCCCATAAGAAATAGTTTCCTATGCTCACATATAAACATTGTCGATAGAGATCATCACTAGACAGACTGGCGCGATACTGTTGTCGGCACGAATTCTCTTGGTCGAGTGCGGTTAAATGGATTCCAGGTGCTATGCGATCTTTAACCAAATCTCTCAAAAGACCTGTCCCTACCGCGTGCTTGTCTATCGCGAGTAACTTCTCGTAGTGTCCACTCCGCAATGCCATATCCACTTTCACAAAGTTATCCGCATGCATGACCGGAGCCGGCTCCCTTTCTAGCGCCCCAACTGTTGGCGACAACATAGCTGCCGCCAATGCCAAAAAAAAATGAATTCTCATTGAATTAAAGGGTTAGTTGAAAAGCAAACCAAGTTCTTCCCGATATCCCAGGAAAACTCAGCTTGGTTAGCGAAACCGATTTTCCATGGGTGAAAGGTTGTAGGAAGCGAGGTTCCAAAGAATTCTGTCTTAGCACTACCCCAGGTCGTTTTAACCTCAGCAACCCCCCGGACGTATTGAACCGCTCCTCGACTCCATGGTGAGACATGCACATAGCTTTCGAATTTATCTTTCCCAAAATTACGCAAATCCATTCCATCGGCTTGAAGAGGACTATTGCTACCTGTTTCGACCTTGATTAATACAGGTCGCGGCCCGATTACAGCCGGTACTCTCACGCTGGCCCATCCTCCAGATGGCTCTGATGTGATTACGCCACGTGACTTGCATAGACTCGCAAATTCCTGATCACTGACACGAGAAAATTTGTCCTGCGTCAGCTTTGAGGGTCCAAGCAGCCTAAGTAGATCCCGGCCCAATATATTAAATTCAACATCCGTGTCGGCCATATAGATGTTTCTTAACCTGACACCATTGATTTCAAGCGTAAGTGGGCCGATCAGATTATAGCTTCCAACCTCTTTTCCAGACTTTATTATTGGCTGAAAGCCAAGCACAGTCTTGACACCAAGGAAATCCACAATCTTTTTATTGAGAATCGAGTAGGACGACCCGAGGTCGATAACTAAATCTACGTTCGCACTCCTTTCCGAATTTAATGTATTCCCCACTTTGAGTCTTACAAGCGGTATGCCATATTTATTATTGACATTTTCCACACCCTCACGCTCTATTTCTTCCACAATAGTACCAGCAGTGAAGCTATCACGCAGGAACTTGGGGTAAGTTAGATAAATTTGATTGAGATCCGGAATGCCTGATAGCGCCGCACTATAAGCTCTCATATCCGCCATGGCGCCGGCCCACTGCATGTATGAACCAACCATTAAATAGTTGCCTGCCTTGATAAGCTGGCATGCGGCTTTTGCTTTAATATCGCCTGCGCTGAGGCTAGCAATGCACTTATCAGCTGCGTTAGTTGAAACGTCTAGTTGACCATTGATGCGATAGTACCCGGCCTTGGAAAAATAGCCATATGCATCGTTAGCACTAGACTGCTCTTTCAGCTTAGCGGCATTTCCATTCTTCACGGACTTAAAAACCAAATTAATGCTATCCTCAGTAAAATCAGATGCAAATATGGAGGCTGAGAATAAAAGACCGAAGGCGCACAAATAGTATTTCATGTATTCTCCAAGTTTGGCGCCGCCATAGTTAGCACGGCGCCAAAATATTACAGATCGAGCTGAATCGTTAAATTAGTGGCGAAAGTATTGCTTGAACTATCATAGGTCGTGGAAACACCTACCGTGACTCCATCAGAGACCTGAGAACTCCAGGAAGCGGTGGCAGTGGTCGAGGTGAATTCGTTCGTCTTGATATCGATGGAGTAAATTGTATTGTCAACCTGAATACTGCCCTTTAAGGAATGCCTGATCTACCAGCCGTAGCCGAGGTTCCCCTGCTCGCAACACGGAGGCAGGGCAACATCTCGTAGGTTTTACATCCAATCGCCCGCGTTTTGTCCCGCACCCCGCCTTTGGGCGGTCCGCAGGCGCACCCCTCCTATGCCACCGGCAGCAATGTCCTGCGCGCCCTCCACAGATTGACCAACGCGAACAGCGTCGTCACCTGCGCCGCGTTCTTGGCCAGGCCCTTGTAGCGCACCTTGACGTAGCCAAACTGCCGCTTGAGTACCCCGAACGGATGTTCCACCGCCGCCCGGATCGAAGCCTTGGCCCGTTCCAGTTCCTCGGTGATTGCGCGCATCCCCGGGTGCGCGATCGCCTTCACCTTGCTGCGCTTCTCTGCAACCCAGAAGGTGCGTCCGTCGGCCGGCGCATACGTCGCCGCCCCCGCATAGCCCGCGTCGGCGAACACATGCTGCTCCTGGCCATGCAGCAGATGCGCCGTCTGGGTCACGTCGGCCACGTTGGCCGCCGTGCTCACCACGTGGTGCACCAGTCCCGTGCGCTGGTCCACCCCGATGTGCGCCTTCATTCCGAAGTACCACTGCTTGCCTTTCCGGGTCTGGTGCATCTGCCCATCGCGCGAGCGCGCCTTGTTCTTCGTCGACGGCGCCGCGGCGATGATCGTTGCGTCCACCATCGTCCCCGACGACAGCCGCAGGCCGTGCTCGCGCAAGTGAGCATTGACCGCTGCAAACAGCTGTTCGGCCAATCCGTGCTTCTCCAGCAGATGCCGGAACTTGCACATCGTCGTCTCGTCCGGCGCCGCTTCGCGCCCCAGGTCGATCCCCACGAACCGCCGCATCGCCGGCACGTCGTACAGCGCCTCTTCCACCGCCGGATCGCTCAGCGCATACCACTGCTGCAGAAAATGGATCCGCAGCATCCGCTCCAGCCCCACCGGCGGACGGCCGCCGCTCGCTCCTACCTTCGGATAGAACGGCGCGATGCACGCGCACAGCGGCGCCCACGGCACCACCTGATCCATCTGCGACAGGAACACGTCGCGCCGCGTCGGCTTGCGGTGCACATCGAAGCTGGCATCGTGCTGCAGCGACAGGGTCATCTGGGTTCGAGACATGGCAATCACCGCGGGAGGGGGGGCTGATGACTTGGATCATCAGCAGAATCAGAGGTTCCCAAAGTTGTCATTATACCCGGCGGTCTCAAGAATCAAGTGCAACACGTGATTTGAAGGCGAGGATTTCCTTCTCCATGGCCGCTGCCGGCGTGGCCCAGCCTAATGTCTGGCGAGGACGCCCATTCATCAGCTTGGCGACGTGATTGAGGTACTCCTGGCTCGCTTGCGACAAGTCCACGCCCTTGGGCAGGAACTGGCGCAGCAGGCCATTGGTGTTCTCGTTGCTGCCCCGCTGCCACGGCGCATACGGATCGGCGAACCACACGTCGATGTTCAACCGTCGCATCAGCTCCTCGTAACAGGTCAGTTCCGTTCCGCGGTCGTAGGTCAGGCTCTCGCGCAGGAAGGCCGGCAGCTTCTTCATCTGGCGAGTGAAGCCTTCCAGCGCGGCGTCCGCGGTGCAGCCATCCATCCTGCACAGCACCACGAAGCGTGTCTTGCGCTCGACCAGCGTGCCCACGCAGGACCGGTTGAACGCGCCCTTGATCAGGTCGCCCTCCCAATGCCCCGGCAGCAGGCGCTGTTCCACCGCTTCGGGCCGATGCACGATGCGCAGCTCCTCCGGTACCCAGGTGCGCGCCGCTGCTGTGGTGCGCCTGCGGCCTCGCGTGGGCTTGCTCTGGCGCAATGCATCGACCAGGGCCTGCTTCAGGCCGCCGCGCGGATGCGCGTAGATGGCCGCGTAGATCGTCTCGTGACTGACCCGCTGGCTGGCGTCGTCTGGATGCATGTCCCGCAGTGTGGCCGCGATCTGCTGCGGCGACCAGCGATCGAACACAAGACGGTCGTGGACGAACTCGAACAGCACCGCGCCCGCGATCAGCCTGCGTGCTCGTACGCTGCGCGATCGCCGCGATCGATACACCAGGGCTGCCGCATGCGCCGAGTACACGCCGCTGTCCAGACGCCGGATCTCGCGGCTCAGCGTCGATGCGCTACGCCCCAGGCGGCGACCGATCCCACGAAGACTCGTTCCCCGATCGCGTTCGACCTGAAGCACCGCGCGTTCCTCACTACTCAGATGACTGTACTGTCTTCCCATCGCAACACCCTACGCTCTGTGAGGTGTTGCACTTGGAAGTTGAGTCTGCCCGCTGCCAGCGCCTTCCGCAGCAATAGCTGAAATTGATTTGTTTTTTCGCTGGTTATTTCTGACGAAATGACTGCCAGAAGATCTCCCTTTTTAACTTTATCGCCTCCTACTTTTACATAGATCGCTTTGAGCGTTCCGCTTGATGGAGCCACCACTTTCATATCGCCACCTACTGGCGCGAGATAGCCCTGGATTTCAATTTTACGGGCATAAGTTGCAAAGCAGACAAAGACCACAACTCCCAAGAATAGCAACGAGGCCATGGCAGCAATAAATCTGAGGGAGCTAGGGACCGAAGATCTGACTCTGCCTAGGAGTTCATTTTCCCTGGCTTCCAAGCTTTCCGGTCTAAACAGGCTACTCATCCTTGGGACCTCGCTGTGCTTCGGCGCCATTGTTTATAGCAGCCAAAACCTCTTTATGAATTGCATATGAACTAAAATCATTGAAATAGATTGACAATTTATGCCACCAATTGCAATAAAATTGAAAATGGTGAAATCAATTTAGTTTTTAGCGGAACTTGGCACACTCAAAGGCCGTTTAGTAAATATCCCCGGCAGAGCCGGGGGCTTTAGAATTATTACTTGCCGTACTCAGCGATGAAATCCCATCAAGCCATGCAAAAGCTATCCTCTACTCCGATCTGGTTCGCAATCTATGAAAGACAGGCAGACATTCCTGTACCTGGCTCATTGCACATGGTCTCTGTCGCCGCTATTTTTGAGCAAAACAATAAACTCGTACAGTATGAGAAGAAATCCAAATGCCTTCGTGTCCCGCAATCCATGACAAGTCAGGGTTTCTCCGGACTCTGATGACCGACAATTCATTCAAGCCGACGCCGCCTCGCGGCGCGGCTTAAGGAACCTCTGATTCTGCTGATGGTCCAAGTCATCAGCTCCCCCCTCCCCGCGGTGATTGCCATGTCTCGAACCCAGGTGAAGGCGATCGCGCACCCGGCGCTACGCGCAATCACCGAGGAACTGGAACGGGCCAAGGCCTCGATCCGGGCGGCGGTGGAACATCCGTTTGGGGTACTCAAGCGGCAGTTCGGCTACGTCAAGGTGCGCTACAAGGGCCTGGCCAAGAACGCGGCGCAGGTGACGACGCTGTTCGCGTTGGTCAATCTGTGGAGGGCGCGCAGGACATTGCTGTCGGTGGCATAGGAGGGGTGCGCCCGCAGATCGCCCAAAGGCGGGATGCGGGACAAAACGCGGGCGATTGGATGTAAAACCTGCGAGATGTTGCCCTGCCTCCGTGTTGCGAGCAGGGGAACCTCGGCTACGGCTGGTAGATCAGGCATTCCTTAATTCAGGCATTCGACCTTTCGCGAATGCTTGCGCCCCCCGAAGTGATACTGTAGTGTCACTTCATGCGCACCGAACTCGTCACTACCCTCAAGCGCCAGGCCACTGAACTTCTCGCGGACATCGAGCGGGACAAGCAGCCTATCCTGATTACCCAGCATGGCCTGCCCAGTGCGTATCTGGTGGACGTCGAGACCTATCAGCTCATGCAGCAACGCATGGCGGTGCTGGAGGGTATTGCCCGCGGAGAACAAGCGGTCGCGGAGGGTCGCGTAGCAACCCATGCCGAAGCCAGGAAGCGCCTCGCGCGATGGCTGAAATAGTCTGGTCGGAGCCGGCGCTGGCCGATCTGGATGCGATTGCCGACTACATCGCCTTGGAAAGCCCGGTAGCGGCCTCGGAGCTTGTCAAACGCATCTTCGATCATGTCGAACAGCTTGTTGAGCACCCTGACAGTGGCAGCCGGCCGCAAGAGCTTGGGCGGTCCCGTTATCGCCAGATTGTTGAGCCCCCCTGTCGCGTGTTCTACCGACATGACGGGCACAAGGTCTTTATCTTGCATGTCATGCGCTCGGAACGCTTGCTGCGCAAGGGCAGGCTCGCATCCCGTGCCAAGCAGGCAAAGGTCTAGAACCAGCCCTCACCCCACACACACCCGATCCCGCCCCCCGCTCTTGGCCCGATACAACGCCACGTCCGCGCGCTGCAGCAGCTGGCTCGGCGTCTCCTCCCCGCTCAGCGCGACCAGGCCGCCGCTGAAGGTCACCCGCAGCGTCGGCGCGTCGGCCCACAGCAGGCGCGCGTGGAACAGGTCGCGCAGGCGCGCGGCCATGCGCTCGGCGTCGGCCAGCGGGGTGTCGCCGAGCAGCACCGCGAACTCCTCGCCGCCCAGCCGCGCCGGCAGGTCGGCGCCGCGGCAGGCCTCGGCGAACAGGCGCCCGACCTCGCGCAGCACCGCATCGCCGGTGGCGTGCGAATAACCGTCGTTGATCTGCTTGAAGCGGTCGATATCGATCACCAGCAGGCACAACGGGCTGCCGCTGCGCTGCGCGCGCAACACGTCGCGGACCAGCACTTCGTCGAAATGGCGGCGGTTCGGCAGCGCGGTCAGCGCGTCCTCGTGGGCCTGGCGCTCGAACGCGTCGGCCTGGCGCTGCAGTTCGGCCAGCAACCGGCTCTTGTCGGCGTCGGCGCGCAGCAGCCGCTCGGTCTGCAGTTGCAGGGCGCCGGTGCGCTGCTTGACCAGCCGCTCCAGGCGCAGATTGCGGCGCTGGTAGCGGGCGATCAGGTAGCGGTACAGCGCCACCAGCGCGAGCAGCAGCGCCAGCGCGACAGCGACCTGCACGCTGCGCCGCTGCCACCACAGCGGGGCGACGCTGAAATGCCACAGCGCCTCGCGCGTGCTCCAGGCGCCATCCGGATGCGCCGCGGCCACACGCAAGCTGTAGTCGCCCGGCGGCAGGCCGATGAATTCGACGCTGCGCTGCTGGCCGCGTTCCACCCAGTCCTTGTCCAGGCCGTCGAGCCGGGTGCGGTAGCGGATGCGCTCGGGCAGCAGATAGCTGAGCCCCACGTAGGACACCGCGATGCGCGTGGCGCCGGGCAGGCGCGACTGCCGCCGCCACGCGAACGGCCGCCCATCCAGCAGCACGTTCTCGATCGCCGCCGGCGGCGGCAGACGCTCGCGGAAGCGCTGCAAGCGCCGCGGATCGACCGTGCTGATGCCGCCGGCGGTGACCAGCCACACGCTGCCGTCGCGACGCACGATTTCCGATGGGCCGGAGCTGCCGTTGCCCTGGGCATTGGCCATGCCGTCGATCTCGTTGTAGCGGGTCACCTGCAGCTTGCCGGCGCGGCCGTCGGCGACCGCATCCAGTGCCTCGGCGCTGGTCCGCAGCACGCCGCGGTTGCTGCTGATCCAGACGTTGCCGAGGCGGTCGCGGACCAGCTGGAACACGGTGTCCACCGGCATGCCCTGCTCCAGGCCGACCCGCGCCAGGCGGCCGTCGCGGTAGCGGTACAGGCCGCGGTCGGTGGAGATCCACACGTCGCGGCCCAGCGCCTGGAAGCCGAACACGCTGCGCGCGCCGCCCAGCGGTTCCAGCGGCAGCCGCCGCACGCGGCCGTCGCGCAAGACCGAAGCGCCTTCGACCGAGCCGATCCACAGGGCGCCGTCGATGCTGGCCAGCGCGGTGATCAGGCCCTGCGGCAGGCCTGCTACGTCGGCGCCGCGCGCCTGTTCGCCGTCGATGCGGACCAGCCCGCGCTGGGTGCCGATCCACACCGTGCCGGCGGCGTCCACGCTGATCGCGCGCACGTGGCCGCTGGGCAGGCCATCGCCCTTGTCGTAGTGGCGGCGCACGCGGCCGTCGCGCAGCCGGTACACGCCGTCGGCGTAGGTACCGACCCACAGGTCGCCGTCGCTGCCGCGCGCCAGACTCAGCACCGACGGCGCGCTGCCGTCGGCATTGCGCAGGCCCGCCGGCGCGATCGTGCCGGCGGCCGTCATCCGGTCCAGGCCGGCGGCGCTGCCGATCCACAGTGCGCCGTCGGGCGCTTCCAGCAGCGCGCGTACGTAGTCGCCGCTGAGTCCGTCGCGCCGCGTGTAGCTGGTGAACAGGGTCTCGCGCAGCCGGAACAGGCCGCCGTTGGCGCCGATCCAGACGCTACCCTCGGCGTCTTCGAGCAGGCTCACCATGCGCCCGTTGGGCAGCACGTCGCCGGGCGCCATGTGCTCGATGCCGTGCCGGCCGATGCGCAGCAGACCCTGGTTTTCAGTGCCCAGCCACACCGCGCCGTCGCGATCGCGCAGCATCGCGGTGAAGTGGCCGTAGCCCGGCAGATGGTGCACCAGCACCGCCTGCCCGCCCTGCAGCCGGTACACATTCTCGCCGGCGACCAGCCACAGCGTGCCGTCCGCGGCGCGGTACGGCCAGGCCAGGCCAGGCGGCAACCCGAACGCTTGCGGCGCGCGCCGCAGCACGCCCTGCGCGTCGCGGTACAGCAGGCCGTCGAGGCTGCCGATCCAGACCCGGTCACGGTCGTCCACGGCGATCCGCGGGAAGCTGTTGGCCAGCGGCAGGCCCGGCGGCGCCGGCTGGTAGTCGAAGTGCCCGTCCGGCCACAGGCAGCCCAGGCCGTTGCCTTCGAACAGCAGCCACAGCCGCCCCTGACGGTCCTCGCTCATGGCGTGGATCAGCGCGCGCGGCCAGCCAGGCGGCTGCAGCCAGAAGCGCCAGCTGCCGGCGCGATCGTAGCGGCCCAGGTTGCCGCGCGAATCGCTGAGCCACAGCGCGCCGTCGCGACCGACGTAGAGCGCGCCGACGCCGTTGTCGGGCAGGCCGGGACGGGTGCTGCGGTCGATCACCGTGAAGTCCAGGCCGTTGTAGCGCACCAGCCCTTCCCAGGTGGCGAACCACAGGCGCCCGTCCGCGGTCTGCGCCAGGTCGCGCAGCGAGTTGTGCGGCAAACCGTTGCGCGAGGTCCAGGCATCCACGGCGTAGTCGCGCAACGGCGGCGGTCCGGCAGCGGCCGGGGCGGCGGCGGCCTGCCCTATTCCGAGCAATAGCGCGAGCAGCGCCAGCAGAACCGGCAGCCACGCATGCGTGGCGCGGCGGACGGCCGCCGCATGGCCCGACGCCATCGCCCTCATCGAATCGATCCGGCCTGGAAAGCGCTAGTGCGTGTCAGCCATCCTCGCACAGGCCGCACGCTTCTTGCGCGTGCCCCGGGCAAGCCAGGGCGAGCGCGCGCGCCGGCGTCCACACCCAGGCGATGGCGCGGTGCTGGACCTGCGCAAGCGCGAGCCTGCGGGTCGATCGCGCTCGGCAAGGGGCGGCACGCCCGGGAGCGCGGCGGCCGGCCAGGATCGACGAGACGGGGGCGACGCTGGCTCATTGCCGGAACGGGACCCACCGAAAGAATGCACATGGTAGGCAAAAATCCTCCTCGCGGGTGTGCGCCGCGTTCGCCGGCCGATGCGCGCAGGCTTCCAGGCCGCCTCGGGCAGGCGCGGCGCCACCCTCTCGGTCTCGGCACGCCGCCTCTACATGCCCGCACCTCACCCCATGCGCTGCCGCACCGCCTCGAACAAGGTCACGCCGGTGGCCACCGACACGTTGAGGCTCTCGATGTCGCCCGGCATCGGGATCTTGACCAAACCGTCGCAATGCTCGCGCGTGAGCCGGCGCAGGCCGTCGGATTCCCCGCCCAGGACCAGCGCCACGTTGCCGCGCAGGTCCTGCGCGTACAGCGAGGTCTCGGCCTCGCCGACCAGGCCGTAGATCCACACGCCCTGCTTCTGCAGGTCGCGCAGGCAGCGCGCCAGATTGGTCACCGCCACGATCGCAATGCGGTCGGCGGCGCCGGCCGAGGTCTTGCGCACGGTGGCGTTGACCGGCGCCGACTTGTCCTTCGGGATCACCACCGCGGTCGCGCCGGCCGCCGCGGCACTGCGCAGGCAGGCGCCGAGATTGTGCGGATCCTGCACCCCGTCGAGCACCAGCAGCAGCGCGCGGCCTTCGGCCGCAGCGACCAGGCCCTCCAGTTCGTTCTCGCCCCAGGTGCGCGCCGCCGCATAGCGCGCGGCCACGCCCTGGTGGCGCACCGAGCCGCCGACGCCGTCCAGCGCCTGGGCGTTGACCCGCCGCACCTCGATGCCCTTGCGCCGCGCGTTCTCCTCGATCTCCACCAGCCGCGGGTTCTTGCTGCCCGCCTCGACCAGCACTTCGCGCACGTTGTCGGCATCGTTCTCGATCGACGAGGCCACGGCGTTGACGCCGACGATCCACTGGTTCTGCTTGCTCATGAGGCGGGGCTGCAAGAAAGGAAAGCGGCATGGTAGGCGTTGCCGGCGCTCGCGTCACATTGCCGGCGCCGCAGCACCGGGCAGCGCCGGCATCGATGGCGTGCGCGACCGGCGACGAAGGGCGCAGAACGCAGGCCGCGAACCGGCGCCGACCGTGCGCCATGCATGGCATGTTGCGCACCCGCTCAGGCCGGCCAGCGCTCGGTGTCGTGGTCCGGATGCTGGTGCGACACCAGCTGCGCCAGGAACGGTGCGGCCTCCAGATCGTCCTCGGTGCGCATCGCCGGCAGCCGGTGCAGGCCGTCCACGAACGGCAGCTTGCCTTCCAACCCGTACTGGATCCGCGGCGGCAGCGCCGCCGGGTCGTCGAACGCACCGGCGGCCACGGCGATACCGTCCGGCGCCTCGTAGGTCAGCGGCGTGCCGCAGTCGGCGCAAAAGCCGCGCCGCACCAGATTGGACGATTGGAAATGCTTCGGCGCGCCACGCGTCCACCGCAGCTCCGCACCGCGTGTGGACACCAGCGGCGCGTAGTAGGCGCCGAACGCCTTCTGGCACATCCGACAATGGCAGATCGAGGCGTCGTCGAGCCGGCCGCGTATCCGGAAACGCACCGCGCCGCACTGGCAACCGCCGCTGTAGCCGTCATGCTCCATGCTTGCTCTCCGCTGCGAACCGCATTGCGCGGGCCGCGCCCCATGCGCCGCGCGCACGGGGCGAACGATCGCGGCGGCCGCCCGGCGGCCCGCCGCGACGCCGCGCCGTCAGTACTTCTTTTTCTTGCGCTTGGCCGGCTGCTGGCCGCGCTCCGGCGGCGGCGGCAGGTCCGTCATCGGCTCGCCTTCCACGACCAGGCGGAAATCGATCTTGCGCTCCTCCATGCTGGCCTTCAGCACCAGGATGCGGACCCGGTCGCCGAGCCGGAACTGGCGGCCGCGGCGCTCGCCGGACAGGGTCTTGCGCACCGCGTCGAACTGGTAATAGTCCTGCGGCAGCTGGGTCACATGGATCAGGCCGTTGACCTTGGACTGGTCCAGCTCCACGAACAGGCCGAAGCTGGTGACGCCGCTGACCACGCCGTCGAACTGGCCGCCGACGTGCTTTTCCATCCACGCCGCGCGGTAGCGCTCGTCGACCTCGCGCTCGGCCTCGTCGGCACGGCGCTCGCGCTCGGAGCACTGCAGCGCCAGCGCCGCCATCTCGCGCGGCGAGTACAGGTACTTGTCCGGCGCGCCGCGGGTCAGCGCGTACTTGATCGCGCGGTGCACCAGCAGGTCCGGATAGCGGCGGATCGGCGAGGTGAAGTGCGCGTACGCCTCCAGCGCCAGGCCGAAGTGGCCGGCGTTGTCCGGCGAGTACACCGCCATGCTCTGGCTGCGCAGCAGCACCGACTCCAGCAAGGCCGCGTCGGGGCGCTCGCGCACCTTCTTCAGCAGCTTGGTGTAGTCGCCCGGCACCACCTTGCTCCACGGCGGCAGGCTCAGCTTGAATTCCTTCAGGAACTCCAGCAGGTCGGCGTACTTGGACTCCGGCGGCCGCTCGTGCACGCGGTACGGCGCCGGGATGCGCGCCTCCAGCAGCTGCCGCGCGGCGGCCACGTTGGCGGCGATCATGCATTCCTCGATCAGCTTGTGCGCGTCGTTGCGCACCAGCATCCCGGCCTGGGTCACCTCGCCGGTGTTGTCGAGCACGAAGCGCACTTCCGAGGTCTCGAACTCGATCGCGCCGCGGCGCGAACGCGCCTTGGCCAGCACGTGGAACAGCTGGTACAGGCGCTCGATCTGCGGCAGCACCGCGGCCACGTCCTTGCGCACCTGCTCGTCGCGCTCGCCCACCGCCTGCCACACCTGGTCGTAGGTGAGCCGCGCGTGCGAATTCATCACCGCCTCGTAGAAGCGCGCGCCGGCCACCTCGCCCTGGCGGTCGATCTGCATGTCGCAGACGAAGCACATGCGGTCGACCTTGGGATTGAGCGAGCAGATGCCGTTGGACAGCGTCTCCGGCAGCATCGGCACCACGAAACCGGGGAAATACACCGAGGTCGCGCGCCGGATCGCCTCCACGTCCAGCGGCGTGCCCGGACGCACATAGTGCGACACGTCGGCGATCGCCACCACCAGGCGGAAGCCTTCCGCGTTCGGTTCGCAGAACACCGCGTCGTCGAAGTCCTTGGCGTCGGCGCCGTCGATGGTCACCAGCGGCGTCTGCCGCAGGTCCACGCGGCCCTTGATCGCCGCCGGCTCCACCGTCATCGGCACCGCCGCAGCTTCGTCGAGCACCGCCTGCGGGAATTCGTAGGGCAGCTCGCGGCCGTGGATCGCAGTTTCCACCACCAGCGACGGGGTCAGCTTGTCGCCGAGCACCGCGATGATCTTGCCGATCGGCGGGCGCCGCGCGTCCGGGGCGGAGGTGAGTTCGCACACCACCAGCTGGCCATCGCGCGCCTCGCCGATCGCATCCGGCGGAATCTGCACGTTGCGCTGGATGCGCTTGTCGTCCGGCACCACGTAGGCGATGCCGCCTTCCATGCTGAAACGGCCGATCAGCCGGCTCAGGCCGCGCTCGAGCACGCGCGCGATGCTGCCTTCGCGGCGGCCGCGGCGATCGATGCCGGTGACGTTGGCCAGGGCGCGGTCGCCATGCAGCACCTTGCGCATTTCGTAGGGCGGCAGGAACAGGTCGTCGCCGCCTTCGTCCGGACGCAGGAAGCCGAAGCCGTCGGGATTGGCGATCACCACGCCGGGGATCAGGTTGGTCTGCTGCACCGGCGCGTAGCCGCCGCGGCGGTTCTGCACCAGCTGCGCCTCGCGCAGCATCGCACCCAGGCGCTTGCTCAACGCCTCCATGCGCGAGGGTTCGGTCAGGCCGAGCTGCCCGGCCAGTTCCTCGAGCGTCTGCGGGCCGTCGCAACGGTCGAGCAACTGCAGGATCGCCTCGCGGCTGGCGATCGGCTCGGCATAGCGCTCGGCCTCGCGTGCGGCGAATGGATCGGCGACGGCGGCCGGCTTGCGCGACGGCGGTTCGGGCGGATGCAGCGGTTGCAACGGCGGTTTGGGGCTGCGCCGCAAGAAGCTGGGGAGGCTCGGCATCCACGACGGCATCTTGGATTTCTTCGGCGGCGGCGGAGCCGCCGGGGCGCCGGCCTTGCTGGCGGGCGTGTCGTGGGATGCGGATTTGCCGGGCTTGCCGGACTTGGTTTTTCGATTGGTCATCCGCCCATGGTACTCGCTGGGTCGTCAACACAGGCAAACCGGCGACCGTAACCGGCGGCAGAACAGCCCCCCAGAAACGACGAAGCCCGCGTCAGCGGGCCGGTCGTTGCGGGAGTTCAGCGCTCCCGCGTCTTGCATGTGGTGCCCAGAAGAGGACTCGAACCTCCACGAAGTTGCCCCCGCTAGCACCTGAAGCTAGTGCGTCTACCAATTCCGCCATCTGGGCGCTGAAGGCCGTGGATTCTGCGGGCAGCGCGCGCCCTTGTCAATGCCGACGCGCAACGCGGCATCCGGCGGCGCGCGCGCCGCCCGGCGCATCGCGCATTCCGCGGCACCCGGATCACCCCCACTGCAGCGCAAGGCGACGCGCCTCCGCCTGCGGCATGCGTTGGCGACGGTGCCACCTGCAACGCGCGGCATCGCGGCGCCGGATCGCGAGTGGCGGCATCCTGGCGGCATCGGCATCGATATGCGCAGGCGTGGCGCATTCGGCGGAAAACCGCATCACTCGTGCAGATCCGGACACACCGCCGAGCCTGCGCGACGGCAAACGGACCTGCTTCGAACAAGCGCTGTGACGCAGCCGGGAGAACGCGATTTTGTCGGTTGACCACGCAGCGCAAAGGGCTAGCGTGCGTGCGGCGAACCGCCCCTCCCCCACGCTCCGGAGCTCCGCATGAAGTCCCTGCCCATCTCGCTGCTCGCCGCCTCGCTACTCGCCTTCGCCCACCCTGCCGGCGCCGCCACGCCGCTCGATTCGCTCGCCGAGATCGAACGTGCGCTGGATACCGGCGCCTCGGTTGCGGTCGCGATCGACCTGAGCCAGTGCACGCCCAGTGCCGGCGGCGCCACCCCGACCCAGACCCGCGGCGGCCTGCGCATCAACGCATACCGGGTGATCGCCGACGGCACCCTGTCCTTCGCCGACGAGCACCTCACCGTGGGCCGCGACGGCAAGCCGATCCAGCAGTTCCTGCGCTACCAGGTGCGCCCGGACGGCAGCATCGATTTCAGCATGGCCGTGTTCGCCCTGCCAGGCTACCAGCAGACCGGCACCACGCTCGGCTACCGCTGCGCGATCAACCAGGGCCTGCACTTCACCGCCACCCAATGAGCCGGCGCGGTTGCGTGCGCCGCCGCCGGCACGGCGCACGCAAAACGCCGCTTGACAGCGGCGCGCGCAACCGACAAAATTCTCGGCCTGTATTGCCCAGGTGGCGGAATTGGTAGACGCACTAGCTTCAGGTGCTAGCGGGGGCAACTTCGTGGAGGTTCGAGTCCTCTTCTGGGCACCACACTCAGTTCCAGAGACTTCTACCTAAGTCTCTAATGTTGTTGAAAAGACCCGCGAAAGCGGGTCTTTTTGTTCCAGTGGCCGCCAAGCACATCCACTGGAAGCCGCCTGCAAACGAGTACATTTCCGAGTACGTTGAAACTTCGAGTTCGGAGATGTACTCACCATGCCCCTCACCGCACGCGAAGTCCAAACCGCCCAGTTCCAGGACAAGTCCTACGGTCTGGCCGATGGCAATGGCCTGTTCCTCTGGGTCACGCCCGAAGCGCAGAAGTACTGGCATTTCCGCTACCGCATCAACGGCAAGCAGCCTCGCATTTCCCTGGGCGTCTACCCGACCGTCTCGCTACAACTGGCGCGCGAGAAAGCCCATGAGGCCCGCCTGCTCGTCGCGCGCGGCATCGACCCTGGCCAGAAACGCAAGGACGACCGCTGCCAGAGCATCGAGACCCGCACCAACCTGTTCAAGGACGCCGCCGAGGACTGGATCAAGGCCAAGCAGGACGCCGGGCGATCCGCCTCGACCCTCGACAAAATGCGGACCTACCTCGACAAGGACATCTTGCCCGTCCTGGGCAACAAGTACCTGCCCGAGGTCTCTCGGGCCAACTGCGTGGATGTACAGACCCGCATCGATGAAGCGCGGAGCGCTAAACGTCGCCAAGAAGGCCCGCGGCTGGCTACGGGAAATCTTCAGCCGCGCCATCGCCAAGGGCAAGTGCGAACTCAACCCAGCTTCCGAACTGCGCTTTGTCGCCAAGGAAGCCCCCAAATCCACCCCCTACCCGCATCTGCTGGAGCCGAAGCTTCCCGACTTCCTGCGCGCCCTGGAAGCCTCCACCAGCCGCCCGATCAGTCGAACTGCGGCCTGGATGGAGCTCTGGACGGCCTGTCGTCCCGGCATGATCCGCTTCGCCGAGTGGACGGAAATCGACCTGGACGCCTGCATCTGGACCATCCCGGCCGCGAGATGAAGATGCGCCGCAAGCACGTAACGCCACTGCCGACCCGACTGATCGCCCAGCTCAAGGCGCTGCACCTGCTCACCGGCCGGCACCAATACCTGTTTCCGGGCATCGGCACCAAAAACCCCACCATCAGCGAGAACACCATCAACAACGTGTTCCAGCTCATCGGCTACAAGGGCCGCATGGTCGGCCACGGTAGCCGCCACACCGCCAGCACCCTGCTGCGGGAGCACAACTGGGCCAAGCAACTCGTGGATGCGCAACTATCCCACAAGGAAAAGGCACCGCTGGCGACTACAACCACGCGATCTACCTGAGGCAGCGCAGGCTCATGATGCAGTGGTACGCGGACTATCTGGACGCCCTCAAGGCTGGACTGACACCGGCGCAGAGCAAGACGTTCGCTAGGCGGGTGAACGGTGCGGGCTCAACAATACCTTCGGGGACATGCTGCTCAACTTCGTCATGGCGATGATGTTCATCGTGCTGCCCTCGTTCTGGGTCATGGCCTTGGCGTGGGCAGGCATTCGCGCCGGGAACATCGTGCAGAGATTGTCCACGGCCACCTCGGATGCCAAGGGTGCCGGCGGCCGGGGCGCGGGCGTGATGATGAGTGCAGTATCGAAGAAGTGAACACTGCTCAGCCGTCGTCGGACACGTGCGGATCAATACGCCAGTCGCTCTTATCGTAGAGCCCGAAGCCCTCGTGGCCTTCTTTCCACTCGGGCCTCTGGTCGTCTTCGTCAAGGCCGCCGTTGCGAGCCGCCCATGCAGCGGCCACAACAAAAACCAGCAGCAGCGCCACCCAGAACGCGCCATAGAGCAGGACGGCCAGCACAGCGAACTTGACGACCCACAGCGGGCCCGCAGCCACGCCTGCGCCGAGACCTCGCGTCACCAGCCACCCCTGCGCCTTCCGATCCAAGCGTGCGCCAGCTCGCCACATCCGGCCGAAGACTCGGCCTGCACGCTCTGCGAAAGTGGTCTGTGCTGCGGGTTTCATGGTGGCTACCTCATGGTGGTCCTATCGACTCTTGTTCAGCACCTGCTTCAGGGAGTTCTTGATTGCATCCGTCCCGATTATTCAATCGAGACTTGAATTTCCATGCCCCATCCAATCAATCGAATGCGGCACAGCCTACGGCTTCTTCGACGCTTGCCAGTCTGCCTTGCTCGCCGCGACCAGCGCCGTCCAGTCGTCGGGCGGGCTGCCTCGCCCGAGCATCTTCTCGAACACCGCATACGGGTCGGACTTGCTGCCCGAAGACCGCAGCGTCTGTTCGTCGTTGACCCAGGCGAACACGATCACTTTCGTCTTGGAGTCGTAGCGGAAGAACAGGCGGAATCGCCGTCCGATCTTCGCGCGCCGCCAATGACGGTACGCCGGCCCCAAGGTATTGCCTTGGCGGAACTCGTCGCGTGCGGGATCGCTCGGCACGACTTCCATGATCAACTGGCTCAACGCCCGGAACAGCTTGACGTTGGCATTGCCCTCGAATCCTTGCGGGTCGTTCTGCTCGGCCCGTTCCGCGGCAGCCTGCAGCTTGCGCAACTGCTCGATCAGGCCCTCATGGAACAGCGGCGTCCAGCCATGCCGCATCAGAGCGCCACTTCGCCTTCGATGTCGTCATCGAGGTCTACCGCATGGCCAGCGTTCGCCAGCATGGTCCGCGCGAGATCCTCCGGCAGCGCCTGGACATGGCGACCAGCGCGGATATCGGACTCCAGCAGCGCCAGGAAGGCGCCGATCGCAGGGTCTTCGTGCTCGGCGTCGGCGCGGGTCACGACAACTTCACCGCCGCGCAGGTCGAACGCCACCTTGCCGCCGGCATCCACCCCCAGCGCCTGCCGGATGGGCTTGGGCAGCGTGATCTGGCCCTTGGAGGTTAAGGTGGCGACTTCATGGATGTTGGGCATGGCGGTTCTCCCGATAACGACATTCGCACGGTAAGGAATATTCCTTACTGTGTCAATCTGCTCCAGCATGGCGCCTCAGGCCTGGGAAGAAGGGACCATCGTAGGCACTGCACTGCCGGCCTTCCGCCCACAACCCGACACTGGCGCATCCCCATTGATGGTGGTCCGGCCGCCGCTGCCGCGCTACACCCAAAGGCTTCCAAAAGGTCAAAGGGCTGGCAAGGGGCAAGGGAACGGGGTCAAGGGGAAAGGCCCTACCCGAAAAGGCCAAAAGGCTCTCCCGTCAGCCCATCAACAGGACTTCGTCATGCTCTCGCTGTTCCAGCAGAAAAAAGCACCGCCCGCCACCAGTCCGCCACTGACACCGGCAATTGGGTCCCCGAATGGGCTGTTGCGGCCGGAGTCCGCGGCGGCGCTACTGGCGACGCCGCGCCGGAAGAAGCTGCTGGAACATATATGGCAACGTACCTCGCTGTCGCGCAAGCAGTTCGACGCACTGTACCTGGCCCCACTGGAACGCTACGCCGAGCTGGTTCAGCAATTCCCTGCGTCGGAGAGCCACCACCATGCCTATCCAGGAGGCATGCTGGATCACGGCCTGGAGGTCGTTGCCTACGCCCTCAAGCTGCGGCAGTCCTATCTGCTTCCCTCTGGCACTACGCCCGAAGACCAGACCGCTCAATCCGAAGCCTGGACCGCCGCCGCAGCCTACGCGGCGTTGCTGCACGACATCGGCAAGATCGCGGTCGACCTGCACATCGAACTAGCCGATGGCAGTATCTGGCACCCCTGGCATGGCCCGTTGCAGCAGCGCTACCGCCTTCGTTATCGCGCCGATCGCGAGTACCGCCTGCACAGCGCAGCCTCCGGGCTGCTCTACAACCGCGTGCTCGGCCGCGACATCCTCGACTGGCTCAGCGGCTTCCCCCTGCTGTGGTCGGCACTGCTCTACGTCCTGGCCGGGCAGTATGAGCATGCCGGTGTCCTTGGCGAACTGGTGATCCAGGCCGACCGCGCCTCGGTCGCCCAGGCGCTGGGTGGCGATCCGGCGAAGGCGATGGCGGCACCGAAGCACGCGCTGCAACGCAAGCTGCTCGAAGGCCTGCGCTACCTGCTGAAAGAGGAGCTGAAGCTGAATCAGCCCCAGGCTTCGGACGGTTGGCTGACGCAAGATGCCCTCTGGCTGGTGAGCAAGACCGTCTCGGACAAACTGCGCGCCCATCTGCTGTCGCAGGGCATGGACGGCATCCCGGCCAGCAACAGTGCCGTCTTCAATGTTCTGCAGGACCACGGGATGGTCCAGCCCACACCTGACGGCAAGGCGATCTGGCGCGCCACCATAATAAGCGGCAATAGCGGCTGGTCGCACAGTTTCACACTGCTGCGTCTGGCGCCAGCGCTGATCTGGGAAGGCGATCAGCGCCCTGCCCCATTCGCCGGCACCGTCACGGTGGAGCTCACCAACGGCGCTGGTGCAGATACCAGCGACGCGCCCCCGCCAGCCGGCGACAATGCAGCGCCACCACCGCCGTCCGCGGTAGCGCCGACGACCACCAGCGGCCCCGTCGATGGCCTTGACTCGCGGCTGGAAATGCTGGGTACGACCGACATCAGACCAGCCTCGCCGATCACGGCAGTTTCAGTGGCCGAAGCGTCCGCGCAGCACCACCATGATGCGGCGCCACCGTCGCCCGCAGCAGCCGTTCTACACGCCACGCCGGCTGGGCGCGCGCAGGATCCAGCCTCCGGGCAGCATTTCATCACCTGGCTCAAGCAAGGCATCCAATCCCGCAGGCTCATCATCAACGATGCGAAGGCGCTGGTGCATATCGTGGCCGACGCGGCGTACCTAGTCAGTCCCGGCGTGTTTCAGCGCTATGCACAGGAACACCCGCACGTCTCGATGCTGGCTCGGCAGGACGATATGCCAGACTGGCAATGGGTGCAAAAGCGCTTCGAGAAGCTGCAACTGCACCGCAAACAGGACAATGGCCTGAACATCTGGACTTGCGTGGTCACCGGGCCACGCAAGTCCAGGCGCCTGCACGGTTATCTTCTGACGGATCCACTATGTCTGTTCAACGAGATGCCGCCGAACAATCCGTACCTCACTTTGTAGGCACGGGCCTGATGCCGCGTGCAGGCGTCTATGTTGCTAACAAATCCAATCAAGCCATATTTATGGCGCTCGTACAGCATACATAGTCTGCCCTGCAAAATTCACCCAACACCGCAGGCCCACCGTCCCACGCCAGTTTTCCGCCCTGCCGATAGCATCGCCAGGGCCATTGCCAGCCGGGCCAGCACCCCGAACAGCGGCGCAAAAAGCCCTTGATCCGCAAACGTACGATCACCCGCAGCAGCCAGCGGATGTTGTAACTCGCCGCGCACAGCACCGCGTGCAGCTCATCACCAGTTTGTCCCTGTAGCCAGCATCGATCCATCGCGTTGTCGTGTTTCAAGTGAACCGCCCCGGGAATTCCGGAGGCTCCATTTCTTGAGAAGATGGAGCCATGAGCAGAGCAAGCAAGTTCTCCCCGGAAATCCGGGAACGTTCGGTGAAGATGGTCCTGGAGCACCAATGCGAGTACGAATCGCAATGGGCGGCGATGGTGTCGGTGTCGGCCAAGGTGGGCTGCACGGCCGAGACGCTACGGGGTTGGGTGAGGCAGCACGAGCGCGACGTTGGCAAGCGCGAGGGGATGACGACGTCCGAGAAGGAGCGCATCAAGGCACTTGAGCGCGAGGTTCGCGAGCTGCGCCAGGTCAACGAGATCCTGCGCAAGGCATCGGCGTATTTTGCGCAGGCGGAGCTCGACCGCCCCTTCAAGCGATGAAGCAGTTCATCGATGAGCATCGAGTCGTCCACGGGGTCGAGCCGATCTGCAGGGTGCTGCCGATCTCCCCGTCGACCTACCACGCGCACGCGGCCAGGCTGGCCGATCCCGCGTTGCGCTGCGCGCGCGCGAAGACCGATGAGGCGTTGATGCCGGAAGTCCAGCGCGTGTGGGACGACAACTTCAAGGTCTACGGTGTGCGCAAGGTCTGGCGGCAGATGCGACGCGAGCAGTTCGACGTGGCGCGATGCACCGTACAGCGGCTGATGAAGCGGCAGGGTTTGCGGGGCGTCATTCGAGGCAAGACCGTGCGAACGACGGTGAGCGACCCGAAAGCGCCGTGTCCGCTCGATCATGTGAATCGGCAATTCAAGGCCGATCGGCCGAACGCGCTGTGGGTCAGCGACTTCACCTACGTCTCGACGTGGCAAGGATGGGTTTACGTCGCCTTCGTCATCGACGTCTTCGCCCGTCGCATCGTGGGCTGGAAGGCGTCGTCCTCGATGCAGACGGACTTCGTGCTCGACGCGCTCGAACAGGCGCTCTACGCGAGGAAGCCGGTCGGCCCGGATCGCCTGATTCACCACAGCGACCGAGGCGTTCAGTACGTGTCGATCCGCTACACGGAGCGGCTCGCTGAGGCCGGCCTGGAGCCCTCGGTAGGCAGCGTGGGGGACTCCTATGAGCGCGAAGCCTGCCCTCGGGGCACAACGCGCTGGCCGAGACCATCAACGGCCTCTACAAGGCCGAGGTCATCCATCGCAGGTCGTCCTGGCGAACGCGCGAGGAGGTCGAGTGAGCCACGCTCACCTGGGTCGACTGGTTCAACAACCGCCGATTGCTGGAGCCGATTGGGAATATCCCGCCGACCGAGGCGGAGGCCAACTACTATTCGCACTCCCCTGAGTCCGTCATGTCGGCGTGACTCAAACCACGGGGCCTCCGGGAAACCCGGGGCGGTTCACAAGTGTCCGATGGCCGGCTCCACCGCCTGGCGTCGCTTGAGCCATTTGCGTTGCTGCGAGGTCAGGCTCTTGAACTTACCCCGATGGATCATCTCAACGCCTTGGTTGTCCGCATCCACGCCCCGAAAGCTCAAGTCCACCATCACCTGCCTGGGCCTGGCTCCGGTGTCTTCAGTGAGGCTCGCGACCTGCACCAGTTGTTCGTTCAACGGATGCCCGTCGTAGGGGGTGCCCGTGAAGCTTCGCGCACCGACCATCAAGCCTTGCTTGTGCGTGATCGCCCCACTGCAGGATCCTATCCGGGCGACAACTAGCCTGACGTAGGGGGCCTCCATACAGGCATCAGCGTGAAGCTGTGGACTGGGGATGGAAGTCCAGTTTTTAATATCTGCTCTGTAGCGGCATTCTACATGTCGCTCCATCCACCATGATTCGACCGACCCGGACGATACCGCTACGGGGACACCTGTGAATCCGCTTCTCGACATTGTCGGCGCGCTGGGGCGCGATGCTATCCGTGTTCATTCTCTCGACTGGCCTGACCGAAGTTTTGCCCAGGCCGTACTTGTTGCGTTCGACGTCGAGTCATTCAATCCTTCCGCATTCGCACAGCACGGCATCGCCTTCCCGTCGTCGATTCAGCACAGTGTGCGAAAGCGGCAAGCGGAATTCTTTATGGGCGCTTGGCGGCGCGTCACGCGCTCTTGCGGCTCGGCACTCCCGATCAGGAGATAGGCACCGGTGCATTTCGCGAGCCACTATGGCCAACAGGAATCGTCGGGAGCATTACACACACACGCTCCTATGCGGCCGCTATCGCTCTGCCGGCGAGCAATTACACAGGGATCGGCATCGACATCGAACACCTCATTGCCGCAAAGGCACAGCATACTGTCGAAAGTACCGCCCTAGTTGCGAGTGAGCGGACTTTGCTGAAGGGCCTGACAGGCGATCTATCGTATGAGACATCGTTGACTGTTGCTTTTTCCGCCAAGGAAAGCTTCTTCAAGGGAACCTTCGCAACGGTGAAGCACTACTTCGGGTTCGAAGCTGTCGAGCTTACCGCGTTAGATAACGCTAGCGGAACACTGGAGCTGATGATCGTCCAGCCTCTCGCGACCAATCTACCCATAGGCAGGCGCTTTATGCTGCGGTTCGGGTTTATCGATTCGGAAACCCTGATCACCAGCTTCCTATGGTGACCTCCTCGCGACAGTCATTTCGACAGTCATCGGAAGATCGTGCGCCTCAACCTGTGCCTGATGAAGCAGGGGAAAAAGATCCGCACGCTTTGAAAATCGCAGGATGTCCCCCGCAATCAATTGTTTTTCGCCCCCGCTTCTGAGCCAGCAATGCGAAGGCCTGCACCCAGGCGTTCTTCCGGAAGAACGCCACATCGACCCAGATCTCAACGTCATGCACAGCGCAGCATCCTTCAGCTGGATCAATCACTCAGTTCAGACCTAGCATCCCGCGAAGACGCGAGAGGTCTTCTGCCAGCGTGTTGACACGCCCTGCCAGCAGCTTGCGGTCGCGCTCGCTCAGCTTGGCGTAGGTCTCGAAGCCGCCGTCGGCGGTGCGGTACTTCTTCAGCGTGTCGAACACGGTCTTGAAGTTGGCGTCGGTCTTGTCCGAGAACGCCTTGTCCTGCTGCTGGACCAGCGGGCGCAGCAGTTCGACGATCTTGTAGGCGCCTTCGAAGTTGGCCTGGAAATCCCACAGGTCGGTGTGGCTGTAGCGGTTCTCCTCGCCGGAGATCTTGGTCGCGGCCACTTCCTCCATCAGCACCGCCGCGCCGCCCACCACCTTTTCCGGCGGGAAGGTCAGCCTGGCCAGACGGGTCTGCAGCTCCTGCACGTCGGCCATCAGCTTGTCGGCGACCGGCTCAAGCCCCTTGGTCGTGTTCTGTGTCCACAGCACGTATTCGATCCGGTGGAAGCCGCCGAAGCCCGGGTCCTTCTCCGCCTTTTCATGGTCGTCGGCACGCGAATCGATGGCGCTGTCCAGGTCGCTGAAGAGTTCGGCGATCGGCTCGATCCTCTCGTAGCTGGTTCGGGTGGACGCATACAGCTGCTTGGCCCTTTCCACGTCGCCGGCCTTGATGGCGGCGGTGAAGGCGCGCGTTTCGGTGTTCAGGGTGCGCACGTTGCCGGCCACGTAGATCTTGTAGTTCGACAGCGGCCCCACCAGCTCCAGCGGAGACACGGGCACGGCATGGGCGCTGTGCGCCTGCAGGCCGGCGGCGATCAACAGGGCCAGCAGGAAACGACGGGAATCAGCCATGGTGGTTGTCCATAACGGGAAGGAAAAAGAACGCCCGGCCTCAGCCGGTCGCGGCCTGCAGCAGGCCGCTGCCCAGCCAGTCGTGCGCATCGACCACGCCCGGCAGGGTGAAGAAGAAACCGCCGCCGATGGGCTTGATGTATTCCTCCAGCGGCTCGCCATCCAGCCGGCGCTGCACGGTCAGGAAGCCCTGCTCCAGGTCGGCCTGGTAGCAGATGAACAACAGGCCCATTTCCAGCTGACCCGACTTGGTCACGCCATTGGAGTAGTTGAACGGCCGGCGCAGGATCAGGTTGGCATCGCTGGCCGGCGTGCGCGGATTGGCAAGGCGGATATGCGCATCCATCGGTGTGCGCTTGCCTTCCGCGTCGCGCGTGTAATCGGGCACGTCGTGCTCGCTGCGGCCGCCGTCCAGCGGCGCGCCGCTGTCCTTGTGGCGGCCCATGATCGCTTCCTGCTCCTGCAGTGGCGTGCGGTCCCAGCGTTCGACGAAGTTGCGGATGATGCGCACGGCCTGGTAGCTGCCGTTGCGCGCCCACGCTGGTTCGTCATGGTTTTCGCCCACCCAGACGATGTGCTGCATCAGCTTGGCGTTGGCCGAATCCGGATTGGCCGAGCCGTCGCGGAAACCCAGGAAATTGCGCGCGCTTTCCGGCGGCTTGCCCGGCGCGGCGGCAATCGGCGGCACCGTGCCTTCCTGCTTCCACTGCAGCACCAGCAGGTCCGGCGTGTTCTTGATGATGTCGCGCAGCGCGTGGATGTTGGTGTCCGGCGTGTTGGCGCAGAACTGGATGGACAGGTCGCCATGGCACAGCGCCTCGTCCAGGGCATCGTTGGGATGCGACTTCATCTGCTGCAGGCGGCGCGGCTTGAGCGCGGCCAGGCCATAGCGTTCGTCGAACAGCGAATCGCCGACCGACACGGTCACGGTCAGCGCATCGGGCTGCACGACCGGGCCGACGATGCCTGAACCCGGCGGCGGCAGTTTCGGGTCCAGCAGCGGCTGCACGCCGCCCTGGGTCAAAAAGGCGATGCGCCCGGTCAGCGTGCGGAACAGGCGTTCCAGGTCCTGGCGCGTTTCGGCCAGCACGAAGAACGAGGCCAGCATGCCGGCGGTCGGACGCGGCGTGGTGACGCCGGCCTGGTGCACGCCCAGGAACGGCAAATGCTGGCCGGTGCTGTCGCTGCGCGGCGCATCGGCCACCTGCGCATCGGCGGGCGCGGCCTTGGTGGAAGCGGCAGCAGGCAGCGCCGCCAGCGCGGCACCCGCCGCGCCCAGGCCCTGCAGCAGGCGGCGGCGACGCCCCGACTGCGGCACTTCAGCATCATCGGAAGGACCGCGGCTCATTCCAGGCCCAACGCCGCGTTGACCTTGCCCAGCTCGTCTGCCAGCGCACGGATCGGCGCAGCCAGCGCGGTGCGTTGCGCGGCATCCAGCGGGGCCTCGCGGAAGCCATCGCCTTCGCGGTACGGCGCCAATGCGGCATCGAACGCGGCGAAGCGTTCGGCCAGGGTCTTGTCCAGCGCCGGATTGCTCTTGGCCAGCAGCGGCTGCAGCAGTTCCTGGATCCTGCGCGTGCCTTCCAGCGTGCCCTGCAGGTTGGCCAGCTCGGCGCGGCCGTCCTGGTCTTCGCCAGCGGCCGGCAGGTTGTCGGCCACGCGGCGCAGTAGCCGGCTGGCCGATGCCGCCAGGCGCTCCGGCGGCACGTTGAGTGCATCCAGGCGCTGGGCCAGCGCACCGACATCGGCGACCAGCCGGGTGCTGGCGTCCCTGGCGGCGGCGACGTCCTGCTGCGCGTAGAGCGCATGTTCGATGCGATGGAAGCCGCTGAACGCCGGATCGGCCTCGCGTTTTTCGTAGTAATCGGCGCGTGCGTTCAGGCGCGTGTCCAGATCGGCGAACAGCTCGGCCATCGGCTCGATGCGCTTGTACGACTGGTGCGCCTGCACGTACCGGGCCCTGGCCTGGGCCAGGTCGCCGGCCTGGATCGCCGCATCCAGGTTGACGGCCGCGTCCTGCAGCGTGCCCGACTCCATCACCAGGAACACGCGGTATTCGGCCAGTGCGCCCACGTAGTTGACCAGCGACGGGCGTGCGTCTTCGGCATCGGATGCGGCCGACGGGGTGACGCGCAGCTTGCCGCGCGGATTGCTCAACAGGCCGCAGGTGATGTCGAACTCGCCCGGCGACAGCTTGGCCGTCATGATCTGCGAGAAGCCCGGCGCGATGTTCTCGCGCTCTTCGACCACCATCACGCCATCCAGGATTTCCCACTCCAGCGCGCGCTGGGAATTGTTGACGATGGTGAAGGTGGTGCGCCCGGCCGGCACGGTGATGTCGTTGGGCTGGCAGGTGTTGCCCTCGATGGTGACGGTGACCGCGTTGCCGGCCGCCCTGGGCGTCTTGTGGGCCACGCCGGAGGCGTACCAGAACGCCGCCACGCCGGCGATGACCAGCAAGGCCGAGGCGGCCACCGCCAACAGCATGAGGCGGGAGGATCCGGACTGGGCGTGCGTCTTCATGGCGTGGTCTTCAACGGGAAGTGGAAAGCGCGGACACGGGTGCGGCGGGCCGCAGGAACAGGATCACGGTGATGACCAGGAACAGCAGGTAGACGATGACTTCGCCCAGCACCGGCGCGGCCTGGTAACCGAGCAGGCCCGACAGCACCGCACCGACCGGACTGTCCATCGGCAACGCGTGGCTCGTGTCGAACACCACCTGCTGCAGGTGGTTCCAGATGCCGCCTTCATGGAACTTGCGCAGTACGCCTGCCAGCAGCCCGGCGGCCACCAGCAGGATGAACAGCCCGGTCAGGCGGAAGAACCGGCGCAGGTCCAGGCGCACGCCACCGGAGTACAGGCCGTAACCCACCACCACCGACACCAGGATGCCGGCCAGCGCGCCGACCGGCGCTTCCCAGCCGCGGCTCTGCTGGAAGATCGCCAGCAGGAAGAACACCGACTCCAGGCCTTCGCGCGCCACCGCCAGGAACACCATGGCGATCAGCGCCCAGCCCTGTCCGTCGCCGCTGCTGAGTGCCTTGTCAATCGAGGCATGCAGGCTGCCCTTGATGCTGCGCGCGGTCTTGCGCATCCAGAACACCATGGACGTCAGCATCAGCACGGCAATCAGACCGACCACGCCTTCGAACAGCTCCTGCTGTTTCTGCGGAAACTCGGCAGCCATCAGCTGCAACCCCGCACCAGCGAACAGCGACAGCGCCGTGGCCAGCAATACACCGACCCACACCGCCGGCATCAGCGCTCCGCGACCGCTCTGTTTGAGATAGCTGGCCACGATGCCGACGATCAGCGCGGCCTCGATACCCTCGCGAAGCATGATCAGGAAAGGTACAAGCATCCGGCGACTTCACACCTGTAGCGACGAGCTGAATCGTCAATTGATAACCATTATCATTTTCGATACAGAAAAGATCAACTGCTGCACTGCTTGCGGGCCTATACATAGCCTCCGCAGCGCTTACGCGCCTATACCTTCAGATAGTCACGCTGACCGGGCGAGTGATAGATCTTGCGTCCGCTGCTGGAGATGTTGCCCTTGATCGCGCAGCCTGACTTGGGCGGCAACACCTGTGCCGCCTTGCTCTCGGAAGCTGTGCGCTTTGCCCGACGGTAGGCAGCCGGCTCTGGAAGGCGCCTTGCCACAGGTTGGCCTTGGCGCGCTTCGCCGAAGTCTCTTGGGAAACATACGCCGTCGAGTACTCACGATAGGCAACCGCCCAACCTGACCGGTGACCTCACACACAAAAAATCGGACACTCCCATGTCGGCGGCATTTGCGCCGTGCATGCGCCCAGCACGCCAGCTCGGTTACGCCCAGGGCGAAGCTGTGCCTTGTAGCCGGCGTAGTCGCACCATCAAGGCACCGCGCCAGTCCCCGAGGAAGTCACGTACATTCTGGCCCCTGCGGCTGGCCTGGAACTGGAACACCCCCCGTGGCGGGTCGGCACCGACTGGGCGCGCAGCTGCGGCAACAGAGCCGGTGCTACATGGGTCGCTTGCGCTGTCCTTGCACCCTTGACTTACGCCTTCACTGCTCTCTACTGAACGAAATCTAAAGCCATAGCCATTTAAGTACATTTGCGAGTACTCAAACAACACAAAATCAATAATTTACCATTTAATTCAATTAATTACCACAAACTTTAGCGTCCTCTCCTGGCACCAGATACAGCATTAACGTGGTAAAGAAAAACCTGCTTCGGCGGAATTTTTTTGGTTCTTCTCCCAACTGAGGGGGGAGAGGCTCACTAGCCCCCGCCAAGGCCGCCCGGATTGGATCAAGGCAGGTCTTCGGCCTGTCCGCCGGAGGCGACCACCTCGATGCCGGCACGGCTTGGAATTGCAGATATTCACCGCCGGTCTGAACGCGAGGAGCGCATACCGACGACTGCCACCAAGGCTGCTGCGGCATAAGCGCCGCCCGAAACGATCGCGACGATCCGCATTGCCGCGGGCAAGTGCGGCTCCAGTGTTGCTGCCGCGCTCGCGGCGGCGACGCCGAGCAGACTGCCGGCCTGTCGCAGCGCGTTCAACAAGCCCGAAGCGACGCCCGATGCAGTATCGGGAACCTGTTCGAGAACGGTCGAGATCATCGGCGGCACCGACAGCGCCGTGCCCACCCCGAACACGGCGAAGGCGACGATGATCGCTGGCCACCACGCATGGCCGACCAGCAACTCCGCAATCAGCGGCGCCGACAGGGCCGCGAAGCCCAATCCTCCGGTAATGAGCACTCTTGACGACCACCGCCCCTGAAGCCTGCCCGCAAGCACGTTGCCGACCGTCAGGCTGACGACGACAGGCAGAAGCGCAAATCCGGTCTCGCGGGCATCCAGCCCGTAGCTGCCGTGCAGATACAGGCTCAGGATGAACAGCAGTCCGAAATAGCCGATATAGACCAGGCAGCCGACAAGGTTGGCGGCGACGAAGGCCGAATTGCGGAACCAGGCGAGCGGCACCATCGGATCACGTATCCTGCGCTCGACGGTCACCCAGACCGCAGCGGCGGCAACCGCGGCAAGCCCGGCAAGCCAAACTGCGGGGGCGGACATCCCCTGTTGAGGCAATTCGATCGCCGCAAAGCAGAGCGCGCCGAGCATTGCCGCACTGGAGATCTGGCCGCCCCAGTCGAACCGTTTGGCGGCGCGCGATGGCTGCGGGCGAACGATGCGCGCCGTCAGCCCGAACACGATCGCGCCGGCAGGCACGTTGACGAAGAACACACTCCGCCAGCCGAAGCCGTCGATCAGCAATCCGCCGACGACAGGGCCAACGGCCGCCGCGACGGACGCAATGCCCGCCCACGTGGCGATCGCGCGGGCGCGCTCATCCGGATCGTCGAATGTGCCTCTTACAATCGCCAGAGACGCAGGCAGGAACAGCGCCGCTCCCATTCCCTGTACAAGCCTTGCTGCCACCAGCAGCGGAACCGAGTCGGCCACGCCGCATAAGGCCGAGGCGCCGACGAAGAACCCCAGCCCGGTCAGATAGACGGTCTTCGCACCGAAGCGATCCGCAAGAATGCCGCCAGCCAGGATCAGCGCCGCCATGCTCAGCGTGTAGGCGTCGACGATCCACGCGAGGCCACCGATCTTCGCGCCAAGGTCGGCGCGCATCGCTGGCAGCGCGACGTTGACGATCGTGGAGTCCAGCACCGCCATGAACATGCCGCCGGCGACAAGTCCGAGCGTTAGTCCACGGCGCCTCGCGGCACCAGCCTCGTCTTCGGTATATCGATCGATTGTTTCGCAACTCGTCATGGGACACCTCCGGGACGGGACCTATCCTACGGATTGGCAACGATGCACAAAAGAAGTATGTATGCTTTTCTATGATGCAAAAATTCATCATGTCCCCGCTGCCACGCCGGACCCATCGCCCATGATGAATTGGGACAATGCCCGTTTCTTCCTCGCCATCGCACGCGCCGGCACGCTGCGCGGCGCGGCCAGGCATCTGAAGGTCGACCAGGCGACCGTGGGCCGGCGGCTGGCAGCCCTGGAGGACGAACTCGGCGCGCGGCTGTTCCTACGCACCCCGTCGCTCTATGTGCTGACGCCAGCCGGCGAAGCGCTCATCGAGCCGGCGGAGGCGATCGAACGATCCGTGGCGCAGATCGAGCGGCGGGTGATGGGCCTGGACGAGCGGCTGGTCGGTTCGATCCGGGTAGCGACGACCGACTCGCTGGGCAGGCACTTCGTCATTCCCGCGATCGCCCGGATGCGCGCCGAGCATCCCGGCATCGACGTCGTCTGCCTGGCCTCGCAGGACCTCGCCAACCTGACCCGTCGCGAAGCGGACGTCGCCATCCGGACCGTCCGTCCTGAAGCGCCCGATCTGATCGTGCGACGCCTGGGCACGCTTCAAACCGGAATCTATGCCTCTCGCGCCTATCTCGCTGCACGCGGCACGCCGGAGTCCGGCGGTGGGTTCGAGGGCCATGACCTCGTCCTGTATCGACATCCGGTCGCCCCGACGCTGCCCTCGGCGTTGTGTGGGGAGCCGGCGACCGGCGGTCAGGGGATGTTCCAGACCTCGTCGACCGTCATGCTCGTCGACGCAACGGTCGCCGGCCTCGGCGTAGCGGAGCTGCCATGCTATCGCGCTGACTTCGAGGTCGACCTGGTGCGGATCATGCCGCAGTGTTCCGCCGACTTCGACGTCTGGCTCGTTGCACACGCCGACCTCGACAAGACGGCGAGGATTCAGGCGCTGATGAGCGCATTGGTCGAGCAGTTCGCGCGTTCAAGGGCATAGCCTGATTTTCACAAAGACCTCCCAGGTCCCATTTGGTACAGCGCCGCCATGTGGCCGATCGCCTGCTGTGCGATCAGACTCCCGCTGGCCTTGTGCAGGTCGACGAACTTGCGCCGCGCATGTGCCCAGCAGCCCAGTTCGGTGACGCCATCGGCGAACAGCGCCTTGTAGCCGGCGTAGTCGTCGACCATCAGGGCGCCGCGCCAGTGGCCCAGGAACCTAGCCGCATGTTTGCCGCTGCGGCTGGTGCAGAAGTCGAACACGATGATCGGCGCGTCCGCGGTCGTGCGATACGCGAACAGATACGCACGTTTGGTCTTGCCGGCACCCGGATCGAGCATCGCCACCGGTGTCTCGTCGGCATGCAGCACCGCGTGGCTCTGAAGCTCGGCGCGCAACGCATTGACCAGCGGCTGCAGGGCGACGCCGGCAGCGCCCATCCACTCGGCCATGCTGCTGCGGCTGATCGCCACGCCGCGGCGCGCCAGGATCGCTTCTTGCCGATACAGCGGCAGGTGATCGACGTACTTGCTGATCGCCACCTGCGCGATCAGGGCCGCCGCCGCTTTGGCGGCGGGCGTGCCGCCTTCGCTTCGGCCGGCAGCCTCGGGCGTGAAGCGCCTCAAGCGCCGCCTCCACCGCCGCGATGTCGGCGCTGAGCGCCTCGTCGAACAAGGCGCGCTGGGCCGGATCCATCTGCTCGGTGCGCGCGGCGAACTGGACCCGGCGCAGACGCTTGATCTCGGCGGTCAGGGCGGCGATCGCGCTGTCCTTGTAGGCGATGGCGCGATCGCGTGCTGCGATCTCGACGATCTGCTCGGCCACCATCCCGCGCAGCACGTCGACATCAGTAATCGCAGCGAGTGACGACCGACTACCGTGCGGCCTGCCGAGGAAATAGGGTCGCATCGACTCCCAAGTCTCGGCGACTTCTGCCCACTGCCAACACGGTGTCTCCTTATCTAGGAGCAAGGGCATAGCAATGGACAACGGAATCATCCCATCCATGCCAAGAGACTTTTCCCAGTTGCACTTGACGAGTATGGGAGTGGCGTTCGGGTTGTATAGCTGCACATCCAGCTTTTCCGCCGTAATCGTGGCGATGGGGTGGTAGGGAAATGCAGCAACCGAGTCAATAACGTCCTGACTGTCGCCATAAGGGCAAGTGATAAACCCCTTGGCGAAGAATCTGGTGTGGTCGAGACCTTTGTACCCGCACTGCTCGCTTGGCGTAGTCGTCGGGTGGCGGCTGTCGTGGTTGTAGACCAGCGGGTGCCAAGTGGGGTAGCTATCAACCACGGGGCCAAGCTCATCAATGATGTCCCGCAAGGCCTCTCTACTCCGCGCCCGCTACTGTGCCTCGTCAGCGTCCCGCGCTCGCGGGACCAGATAGGCCTCTACCTCCTCAAGTCCGATTCGTGCTGCTTTCGTCTGCTCTGAATGCCATGTTGCGCTCCGTGTCTGACCTGCCAACGCATGGTGAATCATGCTTTCGCATAAATAAAGCATTTGGTGAATCATGCTTTCGCATAAATAAAGCATTTTATGCGTAATACTTTTATATCATACATAACACCATGGCTTCACGACGCCGCAGACAAAGAAAAGCCCCGAAGCCTATCGGCTCGGGGCCCTTGTGTATGGCGGTGGGTCAGGGATTCGAACCCTGGAAGGGGTCACCCCCTTGCTAGTTTTCAAGACTAGTGCCTTCAACCGCTCGGCCAACCCACCATTTCTGCAATGTGCTTACGGGGCGCTTACTCGGTGCAGTGAGAGCCTCGCGTCATATCCGCTAACCCATTGCTCTAGAAGATATTTTAACTACACCCTCGCCGCCGGCACGCCGGTTTTCAAGACCGGTGCCTTAAACCGCTCGGCCATCTCTCCGATTGCAAGCAGATCGCGACGCGCCGTATCCACGCACGCAGAAATCCCTGCGCTTGCGGCCGTGACGTCATCCCGCGGCGTTGGCCGCGACGACATTGCCAGGCATCGCAACGCGCTGCAGCGCCTTGGACGCGGCGCATTTTCGCACGGCCGCGCCGGTTTTGCTCAACCGGCCTCGACCGCCATCGCGCCCAGGGTCGAGTGTTTGGCCTTGATCCGCTCCGGAAAGCCGCTGCAGTCCAGGCGCGAGGCCTCGATCTGGCGCGGCAGGTGCTCGGCGAGGAAGTCGATGAACACGCGCACCGCCGGCAGCAGGCCGCGGCGCGAAGCGAACACCGCGTGGCAGATGCCCTGCGGCAGCGACCATTCCGGCAGCACCACTTCCAGCTCGCCGTTGCGCACGGCATCGGCGCAGACCGTCTCCGGCAGCAAGGTGATGCCGAAGCCGTCCTTGACCATCGACTGCAGCAGCGGGAAGTCGAAGCCGGCCACGCGCGGCTGCAGGTCGACGCGGCGCACCTCGCCGGCCGGTCCGTGCAGTTCCCAGCGCTGCCGCGCCTCGTCCTCGCTGATGCTCAAGGTCACGTGCGACGCCAGTTCTTCCGGATCCTTGGGACGGCCGGCGCGGTCGAGATACTTGGGGCTGGCGACCAGCAGTTCCTGCACCTGGCCGAAGCTGCGCATCACCAGGCTGCCGTCGTCGTCCAGCCGCGAGCGCACCCGCAGCGCGACGTCGTAGCCTTCGTTGATGATGTCCACGCGGCGGTTGCTGATGTTCAACTGCAAGCGCACCTTCGGATACTGGTCGAGGAACATCGGCAGCAGCTTGGGCAATTGCATCTGCGCCAGCGACACCGGCACGCTGACCCGCACCAGGCCGCGCGGTTCGGCGCTGAGCCGGTCCACCACCTCGCGCGCGGCCTGCGCTTCGGCCAGCATCGTCTGCGCGTGGCGATGCACGCTCATGCCCAGGTCGGTGACCGCGAAGCGGCGCGTGGAACGCTGCAGCAGGCGCACCCCCAGATCGGTTTCCAGCTGGCTGATGCGGCGGCTCAGACGCGACTTGGGAATGCCCAGGGCACGCTCGGCCGCGGCGAAACCGCCGTGGTCGACCACCATCGCGAAGTAGTACAGGTCGTTGAGATCGTGCATGTTCTTTCGATATTTAGAACGATGAATGAAATCGCATTGGGTTCATTCTACTCCCACAACGATCCTGGCTGTGCAATCAGGCCATCGGCCGTCGCGCGTCCCAAGCGCCGGTCGCGGCGGCTGGTTCCAGCAGCGATGCAGCCACCTCCCGATTGGCGACAGGGACGATCCCATCAACGGCCCTGCCCCGGCTCGGCTTCGAGACCATGGCAAGCAGGCACTGAGTGAATCGAAGCGATTCCAGCACGCGACAGCGACGCCGTCTTGGTCGACGGTGCGCCGATGCCATCGACGAACACATCTGGTCGAATTGCCGGTCAGCCAAGTGCGGGGATGCCGGGTCGGACGGAAATCCTGCCTGGGAGTGGGCGATGCACAGCCAAGCCTGTCGCACAGCGGTCGTGAAGTCCCACAGATGCCGCCGGATACTTCCGCAAGACCGACAGCCGCGCCGCATCCGCGGAGCCCGAGGCTCACCCGATGCGGTCGAGGCCGCCCATGTACGCACGCAGTGCGTCGGGCACGTCGATCGAGCCGTCGGCGTTCTGGTAGTTCTCCATCACCGCGATCATCGCGCGGCCGACCGCGGTGCCGGAGCCGTTGAGCGTGTGCAGCAGTTCCGGCTTGCCGGTGGCAGGGTTGCGCCAGCGCGCCTGCATGCGCCGCGCCTGGAAGTCGCCGCAGTTGGAGCACGAGGAAATCTCACGGTAGGTCTGCTGCGACGGCAGCCAGACTTCCAGGTCGTAGGTCTTGGTCGCGGCGAAACCCATGTCGCCGGTGCATAGCAGCACCTTGCGGTACGGCAGCCCCAGCGTCTCCAGCACCACTTCGGCGCAGCGGGTCATGCGCTCGTGCTCGGCGGCGCTGTCCTCGGGCCGGCAAATGCTGACCAGTTCCACCTTCTCGAACTGGTGCTGGCGGATCATGCCGCGGGTGTCGCGGCCGCCGCTGCCGGCCTCGGAGCGGAAGCACAGCGAATGCGCGGTCATGCGCAGCGGCAGGCGCTCGGCCTCGACGATCTCGTCGCGGACCAGGTTGGTCAGCGAGATCTCCGACGTGGAGATCAGGTAGCGCTTCTGCTCGCCGAGCTGGGTGGCGAACATGTCCTCTTCGAACTTGGGCAACTGGCCGGTGCCGTACAGGCTGTCGGCGTTGACGATCACCGGCACGTTGGTTTCCTGGTATTCGTGCGGACCGGTATGCAGGTCGAGCATGAATTGCGCCAGCGCACGGTGCAGGCGCGCGATCGGTCCGCGCAGCACGGTGAAGCGCGCGCCCGACAGCTTGGCCGCGGTCTCGCCGTCCAGCCAGGCATGGCGCGCGCCCAGTTCCACATGGTCCTTGACCTCGAAATCGAAGGTGCGCGGCGTGCCCCAGCGCTGCACCTCGACGTTGTCGGCCTCGTCCTTGCCGGCCGGCACATCGGCCTGCGGCAGGTTGGGAATCTCCAGTGCCAGCGTCTCCAGCTGCGCACGGATCTCGTCCAGGCGCTGCTCGGAGGCCTTCAGTTCGTCGCCGAATCCGGCGACTTCGGCCATCAGTGCGGCCACGTCCTCGCCCTTGGCCTTGCCCTGGCCGATCGCCCTGGAACGGCTGTTGCGCAGGCTCTGCAATTCCTGGGTGCGTACCTGGATGCGCTTGCGGTCGGCCTCCAGGGCCTCCAGGGCGGCCACGTCCAGCGCATAGCCGCGGCTGGTGCGCAGGCGCTCGGCGAGGTCGGCGGGCTGTTGGCGGAGCAGGACGGGATCGAGCATGGGCACGGCACGTGGATGGATCGGAGCGGCGCATTATCGCCTGTCGGCCGCGCTTTTGCCGCAACGGCGCGGCGGCGCCGATCCGCGACGCGGCAAGCGCGACGCGCCCGATTAACCGCGGCCATGCCAGAATCCAGTGGTTCCCCAAGGTGAGTCCCATGTCCACGCCGCCTCCGCCCTCCAACACCGGCATCGTGCTGCGCCTGCCGCGACGCCTCCTCGCGATCGCCGGCATCGCCTTCTGCGCCGGGCTGCTGCTGTTCCTGGCGGTGTGGCTGGCCGGGCGCAAGGACAACGCCTTCTACAAGCCGCAGCCGGCGCAGGTGCAGCAGGATGCGGCGGAGATCAAACCGCTGCCCGAACCCCTGCCCGCCGGTAGCGGCGCCAGCGACATGCCGCAGGCCAAGCCGCCGGCAGCGGAGGATGCACCGAAACTGGTCGAGACCGCGCCGCCAGCCGCGCCCGCCGCCGCCGATGCCATGGCGCCGGCGCCCGACGGCACCGAAGGCGCTGCGGCGGCGACGAACGCCACCGCGCTGGCGCCGGGCGATCGTCCGGTGCCGCTGGAAGGGCAGCCGCCGCCACGCTATCCGCCGGCGGCCTTGCGGCGCGGCGACAGCGGCACGGTGGTGGTGCGGGTCGAGGTGGATGCCAGCGGCACCCCTGGCGGCGTGGCCCTGGTCAAGCGCAGCGGCTCGCGTGAACTGGACCGTGTCGCGATGGAAACCGTACGCCGCTGGCGCTTCCGGCCGGCGCAGCAGAAGGGCCAGGCGGTCGCCGGCAGCCTCGAGATCCCGTTCGATTTCAAGCCGACTCAGTAAGCTGAACCGTGTCGCGGCGCGCCTGTTTCGTTCACGGACGGCTGACACAGAAACAACGACCACAAGGCAAGACTGGTCGCGTCCCCGAGACGCTGGAGCACGACCATGTCCAGACCGCACGATACGCAGGAGCTGTATACGCGCAAGCGCGATGTCGAAAGGCGCCCGCATGCCCATCGCGGTTCGCCTTGGGCATGGATCGTCGTGATCGCGCTGGTGCTGGCGGCTAGCGGTTGGTGGATGAGCCGCGACCGCGGACTCGACGGCCCGACCAATGCCCCGGCACCGGCGACGCCGGCCAGCGATCCGCCACGCGCGCCGTAGCGGCGCGCTGCGTGGATCCGCACACACCGGCGGCAATCATCGGTGTAGCTACCGCCGCCACGCTCGGCAGAGCGCGGCGCTGCTCAGGCGGTAGCGACCAGGCCGAACCCGGCGCCTTGCGCCAGCGTGTCGAAGCCTGGGAACGACGTGGCCACGTTGGCGACATCGTTGATCCGTACCTCGCCCGGGGCCAGTTGCCCGGCAATGGCGAACGCCATCGCGATGCGGTGATCGCCGTGGCTTTCGATGACGCCGCCGCCCAGCGTGCCGCCATGGATGGTGGCGCCGTCCGGCGTCTCCTCGACCACGATGCCCAGGCTGCGCAGGCCGGTGGCCATCGCGGCCAGACGGTCGGATTCCTTGACCCGCAGCTCGGCCGCGCCGGTGACCACGGTCTGGCCCTGCGCGGCGGCGGCGGCGACGAACAGCGCCGGAAACTCGTCGATCATGTCCGGCACCACCGCTTCGGGAATCTGCGCACCGCGCAGCGGCGCGTAGCGCACCCGCAGATCGGCCACCGGCTCACCGCCGTGTTCGCTGTGATTGTGCTCGACGATGTCCGCGCCCATCAGCCGCAACGCGGCCAGCAGGCCGGTGCGGCGCGGATTGAGGCCGACCGCCTGCAGGGTGATGTCCGAGCCGGGAACGATGCTGGCGGCGACGATGAAGAACGCCGCCGAAGAGAAATCGGCCGGCACCGCGATGTCGGTGGCGTGGAGACGCTGGCCGCCGCGCAGGCGCGCATGACCGGGCGCGAACGCGATCTCCACCCCGAACGCGGACAGCATGCGCTCGGTGTAGTCGCGGGTCGGATGCGCTTCCTGCACCGAGGTGACGCCATCGGCATACAGCCCGGCCAGCAACACCGCGGACTTGACCTGGGCGCTGGCCACCGGCGAGGCGAAGTCGATGCCATGCAGCGACTGCCCGCCATGGATGCGCAGCGGCGGCACGCCGTTGGCGTCGGTGTCGATGCGCGCGCCCATCAGCGCCAGCGGCTCGGTCACGCGGCGCATCGGTCGCCTGGACAGCGACGCGTCGCCGACCAGCACGCTGTCGAACGGCTGCGCCGCCAGCAAGCCGGCGAGCAGGCGCATGCCGGTGCCGGCATTGCCGCAATCCAGCTCACCCTGCGGCGCCTGCAGGCCATCGACGCCGACCCCATGCACGATCCGCTGCGACGGCGACGGCGTTTCGATCCTGACCCCGAGCCTGGCGAAGATCGCCGCGGTCGACCGCGTGTCCTCGCCCTCCAGGAACCCATCGATGCGCGACACCCCATCGGCCAGTGCCGCGAACATCACCGCCCGATGCGACACCGACTTGTCGCCCGGCACACTCAACGTCCCCTGCAAAGCAGAGCCCTTCGTCGCGATCCAGTACTGCTCGTTGCTCATCACCGTTCCTGAAATTGCCGTCGTCACCCGCAAGCGGGCCCCGCTGTCGATCTTGCTGTTGCAGCTGATTCCACCGTTGCCACCGTTGCCACCGATGTTGCTGCTGTTGCTGTTGCTGTTGCTGTTGCTGTTGCTGTTGCTGTTGCTGTTGCTGTTGTTGCTGTTGCTGTTGTTGCTGTTGCTGTTGCTGCTGTTGTTGCTGTTGTTGCCCTTCGCTTTTCGGGGGTCCCCATTGAGGGTCGGCGAGCGACCTGGGAACAACCCCGCAGGGGCGGCGCGCAGGATGCGCGCCGTTTTTCGCTGGCACATGGATGTGCCATCGAAAAATCCCAGGTTGCTCGCGGACCCCGCGCGCAGCGCGGGGCGACCCGACTGGGGCGGCCTTTCTTTTGCTTACTTTTCTTTGGCCGTTCAAAGAAAAGTAAGTCGCGCAAAGCGCGAAAGCCCTTGCTTCCAGCTCTAGCTTTCAGCTCTGGCTTCTAGCTCCAGCCGTACATACACAAACCATCAGAATCAAGGCACCGCCACCGGATACGACCCCAACACCTTGATCTGCGCCGAATGCGCCTGCAACTCCGCCAACGCCTGCTTCATCGACTCATCCTCCACATGCCCGGCCAGATCGATGAAGAACCCGTACTCCCACTTCGCCTGATGCGAAGGCCGCGACTCGATCCGGTTCATGCTGATCCCATGCCGCGCGAACGGACTGAGCACATCGAACAACGCCCCCGGCTTGTCGTGGATGAACACCAGCACCGACGTACGATCGTGCCCGGACGGCGGAAAGATCTGCCGGCCGATCACCAGGAAGCGCGTGGTATTGTCGTCGTCGTCCTCGATCGACTTCATGATCACCTTCTTCAGCGCATACACGTGCGCCGCACTCTCCCCGCCGATCGCCGCCGCATCCTCCCCATTGCGCGCGCGCCGCGCGCCCTCGGCATTGCTCGACACCGGGATCTTCTCCACCTTCGGCAGATGCGCGCGCAGCCACCCGGCGGTCTGCGCGAACGACTGCGGATGCGCATAGATGCGCTCGATCGCATCGAGCCGGCCGCTGCGCGACAGCAGGTACTGGTGCACGCGCAGCTCGGCCTCGCCGCAGATCTTCAGATTCGAGGTCAGGAACATGTCCAGGGTGACCTGGATCGTGCCCTGCCCGGAATTTTCGACCGGCACCACGCCGAAATCGGCGTTGCCGCTCTCCACTTCCTGGAACACTTCCTCGATCGTCGCCATCGGCAGGCCCACCGCCGAGCGACCGAAATGCTTGAGCACCGCCTGCTGGCTGAAGGTACCTTCCGGACCGAGGTAGCCGACCTTCAGCGGCTCCTGCTGCGCCAGGCAGGCGGACATGATCTCGCGGAACACGTGCACCAGCACCTCGTCGCTGAGCGGGCCCTGGTTGCGGTCCACCACCATCCGCAGCACCTGCGCCTCGCGCTCGGGGCGGTAGTAGTCCACCGCCGCGGCGAGCTTGCCCTTGGCCTTGCCGACCTGATGCGCGAACTGCGCGCGCTCGGCGATCAGCGCCTGGATGGTGCGGTCGATCTGGTCGATCTTGGCGCGCACGTCGGCCAGTGCCGGCGCCGCGGCTGCGGGCTTGGCGATAGCCGTCGATTTCGGCTCGGCCGGCTTAGTCTTGGCCGGCTTGCTCGATTCGGCGTCTGCGGTTCGGGATTTGTTCGGCTTTGCGGCCATGGATCGTGGTTCCTCGATGTTCCGGAGCGCCTGTGAAGCATCCGGTCGCGGCTGATGGCCCGAGGCCACCTTGAGCCGCTCCTACAGGGGTGGGTGATGACTCAGCCGTTGCGCTGCTGGAAGTCGTGCATGAAGGCGACCAGCGCCTGCGCGCCGGCCACCGGCATCGCGTTGTACAGCGAGGCGCGGATGCCGCCGACCGCCTTGTGGCCTTTCAGCGCCAGCAGTCCGGCGGCCTTGGATTCGACGACGAAGCGCGCGGTGAGGGTGTCGTCCGGCAGGAAGAACGGGATGTTCATCCGCGAGCGCGCCTCGGCCGCCACCGCGTTGCGGTAGAAGCCGCCGGAGCCGTCGATCGCCGCGTACACCAGCGCCGACTTGGCCCGGTTGCGGCGCGCGAATTCCTCCACCCCGCCCTCGGCCAGCATCCACTTGAACACCAGCCCGGCCAGGTACCAGTTCCAGGTCGGCGGCGTATTGAGCATCGAATCGCGCGCGGCGTGCGAGCGGTAGTCGAAGATGTCGGCGCGCGGCTGGCCGCTGCGCTGCAACAGGTCCTTGCGGATGATGACCACCGCCACCCCGACCGGGCCCAGGTTCTTCTGCGCGCCGGCGTAGATCACCGCGTAGCGCGACACGTCGATCGGCTCGGCGGCGATGCTGGAGCTGAAATCGGCGAACAGCGGCACCGCGCCCACGTCCGGCGCGTCACGGAACTCGACGCCGTGGATGGTCTCGTTGGCGGTGATGTGCACGTAGGCGGCATCGGCGCTGAGCTGCCAGCTGGCGCGCGGCGGGATCGCGTGGAAACCACCGGCCTCGCTGCTGGCGGCGACGTGCACGTTGGCGTAGGGGGCGACCTGCTTGATCGCGGTCTTGCCCCAATGCCCGGTCACCACGTAGTCCACGGTCTGCCCCGGCGCGGCGAAGTTCAGCGCCAGCAGCGCCTGCTGGGTGGTGGCGCCGCCGGACAGGAACAGCACCGCGTAGTCGTCGCAGATGCCGAGCAGGCGCCGCAGGTCGGCTTCAGCTTCGGCGGCCACGGCCATGAACTCGGCGCCGCGGTGGCTCAACTCCACGATCGAGGCGCCTGCGCCGTTCCACTCCAACATCTCCGCCTGCGCCTGGCGCAGGACCGATTCCGGCAATGCAGCGGGGCCGGCACTGAAATTGAACGCGCGCGTCATGGGGCACCTATTGGACAAGACGCCTAGTATGCCGCAGCGCACCAGCTTGCGGCCCAGGCAATTTAGGTTGCATTTGCATCCATTGGCCCCGCCCATGCGTAGTCTGTGCTGAAGTCGTCAGCGGTCGTCCGCCCCCTCCAGGAGTCAGCCATGTCATTGCGCGATGTGCTCAAGATCCCCAGCCGCGAGGTCACCGACGAGGCGCTCTACCGCGATCGGCGGCGCCTGCTGCAGGCCTTGGCGCTGGCGCCGGCGCTGGGCCTGGTCGGCTGCGCCGAAGCCGAGCCGCCGGCCCCGCCGAAGACTGTGCCGACCCCGGAACAGGCGCGCAGCGGCTTTCGCACCAGCGAAGAGCCGACCCGCTACGAGGACGTGACCAGCTACAACAACTTCTACGAATTCGGCACCGACAAGACCGACCCGTCGAAGGCGGCCAAGACCCTGCGCACCGCGCCGTGGTCGGTGAAGGTGTCCGGCGAATGCGACAAGCCCGGCACCCTGGCGCTGGACGACCTGCTCAAGGGCAGCAGCCCCGAAGAGCGTATCTACCGGCTGCGCTGCGTGGAGGGCTGGTCGATGGTGATCCCGTGGCTGGGGGTGCCGCTGGCCGCGGTGCTCAAGCGCTTCGGCCCGACCTCCAAGGCCAAGTACGTCGCCTTCACCACGCTCGCCGATCCGCAGCAGATGCCCGGCATCCGCTACCGCTCGATCGACTGGCCGTACAAGGAAGGCCTGCGCATCGACGAGGCGATGCACCCGCTGACCCTGCTCGCCACCGGCCTGTACGGCAAGCCGCTGCCGCAGCAGAACGGCGCGCCGCTGCGGCTGGTGGTGCCGTGGAAATACGGCTTCAAGAGCATCAAGTCGATCGTCGAGATCCGCTTCGTCGAGCGCATGCCGGAGACCGCCTGGCATGAATTGCAGGCCTCCGAGTACGGCTTCTTTTCCAACGTCAATCCGGCGGTGGACCATCCGCGCTGGAGCCAGAAGACCGAACGTCGCATCGCCGGCAAGGCCAGCAAGCTGTTCGCCGAACGCATCCCGACCCGCCCGTTCAACGGCTATGCCGAGCAGGTGGCGGGGATGTATGCGGGGATGGATCTGAAGAAATGGTTTTGAGAGGCTGGGAATGGGGAACCGGAAATCGGGAATGGGAAAAGCGTGGCGCCTCGTTGTGCGTCAGAAAGCCCATGAGGTCTGGACGCGCCGCGGTTTCGCGTCGCGCCTGTTGCTCCAACGCGGCTCGATGATGGCGCATGGCTAAGACATCCGCTTCGTTGATCGCGGCCAAGACGCTGGTGCATGCGCTGGCGCTGGCGCCGCTGGCCTACCTGGGCTGGCAGTTCTGGCAGGTGTGGCAGAACGGCAGCGATGCGCTCGGCGCCGATCCGGTCGCCGAGATCGAGCACCGCACCGGGCTGTGGGCGCTGCGCCTGTTGCTGCTGACGCTGGCGATCACGCCGCTGCGGCAGCTGAGCGGGCAAGCCGTGCTGCTGCGGTTCCGGCGCATGCTCGGGCTGTACGCGTTCTTCTACGCCTGCGTGCACTTAGGGGTGTACCTGGGCCTGGACCTGCGCGGCTACTGGGCGCAGATCTTCGAGGAGATCGTCAAGCGCCCCTACATCACCGTCGGCTTCATCGCCTGGCTGCTGCTGATCCCGCTGGCGATCACCTCCACCCAGGGCTGGATGCGCCGGCTCAAGCGCAACTGGGGCAAGCTGCACAAGGCGATCTACGCGATCGGCGTGCTGGCGGTGCTGCACTTCTGGTGGCTGGTGAAATCGGATATCCGCGAACCGCTGCTGTACGCGGCGATCCTGGCGCTGCTGCTGGGCTGGCGCGGCGGGCGGGCGCTCAGCGCGCGCCGAACCACAGCAGCCCGCTGAGCGCGGCCGCCAGCAGCAAGGCGCTGAGCAGCAGCCACGGCCAGCGCAAGGCGGTGGCCGGGCGCGGCGCGGCGACCGGCGCGGCCGCCAGCGGAATGCTGGCCGGATCGTGCTTCAGCGGCTCGCCGGGCGCGGCCTGCGGCACTTCCAGCACGAAGCGATGCTGCGCGTCGAACACCAGCTGGTCGCCCGACTGCAGCCAGCAATCGCGCACCGCGTGGCCGTTGACCTGGGTCTGCGCATCGCCGAGCCCACGCAGCAGCACGCGCTCGCCATGCCGTTCCAGCCGTGCGTGGCGCTCGGCGAAGGCCGGATCGTCGATGCAGATGTCGCACTCGCGCAGGCGGCCGACGCAGCGCACGCGATCCAGGGTATAGCTGCGGCCATGGTGCTGGCCGCCGACGCCACGCAGCAGCAGGCGCGGATCGTCGCCCTCGCCTTCGGCCGCGTCGGGCAGGCGCTGCAGCGGCTCGCACCCGCCCTGCACCACCATTTCCACGCCGTCGGCATAGACCGCATCGCCGGCGCGCAACAGCGCCATGCGCCGCACCGGACGCCCGTTCACATGGATGCCGCGGGCGCCGTTGGCCACCTGCAGCCACAGTCCGCGCCGGTCCAGGCAGAACTGCGCCAGCAGCAGCGCGCCCTGGGTATCGTCGACCACGCGCACGTGCCCGGACGCCTGCCGCACGATGCGGTGCACGCCCGCGCGCAGGGGCCGGTCGGGTTGCTGGCGGTTGCTGAAATGGACTTGCAGGTCGGGCACGGCGGGGAGCCTAGCAGGTTGCCCGCGCTTGAAGAAGCGCGCCGCGCCTGGACAACACTGCGCGCATACGCACAATGCCTGATCTTTTCCACGGGCCGCATGCCCGCACAGGAGCCAGCCAGCATGTCCAGCATCGACATCCGCCACGACCACGACAAGACCCCCGCACAGGCGCGCAAGGCGATCGAGGACGCCGCCAAGAAGCTGTCCGCACGTTTCGACCTGGAATCGCGCTGGGACGGCGATGCATTGCTGTTCTCGCGCTCCGGCGTGGACGGGCGCATCGCACTGCTGCCCAAGCAGGTGCATGTCACCGCCGAACTGGGCTTCCTGCTGTCGGCGCTGAAGGGCACGGTGGAAGGCGAGATCCGCCGCGTGCTGGCGGAAAAGCTGGGCTGAGCGGCGAAAGCCCCTCTCCCCCCGGGAGAGGGGTTGGGGTGAGGGTCCGGCGCGAAGCGTCTCGCCGTATTTGGGTGCGCGAGGCTGCGCCCGGACCCTCATCCGCCCCTACGGGGCACCTTCTCCCGATGGGAGAAGGAACAGCCGCCGCATGGCCCCTCCCCCACCGGGAGAGGGGTGGGGTGAGGGTCCGGCCCGCTCAGTCGAAGGCGAACGGCTGCGGGTGTCCGGCGAACAGGCGCCGCGATACTTCGCGCTCGGTGCTCTCGATATCGCCGATGAAGCCTTCGGCATCGCCGAGCTTGGAGAACGCGTCGAAGCCGCGTTCCAGGAACCCCTGCAGTTCCGACAGCCCCGCCGCCTTGGCCGGGCCGCGCGCGAAGCGCAGCAGCATGCGCACGCCCGGGGTGTGCACCGCGGTGGCCAGGCCCAGGCCGACGCTGGCGATCAGGTCGATCTGGTGCAGGCGCAGGCGGCGCAGGCCGGTGTGCCGGTAGGCCTGCGCGTACACGTCGTCGTTCAGGCGCTTGCGGCGCGGCGCCAGTGCCTGCAGCGCCTCGGCCATGCGCAGGTCCAGCGCGTGGGTCAGCGCGCCCAGCTCGATGCCGTCGGCGACCGTGTCCAGCAGCGTGGCCGGCATCAGCCGCTGCATCATCGGCAGCACCTTGACGATGTCGGCGTCGCGCCGGCTGAAATCGCGGTCGCCGTAGACGTCGGTGAGGAAGAACATCGCCGCCGGCTGCCGCTGCGGGTCCTCCAGGAAGTGTTCGAAGCTGCGCTCCAGCCGCTGCGTCTGCCAGCGCCGCAGTTCCTGCAGCCAGCGCAGCGCATTGCGCGGCTCCTGCGCCGGATCGTGCACGGCCTGATGCCACGCCAAACGGCGGCCGAGTCGTTCCAGGACGGGATTGCTGCGCGCCATCGGCGCCGATGATGGTGGTAGCCGGGCACGACCGCAAGCAGCGCCGCGCTCGGCTACACTCCGGCCAACGCCTCCTGCGGACCGTGCATGCTTTCCCTCCACAGCGCCTCGCCACGCCCCCGCTCCCACGGCCGTATCGGCCTGGCCATCGCTGGCGGCGGCCCGATCGGCGGCATGTACGGACTCGGCGCGCTGCGCGCGCTGGACGAGGCCCTGGACGGACTCGACCTGGCCCGGCTGGACTGCTACGTCGGGGTCAGTTCCGGCGCGTTCCTGACCGCCGGCCTGGCCAATCGGATCAGCAGCGCCGAGATCTGCCGGATCTTCGTCACCGGCAACAGCGACGATGCGCGCTTCCGGCCCGAGGATTTCCTGCGCCCCAACGTCTACGAATACCTGCGCCGCGCCGCGACCCTGCCCAAGCTCGCCTACGGCTGGTGGCACGACCTGCTGAACGAGCCGCGCAAGACCCGCTGGTCGGACCTGATCGCCCGCTTTGGCGGACTGGTGCCCAGCGGGCTGTTCGACAACGCCGGGGTCGAACGCTTCATGCAGGACGTGTTCAGCCGGCGCGGCCGCAGCAACGATTTCCGCGCGCTGGAGGCGGACCTGTTCGTGGTCGCGGTGGACCTGGACAGCGGCCGCACCGTGCGCTTCGGCGAACCGGGCCTGGACCAGGTGCCGATCTCGCTGGCGGTGCAAGCCAGCGCCGCGCTGCCCGGGCTGTACCCGCCGGTGGAAATCGACGGCCGCCACTACGTGGACGGCGCGCTGCGGCGCACGATGCATGCCTCCACCCTGCTGGAGCGCGGCATCGACCTGATGATCGGGATCAATCCGCTGGTGCCCTACGACGCCACCCATGCGCCGCGCCGCAACGGCCAGATCGACCGCACGCGGCTGCTCAGCGGCGGCCTGCCGGCCGTGCTGTCGCAGACCTTCCGCACCCTGCTGCAGTCGCGCATGCAGGTCGGGCTGGAAAAGTACGCGCGGCAGTATCCGCGGGTGGACCAGCTGGTGTTCGAGCCCAATGCCGACAACAGCGAATTGTTCTTCACCAATCTGTTCAGCTATTCCGCGCGCCACCGCGTGTGCCAGCTGGCCTATCGCAACACCCTGGCCGACCTGCGCCGCAACGCCGAGGTGCTGGAACCGATGCTGGCCGTGCACGGCATCGCCCTGCGCCACGAGATTCTCAACGATCGCCACCGCACCTTCCTCGACGGCGTGGACGTGCAGCCGCGGCGCATGACCGAAACCACCGCGCGTCTGCGCCGCGCGCTCGACGACGTCGACCAGGTCATCGCCGGGCGCCGCGCCACCCGCCGCACGCGGCGTCCGCCGCCGCTTTCCACCGACTGAGGCGCGGGCGCTGGTGTGGTTACACTAACCAAAACCATCGCCGTGAGTCTCCAATCCAGCCACCCAACCGCCGAAGGAACCGCATCGTCATGGCCACTCTGAAGAAATCCGCGCACAAGAAGAAGACCGCCACCGCCAGCGACGCGGGCCTGCAGGCGCAGGCGGAAAAGCTGTCCAGGCGCCTGGGCGAATCGGCGCAGCAGGTGTGGCTGGCCGGCGTCGGCGCGTTCGGCCGCGCCCAGGCCGAAGGCGGCAAGCTGTTCGAGACCCTGGTGAAGGAAGGCCTGACCCTGGAGCAGAGCACGCGCAAGCTGGCCGGTGGCGGCGTCGATGCGGTGCGCGATGTGGTGGAGAACCGGGTCGGCCAGGCGCGCGAACGCGCGGCCGATACCTGGGACCGGCTGGAGAAGGTGTTCGAGGACCGGGTGCAGCGCGCATTGCGCAGGCTGGAAGTGCCCAGCCGCGAAGACCTCGGTACCCTGGTCGATCGCGTGGACGCCTTGAACGCCGAACTGCGCAACCTGGGCAGCGGCCGCCGCGCGCGCCAGGCGCCGGCCAAGCCGCCTGCGGCCAGGAAAGCCGCGAAAACCGCCGCACCCCGATCCCGCCCGGCCAAGCAGGCAGCGCCGGCCCGGCGCCGTGCCGGTCCGGTCGTGGCCAGCGCTGCGCCCGCGCCGAAACGCCGCAGCGGCAAGCGTGCGGCGACGCCTGCCGCTGCAGAATAAGCTTTTGTTGCAAAGCAACAGATTTTTTCCGACAATCGGGACTGGACCCGCCAGTCCATCAAAAGGCCGTTTGCTCCCCTCCCCTCTCGGCTTCGGACTGGCGGGTCTTCTTCTGTCCGCCGTTCCCCGCTGTCGCCTTGCCGGCGCTGTGACACGCTGGCGATAGACTGGCGTCATCGATAGCGTCACGCGGGTGCACGCATGTTTTCCTGGATAGCGGCAACGGTCTTGGCAGTTGCAGCATGGCTCGCTGCCACGTTCTACCTGTGGGTGGTCCGGCGCCGCGAGAACGAGACCGCCGCCGGGCTGCACGCCCTGGCCGGACTGCATTGGCGCGATTTCTCGCGCATGGTGCGGCGCGCGATGCACGAGCAGCGCGACCTGCACGACGCGGTGGCCGACCAGGACGCCTCCCGGGAACCGCAGAGCGACTTCGTGATGACCCGCGGCCGGACGCGCTGGCTGTTGTCGTGCAAGCATGGCCGCGCCTACCGGATCGGCTCGGCCGCGGTCAACGAACTGGGCGCCGCGGCGCGGCTGATGGGCGCACAGGGCGGCATCCTGGTCACCGAGGGCACGGTGCAGCACGACGGCATCGCCGCGGCCGACAAGCAGTCGGTGGAGATCCTCGACGGCCGCCGCATCTGGCCGATGCTCAAGCGCTACCTGCCCAGCGAACTGGAGGACGGGGTGATCGGCGCCAGCCGCCGGCGTGCGCAGCGGCATACCGCGATCGCCGCGCTGGCCGCGCTGACCCTGGGCCTGCTGGTGGGGCTGGGCGGGCTGGCGCTGCAGCAGCGCAGCGCCGATGCCGCGTCCGCCACGACGCTGCCGGCGCCTGCCACGCCCACGCCAGCGCCGCCCGCGGCCAATACGCCGCCCGTCAGCGTCGCCGCGGCCCCTGCCGCGGCCGCGGCCCAGCCCGCCACCGCAGCACCCGACGCCGCTACCGAAGCCGGCTATCGGCAGTCGGTGTCCAAGGCCCTGGCCAGGACGCCGGGCCTGATCCGTGGCATCTGGCAGACCCAGATGACGCTGGCGATCGATCGCAGCGGCGACGACGCGCAGGTATGGCCGCGGATCTGCAAGGAAGTGGAACGCTACCCCTCGCTGCGCACCGTCCGCATCCAGCTCAATCCGCGCCCCGACCGCAACGAGCCGGTGCGCTGGCGGCAATGCAGGACGTTTTGAGCGGGGATTGGGGAGTCGGGATTGGGGATTCGCAAGAGCGTTGGCGCTTGCGCGTCCATCATCCCCCTGTTTGATCCGGTGCGTTGATCCGGCGCGGCAAAGCCGCTTTTACGAATCCCCAATCCCAAATCCCCAATCCCGGCCCATCACCAATGCATCCCGCGCATCAGCGCCGCGAACGCGATCTGCTCCTGGCTGGGCCTGGTCTCGCGTAGCGCCTTGCGGTCGCCCTTGGCCGCGGCCGAGTCCGGGAACAGCTCGAAGGCGGTGTTCATCACCAGCTCGTAGGCCTTCGGCGCGACCGCGTTGACCAGCGCGGCGAAGATGCCCAGCCGCGTCGCCACCCGGCTCGGGCGCTCGATGATCGCCTTGACCATCAGGTCCGCCGCCTCTTCCACGCTCAGCGTCGGCACGCTGTCGTACATCTTGGTCGGCGCGATCATCGGCGTCTTCACCAGCGGCATGTTGACCGTGGTGAAGCTGATGCCCTTGCCCGACAGTTCGCCCTGCGCGCAGCGGCTCCACGCGTCCAGCGCCGCCTTCGACGCGACGTAGGCGGAGAAGCGCGGCGAATTGGCCAGCACGCCGATCGAGCTGACGTTGATGATGTGGCCCTTGCGCCGCGCGGTCATGCCCGGCAGCACGCCCATGATCAGGCGCAGGCTGCCGAAGTAGTTCAGCTGCATGGTGCGCTCGAAGTCGTGGAAGCGGTCGTAGCTGAGCTCGATCGAGCGGCGGATCGAGCGGCCGGCGTTGTTGATCAGCACATCGACGTGGCCATGCGCTTCGAGCACGGTCTGGAGCAGCGCATCGCAGCCGGCCAGGTCGGACAGGTCGGCGGTATAGGCGAACACCTTGCCGCCCTTGGCGTTCATCGCATCGCGCGCGGCATGCAATTCCTGCTCGCCGCGGGCGACGATGATCGTGGTGGCGCCGGCCTCGGCCACGCGCTGCGCGGTGGCCAGGCCGATGCCCGAGGAACCGCCGGTGATCAGCACCACCTTGCCGCGCACCTTGCCCTTCAGCGTGCGGTCCACGAACAGGTCCGGATCCAGCTGCCGTTCCCAGTGGTCCCACAGGCGCCAGGCGTAATCCTGCAGCCGCGGCACGGCGATGCCGCTGCCCTTCAGCGCGCGCTCGGTCTCGCGGCTGTCGAAGCGCGTGGGATAGGTGATGAACTTCAGCACTTCGCGCGGGATGCGGAAATCGCGCAGCAGCATGCCGGTGAAGCGGCGGATCGGCGGCAGGCCGCCGACCGCGGCACGGATCCCCGCCGGCACGAAGGCGAACATCCGCGCATCCACCCGCAAGGTCATCTCCGGCGCGTGGCCGGCGCGGCAGAACACGTTGAGCACCTCGCCCACGCGCAGCGGTTCCGGGTCGGTGAGGTGGAAGGTGTGGCCGTCGAGCTTGGGCTTGTGCGCGATGTGGTCCATCGCATCGGCGACGAAATCCACCGGCACCAGGTTGATGCGTCCGCCCTCGATGCCCAGCATCGGCGCCCACGGCGGCAGCAGCTGGCGCAGTTTCTTGATCAGCGGGAAGAAATAGTACGGCCCGTCGATCTTGTCGATCGCGCCCGTGCGCGAATCGCCGACCACCATGCCCGGGCGGTAGATACGCCACTTGATCCGGGTTTCCGCGCGCACCAGCGCCTCGGCATCGTGCTTGGTGCGCAGGTAGGGATCCTCCAGGCCTTCGGCCTCTTCGAACATGTCCTCGCGGAAGATGCCCGGATACAGCCCGGCCACCGCGATCGAGCTGGTGTGATGGAAGGTGCCGGCGCCGATCTGCACGGCCAGTTCCAAGGCGTTGCGGGTGCCGTCGAGATTGGCCACGCGCTGCGCCTCGGCCTTGGCGGTGAGGTCGTACAGCGCGGCCAGGTGGAAGAAGTGCCTGACCTTGCCGCGCAGCGTCTGCCGTTGCGCTTCGTCCAGGCCGCAGCAGTCGGCGCCGACATCGCCGTGCAGCACCACCAGGCGCTTGCCGTCCCAGCCGTGCTCGCGCACCAGCGCATCGAACTTGCGTTGCGACTCCTTGCGGACCAGGACGTGGATGAGGCCTTTGCGCCGCATCAGGTTGGCCATCAGATAGCGGCCGATGAAACCGGTGGCGCCGGTAACGAAATAGGTCATGCCCAGGCATTCCTCGTTGTGCGGCCGCGGCCCCTCGCCCCGTCCTGCGCGCTAACTTGCCAGAGTGCGGCAGGCAGGACAAACGCACGCAGGGGTATGGCGCACGCGCGCTGCGTGCGGCGGCGCCGCATCGGCCGGGGACGAAACAAAGATTTGCGCCTGCCTGTTCGCGCTCAGCGCGTGCCGGGCGAGAACCGCGCCACCAGGTCGTAGGTGTCGCCGAGGAACACCTGGCGCACGAAGGTCACGGCCTGCTCGCCGCGCCAGGTCTGCCGGTCGATCAGCAGGCAGGCGGTGCCGGCCGCCACCTGCAGCCGCGCCGCCTGCGCGGGGGTGGCGCCGATCGCGCTGATGCGGTGTTCGGCGCGGGTCCACGGCACGTGCTGCAACAGCCAGCTACCGGGCACGACGACCGCGAAATCCATCTGCAGCGCTTGCGGTACCGCCACCGGGTTGATCACTCGCTCCTCCAATGCGAACGGGCGCCCGTCGGCGAAGTGCAGGCAGTGCAGCGCCAGCAGCGTGCCGGCGGCGGCGACCTCGACCTCCTGCGCCAGCGCGGCGCGCGGCGCGCGCTGGCGCCGCTCGAGCAGTTCGAAGCGATAGGCATGGCCGCGCGCGGCGACCTCGACCGGAATGTCGGGGATCTCCAGCGCCACCTGTTCCATGTGCGGATGCGGCCGCGCCACGAACGAGCCGGCGCGGCGGCGGCGCTCGATCATGCCGGCGTCGGCCAGCATCGCCAGCACCTTGTTGACCGTCATCCGCGAGCAGGCGTACTGCGCCATCAGTTCGTGCTCGAAGGGAATGCGATGACCCGGCGGCCATTCGCCGCTGCGGATACGGCCTTCGATGTCGCTGCGGATGCGGTGGTTGAGCGTCGCCGCGGGCCGGGCCTGGCTCATCGGCGCTCCTGCGCGGCGGCATGGCGGAGCCGGCTCATGCGTCCAGCAGCGCGGTCAGCGCGCGTGCATAGGTCGCGGCGACCGCGTCGCGGCGATGATGGCGGCCGTCGCGCACCAGCGCGCGGCCGTTGCGCCAGACCGAACGCACCGCGCCGCGCCGCGCGGCGAAGATCCAGCTGTCCAGCCAGGCGTCGCCGCTGCGCGCGCACAGCGCCGGATGCGCCGGATCCAGTTCGACCAGGTCGGCCTGCGCGCCCACCTGCAGGCCCTGCGCCACGCCCAGCGCCTGCGCCGCGCCCTGCGCGGCGGACTGCAGCAGGAAGCGGCCGCTGGACGCCGCGGCGTCGCTGGCGAGCACGTTGCGCCCGCGCAGCTGCAGGCGCTGGCCGTATTCGAGCAGGCGCAATTCCTCTGCCGCGTCGATCAGCACATTGGAATCGGAGCCGACGCCGAAGCGCCCGCCGGCATCGACGAATGCGCGCATCGGGAACAGCCCGTCGCCCAGATTGGCCTCGGTGATCGGGCACAGGCCGACCACCGCGCCGCTGGCAGCGATCGCCTGCACTTCGCCGGCATTGACATGGGTGGCGTGGACCAGGCACCAGCGCGCGTCCACCGGCGCGTGCGCCAGCAGCCACTGCACCGGCCGCTGCCCGCTCCAGGCCAGGCAGGCCTCGACCTCGCGGGTCTGCTCGGCGATGTGGATGTGCACCGGGCCTTCGCACAGCGGCAGCAGCGCGGCCAGCTCGTCCGGGGTGACCGCGCGCAGGCTGTGCGGGGCGATGCCCAGCACCGCGTCGTCGAGGCCGCGCAGCGCGCGGCGGCTGCCGTCGAGCAGCGCGGCGTAGCCGTCCACATCGTGGATCAGCCGCTGCTGCGCCGGATTCGGCGCGGCACCGCCGAAATCGGCATGTGCGTAGAACACCGGCAGCAGGGTCAGGCCAATGCCGCTGGTCTGCGCGGCGGCGGCCAGGCGCTGCGCCATCTCGGCGCGGTCGGCATACGGCCGGCCATCGGCGGCGTGGTGCAGGTAGTGGAATTCGCCGACGCGGGTGAAGCCGGCCTCGAGCATCTCCACGTAGGCCTGTTCGGCGATGGCTTGCATGCTGTCCGGGTCCAGCCGCTGCAGGAAGCGGTACATCAGCTCGCGCCAGCTCCAGAAACTGTCGCCGCTGCGGCCACCGACTTCGGTCAAGCCGGCCATGCCGCGCTGGAACGCGTGGCTGTGCAGGTTGCCCAGCCCGGGCACGGCGATCGCCAGCGTCTGGTCGCCGGACGCCGCGGCCACGCCGGACTGCACCGTGACGATGCACCCGCCGCGCACCTCGAGCCGCACGTCGCGCGCCCAGCCCTCCGGCAGCAGCGCCTGCGCGCACCAGAAAGCGCTGGTTGCCTCGTTCCCGCCTGCCTGTTGCTGCGCCAGGGTCTGCACTGGACACCCTCCATCGACCGCAATATTGTATATACAAAATAACCGACGAACCCGCCCGTGACCATGCCCTGCGACACGCTCTGGCACAACGCCCACCTGATGACGCTGGACGCCGAGGACGGCGGGCTGGGACAAGTCCGCGACGGCGTGGTCGCCTGCCGCGACGGCCGCATCGTCTATGCCGGCGCCGCCGCGGCGCTGCCGGCGCCGCTGGCTGCGCTGCACAGCGTCGACTGCGGCGGGCGCTGGATCGGCCCGGGCCTGATCGACTGCCACACCCACCTGGTCTACGCCGGCAACCGCGCTGGCGAGTTCGAACAGCGCCTGCTCGGCGCCAGCTACGCCGACATCGCCCGCGCCGGCGGCGGCATCGTCGCCACCGTGCGCGCCACCCGCGCCGCCGACGAGGCCGCGCTGCTCGCCGCCAGCCTGCCGCGGCTGGACGCGCTGCTGGCCGAGGGCGTGACCACGGTGGAGATCAAGTCCGGCTACGGGCTGACCCTGGACGACGAACTGCGCCTGCTGCGGGTGGCGCGGCGCCTGGGCGAACTGCGCCCGGTGGCGGTGGCGCCAACCTTCCTCGGCGCACACGCGGTGCCGCCCGGCGCCGACGCGCAGACCTACATCGACGAAGTCTGCGAACGCATGATCCCGGAGGTCGCCGCGCAGGGCCTGGCCGAGGCCGTGGACGTGTTCTGCGAGCACCTGGCCTTCAGCCCGGCGCAGACCGAGCAGGTGTTCCAGGCCGCGCAGCGGCATGGCCTGGCGCTGAAGATCCATGCCGAGCAGCTATCCAACCAGGGCGGCGCGGCACTGGCGGCGCGCTACGGCGCGCGCTCGGCCGACCACGTCGAGTACCTGGACGCCGCCGGCGTCGCCGCGATGGCCGCCGCCGGCACCGTGGCGGTGCTGCTGCCGGGCGCGTTCTACTTCACCCGCGACACGCAGCTGCCGCCGATCGCCGCGCTGCGCGCCGCCGGCGTGCCGCGTGCGCTGGCCACCGACTGCAATCCCGGCACCTCGCCGCTGACCAGCCCGCTGCTGGCGATGAACCTGGCGGCGACGCTGTTCCGCATGAGCGTGGCCGAATGCATCGCCGGCTTCACCCGCGAAGCGGCACGCGCGCTCGGACGCCATGAGCAGGTCGGCCGGCTGCGCGCCGGGCTGCACTGCGACCTGGCGATCTGGGACATCGAAGAACCGGCCGAACTGGTCTACCGCATGGGCTTCAACCCGCTGCATGCGCGCATCTGGAGGGGACAATGCGCAACGAGATCGTGCTGCGCCCGGGCGCAGTAAGCCTGGCGCAGTGGCGCGCCGTGTACCGCGGCGCCAGCGTGCGCCTGGACCCCGGCTGCGCCGAGGCGGTGCTGCGCAGCGCGCAGACGGTGGAGGCGATCGTCGCCAGGGGCGCGCCGGTGTACGGCATCAACACCGGCTTCGGCAAGCTGGCCAGCGTGCGCATCGAGCGTGAGGACCTGGACACCTTGCAACGCAATATCGTGCTGTCGCATGCGGCCGGCGTCGGTGAGCCGATGCCGCTGCCGGTGGTGCGGCTGATGCTGGCGCTGAAGCTGGCCAGCCTGGCGCAAGGCGCCTCCGGCGTGCGCCCGGCCACGCTGGCGCTGCTGGAAGCGCTGTTGCACCACGACGTGGTGCCGGTGGTGCCGTGCCAGGGCTCGGTCGGCGCGTCCGGCGACCTGGCGCCGTTGGCGCATCTGGCCACGGTGATGATCGGCGTCGGCGAGGCCTTCGTCGGCGGCCAGCGTCTGCCGGCCGCGCAGGCGCTGGCGCTGGCCGGGCTGCAGCCGCTGGCGCTGGGCGCGAAGGAAGGCCTGGCGCTGCTCAACGGCACCCAGTTTTCCACCGCCTACGCGCTGGCCGGGCTGTTCGAGATCGAGCGCGTGTTCCATGCCGCGCTGGTCGCCGGCGCGCTGTCCACCGAAGCGGCGAAAGGCTCGGATACCCCGTTCGATCCGCGCATCCACGCCTTGCGCGGCCAGCACGGGCAGATCGCCACCGCCGCCGCGCTGCGCGCGCTGATGCACGGCTCGGCGATCCGCGATTCGCATCGCGACAACGACGTGCGCGTGCAGGATCCGTACTGCCTGCGCTGCCAGCCGCAGGTGATGGGCGCGGCGCTGGACGTGATGCGCCAGGCCGCGACCACGCTGGCGATCGAGGCCAACGGCGTGTCCGACAATCCGTTGGTGTTCAGCGACACCGGCGAGGCGCTGTCCGGCGGCAACTTCCACGCCGAGCCGGTGGCCTTCGCCGCCGACATGCTGGCGCTGGCGGTGTGCGAGATCGGTTCGATCAGCGAACGCCGCGTGGCCATGCTGGTGGATCCGGCGCTGTCCGGGCTGCCGGCGTTCCTGACCCCCAAACCGGGGCTCAACTCCGGCTTCATGATCCCGCAGGTCACCGCCGCGGCGCTGGTGTCGGAGAACAAGCAGCGCGCCTACCCGGCCAGCGTCGATTCGATCCCGACCTCGGCCAATCAGGAAGACCATGTATCGATGGCCGCGCACGGCGCACGCCGGCTGCTGGCGATGGCCGAGAATGCGGCCAATGTGGTCGGCATCGAACTGCTGGCGGCCGCGCAGGGCTGCGACTTCCACGCGCCGCTGACCTCCAGCGCCGCGCTGGAAGCGGCACGCGCGCTGCTGCGCGCGCAGGTGCCGACGCTGCAGGACGACCGCTATTTCCATCCGGACATGCTGGCCGCCACGGTGCTGGTGCGCGGCGGCGCGCTGGCGGAGGCGGTGGATGTGTCCCTCCCCGATGCAACGTCCGGATCATGACCCTGTAGGAGCGGCTCTACGTGGCCTTGGGCCATCAGCCGCGACCGGGCGTTACCGGCAATGCCCGGTCGCGGCTGATGGCCCAAGGCCACGTAGAGCCGCTCCTACAAAAAACGAGGCTCTGCATGACGTCCCTACCCGACTGGCTCAGTGTCCACCGCGGCGATGCGCCACTCATCGTCAGCTTCCCGCACACCGGCACCGAGCTGCCGGAAGCGCTGGCCGATCGTTTCGTATCTTCCTGGCTGGCACGGCGCGATGCGGACTGGTGGGTGCATGAGCTGTACGCCTTCGCCCACGACATGGGCGCCACCACGCTGCGTTCGGCGGTGTCGCGCTCGGTGATCGATCTCAATCGCGATCCGAGCGGCGTCTCGCTGTACCCGGGCCAGAACAGCACCGGCCTGTGTCCGCTGACCACCTTCGACAACCAGCCGCTATACCGCGACGGTGCCGGCCCGGACGCGGCAGAGATCGCCCGCCGCCGCGACACCTGGTTCGCGCCCTACCACGCCGCATTGGCCGCAGAGATCGCCCGCCTGCGCGCGATCCACGGCACCGTAGTGGTGTACGACGCGCACTCGATCCGCTCGCAGATCCCGCACCTGTTCGACGGCGAGCTGCCGCAGTTCAACATCGGCAGCGCCGGACCCTCCGGGGCGCCCGATAGCAGTTGCGACAACGCGCTCACCGACGCGGTCGAGACCCTGTGCGCGACCAGCGGCATGCGCCATGTGCGCAACGGACGCTTCAAGGGCGGCTACATCACCCGCCATTACAGCGACATCCCCGGCGGCGTACACACGCTGCAGATGGAGCTGGCCTGCCGCGGCTACATGCACGAACCCGAGTGCGTGGACGAGCGCACCTGGCCCACGCCGCTGGACCCCGACCACGCCGCGCCGCTGCGCCACACCCTGCAGCAGGTGCTCGCGTCCTGTCTCGAATTCGCATACTCACGGAGTGCCGCATGACCCGCCTCGACCCCACCCGCACGATCCAAGCGCCCACCGGCAGCACCCTCAGCTGCAAGAGCTGGCTCACCGAAGCGCCGCTGCGCATGCTGATGAACAACCTGGATCCGGACGTGGCCGAACGCCCGCAGGAACTGGTGGTGTACGGCGGCATCGGCCGCGCCGCGCGCGACTGGGAATCCTTCGACGCGATCGTGGCCGCGCTCACGCGCCTGGACGACGACCAGACCCTGCTGGTGCAGTCCGGCAAGCCGGTCGGCGTGTTCCGCACCCACGCCGATGCGCCGCGCGTGCTGATCGCCAATTCCAACCTGGTGCCGCGCTGGGCCACCTGGGACCACTTCAACGAACTCGACAGGAAGGGCCTGGCCATGTACGGGCAGATGACCGCCGGCAGCTGGATCTACATCGGCGCGCAAGGCATCGTCCAGGGCACCTACGAGACCTTCGTCGAGATGGGCCGCCAGCACTACGCCGGCAGCCTCGCCGGCAAGTGGCTGTTCACCGGCGGTCTCGGCGGCATGGGCGGCGCGCAGCCGCTGGCCGCGGTGATGGCCGGCGCCTCGTGCCTGGCGGTGGAATGCCGCAAGAGCAGCATCGACATGCGCCTGCGCACCGGCTATCTCGACACCTGGACCGACGACCTGGACGAAGCACTGCACCTGATCGAGGAATCGTGCACGGCGAAGAAGCCGCTGTCGGTGGGCCTGCTCGGCAACGTCGCCGACGTGCTGGACGAACTGCTGGTGCGTGGGGTCAAGCCGGACCTGCTGACGGATCAGACCTCCGCGCACGACCCGGTCAACGGCTACCTGCCGCAGGGCTGGACGGTGGAAGAATGGGACGCAAAGCGCGTGTCCGCACCGAAGACGGTGGAAGCCGCCGCACGCGACTCGATGGCCAACCACATCCGCGCCATGCTTGCCTTCCACGCGCTCGGCGTGCCGACCGTGGACTACGGCAACAACCTGCGGCAGATGGCGCTGGAGGAAGGCGTCGAGAATGCCTTCGACTTCCCCGGCTTCGTCCCCGCCTACATCCGCCCGCTGTTCTGCCGCGGCATCGGCCCGTTCCGCTGGGCGGCGCTGAGCGGCGATCCGGAGGACATCGCCAGGACCGACGCCAAGGTCAAGGAACTGATCCCGGACAACCCGCACCTGCACCGCTGGCTGGACATGGCCGCCGAGAAGATCAAGTTCCAGGGCCTGCCGGCGCGCATCTGCTGGGTCGGCCTGGGCGATCGCGACCGCCTGGGCCTGGCGTTCAACGAAATGGTCGCCAACGGCGAACTGAAGGCGCCGGTGGTGATCGGCCGCGACCATCTGGATTCCGGCAGCGTCGCCTCGCCCAACCGCGAGACCGAGGCGATGGCCGACGGCTCCGACGCCGTCTCCGACTGGCCGCTGCTCAACGCCCTGCTCAACACCGCCAGCGGCGCCACCTGGGTCTCGCTGCACCACGGCGGTGGCGTCGGCATGGGCTTTTCCCAGCACGCCGGCATGGTCATCGTCTGCGACGGCACCGAGGCGGCCGCCAAGCGCATCGCCCGCGTGCTGTGGAACGACCCGGCCAGCGGGGTGATGCGGCATGCCGATGCCGGATACGCCATCGCCATCGATTGCGCGAAGGAACAGGGGCTGGATCTGCCGGGGATTCTGGGCTGAGGCTGCCTGGCGAGGATCCCGCTTTTCCCCAAACGGCAGCTCGCATCAAGAGCATTCAGTACTGTGATCGAATGTACGAATTTTCGCCAACTGCGATCTATGGTGCCGCGCCGGATCGCTGAACTGCTGTCGTACGCTCGATTGACACCCTGCCGCCAACTGCAGTATTTCTGCCTGCACAGGCGAAGGGGAACGCTGGCCAGATCGCTTACGGACATGGAGTCGCGATGCACCCCTTACAGATCAACCGACACGCTGGCCCTCGATCCGTCCAGGCCGCCCGCGTTGACGCAGTCCGCCGCCAAAGCGTTTGCCATGCCAGCAGATTTCTACGCCTTTCGGCCTCGCGCGCACTGCTGGCACTTGCCGTCACGACCTTGACCGCTTGTGCCGGCGCCAGTCCCACATCGACATCAGGGGATACCGCCATGCCCGCCTCAACTGCCACCGCGTCGCACGCCGGCGCCAAGGAACCTCCCATGACCGCCACGGACGCCGCTCCCGCCCCTACCGCCTCGGCCGAGGACATCGGCAACCGTATCCTGCGGTTGATCGACAGCATGCGGTCGCAGGCAGATCTAAGCCCAGCCAACGTCCAGCAAGTGACCGGCATCAAGGTCGAGATTGATCCGAACGATGCCCTCAACTGGGGATTCGGTGGCGCTGTCGATGCGCAATGGACCTATGGTCTGAGCAGCATGAAATCTCCCGATGGGAAAGCCGTGGACGGGCTGCTGTTTTCCTTCGAACCAGCGCAAGGCCAAGCTGGTGACAATCCAGCGCCAGTCTGTACCCCTGATCTTGATTATTACCGTAAGTCCCTGGAACAGAGAGGCTTTTCCGCCAAGCCACTACATGGCCGCTTCGGTGTTGTAGACCGCTGGCTCTTCGAGCGTGATGGCGTGTCTATTGGCGCATCGCTGCGCCGAAACCCCAAGTCACGTGAACGCCTGGCGTGCGTGCACCAGTTGATTATCAACGCCCGCTGAGGGACCGGTCATGAGCGACAGAGAAGAGAAGCTCGAACGCATGCTCTCGGCTTTCGAGCGTGATTGGGCTCCGTCGGCATCCAATCTACGCACGATGCTGGAGGCCAACCCAGCGCTGCGCACGCGGATGCTGGATGCAGCGGAGACGGACCGATTGCTCAGTTTCAAAGGCGTCGATCCTACTGACCGTAGCCAGGGAATGTTAGGCGGCTATAACCCAAACGATGGCAGCCTTGCTCTGCCGATGGATTTGTTGGGAAACGCGCCGCGTAACAGGGCAAACGCCGGTACTGTCCTAATGACGATAGGCCATGAAGTAGAGCACGCAGTCCACCGCGACGACATCCGCACCACAAATCAACACTTTGCAACCGGCGTGCAACGCATAGCGGAGAGCCCAGGCCCTCATGACTACACCGCGCTGTTGGGCCAACGTGGAAACGAGCAGCGGTTGCGTGAAGCCAACGACGAGATAGCCGGCATCAACACTCTTGCCGCGCAGGTGCGTACGGCCAACCCCAATGCTGGCCTGAAAGATCTCTTCGATGCAGCCCCCGTAGATATGGCGCAATACATCGATGTTGCGGGCACGCCACCAAGACAAACCTATACGCCACGCGAAGGCCTGAGCTTCGGCCAGGACCTGCGCGTCGAGCCCAATGCGGCCAACCTGGAGGCGATGGGCAAGCTGTTCTACGACGCCAATCACTACCCCGCAAATTATGGCAGTCGCGCGCTGTACCAGATCGAGCAGGCCGAGGCCGCAGCGGCCTCCCGCCGCCCCGCTGGCGAGCCCGCGCCGGAGGTGCGCGTGGACATGAAGGCGCTGGGGCTGGATCAGGCACGGGCCAACGGCGACGTCTATTTCCCAACCGGCTTCACCGACACCAGCGCACCGCGCCTGGGGCCGCCGGCACCGACCGACCCGGCCATGCCGGATGCAAGCGCGTCCAGGCCGCAGGCGGCCTGGAGCCATCCGCTTTACCAGCAGGCGCTGGCCGGGCTGGAGCAATTACCGGCCGAGCACGCCATCGTCGACCGTGGCGCACGCCATCGCACCGCCGGTGCCATGGCGGCACAAGCGCAGGCCGATGGCCTGCAGCGTATCGATGCCGTGCTCGGCAGTCACGACGGGCAACGCTTGTTCTCCGTACAGGGCCAGGTCGGCGCGCCGGATGCCTGGCGCAGTCATGTCGATCGCACGACCGCGCAGCAACAGCCGCTGGAGGCCAGCGCCAGCCAGTTGCAACAGGAAAGTGCACGCGCGGCTACGCAGGAACAGGAAGCACAGCGTACGCCTGTAATGCGGTGATGGGATCGGCGCGATCCCCGCAAGATGCCACGCGCTCCGCGCAGGGCGAGAAATTCGGCGTGCATGCCGGCGCGCACTGGCGGTTCGTTCGAGTGAGGTCGAACGCATCGGGAATCGAGCCAGCTGGCGCGTAGTCGGAACGGCGTCACGCATTACGACAATCGGGCTCAAGATCGTCGAGCCAGCGCCGACAAAAGATGCAACGTTTCGAGGAGCCTTCATGGGCATCCTGATCTACCTGACTCCCGCCGTCGTGCTCTGGGCGATCACCGCCACCGTTCTCGCCTGGGTCTTCTTTGGCCGCTGGCGCCGCGAGCAACGGCAACAGGAGAGCGTGCAGGACAGCCTCGCCCGCCACCAGGCCGCGCTGTCGCAGATGAAGGCGCGTGCGGCCGCCAGCGCGCGCGAGTTCGAGGCGCTGCAGCAGGCCTATGCCGGCCTGCGACAGACGCTGGAACTGCAGACGCAGGAACCGCTGCCGGCGCAGGAGATCGTGGAGCGGCCACCGGTGCCGATCCTGGTGATGGAGCGCCTGGACATTTCCGCAGAGATCGGCACGCTGCTCGCGCACGTGGCGCGGGTGGCCAGGAGCATCCGCCGCTACAGCGCCTACAGCCGCGGCCACAACGCGCCGGAGCTGAGCAGCGCGCGCTACGACCTGCATTGGCTGTCCGACTGCCTGCACAGCCTGGACCAGATCGGCCACGCCTTGGCCAGGGGCAACGTGGATACCCTGACCGCGGCCTGCACCGAGCTGCTGTCGATGTACGAGCAATACCTGAAGGACGGATCCGGCTACAACAGCCGCGACACCTTCCAGCGCCTGAGCAGCCACGTCCCGCTCGCCGACGTGACCGACGCCATCCGCTCGATCGCGGCCAAGGCCTCGCTGGCGCGGCAGGCGCAGACGCAGACGCAGGCCGGCGGACAGGTGCACGCGGCGCCGGTCGCCTGAAGCACCGCCATCGGGCGAGCTGGCGTGTCTGGCCCCCGCGTTGACCGGACCGGTCGCGCGTGCTGTGATGCGTCCCGGTCAGGGCGGGAGCGGCAGCATGGCGGACATCACGGCGGCCTTCGAAAAAGCGGCCAAGGACATCAAGCAGCGCGAAGAGCGTCCCGACAACGACACCTTGCTGCGCCTGTACGCGCTGTACAAACAGGGCGCGGAAGGCGACGTCGCCGGCGCCAAGCCCGGTTTCTTCGACTTCGTCGGCACCGCCAAGTACGAGGCCTGGGCCAAGCTCAAGGGCCTGCCGCAGGCCGAGGCGCAGAAGAAGTACGTGGACCTGGTGAAGAAGCTGCTGGCCTGATGGCACGCGACACCCGCCGGCGCATCCTCGACACGGCCCTGGCGATGTTCAACGCGCAGGGCGAGCCGCACGTCACCACCAACCATATCGCCGACGAGCTGGAGATCAGCCCCGGCAATCTGTACTACCACTTCCGCAACAAGGACGACATCATCGAGCACCTGTTCGCGCGCTACGAGGAGCGCATGGACGCGGCGCTGCAGTTGCCGAGCGCGCGCCTGCCCGGGCTGGAGGACATCTGGCTGCAACTGCACCTGGTGTTCGAGTGCATCTGGGACTACCGCTTCCTGTACCGCGACCTGATCGAGATCCTCAGCCGCAGCCGGCGCCTGCGCCTGCGCTTCGCGCGCATCCTGCGCCGCGCCGACGACAGCACCCAGGCGGTGTTCCAGGGACTGGCGCAGGCCGGGGCGCTGCGCGCCACCACGCAGGAACTGGGCGGCATCGCCACCAACGTGCTGGTGGTGGCCACGTTCTGGCTCAACTACGCCGCCGCGCGCGGCGAGAAGGACGAACAACTGGCGATCCGCCACGGCATCGTGCAGGTGATGCTGCTGATCAGCCCGTTCCTGCGCGAGGCCGAGCGCGCGCATCTGGCCACGCTGATGCAGGCCTATCTGGACTGAGGCAGCGGCGCATCGCCAGTGATGGCGCGCCCCAACGCTGCGCTGGAAGCGCCCCGCGACGAACCGGCCGATGCGTCCGCATAGCGGCGCAGGGCATTGCCACGACGCGGGAGTCCCACGCGCCGCGCGCACCGATTCGCCAAGCGCCGCCGGCATCGGCTAGGCTTGCCGCCCTGCCCTCGGCGCCGTCCCGGAAGCCCGCGTGAGAACCGTCGTCGCCACCCGCTACGTGACCCCGCTGCGCGAAGGCGGCTCGCTGCCCGCGGTGGTGGAGGCCGACGACGACGGCCTGTACGTGCTGAAGTTCCGCGGCGCCGGGCAAGGCCCGAAGGCGCTGATCGCCGAGCTGCTCGGCGGCGAACTAGCGCGCGCGCTCGGCCTGCCGATGCCGGAGCTGGTGTTCGCGCTGCTCGACCGCGAGTTCGCGCGCACCGAGCCGGATCCGGAGATCCAGGACCTGATCCGCGCCAGCGAAGGCCTGAACCTGGCGCTGGACTACCTGCCCGGCGCGATCAACTACGACCCGGCCGCGCTGCGCCCGGACCCGGCGCTGGCCTCGGCGATCGTCTGGTTCGACGCCTTCGTCACCAATGTCGATCGCACCGCGCGCAACACCAACCTGATGGTCTGGCACGGCAAGCTGATGCTGATCGACCACGGCGCGGCCCTGTATTTCCACCACGACTGGGAGCACGCCGGCAGCGCCTGCGCCTCGCCGTTCGCGCGCATCCGCGACCATGTGCTGCTGCCCTACGCCAGCGCCATCGCCCAGGCCGACGCGGAATTGGCGCCGCGGCTGACCGATGCGGTCATCGACGCGATCGTGGCGCAGATCCCGGATGCCTGGCTGCAGGCCGAAGCCGGCTTCGCCAGCGTGGACACGCATCGCCAGGCCTATGCCGATTACCTCAAGCAGCGGCTGGCGCGGCGCGCCGGGTTCGTCGAGGAGGCGCTCCGTGCCCACGCTGCACACGTATGATTACGCGGTCATCCGCGTGGTGCCGCGGGTGGAGCGCGAGGAATTCGTCAACGTCGGGGTGATCGTGTCGTGCCCGACCTCCAAGCTGCTGCATGCGGCGATCGAACTGCAGCCGGCACGGCTGCTGGCGCTGGATCCGACCCTGGACATCGAACGCCTGCGCCCCTACCTGGACGCGATCCCGGCGATCTGCCGCGGCGACGCCGATGCCGGCCCGATCGCGCTGCTGCCGCCGCGCGCGCGCTTCCACTGGCTGACCGCGCGGCGCAGCTCCATCATCCAGATGTCCTCGGCGCACGTCGGCCGCACCACCCAGCCCGAGTACGTGGTCGAGCACCTGCTCGCGCGCATGGTGCGCACGCCGCGCTAGGGCATTCGGGCAGGCATGGTGTGCTTGTTGTGTTGTTGCTTGTTGTGGGAGCGACTTCAGTCGCGACGGGCGTTACCGATACAGCCCGTCGCGACTGAAGTCGCACACAAGGTGCCGTCGGTTTTGCCAAGGAGCATGCGCAGACCACGCCACGCCGCTTCTCGCAAAGCGGACAGGTGAGCCACTTCGAACCCGACGCAGCCGATTGCGGTCAGCGTGGTGCCATCCGCCACAACCGACGTTGAGAAAACGCAGCGCGTTACCCGATACCGCGTCCCCGGGCCGGCGCCGCCGCTACCGCGAACGCGCGCTGCGCTTGGCCGCGCTGCGCGGACGCCGCGCCGCAGCGGCGGTCTTCTTCGCCGTGCGCTTGCCGGGCGTGGTCGCCGCCGGACGCTTGCGCGGCGTGGCACGCGGCTTGGGCTGCAGGCCGAGCTTGACCAGCACCGGCTGCAAGCGCGCCTCGACCTCGGCGCTCAGCGGCTGCACCTGGCCGCGCAGCGCCGCGGCGCCTTCGCGCACGCTGGCTTCGGCGTCGTCGGCCAACTGCGCCACCAGCGCCTTCAAGGTGTTCGCGCCGCTGGCGGCATCGGCCGCGGCCGCCAGCGCGCGCTTGCGGGTCAGCGACAGCAGGCCCAGGCCGGCCAGCCACAGGTGCCGCGGCGCCAGAGTCTCGGGCCGGGGTGCGGAGGTGGAACGCTTCTTGGTCGCCATCGCGGGTCTCCCTGGATGCCGGCAGCGGCATCGATGCGACGCATGCTGGCGGCAGCGGCTTGAGCAAACACACTATCCGCAGTGCAGCTTGCCAGGCCGCCATGGCGGCGCCATGCTCGCTGCGAACTCCAGGGAGGCCAGGCATGGCAGCAAAACCGACCGCATGGGCGCCGTTTCCGCACGACGCCAAGGCCTACGCCTATCCGGGCGAAGCGCTGAAGAAAGCCTGGCCCAAGCTGCACGCCGGCGACCGCGAGCCGTACCCGGACCCGGCGCGCGCGCAGGCGCTGCTCGCCGCCGCCGGCAAGGCCGGCAAGGGTCACGATGCGCCGACGCTGTCGGCGGCATTGATCGAGGCCTGGCGCAGCTTCCACCAGGGCCAGTTCCAGCAGGCGTACACCGCCGGACAGGCGCTGGGCGTGTTCGGCGCCTCGGTCGCGGTCAAGGCGCTCGGCATCCACGCCAATTATCTGGTCGACGACGACAAGGAAAAGCTGCAGCGCCTGCAGCAGGCCGCGACGCTGGCCGAGGCGGCGATCGCCGCGCTGCCGGACGAGGCCAACAGCCACTATCGCCATGCCTTCGCGCTGGGCCGCTACAGCCAGGGGCTGAGCATCGTCAAGGCGCTCAAGCAAGGCATCGCCGGCAAGCTGCGGCAATCGCTGGAGACCGCGCTGGAACTGGAACCCAGGCATGCCGAGGCGCACATGGCGCTGGCGCTGTACCACGCCGAGATCATCGGCAAGGTCGGCGCGATGATCGGCGGACTCACCTACGGCGCCAAGGCCGCGACCGCCGAGCAGCACATCCAGCAGGCGCTGAAGCTGACCCCGGATGCGCCGATCGCGCATGTCGAATCCGCCAACGTGCTGTTGCTGCTGCATGGCGACAAGCGCGAGGACGCGGCCGCCGGCGCATTCGAGAAAGCGGCCAAGCTCAAGCCGCGCGATGCGATGGAAGCGCTGGACGCGGCGTTCGCGCGCGAGCAGCTGGCATAGCTGCACCGCAGGCCCCTTCTCCCATCGGGACCATGGCCCCCTTTAAGGCGGCCTGCTGGCCTTCCCCCACGCGCTGGCGATCAGCGCCGGGCCGGCGGCGCGGGTCAACTGCATCAGCCCGGGCTGGATCGCCACCGATGCCTGGCGCAAGCCCAGCGCGCGGCGCAGGCCGGCGCTGTCGCGGCAGGACCATGCGCAGCATCCGGCCGGCCGGGTCGGCACACCGCAGGACATCGGCGCGCTGGCGGCTTCGTCACCGGCCAGGATTTCGTCGTCGATGGCGGCATGCGCCGCAGGATGCAGTCCGCGTAATGGCAGCGGCGCCGCAAATCCGATCCGTTTTTTGTAGGAGCTCCTACAGGGTGTCCACCAGCGGCTGCAGCTGCGGATCCAGCGCCACGCGTTCGTCGAACACGAAGCAGCGGCCGTCGTAGCCGTCGCCGCCTACCGCGTCGAAGTAGCCGAGGATGCCGCCGTCCAGCTGCAGCACGTTGTCCATGCCGTCGGCGCGCATCCACAGCGCCGCCTTCTCGCAGCGGATGCCGCCGGTGCAGAAGCCGACCACGGTGGCGTCGGCCAGGTCGGCGCGATGCGGCGCCAGCGCCGCGGGCAGCTCGGTGAACTTGACGATCGGCAGGGTCAGCGCGCCGGCAAAGGTGCCGTACTCCACTTCCTGCGCGTTGCGCGTATCCAGCAGCACCACGCGGCGGCCGGCGTCGTCGTGGCCCTGGCGCAGCCAGCGCTGCAGCGTCGCCGGCGCCAGCGCCGGGGCGCGTTCGGCGCCCAGCGGCGAGGCGGCGGCGCGGCGGAAACTGATGATCTCCGGCTTGACCTTGGTCTTCAGCCGCGCGAACGGCTGCTGCGCGCTGGCGCTGGTCCTGACCCGCAGGTCGGCGAAGCGCGGGTCGGCGCGCAGCTGCGCGTAGAAATCGTCGATCGCCGCGGGCGCGCCGGCCAGGAACAGGTTGATGCCCTCGCCCGCGACCAGGAGGGTGCCGCGCAAGGCGCCGGCCTGCGCCCAGGCCTGCAGCTGCGCGGCGAGCGCGTCGGGATCGACGATGGCGACGAAATGGTAGGCGGCGGTATTGGCGATCATCCGCGCATTTTAGCGCGCGCCGCGCCGCTCAGCCGCGCAGCAGGAAGAACGGCAGCAGCACCAGCGAGGCGACCAGCAGCATGCCCAGCAGCGTGCCCAGCACGAACAGCGGACGCCGCCGCAGCAGCGTGGCGAAGGTCTCGGCGCTGCCGTCGCGCAGCGCCGCGGCGCGTTCGGCGCGGGCGCGTTCGCCGCGCTGCGCCTGGTACTCGGCCAGTAGCGCCTTGGCCCGCGCCCGCTCGGCGTCCTCGCGCAGCCACACCCCGCCGGCGGAAATGCCGAAGGTGCCGGGGCGGGTCTCGTAGTAGTCGATGCGCGCGCCATCGAGCAGCGCACGCACCTCGGCGAGTTCGTCGTCGGGCACGTGGCGCAGGTTGAGCAGCAGTTTGGCCATGCACCGATGATAGCCGCTGCGGCGATGCGCTACCCTTGCACGCCCTGTTCGCCCATGGATGACCGCATGCGCCGTGTCCTGCTGCTGTTGAGCCTGTCGTTGCCGGTCTGGCTGCTGAGCGGCTGCACGCCGCCGGGTCCGCCGCCCGGCGGCAGCATCGCCGCGTTGCAGATGATCGACGAGCGCCTCGGCAGCGGCGCCGAGGCGCGGCCCGGCAGCCAGGTGAGCGTGCACTACACCGGCTGGCTGTACGACGAAACCGCCAAGGACCAGCGCGGCGAGAAGTTCGACGCCTCCGCCGACCACGGCCAGCCTTTCAGCTTCACCCTCGGCGGCGGCCAGGTGATCCGCGGCTGGGACGAAGGCGTGGCCGGCATGCGCGTGGGCGGCAAGCGCAAGCTGATGCTCCCGGCCGAATACGGCTACGGCGCCAGCGGCGCCGGCGGGGTGATCCCGCCCGGCGCCTCGCTGGTGTTCGAGGTCGAACTGCTCGACGTCAAGCCGCGTTGAGCCGCGGCCGCCGATGCCTGCCAGCAAACTCGCCGGCGCCGTGCGCGGCCGCATCGCCATCGTCGGCGGCGGCCCGGCCGGGCTGATCGCCGCCGAAACCGCGCGCGCGGCCGGCGCCGAGGTCGATGTGTACGAGGGCAAGGGTTCGGTCGGGCGCAAGTTCCTGATCGCCGGCAAGGGCGGACTCAACCTGACCCACTCCGATCCGTTCGCGCTGTTCGTGTCGCGCTACCGCGAGCGCGCCGCGCAGGTCGGCGCGTGGCTGGCCGACTTCGACGCCGATGCGCTGCGCGCCTGGGCGCAGACGCAGGGCGTGGACACCTACGTGGGCAGTTCCGGCCGCGTGTTCCCGCTGGACCGCAAGGCCGCGCCGCTGCTGCGCGGCTGGGTGCGGCGGCTGAAGGAGGCCGGGGTGCGCTTCCACGTGCAACAGCGCTGGCTGGGCTGGAACGACGACGGCGCGCTGCGCTTCGCCGGCGCCGACGGCGAGCGCCTGGTGCAGGCCGATGCCTGCGTGCTGGCGCTGGGCGGCGGCAGCTGGCCGCAGCTGGGGTCCGACGGCGCCTGGCAGGACACGCTGCGCGCGCGCGGCGTCGACCTCGCGCCGCTGCAGCCGGCCAACTGCGGCTTCGAGATCGACTGGAGCATGCATTTCCGCGACCGCCATGCCGGCGCGCCGCTGAAGCAGGTGATCGCGCACTGGCACGATGCGCAGGGCCGCGAACACGCGCTGCAGGGCGAATGCGTGGTCGGCGAACACGGCATCGAAGGCAGCCTGGTCTATGCGCTGGCGGCGGACCTGCGCGAGGCCATCGCCGCGCACGGCGCGAGCACGCTGTGGCTGGACCTGGCGCCGGGCCGCACGCTGGCGCGATTGCAGGCCGAGCTGGGCACGCCGCGCGGCGGGCGCAGCTTCGGCGAGCACCTGCGCCGCCAGGCCGGCATCGACGGGGTCAAGGCGGCGCTGCTGTTCGAGGTGCTGGGCAAGCAGGCCGGGCAGGATCCGGCGCGCGCGGCGGCCACGCTGAAGCGGCTGCCGTTGACCCTGCTGCGCCCGCGCCCGCTGGCCGAGGCGATCAGCAGCGCCGGCGGCGTGCGCCTGGAGGCGCTGGACCCGCAGCTGATGCTGCACGCCCTGCCCGGCACCTTCTGCGCGGGCGAAATGCTCGACTGGGAAGCGCCGACCGGCGGCTACCTGCTGAGCGCCTGTTTCGCCAGCGGCCTGCGCGCCGGACGCGGTGCGGTGGCGTGGCTGCAGCGGGGGGGTGGCTGAGTCGGGACCGGGGACCCGGAAAAGCGGGTTCCGGTCGCTGCAAGTGCATGCCAGGAAAGAAGCCGTGCGGATGTCCGCAGCCTCAGACACGCCCCCGTCTGCGCGCTGTGCGGCGCAACCGCTTTTCGAGTCCCGAGTCCCGAGTCCCGAGTCCCCCGGTCCCCGGTCCCGGCTTCATCGCGACTTGCTGTCGCGCAGGCTGCGGATCCGCGTCGGCGGCTGGAACGAATCGCTGCGCGCATCGGCCCAGTATTCCTGGAACACCGCGTGGTCGGGCACGCCGTCGCGCAGCAGTTCGCCCGGTTCCAGGTAGCGGTACAGCGAGGCCAGCGAACGGATCTCCACCTGCGAGACGCGCCGCAGGATGTGCTCCGGCCCCAATTGCGCCGGATCCGCCAGGCCGGCGGCGCTGAGCAGTTCGCGCAGCGCGCGCAGCGTGTTGGCGTGGTAGTGCTCCACGCGTACCGCCTTGCCGGTGGGATCCAGATGCCTCCAGCGGCGCTGGTCCTGGGTGGCGATGCCGGTCGGGCAGCGGTCGCTGTGGCAGCTCAGCGACTGGATGCAGCCCAGCGCGAACATGAAGCCGCGCCCGGCGTTGCACCAGTCCGCGCCCAGCGCCAGGGTGCGCGCGATGTCGAACGCGCTGGTGATCTTGCCGGCCGCGCCGAGCTTGATCCGCTCGCGGATGTCCAGCCCGACCAGGGTGTTGTGCACCAGCAACAGCGCCTCGTGCATCGGCACGCCGACGTGGTCGATGAATTCGGCCGGCGCCGCGCCGGTGCCGCCTTCGGCGCCGTCGATGACGATGAAATCCGGGTACAGCCCGCTTTCCTGCATCGCCTTGGCGATCGCGAGCCACTCCCACGGATGCCCGATCGCCAGCTTGAACCCGCTCGGCTTGCCGCCGGACAGCGCGCGCAGCCGGGCCACGAACTGCAGCAGTTGCAGCGGCGTGGAGAACGCCGAATGCCGCGACGGCGACACGCAGTCCTGGCCCATCGCCACGCCGCGGGTGGCGGCGATCTCGGCGCTGACCTTGGCCGCCGGCAGCACCCCGCCATGGCCGGGCTTGGCGCCCTGCGAGAGCTTGACCTCGATCATCTTGACCTGCGCCAGGCTGGCGTTGGCGACGAAGCGCTCCTCGCTGAAGCGTCCGTCCGCATCGCGGCAGCCGAAGTAGCCCGAGCCGATCTCCCACACCAGGTCGCCGCCGCATTCGCGGTGGTAGGGCGAGATCGAGCCTTCGCCGGTATCGTGGTAGAAGCCGCCGCGGCGCGCGCCTTCGTTGAGCGCGCGGATCGCGTTGGCCGACAGCGCGCCGAAGCTCATCGCCGAGATGTTGAACACGCTGGCCGAATACGGCTGCGCGCAGTCGGCGCCGATGGTCACGCGGAAATCGTGATGGGCGATCTCGCTGGTCGCCAGCGAGTGGTTGATCCACTCGTAGTCGGGGGCGTAGGCGCTGCGCAGGGTGCCGAACGGCACCACATCCATGACGTTCTTGGCGCGCTGGTAGATCAGGGCGCGCTGCTGGCGCGAGAACGGCGCCTCCTCGGTGTCGCTCTGCAGGAAATACTGGCGCATCTCCGGGCCGACCGATTCCAGCCCGTAGCGGAAGTGCGCCAGGATCGGATAATTGCGGCGCAGCGTGCTGCGCGTCTGCAGCAGGTCCCAGGTGCCGAGCAGGGCCAGGATCGCGAAGGCGGCCACGCCCCAGCCCCACAACGGCCAGAGCGCGCACAGGGCGATGGACAGCGCCAGCAGCACACAGCTGGCGACATAGGCTAGGTAGCGGTGCATCGCGTTCCTCGCGAGAATCGGAAGCCGGGAAGTGTAGGCGCTGATGGGCCGCGGCGGCGGTGGGGCGCGCCGCTGCCCGCTTGGGCGGCGTACAGCTTGGCGGTGCACAGCCTCCGCCGCGTTGCGTTACAGCCGGTCGTCCACCGCGGCGCGCGGCCATACCGACTTGACGTCGTAGACCACCAGGTTCGGCGTGCCCAGCGCACGGATCTGCGCGGCATCGAAGCCGCGGTACTCGTCGTGCGCCACCGCCAGCACCACCGCGTCGTAGCGGCCGGGCACCGGCGCCGGCAGCAGTTCCACATCGCCATGCGCGCGCGCCAGCTGCGGCGCGGCCCACGGGTCGCAGGCATCGACCTGCGCGCCGCTGGCGGCCAGCGCCTGCACCAGCTCCAGCGCGCGGCTGTTGCGCAGATCCGGGCAGTTCTCCTTGAAAGTGACGCCGAGCACCAGGATCGTGGCTGCGGTCATGTCCACGCCCTTGGCCGCCAGCAGCGCCTGCACCCGCGCGGCGACGTGCGCGCCGACCCGGTTGTTGACCTGGCGCGCGGTGTGGATCAGGTCCGGGTGGTAGCCCATGCTCTCGGACTTGTGCAGCAGGTAGTACGGATCCACGCCGATGCAGTGGCCGCCGACCAGCCCGGGCCGGAACGGCAGGAAGTTCCACTTGGTGCCGGCCGCTTCCAGCACGTCCTGGGTATCGATGCCGAGGCGGTCGAAGATCAGCGCCAGCTCGTTGACCAGGGCGATGTTGACGTCGCGCTGGATGTTCTCCACCACCTTCGCCGCCTCGGCCACGCGGATCGACGGCGCGCGCCAGGTGCCGGCGCCGATGATGCCCGCGTACAGCGCATCGACCGCGGCGGCGGCCGCGGCGCTGGAGCCGGAGGTGATCTTGCGGATGTCGGCCAGGCGCCGCTGGCGGTCGCCCGGATTGACCCGCTCCGGGCTGTAGCCGCAGTGGAAGTCTGCGTTGAAACGCAGCCCCGAGCCCTGCTCCAGCAGCGGCACGCACACCTCTTCGGTGGTGCCCGGATACACCGTGGATTCGTAGATCACCAGGTCGCCGCGCTTGAGCACGCCGGCGAGCAGCTCGCTGGCCTGGCGCAGCGGTTGCAGGTCGGGCTGTTCGTAGGCGTCGATCGGGGTCGGCACGGTGACGACATAGACGTTGCGGTCGCGCAATGCGGCCGCATCGTCGCTGTAGCGCAGGTGCACGCCGGCGCGCAGTTCGTCCGGCTCCATTTCCAGGGTCTGGTCGTGGCCGTCGCGCAGCTGCGCCACGCGCTGCGCGTCGATGTCATAGCCGAGCGTGTCGTAGCGTGCGCCGAACGCCACCGCCAGCGGCAAGCCGACATAGCCCAGGCCGATGACGCCGATGCGCAGTTGCGCGGGATCGAACACGATAGCGACGGGCATGCCGTTCCTTTCAGGGCGCCGCGGCGGCGTGAACCGTCGGCGCGGGTGATCGCGAAGTGCGGATGTCCGCGGCGCGGACCCACATTCATGGTAAGCGGCGCGGCAGCGCGCTCCAAGCGGCATTGCCTTCACCTGGGGGTCCCGTCGTCGGCGCAGCGCGCCGCCTGGCGCCAGCCTGTCGCGGTTCTTGCCACCGCCGCGACGCGGATGTGACCTGGCCTTTACGCCGCACGCCCTATCCTGGCGAAGCGCCTCCGCGCAATCCCGCAATACCCTCCAACTACAGGAGATCTCGCCGTGAGCCACGCTCCGTGCCTGCTCGTGGATGTCGAAGCCGAACTGGCGCATTGGAAGATGCTGCACGGGGAAGGCAAGCTGGGGCCGCAGTCCTTCAGCGAGCATGCGCGTTTGATCAAGATGGCCTGCGACATTTTCCTGCAGCTGCCGCGCGAGACCAACGCCGTGCGCATGCAGCGCCTGCGCCAGCGCTACGACACCGAACACCCGTGGCCGCGCATCGCCTGGAACGATGCCGAGGCCTTGGTGCTGGCCTGCTGGGCCAGGCTCGACGGTTCGGAGCGGCGCGATACCCAGCCCGATCCAGCCCCCGCTCCCGCCTGACCCTGGAGACAGGCATACAGCGTCGCCCCCCGACAGCGCCACGCATTCAGCGCAGGCTCGACCCGCGCACGATGCAGCGACCGCTCAGCACCACCTTGCGCATCGGCAGGGTCGGCGCATTCAGCCGTTCCAGCAGCAATGACATCGCGGTGCGGCCCATGTCTTCCACCGGCTGTTCGATCACGGTGATGCCCGGCTCGACCAGGTCGGTCCAGCTCTCGTTGTCGAACCCGGCCAGCGCCAGATCCTGCGGAATGCGCAGTCCGGCGCCGCGCGCGGCCTTCAGCGCGCCCATCAGCAACAGGCTGTTGCTGGCCACCAGCGCTTCGGGGCGCTCGGGTTGCGCCAGCCACGCCTGCACTTCGGCGCTCGCCGCCTCCGCGCTCGGCGCCACCTCGCGGTAGTCCGGCGCCAGGCCGTGCGCCTGCATCGCCGCCAGATAGCCGTCGCGGCGCTCGGCGGCGGTGCTGCTGGTCTTGCCGAACAGCCCGCCGATGCGCCGCAAACCGCGCTCGGCCAGATGCTCGATCAAGCTCGCCATCGCCGCGGCGTTGTCCAGCACCACGCTGTCGTGCACCCCCGCCTTGCCGGCGCGGTCGAGCAGCACCACCGGGTAGTCGAAGTTCAACTTGGGCAGCTGGCTCTGGGTGGTGCGGGTCGGCGCGAAGATCAGGCCGCTGACCCGCTCCTCCTGCATCAGTTGCAGGTATAGCGCCTCGCGCTGCGGATCCTCATCGGTATTGCACAGGATCACGCGCATGCCGGCGCGGTAGGCCACCTCCTCGACCGCGCCGATCGCCGCGGTGAAGAACGGGTTGCGGATGTCGGCCACGATCAGCCCGACGATCCCCGAATGCTGCGAACGCAGCCGCCGCGCCATCAGGTTGGGCCGGTAGCCGGTCTCGCGCACCGCCGCCTCGACCCGCGCCCGCACGTCCTCGCTGACCGGACCCTGGCCCAGCGCCCGCGACACGGTCGAGGTCGAGACCCCGGCCACCCGCGCCACGTCGTGGATGCTGATCGTCACTGGCAACGTTCCCGCAAAATTCCCACTACAACCCCCTTCCAAGTGGCCGGACTCGATAGTAGCACCAGCATTTCCCGAATAAATTGTGCAGCGCACATTGACGCGGAAGTGGGAACGTTCCCACACTGCGCCCACTCGCCGCCCCAGACCCTCGAAGGATGCCCCGCGTGACCCAGACGAATCCCCCCGTATTGGTCGCCAGCGAACTGGTCCGCGTCAACGTCCAGGCCCGCGACAAGGCCGACGCCATCGCCCAGGCCGCGCAACTGCTGGTCGCCGCCGGCTGCGTGCCGCCGGCCTACGCGGCCAGCATGCTGCGCCGCGAGGCCCTGGCCAACACCTTCCTCGGCCATGGCGTGGCGATCCCGCACTGCACCGGCGACGATCGCCACCTGGTCCAGCGCGACGGCATCGCGGTGCTGCAGATCCGCGACGGCGTGGAGTGGAATCCCGGCCAGACCACCCACCTGGTGGTCGCCATCGCCGCCCAGTCCGACACCCACATCGCCTTGCTGCGGCGCCTGACCCGGCTGATCCAGGACCAGCCGCGGCTGGACGCGCTGTTCGCCAGCGACGACCCGCAGGCGATCGTCGACGCGCTCAGCCAGGATGCGGTCGCTGCGGCAAGCGGGAAGCTGGTCGCCGACCTCGGCGAGCGCTTCGACTGGACCGTGGCCTACCCCACCGGCCTGCATGCGCGTCCGGCCACGCGCTGGGTGGAGACCGCGCGCGGCTTCGCGGCACGGATCCAGGTGCGCGCCGGCGAGCAGATCGGCGATGCCAAGAACCTGGTATCGCTGCTGCAGCTGGGCCTGCATGCCGGCGACACGGTGACCATCTCGGCCGAGGGCCAGGACGCCGCCGCCGCGCTGGCGCGGCTGCGCAGCGTCATCGACGGCCTGACCGCACAGGAAAAAGCCGACGCGCAGGCCGCGGCGCAGCGTCGCGCCGCACCGGTCGCCGGCTGGACCCCGCCGCAGGCGCAGCCGGCCATCGTCGGCATCGGCGCCAGCCCCGGCCTGGCGATCGGCGTGGTGCACAAGCTGGCCGGCAACGACGGTCCGGTGGCGGATGCGCCGGTGCCGCTCAGCGACGGCGGCGCGCTGCTGCACGACGCGCTGCTGCGCACCCGCCAGCAACTGCAGGCGATCGAGGACGACACCCGGCGCCGGCTCGGTGCCGGCGACGCGGCGATCTTCCGCGCCCAGGCCGAACTGCTCAACGACACCGACCTGATCACCCTGGCCTGCCAGCTGATGGTCGAAGGCCACGGCGTGGCCTGGTCCTGGCAGCAGGCGGTCGAGCGCATGGCCAACAAGCTGTCGGCGCTGGGCAACGCGGTGCTGGCCGGGCGCGCCAGCGACCTGCGCGACGTCGGCCGCCGGGTGCTGACCCAGATCGATCCGAGCCTGGCCAGCGGCAGCCTGGAACACCTGCCCGAGCGCCCCTGCATCCTGCTCGCCAGCGACCTGTCGCCGTCGGACACCGCGCACCTGGACACCCGCCGCGTGCTCGGCCTGGCCACCGCGCTGGGCGGGCCGACCTCGCATACCGCGATCCTGTCGCGCACCCTGGGCCTGCCGGCGCTGGTCGCCGGCGGCGCCGACCTGCTCGACCTGGACGACGGCGCCACCGTCATCGTCGACGGCAGCAGCGGCCGCCTGTACCTGGCGCCGTCGGACGCCGACCTGGCCTCGGCGCGCGCCTACATCGAGGAACAGCGCCAGCTGCGCGAGCGCGAGGCCGAGCAGCGCAACCAGCCGGCGCAGACCCAGGACGGCCATCGCGTGGAGATCGGCGCCAACGTCAACCTGCCCGAGCAGGTGCCGCTGGCGCTGGCGCAGGGCGCCGAGAGCGTGGGCCTGATGCGCACCGAATACCTGTTCCTGGAGCGCGGCAGCACGCCGAGCGAAGACGAGCAATACGACACCTACATGGCGATGGCCAAGGCGCTGGACGGACGTTCGCTGATCGTGCGCGCGCTGGACATCGGCGGCGACAAGCAGGTCGCGCACCTGAACCTGCCGCGCGAGGACAACCCGTTCCTCGGCGTGCGCGGCGCGCGCCTGCTGCTGCGCCGCGCCGACCTGCTGCAGCCGCAGCTGCGCGCGCTGTACCGCGCGGCCAGGGACGGTGCCAAGCTGGCGATCATGTTCCCGATGATCACCTCGGCGGCGGAGATCCTCGCGCTGCGCGCCGAGTGCGAGCGCCTGCGCGCGGAGCTGGACGCGCCCGAGGTGCCGCTGGGGATCATGATCGAAGTGCCGGCCGCGGCGATCCAGGCCGACGCGCTGGCGCGGCATGCCGACTTCTTCTCGATCGGCACCAACGACCTGACCCAGTACACGCTGGCGATCGACCGGCAGAACCCGGACCTGGCCGCCGAGGCCGACAGCCTGCACCCGGCGGTGCTGCGCCTGATCCGCACCACGGTCGAGGGCGCGGCGCGCCACGGCCGCTGGGTCGGCGTGTGCGGCGGCCTGGCCGGCGATGCGTTCGGCGCGGCGCTGCTGACCGGGCTGGGCGTGCACGAACTGTCGATGACCCCCAACGACGTGCCGGCGGTGAAGGCGCGCCTGCGCGGCAGCCGCCTGGACGCGCTGCAGGCGCTGGCGCAGCGGGCGCTGGACTGCGAGAGCGCGGCCGACGTGCGGGCGCTGGACGGAGCCGGCGCATGAGCGTGCAGGCGGTCAGCGTGACCTTGAACCCGGCGCTCGACCTGACCGTGGCGATCGACCGGCTGCAGCCCGGCCAGGTGCATCGCGCCAGCAGTGCGCACGCCATCGCCGGCGGCAAGGGCATCAATGTCGCCGCCTGCCTGGCCGACGCCGGCATCGCCAGCGCCGCGCTCGGCGTGCTCGGCGCCGGCAACGCGCACCTGTTCGAGACCCTGTTCGCCGCGCGCGGCATCGACGACCGCTGCCTGCGCGTGCCCGGCGACACCCGCACCAACCTCAAGCTGGTCGCCGCCGACAGCGGCGCCACCACCGACATCAACCTGCCCGGCCTGCCGCTGGCCGCGGCCGAGCTGCACGCGGTCGGCGCGCGCCTGGCCGAACTGCTGCGCCCGGGCCTGCCGGTGGTGCTGACCGGCAGCCTGCCGGCCGGCCTGGCCGACGATAGCTGGCGCGTGCTGCAGGCGCAGGCGGCCGCCGCCGGCGCGCGGGTGCTGCTGGACACCAGCGGCGCACCGCTGCGCGCAGCGTTGGCCGCCCCGCGCGCGCAGCTGCCGTTCGCGATCAAGCCCAATCGCCACGAACTGGAAGACTGGGCCGGCACGCCGCTGCACGACACCGCCGAGGTAATGGCGGCCGCGCGCGCGCTGCTGGCCAGCGGCATCGCCCTGGTGGTGGTGTCGCTGGGCAGCGACGGTGCGCTGTTCGTGCGCGGCGAGCAGGCGCTGCTGGCGCACCCGCCGCAGCTGGCCGGCGGCAGCAGCGTCGGCGCCGGCGATGCGATGGTCGCCGGCCTGGTCGCCGCGCTGCTGGCCGAGGCCGACCTGGCGACCTGCGCGCGCCAGGCCACCGCCTTCGCCGTAGCCACGCTCGGCAGCGGCGCCGCACGCCGGCTGCCGCGCGACCAGGTCGACGGCATCGCCGCCGCGGTGCGCATCGAGTCGCTGCAATGAACCCCTCGCCGAACCCCATGCCCTCGAACTGCATGTTGTCGAACCGCACGTCGCCGCCCTCGCGCGCGGCGTCCCCCTGCGTCCATCGGGAGCAAGCATGAATCCTATCTTCGTGGTGATCGTCGCCGGCGAGCGCAGCACCGAAGCCGTCCTCGCCGCCGAAGCCTTGCGCCATGCGGCCAGCGCGCGCGGCGCGGTGCTGCACGCCGAGGTGCGTACGCCGCAGGGCGTGATCGCACCGCTGGATCTGGCCGCGGCCGGCAACGCCTATCCGCTGCTGCTGGTCGGCGACGGCGATGCCGACAGCGCCCGCTTCGCCGGCGTCGCGCCGCTGCGCGCCAGCCTGGACGCGGTGCTCGACGATGCCAGCAGCGTGCTCGCGCCATTGCTGACTGCAGCCAACGCCGCGCCGGCGACGCCCGCCACCACCGCCGCGCCGGCGGACGGCGTCAAGCGCATCGTCGCGGTCACCTCCTGCCCCACCGGCATCGCCCACACCTTCATGGCCGCCGAAGGCCTGCAGCAGGCGGCCAAGACCCTGGGCCACCGGATCCGGGTCGAAACGCAGGGCTCGGTCGGTGCGCAGGACACGCTCAGCGACGCCGAAATCGCCGACGCCGACCTGGTGCTGATCGCCGCCGACCGCGAAGTGGACCTGTCCCGCTTCGGCGGCAAGCGCCTGTACACGAGCGGCACCAAGCCGGCGATCAACGACGGCCCCGGGCTGATCCGCAAAGCGCTGGCCGAAGCCGGCGTGCACGCGGCCAGCGGCAACGGCGCGGCGCCGGCGAGCAGCGAACGCGGCAAGTCGGCCGGTCCGTACAAGCACCTGATGACCGGCGTGTCGTTCATGCTGCCGTTCGTCACCGCCGGCGGCCTGCTGATCGCGCTGGCGTTCGCGCTGGGCGGCATCTACGCCTTCGACGACGCGCACAAGGGCACCCTGGCCTGGTCGCTGTTCCAGATCGGCGCCAAGGCCGGCTTCACCCTGATGGTGCCGGCGCTGGCCGGCTACATCGCCTACTCCATCGCCGACCGCCCCGGCATCGCCCCGGGCATGATCGGCGGCATGGTCGCGGCCAACCTCGGCGCCGGCTTCATCGGCGGCATCTTCGCCGGCTTCATCGCCGGCTACGGCGTGGCCGCGTTGAACCGCGCGATCAAGCTGCCGCGCACCCTGGAAGGGCTGAAGCCGGTGCTGATCCTGCCGGTGCTGGGCACCTTGCTGGTCGGCCTGACCATGCTGTACGTGGTCGGCCAGCCGGTCGCCGAAGCGCTGGCCTGGCTCACCGACTGGTTGCGCGGCATGCAGGGCAGCAGCGCGGTGCTGCTGGGCCTGCTGCTGGGCGCGATGATGGCCTTCGACATGGGCGGGCCGGTCAACAAGGCCGCCTATGCGTTTTCGACCGGCCTGATCGCCAGCCAGGTGTATACGCCGATGGCCGCGGCGATGGTCGCCGGCATGACCCCGCCGCTGGGCATCGCGCTGGCGACCTGGGTGTTCCGCAACCGCTTCACCCGCGAAGAGCGCGGCACCAGCGCCGCTACCGGCGTGCTCGGCCTGGCCTTCGTCACCGAAGGCGCGATCCCGTATGCGGCGCGCGACCCGCTGCGCACCATCCCGGCGCTGATGCTGGGTTCGGCGCTGGCCGGCGCGATCTCGATGGCCGCCGGCGCCGAACTGAAGGTGCCGCACGGCGGCGTGTTCGTGCTGCCGATCCCCAATGCGGTGACCCATCTGGGCATGTACCTGATCGCGCTGCTCGCCGGCACCGTGCTGACCGCACTGGCCCTGCGCGTGCTGAAGAAGCCGGTCGCCGAATAAGTCCTGCGCCGGCGCGCCGCCGGGGGCGATGTCCCCTCCCCCCGTCGCCCGCGGCGGCGCGCCGGCCTCCATCACACCCCAGGAGTCCCTGCCATGTCCCTCCCCCTCACCCGGCGCCTGTCGCTCACCGCCCTGGCGCTCGCCCTGGCGCCGCTGGCCCATGCCCAGGACGCCAGCGACGCGTTCAAGCTCAAGCTCGCCTACACCGGCGAAGCCGCGGTCTCGCTGGACGGCGGCAAGGAACAGGGCAGCGCCTACGCCGGCCAGCTGATGCTCGGCAGCGACGTCGACCTGCAGCGGCTGATGGGCTGGAACGGCGCCACGCTGAAGGTCTATGCGATCAACCGCCACGGCACCAACCTGGCCAACAGCGACATCGGCAACAGCACCTCGGTGCAGGAAATCTACGGCGGCCAGGGCACGCGCCTGGCCAACTTCACCATCGAGCAGAAGCTGTTCGACGACCGCCTGGAACTGGAGGCCGGACGCAGCGTGGCCAACATCCATTTCCTCGGCTCGGACCTGTGCGGCTACTTTCAGGGCAACTCGGCCTGCGGCAACCCGACCTTCGTGTTCCGCACCAGCAACTTCACCTACTGGCCGGTGTCCAGCTGGGCCGCGCACGCCAAGGCCTGGGTGACCCCGACCGTGTACGTGCACGTCGGCGCCTACGAGGTCAATCCGACCCAGGCCGAGGACGGCGAGCACGGCCTGAACTGGAGCACCCACGACCGCACCGGGGTGATCGCGCCCTACGCGGTCGGCTACAAGACCGAGGCGGCCAGCGTGCGCTTCCCGGCCATGTACGAACTGGGCGGCTGGCAGGACAATTCCGACTACACCGACCCGCTGACCGACCGCAACGGCACCCCGGCGCGGCTCAGCGGCCTGGACTACGCCACCCGCAACGGCCGCTCCGGCGCGTTCTTCCGCTTCGAACAGCAGGTCACCCGCCCCGATGCCGACAGCGCGCGCGGGCTGGTGCTGTTCGGCTCGGTGCTCAAGGGCACCTCCGGGCAGCTGATCGAGGACCACTTCCTGGAGCTGGGCCTGGTCCAGCGCGGCACCTTCGCCAGCCGCGACCAGGACAACATCGCCCTCGTGGTCACCCAGCAGCGCTACAGCGACGACGCGCTGCAAGACCTGCGCCTGGCCCGCGCCGCGGCCGGCGGCAGCGGCACCCCGCACAGCGCGCAATACATGATGGAGCTGAGCTACGGCATCCAGGTCACCCCGCAGCTGCGCATCGCGCCGAACCTGCACTACATCGTGCACCCGGACCAGTTCAACGAGCCTGCGCGCACCCGCGACCTGCCGAATGCGTTGGTCGCCGGCATGCGCGTGGATTGGGCGTTGTAGAGCCGGGATTCGGGATTGGGGATTCGGCATTCGTCGCGCCTGAGCGGATGCCGACGGTAGTAGGCACCCAAACGCACGACGCCCCGGCAGGCCGGGGCGTCGTGCGTTCGGTCCGTGTCACTCCGCTCGCATACAGATGCACCAGTCCGTCGGCGCATGCGGGAACGAAATCAGGTAGCCGGCGAATCGAGATCCGTTCGATTCCGTGCAAGCGCGCATCCCTGGCGCGGGAGCGATGACGTTGCCGGCAAGCACAGGATGCCTGTGGCCGCGCGCCGGCGCGATCGGCCGATGCCGTGTCGTGCCGTCAGAATTCCCCGACACGCGCCGACAATCGATGGCTGGCTAGGGGCTCCCATCCGCCGCAAGCTGCCGCGCGCATAGCCCTTGCGGCTGCCAGGCCTGGGTCAAGGTCGTCGCCGGCCGGTCGGCGTCGTGGAGGATGAGCGCAAAGCCTTGCCGCGGCACCGTGCCGATCGCCATCAGCAGCATCGGCGGTCCCGCCTCGATCGTCAGGCTGTTGCCGGGTCCGCGCCCGATCTGGACGCCGGCGGGCGTCTCCAGGCAGGTGTCGCCGCTGACCGCGAAGAAGGCCTCCGGGCCGGAATGGACATGCAACGGCGCCGTCGTCCCCGGGGTGAAGACCGAGCGCAGATATTCGGCCGCATAGGTCGACGCCGGCGTCACCGCAAGCGGACCGACCGTGGACACGTGCTCGCCTCCCTTGGACTGCCATGCGGCCTGCGCGAGGGTGAATAGCCAGATCGAGCCGAATGCCTCCACGACCACGCTGGTCGGGCTGGCGGCAGCCTCGGCGGACTGCTTCGACGCAAAGCGATCGAGATGCCAGAACACCGCTTCGGCCGGCAACGCCGGCAGCGGCTTGCGCGCCAGCAGGCACGCCGGACCCGCTTCCTCCACTGCGCCGCATTGCCGTGTGGTCGCCTGAGCGGCCGCCGCGGAGGAAAACGTCGCCGCCGCAACGGCAACCAGACAGAACAGCATCCCGCGCATTGCCAATCCCCTGGCCGCGAAGCAGATCGGGAGCTTGCGCGCTTCCGGGCCTGCTTTCAACGCCTGCGCGCGTCGATGGGCGGGCTTGCGCGACGGCAGGTGCCGCCGCGGGATGACCGGGGGAAGCCGCCGACACGCAGGCCGGTCGCACCGGTTCGGCGACGGCCGCGGCGCGCTTGCCGCGCAACCGTCACCGCCGCTACATAAACGGATCCCATCGTAACGGCCTCGCCAGCGCCGATTACGACGGTTTTCCAACATCCACGTTGCAAGCATCTCGCGCCATGCGCATCCTGGTTGCCGAAGACGATACGTCCATTGCCGTTGCGTTGCGCGACTCGCTCGCCGAGTGCGGGCACGTGGTGGACCACGTCAACGACGGCGCCGCCGCCGAGCGCGCGCTCAGCGCCGAGTCCTACCATCTGCTGGTGCTGGACCTGGGCCTGCCGCGGCGCGATGGCCTGCAGGTGCTGCAGCGCGTACGCGAGCGCCGCGACGAGGTGGCGGTGCTGGTGGTGACCGCGCGCGACGGCGTGGAAGACCGCATCCGCGCCCTCGACGAGGGCGCCGACGACTACCTGATCAAGCCGTTCGAGCTGTCCGAGTTCCTGGCCCGCACCCGCGCCCTGCTGCGCCGGCGCAGCAGCGGCGGCATCCCCGAGCTGGCCCTGGGCCAGTTGCGGATCAACCTGGCCGGGCGCCGGGTGTGGCTGCAGGACGCGCCGCTGGAACTGACCGCGCGCGAGTTCGCGCTGCTGGAAACGCTGCTGCTGCGCAGCGGGCGCGTGGTCAGCCGCGGCCAGCTCACCGATGCGCTATGCGACTGGCAGCACGAGATCACCGACAACGGCCTGGACATCTCCATGCACCGCCTGCGCCGCAAGCTGCACGGCTCCGGGGTCGGCATCCGCACCATCCGCGGCCTGGGCTACCTGCTGGAACAATCCCGCGCCGCGGAAACCGCCGCCGCCCGCGACCCGCACGCATCGTGAGCGCGGCCGTGGCAGCCGCGGCGGCGGGCGCCCACGCCCATCCCAGCCTGCGCCGGCGCCTGCTGGCGTTCCTGCTGATCCCGACCGTGCTGCTGATGCTGGTGGTCTCGGCGCTGTTCTATCTGCTGATGCTCAAGTACGCCAATCATGTCCACGACATGGACCTGAAGGAGGACACGCTGGGCCTGGCCAAGGCGGTCAACGATGCCGGCGCCAGCCTGCCGCTGCCGCTGCAGGCGCGGCGCCTGCTCGAATACAGCAGCGACGGCCGCGTGTTCTTCGAAGTGCGCAGCCGCGACCACGGCGTGATCAGCAACAGCGCGCAGCCGATCCCGGCGCACGCCGCCCCGGCCATGCTCGGCCGGGTGCTGCTGCGCGACGAGCGCATGGCCGACGGCACCCCGGTGCGCGTGGCCAGCCTGATCGTGCCGTCGGCGTGGGAGGCCAACGACCGCCTGACGATCTCGGTGGCCGAGACCCTGGACGACCGCCACCGCCGCGCGCGCGAAATCCTGATGCTGATGCTGCCGACCGAACTGCTGCTGACCTGCTCGCTGCTGGCGCTGGTCTGGCATGGGGTGCGCGTGGGCCTGCGCCTGCTGCAACCGGCGGTGCGCCGGCTCGACGACAGCCAGCGCGACCTCAGCCCGGTGTCCGGCCCGGACATCCCGATCGAGGTGCTGCCGCTGACCCAGGCCATCGACGGCCTGCTCGGCCGGCTCAAGCAGCTGATGGCGCTGCAGGAGCGCTTCGTCGCCGACGCCGCGCACCAGCTGCGCACGCCGCTGGCCGGGCTGAGCATGCACGTGCAGCGCGCCCAGGCCAGCACCCGCGCGCAGGACACCGCGCAGGCGCTGCAGCACATCCGCCAGCTGACCGACCGCGCGATCCGCAGCTCCACCCAATTGCTGGCGCTGACCCGCGCGCAGGCGCCGCGCGAGAACATCCGCCCGCTGCTGCCGCTGGACCTGGCCGCGTGGCTGCCGCAGGCGCTGGCCGAGCGCATTCCCGACGCGCTGCAAGCCGGGGTCGACCTGGGCTACGACGACGACGAAGACGGCCCGGCCTGGATCGCCGCCGATGCCTGGTCGCTGCGCGAACTGCTCGACAACCTGCTCGACAACGCCTTCAAGCACGCCGCCGGCAGCATGGTCACGGTGAGCCTGCGCCGGCTACCGCAGCACCTGCGGCTGGCGATCGACGATGCCGGCGCAGGGCTGGACGAGGCCTTGCTGCCGCGGCTGGGCGAGCGCTTCTTCCGCGCCCCGGATGCGCCCGAGGGCGGCACCGGGCTGGGCCTGGCGATCGTCGCCAGCATCGCCGCACGCCACCACGCCACGCTGCGCTACCAGCGCTCGGCGCTGGGCGGCCTGCGCGTGGAGCTGGATCTGCCGGCCAGCGCGGCGCCGCCCGCATGAGCCGGCGCCGCGCATCCCGGTTGGCCGGCCTCGCACTGCTGAGCGCCGCGGCGCTGGCCGGCTGCGTCAGCACGCCGCTGCCCGAGCTGGCGCAGCCGCTACCGCCGCAATGGACCGCGCTGCCGGCCGCGGCCGCGCCGCGGCCGGCCGGCAGCGCCTGGTGGCAGGATTTCCACGATCCGCAACTCGATGCCCTGGTCGCGCAGGCGCTGCGCGACGATCTCGACGTGGCGCAGGCGCTGGCCAGGCTGCGCGCGGCACGGCGCATGGACCGCGTCGCCACGGCCAGGCTGAAACCGCAGCTGCATGCGCGCACCGAGGAGCCGATCGACCCCGACGCCAGCGCCTCGTTCCTGGTCGCCGGCTTCGACGCGGAATGGGAACTGCCGCTGTTCGGGCGTGGCGAGGCCGCGCGCCGCCTGAGCCGCGGCGAGCTGCAGGCCGCGCAGGCGAGCCTGGAACAGGTGCGCACCGCCACCGTCGCCGACGTGGCGCGCAACTGGATCGAACTGCGCCATGCGCAACAGGCCGAACAGCTGCTGCAACGCATCGCGCAGGCGCGCCAGCGGCAGGCGACACTGAGCGCGGCCCTGGTCGGCCTGCGCCTGGCGCCGCCGGCGGCGGCGGCGCAGGCGCAGGCCGCGCAATCGCAAGCGCAGGCCGCGCTGGGCGAACCGCGCACGGCCGCCGCCGCGGCCGCGCAACAGCTGGCGGTACTGCTGGCACGCAGCACGCCGGACCCGGCCTGGGGCGCCACCACCGCGGCAGCCACCATGCCCGGCGCAACGGCGCCGGGCCTGCAGATCGGCGCGCTCGACGCGGTGCCCGCCGACCTGCTGCGGCGCCGTCCGGACATCGCCGCACGCGAGGCGCAGGTGCTGAGCGCGGCCGGCGAACTGGGCATCGCCCGCGCCGACCGCTACCCGAGCATCGGCCTGGGCGGCGCCATCCACTGGTCCACCAACCTGCTCTCGCACCGCCGCACCGCCACTCCGCACGAGATCGCCTCGCTGGGTCCGCTGATCGACATCCCGCTGTTCGACTGGGGCCTGCGCCAAGCCCAGGCGCAGGCGCGCGGCGATCTGCTGCAGGCGGCGACGCTGGCCTATCGCCAATGCGTGCTGGACGCGGTGGCCGAAGTGCAGAACGCGCTGACCGCGCTGGAACAGCAGCGCCAGCGCGCGCTGGCGCAGCAGCAGGCAGTGCAGGCGCTGCAGCAGGCCGCCGACGCAGCGCAGGCGCGGCGCAGACTCGGCCTGGGCAGCGAGTTGGACGTCGCCACCCAGCAGGCCGCGCGCGACCAGGCCGCGCTGGAGCTGCTGGAGGCGCAGCGCCAACGCGACCTCGACTACATCGCGCTACAGACCGCGCTGGGCAGCGCCGACACACAGACCGCCGGCACCGAGACGGGCGCGGCAGGCGCGGCGCCCTGATGGTCGCGCTGGCCCGCCAGACCCTGCGCCACGAATGGCGCCGCTTCCTGCCGGTGGTGGTCTCGGTCGGCTTCGCCAGCCTGTTGCTGCTGCTGCAGACCGCGCTGGTGCTGGGCATCTTCGGCAGCGCCAGCGTCTACGTGTCCGGCTCCGCCGCCGACCTGTGGCTGGGCTACCCGGGCACGCAGAGCGTGGACCAGGGCCGCCCGATCGATCCGGACGCGGCGACGTCGCTGTACCTGGACCCGCGCGTGCTGCAGGTCGAACCGTTCGTGTGGTTCGACGGCGACTGGCGCGGCCCCGGCGACAGCGGCGCGGTGTCGATCTACGTGTCCGGCATCGACACCCGCGCCGACGGGCTGATGTTCGCGCGGCTGCTGAGCCCCGCCCTGCGCGCGGCGCTGCGCGAACCGGACACGGTGGTGGTGGACCGCGCCGAACTGGACAAGCTCGGCGTCGGCATCGGCCGCAGCGCGCGCATCAACGGCCACCGGGTGCGGGTGATCGGGATCGGCCGCGGCCTGCGCGCGCTGGGCGGAGTCAATGTGCTGGCTTCGCTGGAAACCGCGCGCGCCTTGAACACCGATGCCGTGCACCCCGACTGGCCAACCTACATGGTCGCGCGGCTGCGCCCCGGCAGCGACGCCGCGGCGCTGGCGCGCGGCCTCGCCGGCACGACCGCGCCGGCCCGCATCGAGGCCTGGAGCGCGGCGCAGTTCGCCCGCCGCAGCATCCTGTTCTGGATGTTCGACACCGGCGCCGGTTCCGGCGTGCTGTTCCTCGGCGGCATCGTACTGCTGGTCGGCGTGACGATCACCAGCCAGACCCTGCTGGCCACGGTGCTCGGCGCGGCGCGCGAGTACGCCACGCTCAACGCCCTGGGCGTGAGCATGCGCGCGCTGCGCTGGGTGGTGCTGGAGCAGGCCGCCTGGGTCGGCGCGCTCGGCCTGCTCGGCGCCAGCGCGCTCGGCGCCGCGCTGGTGGCGCTGGCCCGCGCGCACGACGTGCCGGTGGCCTTCGATGGCAACGGCTGGGCGGCGTGCGTGGTCGCGGTGATGCTGCTGACCCTGCTCTCGGCGCTGGCCGCGCTGCGTGGACTGCGCCGCGCCGATCCGGCGCTGCTGCTGCGATGAACCGGGCCGTCGTCCCCGCCGCGCTGGAACCCTCCGTGGCCGCGCTGCACGGCAGCGGCCTGTGCAAGAGCTTCGTCTCCGGCAAGCTGCGCACCGACGTGCTGCGCGAGGTGACGCTGCAGGTGTGGCCCGGCGAACTGACCCTGATCTCCGGGCCCTCGGGCTGCGGCAAGAGCACCCTGCTGTCGATCCTCAGCGGCCTGCAGCGCGCCGACCGCGGCCGGGTGCAGGCGCTGGGCGAAGACCTGGGTACGCTCGACACGAGCGCGCTGGAGCGCTTCCGCCTGCGCCATACCGGCTTCATCTTCCAGGGCTTCAACCTGTTCCCGGCGCTGAGCGCGCTGGACCAGGTGCGGCTGCCGCTGCAGTACATGGGACTGGCCGCGGCCGAGGTGCGCGCGCGCGCCGAAGCGGCGCTGGCCGAGGTCGGCATCGCCCACCGCCAGCAGCTGCGCCCGGCCGAGCTGTCCGGCGGCGAGAAGCAGCGCGTGGCGATCGCGCGCGCGCTGGCCAAACACCCGGCGCTGCTGTTCGCCGACGAGCCGACCAGCGCGCTGGACGCCGGCAACGGCCAGATCGTGATCGACCTGCTGCACCGCATCGCGCGCCGCCACAACACCATGGTGCTGTGCGTCAGCCACGACCCGCGTCTGATCCGCCATGCCGACCGCGTGCTGTCGATGGAGGACGGCCGCATCCTCGACGACCGCCGCCTGGCGCCCCCGCCCCCGCCCCCCTCTTCGCCCCGGATGTCCGCACCATGAAAGCGTTGCTCGCCGCTCCCCTGCTGGGCCTGCTGCTGGTCGCCTGCGCGCGGCCGCCGCAGGCCGCGCCCGCGACCAGCGCGGCGCCGGCCTACCTGGCGGTGGCGCGCGGCCGCATCGACGTGGAAGGCGGCCTGCTGCGGCTGAGCCTGCCGGTGGCCGCAACCCTGCAGCGGGTGGCGGTGCACGAAGGCGACGCGGTGCGCCGCGGCGCGCTGCTGATCGAAGCCGACGACCGCACCGCGGCGCTGGACCTGGACATCGCGCAGACCCGCGCGCAGGCCACCAGCGCGCACGTGCGCCAGCTGCAGCAGCGGCTGGCGCACGCGCAGCAGCGCCAGCGGCGGCTGGCCGAGGCGGCGCGGATCGGTGCCGGCGACGGCCAGAGCGCCGACGATGCCGGCGACGCCAGCCAGACCCTGGCCGACGCGCTGCAAGCCGCACGCAGCGACGCCGCGCTGGCGGCCGAGCAGGTGCATCAATCGCAACTGCAACGCGACCAGTACCGCCTATATGCGCCCGCCGACGGCCGCGTGCTGCAACTGGCGGCCGCGGTCGGCGCGCGCAGCGATGGCGGCACCACCCCGCTGCTGACCCTGCTGCCGGACGCGCCGCGCCTGGTCCGCGCCGAATTGAACGAAAGCTACGCCGCCGCGGTGCGCCCCGGCATGCAGGCCGAGGTAATCAGCGACGACGGCCGCCAGACCACGCTGGGCACCGCGGTGGTGCGCTGGCTGGCGCCGGCGTTCGGCCCGGCGCAGTTGCACGACGACGCGGATGGCGCCAGCACCGGCAACGACCGCAGCGTGGCCTGCGTGCTGGCGTTCCGGCAGCCCTCGGCGCTGCGCCTGGGCCAGCGCGTGCTGGTGCGCTTCCGCAACCCTTCCGTGGCGCAACGCTGACGAAAGGCTGCTGAAACGCCTGTCCGCCACGCTGCACGCGTTCCTTCGCTGCCAACGCCGTGCCGTCGCCGCCATGATCCAATCCGCCGAATTCCACTTCCAGGGCGGCCGCCACGGCGTGCTGCTGATCCATGGCCTGACCGGCACCCCCAGCGAGATGCGCCTGCTCGGCAAGTCCCTGCACCGCGAGGGCTTCAGCGTGCACGGCGTGCAGCTGGCCGGGCACTGCGGCAACGAGGACGACCTGCTCGCCACCGGCTGGCGCGACTGGAGCGCCAGCGTCGAGCAGGCCGCGGCGCGGATGCGCCCGCAGGTGGACAAACTGTTCGTGGCCGGGCTGTCGATGGGCGCGCTGCTGGCGCTGCAATTGGCCGAAGAGCGGCCGGAATGGGTCGATGGCGTCGGCGTGCTCGGCGCCACCTTCCGCTACGACGGCTGGAACATCCCCCGCCGCGCGCGGCTGGCGTTCCTGCTGCCGTGGTTCAAGCGCCTGGGCATCGGCCGCCGCCGCATGTTCCTGGAAGAACCGCCGTACGGCCTGCGCGACGAGCGCATCCGCGCGCAGATCAGCGGTGCGATGCTCGGCGGCGACAGCGCCGCCGCCGGCCTGCCCGGCAATCCGTGGCACGCATTGGCCGAGATGCATCTGCTGTCGCGGCGGGTGCGCCGCAACCTGGCCAAGGTGACCGCGCCGTGCCTGGTCGCGCATGCGGCCGAGGACGACATCGCGCATCTGCGCAACGCGCAACTGGTGGTCGCGAAAGTGTCCGGACCGGTGGAGCTGCTGCTGCTGCACGACAGCTACCACATGATCACCCTGGACCGCGAACGCCGCGTGCTCGGCGCGCGCCTGGCGCAGTTCTTCGCCGCGCAGGCCGCGCCGCGCCAGGCCGCCTGATGGCGCTGCAGGCACCGGTGGTCGGCGTGTGGCTGGCGACGGTGGCGCTGGACACGGTCGGCCAGCTGGCCTTCAAGCACGTGGCCAGCGACCCGCTGGCGAGCGGCGCGGCACGCTGGCGGCGCATGGCGCGGCAACCGTGGCTATGGCTGGGCATGGCCTGCTACGCATTCGAATTCCTGGCCTGGACCGCATTCCTGTCGCTGGTGCCGCTGGGCCGCGGCGTGCTGCTCGGCTCGATCAACATCGTGGCGATCATGCTTGCCGGGCGCTGGCTGTTCGGCGAACGGCTGGGGCGCATGCAGGTGGCCGGGATCTGCCTGGTCAGCGCCGGCGTGGCCGTGGTCGGGCTCGGCACATGAGCCGCCCGCCGCTGCAGCGCTACGCGATCGGCTTCGCCCTGCTGCTGGGCTTCGACACCCTGGCCCAGTTCGGTTTCAAGCTGGGCGGCGCGCATGCGTTCCCGCCGCAGGCCGAGTGGGCCTGGGTGTTGCGCCTGCTCGCCAGCCCCTGGCTGTACGCCGCGCTGCTGGGCTATGTCGGCGCGTTCTTCACCTGGATGAAACTGCTCGAACACGCGCCGATCGGCCCGGCCTTCGCCGCCTCGCATCTGGAGATCGTCAGCGTGCTGCTGTTGTCGGCATGGTGGTTCGGCGAACCGATCGGCGTATTGCAGGCGATCGGCGCAGCGCTGATCGTGGCCGGCATCGTCTGCCTAGCGCTCGGCGAGCGCGCCGCGCCGGCCGATGCGCCCTGAGGTTCCGCCCACCGCCGGCTTGCCGCTGCACTGGCGCGACCTGTGGCCGGCGCGCGCGCCGCAGCGGCTGGCCACGCAACTCGGCTTTCCCGACGCGCTGCTGACCTGCTCCGGCACCGCCGCGCTGGTCATCGCGCTGCGCACCCTGGCCGCCGGCAGCCGCCGCCGACAGGTACTGGTGGCCGCCTACACCTGCCCGCTGGTGGCGCTGGCGGTGGCCCACTGCGGCCTGCAACTGGTGCTGTGCGATCTGCTGCCCGATGCGATCGAACCGGACCCGGCGCAGCTGGCGCAGCGCTGCGGCAACGACACCCTGGCGATCATCGCCACCCACCTGGGCGGCCGCCTGACCGACCTGGAACCGCTGCGCGATGCCGCCGCGGCCTGCGGTGCGATGCTGATCGAGGACGCCGCGCAGGCGCTGGGCGGCGTGCACGCCGACGGCCGCCCGGCCGGCCTTGGCGGCGACATCGGCTTCTGCAGCCTGGCGGTGGGCAAGGGGCCAACGCTGTACGAAGGCGGCTTGCTGATGTCGCCGCATGCGCCGTTGCGGCGCAGCCTGGCCGCGACCGCGGCGCGCCTGGGCCAGCCCGACTGGCGCCGGGAACTGCAGCGCAGCCTGCAATTGCTCGGCTACGCCGCGCTGTACCGGCCGCACCTCTTGCGCTGGGCCTACGGCGCGCCGCTGCGCCGCGCCTTGCGCCGCGGCGACCGCGTGGCCGCGGCCGGCGACCACTTCGATGCGGCGATCCCGCAGCACGCGGTCGGCGCCTGGCGCGAAGCGGTCGGCGTGCGCGCCAGCGCGCGCTGGCCGGCGTTCCTGGCGCAGGCGCGCGCACAGGGCCGGCGCCGCAGCGCACGCCTGTCCACAATCGCCGGGTTGCGGGTGGTCGCCGACAGCCCCGGCGCGCAGGGCAGCTGGCCGGCACTGCTGGTGCTGCTGCCGGACGCGGCCGCGCGCGAGCGCGCGCTGGCGCAGCTGTGGCCGCGCGGACTCGGCGTCGGCCTGCCGTTCGTGCACGCCCTGCCCGACTACGCCTACCTGCGCGACATCGTCGATGCCGCACCGATGCCCCACGCACGCGACTTCGCCGCGCGCTGCCTGAGCATCGGCAACAGCGCGTGGCTGGACGAAAGCGGTTTCGAGGCGATCGTGGCGGTGCTGCGGCAGGTGTGTGCGGAGCGAATGGGATGATGTCGCACCCTGCATACTCCTGTAGGAGCGGCTTCAGCCGCGACAGGATCTATCGGTAAAGCCCGTCGTGGCTGAAGCCGCTCCTACACGGCTCCGCTTTTTGCGCAAACCAGTGCTACCGCGGCAACCCCGCCTCGGCCAGCGCCTGCAACAGCCGCAGGTTCACCTCATGCTGCTGCACCTGCCACGCCGCCAGCGATTGCGGCGACGGCAGCGGCTGCGCGTCCAACGCCGCCAGGCGCCGCTTCCACCATTGCGGATACTGCGCCTGCGACACCTCGCCGGTGATGTCGCTGCCGAGCAGTTGCCCGTGCAGGTAGGCGATGGCGGTGAGCAGGTGCGGCACCCGCAGTTCGCCCTGGTCCCAGTTGGTGCGCACCTCGTCCGGATCCAGTACGTCCTTGTCCAACGACAGATAGGTCGGCATCGGCGTGCTGCGCAGGTCCTGCAGGAAGGCGTCGATCATCTCCATGCTCGAGCCGAAGCCGCGCACCGCCCGGCCCAGGCCCAGGCGCCGCGCCCAGCCCACGTCCACGCCGCCGCACCAGTAGCGCAGCTTGCCGCGGTACAGCGGCCGCAGATGGTTTTCCCAGGCGTGCGCGGCACCGACATCGCCCGAGGTGATCCCGACCACTTCCACCCGCGCCACCTGCGGCAGCGCCGCCACCCGCCACACCCAGGAGCCGCAATGCACCGCGAACGGGAAACGCATGTTGTCGGGATGGTTGTCGAACACCACCACCCGCAGCGGCGCCTGCGCACGCTGCGCCAGCCGTACGATCAGCGGCAGGCTCAGGTGATGGAAATCGCCGCTGCCCAGCAGCACGGTGCCGTGCCGTGCCGGCAGCAAGCCGTCGAGGGCGGCGCCGAAACGCCGCAGCCGGCGCAGCGAACAGGCGAAGCGCAGTCCGTCGCGCCACGCCTGCAGCGGCAGGCGCACCGCGCCCGGCACCACGCCGAGCGAGCCATCCAGGTCCAGCAGTACCGGTGCGCTCATCTCACTCCGCCAGGTCGGCATCGGTGTCGGCCGTGCCGACGTCGTCGGCTTCGAACAACGGCCGCAGCCGCCGCAGCGCGATGCGCAGCAACGGGTTGCGCAGGTACACCGCATGCCAGGTGTAGGTGAAGCTGGCGCCGAGCTGCGCCTTCACTTCCGGATCGGTCCAGCCGGCCACGTAGGCGCGCAGGCCGTGGCAGCAGGCGTAGTCCAGGTTGTGCATCCAGCTCAGCGCGTACAGGTTGTGCTCGCGCGCCTCCGGATAGTGCAGGCCGATGTACTTGTCCAGCAGCCGCCCGTCGTGCACGTAGCACAGGTTCCAGCCGATCAGCCGGCCCTGGTGGCGATAGGTGAACACTAGGCCGCCGGAGTCCGCGTCGGTCAGCAACGCATCGAAGAACGCGGCGGTCAGCAGGTCGAAATGCACCTCGCTCTGCGCATAGACCTGCAGGTATAGCGCATAGCAGTGCGCGCGCAGCGCCGGGTCGGCGAAGGCGGCGCCGGTCGGCAGTTCCTCGATCTGCAGGTCGGCGCGTGAGCGCAGTTTGCGGCGGATGTTGCGGCGGCGGCCGCGCGACAGGCGCGCCAGGTAGTCGTCGGTGGAGGCGAAATCGATCGGCACCCAGGCCAGCGCCTGCCCGCGCAGCAGCACGTAGCCGCTGCGCTCGCAGGCCTCCAGGAACACGTGTGCCCAGGCGTTGTCGGTGGCATCGAGCAGCGGCGAATGCTGCGGGATGTCCTTGACGATCAGCAGCGGATGCTTGCGCCCCAGTTGCGCCCGCCACTGGCGGGGCAACTGCGCCGGGTCGGCCGCGCGCGGCAGCCAGGCGTATTCGCTGACGGTGCTGCCGACGAAGCTGGTGCGCGGGCGCAGCCAGCGCTGCCACAGCCGCTGCAGCGGCCAGCCGGCCACGCGCGCGCGCAGCGCCGGGTCGGCGGTGGTCAGCAGGTCGAACGCGGCTTCGAAGGTCGGCACGCCGTGCTCCAGGGTCCGCGCCAGGAAGTCCTGCGGGGGATGCGCGAGGAACTGCTGCTGCAACGCCTGCGGTTCGAGTTGGCTTACGAAAGGCATCTGCAAGATTGACCGGCTAGCGTGGAGGATGGACGCCGCAGCCGTGGGCCGCGGCATGCCTTCCACCGGCGGAACACGCCGCACGGTGGCCTTTCATTTCGCGGAGGACTGCCATGACCCCGTCTATCGAGACACAGATCCACAGCATCGTCGCCAAGCACGGCGAGATCGATCCCGCCGGCCTGACCGCCGACACCAAACTGCAGGACCTGGGCGTGGATTCGCTCGAGGCGATCGAAATCCTGTTCGACATCGAGGAGCACTTCGACATCACCTTCCCGCAGCGCGATCCGAACCTGGACGACGGTTCGCTGGGCAAGCTGGCCGAGGCGGTGCAGCAAGCGCTGGACGCCAAGGCCGCCGCCGCGGCGCTGGCACCGGCGCACTGAGCCGGCATGGACCGCTCGGCGCAGGGACAACGCGTCGTCGTCACCGGGATGGGCGCGGTCAGCGCGCTCGGCCTGGGTGCCGATGCCCTGTGGCGCGGCATGCGCGAAGGCCGTAGCGGCATCGCCGCGCTGGCCACGCCCGATCCGCAGGCCACGCTGAAGATGCGCCTGGCCGCCACCGTGCCCGGTTTCGCGCCGCAGGCGGCGCAGCTGGGCGGCATCGCGCCCGGCCAGTTGGACCGCATGACGCAGATGGCGCTGGTCGCGGCCTGCGAAGCGGTGGCCCAATCCGGACTGGACCTGCACGGCGCAGGCGGCGCACGCGGCGCGGTGGTGCTCGGCACCGGCGTCGGCGCCGAACTCAGCCGCGACGAACAGTCGCGGCGGCTGTACCGCGAGCAGGCCGAGCGCCTGCATCCGCTGACCATCGTGCGCAGCATGAACAACGCCCCGGTCAGCCAGATCAGCATCGCCTTCGGCCTGCGCGGCCCGGCCTTCGCCGTGTCCAGCGCCTGCGCCTCGGCCAACCATGCGCTGGCGCAAGCCGCGCTGCTGATCCGCCACGGTCTGGCCGACGTGGCCATCAGCGGCGGCAGCGAAGCCTGCCTGAGCCTGCCGCTGATCCGCGCCTGGGAGGCGATGCGGGTGGTCAGCGACGACACCTGCCGGCCGTTCTGCGCGCAGCGCAGCGGCCTGGTACTGGGCGAAGGCGCCGGCGTGTTCGTGCTGGAAAGCGCCGCGCACGCGGCCGCGCGCGGCGCCGTCCCGCTGGCCGAACTGGCCGGCTTCGGCCTGGGCGCCGATGCGCACGACATCGTCGCGCCCAGCGTCGACGGCGCCGCCACCGCGATGCGCCTGGCCCTGCAGGACGCCGGCCTGGAGCCGCAGCAGATCGACTACATCAACGCCCACGGCACCGGCACCCTGGCCAACGACCGTTGCGAGACGCAGGCGATCCGGCAGGTGTTCGGCAACCATGCCGATGCGTTGGCGGTGAGTTCGACCAAGGCGGTACACGGCCATGCGCTCGGCGCCGCCGGCGCGCTGGAACTGGTCGCGGCGATCGGCGCGTTGCGCGAGCAGACGCTGCCGCCGACCGCAAACTTCCTCGATCCGGATCCGGACTGCGACCTGGACTACGTGCCCAACCAGGCCCGCGCGCAACCGGTGCGCGCGGTACTCAGCAATTCCTTCGCCTTCGGCGGCCTCAACGCGGTACTCGCCTTGCGCGAAGCGCGCTGAGGCGCAGGCCGCGGCGGCGGACGGGAGGCAACGCGGCGCCAACGCGCTGTCTCCCGCCATTTCACGCCACCCGCTTGGCGCGGGTCAGCAACTGGTCCAGCAGCGACAAGCCCAGATCGATCTCGTCGTGGCTGATGTGCAGCGACGGCGCCAGGGTGATCACGTTCTTGTAGTAGCCGCCCACGTCCAGCACCAGGCCGATGCGCTTGCCGTTGTGGCGCAGCTCGCCCTCCAGGCCCATGTCCACCATCGTGTCGAGCAGCTTGCGGTTCGGGGTGAAGCCGTCCGCCTGGCAGATCTCCGCACGCAGCGCCAGGCCCAGGCCGTCGACGTCGCCGATTTCCGGATGGCGCTTCTGCAGGTCGCGCAGGCCGCCCAGGAAATGCGCGCCCTTGGCCATGACCATGCTCTCGTAATCGGTCTCGGCCAGCATGCGCATGGTCTCCAGGCCCACCGCGGTGCCGAGCGGATTGGAGGCGAAGGTGGAATGGGTCGAGCCCGGCGGGAACACGGTCGGGTTGATCAGTTCCTCGCGCGCCCAGATCCCGGCCAGCGGATTGAGCCCGTTGGTCAGCGCCTTGCCGAACACCAGCACGTCCGGGGTCACCCCGAAATGCTCGATCGCCCACAGCTTGCCGGTGCGGAAGAAGCCCATCTGGATCTCGTCCACCACCAGCAGGATGCCGTACTTGTCGAGCACCCGCTTCAGGCCGGTGAAGAAGTTCGGCGGCGGGATCACGTAGCCGCCGGTGCCCTGGATCGGCTCGACGTAGAACGCGGCGTACTCGCATTGCCCGGCCTTGGGGTCCCACACGCCGTTGTACTCGGTCTCGAACAGGCGTTCGAACCTGGCCACGCACTGCTCGCCGTACTCTTCCTTGGAAATGCCCTTGGGGCCGCGGAAGTGGTACGGGAATTCGATGAACTGGGCGCGGTCGAAATGGCCGTAGCGGCGCCGGTAGCGGTACGAGGAGGTGATCGCCGAAGCGCCCAGGGTGCGGCCGTGGTAGCCGCCCTCGAAGGCGAACATCAGGCTCTTGCCGCCAGTGGCGTTGCGCACCAGCTTCAGCGAATCCTCCACCGACTGCGCGCCGCCGACGTTGAAGTGCACGCGGCCCTTGCGGCCCCACTTGCGTTCGGCGTCCTTGGCGATGGTCTTGGCCAGTTCGATCTTGGTCGGGTGCAGATACTGGCTGGCCACCTGCGGCAGGCTGTCGATCTGCCGCTTCAACGCACCGTTCAGGCGCGGATTGGCGTAGCCGAAATTGACCGCCGAATACCACATCTGCAGGTCCAGGTACGGCACGTCCTCGGTGTCGTACAGATAGCTGCCGTCGCAGTGCGCGAAGATCCGCGGCGGCTCGCTGTAGTGCACGGTGTCGCCGAACGAGCAGTACTCGGCCTCGTCGGCCAGCATCTGCGCATCGCTGAGCGCGCGGTCATAGCCGGGGCCGGTGCGCCGCAGCGCGTCCGGGTCGGGCGCGGCCGGCGGCAGGCCGTCGGGCGCGGCGAGGTCGAGCGTGTCGAGATCGCCGTGCAGCGGCGCAAGCGCGGTGGGGAGCGGAACATTCCGGTTCATGAGGATCAGGCTCGTTGGGAAACGGGGAGTGGGAGGCGCGGAGTGGCCGCGACCGGCGCGGCGAGCTCGTGCAGCAGGGCGATGGCGTCGTTGAACCCGCCGATCGCGCGGTGGGCGATGCCGCTGCCGCGGCAATGGCGTAAAAGGCCGTCCTTGGCGAAGACCAGGTCGGCCTTGCCGGCCACGCAGAAATCGGAGCGGCCGTCGCCGACCAGCAAGGTGGAACGCGCCGGTGCCTGCTGGGCCATGACCGCGCACTTGCAGGTGCCGCTGGCGCAGCCAGGCTGCGCATGCGGCGAGGCCATGCGCCATTGCCCGGCGTCGGTGCGCAGCAGGCGGTTGGCGATGATCGGCAACTGGTGCAGGCCGTGCCGCGCCAGGATCCGCGCGATGGGATAATCCAGGCCGTCGCTGACGATGCTCAGCGGCATGCCGAGGTCGCGCGCCAGATCCACGAAGCGCACGAACCCCGGATCGATGCGGACCTCGTCGAGCACCCGGTGCAGCGCATCCACGTCGCCGTCGAGCAGCGCCACCTGGCCGCGCATGCACTCGCGCGCACCGATCCGCCCGGCCACCCAATCGTCTTCCAGCGCGCGCCAGCCAGGGCCGCCGAGACGCTCGAGCAAGGTGTCGGTCACGTCCTGCAGCGACACGGTACCGTCGAAATCGCAAAGAATCTTCCACTGGGCGCGCAAGGCGGCTCTCCGGCTCATTCGGGCAGAGCCTAGGCGGGCTGTCTTTCGTGCTCCTTTCCACGTGCCGACAGCGCCGCCCGGCAGCGCGCAGCTGGCCGGCAGGCCCGACCGGCATGCTGCGATGGCGGCGGCGAACTAGCTTTCGATCCCTGGACGCAGCGTGCATGCGCCTGGCCGATGCGGCAGAAGACGCCACATTGCAGCCCTGACACGCATGCCGCCGGTGCCGGGACGCAGCGTCGGCCGATGACGCTGCCGCCCTGTGCTGCCGAATGACTCTCTGCAGATCGGGCTGCCTGCGCTCGATTCAGGCCAAATCCCTGTCCCACGGAGCTACAGGCATGAACGCCCGCATGAGTTCATCGACGACCGCCCTGATCTTGGGCGCCAGATCCCGCGTTGCCGGCCATAGTGCGTGGATCGAAGAACCCTCGACGCCTTGCGCCGCGAAAACCGTCTGCAGCGTGCCGCTCCTCAGTTCATCGGCCACCAGCCAGGTAGGAAACTGCGCGATGCCCAGGCCATCGAGCACAGCCGCGCGCAACGCATCTCCATCGCTGATGGTGTGCCGCCCCTTGATCTTGACCTTCACGGCACGTCCCTCGCCATCCAGCAGTTGCCACGGGAACACGTCGCCACTTCGTCCGAAGGTGATGCAATCGTGGCCTGCAAGCTCGCCGATGGATGTTGGGGCTCCATGTTCTGCGAAGTAGGCCGGCGAGCCGCAGGTGACCGTTCTCTGAAGCCCCAGATAACGCGCCGAAAGAGAGGCGCTGTTGCCTGGCTCTCCCAAGCGCACCGCCAGGTCGATGGTCTCTTCCAGCAGATCGACCGCGCGGTCCGAAAACGCCACGTCCAGCGCGAGCTTCAGGTGCCGCCGAACGAGGTCGCGCAGCACCGGCATCACCCACCGCCTCCCGAAGGTCACCGGCAGGCTGATGCGCAGGGTTCCCGACACCTCTCTGCGGCGCGAGGCGGCCCGCGACTCGGCCTCGTCCAATTCGGCGAGCACGCGCAGGCAGCTTTGATAGAAGTCGGCCCCCTCCGCAGTCAGCGCAAGCCGCCGGGTGGTTCGGTCGAGCAGGCGCACGCCCAATCGCTGCTCCAGTGTCGCCACGCCCTTGCCCACTGCCGACTTGGAAAGACCGATTCTCTGCCCGGCCGCGGTGAAACTGCCGGCCTCCACTGCCTGGACGAAGACGGTGATGCCTTGGAGACGGGAGGCACTGTAGGTCGTCATGCTGGCACCAATTGAAGAATTTAAGTAGCCAGTTTATGCGGAATTATTCTCAACCCACGCATTTTGTTCGCCTATAAGCTGAGCCATCGCGATTGAGCGACATGCGAAGGAGTAATGAAATGGCGTCCGAATCCATGAAGGCCTGGCAATTGCCTGCCTTTGGGCTGCAACACCTGGAACTGGCGCAGCGGCCGGTGCCGCGCCCTGGCCCCGACGAAGTGCTGGTCAAGGTCGCGGCGGTCTCGCTGAATTACCGGGACAAATTGGTGGTCAACGGCGAACTGTTGCCGGAGCGGCCGCGAATGCCATTGGTCCCGATTTCCGACATGGCCGGGGAAGTGGTCGAACTGGGTTCGCAAACCCGTCGTTTCGAGGTCGGCGACCGGGTCATGGGCAACTTCTGGACGCAATGGCTAGACGGTGAGCCGCCGCGGGCGATGCTCAAGCACGGCTTGTCGCTGGGCGGCCCGCTACCGGGCATGCTTGCAGAATATGTCGTGCTTCCCGAGGAGGTGGCCGTCGCGGCGCCCTCGTCCTTGTCGAATGAAGAGGCCTCCACCCTGCCCGTCGCAGCCCTCACGGCCTGGTTCGCGCTGGTGGAAGCAGGACGGCTGCGGAAAGGACAGACGGTACTGGTCCAGGGCACCGGCGGCGTGTCGTTGTTCGGCCTGCAGTTCGCCCAAGCGCTGGGAGCGCGCGTGATCGTGACGTCGCGCAGCGACGCCAAGCTGGCCCGTGCGAAAGCGCTTGGCGCCTGGGCCAGCATCAACACCCGCCATGTTGCTGCCTGGGCGCAAGCAGCGCTCGACCTGACCAATGGCGATGGCGTCGATCAGGTGCTGGAACTGATCGGCGGGGACAATCTGCGCCAGTCCGTCGAAGCCCTGGCCGGGTCCGGGCATATCCTGCAGATAGGCTTCCTGGATGACACCGAGCTGCGCATGCCGGCTATTCCGCTGATGCTCAGGCGCGCCACCTTGCGAGGTGTTTCTGTTGGACACCGGCGTGCATTCGAGGAGATGAACCAGGCCATTGACCGGCATGGCATCAAGCCGGTGATCGACAAGGTGTTTTCGTTCGCTGAAGCGCATGCGGCGTTTGCGCGCCTCGAACACGGGCCATTCGGAAAACTGGTCATCAAGGTCGGCCAGTAGCCTCGGAGTCTCGAATCGAGGCGGCCGGCGAGCGCCACGCCAAAGGCTCTGCGGGGCGGCGGAAGCCGAAGCGCCGAAGGATGCCGCCACCGTGGCGGATGAGCAACCGCAGGCCGAGGCACTGGCCGCGTGACCCTGCACCACAGAGTAGCGTCCCGGTTCCGACCGGGGCGCTTCATTCCGAAGATTTCCCATGAGCCGCAACACCACGAGCCGCCCCCGGATGGCGGCAGTCATGCCCCCGGCACGGTACGCGCTCGTCGCTGGCATGGCGATGGCGACGTGCGCGGCTACCGTCCGCCTAGGGTCGATGTATTTGCTCGAACGTCTTTCGAATGTCGTCCACGAGAACCTCCGGTTGCTCCATGGCCGCGAAGTGCCCGCCGGCGGTGCCCTCGTTGAAATACACCACTTGACTGTATCGCCGCTCGAGCCAACGACGTGACTTGCGCACATGCTCCTTCGGCAGCATCGTGAAGCCCGTGGGAACCGTAATCGGGCCGGGGGGCTGCCCTCCCGCAGGGCCACCCACCTTGGCCAGCTCCCAGTAGAGCCGGGCCGCGGAAGCCCCGGAATCGTTCAGCCAGTACATCATGACGTGGTCGAGTATCTCGTCCTTGGTGAAGGTCCCCTCCGCGTCGCCACGCGTGCCTCCTGTGTCCTGGAACATCGCGTAAATCCACGCGGCCAATCCTGCGGGCGAGTCCGCCAGCGAGTAGCCGAGGGTCTGTGGTCGCGTCGATTGCACCTTGGCGTAGCCTGAGAGTTGATCCCAAAACTGGCTGGCGTCCTTCAGCATTTCCTTTTCGGCAGGCGTCGCCTCGGCGGCCTCGGCAGGCGTGGTCATGAACATCGCGAAGTTCAGGTGCATGCCGACCAAACCCTTGGGTCGTTTTCGGGCAATCGCATCGCACACACCGGCGCCCAGGTCGCCCCCCTGGAGCGCCCAGCGGTCCTCGTAGCCAAGACGCCGAACGAGCTCAATCCAGGCGTCGGCAATGCGCGGCAAGCCCCATCCGGTGGCTGTGGGCTTGCCAGAAAAGCCGAAGCCCGGCATCGACGGGGCGATGACATGGAAGGCCTGCGGCCGTGCTCCGCCGCGCGACGGCGGATGGGTCAGCGGCTCGATCACCTTCTTGAACTCCAGCACCGAGCCAGGCCAGCCATGGCACAGGACGAGAGGGAGCGCATCCGGATGCAGCGACCGCGCATGAAGGAAGTGCACCGTGAGGCCGTCGATCTCGGTGGTGTATTGGCCAACCCGATTCAGCAGCTCTTCCGTCTGGCGCCAGTCGTAGCCGGTACGCCAGTGCTCGCACAAGGCGCGCATTGTTCCGAGACGGACACCCTGCGTCGTGTCTTCGACGGTCTCCTTGTCGGGGAATCGGGTGCGCGCCAATCGCTCGTGCAGATCGAGGAGTTGCGCTTCAGATACTTTCAGCTGCAAGGGTGAGATGAGGGCTGTGTTCATGGGTGGCTTCTTTTCCGGTAAATGTGCTGCCGCAGGCGGTTCCTTGAGCTGCAACGCCCAGCCAATACCGGGGAGAGCAGCAGAGGCCATCGATCCGAGAAACGTTCTGCGTTTCATACTTCTGCCTGGGTGCTTGATTTCCGCTGCTGCAGCAGCTCGCGAACGCTCGTCCAGCGGATCTCCGGGTATCGGTCGTTGTCCAGAGACAAGAGCTTGCCTTGCCCGGTGAACATGTTGTGCAGGTATTGCATGCCCTGGAATGGCGGGAAGACGCTGGCCTCGCTCGCGGGATCGGCGGCGCGTACGGCCCGTATGCGATCGGCCAACTCGCTCAGGGCGCCCTCGCATGCCAGTTCGTAGGGTGCCCCGAAGACATCTCGCGCGATGCCCGCCAGGTCGCGTGCGCTGGCCTCGTTGCCTGCGATGCGCAGAAAGCGCGGTGCCGCTGCGTCCAGGGCTGCCGCAGCGGTGAACTCACCCACATCGTCCATCGCGGTGAAGTCCAGGCGTTGATCGGGCGACCCCCAGTAGGCAACCCGGCATCGAGCGAAGTCGTAGAGGGGCGAGCGTGTCCACGCAAGCATGTCGGCGAATGCGCCGTTGAGGATCGATGTCGCCCGTACCGGCGACTTCGCAAGCACGTCGTGAAATGTGCGACGCAGATCGAAATTACGGTTCTCTCCGGGCGGAACCTTGGTCAAGTCGCAGGAGAAATCGGACGGCATGAATCGCGGCACCTCGGCCGCTTCGACGGCACCCAGCAAGTTGGTCTGCGCGTCCACGATGACGTCTGCGAGGCCCGACAGTGCCGATACCACGCAGGACGATCCGCGGACAGCTTCAGTCAGCCCGGGGCCATCCTCGAATGACACCGAGCGCACGTCGGCTCCCGCGCGCAGCAACGCTTCGTGACCGCGATGAGAGGAGGTGCTGCGCAGCAACGCGCGGACAGATGCGCCTCTGCGCGCCAGCGCGAGTGCGACGCGCTGGCCGAGTTGTCCGGTGGCTCCGGCGACCGTCACGATGTTGTTCATACCCATCCGTTTCCGTTTCTCCTTACAGAGCAAGCCTGCATCGTAGGAAGCCGCGTCGTGCCGTCATAGCCAAAGAGTGTGGACGCGTCGTTCCGGATGTGGAACGATCTGGGCATGCAACTCTCCGATCTGAGGATCTTTCTTCGCGTGCTCGACAGCGGCTCGCTGTCGGGGGCGGCGCGCGCAACCGGCCTACCCAAGTCGTCGATCAGCCGTGCGCTGAATCGGCTGGAGTCCGACGTGGGCGCGGCGCTGCTCGACCGCTCGGGACGGCGCGTGAAGGTCACTGACGCAGGTAGCGCGTTGCAGCCGCACGCAGTGTCTCTGCTGAGCGCTGCCGACGAGGCACAGGCGTCCATCGACAGCACCGCCGGGCTGTTGCGCGGCACGCTCAAGGTGAATGCCCCGTTTGCACTCGCCGCCATCTTGCTTTCGCCCATGCTCGCGGACTTCCTGAAGCGGTATCCAGACCTCGACCTGGTGCTGGAAGTCGACAACCGCAGGGTCGACCTCGCCGCCGAAGAGGTCGATGTCGCCTTGCGCATCGGCCCGCTGCCCAGCTCGGAGCTCGTCGCACGCCACCTCACGGACATGGCGCTGTGGACGTGCGCCAGTCCTGCTTATCTGGTGGCGCACGGAATGCCGCACGAACCGTCGCAGCTGAGTGCCCATCGCCTGCTGTCACGCATCAACCAGCCCGCGCGCTGGCGCTATACCTCGGCAAAGGGCGAGCACCTCGACGTAAGCGTGCCGCCCCGCACCGTCATCCCTGATGTCGCTGCGTTGTTGCCGATCCTCATCGGCGGCTGTGGCATCGGCCGACTGCCAGACTTCCTCGCGGCGCCGGCCATCCGGGACGGCTCACTGACGCGATTGCTGCCACACCACGCATCGGATGTCGTCCAATTGCACGCCGTGTACACCAACCGGAAGACGCTTTCGACGAAGGCGCGGGTCTTCATCGATGCCGTTGCCTGTCACCTGTCCGAACTGCAGCGAACGTGGAAATAGGCGCCCTGCGCCTGGCCAATGAGATAGGTCGTTCGTTGCTCAGTAAAGCGGTACGCCGTAAGGCAAGTGTTCGATGCCGGAGCGAGCGGAAGGACGGATTCGTCGCTAGTGGCTGGATGGCCCGCGCCGACTGACCAACCTGCATCCCATCACAGGCCGCGCCTTGTCGCGCGCCGTGTGGTGGATTCTCGAAGCGTAGGAATAACGCGCTGCACCGGTTAAGAATCCGGGCACGGCAGTGGCCCACAGCACCCGGTTTCAACGTCCAAAGCAAAGTCGCCACGTCGCCGCCTTCGACCAGGCGGCGATGTGGCGATGTGGCGAGCGCACAAGTGCCTTACGCGGCATGGCGATCGGTGCCCGCAGACGTGGGCAAGGTTTCGCTGGCGCCCCGCCGCAATGGGTGGGGCTTGTGTGCTACGCCCCGGCTTGCTGCGACAGGTTGCGCAAAAGCGTGCCGTCCTCGACGCTGGCCGTTCGTCGCCCGCTCGTCACGAAGGCGAGAACGGCGCGCACGACCTGATCTGGTCGCGCAGCAAGCCAGCGGTCTGACGGCCACCCGACGCGCCCCGCCCATCGCGGCGGGGTGCGTCACCGACAAAGGCCGCTATGGGCTGCGCGTGTTGAAGCAGCGCAGCATTGTCGTGAATCGCCGTAGTTGATCGTCGCTCCAGGGATCAGTGCGCCCATAGAAAGCGAGACTCCGTTGATCGATGCCAGCTTCAGGCGCTTGCGGCCGTCCTCGGTGAGCAGCGCGACGACCGCAAAGAGAAGCGCTGATTCGCCAATTTCCGATCGAAATTGGTGTCGGTCGGGTCTTCAATGGTTTTCTCCCGCTCGAAGGTGCGCTGCCTTGGCGGCATGCTGAATTCAGCTCGACCCATATATACAGCTTATCTGTACAGTAAAACTGCATGTGTGGTATCATCGCCTCATGACCAAACAATCACGCACGTCCGAAGCTCATCAGTCAGCCGCCCTGGCCGGTGAGCTGCGCATTTCCATGGGCAAACTGATGCGACGGTTGCGGGAGCAGGCGCATCCGGGCGACTTCACCTCCGCCCAGAAGTCGGTTCTCCTTCGTCTGGATCGCGACGGGCCTGCAACCGTCTCCGCTCTCGCCCGGGCGGAGAGCGTGCGTCCGCAGTCCATGCGCATCACAGTGGCCGGTCTGGAGGCCATTGGGGCCGTCAGTGGTGAGTCCGACCCGGCCGATGGCCGGCAAACCCTGATCAACCTGACCCCCACTTTCCGAAAAACCCTCAGGACCAGCCGGGCCGCCAAAGAAGACTGGCTGCTCCGTGCTTTGCAAGCGCAACTGTCGCCCCAGGAACAGGACGCACTCGCGGCCGCAGTGAAACTGCTGCAGCGGCTCGCAGACTTCTGAGCAGCCCCAGACCCATTCAGGAAAAACATGGCTCTCACCACGCTCGATCCGAACACCGCCCTCATCGTCGTCGATCTGCAAAAAGGTCTTGTCGGCGCCCCTTTCATCCACCCCATAGGCAAGGTCGTGGAGCGCTCGCGTGCACTGCTCCACGCGTTTCGCGAACGCGGCTTGCCAGTTGTGCTGGTCAACGTCGCCGGTGGAGCACCGGGCCGCACCGAGCGGCCGCGCCGCAGCGAACCATTTCCGGCCGGATGGACAGACCTGATTGCCGAACTCGACCAGCAGCCCGGTGACATTGTCGTGACGAAGCGGACCTGGGGTGCGTTCGTCAGCACCGACCTTGAGGGCCGGCTGAAGGCACTGGGCGTCACCCAGGTGGTCGTCACCGGCGTCGCTACCGGGACCGGCGTCGAGTCGACAGCTCGACAAGCGTATGAGCATGGCTTCAACGTCACTTTGGCCGTTGACGCGATGACGGACGGGAGTCCCGAGGCACATGAGTACAGCATCAAGCACGTCTTCCCGAAGCTCGGCGAAACGGGTACGGCGCAAGACATCATCGATCTGCTTGGAACGAGGAGCGCCTGAATATGGAATGGCTACATCTCGTGTCCTACTTCTTCGGCGGCGCCTTTCTCGCGAACGCCGTGCCGCACGTCGTCAGCGGCGTGATGGGAACGGCGTTCCAGAGTCCGTTCGCGAAACCGCCGGGGCAAGGACTGTCCTCATCGACCGTGAACGTGCTCTGGGGCTTCTTCAATATCGTCGTCGGCTACATGCTCGTCTGCCGCGTCGGTGATTTCGGATTGAAGATCACAGGCGATGTATTTGCGCTTGGACTCGGTCTCCTCGCCATCGGGCTGTTCTCCGCGCGACATTTCGGTCGCTTCAACGGCGGCCATGGGTCGGAGCATTCGTGAGTGTGGCGACAACGGGCGTCTTTCGTTCGCTGAGGAACGTCAACTACCGCATTTGGGCGGCCGGCGCGCTGGTCTCGAATGTAGGGACATGGATGCAGCGTACTGCCCAGGATTGGCTGGTCCTCGCCCAGCTCACGCATCACAACGCCTCGGCCGTGGGCACGGTCATGGCGCTCCAGTTTGGGCCGCAGCTCCTGCTCCTGCCCTGGACCGGCTTCGCAGCCGATCACTGCGACCAGCGCAAGCTCCTGATGGCGACCCAAGCGGCCATGGGTGTTTTTGCCTTGGCGTTGGGGCTTCTCACCGTCACAGGCATCGTCCAGCTCTGGCACGTCTATGTGTTTGCTTTTCTGTCCGGCTGCGCGGCGGCATTTGATGCCCCTGTGCGCCAAACCTTCGTGGCGGAACTGGTTGGCGACGCAGATCTGCCAAACGCGGTCGCGCTTAACTCGACTTCGTTCAATGCGGCACGGATGATCGGGCCAGCAGTGGCCGGTGTGACCATCGCTTCGATTGGCTCTGGCTGGGCGTTCCTGCTCAACGGCGCCAGTTTTATCGCGGTGTTGCTCTCCTTGTTTCTGCTGCGCGCCTCCGGTCTGCGTGCGAGCGCACGGGCACGCCGGACCAAGGGGCATCTTGGCGAGGGATTGCGCTACGTATGGTCCCGACCGGACCTCCGGGCGATCCTGGTCATGCTGTTTCTGATCGGCACATTCGGACTGAATTTCCCGATCTTCATCTCGACCATGGCCGTCGGTGTTTTCCACACCGATGCACGTGGCTATGGCCTCCTATCCTCGATCATGGCTGTCGGTACCATCACAGGGGCACTGCTTGCCGCCGGTCGCGATCGACCACGGTTCATGTCCCTGCTGATCGGTGCCGCGATTTTCGGACTCGGTTGCACGTTGGCCGCCATCGCCCCGAACTATTGGCTGTTCGCCAGCGCTCTGGTCGTCATCGGTGTGGCCGCCTTGACCTTCACCAACGCGACCAACAGCTTGATGCAGCTCACGACCGAGCCTGCCATGCGCGGACGGGTGATGGCCTTGCGCGTGGGCATCGCGCTCGGAGGTACGCCGATCGGTGCGCCGATCGTGGGTTGGGTGACTGACCATCTGGGGCCGCGCTGGGCACTCGGCGTCGGCGCGGCATCTGGCTTTGCCGCGGCCATCGTAGCCATCTACGCCATGACGCAACAAATTCATCGACCGGGCGGAGGCGGATTCGAGGGCACGACTTTTAATGATGCGGCGATCGAGGTCCGTTCGGCCACCAACACGAACACTGCACGAGAATCCGGGCACTGACGGCAAGACGTTCCCGCCCGGCATCGCGCAGGGCGAGCTGCCACCGCTGTTCGTGATTGACGCGCAGGGCGACGGACAGTTGGTGAACTACCGCTTCCGCTCGCCGTATTACATCGTGGACCGGCTGTTCGGCGCGGCCGAACTTCGCCTGGGCGCGGACAAGGGCGACGTGGTGCGCATCGAGCGCACCGATGGACAGAGGTACTGACCATGAGCCGGGACGATACCGCCGATATCCCGGTGCCGGATGTGCCGCCCAAGGTGCCTCCGGAGAACGTGACGCTGCGCGCCCAGCCGCGCCCGGTGACGCGGTTGCACCGCCGCATGCTGGCCGTGCTTGCTGGCGGCCTATCGGTCGCCGTGCTGGGTGCGCTGATGTGGTCGTTGCAACCGCAACGTCGTGGCAACTCGGAAGCGACCGAGCTGTACAACGTCGATCGTGTGTCGCGCTCCGAAGGACTCGACCGATTGCCCGCGGACTATTCCAAGCTGCCGCCAGCGGTGCCGCAGTTGGGTGCGCCGCTACCGGGCGACCTCGGGGGCCCGATCCACAAGGCCGAGCATCAGGCGCAGGGCTACGCCTATCAGCAGCCGGGGCATGATCCGGCCGAGGCCGAACGCCTTGCGCGCCTCAAGGAGGCCGAGGAAGCGGCGGCTTCATCGGTGCTCTTCCGCTCAGGTGGAGCGAAGGTGGCCGCTGCGGCATCGGCGCAGGGTACGTCTACTGCCGGCCCGACCACGAATGCCGCGTTCGATCCGATGGCTGCTGGCCCGGCCTCCACCGCCGCGCAACCCGCCGACCCTACGGCCGTGCAGAACCGGCAGGATCAGAAGGAAGCGTTTCTGTCCAAAGCCGGTTCCACGCAAACACGCAATTCCGGAAACCTTCAAACGCCTGCATCTCCTTACCAGGTGATGGCCGGTACCGTGATCGCGGCTGCGTTGGTGACAGGCATCAAGCCCGATCTGCCGGGCAATGTGATCGCAACAGTAACCGAGCCGGTCTACGACACGGCCACCGGCAAGTTCCTGCTGATCCCGCAGGGCGCTCGGCTCATGGACAAGTACAACAGCCAGGTCAGCTACGGGCAAAGCCGTGTGCAGGTCGTGTGGAACCGGGCCATCCTGCCGGACACGTCCTCGTTCCAGCTCGACAATCTCGTGGGCACCGACGCCGCCGGCTATGCCGGGCTGGAGGATGGGGTCGATTGGCATTGGGATCGCATCCTGGCCGGTGCGGCGATGACGACCCTGCTGGGCATCGGCGCCGAACTGGCCGCACCGGAGAGCCGCCAGGATGGGAATCGCGTCATCATTGCAGGACGCGATGGCCTGCAAGACACCGTGAATCAAGTCGGCCAGGAGATGACCCGGCGCAACATGAACATCCAGCCGACCTTGACCGGCCGGCCCGGCTTGCCGGTGCGCATCATCGTCAATCGGGATCTGGTGCTGCGGCCGTATCAGCCGCTGTTCTTCATCAAGGGGGCATCGCGATGAGCACGAACAAGCTGCGACTGGGGCCGCTGCCCAAGACGGAAATCATCAAGGCCACTTTCGCGTGCTCAGCGAGCCTGAAGGCCGATCTGGATCGCTATGCAACACTGCATGCGCAGGCCCATGGCGAAGCGGTCGACGCGGCGACGCTGATTCCGCACATGCTGCAAGCGTTCATAGCGCGGGATCGGGGATTTAGATCTCGCTCGCATCCTGGGCAGAAGCGGGCTGCACCAAGCAACACATCACCTTGATGGTGATTAACCCGCCACCTCTTCTTGAGATCGCGGGGTGCAGTTCAACGGCGGCTGTCTGCGCATTGCTGACGCTCCATGCCGCAGCTCTCTATGGCTGTACACGGCCCGTTGCTGCCTCTCGCTGCTTCAGATGAGTGACGTCGAACCGGTCATTCGGCTTCCTGCTGAACCAGGTTGTCGCGCTCCGCGAAGATGCCTGCCATCTCCGCAGCGTTCTTGGTTCCCCAGGTGCACAGCGGAATGATCGCGTCGGCTAGGCTGCGACCGAGCGGGGTCAGCGCGTAGTCCACGCGCGGCGGTACTTCGTTGTAGCTTGTCCGCGCCAGCACCCGATCGGCTTCCAGATCCTTCAGCGACTGGATGAGCACCTTGTCGCTGACACCCTCGACCAGTCGCTTCAGTCCGCCGTAGCGCTTCGGGCCGTCACGAAGGAAGAACAGGACCAGCGGCTTCCACTTGCCCGAGATGACGCGGAGCGTGGCATTGAGCCCGCAGCCGGTGCCGCAGATTTCAGAAGACGTCGTCATTTTCGATACTTACCAAAAAGTGCATACTTTTCATTAGGTTATCAGGAGTGCATATTCGTTGGCAAGGAAGCAGATGGCTGCTTTCAAACGACTCAACGAAAGGTGCACGTCATGAACAGACTGAATGGAAAGACCGCTGTGATCACCGGCGGCGCGACCGGCATCGGCCGCGCCGCGGCGAAGCGCTTCATCGAGGAAGGCGCATTCGTCTACATCTTCGGCCGCCGACAGGACACGCTCGACGACGCCGTGGCCGAGTTTGGACCCAATGCCCGTGCGGTCAACGGATCGGTCTCCGACCTGGCCGACCTCGACCGGCTCTACGCGGCCGTGAAGGCCGAGCGCGGATCCCTCGACATCGTCTTCGCCAATGCCGGTGCGGGAAGCCAGCTCGCGCTCGGCAAAATTACCGCGGAGCACATCGACGAGACCTTCGACACCAATGTGAAGGGCACGATCTTCACGGTCCAGCAGGCGCTGCCGCTAATGGGCAAAGACGCCTCGATCATCCTGACCGGATCGAGCGCTGGCACCACTGGCGCACCGGCAATGAGCGCCTACAGCGCGAGCAAAGCTGCGGTGCGCAACCTCGCGAAGACCTGGGCGGAAGATCTCAAGGGCACTGGCATCCGTGTCAACGTGCTTTCGCCCGGCGCGACCGCGACCGAACTCGCGAAGGCAGCGCTGGGAGAGGAAGGCCAGAAGGTCTTCGCCGCGATGACACCGCTCCAGCGCATGGCCGATCCGTCCGAGATCGCGGCGGCTGCTGCCTTTCTCGCGTCGTCGGACAGCAGTTTCATGACCGCCAGCGAGCTCGCCGTCGACGGCGGACTGGCGCAACTCTGAGGTGAATCCATGAGCTATGCAATCATAGGGTTCGGCAAGATCGGCCGTGCTCTGGCCAAGGCGTTTGCCCGAAGCGGCATTGACGTCTCCGTGGCGACCACGCGCGACCCGGAGAGCTTCGCATCCGACGCAGCCGCGATCGGAGCGCAGATCATTCCTACCACGCTGGCGGAAGCCGCCAAGGCGGACGTCGTCTTTCTGGCTGTGCGGTTTGAATCACACGCAGATGTCGGGGGTGCGCTTTCCGACTGGCACGGAAAAACCATCATCGACGTGACCAATGCCTACGGCGTGCCTCCCGAAACATTGGGAGGACAGCCCTCATCCAGGTTCGTTGCGCAAGCCTTCCCTGGCGCCCGACTGGTTAAGGGCTTCAACCATCTAGTCGCTGCCGTCCTCGACCAGGATCCGACCGTGCAGGGTGCAAAGCGAGTCGTGTTCCTCGCAAGCGACGATGAAGGCGCTGCAGCAGAGGTTGGCGAGCTCGCGAAAAAGCTCGGCTTCGCGCCGATCCAGCTTGGCTGGCTTTCCGAAGGTGGACTGCTGGTGCAGGCACGCGGAAACAGCTGGGGTCGCCTGATCTTCAAGGACCTGGTCAAGTTCGAGTGATGAAACGACGCTCGAATTGGGTCGAGCACGATCCGATTCGAGCCTGACGGAGAAGACACGATGGCGACGATCCGCGAGCAAATCGACACGCAGGCCATGGCGTTGGCCGCGCGGATGGACACCTCGGGGCCGGCATAACGAAGCCTCACCGTTCGGGCTTGGCAGGTCGCTTGGCGACACCGTGACTCGGCAAATTCGGCAGGATGGCGCTGGCGACGATGTGGGATAGATGATCGGCCCGCGGCGCGAACGCCGGCAGGTCCACAAGCCAACCGAGTGCCGACATCAGGCCGAACAAGTCGTCCCCATTCATGTCGGTGCGCGCCTGCCCGCCGGCCTGTGCGCGCAGCAGCAGGCGTGCGCTCGCTGAGTGCACCGCTGCACACGCGGCATAAAGAGCGGACTCCGGGTTCGCGTGGGCGGCTGCCATCATGGCGACAACGCCTCGATAGCTCTGCGCGAAGGCCATCCATTCGCGGAACCATGAAACGAGCGCCTCACCGGGGGCGTCCGACTTTTCGAGTCCACCTGCCGTCTGTACCAATGCGTCCAGGTGTGTGCACAGCAGCGCTTCGAACAAGGCTTCCCGCGTCGGAAAATGACGAAGCAGCGTGGCCAATCCGACCTCAGCCCGGCGTGCGATATCGCGCATGGACGCGTTGACACCGTGCTCGGCGACGACCTCTCGCGCGACCGCAAGGAGATGGGTTCGATTCTTCTGGGCGTCGGCTCGCATAGGTCCCTTGACAAACGGATCACTGATCCGTATATTTGGATCACTGGTTCGGATGCTGTGAATTTTGATCTGGATCGGCGATCCAAATGGTACAGCGCCTTTGAACCAATCGGAACAGCCGCGCTGCGTCACACCACAAACGAAAGGAAAGATTGTGAAGAAACTAGAAGGTAAGGTTGCAGTCATCACGGGCGGGAGCAGCGGGATTGGCTTGGCCACAGCCAAGCGCTTCGTGGAAGAAGGTGCGCACGTCGTGATCACTGGGCGACGAGAGAAAGAGCTGGTGGAGGCTGCCGCCTCCATCGAGAGAAACGTGACGACGGTCGTGGGCGACGTGTCGCGTCTGGAAGATCTGGACCGGCTCTATGCCGTCGTGAAAGAAAAACACGGTCACATCGACATCCTCTTCGCGAATGCGGGCGCGGGGACAATCGCGCCGCTCGCGGTAGCTACCGAGGCGCATTTTGACCAGACCTTTGACGTGAACGTGAAGGGGCTGTTCTTTACGGTGCAGAAGGCGCTTCCCTTCGTCAAAGACGGCGGTTCGATAATCCTGAACTCGTCGGTCTCAAACGTGCTCGGGCTTCCAGGATTTACTGCTTACGCTGCGAGCAAGGCGGCTGTGCGCAACTTCTCACGCGGTTGGACTTTGGAATTGAAGGACCGCCACATCCGCGTGAATTGTGTGAGCCCCGGAGCCATCGATACCCCGGCCTTGGCGACGACGACAGGCCTTACCGCTGAGCAGGCTGAGCAGGCGGTCGCACAGTTCACCACGCAGATCCCGATGGGTCGTAGAGGCCTCCCCGAGGAAATCGCGGCTGCAGTTGCGTTCCTCGCCTCTGATGAGAGTTCTTACATCACCGGTGTGGATCTCGCCGTCGATGGAGGCATGGCGCAGGTCTAGCACGAGAGTGCAGATCAACGGTGGACCCGCCGTGGACCGCCCCCTCGCACGCCGCGCGCTCTTCGAATGCCAACCGTAAAGGAGATTCCGATGTACGACCAAGCCAAGCTATCCGAGTTGATCCGGTTCGCACGAGTTGATGCGGGCTCCACCGTCATCGACGTTTACCCGGGCGATGGCGACTGGACCCGTCTCTTCTCCGACATCGTGGGACCCGCAGGACGGGTCTTCAGCTTCGTGCCGGCCGAAGTCGCCCACTTCAAGAACGATCCGGTCGGCCGGATGCGAACGCTTGCGACGGAGCCTGGCCGAGAGAACGTGGAAGCCGTTTCGGCGGACCTCGTGGCGATGCCGGAGGTCACGCAACAAGCGGATGTTCTTTGGATGCATCTGTTCTATCACGATCTCCACACCGCGCTGATGCAGGCCAAGGGCGCGACGGCGGCCCACTTCAATCGAGCCGTTTACGAGCGGCTGAAGCCCGGTGGGTGCTACGTCATCGTGGACCACGCCGCCGCCGCCGGGCTGGGCACGAGCGACGCCCAGCCGCTGCATCGGATCGAGCCTGCGGCCGTTCGTGAGGAGGTGGAGGCGGCCGGCTTCGTACTGGACGCGGAAAGCACGTTGCTCGCGAAAAGTGACGACCAGCACTCGATCAAGGTGTTCGATCCCTCGATCAAGGGCGAGACGGATCGCTTCGCCTATCGGTTCGTGAAGCGCTAACAGGTAACCGCGGCACTCTGAGTGTGCCGTGGAGCTACGCAAACTCAGGTACCGCCGCCCATCGCGCGGTCAGGCTTCAAGGGCCTTTGCCGCCATCGTTGCCTTGGCCCACCAGACCAGTTCATCGAACGACGTTTTCATCGAGGGCAGCAGGTTCGCCTCGATCTCTTCGATCGGCTTCTTCCCGAACATCGGGTGCACCGCCATGAAATCTCCGCCACCGATGTGCACAGCTGCGTGGGTCGAGACCATCTGCAGCTCAACAGCGATTGATCGCAGATGCTCGACGGCGCGAACGGCGCCGGTGCCGCCGTAGCCGATCGCGGTAAAGGGCTTGCGAACCCATTCCTTGTAGGCCTGGTCGAGCGCGTTCTTGAGAACGCCCGTGATCGAGTGGTTGTACTCGGCAACCACGAAGATGTAGCCGTCGAATCGCCCGACGGTCTGCTGCCAGCGGATCGCCTCGGGGTTCTTGCTCGGCATCCACAGGTTCGACGCCATCTCGTCGAAAAATGGCAACGGGTGATCGCGGAGGTCCACCAAGTCGACCTCCATGTCATCACGCGCCTTGGCCTGCTTGAGGATCCATTGAGCGGGGACGTCGGCGAATCGGGTCGGACGCGTCGAGCCGATGACGACGGCAATCTTGGGCTTCAAATTCATGGTGTCCTTCTATATGCTGGTTTCTGAAAGTTACCAGATTACAGTACGTACCTATGAGCAACCAAGGAGGCACCGTCGAGAAACCTGGTTGCCACGGAGATACCGCGGCCTGCGAACACATCAGCCGCATGCTGGCGCGCATCAGCGACAAATGGACCCTGCTGGTGGTGAGGGTGCTGGGCCAGGGACCCCTGCGCTTCAACGCGTTGCGCCGCGAAGTCGGCGAAATCAGCCAGAAGGTGCTCGCATCGACGTTGCGGGATCTCGAGGAGAACGGCTTTGTCTCGCGGACCGTCACCCCCGTCACGCCGCCTCAGGTCGAGTACGCGCTGACCGATCTGGGCCGCGACCTGCTCTGCCCCGTCCGCGCGCTCGCCGAGTGGGTTGTTGCAAACTCGGTGCGCATTGAAGCCTCACGCACTGCCTATGCAGCGCGCCACTCACGCGACTGACTGGCGCGGGATCGTGGCTTCAGAAGAGCCGACGCTATCAAGCCGGTCGAACGCAAGACGTCCGGAGTCGGCTGAAGAGAATCGACTGCGCATCACTCCTCCAACTAAAAAGCCGCTCCCGCAGATGCGGGAACGGCTTGCGCGTTGGTGCCCGAGGCCGGAATCGAACCGGCATGACCGTGAGGTCGAGGGATTTTCTTACCACTTCGACTTTCGCCGCCAACGCATGCGCTGTTCGTGGTCTGGAGCACGCCTTCACCATAGCCTTGCGGCCGTAGGTGCCCGCCGTCTGCTCTCTACACCTTCCCACGAACCTTTCGATTCAGGGCTTGGCTCGGCGTTGGCTCGGACGCTTGCGTGTCCAGGGCGTTCACCGAATTTGACGGGCTTCACCTTCGGAGTTTCCTCCGGAGGGCTCAAATTGCTTCAAGTCCCTTGTGTCTACCAGTTTCACCACTCGGGCTGGCTTGACTCGTTACCGCATCCATTTTCGCCCGACTACCGCCGGGCTTGCTCTAACTGTACCGCTCGCTCGGCTCCTAGCTGGCTCCTAGCCTTCCAAGAGACCAACTTAGGCTGCATGCCCGAAGGCTTGGAAACCCGCGCCATTACTAGCTTTACGGGCCACTCCCTTGCGAAGAAAAAGGCTTGACAAAGGAGGTTGTAAGTCCGATGCGTCTACCAGTTTCGCCATCCGGGCCTGGTGCCGCTAGCGTGCCTGATTGCACGCCGATTGTGAACCGCAGCGCAGGCGAGGCGGCCTTTCGGTACAGCCCGCATCGGCCGAAAGAACCCCGGTGCCGCCGCCACGACGGTACCGGGGATGCCATTCGGCAAGGATGAACCCGGTGAACCCGCGCGGCGCTCAGATCGCCCGCGAATAGCGTGCAGGCTGCGCCGGCTGGCGCAGGTAGCGGTCGAAGCACATCGCGATCAGGCGCAGCAGCGGGCGCCCGCGCGCGGTGGCCTGGATCGCGCCGTCGCGGTAGTCGGCCAGGCCGTCGGCGCACAGCGGCGCCAGCGCCTGCAGTTCGTCGTGGAAATAGCTGGCGAAGTCGATGCCGTGGCGCTGCGCCAGCGCGGCGACGTCGGCGCGGCCCTGGCACATCAGCTGCTGGATCAGCCCCGCGCGCAGCGCATCGTCGGCGCTGAGCTGCAGGCCGCGCAGCACCGGGCTGTCGCCGGCGTCCACCGCCGCCTCCCAGGCCGGCAGTTCGCGCTGGTTCTGGCTGTAGCTGGCGCCGATGCGGCTGATCGCGCTGACCCCCAGGCCGAGCAGGTCGGTGTCGGCATGCGTGGTGTAGCCCATGAAATTGCGGTGCAGCCCGCCCTGGCGCTGCGCGCGCGCCAGGTCTTCGTGCGGCAGCGCGAAATGGTCCATGCCGATGTACTGGTAGCCGGCCGCCGACAGCGTGCGCACCGCCAAACCGAGCAACGCGAGCTTGTGCTCGGCGTCCGGCAACTCCGCGTCGGCGATGCGCCGCTGCGCCTTGAACAGCTGCGGCATGTGCGCATAGCCGTAGACCGCCAGGCGGTCCGGGCGCGCCGCGATCACCGTGTCCAGGGTGCGCTCGAAGCCGGCCAGGGTCTGCCGCGGCAGACCGTAGATCAGGTCCACGTTGACCGAACGCATGCCGTGCACGCGGCAGGCGCGCAGGATGTCCAGCGTCTCCGCCACGCCCTGGCGGCGATTGATCGCCTGCTGCACCAGCGGGTCGAAATCCTGGATGCCCAGGCTGGCGCGGTTGAACCCCAGCGCGGCCAGCGCGGCGATGTCCTGCGGGGTCACCGTGCGCGGATCCAGTTCGATGGAGATATCGCGATCCGGCGCGTCGCTGACGCGGAACAGCCCGCGCAGGCCCTGCAGCAGTTCGCCGAGCAGTTCCGGCGCCAGGAAATTCGGCGTGCCGCCGCCCAGGTGCAGCTGCACCACCTCGCGCTCGGCGTCCAGGCATGCGGCCATCATCGCCGCCTCGCGCAACACGCGCTGCACATAGGCGCGGCCCTTGCCGACGTCGCGGGTGATCACCCGGTTGCAGCCGCAGTAGAAGCACGGGTTGCGGCAGAACGGCACGTGCACGTACAGCGACAGCGGCCGCGCCGGATCGCTGGCCTGCACCGCCGCGAACAGCTGCGCCGGACCGAAGCCGGCCTGGAAGTGCGGCGCGGTCGGATACGAGGTATAGCGCGGGCCGGGACGGTCGTAGCGGCGCAGCAGCTCGGCGTCGAAGGTCCAGGCGGCGGCGGGATCGGGCGCGGTGAGGATGTCCATGGCGGCCAGCATGCGCGGCCCGGCGGCAGGCCGCCTTGACCTGGATCAATCGGCAGGCGGCAACGGCGTCCGGCTCGAACGGCCGCCAGCGCATCTGCGCCCACTTCGTCCTCGCGACACAGGTCCGGCCCGGGCAACGGCAACGCGGCGATGTCGTCAGGCATGGCGGTGTTCCTGCTCGATGGCGGCAGTATCCGCACCCGCACCGGCCCGGCCTTGATCAGGATCAATGTCGCCACGCGCCACGCTGCCTAGTCTGCGTCGGCGGCATGCGCCTGCGCCGCCGCCGACGGGGACCGGCGGCGCAGCCGCATCCAGGTACCGCCAGCGCGTGCGCGGCACCACCCCGGCGCATGCCGCACCTACCCCCTCTGCGATGGAGTCCGCCCGTCATGACCCCCAGCGACGATCCCCTGCTCGATCCGCTCGATCCGACCGCGCCGCGGCCGCTGGTGCAGCGGTTGGGGGTGATCCTGTGGCCCAGCTTCCTGGTCGCCGGCGCGATGAGCGTGCTGTTCTTCGCCCTGGTCGATCCGCTGGCGCTGCGCGACATCAGCTTTCCCGGCCGCCCGCTGAGCCGCGAACTCGGCTACACGCTGGGCTTCTTCATGTTCTGGCTGGCGACGCTGGCGTCCAGCGTACTGACCGGCTTCCTGCTGCGGCCGACGCCGCATGCCGCCGTTGCCGACGGCGATGCGCCGTTGCCATGAGCCGCGCGCCCATGCCCCGCGCCATTCCGTTGTGCGCGCTCAGCGCCGGTGCCGCAGACGCCGTCCACGCCGCCACCACCGCGCCGCGCAGCCGCTACGCGCGCCTGCGCCGCGGCGCCCTGTGGCTGCTGTTCGCCGCGTTCTACCTGCTGCCGTGGCTGCGCTGGGATGGCCGCCAGGCGCTGCGCTTCGATCTTCCCGCGCGGCGCCTGGACCTGTTCGGCTGGACCCTGTGGCCGCACGACCTCGGCTGGCTGCTGCTGGCGCTGTTCGCCGCGGCCGCCGCATTGGCAGTGACGACCACGCTGGGCGGACGCGTGTGGTGCGGTTTCGGCTGCCCGCAGTCGGTGTGGAGCCATGCCTTCGCCTGGCTGGAACGCCGCTTCGCGGCCTGGCCGGCGGCCGCGCGCCACGTGGTCTGGGCGACGCTGGCGCTGTGGACCGGGATCGGCTTCGTCGGCTACTTCGCGCCGATCGCCGACCTGGTCGCGCGGCTGCACCCGTTCGCCTGGAGCGGCTGGGAAACCTTCTGGGTGCTGTTCTACGCCCTGGCCACCTGGGGCAATGCCGGCTTCCTGCGCAGCCAGGTGTGCCGCTACCTGTGTCCCTACGCGCGGCTGCAGCCGCTGCTGTGCGACCGCGACACGCCGCTGATCGGCTACGACGCGATGCGCGGCGAGCCGCGCGGCGCGCGCGCCTGCGGCCAGGGCAGCATCGCCCAGCGCGGGCGGCGCCTGCTCGACGCCGGCACCGCCCGCGACTATACGCTGCGCGCCAGCATCGCCCGGCTCGCCGGCCAGGGCGGCGACCGCGGCAACGCGCTGGCCGCCTACGCCGGCACCCTGCCCAAGTTCACCGACGCGCAACTCGGCGACTGCGTGGACTGCAGCGCCTGCGTGGACGCCTGCCCGGCGCGGATCGACCTGCGCAACGGCCCGCACTACGCCTGCACCGCGTGCGGCACCTGCGTGGATGCCTGCGACCGCAGCATGGACCGCCACGGCTTCGCCCACGGCCTGTTGCGCTGGGCCGGCGCCAACGCGATCGACCGCCAGCCGCGGCGCCGGCTGCGGCCGCGGCTGCTGGCCGGCACCGCACTGCTGCTGGCGGCGCTGCTGGCGGCGTTGCTCGCGGCCGGCTGAGTGGCGCGCGCGCGGACCGGGCACACCGCGACGGCGAACGCCGGCAGCGCGCGCGGGCAAGAAGTCCCCGTCGAGCAAGCGCTCCCCGCACCGACAGGCAGCAGGCCGCAAGCCGCGGACGCCACGCGCCTGCCCATCGCGATCGCTATGCGCTCCCTGCCTGCGACCGGCATCGCCGATTCTTTGCCGGGAGGCTGGCGCATCGGGTATGACGGCTGTAGAATGATGGGCTCACAAGCGGGAATAGCTCAGTTGGTAGAGCGCAACCTTGCCAAGGTTGAGGTCGCGAGTTCGAGTCTCGTTTCCCGCTCCACATTATGATCGACAGACTTCCACTGACGTCTGTAAGTCGTTGAAAAGAGGAGCTTCGGCTCCTTTTTTCATTCCAGCAAACGCCACCGAAATCCACTGACAGCCAGCGTTTTTGAGGCCAGAATTGAGGCCAAAGAATGCGGGTGGTACCGGTTCCGGGTTGTTGCTGGGGTGGGATCGGGATGACCAGCAGCATCGAGCCTAAGTCTCATGACTTGGGAGTTTGATGATGGCACTCTCTGATCTGACCGTGCGGCAAGCCAAGGCTGCCGAGAAAACCTGCAGCATCACATCGTGCCCCTGTCTGTCCAGGCCATCGAGATCGTGCGCTACCTCCTTCCTGGGCGTAATGCGGCCTGCCCAGAGGCCCCTGCTGGCGCACCGCAGCGACTCAAGAAGCGCATCCGTGAGAACACCCTCAACGCTGCCTTGAAACGCATGCGCTACGAGGACCACCGGCCATGACATCCGGGGAACGATCTCGACGGCGCTCAACGAGATCGGCTATCCCAAGATTTGGGTGGACGCGCAGCTTTCGCACTCCGATCCGAACAAGCTGAGTTCGGCCTACAACCACGCCAAGTATGTGGAGCCGCGCCGGCGGATGATGCAGGACTGGGCCGACCGCCTCGACCTGCTTGAACAGGGTCAACTCCTAGCGATCATAGGGAGCTGCCGCGCCCCGCCCAGTACTGCGCCCGAACACGCCATCTGCGTTTTCGCGCGGACCGGTCCGATACTAGCAACGAGCGCGCTTTTTTGTATATTACAATACATAATTTGCTACGATCCCGCACATGGGTAGACCACGTTTGTTCGATACAGAGGCGGTGCTGGACTCTGCGGCGGCGGAGTTCCGTGTTCACGGCTTCGCCGACACTTCCACAGAAAAGCTATGCGAAGCGGCAGGCGTGCGCCGCAGCAGTCTGTACAACGCGTTCACTTCGAAGGAAGAGCTGTTCGTGCAGGCGCTGCGCCGATACACCGAAGTCACGACGCTACGGCAGGAGGAGGTACTCACCGCTGCTGAACTTGATGGTGGCACGCGGCTGTGGCGGATCGTTGAGATGGTTGTCGAGGAGGAGTGGGCGGCGTGCAAGAAGGGGCACGCGGCTGGGTGCATGACCGTGCACACGTTCATGTCTCCGCATGTACGGCAGAGTGACTCCAGGGTGCAATCGATCCTGAGCCAGGACCTGGACCATCGTCTCTCTCTCCTGACCGAGGCCGCGAGGGTTGGGCAACTCGACGGCAGCGTGCGCCCCGAATCGTCGCCCGAGGACGTTGCCATGCTGATTGTTACCGTGGTTTCGGGCCTGCGGGTGACCGCCCAGACCGGCGCCGAACCGGCGCAATTGCTCAGGATCGCGCGAATGAGCCTGGGGGCCACGCTGGCCTGATCACATCACGCACTGTCAGGTGTTGCGCATCGCCATATTTTGGATTATATAATACAATAAGTGGCGACGAAGGCCTGGTCCTGCCGAAGGTGGGCCGGGTACCGCGCGAAGAAATCGAGTTGATCGGAGGACGTCATGGCATTGCAGGGATATCGCATCCAAGCAGACGCTGAACTACGCACACGAGTAGTCGACTATCGCGACCACCGTGAGATCGAGCATCTGATCGCTCACGGCTGCAGGCACGTTGGGGGCCAGTGCCGGGCGGCTTCCTCTTCTGAAAACAATGCATCCGACCCCACTGGAAGCAAGACTTTTCTGCCGCCTCTGTCGCAGGCCTGTCTTCGCAGCGATGGCCTGGTCCTGACCTCCCCGGTTCTCGATGATGTCGCCAGCCTGTCTACGAACGAGCTTGACGACGAGGTCCGGCGCCGCGCGATCTTCCCACCGGCCTCCTCGGCAGGGCTGGAGTCGAGGATCATGGGTGCGTATGCGGGCTGGCGACTCGGAGAGTCGACGCTCTTGATCGGGCGTCGCAATTTCAACGGTGCGGCTCTGACGATACTGTCGGTCCGTCATCTGGTTCCGCCTGGAGTGCTGGATGTCGGATACGCGACGATGAGCGCCCATCGCGGCAACGGTCACGCCGCAAGCGCCCTGAGACTATTCACGCAGTGGGCCTTCAGCACTTCCAGCGTCCAGAGAATCGAACTGGGCATCAAGCCGGGCAACTCGCCTCCGTATCCACCGCTCTCAAGGCAGGGCACCGCCTGGAATCCGTGCGCCGATCCCGATTGCGCAACGCTGATGGGTCTTTCGACGACGAGCACTCGTATGTAGCACTCAAGGCTGATCACGTCCGTGTCTGGAGGCACCAGTCATTGAGTCGCCTCACGGGCAGCAATGTCAGCGAATTCACCTAGCAATCCCAAACAGCAATCCGGATAAGACGCCCGATAGAGGACTCAACGAATGCAACAGCCACAAACAACCAAGAAGGTTTGAACCGCCCCGGGAATCCCGGAGGCTCCATTACTTGAGAAGATGGAGCCATGAGCAGAGCAAGCAAGTTCTCCCCGGAGATTCGGGAACGTTCGGTGAAGATGGTCCTGGAGCACCAGGGCGAGTACGACTCGCAATGGGCGGCGATGGTGTCGGTGTCGGCCAAGGTGGGCTGCACAGCCGAGACGCTACGGGGTTGGGTGAGGCGCCACGAGCGCGACGTTGGCAAGCGCGACGGGATGACGAGCACCGAGAAAGAGCGCATCAAGGCGCTTGAGCGCGAGGTTCGCGAGCTGCGTCAGGTCAACGAGATCCTGCGCAAGGCGTCGGCCTATTTTGCGCAGGCGGAGCTCGACCGCCCCTTCAAGCGATGAAGCAGTTCATCGATGAGCAGCGTGATGTCCATGGGGTCGAGCCGATCTGCAGGGTGCTGCCGATCTCCCCATCGACCTACCACGCGCACGCGGCCAGGATGGCCGATCCGCAGTTGCGCTGTGCACGCGCGAAGACCGACGAGGCGTTGACGGCGCACGTCCAGCGCGTGTGGGACGACAACTTCAAGGTCTATGGTGTGCGCAAGGTCTGGCGGCAACTGCGACGCGAACAGTTCAACGTGGCGCGCTGCACCGTGCAGCGGTTGATGAAGCGGCAGGGCTTGCGCGGCGTCATGCGGGGCAAGACCGTGCGCACGACGGTGAGCGACCCGAAGGCGCCGTGCCCGCTGGATCACGTGAAACGGCGATTCAAGGCCGATCGGCCGAACGCGCTGTGGGTCAGCGATTTCACGTACGTCTCGACGTGGCAAGGATGGGTCTATGTCGCCTTCGTCATCGACGTCTTCGCCCGTCGGATCGTGGGCTGGAAGACGTCGTCCTCGATGCAGACGGACTTCGTGCTCGACGCGCTCGAACAGGCGCTCTACGCGCGGAAGCCGGTCGGCCCGGATCGCCTGATTCACCACAGCGACCGAGGCGTTCAGTACGTGTCGATCCGCTACACAGAGCGGCTCGTGGAGGCCGGCCTGGAGCCCTCGGTAGGCAGCGTGGGGGACTCCTATGAGCGCGAAGCCTGCCCTCGGGGCACAACGCGCTGGCCGAGACCATCAACGGCCTCTACAAGGCCGAGGTGATCCATCGCACGTCGTCCTGGCGCACGCGCGAGGAGGTCGAGTGGGCCACGCTCAACTGGGTCGACTGGTTCAACAACCGTCGATTGCTGGAGCCGATCGGGAATATCCCACCGGCCGAGGCTGAGGCCAACTACTATTCCCACTCCCATGAGTCCGCCATGTCGGCGTGACTCAAACCACGGGGCCTCCGGGAAACCCGGGGCGGTTCAGTTCCCGGCACCGTATATATCTTGGCAATCGGGATCTTTGCCATGGTGATGAGCGAGTTCGCGGTCGCAGGACTCATGCCGCAACTCGCCGCGGGTCTTGACGCAACGATCGCCCAGATTGGTTATCTCGTCACCGTGTTCGCCGTCGCTATGGCCGTCGGTGGGCCTGTGTTTGTCTTCCTCCTTCACCGCGTACCACCGAAGACGAGTCTGCTCACGATCCTCGCGGTTTTTCTAATCGGAAATATCATCGCGATCTTCGCATCAAGCTACGGCGTGATGGTTGTGGCGCGCGTGGTCACAGGCGTGGCTTCGCAAGCGTTTTTCGGTGTGGCTATTTCCCTGTGCGCGCGCCTCGTTGATGAGAACATGCGCGGACGGGCCATTGGGGTCGCATTGAATGGACTCATGCTCGGAACGCTTCTCGGGCTTCCCGCTGCCACGCTTATCGGCGCACGGTTCGGATGGCAGTCGGCCTTCTTGGCCATCGCAATTGCCACTGCCCTGGCAGGCATCCTAACCATGCGCTTCGTCCACAACCCGCGGGCCGAGGGTGAGATTCCGGAATCCGCCCAGTCAATCAAGGAACAGGCGGCGGTTTTCATGCGTCCTCAACTGATCCTGGCGCTTCTTTCAAGCACACTCATCATCGGTGCCACTTTTGCGGCATTTAGCTTCTTCACCCCGATTCTGACGGAGCTCTCTGGATTCGACCTTGGCACCGTACCATGGCTCCTGTTGGCCTACGGTGCCGCCACGGTCATCGGCAACAGCATCGTGGCCCGGCTCGCAGATCGCTACACTGTCGCGACCCTTCTCGGCGGGACAATCCTGAACGCGCTGTTCCTCACTGGACTCACACTGTGGACTCAGATCGCCCCCGTCGCACTTGTCTTCATGATCGCGATCGGTCTCGTAGGCGTCACAATGAATCCAGCCATGACGATCCGGGTGCAGCGCGCAGGGAACGCTTCACCACTGGTGAATACCGTCCACTCGTCCTTCATCACCCTCGGCATCATCATCAGTAGCGCGGTCGGCTCGACGTTGATTGATAACTACGGCCTCCACTCGACTCTGAGTCTCGGCGTTGTGATGGCGAGTCTGGCAATTCTCGCGATTCTGCCCGCCATGGCCAACCCGTACATTCGCTCCGGAAAGAATGACCGGGGCTTGACATAGTGGCGGGGCTGTTTCGCGTCGGAGATATTTCTTGAAGCTGCCTGCGGTGCGGTTGGCCGCCAGGCCCGGCAGCCCGGGCAGCAGGATCAGCAGCGGATGAACCGAGGCTGGCAGCGCTAGGTAGGATTGGTGCAAGAGCAGGATAAAGAAATACGATGGTGCTGCGACTGGGCGGGTCAGTCGCCGTGATCTAGGCCATATGCCCCGATAGCGGCCAGAATTGCCCTTGGTGTTCCTGTCGAAGAAAAGCTCGCCAGCAGGTCGGGACCGTCTCCGCCTACGAATCAAGATAAAGCAGTTCTCAACAACCAAAAAGGCGGGGAGAATCTGTACAGAAAGGACAAAAAGTCCTTAACGAGGAGGGGCTCGCGCGTGGATGGCCTAGCAGGACTGGTTGCCTTCGTTCATGCGGTCGAGCAGCGCAGCTATGTTGCGGCCGCGCGCATTCTCGGCGTTTCGGCGTCTGCCGTTTCCAAGAGCGTGGCACGGCTGGAGACTCGGTTGGGCGTGCGCCTTCTCAGCCGGACGACGCGAAGCATCGACGTAACCGAAGAGGTGCGCTGTTCTACGAACGATGCAAACGCGTTCTCGACGAACTGTGGGATGCGGAAGCCACCCTGGTACAAAGCCGTGAGACGCCCAGAGGCCGGCTACGCGTCAGCGTTCCGCAGATCGTCGGTCTGCATTTGCTGATGGCGCAGTTGCCGGAGTTCACGGCGCGCTTTCCAGACATCGAACTGGACGTCGACCTCGAGGACCAGGTCGTCGATATCCTCGCCAGCGGCCTGGACGTCGCGGTGCGCAGTGGGCACCTGCCAGATACTCGGCTGGTTGCACGCCTGATCGGCGAGCAGCATTTCGTGGTCTGCGGCAGCGACGCATACTTCAAGAGACGCGCCCGACCCCAAGTGCCCGGTGATCTGGGGCAGCACTCCTGCATTCACTTCAAATACCCGTCGAGCGGTCGACTGGCAGCCTGGTCCTTCGTCCAGCCTTACGCAGACACACCTATTCCGGCGAGTCTTGTGTTCAACAACACGGAGGCGGGGCTTGCCGCTGCAACGAGGGGGCTTGGAGTGGCGCACCTGCCTGTCTATGTTCTATGTTGCGGCTCCTGGTATCGCGTCGGGCGCGCTTCGACCGGTACTAACGGAGTTCATGGTTCCGTTCGGTGCGCTTTGGCTGATATGGCCTTCCAGTCGCCAGCTCTCGCCGAAGGTCAGGGCGTTCGTCGATTTCGTTGTCGAGCGATTGGCAACAGTGCCTCATGCGTTTCAAAGAGCTCATGAAGATCCTGGCCCATAACGTCGGAAGCCCTGAAAGCAACCTGGATCCACTCTAACCCGATCCACTCTAGCCCATTGTCCTGTATAGCCTTCCGATACAATCTGCACTCAGTCAAAACGCTTGACACGAGCCATTTTTTATCCGAGTCCCGAGCCCTAGCCTCAGCGCTCGAACTTGGTCGACAGGATGATCGACGAGGTGGTGCGCTCCACTCCATCGACCGCGCCGATGCGGTCGGTCAGCACGTCCATGTCGTTGACCCCCGGCACCACGCCCAGCGCGATCAGGTCGTAGGAGCCGCTGACCGAATGCAGTACGCGGACCTCGTCGATCTCGCGCAGCGCCTTGACCACCGAGGTCATCTTCTTCGGCAGCACGGTGATCAGGATGTGCGCGCGGATGTGGCCCTGCTCGAAGTCGTCGCGAGTGCGCACCGTGTAGCCGCAGATCACGCCCTCGCGCTCCAGCCGCTCGATCCGGCTCTGCACGGTGGTGCGCGACAGGCCGAGCTTGCGGGCGATCTGCGCGGTGGAGGCACGGGCGTCCTCGCGCAGCAGCGAGAGCAGGCGTTGGTCGGAGGCTGTGATCTTCATGCGCGGCCGGATTTCGTCGAATCGACGAAATTATCCGATTTCCTGCACAAATCAACTCTGCCAACCGACGATCCGGTCCCGATAATAGTAGGTCTATCGCTGAACGACCCGCCTCCAGGAGATCCCGCATGACCGTACTCGGCCCCCTCGCCCCGCTGCGCGCCCATGCCGGCGAACGCCTGACCGCCGGCCTGGACGATGCCGGCATCGAACGCCTGGCCGCCTCGCACCCGCAGCTGGGCGCCGCGATCGCCGCCGCCGCCGCCGAATACGCGCGCCTGGCGCCGGAGTTCGCCGACCTGCTGGAGCTGGACGAGAGCGAGCAGATCCGCATCCTGCAGGCCGGCTTCGTCAACTTCTACGCCGACGACGCGGTCACCCCGTACGTGGCGCTGGCCGCACGCGGACCGTGGGTGGTCACGCTGAAGGGTGCGGTGCTGTACGACGCCGGCGGCTACGGCATGCTCGGCTTCGGCCACACCCCGGATGCAGTGCTGGAAGCGATGGCGCGGCCGCAGGCGATGGCCAACGTGATGACCCCGAGCCTGGCGCAGCTGCGCTTCGAGCGCGCGCTGCGCGCCGAGATCGGCCAGCGCCGCGGCGGCTGCCCGTACAGCAAGTTCATGTGCCTCAACTCCGGCTCCGAAGCGGTCGGCCTGGCCGCGCGCATCGCCGACATCAACACCAAGCTGCAGACCGACCCGGGCGCGCGTCACGCCGGCGCCCGGATCAAGCGCATCGTGGTCAAGGGCAGCTTCCACGGCCGCACCGACCGGCCGGGTCTGTACTCCGATTCCAGCCGCAAGGCCTACGTGCAGCACCTGGCCAGCTATCGCGGCGAGGATTCGGTTATCGCAATCGCGCCCTACGACGTGGACGCGCTGCGCCGCGCGTTCGCCGAGGCCGAGCACAACGGCTGGTTCGTCGAGGCGGTGTTCCTGGAGCCGGTGATGGGCGAAGGCGACCCGGGCCGCGCGCTACCGCCGGCGTTCTACGCCGCCGCGCGCGAACTGACCCGCGCCCACGGCAGCCTGCTGCTGGTCGATTCGATCCAGGCCGGACTGCGCGCCCACGGCGTGCTGTCGGTAGTGGACTACCCCGGCTTCGAGCAACTCGATGCGCCGGACATGGAAACCTATTCCAAGGCGCTCAACGCCGCGCAGTACCCGCTGTCGGTGCTGGCGGTGACCGAACATGCCGCGCAGCTGTACCGCAAGGGCACCTACGGCAACACCATGACCAGCAATCCGCGCGCGCTGGACGTGGCCAGCGCCACGCTGGCGCAGCTGACCCCGCAGGTGCGCGCCAACATCCGCGCGCGCGGTGCCGAGGCGGTGCAGAAACTGGAAAAGCTCAAGGCCGAACTCGGCGGGCTGATCACCCAGGTGCAGGGCACCGGGCTGCTGTTCTCCTGCGCGCTGGCGCCGCAGTTCAAGTGCTACGGCGCCGGCTCCACCGAGGAATGGCTGCGCCAGCACGGGGTCAACGTGATCCACGGCGGCGAGAATTCGCTGCGCTTCACCCCGCATTTCGGCATGGATGGCGAAGAGCTGGACCTGCTGGTCGGCTTGATCGGCCGCGCCTTGCGCGAAGGTCCGCGCATCGCTCAGGCCGCGGCAGCCTAGGACGCGTGCTGCACGCGCTGGCGTTGCTGCCGTACCGGCTGGCGCTGATGCCATCGGCGCAGGCGCCGTTGGCATCGCCTATTGCGCGCAGGGTTTCAGGTGCAGGCTGCGCGCGATGTCGCGCCAGTCGAACGCGGCCACCGCCTGGTCGTCGTGCAGCGCGTAGAACACGCCCTGCGGGAAGCGCGCGTCGCCGCGCTGGTCCAGCCACACGCCGTCGGTGTTGGCGGTGACCTTGCCGGCGAAGGCGCCGACATGCGCCAGCGTCTGCCGGTCGAACACGTGGAACAGGCTGCGGTCCTTGAACTGGTCGGTGCCGATCCAGTAGCCGCTGCCGTCGGCGCAGCTCAGCAAGGCGATGCCCTCGGCCTGCGCCTTGTACAGGTCCGCGCCGATGTCGCGGCCGCGGTACTTGCCGTCGGCCAGGCCGTATTCGCGCAGACGGGTGCCGCTGGCCACGTCTTCCTCGGCCAGCAGCAGGCGGTCGTGCGCCGGATCGGCGAACACCGATTCGGCAATGCGGATCGCGCCGGCCGCCGTGGTGTCGCCGAAGGTCTGGGTCAGCGTCGCGGTCCAGGCCTTGCCGTCGCGGCGCAGCTGGTAGCGGCGGAAGCGCTGCCCCAGCTCGGCCAGCGGCGGCACGGTTTCCTCGTCGGCGCCGCGCATGTCGTTGTCGCTGACGATGACCTCGATGCCGCCGTCCTTCGGCCGCGCCCACAGTCCGTACGGCTTCTTCAGATCCTCGGCGCCGAACAGCGCGACCGGGGCGAAGTCCGGCAGCGAGAACGCCTGCACGCGATGGTTGTCGCGTTCGACCACCAGCGCCAGGTCGCCGACCACGGCGATGCCGTTGGGCCGGTCCATCTGCCCGGGCGCGGCGCCCTGCCCGCCGACGCTGCGCAGGCGCTGCCCGCTGTCGCCATCGAACACGACCAGTTCGCCACTCTTCTTGGCGGTGGTGATGACCCAGCGCCGGCCCTGCGGCGTGGTCCAGCTGGCCGGCGAATCGAGGTTGTCGGCCGGGGTGGACGCGGTGAGGAAGGCTTCGGCGACCACGACGTGCGACAGCTTGGCCTGGCGCAGCAGCGGCTCGTGTTGCGCGCCTTCGTCCGGTTCGCGGTCGGCATGCGCCGGCGTGGCGACGGTCGTTGCGGGCGCCGCCGCCGACGGCGCCCTGGAACAGGCGACGACCAGCCCGCAGGCCAGCGCCAGCGCCCCCAGCCGCAGCGCCGAATCCGCCCGCGTCACAGCTTCACCCGCACGCCGACCGCGAAGCTGCGGCCGTATTCCTCGTATTGCTGGGTGTGCGCGCGCGTGCCCTGGTAGCGTTCCAGCGGCTTGTCGAGCAGGTTGGAGGCGTCGAAGTACAGCTGCACGGTGTCGGTCACCTGGTAGTCGAGACTGAAGTCGAGCTGGGTGTTGGGCGCCACGAAGATATCGTAGTCGCGGGCCTTGCCCAGTTCGTCGAGGTAGGCGCTGCGGTACACCGCCGAGAGCCGGGTGGAGAAACCGTCCTTTTCGTAGCCGAGGAAGGCGGTATAGACGTTCTTGGAGGCGCGCGGCAGGGTGAAGTCCTCGCCCTGGCGATCCTCCAGGCCCGGGTCGAATTCGGTATGCAGCCAGGTGCCGCTGACCCCGCCGAGCAGGCCGTTCCAGCCTTCCGGCAGGAACGCGAACGGCTGCTGCCAGTTGAACTCGGCGCCATAGACCTTGGCGCGCTTGCCGTTGATCGCCATGCCGACGTCGTAGCCGGCGTAGGCCGGGTCGTTGTCGATCACCGTGTCCACGATGTAGCCGTCGATCGACTTGTGGAACAGGCCCAGCGAGACGATGCCGGTCTTGCCCAGGTAGCGCTCGAACGACAGGTCGAGGTTGGTCGACTCGTAGGGATCCAGGTTCGGATTGCCCAGTTCCACTTCCTCGTCGTCGTTGTTGACTGTCGCGTGCGGCGCGACCTGGCCGAAGCCGGGCCGCGACACGGTCTTGTTCAGCGCCGCGCGCAGCGACCAGTCGTCGCCATTCCAGCGCAGGTGCAGGCCCGGCAGCACATTGGTGTAGCTGCTGCTGGCCTGCAGCGCACTGGCCGCGAACGACTCGCCGTCGTCGGCGACGTCGACCTGGTAGCCGCTGGCCTTGAACCGGGTGTTCTCCACGCGCACGCCGGCGATCACGCGCAGCGCGCCGATGTCCCAGCTGCCCATCGCATAGGCGGCGAGTACGTCTTCCTTGGCGGCATAGTCCTCCGCCAGCGCACTGACCGCATTGCTGCCGAGATCGCCGTCGTCGGCGCTGTACTGGCTGCCGTTGCGCGCCCAGTAATGGCGCAGCGCCGCCGAACTCAGCGCCTCGCCCAGGCTGTTGTGCCGGTGTTCGGGCGGCGCCACGGTCCAGTCGGCCAGGTCGATGTCGGGCCCCTCGGACAGTTCGCGCTCGTTCTTGTCGACGTCGCGGTCGCGCCAGCGCCCGAGCAAACCGAACTTGTAGCTGGCGTTGTCGGCGTCGAAGCGCACGTTGATCCTGGCGCTGTATTCGTCGTCGTCGGTGCGCCCGGGCGAAAGCACGAACTTGTCGAACGCGTAATTGCCGTTGGACACCCAGTCGTCGCCGGACAGGCCGATGGCCGGCAGGCGGCGGTTCTGGTCGATGGTCGCGTCGAGATCGTCGCCGTCGTACTTGAAGCGCGCCTCCTTCTCGTCGTTCACCCGCTCGCGGGTCTTGGTATAGCCGGCCTGGTAGTCCAGCACCGCGCCGCTCAGCGTGTTCTCGCCGCCGACGCTCGCCGCCAGCGTGTCCTGCTGCTTGGTGCGGTAGCGCACCCGCTTGGACAGCTTGTCCACCGGCGCCGAATAGCTGCCGTCGCCGTTGGCCTGGATGTCGTCGGCGTCGAAGGCGATCACCGTGTTCTGCCGGGTCTCGGCGTCCTTGAAGCTGCTGAACAGCGTGCGCAGGTAGTAGCGGTTGCCCTGGTCCGGATGCCAGTCCAGGTTGAGGTTGGCGCCGATGCGCTTGCGCTCGATGTGGTATTTGCGGCGCTGCTGCTCGACCATGACCAGGTCGCCGTTGTCGATCGCGTCGTAGTCGCCTTCGCTGTTGTCGGACTGGAACTCGCGGTCCTGATAGTTCAGGCCCAGCGCAACGCCGAACGTGGCGTCGGCGAACAGGTCGCTGTAGTTGAACGAGGCCTTGGGGCTGGTCTTGTCGCTGAGCTGCTGGTGGTTGGCCTCGAGCTTGGCGCGGATGCTGCGGCCGTCGCGGTCGAACGCCGAGGCCGACTCCACCAGGATTGCGCCGCCGATCGCATCGCCCGGCATGTCCGGGGTCGGCGACTTGACCACCTTCAGCCGCTCGGTGGATTCGGACGGGATCACGTCCATCGGTGCGGCGCGGTTGTCGCTCTCCGGGGTACCGATGGCGATACCGTCGATGCTGACGCTGTTGAGCGCGGCGTCCAGCCCGCGCACCACCACGAAGCGGCCCTCGCCCTGGTCGCGGGTGACGCTGACCCCCGGCAGGCGTTGCAGCGATTCGGCCACGTTCTGGTCCGGATAGTCGCCGACCTCGTCGGCCGAGACCGCGTCCAGGATCGCATCGGAACTGCGCTTGAGGTCCACCGCGCGGGCCTGCGCCTCGAGTTGCGGGCGGACCTCGACCCGGTCCAGGTCGGTCGCCGCAGCGGCGGGATCGCCCGCGGCCTGTGCGCCGCCAGCGGCACAGGCCGCGCTCAGGCCGAAAGCGATCGCCACGAACAGCGGAGTCTTGCTAGGCACGGTATGCACGGACGCGGATCCCCATCTAACGTTAAGAATTGGGAAACAACATATTTTCGACAGGTTGCGTGCTGGTGACACCACGGCGCCGGCCCGGCGGCTGGTCGCAGCCGCGCCGGCTGCGGCACACTGTGCGCATCCCCCGTTGCGAGTGCGCCCATGAAGATCGTCGAAGTCCGCCATCCCCTGGTACAGCACAAGATCGGCCTGCTGCGCGACGCCGCGCTGAGCACCAAGGGCTTCCGCGAACTGGTCACCGAACTGGGCACCCTGCTCGGCTACGAAGCCACCGCCGACCTGGAGACGGAGACGCATACGATGGACGGCTGGGCCGGCCCCACCCAGGTGCAGCGCATCGCCGGGGCCAAGATCACCCTGGTGCCGATCCTGCGCGCGGGGCTGGGCATGCTGCCCGGCGTGCTGGCACTGATCCCGGCGGCGCGGGTCAGCGTGGTCGGCCTGCAGCGCGACGAGGAGACGCTGCAGCCGGTGCCCTACTTTGAGCGTCTCACCGGCCGCCTGGAGGAACGCGACGCGCTGATCCTGGACCCGATGCTGGCCACCGGCGGCACCCTGATCGCCACCGTGGACATGCTCAAGCGCGCCGGCGCGCGGCGGATCAAGGGCATCTTCCTGGTCGCCGCGCCGGAAGGGCTGCGCGCGCTGGAAGCGGCGCATCCGGACGTGGAGGTGTACACCGCCGCGATCGACGACCACCTCAACGACAAGGGCTACATCCTGCCCGGCCTCGGCGACGCCGGCGACCGCATCTTCGGTACCCGCGTCGCCTGAGCCGCAGGTCGGCGCGACCTCAGCGCTGCAGGTTCTGCAGCGCTGCGCTCACGTACACCAGCGGCGCGTTCCAGTTGATCGCCACTTCGTTGCTGGCGTAGCTGCACTCCTGGTCCAGGTAGGACAGCGCCGGCAGCGACGAGGCATAGACGTGCTTGCACGCCCCGGCATCCTGCTGGCCCGGCTGCGGGCCGCCGACCAGCAGGCCCGGCACCGGCAGGGCGACGCCGTCGGCGATGGAGATGCGATGGTGGATGTGCAGCGGCGAACGCGCGCCGATACCGGTCACGAACGACATGCCCAGCGGATTGCGCCCGAGCACGTAGTCCAGCTGCGACTGCGCGGCCTGCAGGTACTCCGGCTTGCGCTGCAGCTGGTAGGCCTGCAGCAGCAGCATCGCCTGGTTCAGCGCGGTGCTGTTGCTGCCCCAGTGGAAGTCGGCCGGGGTCATCGCCACCTTCCACGCCGAATCCTGCCAGGCGCGCAGCAGGTGCGCGGCCACGCCGTCGATCTCGCGCGCGATGCGCGCCTGGTCCGCATGCGCGGTCAGCCGCGCGCGGTGCTGCGCCAGCGACATCCACGCCAGCCCACCCACCGAGCCCCAGCTTGGCACGCTCGCCGGCACATTGCGCGCCATCGCCGCGTCGTAGAACGCGTCCTCGCCGGTGGCCAGGTACAGCTCGGTCGCCGCCCAGGCGAACTCGTCGTCGAGCCTGTCGTCGTCGTAGCCGCCGGTGTGCACGTCCGCCGGCTGCCGGTAGACCGCGTCCGGATGCGCCTGCGCCCAGGCCCAGGCGCGGCGCGAGGCCTGCAGCATGCGCCTGGACACGCCGTCGAAGCGATCGTCGAACGGGGCGTAGATGCGGCTGGCCTGGGCCATCACCGCGGCGAAGTCGAGTGTGGCCGCGGTGCTCTTCTGCACCACGTAGCGCGGCGCGCGCGCCTGGTCGGGCATCTGCATGCCGCCGAAGTCCAGATTGGTCAGCTTGTGGTAGACGCCGCCGTCGCCCGGATCCTGCATCGCCAGCAGCCACTGCAGGTTCCAGTCGACCTCGCGCAGGATGTCCGGCACGCCGCCGCCGCTGTCCGGGATGCCTTCCTTGTGCGCGGCGAAATAGGCCGGGAACTGCTCGTAGGCGGCCAGCAAGGTGTACACGGTGATGCCGGAATTGACCACGTACTTGTTGTAGTCGCCGGCGTCGTACCAGCCCTTCGGCGCGGAGATCGCAGTGCCGGTCGGGCGCCCGGGCGAGGCCGCCGAGGCGTGGATCAGCACGTGGGTGTCCGGATGCCCTTCCGCGCGCGCGTGGCGACCGGCGTACTCGCCGGGCAGCGCGGTGCTGGCGCGGTTGAAGTAGTAGGCCTTCAGCGCTGCGCGCGTCACGCCATCGTAGGCATCGGCGGCGATGGCGAAGCTGTCCGACGCCGGCAGCCCGTCCACGCGCAGGCGATAGCGGCCCGCCTCGCGCAACGCGGAGAAGTCGGCGATGCGCACCGTCTGCTGCGCTGGCGCCCAGGTCGCCGCGGCGCCCAGCGTGCCGCGCAACACCACCTTGCCCGAGTCGGCGCGCTCGACCGCGAACGCCTCGCCGTGGCCATCGGGCACCACCGCGAGCTTGCTGGCGGCCGGCAGGTAGCCGACCTGGTTGAGCCGGATCGGCGACATGGCGGCATCCTCGGAACGCGAGGCGCAGCCACCGACGACCAGGCAGGCGAGCAGCAGGCAACGCAAGGCGGTAGGCAGGTTCATGCGCCGATACTGGCCGGCCGCGATGACGGCTGCAAGCGCCGCGCGGCGGGCTTTCAGCCGCCAGCCGGAATGCCGCCGGCCAGCGCGCGCGCCTGCAATGCCGGCAGCTCATGGGTGGTGACGAAACGGCCCTTGCCATCGCGCGCCAGCTGCGCCAGCGCGCAATCCGGGTCGTGGGTGAAGAACAGATGCACGTTGCGCGCCAGCGCGTCTTCCAGGAACGCGCGCTTCTCGTCGATCAGCAGTTCGGCGTTGCGGTCGTAGCCCATCGTGATCGGCACATGCACCCAGCAGCGGCCGGGGATCAGGTCGGCGCAGAAGGCGACGCCGCCGTGCGCCTGTCCATCGGCCTGCGGCGTGCCGACGATCTCGGCCAGCATCAGCCCCGGGGTATGCCCGTCGCTGAAATGGAAGCGCACCGCCTCGCCCAGCGTGCGCGAGTAGTCGCCGTCGACCAGTTCCAGGCGGCCGCTGGCCTCGAGCAGGCCGGGCAACTCGGGAATGAAGCTGGCGCGGTCGCGCGGATGCGGCTGCAGTGCGCGCTGCCAGTGCGCCGCGCCGACCAGAAAGCGCGCGTTCGGGAACAGCAGTTCCGGCGCGGCGCCCTCGCGCCATGGCGCCAGCAGCCCGCCGGCATGGTCGAAGTGCAGATGGCTCAGCACCACCACGTCGATGTCGGTATGCGCGACGCCGGCCGCCTGCAGCGAATCCAGCAACACGTGGCGCTGTTCCTGCACCCCGTAGCGCTCACGCAGCGCCGGCGCGAAGAACGCGCCGATGCCGGTCTCGAACAGCACCGTCTTGCCGGCCAGCGGACGCGCCAGCAGCGCGCGACAGGCCAGCGCGATGCGGTTGCCGTCATCCGGCGCGGCCCACTGCTGCCACATCGCCTTGGGCGCGTTGCCGAACATCGCGCCGCCGTCGAGCTTCTGGGAGTTTCCTTGGATCGACCAGAGTTGCATTTTTCGGGACTCGGGACTCGGGACCGGGGACAGCGACGCCGCGACTTACGGCGCCGGCGACGCCAGCTGCACTTCGGCCTTGCCGACCTCGTTGCGCGGGTCGCTGCCGCCGCTGAGCACGTTGTTGCGCTTGTCCCACTCCACCGTCTGCAGGTTGCCCCACACGTAGCTGGAACCGCGCCCGCCCGCGGCGCTGTCGCCGGGCAGCTTGAGCGCATGGCCCATCGCCTGCAGGCCTTGCACGGTGGCCGCGTCGAAGGTGCCGGTCTCGGTCTCGATCACGTCCGGCAGCCACTGGTGGTGGTAGCGCGGTAGCGCGGCGACCTGCTGCGCGCCAAGGCCGTCGTCGTAGCCGAGGATGCCGAGCAGGACCATGGTGATGATGCGGCTGCCGCCCGGGGTGCCGAGCACGATCGCCTTGTCGGCGTTCTCCATGAAGGTCGGCGACATCGAGCTGAGCGGGCGCTTGCCCGGCTTGGGCGCATTGGCGGCGTAACCCATCACCCCGAACGCGTTGGGCGTGCCGGGCTTGAGCGCGAAGTCGTCCATCTCGTCGTTGAGCAGCACCCCGGTGCCCTTGGGGATCAGCCCGGAGCCGAACAGCAGGTTCACGGTCTGGGTCGCGCCGACGCGGTTGCCCTCGCCGTCGATGATCGAGAAGTGGGTGGTCTCGTCGTCTTCCAGCGGGGTCGGCTGGCCCGACAGCAGGTCGCTGGGCGTGGCTTTCTCCGGGTTGATGGTCGAGCGCAACCCCACCGCATAGTCCTTGCTCAGCAGCACCCGCTGCGGCACCGCGGTGAAGTCCGGATCGCCCAGGAAGAAGGTGCGGTCGCGGTAGGCGCGGCGCATCGCCTCCACCACCAGGTGGGTGCGGTGCACCGGGTCCATCGCCTTCAGATCGTAGCCTTCCAGGATCTGCAGCATGCTGGCCAGGGCGATGCCGCCGGAGGACGGCGGCGGCGCGGTGGTGATGGTCCAGCCCTTGTACGCGAACTGGATCGGCGTGCGCTGCTTGACCGTGTAGCCGGCCAGCTCCTCGGCGGTCCAGTGGCCGCCGGCCTGCTTGACCCCGGCCAGCAGCTTCTTGGCGGTGGCGCCGCGGTAGAAGCCGTCGAAGCCCTTGGCGCCCAGCAACTGCAAGGTGTCGGCCAGTTCCGGCTGCTTGAACAGGTCGCCTTCGGCGATCGGCTTGCCGTTGCGCAGATAGACCTCGCGGGTCCCGGGATAGCGCTCCATCACCTCGCGCCGCAACTGGTAGCCCTCGGCCATGCGCCGGTACACCGGGAAGCCGTCGCGGGCGATGCGGATCGCCGGCGCCAGCGACTGCTGCAGCGGCAGCCGGCCGTGCCTGGTCGCCAGCTCCACCAGCGCCGCCGGCAGGCCGGGAATGCCGGCCGACCACGGGCCGTTGACCGAGCGGTCGCGGTCCAGCGCGCCCTTGGCGTCCAGGAACTTGTCGGCGGTCGCCGATTCCGGCGCGTATTCGCGCGCGTCCAGCATCACCTCCTTGCCGGTCTTGGCGTCGTGCAGCAGGAAGAAGCCGCCGCCGCCCAGGCCGGAGCTGATCGGCTCGACCACCGCCAGCGTCGAGGACACCGCCACCGCCGCGTCGAACGCGTTGCCGCCCTCGCGCAGGATCTGCAGGCCGGCATCGGTGGCCAGGCGATGGCCGCTGGCGACGGCGGCGCCGGGCGGATGCGTGGCGACGCTGGCGGTCGGCGCCTCGGCCCACGCGGTCGGCGTCAGCAGCAGGGCGAGCAGCAGGACACGGCGGGCGAGCGTTCTCATGCGGCGGGGGGCTCCTGTGGGTACGACTCGGGATGATCGCGCTGCAGCTGCAGCAGCTTGGCCAGCAGTTGCGCGTGGCTCTCCGGGATGGCCGGATCCGGGTCGATGCATTCGACCGGACACACCACCACGCATTGCGGCTCGTCGAAATGGCCGACGCATTCGGTACAGCGGGCCGGGTCGATCACGTAGATCGTCTCGCCCATCGCGATGGCCTGGTTCGGGCAGGCCGGCTCGCAGACGTCGCAGTTGACGCAGAGCTCGTTGATCTTGAGGGACATTTCGCTGGATTCGGCACTGACCTGGGCATCTTACCGGATCGGGCAGCGCGCCCCCGCGAAGGGCGCGGCGAGCGTGCGGAACGCAGCGTCGCCCTGGTGTGGACACCGCCAGCGCCGCCGTTGGCCACCGCGGCTTGCCGCATCGACACCTGCGCTACCCGGCACATAATCCCCTCTCATCCAATACGCGAAGGACAGCGCCACTACGACCGGGCGCGGTGCAAGGATCGGCACCTGGCCGAGAACTTCGTCGCCAAGCTCACGCCGGACCGGGCCATTGCCACCCGATACCACACGACCGCCTGCAACGTCCTCGGCGCGATCCACTGGATCGCCTCTGCCATCCTGCTTAATCGATGACACGCCCCAGCCGCCAGCGTGGATAATCGATGCATCCCTCCCCCGCCACAGGAACGCACCATGGGCCACTGGACTACCCTCGATACCGCGCACGGCCAGGTCTCGGCCTGGCACGCCCTGCCGCAAGGCGCCCCGCGCGGCGGCCTGGTGCTCATCCAGGAGATCTTCGGCGTCACCGCCTACATCCGCGAGGTCGCCGACTACTACGCCGCGCAGGGCTACGAAGTGCTGGCTCCAGGCCTGTTCGATCCGGTGCAGAAGGACGCGCAGCTGAACTACGACCAGGACGGCGTGCACAAGGGCCTGGAACTGGTCGGCGCGCTCGGCTTCGACAAGGCGCTGGACATCGTGCAGGCCGCGGCGCTGGCGCTGGCACCGACCGGCAAGGTCGGCACCGTCGGCTACTGCTGGGGCGGCAGCGTCGCGCTGCTGGCCGCGCTGCGGCTGGGCCTGCCCTCGGTGAGCTACTACGGCGGGCGCAACACCCAGTTCCTCGACGAGACCCCGAAGGCGCCGGTGCTGTTCCACTTCGGCGCGCAGGACAGCAGCATTCCGCCGGACGCGGTGCAGCAGCATCGCGAGAAGCTGCCGCAGATGCAGACCTACGTGTATCCGGCCGGGCATGGCTTCGACCGCCATGTCGACCCGAACCACTACGATGCCGACAGCGCCGACAGCGCGCGCGAACGCAGCCTTGCCTTCCTCGCCGAACACCTGCGCTGAGCCGCACCGATGGGCGATTTCGCACTCGATCCGCGGCTGCAGGCCGACAGCGCGTTCGTCGCCGACGGCCCGCTGTCGCAGGTCCGGCTGATGGACGACGCGCGCTTCCCGTGGCTGCTGCTGGTGCCGCGCGTGGCCGCCGCCAGCGAATGGATCGACCTGGACGGCGCCCAGCAGCGCCTGCTGCTGGCCGAGATCAATCAGCTCTCGCAGCTGCTGCGCGGCGAGCCCGGGGTGCAGAAACTCAACCTCGGCGCGCTGGGCAATATCGTGCGGCAACTGCACGTGCATGTGCTCGGGCGCCACGCAGGCGATGCGGCCTGGCCCGGGCCGGTGTGGGGCAGTGGTACGCCGCAGCGGCTGGACGCCGATGTCCTGCAGACCCGTGTTGCGGCGTGGCGGCAACGGCTACGATAGGCGCCCTTTTGACGGAAGCCGCGCCTCCATGAAATCCAATGTGATCGCCGCCATCGTGCTGATCGTGATCGGCCTGGTATTCCTGGCCAACAACCTGGGCTGGACCAATCTCAGCCTGGGCCGGCTGATCGCCACCTGGTGGCCGGCGATCCTGGTCGCGGTCGGCGTGGGCATGCTGTTCGGCCGCGGCAAGTAGTCGCGGCGCGGCGCGCGTCCCTGCCGGCCGCCGGCGCGCGGCGGCGGCCGGATGCATCAGCGGCGGATGTTGACCACCTGGGTGCCGGCGATGATGCCGTGCAGGCAGCGCGTGTCCTGGCGGAAAATGAACAACGCATCGATGAGGACGTAGAGGCTGCCCACCACCGGCACCATCGACAGCAGCTGGGTCGGCAGGTAGCGCAGCGCGATCAGCCGACACAGCGGCGGCTGCGCGCCGTGCAGATCGACGATGCGGATCCACAGCAGCTTCTTGCCCCAGGTCTGCCCGGTCTTGGCCAGCGGATAGCCCTGCACCACCACGAACATCACGAACGCCAGCGCCACATAGCCGGCCGTGGCCAGCAACGACATCGCTTCGCCGCCGCGCGCCGCGTCCATGACCTTGCCGAAATAGCCGGTGACCGCGACCAGCAGCAGAAAGGTCGCCAGCGCGATCACGCCGTCGATCAGCGCCGCACCGCGGCGCTCGCCGCGGCCGGCCAGCACCTCGGCACCGTCCAGCGCCAGAGCGGCGCCGCCGGCAGCGGCGCTTCGGGCGCCTGGCAGGGATTGGGATCGTTCATTGCACGCTCCTTGTGCAGTGGAAAAAACTCAGGTTCTGGGCAGGGTCACGCCGGTCTGGCCCTGATACTTGCCGCCGCGGTCCTTGTAGCTGGTCTCGCACATCTCGTCGGACTCGAAGAACAGCATCTGCGCCACGCCTTCGTTGGCGTAGATGCGCGCCGGCAACGGCGTGGTGTTGCTGAATTCCAGGGTCACGTGGCCTTCCCATTCCGGCTCCAGCGGGGTCACGTTGACGATGATGCCGCAGCGCGCATAGGTACTCTTGCCCAGGCACACCACCAGGGTGCTGCGCGGAATGCGGAAATACTCCACGGTGCGCGCCAGGGCGAAGCTGTTGGGCGGGATGATGCACACGTCCGACTCGATGTCGACGAAGCTGCCGCTGTCGAAATGCTTGGGATCGACGATGGTCGAGTTGATGTTGGTGAACACCTTGAACTCGCGCGAGCAGCGCACGTCGTAGCCGTAGCTGGAGGTGCCGTAGCTGACGATGCGCTCGCCGTTGACCTGCTTCACCTGGCCCGGCTCGTAGGGCGCGATCATGCCGTGCTGTTCGGACATGCGGCGGATCCAGCGGTCGCTCTTGATGCTCATACGTCTTCCTGATGCCTGTGGCGGCAGATCGGAACCTGCCTGCCGGGAGCGCAGCCGACGCCGAAGCGCGCCGCAGTGACCGGCGATTCTAGCCGGTCGCGGCGCGTTCGCGGCGGCCGCGGCGGCGCTCAGCGCAGCGAGGCGGTAATCGGGATCGACGCGCGCGGCCGCTTGCGCAGCGCCTCGGTCAGGCGCTGCGCGGTGGCCAGATAGGCCTGCGCGGCGGCCGAATCCGGGGCCGCGGCCACGATCGGGGTGCCGGCGTCGCCCTGCTCGCGGATCGCGATCGCCAGCGGCAGCGACCCCAGCAGCGGCACGCCGTACTGCTGCGCCATGCGCTGGCCGCCGCCCTCGCCGAACAGGTGCTCGACATGGCCGCACTGCGAACAGGTATGCAGCGCCATGTTCTCGACGATGCCCAGCACCGGCACCCCGACCTTCTCGAACATCTTCAGCGCCTTCTTCGCATCCAGCGTGGCGATGTCCTGCGGCGTGGTCACGATCACCGCGCCGGCCACCGGGATCTTCTGCGCCAGGGTCAGCTGGATGTCGCCGGTGCCCGGCGGCAGGTCGATCAACAGGTAGTCCAGGTCGTCCCACAGCGTATCGGTGAACAGCTGGGTCAGCGCCGAGGTCGCCATCGGCCCGCGCCAGATCATCGGCGTGTCCTGGTCCACCAGCAGCCCGATCGACATCGCCTCGATGCCGAACGCGCGCATCGGCTCGATCGACTTGTTGTCGGGGCTGTCCGGGCGTCCGCTCAGGCCGAGCATGGCCGGCACGCTGGGACCATAGACATCGGCGTCCAGCACGCCGACCCGCGCGCCCTGGCGCTGCAGCGCCAGCGCCAGGTTCACCGCGGTGGTGGACTTGCCCACCCCGCCCTTGCCGGAGCCGATGGCGATGACATTGCGGATCCGCGGCAACGGCGCGAGATTGGGCTGGACGGCGTGGGCGGGAATGCGGGGGCGGTCGGTCATCGGGAACTCGTAAACAGGAATCGGCGGGTGTCTAGGCACCGCGCCAGCGAAAACTACACCACAGATGGGCGCAGGGGACGCAGGCAGCGCGCCATCAGCGTGCAACATGACTATACAAGGGCGCCACCGGCCACTGGCCACTGAGCGGCAAATGGAAAGGCGATAGCCGTTCCACCGGAGAGTTCAGTGGCCGGCAGACGACGGCATGATCGACCATCCACCCATGGCCTGCTCGTGTTGTCGTGTCTGCGGCCATGCCTTGTCGCAGCGCTTAGCGAAGTAAATCCGGGGCCTCCCCCCGGGCGTCTCAACGCTCGCCACAACATCGCATTCCCCGTCGCACGATCCGCCCGCGGATGATCCCCCGCCTGTCCTGCGTGCAGGCTCGAGTGCGTGAACACCAAGTTCTGCTATATTCACATCCTGTTCATTTTGTGCACGAGCGCAATTGCCCGCTATTTCTCATTTGGGAGATTTTGCATGACAAGAGTTCATTCGGCGCGCCATCTGAGCGTCGCCGCAGGCGTTGCGATGTTGCTGGCAAGCACGGCTGCCCAAGCCATGCAACCCATCCCGATCGAGGATCTGGCTCGCCTGCCAGCGCTCCAGTCAGTGACGATGAGTCCCGACGGCAAGCATATCGTGGGACTTGTTCCGTCTCCGCAGAACCCGGATGAAACGGCTTTGGCCACCTGGGATACCTCCGCGCTATCCAAAGGGCCGACCATCGTCACGCCATCCGGCGACAAGATGAAATTCATCTCCGCTTATGCCCTGAAGGCAGACAAGATCCTGACCGTAGCGCGACAGGAATGGACAGGACGTCTTGGTGGTTGTGGAGAGGGCAATTCCACAGGTTCAACTCGCACTTTCGTCTCCAAGACCTATTTGACCAGCGATGACCAGAAGGATTTCAAGGAAGCGTTTGCGGACAATGCCCGAAAAATCGGCATCAGCACCGACACCCAACTGTGCCTGGAGCTGAGCGGCACGGCATCCCTTGTCGATATGCTCCCGCTGGATCCGGAGAGAGTGGTTATCCGGCAGTTGAGCGAAATCAGCCTTTCGTCCAGCTATTACCTGTACAACCTCAAGACCGGACAGACCGAGCTGCTTTTCCGCGGCGACTCCCGCGCAGTACCGTCTCTGTTCGACCATCGCACCGGCAAGGTCCTGGCCAAGCAACAGATTGAAGAGGCAGGCAGCGATTACGAACAGCAGGTTTTGCTGCTCAACCCAAAATCAGGGCAATTCGATATCCATGCGCCGTTGACCACCAAGGTCTCGGCCCGCAACGTGGTGGATGTCGCAGGCATAGACGACGCGACCGGAAAGTACTACATCTTGACCGATCAGTTCTCCGACAAAGCCCAGGTACGCCTGTACGATCCAATACAGCGCAAATATGATTCCGACCCCGTGGTGGCCGACCAGAACTTTTCCATCAGCGGCCTCATCTTCGGCACACAACCGAACAACTTCAACAAAGTTGTCGGCTTCACCGTAGACGGCCCCTATCGCCAGTCCATCTATGTGGATCCGACGCTGAGGTCCATACAGGATGGCCTGAAAAAAGCCTTCCCGGGGCAGAATATCTCGATCGGGACCTACACGGATGATTTCTCCAAAGTGTTTTTCACCGTGCAGAGCGCCGACCAGCCGCCTAGCTATCACATCCTCGTCGACAGAAAAAGCGTAACGCCTCTAGGCAGTTCCAGGCCGTGGATCGGCAAGGGGGGCCTAGCCGGGGAAGAGCGCTGGATCACTTATACCGCACGCGACGGCCGCAAGATCCCCGCGATTCTGGATCTCCCCGCTGGCTGGAAACAGGGCGATGCGCCCGGCCCGGCGATCATCAATCCGCACGGCGGCCCTTGGGCACGCGATTACATGGGCTGGGATGTTTCCGGCTGGGTTCCACTGCTGACGTCGCGCGGCTATGCAGTTCTGCGACCTCAATACCGCGGATCCCAAGGTCTCGGGCGTGACCTGTGGATCGCTGGCGACCGCGAATGGGGACAGAAAATGTCCGACGACAACGACGATGGCGCCGCTTTGCTGGTTTCCGAAGGCTATGCGGACAAAGGCCGGATCGCGATCTTCGGGTATTCGTACGGCGGATTTGCGGCGGCGGCGGCAACCGTGCGCAAGCCCTCGCCCTACCAATGCGCCATCGCGGGCGCTCCAGTCACCAATCTGGGCAAGCTGAGCACCTCCTGGAGCGACAACCGCCTGCAACGCATCCTGCAGGGAAAGACGCTGAAGGGCATGGACCCGATGCAGAACACCGCCGATGCCACGATACCGGTATTGCTGTTCGTCGGGGACAGGGACGTGCGAACGCCCTCGTTCCACGCCAAGGGCTTCTACGACGCCGTCAAGGACGTCGTCCCGGCGAAGTTTTTCCTGATTCCCGACCAGCCGCACAGCTTGCCCTGGTACCCGCGTCAGCAAAGGCAGACGCTCGGCCTGATCGAGGACTTCCTCAAGAATGACTGCGGTCCGGGCGGCCTCTGAACGCGTTCGACAAGCGCCTTACAGCGGAAATGTCGCATCCGTATGACAGAGGGTGTTTTCCTGTTCAGCGGATATTGCATCAGCGACGTGACAGAGGTACATTCGCTTAACCAAGTTGTAACAAATGCTTCATTTCTATTGACTTTGGAGAGAGAACGCAATGACCAAGTCCACCCCCCGCGGGCTGCGGCGTCTGCCCTTGGCGATCGCTGTGATCGCTGCGCTGCAAGCCGCCCCGGCGTTTGCCCAGGATAGTCTAGCGAGCGGCAGCGCCGAGTCCGACAAGCAGGCGACCACCTCCTCCAAGGCGGACGCTGGCAAGACCAGGGACCTCGACGCGGTTTCCGTGACCGGTTCGCTGCTGAAGCGCCCTGAATACGAAACCACTTCACCGGTGCAGGTGATCTCCATCGACAAGAGCATCTCCGCAGGCAAGTTCGACGTGGCCGACTTCCTGCAGACTTCGGCCGCCGCTGCAAGTTCGACGCAGATCAACAACCAGTTCGGCGGTTTCGTCGTCGAAGGCGGCACGGGCGTGCAGACCGTCTCGCTGCGTGGCCTCGGCGCCAACCGTACGCTGATCCTGCTCGATGGCCAGCGTCCCGGCCCGGCAGGCACCCGCGGCCAGGTGGGCGCGTTCGACCTGAACGTCATTCCCAAGGTCATCCTGCAACGCATCGAGATCGTCAAGGACGGGGCTTCCTCGATCTATGGCTCCGATGCGATAGCCGGGGCGGTCAACCTGATCACCCGCAAGAGCATCGACAAGCCGATCATGGACTACACCATGAGCGTGCCGCAGCATGGCGGAGGCGAACAATTCTCGGCGTCGTTCGCTGCCGGCAAAGACTTCAGCAACGGCAGCATCGTAGGAGCCGTCCAATGGGATCGGCTGAACGCCCTCACTTACGGCGACCGTGACTTCCTGAGTTGCGCCGAAGACCGGGTGTGGGGCACCGATGGCCAGCGCATCGATCGGGAAGATCGCTCGATCATCGGCAATACCAAGTTGGGTGGATGCTCCTCGGGCAACCTTTACGCCAACACAATCCTTAATTATTTCAATTCAGCCATACGCTATGTGCCGTCGTCGGATGGCAGCACCGTGGGCCCCTTCCCCGGATACAAGCCGCGTCCCCGCCCCAGTAGAACCTATGCGAACTCTTCACAGGCCTATTACGAGGATGTGTTGAATTTCCCGTTCTACAACACTGCGCAAGTCATCAACCAGCGCGAGCGCATCAGCTTGTACGGTGCCAGCGACTTCGGCTTCGATAGCTTCAATTGGAAGACACAGTGGCTGTACAACCGCCGTGAGACGGAGACGCATGGCTACCGGCAGTTCTTCCCGGTCGTCTACAACGAAACCGATGGCAACTACTACCAGCCGATCATGCCCTACCGGGATGATCAGAAGATCACCGTCGACTACTTTTATGGCAGCACCAAGTTCGACGGCGCATTCAAGTGGAGCGACAGTTGGAGCTGGGAGGTCAATGCGAGCTACTCCCGCTCCGACGGCGACTACGAGCACAACGACATCCAGACGTCCCGCACCGGCGACCTCGCCTATGTCGATAGCGACGCGCCGGTGAACTATTTCGATCCCGGTTACCTCAGCGGCGAGCGCATGAGTGAACTGGAGAATGCCGTTGGCGTCACCACCAAGGGCAACACCATCTATGACCAGGCGATCGTCAACGCCGTCATTACCGGGAACCTGTTCGCGCTTCCTGCGGGTGAGGTCGGCGCAGCATTCGGCGTCGAATACCGTCATTCCAAGATCGACGACGAACCCGATGAACTGACCAAGTCCGGCGACATCTGGGGCTACAGCTCCGCCCAGTCGACCAAGGGCACCGACAATGTCCGCGAGGCTTTCGCCGAATTCGACATCCCACTCATCAAGGGAAAGCCGGGCATCGAGTCGCTGTCGGTCAACCTCTCCGGCCGCGCTTTCAAGTACAACTCCGTGGCAGATTCGGACAAGGTATGGAAGGCCGGCCTGAACTGGCAGATCGTCCCGTCCCTGCGCCTGCGTGGCAGCATTGGCACCTCGTATCGCGCGCCGGGCCTGTACGAGCTCTATCTCGGCGACCAAACCGGCTACCGACAGCAGACAGCAATCGATCCTTGCATCCTCTGGGGCGAAAGCAGCAACAGCTTCCTCCAGGCAAACTGCGGGGCAGCGGGCATCCCGGCAGACTACGCGGGCACCGGCGCAACGGCGACGGTCTATTCCCAGGGCGGCAAGGGCGCCTTGCAACCCGAAACCTCCAAGGCCAAGACGCTGGGCATGGTGTGGACGCCGGAGTTCGCAAACCTGAGTGTCGCACTCGACTACTTCGACTACGACATCCGTGGCGAAATCGCCCAACTCGATGAGTACGACATCATTAACGGCTGCTATGGCTCAGCTGTCTATCCAAATACGTTTTGCGACCAGTTTATTCGCAATAGCTCAAGCGACCCATCCGCACCCAATGCGATAACCACCGTCTACAACAAGTACATCAACATCAATCGTGAGCGCTCTCGGGGCTACGACCTGCAGCTGAATTACGACAGCGACTTCTCGTTCGGCAAGCTGTCGCTGGAAGCTCAGGTCACTTACACGATCGAGGATATAATCCGGCTTTTCGACACATCGTCCGAGAGCGGGCTGACGACCGACGATCAGGTGGGCTACATCGGTCGACCGAAAACCGTTGGCCTCATGTCCGCGGATCTGAAGCGTGGCGACTGGACGTTCAGCTATCAGGCAAGCTATGTCAGCTCGACCGAAAACCGTGACCTGGACCGCGCCTTCACCTACCAGGGATATGCCGGTGCGACGCGCGACATCAAAGCCGGCTGGCAGGTTCTACACAATGCGTCCGTTACCTATGAACAAGGCGACTGGGGCATCATGGTCGGCGTGCGCAATCTGTTCGACAAGGAACCGGATCTGATTTCGACTGGCGTCGGCACGCGCTACGGCAATACGCCGCTATATGCTTCGCAGTACGACTGGTATGGACGTACTGTCTTTGCCCGGGTGCAGTACAAGTTCTAAGCTGGAGTCAGGACAATGAACGAGGGGCGACCAATGGCCGCCCCCTTTTGTTCGAGCTTCAGAATGCAACGCTCCAACATTCCGTTCTCGCGTAAGCCTGGGCGCGGTAGGGCCGGCAGTTCCCTGCCGGCCCCGGCACAGATCCGTACGTGCGGAACTACCGCATCCGGCTCCTGCCTCGGGTATGTGACGCGAAGCGATCCTCAGGATGCGGATGTGCATTTCCGGGTCGTGGTATGTAGAGGTCGGCAAGGCGTCCGTAGCGCGACCATTGAAGCCGATTACGCTGGCTGCGACGTTTGCGGGTCTGCCGCCATAGACGGCAGACCGCCAGACGCAAGCCACAAGGCGTATCAGGTTTCCCGGCACTGCATGGTATGGACCGGCCAGCCTTTCGTAGTAGACATCCGGGAGCCATAATTCATGGCCATGGCCGAGGTGTTTATGAGCAGCTTGCGCAGGCGGTACACGGATGAGTTCCGGGCCGCGGCGGTGAAGCGGGCGATCGAGCGTGGCTTCACGGTCGTGGCCGCGGCCTCGCGCATCGGGATCCCCCGTACCTACGAGGGCTGGCCGTTCCCGGCGGTGGCGATGGACCTGTCCTCGCGGCAGCTCGGGGCCACGGCCGCGACGATGCCAGCGACCTGGTAAGCGACCTGGTGCTGCAGGCGCCGATGGCGGCCGCCTGGCGGCGCAAGCAGCGACTGGCAGTGAAGGCGCACCGGAGGGTGCCGAGCACGAGCCGTCGCGGCAACTGCCACGACAATGCGGTGGCCGAGAGCGTCTTCAGCGTGTTGAAGAAGGAGCGGATCAAGCGGCAGATCCACCCGACGCGGGCCGCAGCGGCGTCGGACGTGTTTGATTGGGCCTGTTGCCGCGATCGGGCTAGGCCACGCCGCGCCTGGGCGCGCACGGGCAAGGAAGCGCGAGGGAGCTTATGTCGATAAGCGACCGCGCGATGACGCCGTCGCGTGCGCGCCCAGGCGCGGCCCGTCGGGTCGCCGTGTGCGGTGCCCCGGCGGCCGCGCGGCGTGGACAGGCGCCCAGCCTGCCACGGCGCCACGCACGACCACCTGAGCGCCGGACACGACAACGTGGCCTAGCCCGATCGCGGTAACAGGCCCTGCATGGAGATGTTCTACAACCCGATCCGCCGGCATGGTGCCGCTGGCGGCGTATCGCCGGCAGCGTTTGAAAGGCGCTACGCGCAAAGGCGGCAACCGAGTGTCTACGGAAGGCTGGCCGGTCCAGTATTCTATGTGCATGTCTTCCCCCGCCCATGAACTGCTGAGCCGCGTATTCGGCTACGACCACTTCCGCGGCCCGCAGCAGGACATCGTCGAGCACGTCGCTGCCGGGCAGGACGCGCTGGTGCTGATGCCCACCGGCGGCGGCAAGTCGCTGTGCTACCAGATTCCCTCGCTGCTGCGCGACGGCACCGGCATCGTCATCTCGCCGCTGATCGCGCTGATGCAGGACCAGGTCGAAGCCCTGCGCCAGCTCGGCGTGCGCGCCGAATACCTCAATTCCACGCTGGACGGCGAAACCGCGCAGCGGGTCGAGCGCGAGCTGCTGGCCGGCGAGCTGGACCTGCTGTACGTGGCCCCCGAACGCCTGCTGACCCCGCGCTTCCTGTCGCTGATCGAGCGCAGCCGCATCGCCCTGTTCGCGATCGACGAGGCGCACTGCGTGTCGCAATGGGGCCACGATTTCCGCCCCGAATACCGCCAGCTCACGGTGCTGCACGAGCGCTGGCCGCAGACCCCGCGCATCGCCCTGACCGCCACCGCCGATCCACCGACCCAGCGCGAGATCGCCGAGCGTCTGGACCTGACCCAGGCGCGCCACTTCGTCAGCTCCTTCGACCGCCCCAACATCCGCTACACCGTGGTGCAGAAGGACAACAGCAAGCGCCAGCTGCTGGATTTCCTGCGCGCGCACCGCGGCAGCGCCGGCATCGTCTACTGCCTGTCGCGGCGCAAGGTGGAGGAGACCGCCGAGTTCCTGGCCAAGGAAGGACTCAACGCGCTGCCCTACCACGCCGGCCTGCCGGCCGAGGTGCGTGCCGGCAACCAGCGCCGCTTCCTGCGCGAGGACGGCATCGTGATGTGCGCCACCATCGCCTTCGGCATGGGCATCGACAAGCCGGACGTGCGCTTCGTCGCGCATACCGACCTGCCCAAGTCGCTGGAAGGCTACTACCAGGAAACCGGCCGCGCCGGCCGCGACGGCGAGGCCGCCGAGGCCTGGCTGTGCTACGGCCTGGGCGATGTGGTGCTGCTCAAGCAGATGATCGAAAAGGGCGAAGCCGGCGAGGACCGCAAGCGGGTGGAGCGGCGCAAGCTCGACCAGTTGCTCGGCTATTGCGAATCGATGCAATGCCGGCGCCAGGTGCTGCTGGCCGGCTTCGGCGAGACCTATCCGCAGCCCTGCGGCAACTGCGACAACTGCCTGACCCCGGCCGCGGCCTGGGACGCCACCGTCGCCGTGCAGAAGGCGCTGAGCTGCGTGTTCCGCAGCGGCCAGCGCTTCGGCGTCGGCCACCTGATCGACATCCTGCGCGGCAGCGACGGCGAGAAGATCAAGCAGTTCGGCCACGACCGGCTCAGCACCTACGGCATCGGCAAGGACCTGGACGCGCGCGCCTGGCGCGGCGTGTTCCGGCAGCTGGTCGCCACCGGGCTGCTGGAAGTGGACAGCGACGCCTACGGCGGGCTGCGCCTGACCGACGCCAGTCGCCAGGTGCTCAAGGGCGAGCGCCAGATCATGATGCGCCGCGAGGCGCCGAGCCGCGGCCGCGAACGCGGCGAGCGCAGCGGCAGCCCGCGCACCGGCGTGCCGGTGCAGCCGCAGGACCTGAGCCTGTTCAACGCGCTACGCGACCTGCGCGCCGGCCTGGCCAAGGAGCAGAACGTGCCTGCGTTCGTGATCTTCCACGACAGCACCCTGCGCAACATCGCCGAGCAACGCCCGACCAGCCTGGACGAACTGGCGCATGTCGGCGGCATCGGCGGCACCAAGCTGGCCCGCTACGGCCAGCAGCTGATCGATATCGTCCTGCAGCAAGGCTAGCGGCAGTAGGCGGAAGGCCGCGATTGCCGCCGCATCGCGGGAGATGGCCGGCACCGGCAAGAAAATTCCCCGGCGCCGACAGGCCGGGTTCAACGTGATCTTGATAGCGTCGGCTGATGGTGGCACGCAGCTGCGGCTGCCGCCATCCAGCCCCTCTTTCCTTGGCGTACGTCCGATGAAACGATCCCTCCTGCTTGCCTGCGCCCTGCTCGCCGGCCCGGCACTGGCGCAAACCTCCGCCGACGCCGGTTCCGGCAGCAGCGACAGCGAAGCGGCCAAGCGCGCGCTGGACCTGAGCGTGCCGCAGCAGCCGATCAGCTACGGCACCGACCCGGTGTACAAGGCCGATCCGCCCGGCGCCTACTACGGCGACACCAGCGGCACCTCGGCCTCGGCGCAGAAGGCCGCGGCCACCCAGGCCCTGGCCGAGGCCGAGCAGGCGCATGCCGAGCGCTGCAAGGGCGACGTGCACGGCAGCGTCGCCACCGGCTTCGGCTATTCCTCGCACGGCGGCAACAGCAACTACCAGGCCGCCAACCTCAACCTGTGCAAGACCTACTACAACGACGACGGCAAGCCGCGCGAAGTCGGCATCAGCATCAGCATCGGCCAGAGCGAAGGCCACGGCGGCTACTACGGCCGCGGCGGCTACGGCTATCCCTACGGCGGCTGGTAGCGGCCAAGCGGCCGGCGCGGCGGCCGCCGCGCAGAAATCCAGGCTATAGCCCACCGTCAGCGTGCGTCCGCGCCCGGCGCAGCAACGGTCCGGTTCGACCAGCGCGCTCTGCGAGTAATAGGTGATGTACTGGCGATCGAGCAGATTGGCGACGGCCGGGCGCAGTTTGCCCTGGCGCAGCCTGTAGGTCAGCGCGGCGTCGACCAGCGCGTAGCCGCTGAACCGCTTTGCGGATCGTCGAAACGGCGGCTGAACGCGTATTGCGCCTGCACGAAGCGGGACAGCCGCGGCGTCCATTGCGACGACCAACTGCCGATGACGCGGCTGGGCGCGATGTTCAGCCCGTCCAGATGCGCGTTCAGGCTGCCGTTGCCGTCGCTGTCGTAGCGCCCGCGTGTATACGCATAGGCCAGGCCGAGGCGCTGCCGCTCGTTGATCCGGTACTTGGCGCTGGCGTCCACGCCTTCGATGCGGGTCTTCTCTCGCGCCATAACGCCGGAGGAAGGCCACGGATGAAGAAATTCTTGCCGGGCGGACGCATGGACCTGCTTCCTCCGCGACTGTCGGCCTTCACCGCCGTGCTCGGCGGCGGCAGCTTTGCGGCGACCCCGCGCCGGCGCACGACGCGCGGCACTGAACTTCCCCGTCGGACGCTACAGCGCGTCCATCTGCGTGCGCACGTCTGCGGCCATGAGGCCGTAGGCCGCAGTGGTGGGATGCGTGCCGTCGGTGGTCGCATAGCGCGCGGCTCCGGTCACCAGAAATTTCAGATCGTCGGTGCCGCGGATCGATGGCCAATGCTGGAAAGCATCGACCGCTGCGCCCACATTCGGCGCCAGCCACGCGTTGAGTTGCGCAGCGATTCCGGTGCTGTCCCAGCCGCCAGGGCCACCGCAATAGTTCTGGTTCGCTTCGGTGGCCCAGCTGTCGGTAGACGTGGTCCGCGGCAACAGGTGACCGGCCAGGATCTTCTGCACCTCGTTGGCGCGCAGCATCGAGTAGATGGCCGACAGGCGCGTCTGCAGCGTATCCAGCGACACGCCGGTGCCGGCGAGGCCGATGTCGTTGGTGCCGTACATGACGACGGCATGCGTCGCGTATCTCGCCAGCGTCGCGCTGCGCGCATCGACGACCGCTATCGTGCTGGTGCTGCCGTGCACGGCCATGTTCATGTAGCCGATCTGGCTTGCATCGGCGTCGCTCGGATCGCGCATTGCCCTCGACATCCAGCCCAGGCCGGCCACGCGCGTGGCGCTGTCTGCATCGCCGGTGCCCTGACAGATCGAATCGCCCACGCACAGCCATGCCTTGGCGGCAGCATCAACGTGCCGACCGACCAGTTTGGGCACATAACCGTGCGGGCGGCTCTGCACCGCATCTCCCGTTTGCGTCCATTGCCCCGCGGCACAAACGTCGCTGCTGGTGGTCACCGTTGGGTCGAACCAGGCCACGCGGGCTCCGGATTGCGACGCGGCGCGCGCCGAGCTGTTGCACAGGCTCGATGCCGTGGACAGGTCGAACATCACCAGCATCTTCACGTACACGATCGTCCCGCGCGCAAACGTCGCAAGCGCGAAGTCGGCCGGCGTGAGCAGATCGCTCAGGACGTCGTTCGCGCCATCGTCCAGCGTGATACCGGCCGCGCCGCCGAAGGTGATCGGCTTCACCACGCCACCGATCTCCAACGATGCCGCTTGAATCGGCAGCGTATTGCCCGGGTTGACCATCGAGTTGTTGCTGTAGGAAAAGCACCAGTTGTCCAGCAGCAGCCGCAGCTCGGACAGGTCACCGGAGCCGAGCACGTAGGGCCAGCGGATCTGCACGCCACGCTTGCCGATCGACTCCTTGCCGTTGTGCACCACATTGCCGGAGGACGCGAAGCGCAACGGGCTCTGCGCCACCGGGGTGCCGCCGTCGCCGTACCGCTGCGGCGGCAGCGCCTGCACGTGGCCTGCGCTGGACGCGGCCGCCGCCAGCGGGACGCGCAGCAGGCCCACGGCCGCCGCCAGCGCGCTCCACTGCAGGAAACGGCGCCGCGACGGATCCTGTGCCGCCGCATCGGCATCGCCGGCGTGCACGCACTGCGCCGCGTGCCCATGACCGGAAACCGGATTCATCGGATCCCGTGAGGATGGACGGCCGCAGGATGCGACGTGGAAACACGGCAATACATCGCTTGCTCCTGTGTACTGTGCTGCCCCAAGCTTAGGCCCGACCGCCGCCACGAACAAGCGATCTGTCGCCGCTGTGCCATCGATACGCCATTGCGTCTTGTCGCCAGACTGCGCAGACACGCGCAGTTGCGCGCAATCGCGCCTCTGGCTCACAGCTTCAGGCGAATCGCGCCGTTGTCCATGCGCCCGATCACGCCTTACACGCTGGTGCGGTAGCCCATCTCGAAATTGGTCCCGCCGGCCTCGCCCGCGGCACCCACGGCGACGCTCGCGTCGATGCGCCTACCGTCTCCGGCGCCGTCAGCTCGTCGCGCAGTTCGACGTTGCAGTCCTCGCGCGGAACATAGCGCAGCGCACCGGCACGCATCCTGATCGTCGCCAGAGCGCAACGCTCGCATGCGCCACATTGAGTCCGCTGCCGCACCAGCGCACGATGGAGCGGCCCGCTCGCCACTTTTTCGCAGCGCATCCCTGATCAGGTCGTTCTCGAACAAAGGCTCCGGCCAGCAGCTTCTTCAGAGCGCGTTCTCGGCCTGCAGATCCTTCAGGCGCCAGGCCTCCGGCACGCTCATCCGCCGCACTGGCTGTGCCGCAGGTCGTGCGAAACCACGCTTACCGAAAATGGTTATGAATTTTGCGGCGTGAATCTCTTCGCACATGCGGAGGCAAAACGCTGATCGCATTCGCTGCCGAAATGCAATAACTGTGTCGCTAGTTGCCAGCCAGTCCCGCTCATTCACCCGACATGGACAGGGCAGATAGCGGTGAGGCGAACGTTCGACCAGGGTCGTCGCTCTCATCCATTTGAATCAAGTGCACAAATCCATCTCCACGCAGCGCTGTCCATTCCCTGCGAGCATCGCAACGGCCTGAACGCGTCGCGCAAACAGATGCCGGCCAGCGTGTCACGGCTGCGCCCAACGTCGTTGGGCGTGGGCGCCAGCGAACGGGCGCCAACAGCGTGTACAGAGCGATGCCAAGCGCTCCAAATGACTGCAAGTCATTGAACCAACTGGTGGGCCGTGATGGATTCGAACCATCGACCAAAAGATTAAAAGTCTTCTGCTCTACCGACTGAGCTAACGGCCCAAAACAACGTCCCCGGCCTTGCGCCGGGGTGCGTATTCTACCCTACCCCCGCGCCAACGCGAAATCAGGCGTAGCGGGTCGGGTCGGCCACGCCGGCATCGGCGAAGCCGGCGGCGCGCAGCCGGCAGGCGTCGCAGTGGCCGCAGGCGCGGCCATCGGCATCGGCGCGGTAGCAGGACACGGTGAGGCCGAAGTCCACGCCCAGGCGCAGGCCCTCGCGCACGATGTCGGCCTTGCTCATGCGCTGCAGCGGCGCGTGCACGCGCAGGCCGGCGCCTTCCACGCCGGCCTTGGTCGCCAGGTTGGCCAGGGTCTGGAACGCGTCGATGAACTCGGGGCGGCAGTCGGGGTAGCCGGAATAGTCCACGGCGTTGACGCCGCAGAAGATGTCCGCCGCGCCCAGCACCTCGGCCCAGCCCAGCGCCAGCGACAGCATGATGGTGTTGCGCGCCGGCACGTAGGTGACCGGAATGCCCTCGCCGCCGGCGTCCGGCACCTCGATGTCGTCGGTCAGGGCGGAGCCGCCGATGCTGCGCAAATCGACATTGACGGTCTTGTGCGCCACCGCGCCGAGCGCGGCGGCCACGCGCGTGGCCGCGTCCAGTTCGGACGTATGCCGCTGCCCATAGCTGACGCTCAGCGCATGCACGGCATAACCCTGCTCGCAGGCGATGGCGACGACGACGGCGGAATCCATGCCACCTGAGAGTAGGACGACGGCGTTTTTCATTGGGGTGCTGGGAATGGGGAATGGAGAAACGGGAATGGGTAGAGCGTAACAGCCGCGCTGGACATGGAAGATCGCGGGTTTTCGAGTAGCAGAAGCGAATCAATCAACGAGACGTCTGCTATGCAGCGCTTTGCCGATTCCCGTTTCTCCATTCCCGATTCCCGGCTGCGCGCCCGCGCAGCTAACGCCCCGGCTCGTCGTTCCACAGCAGCTTGTGCAACTGCATCTGGAAGCGCACCGGCAGGCGGTCGGCGACGATCCAGTCGGCCAGCTCGCGCGGCGCCAGTTCGCTCTTGCTCGGCGAGAACCAGACGGTGCAGCGCTCGTGCAGGCGGTGTTCGGCGACCAGCGCGCGCGCCCAGTCGTAGTCGGCGCGGCCGCACAGCACGAACTTGATCTGGTCGCGCGCGGTCAGCAGCGGCAGGTTTTCCCAGCGGTTGCGCGCCGCTTCCCGCGAGGCCGGGGTCTTGATGTCGAGCACCCGCGACACGCGCGGGTCCACCTCGGCGATGTCCAGCGCGCCGGAGGTTTCCAGCGATACGTCGTAGCCGGCGTCGCACAGCTGCTGCAGCAGGCGCAGGCAGCGCTTCTGCGCCAGCGGCTCGCCGCCGGTCACGCAGACGTGGCGCACGCCGTGGCGCGCCACTTCGGCCAGGATCGCGTCGATGTCCCACCACTGCCCGCCATGGAAGGCGTAGGCGGTGTCGCAGTAGCTGCAGCGCAGCGGGCAGCCGGTCAGGCGCACGAACACGGTCGGCCAGCCGGCGCTGTCGGCCTCGCCCTGCAGCGACAGGAAGATCTCCGTCAGCTTCAGGCGCGGCAGCGGGCTTTGCACGATATCGCTGGGAACGGCGGCCATGGCGGGAAAGTATGCCCCCGCGACGATGGCGGCAGCGTTCGGTGGCTCAGCGCAGCTGCTGGCCGATGCGGATCGACTGCAAACGGTCCTGCGCGGTGCGCGCGGCATCCGATCCCGGATACTGGCTGCTCACCTGCTGCAGGGTCTGCTCGGCGTCCTGGGTACGGCCTTCGCCGTACTGCGACAGGCCCAGCTTGAGCAGGGCGCCGGAGGCCTTGTCGTGGGTCGGGTAGCGGCCGATCAGGTCGCGGAACTGCGCCTCGGCCAGCGGAAAATTCTTGGTGGCGTAATAGCTCTCGCCCAGCCAGTACAGAGCATTGGGGGCGTAAACGCCGTTCGGGTACAGCTCGAGGAAGCTCTGGAACAGATTCGCCGAGTCGGCGTACCTGCCGGCCTTCAGCGCGTCGAAGGCGACGTTGTAGCTGGTGCGCTCGTCGCCGCTGGCGGCAAGCGTGCCGGCGTCGCCATGCACCGACGGCGGCCGTTCGGGAACGGCGGCAGCCGGCTTGGCGGCGGGTGCGGAAGCGGCCGCTGCGGCAGCGCCAGCCGGCGGCAACGGCGGCGTCGCGCCACCCTCGATCCGGTTCAGGCGCCCGTCCAGGTCCAGGTACTGGTCCTTGGCGCGCTGCTTGAGTTGTTCGTTGTCGTGCTGCAACTGCTCGATCGTGGCCTCCAGCGACTGCACCTGCGTGCGCAGCTGGTTGAGCTGGTTCAGCACATCGGTGTTGCCCTGGGTATTCATGGCCTGCTGCTCGAGCGCGGACACGCGATCGGCCAGGCTTGCGCGCTGCGCATGAGCCGGCGCGGCGGCCACCAGGGCCGCCGCGACGATCATCGATGTAAGGACACCGATACGCATCTATTACTGCGCCGTGTACACGATCTCGACGCGGCGGTTCTGCGACCAGCAGGACTCGTTCGACTCGGTGCACACCGGACGCTCTTCGCCGTAGCTGACCACGGTCAGCTGCGCAGCCGAACCGCCGGCGGCCTGCAGTGCCGAAGACACGGCATTGCCACGACGCTCGCCCAGGCCCATGTTGTACTCGCGCGAACCGCGCTCGTCGGCATTGCCCTGCAGGGTGATGCGCGAGGACGGACGGTCGCGCAGGTACTTGGCGTGGCAGGCCATGATCGCCTGGAACTCCGGCTTCAGCGAATCCTGGTCCAGATCGAAGTAGACCACGCGCTGGCGCAGGCAGGCATCGGTATCCAGGTCGCCCGGGCCGTACAGGCCGGAGGTCGACGGGCCGGTCGGGGTGGTGGAACCGGTGGTGCTGGTGGTGTCGGTCGGGGGAACTTCCTTGACCTTCTTGGAGCAGCCGGCCAGAGCTGCAACGGACAATAGCGAGACAAGCAGAACGCGGGTGGTCTTGTTCATGGGGATACCTATATGGCTCCTGAGCCGAAAAGGGGGTTCAACGCAGCGAAATATTAACATCAAACTTACGTGTCAACGCGCCGCCCGGTACGGCGACCACGACGGCTCGCGCACGTCGCCATCGGCCAGCACCAGGCGCTGGCGGACGCGGGCATCGGCCGAGACCGCGTACAGCACCCCTCGCCCGCCTTCGCGGGCGGCATACAGGACCATGCTGGCGTTCGGGGCGAAGCTCGGCGACTCGTCCAGCGACCCCGTAGACAATGTGCTCCAGCGCGGCGAACCCAGGCTGCGGTCCATCATCGCGATCTTGTAGGTGTTGCCGCTACCCTGCGCGACGGCGATCTTGTTGCCGTCGAAGGACACGCTGGCGGTGGCGTTGTAGTTGCCCTGGAAGGTGACCCGGTTGGCGCTGCCGCCGCTCGCCGCCACCTGGTAGATCTGCGGGCGGCCGCCGCGATCGGAGGTGAAGTAGATGCTGCTGCCGTCCGGCGCCCAGGTCGGCTCGGTGTCGATGCCGAAGTGGTTGGTCAGCTGGGTCAGCTGCTTGCTGCCCAGGTCCATCACGTAGATCTCCGGGTTGCCGCTGCGCGACAGCGCCAGGGCCAGCTTGCGGCCGTCCGGCGAGAACGAGGGCGCGCCGTTGATGCCGCGGAAGCTGGACACCAGCTGGCGGGCGCCGGTGGCGATGTCCTGGATATAGATCGAGGAGTTGCCGCGCTCGAAGCTCACGTAGGCCAGCTTCTTGCCATCCGGACTCCAGTTCGGCGACAGCAGCGGCTCGGCCGAGCGCACGATGGTCTGCGGGTTGTAGCCGTCGGCGTCGGCGACCATCAGCGCATAGCGCATCGCGCCGCCCTTGCCGCTGGCGGTGACGTAGGCGATGCGGGTCCAGAAGGCGCCGCGCACGCCGGTGATCTTCTCGTAGATCGCATCGGCCATCTGGTGCGCCACGTCGCGCATCGCGCTGGCGCGCGCAGTCATCGCCAGGCCGAGGATACGCTCGCCCTTGGCCACGTCGAACAGTTCGTACTCGACCCGGTAGGTGCCCTCGCCGGCATCCATCACCCGGCCGGCGACCAGGTAATCCTGCTTCAGCGCGCGCCAGGTGGCGTACTGCACTTCGCTGCCGCGGGTCGGGCGCTCGACGATCTGCGCCTCGGGCAGGTTGCGGAACTGGCCGGAGCGGTCCAGGTCGGCACGGACCACCGCGGACACGTCGGTGGACGGTGCGGCCGCCGATCCCTGGTAAGGCATCGGCACGACGGTGATCGGGGTCGCCGACGCGTTGCCGCCGACGATGTCGATTTCCAGGCCCTTGTCCTGTGCGGACGCGGCCAAGGGGAGCAACAGGGCAGCCAGGACGGCAAGCCAGCGCGGCAGTTTTTTCATGGGTCGCTCAGCGGTACTCGGGAAGGCGCAACAGATAGCAATGCGCGGGTGAACGTATTCGCAATCATGAACCATCGAGGTGTGAAGCCGATGGCAGGAAGCCCGGATTATCGCCTATCGCACCGCCGCCCGGGAGTTCCCGGACCTCGCCAGGCCTGGAGGCGGGCTTTTTGGACTTGGGACAGGGAACGAAACTTCGCATCCCCAATCCCCAATCCCCAATCCCGGCCTCTCAGCGATCCTGCGCGGTGAAGTTGAAGGTCAGGTCGCGCGCGAATACCGATTCGAAGCCGCGGTAGGGCAGCGGCTGCGCCCGCAGCACCGCGGCCTCGATCGAACGCCGCCCGGCCTCGTCGTAGGGACAGTCGGGGCTGACCTTGGCCTCGATCACCTGCCCGCCGACGATCTGCTTGATCGCGATCTTGCACTTCTGCCCCAGCGGCACCGAATCCGGGCGCACCCACTGGCTCAGCACCGCCTGCTGGATCGCCGCGGCGTACTTGGCCGACAGGTCGGTATTGGTCCCGTTCTGTCCGGGCGCGGCCTGCGGCGTGGCCGCGGCGGTGGCCGAGGCCTGCTTGGCGCGCACGTCGGCCAGCTGGCGCAGCTTCTGCTCGGCCAGCTTGGCTTCGCGGTCGGCCTGCTCGCGCTGCTTGCGGATGTCGGCGATCTTCTGCTGCCGCTCCTCTTCCTGCTGCGCGGCCAGGCGCTGCTTCTGCTCGGCCTCCTGCTGGCGCTTCTGCTCGGTCAGGTCGATCTGCTCCTGGCGGCGCTTGGCTTCCTGCTCCTGCTTCTCCTTTTCCTGCGAGATCGCGGTGCGGCTGGCACGGTCCTGGTCGACCTTGTCCGGCACCGGGATGAAGTCCTGCGCCTTCTGCTGCTGCGCGGTCGGCGCCTGCTGCGGCTTGGGCACGGGCACCGGCTGCGGCGGCGGCACCGTGTCGTCCTCGGCGACCTCCTTGACCGGTTCGGGCAGCGGCTCGGGCAAGGGTTTGGGCGCGTCCTGCACCGCCTTCTGCGCCGAACGCACGTCCGCGGCCGAGACCACCAGCGAGGCCTCGACCATCGGCGAGCCGGCCGCCGGTTCCACCTGGCGCACCGGCGACCACCACCAGGCGAGGAAGAACAGCAACCCGAGCAGCACGTGCACGGCCAGCGCCTGCAGCACGCCGACGATCAGGCCGCTGTCGCGGTCCTGGTCGCGGGGCGGTCGGGAATCGGCTTCAGCGTGCATTGGTACCGGGCTGGCTCATCAGGCCCACCTTGGGAACGCCGGCCTGCTGCAGCATGACCATGGTGTCCATGACCAGCTGGTAGTTGGAACTGCCGGGCGCGGCGACGAACACCGGCACGTCCTTGTTCTGGCCGACGAAGGCCTGCATCTTCGCCTTCAGTTCCGGCGCGCCGATCTTCTCCGGCTTGCCATCCTGCAGGGTCAGCGTGTAGCGGCCTTCGCCGTCGACGGTGACGATGACCGGGTCCTTCTTGCTCTCCACCGAACGCGCGGTGGAATCGGGCAGGTCCACGTCCACGCTCAGGCTGAGCAGCGGCGCGGTGACCATGAAGATGATCAGCAGCACCAGCATCACGTCGATGTACGGCACGACGTTGATCTCGGACTTGAGCTTGCGGCGCTTGCGGCGGGAAATGGCGGCAGTCATGCGGGAATCCTGGGGTCGTGGGCGAAGCGCGCGGCGGCGCTCAGTCGCCGCTGGCCTGGCGCTGCAGGATGGAGCTGAATTCTTCGGAGAAGGTCTCGAAGCGCACCGCCATCCGCTCGACCCGGGTGGTGAAGCGGTTGTACGCCCACACCGCCGGGATCGCCACGAACAGGCCGATGGCGGTGGCGAACAGCGCCTCGGAAATGCCCGGCGCGACCGCGGCGATGCCCGCCTGCTGGCCGCTGTTGAGCATGTCATGCATGGTCACCATGATGCCGAACACGGTGCCGACCAGGCCGACATAGGGCGCGGTGGAACCGATGTTGGCGAGCAGTTCCAGGTTGCGCTCCAGGCGGTCCACTTCGCGCGCATAGGTCGCGCGCATCGCCCGCTGCGCGCCTTCCAGCTGGATGCGCGCGTCGAGCTTGCGCTTGTCGCGCAGGCGGGTGAATTCGCGGAAGCCGGCTTCGAAGATCGCCTCCAGCCCGCCGACCACGCGGTTGCGGTCGGCCGCGCCGGCGTAGAGCTTGGTCAGGTCGGTGCCGGACCAGAAGCGGTTCTCGAAGTCGTCCGCCTCGCGGTTGGCCTGCTTGAACACCCGTGCCTTGCGGAAGATGATCACCCAGCTGATCAGCGAGCCGAGCAGCAGCAGCAGCACGATCACCTTGACCGGCAGGCTGGCCTTGAGCAGCAGTTCCAGGTAGTTGATGCCGCCGTGGGCGGCGGTGCTGGCGACGGCCTGCGCGGCGGTCTGGGTCACGTCCTGCGGCAGCGCCTCCGCCACCGTGTCCTGCAGGGCCAGGAGCAATGCGATCATCCGTCGTTCCTCAGTAATCCGGTTTCAGTGATTTGGAGAGCTTTCAATTGGTCGTACAGCGCGTCGTCCATGCCGCGCGGGCGGAAGCGGCCAGCGCCCAGCGCCGCCACCTTGACCTGCGCGCGCAACAGCAACTCGCCGTCGCGATGGATCGACTGCGCGAACAGCAGGCTGGCGCGCTTGCACTGCGACAGCGCGACGCCGACCTGCAGCGTATCGTCCAGGTGGGCCGGGCGCAGGAAGTCGAGCTGCATCGCGCGCACCGCGAACACCAGATCGTGCTGCAGGCGCAGGCGCTCCTGTCCGTAGCCCAGCGCGCGCAGCCACTCCGTGCGCGCCCGCTCCAGAAAGGCGACGTAGCGTGCATGGTAGACCACGCCACCGGCGTCGGTATCTTCCCAGTAGATGCGTGTCGGCCAACTGAATAGAGGCTGGGAATCGGGAATCGGGAATGGGGAATCGGAAGTCAAGAGCGGTGCTCCCGTCCGTAGCTGGGTAGGCACGGCATGCTAGAACAGCCCCTCCGATTCTCCATTCCCGATTCCCGATTCCCGCATCTTGGGCTTCAGGCCCAAGTGCAGATAGGCCTTGTTGGTCGCCATGCGCCCGCGCGCGGTGCGGATCAGGTAGCCCTGCTGGATCAGGTACGGCTCGATCACGTCTTCCAGGGTGCCGCGCTCTTCCGACAGCGAGGCGGCCAGCGACTCGACCCCGACCGGGCCGCCGTCGAAGTAGTCGATGATGGTGCGCAGCAGGCGCCGATCCAGGTCGTCGAAGCCTTCCGGATCGACCCCGAGCATCTGCATCGCCGCCTGCGCGACCTCCAGATCGATCAGCCCGCCGGCGCGGACCTGGGCGAAATCGCGGACCCGCCGCAGCAGCCGGTTGGCGATACGCGGGGTGCCGCGCGCGCGCCGCGCGATCTCCGCGCAGCCGTCGGCGTCGCAGGCGATGCCGAGGATGGCGGCGGAGCGGCGCACGATCCTGCCCAGCTCTTCCGGGGTATAGAACGCCAGGCGCTGCACGATGCCGAAGCGGTCGCGCAGCGGCGCGGTCAGCAGGCCGGCGCGGGTGGTGGCGCCGATCAGGGTGAACGGCGGCAGGTCGATCTTGATCGAGCGCGCGGCCGGACCCTCGCCGATCATGATGTCGATCTGGAAGTCTTCCATCGCCGGATACAGCACTTCCTCGACCACCGGCGACAGGCGGTGGATCTCGTCCACGAACAGCACGTCGTGCGGCTGCAGGTTGGTCAGCAGCGCCGCCAGGTCGCCGGCCTTCTCGATCACCGGGCCGGAGGTGGCGCGCAGATTGACCCCCAGCTCGTTGGCGATGACATGGCTGAGCGTGGTCTTGCCCAGGCCCGGCGGGCCGAAGATCAGCACATGGTCCAGCGCCTCGCCGCGCGCCCTGGCCGCTTCGATATAGATCGACAGCTGCTCGCGCACCGGCTGCTGGCCGAGGTAGTCGGCCAGCCGCTTGGGGCGGATGCTGGCCTCGACCGCGTCGTCTTCGCGGGTGGCGCTGCTGGCGATGATGCGGTCCATTGAAAAGCCGGGAATGGGGAATCGAGAATGGGGAATCGAGCGGACAATAGTAGCGGTTAGCGGCACTGCTGGCGCCTATTTCAACAGCAGCCTTCGGTATCGCGAGCAGCCGCAGGCCGTTGCCCTTCCCTATTCCCCATTCCCGTCTCCCGATCCCCAAGGCCGCGACATCGTCGCGGCCTCAGATCTCCACCTGCGCCCCCAGCTCCACCAGCCGGTTGCCGGGGATGCGGAAGAAGCCGGTGGCGGGGGCGGCGTTGCGGTGCATGACCGCGAACAGCTTGTCGCGCCAGAGCGGCATGCCGCGGTTGGCGCTGGCCACGATGGTCTCGCGGCTGGCGAAATAGGTGGTGTCCATCGGGTCGAAGTAGATGCCGCCCTGGTCGCAGGAGCGCATCAGCGCCAGCGGCATGTCGGGGGTCTCCATGAAGCCGAAGCGCACGATCACCCGGTAGAACTCGTCGCCGATGGCGTCCATCTTCAGCCGCTGCCTGGCCGAGGCATACGGCACCGGCAGGGTTTCCACGGTCAGGAACACGTTGCGCTCGTGCAGCACCTTGTTGTGCTTGAGGTTGTGCATCAGCGCGTGCGGCACCACGGTCGCGTCGGCGGTCAGGAACACCGCGGTGCCGGGCACGCGCACCGGCGGCGCCAGCATCAGCCCGGGCAGGAAGCTGTCGATCTGGATGCCGTCCTTGCGGATCTCCTCGCGCAGCAGCTCGCGGCCGCGGCGCCAGGTGCGCATCAGGGTGAACATCACGATGCCCAGCGCCACCGGGAACCAGGCGCCCTGCAGCAGCTTGGCGCCGTTGGCGATCAGGAATGCGGCGTCGATGACGAAGAACACCACGCACAGCGGCAGCACCCAGTTGCGCCAGCGCGGCCACAGCGCGCGCGCCACCAGCGCCAGCAGCAGGGTGTCGATCAGCATCGTCGCCGACACCGAGATGCCGTAGGCCACCGCCAGGTTGGTGGAACTGCGGAAGATCAGCACCAGCGCGATCACCATCACCATCAGCAGCCAGTTGATGCCGGGGATGTAGATCTGGCCGATGGTGTCGTGCGAGGTGTGCTTGATCAGCATGCGCGGGATGTAGCCCAGCTGCATCGCCTGGCGCGCGATCGAGAACGCGCCGGTGATCACCGCCTGCGAGGCGATCACCGCTGCCAGCGTGGCCAGCACGATCATCGGGTACAGCGCCCAGCCGGGCACCGCCTCGAAGAACGGGTTCTTCAGCGCCGAGGGATGCTTGAGCACCAGCGCGCCCTGCCCCAGGTAGTTCAGCACCAGGCACGGCAGCACGAAGAAGTACCAGGCGTGGCGGATCGGGCGCGCGCCGAAGTGGCCCATGTCCGCGTACAGCGCCTCGCCGCCGGTCACCGCCAGCACCACCGCGCCGAGGATCCACACCCCGTGCCAGCCGTGGTCGAGGAAGAAGCGGATCGCCCACCACGGGTTGAACGCCTTCAGCACTTCCGGCGCATCGACGATGTTCCAGATGCCGATCGCCGCCAGCGACAGGAACCACAGGCAGGTGATCGGGCCGAACACCTTGCCGACCTTCTCGGTGCCGAAGCGCTGGCCCAGGAACAGGATCACCAGCACCACCACGGTGATCGGCACGATGAAGGCGTGCAGGCCCGGCGCGGCCACCTCCAGGCCTTCGACCGCGCCCAGCACCGAGATCGCCGGGGTGATCACGCCGTCGCCGAAGAACAGCGAGGCGCCGAAGATGCCGAGGATGCCGACCACGTAGGCCGAGCGCGAGCCCTTGCGCATGGTGCGCTGGGTCAGCGCCATCAGCGCCATGATGCCGCCCTCGCCGTCGTTGTCGGCGCGCATGATGATGGTGACGTACTTCAGCGTGACCACGATCATCAGCGACCAGAACGCCAGCGACAGCACCCCGAGCACGGTGTCGTGGTCGCTGCTCAGGCCGTAGTGCGGCGAGAACGCCTCTTTCAGCGTGTACAGCGGGCTGGTGCCGATGTCGCCGAACACCACGCCGATGGCGCCGATGATCAGCGCGAAGCCGGCCTTGCCATGCGAGGCATCGGCCGAATGGCCGGAGCCGGGGGACGGAGCGGGAGTGGAGGACATGTGGGGATCAGGTTAGCGCCGCGAGGCGTGAAGAAGGAGGTACGGCGCGCGGTCAGCGCAACGCGGCCTGCAGGGCCTTGCGGATCACGCTGGCGACCTCGTCGCCGGCGGCGGCGGCGTCGCGCGCCATCTTCGCCGCCTCGGCCGGCTTGTAGCCGAGCTGCTGCAGCGCCACGGTGGCCTCGGACACCGCATCGGTGCCGAGCTGGCCGGTGACCGGCGCGCCGCCGCTGAAGTTCGCGGCGCGGTCGCGCAGTTCCACCACCATGCGCTCGGCGGTCTTCTTGCCGATGCCGGGGATGCGGGTCAACGCAGTGACGTCGGCGGCGGCGAGCATCCGCGCGAACTCGTCCACGCTGACCCCGGACAGCACCGCCAGCGCGATCTTGGCGCCGATCCCGGTGACCCGCTGCACGTCGCGGAACAGGCGCCGCTCGCCCTCGCGCAGGAAGCCGTACAGCGACACGCTGTCTTCCTTCTGCGCATAGTGGGTGAACAGGATCACGTCGCGGCCGACGTCGGGCAGATCGTAGAAGGTGCTCATCGGCGCCTCCAGCTCATAGCCGACCCCGCCCACGTCGATCACCAGCCACGGCGGCTGCTTGTAGGCGAGGATGCCGCGCAGACGGCCGATCATTGGGCGCCTCGTTCGAGGCGCCAGGAATGGGGAATGGGGAATGGGGAATGGGCAAAGCGGGTGCCCGCTTCGCCGACGCTGTTCCGATTCCCGATTCCCGATTCCCGATTCCCGGCCTTTTTCATTTCCTGCTCCAAGCCTGTTGCGTACTGACGCCCAGGCGCTGCGCGGTGGCGCGCACGTGGGCATGGGTGATGGCCACCGCCAGCGCGTCGGCGGCGTCGGCCTGCAGTTTGCCGGTCAGGCCCAGCATCAGACCGACCATATGTTGCACCTGCTGCTTCTCGGCCGCACCTTTGCCGACGATCGCCAGCTTGATCTCCTTGGCCGCGTACTCGTGCACCGGCAGGTCGCGCAGCACCACCGCGCAGATCGCCGCGCCGCGCGCGTGGCCGAGCTTCAGCGCCGCGTCGGCGCTCTTGCCCATGAACACCCGCTCGATCGCCACTTCGTGCGGCTGATATTCCTCGATCAGCGCGCCCAGCCCGTGCAGCAGGCGCCTGAGCCGCTGCGAGAAGTCGCCCTCGCCAAGCAGTAGCAGCGGCGCATGGTGGACATGCGAGGTGCGACCGCTGCCGTCGACGTCGATGATGCCCACGCCGGTGCGCTGCGAGCCCGGATCGATGCCGAGGATGCGCACTTTGCCGGGACCCGGGGCTTTGGCGGGACACGGGACGCGGGACGCGGGACTCGAAGCGCTGGCTGCGCGGCCGGTTCGAGCGGGTACGGCACGGGGCGCCGGCGATCCATCAGGCTCCGGCAACGCGCTGTTCCGCGTCCCGCGTCCCGCGTCCCGCGTCCCGGCAGCGTCCCGAGTCCCGGCAATCGCCACGTCAGCCGCCACTCAACGCGGACTGGTCGGCATTGGAATAGACCGCCTGCACGTCGTCCAGGTCTTCCAGCATGTCCAGCAGCTTGCGCACCTGCAGCGCGGTGTCGGCTTCCACGGCGATGTCGTTGTCGGCGCGGAAACTGATGTCGGCATGGTCGGCGGCCAGGCCGGCCGCCTGCATTGCGTCCTTGACCGCCTGGAACGCGTCCGCCGCGGTCAGCACGTCGATCGCGCCGTCCTCCGGGTACACCACGATGTCGTCGGCGCCGGCCTCGATCGCCGCCTCGGTGACGGCTTCCTCGTCGGCACCGGCGGCGAAGCTGAGCACGCCCAGGCGCTTGAACATGAACGCCACCGAGCCTTCGGTGCCCATGTTGCCGCCGCACTTGCTGAACGCGTGGCGCACGTCGGCCACGGTGCGCACACGGTTGTCGGTCAGGCAATCGACGATCACCGCCACCCCGCCCGGGGCATAGCCCTCGTAGCGGATCTCCTCGTACTCCACCCCTTCCAGCTCGCCGGTGGCCTTCTTGATCGCGCGCTCGATCACGTCCTTGGACATGTTCGAGGCCAGGCCCTTGTCCATCGCCACGCGCAGGCGCGGGTTGTTGGACGGGTCGCCGCCGCCGGCGCGCGCGGCGACGCCGATCTCGCGGATGATCTTGGTGAAAATCTTGCCGCGCTTCGCATCGGATGCGTTCTTGCGGGCTTCGATCGAGGGGCCTCTACCCATGGGGCGTTCCGGACATCAGGAAGGACAAGCGGCGGATTTTACTCGATTGCGCCGCCGCGCCCCATCGGCGATGCACGCGCTCAGCCGGCGAAGCGGCCATGCCGCAGGCGGGAATGGATGACACGCCCTGGCCCGATCGCGGTAACAGGCCCTACTTCGCGCCGGTGCGCGCCGCGTGGCCGAGCCGGCCGAGGCCCGGTACGCCGGCAAGCCGTCCGCGCCGGTGGCGCGCGATGACACGCCTGGCTTCGCTCGACCGGCGCCGGGTCCGAACCCAGGGCGCGCGCGCCTTCTCCGATTGAGCCGCGCGTCAACCGGTACTGCGCGGCGCGTCAGCGCGCGGCCACGCGTACGCGTGCGCCTTCGGCTAGCAGCGCATTGGGCGCCAGCACGACCATGTCGCCGGCGGCCACGCCGGACAGCACCTCGATCTCGTTGCCCAGGTTGCGGCCCAGCACCACTTCCACGTAGCGCAGCCGCTCGTCCTTGCCGACCTTCGCCACCTTGGCCACGGCGCCGTCCTGCACCACCGTCGCCAGCGGCAGCACCGCCGCCGGCGCCGCACGCGGCACCTGCAGGCGCACCTGCCCGACCATGCCGGCGGGCAACCGGTTGCCGGAGTTGGGCAGGCGCAGTTCCACCCGCATGCCGCCGGCGTCCTCGGAAATGCGCTGCGCACTGCGTACCACTTCGGCATCGAAGCGTTCGCCCGGCAGTTCCGGGAACGTCACCTGCGCGCGCAGGCCCGGACGCACCTGCAACGCCGCGCTCTGCGGCACGTCCACGGCAATGCGCAACGGGTCCAGCGCATCGATCCGGAACATCGGCACCGTGGCCGAGGCGGTATCGCCGACCACGCGGTCGCCCTGCTCGATGTTGCGCGCGCTGATCACCCCGTCGAACGGCGCGCGCACGCTGCCGAAGCCCTGCCGCTCGCGCGCGCTGGACAGCTGCGCGCGCGCCGCATCCAGCGCCGCCTGCGCCGCATCGCGCGCGCCCAGCCGGCTGCTGTAGTCCTCGCGCGAGATCAGCTGGCCGCGCAGCATCGCCGCGGCGCGTTCGTAGTTGCCGCGCGCCAGGGTCAGGTCGGCTTCGGCCTGCAGCGCCTGGGCCTGCGCTTCGCGCACCGCCTGATCGATCTCCGGCGCGGCGATGGTGGCCAGCACCTGCCCGGCGCGGACGCGGTCGCCCAGATCGACCAGGCGCGTGTTCACCAGGCCGGTGGCGCGCGCGTAGACCTGCGCGGTCTGCCCGGCCTGCGCACGTGCCGGCAGCGTCAGCACATCGTCGGCAGCGGCCGCCCGTGCCTGCACCATCGCGACTTCGGGGGCCGCAGCGGGCGGCGCGACCGCGCGCCCCTTGTCGCAGCCGGCAAGCGCGGCGCCGACCAAGGCGAGCGCCGCAACGGCGCCGGCAACGTGCGGGAACGGACGCGGCACGATCTTCATGGCATTCATCGAACGACTCCTTCGCTGCCGGCCGCACGGCCATCGGCGGCCGCGGCGTGGCGGCGGTTGTGGCGGCGGCCGAGCACGGCCAGGATAGAGGGCACCAGCAGCAGCGTGGCCGGGGTGCCGAACAGCAGGCCGCCGATCACCGCACGGCCCAGCGGCGCGTTCTGCTCGCCGCCCTCGCCCAGTCCCAGCGCCATCGGCACGATGCCCAGCACCATCGCGCTGGCGGTCATCAGCACCGGCCGCAGGCGCACCGCCGCGGCCTCGTAGGCGGCCTGCTCGGGATCGTGGCCCTGGCCGATCAGGTTGCGCGCGAAACTGGTCACCAGCACGCTGTTGGCGGTGGACACGCCGATGACCATCATCACCCCCATCAGCGCCGGCACGCTGAGCGGGGTGGCGGTGACGAACAACGCCACTGCCGCGCCGGCGATCGCCAGCGGCAGGCCGGACATCGCCACCAGCGGCTGCACCCAGGACTGGAAGTTGACCACCAGCACCAGAAACACCAGCACCGCCGCCACCATCAGGCCCGAGCCAAGCTCGCCGTAGGCGCTCTGCATTTCCCCGGCCTGGCCGACGATCTCGATGCGGTTGCCGGGCTTGAGCCGGGCCTGCATCTGCGCCGTGATGCCGGTTAGCGCCGCATACACCGAACCGAGGTCGCGCCCCTGCACGTTGGCGATGACGCTCACCGTCGGCGCCATCATCACCCGGCCGACACTGGCCGGCACGGCGCGCGGGGTCACCGTGGCGATGTTGCGCAACAGCACGTTGCCGTTGGCGCCGATGCGCAGCGGCGTATTGAGCAGCGCGTCGATGCCGTCCAGGTCCTCGGGCAGCACCTGCAACTGCACCGTATAGGAGGTAGCGGTGGCCTGTTCCACCCAGTACACCGGGGTCACCGTGCCCGACGACCCCAGCACCGCCAGCACCGCGCGGCTGGCGTCCTGGGCGCTGATGCCGAGCTGGGCGGCGCGGCTGCGGTCGATCGCGATGCGGTACTCGGGCAGATCGAGCACCTGCCGCACCATCACGTCGGTCGCGCCGGGCACCTGCTGCAGCCGCGGCACCAGTTCCCGCGCCAGCGCCAGGTTGCCGGCGGCGTCGCGGCCGTTGAAGCGCACCTCCAACGCGCCCACCGCCGAGCCGGCCAGGGTGCGGCCGGTGGCGTCGGGCGGACGCTCGAACAGGCGCACCTCGGGGTAGCGTTGCGCGATGCGCGCGCGGATCGCCTTCAAGTAATCGGCGGTCGGCGCGTGCGGGGTGCGCAGCTGCAGCATCAGCTCGGCCTCGAACGCACCGACCACGGCGCTGTCCACCCAGGCCAGGTTGACCGCGTCCGGGATGCCGATCTGCTCGTAGACGGTCTGCAGCTCGGCGGCGGGAACGATGTCGCGGATCTCGCGCTGGATCTGCGCCAGCCGCTGCGCGGTCTGCTCCAGCCGGGTCCCCGACGGCAGCCGCACCTGCAGCCGCAACTGCCCGGCATCGACCTGCGGGAAGTACTCGCGCCCGAGCAGCGCCGCCGCGCCCAGGCCCAGGGCCAGCAGCGCGAACGCCGCCAGCGCCAGCGTCCCGCCGTGATGGCCGAGCCGGTACAGCAGCGCATGGTGGCGCTCGCGCAACCGCTCCAGCGCGTGTTCCATGCGGTGGTGCACGGCCAGCAGCGCGCGCTCGGCGGCCCAGCGCGGCTGCGCGCGGCTGCGGATGTCGGCCGGCAGCAGCAGGTAGCACAACACCGGGATCAAGGTGCGCGAGAGCAGGAACGAAGCCAGCATCGCGAAGATCACCGCCAGCGCCAGCGGCGTGAACACCCACGCCGACAGCCCGGTCATCAGCAGGATCGGGGTGAGCACGATGCAGATCGACACGGTGGAGACGAACTCGGGAAACACCACCTCGCCGGCGCTGTCCAGGATCGCACTGCGCACGTCCTTGCCCAGGGCGATGTGGCGGTTGGTGTTCTCCACGTCCACCACCGCGTTGTCGACCAGGATGCCGATCGCCAGCGCCAGCCCGCCGAGGGTCATCACGTTGAAGGTATAGCCCAGCAGGTACAGCGCGGTCACCGAGGCCAGCAGCGCCAGCGGGATCGCCGACAGCACGATCAGGCTCAGGCGCCACGAGCCGACGAACACCAACACCACCGCCGCCACCAGCAGCCCGACCAGCAGCGCTTCGTGGCGGATCGAGCCGATCGCGTTGTCGACGAACACCGACTGGTCGAAGATCGGCTCGATGCGCGTGCCCGGCGGCGCCGAGGCGACGATTTCCGGCAGCCGCTCGCGCACCTGGCGCACGATCTCCACCGCCGACGCCCCACCCATCTTGATCAGCGCCACCGAGACCGCGTCGGCGCCGTCCATGCGCGCGATGTTGGTCTGCAGCGCGCCGCCGTCGCGCACGCCGGCCACGTCGCGCACGTAGATCACGTTGCCGCCACGGCTGGCGATCGGCAGGTCGAGGAAGCCGGCGGCGCTCTCCGGGCTGGTCTCCAGCGAGATCTGCAGCTCGCGCGCGCCTTCGCGGATGCTGCCCGACGGCAGCGTCGGGCTGCCGCGCTCCAGCGCCCCGGTCACGTCCTGCGGGGTCAGGCCATAGGTCTGCAGCGCCTGCGGGTCCAGGTCCACCATGATCTGCCGCGCCGCGCCGCCGTACGGCAGGCTCATGCGGATGCCCGGGATCGACTGGATCTGCGAGCGCAGCTGCAGGCGCGCATAGTCGTACAGCTGCGCCTCGCTCATTGTCTCCGACGACAGCACCAGCTGCAGCACCGGGGTGCTGGAGACGTTGTTGCGCACCACCAGCGGCGGCGAGGTGCCCGGCGGCATGCGCCGCAGGACGGTCTGCGAGACCGCGGTCATCTGCGCCAGCGCGCGCTCCAGGTTGACCCCGGGCTGGAAGTCGGCGCGCACGATGCCGATGCCGTTGAGGCTTTCCGAGCGCACCTCCTTCAGGTCGTCGACGGTGTTGAGCACCGAGATCTCGGAGAACGAGGTCAGCTTGGCCGCCATCTCCGCCGCCGGCAGGCCGGCGTAGGTCCAGATCAGGTTGACCGAGGGAATGCCCACTTCGGGCAGGATGTCGGTGGGCATGCGCCGCGCCGATTGCAGGCCGAACAGCAGGATCAGAAGGGCGAGCACGCCGATGGTGTAGCGGCGCGACAAGGCGTACTGGACGATCCACATGCGGACGGGCTCCGTGGGGGCGGGGCGGCGGTCGCTGGAACGGATAAGTGTGCGATGCGCGAAGATCGCCACAAGACCCGCCGACGACGCGGAGGCCCGCGGATGGTGGTTGCAGGCTCGCTGAAAATACGCTGCCCGCGCTAGCCTGTTGCTGCCGAAAGATTGCCCGATCCTGCACAAGCGTCCGGCACGGCGCCCGCGCGCGTTACATTCGCCCACGCCAGCCTTTTCCGCCGATCTCCCATGACGCCCCCACCCTCCACCAACCCAAGCGTAGCGCCCGCGGTGGCCGCGGCGCTGGCCGAATTGAGCGCACGGATTGCCCGATCGACCGCCTCCGGGGACGGCGCCCACGCCACCGCGCTGGCCCCGCTGCAACTGATGCGAATCAGCGCGCCGACTCCGTGCATGCCCACCCTCTACGAACCGCGCCTGTGCGTGGTGGTCCAGGGCAGCAAGACCGCCACCCTCGGCGCGCACCACTACCGCTACGACCCGCTGCACTATCTGGTGGTGTCGATGACCCTGCCGATGCTCGGCCAGGTGATCCAGGCCAGCCCTGCCAAGCCCTACCTGTGCCTGCGCCTGGACATCGACCCGACGTGCATCGCCGGGCTACTGCTGGACAGCGCGGACAGCGGCGGCGTCGCCGGCGAAGCCGCGTACGCGGCGCAGGTCACCGCGCCGCTGCTCGATGCGGTGCTGCGGCTGATGCGCCTGCTCGACACTCCCGGCGACCTGCCGGTGCTGGCGCCGATGGCGATCCGCGAGATCTTCTACCGCGTGCTGCAGGGCGACCTGGGCGGGCACCTGCGCGCGCTGGCGCGCAACGACGGCCAGCCGCAGCGCATCGCCCAGGCGGTGGCGCTGCTGCGCGAGCGCTACCTCGACCCGCTGCGCATCGAAACCCTGGCGCGCAACGTGCACATGAGCGTGTCGGCGCTGCACCACGGGTTCAAGGCCGCCACCGCGATGTCGCCGCTGCAATACCAGAAGCAGCTGCGGCTGCACGAGGCGCGGCGGCTGATGCTGCTGGAGGGGCTGGCGGCGGCCGCGGCCGCGCACCGGGTCGGCTACGAGAGCCCGTCGCAGTTCAGCCGCGAGTACAAGCGCCTGTTCGGTGCCTCGCCGCGCGCCGAAGTGGCGCAGGTCCGCGGCGAAGCGGCACTGACGCTCAGCGCGGCAGGCGCCGCAGGATGAACTCCAGGTCGCGGGTCTGCCCGACCGGGAACTCGTAGGTGCCGACCTTTTCGAAGCCGTAGCGCGCGTAGAAGCGCTGCGCGCCGAAGTTCTCCGACCACACGCCGATCCACAGCGTGCGCGGGCCCTCGCGCTCCAGCCAGGCCAGCGCGGTCTCGAACAGGCGGCTGCCCCAGCCGCTGTTCTGGTGCGAGCGCAGCAGGTACAGCCGCTTCAGTTCGCCGTCGCCGGGGCGCACGTCCACGTGCGGCAGGCCGCAGGGGCCGGCCGCGGCATGGCCCACCGCCACGCCATCGTCCTCCAGCAACCAGATCGCGTAGTCAGGGTGCTGCAGGATGGTGCGCTGACGCTCGGCGGTGTAGGTCTCGCCGAGGAAGCCATGCAGGTCCTGCGGCGAATACAGGTGGGCGAAGGTCTCGGTGAAGGTGGCCGCAGCCAGCGCCGCCAGCGTGGCGGCGTCGTCCGGCGTGGCCTGGCGGATCGCCAATGCCATCGCTCAGCCCTGCACCGGCCTGGCGCGCACCTGCACGTGCACTTCGGCCAGCTGCGCATCGGCGATCGGCGACGGCGCGTCGGTCATCAGGTCCTGCGCACCGGTGGTCTTGGGGAACGGGATCACGTCGCGGATCGATTCGGTGCCGGCCATCAGCGCGGCGATGCGGTCGATGCCGAAGGCGATGCCGCCGTGCGGCGGCGCGCCGTAGTTCAGCGCGTCGAGCAGGAAGCCGAACTTGGCGCGCGCTTCCTCGGCGCCGATGCCGAGCAGTTCGAACACCGCGCTCTGCATCTCCGGGCGGTGGATACGGATCGAGCCGCCGCCGATTTCATTGCCGTTGAGCACCATGTCGTAGCCGCGCGACACCGCGGTCCTGGCATGCGTGCGCAGCTGCGCGATGTCGTCCACCGCCGGCGCGGTGAAGGGGTGATGCAGGGCGACGTAGCGCTGCGCTTCCTCGTCCCATTCGAACATCGGGAAGTCGGTGACCCACAGCGGCGCCCAGCCGGCGGCGACCAGGCCGAAGTCCTTGCCGGCCTTCAGCCGCAGCGCGCCCATGAAGTCGGAGACTGTGTTGTAGCCGCCGGCGCCGAAGAACACGATGTCGCCGCTGCCGGCGCCGACGTGTTTGACCAGTGCGGCGAAGGCCTCTTCGGAGAAGAACTTGGCGATCGGCGAGCTGACCTCGCCGTTGTCGGCGATCTTGATGTAGGCCAGGCCCTTGGCGCCGTACTTGGCCGCGTGCGCGGCGTAGTCGTCGATCTGCTTGCGCGACAGGCTGGCGCCGCCGGGGATGCGCAGCGCGGCGACGCGGCTGGCGGCAGCGGCGGCGGCAGCGGCGAACACCTTGAACTCGCTGCCCTTGACCAGTTCGGCCACGTCGACCAGTTCCAGGCCGATGCGCAGATCGGGCTTGTCCGAACCGTAGCGGCGCATCGCCTCGGCCCAGGTCATGCGCGGGAATTCGGCGGCCAGCTCCACGTCCACCACTTGCTTGAAGATGTGGCGGATCATCTGCTCCACCGCATCCTGCACGTCGCGCTCGCGCACGAAGGCGAATTCCATGTCCAGCTGGGTGAACTCGAGCTGGCGGTCGGCGCGCAAGGCTTCGTCGCGGAAGCAGCGCGCGATCTGGTAGTAGCGGTCGAAGCCGGCCACCATCAGGATCTGCTTGAACAGCTGCGGGCTCTGCGGCAAGGCGTAGAACTCGCCCGGATGCATGCGCGCCGGCACCAGGAAGTCGCGCGCGCCTTCCGGGGTGGCCTTGGTCAGGATCGGGGTCTCGATGTCCTGGAAGCCGCGCTCGTCCAGGTAACGGCGCAGCCCCTGCACCAGCTTGATGCGGGTGCGCTGCATGCGCTGCATCTCCGGGCGGCGCAGATCCAGGTAGCGGTACTTCAGGCGGGTTTCCTCGCCCGGGTTCTCATGCGCATGGAATGGCAGCGGCGCGGCCTTGTTGAGCACGCTGATGCGGGTGGCGATCACCTCGACCTTGCCGCTGCGCAGCTTGTCGTTGACCGCATGCCGCGCGCGCACCACGCCTTCGACCTGCAGCACGTCCTCGTAGCCGAGCGAGGCGGCGACCGCGAACACCTCCGCGCTCTCCGGCTCCACCATCACCTGCACGATGCCCTCGTGGTCGCGCAGGTCGATGAAGCAGACCCCGCCGAGATTGCGGGCGACATCGGTCCAGCCGGCCAGGGTGACGGTTTGGCCGATCAGGGTCTCGTCGACCAGGCCGCAGAAGTGGGTACGCATCGCAAACTCCAAGGTGGGGCCGCCGCCGCAGAACGCGCCGGCAAGCCGGATATTCTGCGGCGCGGCGCCGGCCCGGGCAAATCGCGCCGCAACTCACCTGGCCTTAAGTTTGCGTGAGGCTATAGTCCGCCCACAGTCACGGGCATCGCAGGGGGCCCCATGTTGAGGCAGCTGAGCGGCTGGTTGTTGGTGGCGGGACTGGCCTTGGCCAGCGGGCCGGTGGCCGCGCAGAGCGCGCGCGCCTACGCGCCGGAGGATCTGCGGCAGCTGTCGGTACCGAGCCGGGTGCGGGTGATCGAGCACGAATATGCCGAGCAGACCCGCGGCCGGCAGATTCCCGACGACCAGTTGGAGTTCTACCTGGACCAGATCGACCGCGGCTGGGGCTTCGGCCGCATCCAGCAGGACATCTCCACCTCGCTGCGCGGCAGCAGCGGCCAGTGGCGGCCGCAGCCGGGTTTCAACGCGCAGACCATCGTCTGCTCCAGCAACGACCGCAAGCGCCGCCAGTGCGCGACGCCGTTCCGCGGCCGCGCGCGGCTGCTCGGCGCGCTGTCGGACTCGCCGTGCATCGAGGGCCAGACCTGGGGTTCCGGCCCCGGCGCGGTGTGGGTGGACCGCGGCTGCCGCGGCCGCTTCGCCGAAGGCCGCGGCGGCTGGGGCGACGGCGACGGCCCGGGGCCTGGCCCTGGCCCTGGCCCTGGTCCTGGTCCTGGTCCTGGTCCTGGCGGCAGCATCCGCTGCGAGAGCCAGGACCAGCGCCAGCGCGTCTGCAACACCGGCTGGCGCAATGCGGTGCTGGTGCGGCAGTTGTCCGACACCCGCTGCATCGAGGGCCGCAGCTGGGGCCAGCGCGACGGCGCGGTGTGGGTGGACGATGGCTGCCGCGGCGAATTCGCCGAAGGCCGGGGCGATGGTGGTGGTGGCGGCTGGGGTCCGGGCCGCCCGCCGTCCGGCGGCGACTACTCGGTGACCTGCAGCAGCGGCGACAAGCGCCTGCGCAGCTGCGCCTGGGACCGCGGCCAGGGCCGCCCGGCGCTGATCCAGCAGTTGTCCGGCACCACCTGCATCGAAGGCCGCAACTGGGGGTACGAGAGCAATGCGGTGTGGGTCAAGGAAGGCTGCCGGGCACGCTTCGGCGCCCGCTGAACGTCCCTGACCAGAAATGCGAACGGCCCGGAGGCGACTCCGGGCCGTTCGCATTTCGGCAAGCCCCGCTGCGGGACGCCCCGCTCAGGTCGCGGCGGGCTTGGCCGCCGGCGCCGGCGTGGCAGCGGTAGCGGGGGCGGCAGGCTTGGCCGCGCTGTCGGTGGCGACGGACCCTGCGGCCGGCTTGGCCTCGCCGGCGCTGCTGCTGCCGCTGCCGGACTCGGCCAGGTTGCGCTTCTTGTCGCCGTCCTTCTTGAAGTCGGTCTCGTACCAGCCGCTGCCGGACAAGCGGAACGACGGTGCGGTCAGCTGGCGCTTGACCGCGGACGCACCGCAGGACGGGCACGTTTCAGGGTCGGGATCGGACAGTTTCTGCAAGCGGTCGAAGCTGTGGCCGCACTCGGCACATTGGAACGCATAGATCGGCATGGCGGCAAAAACGCGAGAAGAACGGAGGCAGCCAGTATGGGGCCCCGGCGCAGGCTTTCAAGCGATGCCGTCGCCTTGGCCGCTCAGGCCGACGTCTGTGGAGGCCATGGCGGCGGTGACGGTACCACCGGCCGGCAGTGTGGATCGACCTGCCCGCACCCTCATCCGCCCCTGCGGGGCAACCTTCTCCCGAGGGGAGAAGGAGACAAAGCCCCTCTCCCCTCGGGAGAGGGTGAGGGTACGGCGCGAAGCGTCGCGCTGTCTTTAGGCGTGCACGAGGCTTCGCCCATCCCCTCATCCGGCCCTGCGGGCCAGCTTCCCATGAAAAGGGGACGGCGCGCGCCAGCGCCTGGCCGGACGCGTCGGCCGCGTCCAGCATGCCGATGGTGGCCAGCCAGGTTTCCACCAGGCGCGGCCACTGCGCGACCTGCAACTTGCCCGCGCGCAGGCCGAAGGCATGGCCGCCCTGCGCGTGCAGGTGCATTGCCACTGGCACGCCGGCCTGCTTCAGCGCGACGTAATAGGCCAGCGACTGCGCCACGCCGTCCACCTCGTCGTCCTCGGCCTGCAGCAGGAAGGATCGCCACGGTGTTGCCTGGCGGGGCGATGGCCGAACCGTAGGCGCAAGCAGCGCCCAGAGAACATTCAACCCGCGAGCGTCTCCCGCACCGCGACCGCCACCGCCTTCAGCGCCGCATCGCGTGCGGCGTCATCGACCTTGGCGCCATTGAGATAGGCGCTCAGCAGCAACGGTGTGCGTCGGCCCGGCGGCCACACGATGGCGATGTCGTTGCGGGTGTCGGTGCCGTTGCTGCCGGTCTTGTCGCCGATCTTCCAGCCACGCGGCAGGCCGGCGCGCAGGCAAGCGTCGCCGGTGCGGTTGTCGAGCATCCACGCGGTCAGGCGTTGCCGCGAGGCCGGCCGCAACGCATCGCCGAGCAGCAGCGCGCGCAGGGTCGCGGCCATCGCCGCCGGCGTGGTGGTATCGCGCGGGTCGCCCGCGGCGAACCGGTTCATCTCCGGCTCGTGGCGGTCGCTGCGGGTCTGCGTATCGCCGAGCCCGCGCAGGAAGCGGGTCAACCCGGGCGGGTCGCCGACCAGCGGGAACAGCAGGTTGGCCGCCGGGTTGTCGCTGAAGATCATCGTCGCCCGGCACAGCTCGGCCACGCTCAGCGCGCCGCCGACATGGCGCGCGGTCACCGGCGCGTGCGGCAGCATGTCCGCGGCACGGATCTGCACCGGTTGTTGCAGGCGCAGTTCGCCGCGATCGACCCGCTGCAGCACCGCGGCCGCCAATACAAATTTGAAGGTGCTGCACATCGGGAAGCGCTCGTCCTGGCGCTGCCCGCCGAGCACTGCGCCGTTGCCGTCGAGCAGCGTCACGCCGAGCCGCCCGGCCGTGCGGCGCTCGATCCCGGCCAGCCGCTGCGCCAGCGTCGGCGCCTTGTTTTTCGGCACTTTCGCATCCACCGCCGCGACCGCCAGCGCGGCCGCCGCCAGCCCCATGCGCTGCAGGAATCGTCGTCTCGCCAGCATCGTCCAGCTCCGTCGGAAGACCCGATCATGCGCAGCTTGACCGCGGCCCACCAGCGAGGTTATTCAATCGCAATCATGAAAATAACTAATGGCGCACGATGATCCGTCCGCAGCTGCCGTTGAACGCCCTGCGCGCCTTCGAGGCCGCCGCGCGGCACCAGAACCTGACCCGCGCCGCCGCCGAGCTGTGCGTGACCCAGGCCGCGCTGAGCCACCAGATCAAGCAACTGGAAGCGCGCCTGGGCGTGGTCCTGTTCCAGCGCCTGCCGCGCGGCGTGGCCCTGACCGACGAAGGCCAGCGCCTGCATCCGGTGCTGACCGAGGCCTTCGACCGCATCGCCGCCACCCTGCAGCGCTTCGCCGGCGGCCGCTACCGCGAGACGCTGAGCGTCGGCGTGGTCGGCACCTTCGCGGTGGGCTGGCTGCTGCCGCGGCTGGACGCCTTCCACGCCGCGCATGCCGACATCGAGCTGCGCGTGCACACCCACAACAACCGCGTCGATCTGGCCGGCGAAGGCCTGGACCTGGCGATCCGCTTCGGCGACGGCGATTGGCAAGGCCAGTGCGCCACGCCGATCCTGGACGCGCCGTTCGCACCGGTGTGCGCGCCGGCGCTGGCGCGCGTGCTGCGCACGCCGGCCGACCTGGGCGGCGTGCCGCTGCTGCGCTCCTACCGGCTGGACGAATGGGCGCGCTGGCTGCAGGCGGCCGGCGCGCCGGAAGTCCTCGCCAGCGGACCGATCTGCGACTCGTCGCTGACCCTGGCCAGCGCCGCGGCGGCGGGCGCCGGCGCGGCCTTGCTGCCGCTGCGCCTGTTCGCCCGGGATCTGGACGCCGGGCGCCTGCTCGCGCCGTTCCAGACCCGCATCGACGCCGGACGCTACTGGCTCACCCGCCTGCGCTCGCGCGCGGAAAGCGATGCCGGGCGGCGCCTGCGCGAATGGCTGCAGGCCGAGCAACGGCACGCGGCAAGCTGAGCGGAGCGCGCACGGAAGGTTCAGCCGTGCACCACGATGCGAGCGCGCCATGGCCCGCACACGATCGATCTCGCACGCACCGCAGGCTCATCGGCAGGCGTCGCCCTTGGCGAATTCCATGCCGACCAGGCCGCGGATGAAATAGGCGAACCTGGGATCCCAGATCGCGTTGTGCTCCTGGATCAGCGCCTTGTCCACGCGCACGTTCAACAGCGGCACCCAGGCTTGCGGCGCTTGCGTCACGCTGGACGCCAATTCGATCCCGCCCAGTGCGAATGCGCCGGTGCCGGCCCTGAAGCCGCCCCAGGTGCGTGCCGCCGCGGTGAACGCCGCCGGGGTCAGCGCGGTCGGCACTGTCGCTCCGGGCAGCACGCGCAGCCGATAGCGCGAAAATAACGGATACAAGCCGTACGCGGTGGTGATCAATTCGACCTCGTCCGCGCTCGCCGCCGCCAGCCGCTGCGGATAGAACAACCGCATGCCGCGCGGGAATTCCCTGGACAGCGCGGTGTCGGCTTCGGAGGTGAAGCTGGCCATCGCCAGCGGCTCGCACGCCCGGAACGTGGTCTGCGCGACGGCCTGGTGCAGCGCGACGAACTGTTCGGCCTCGATCGCGGGATTGAGCAGGATCACCAGATCCCCATACGCCGTCTGCCGACGCGCCTGCGGATCGCCGACGGCGGCGACGATCCGGTCCTTGACCGCGGTGAACAATACGCCGCCACCGAAACTGTGCCCGATCAGCACCAGGCGGCTCTCCGACGCGGTGCGGCGCAACTCGGCCAGGCGCGCCAGCACGCCGCGCACACCCTCCACGCCGGTGGTCAGCCCCAACTCCTTCTTGTCCCGGTACGAGAGCAGTTCGAGCACGCTGTTGTCCGAGGCCTTGGCCTGCCACCCCAGGTAGACGCCGACCACCGCACGCCGCTTGCCCACCGCCAGCACCTGTTCCTGCGCCTGCAGCTGGCGCAGGAAGGTCTTGAAGGCGATGACGTTGCCGTCGCTCTGCGCCGCGTTGTGGTTCCAGCCGTGGATGAACACGACCAGCAGCAGGCGTTGCGGCGGCTGCGCGGCGGTCGCGGCGATCTTGCCGATGACGTCGTCGATCGACGCTGGATCGTAGGGCGTGCCGTTCTGGTCGAACTCGACGAAGGCCAACGCCGGCGCCGGCGCCGTGCCATCGCCGTCCAGCACGATGAATTCCGCCGCCTTGCACTCGCTGGACAGGGGCGAGGCCTCGCGGCAGATCGCCCGCTGCGTCCGCTGCTGGCCGTAGCTGGCGCAGCCGGCCAGCAAGGCGAACAGCAGCGTTGTTGCCATGATTCGGTTCATGCCATTGTCCTTGAGTCGTCTCCAGAACGGCGGCCGCCCGCGCACCGCATCCACCGCATGCGGCGCAGGCAGCTGTCGTCACGTCCACACCGACAAGACGCGCCGTAGCTGGCGCTGGGTGTGCAGGCGTTGCGCGGCGAGATGGTCGTCCGCGCTGCTGATGCCGCTGATCATGGTTGGTTCCCCGCCTGCGTTGCCCGCAGCTTAACCAACCGGCATGCGGCGGCGGACCGCGCCGCGGCAACGCGATCGCGGTTTACGCGCCCTCGATCAACTGCATCCACGCCTGCTCGGCCTGCGCCAGCTGCTGCGCGCTGGCTTCGCGGTCGCGGCCCAGCACCGCCATCTTCTCGGCGTCGGCATAGTGCCTGGGGTCGGCGAGCTGGCGATCGAGCTCGGCCAGCGCCGCTTCCAGCTCGCCGACGCGCTTTTCGGCGGCGGCCAGCTTGTGCGGGTTCGGCGGCTTCTTCGCCGGCAGCGGCTTGACCGGCGGCGGCGGAGTCGGCGCGGCCTCGGCCATCTTCTGCTTGGTGCCCTGCGCGGCCGGGCGACTGCGCAGCCACGCGGCGTATTCGTCCAGGTCGCCGGCGAACGGCTCGACCACGCCGTCGGCCACGCGCCAGAAGGTGTCGCAGACCAGGCCGATCAGGTGGCGGTCGTGCGAGACCATCACGATCGCGCCCTCGAAATCGCTCAGCGCCTCGGCCAGCGCCTCGCGCATCTCCAGGTCCAGATGGTTGGTCGGCTCGTCGAGCAGCAGCACGTTGGGCTGCTGCCAGGCGATCAGCGCCAGCGCCAGGCGCGCGCGCTCGCCGCCGGAGAAGCCGTCCACCACTTCGAACGCGCGGTCGCCGGGGAAATTCCACTTGCCGAGGAAGTCGCGGAACGCCTGGATCGATGCGTCCGGCGAGATCTCGCGGAAATGGTCGATCGGCGACTGCCCTTCGTGCAGCGACTCCACCGTGTGCTGGGCGAAGTAGCCGATGCGCAGGTCCGGATGCGCGCTGCGCTCGCCGCTCAGCAGCGCGATCTCACCGACCAGGCTCTTGACCAGGGTCGACTTGCCGGCGCCGTTGGGGCCGAGCAGGCCGATGCGGTCGCCCGCCTCCAGGCCGAAGCCGGCCTGGCGCAGGATCACCTCGCTGCCGTAGCCGCAGTCGGCATGGTTGAGCCGGATCAGCGAATGCGGCAGCCGGTTGGGCTGCGCGAATTCGATGCGGAACTCGCGCTCGGCGCGCACCGCCTCGGTGCCGGCCATCTTCGCCAGCCGCTTCATCCGGCTCTGCGCCTGGCTGGCCTTGCTGGCCTGCGCCTTGAAGCGGTCGATGAAGCTCTGCAGGTGGGCGCGCTCGGTCTGTTCCTTGTCGTGCGCGATCTGCTGCTGGCGCAGCTGCTCGGTGCGCTGGCGCTCGAAATCGGTATAGCCGCCGACGTACAGCTTGGCGCCGCCGCCGTGCAGATGCAGGGTGTGGGTGGCGACGTTGTCGAGGAACTCGCGGTCGTGGCTGATCAGCAGCAGCGTGCCCGGGTATTTCAGCAGCCACTGCTCCAGCCACAGCACCGCGTCCATGTCCAGATGGTTGGTCGGCTCGTCGAGCAGCAGCAGGTCCGAGGGCATCATCAGCGCCCGCGCCAGGTTCAGCCGCACCCGCCAGCCGCCGGAGAAGTCCTTGACCGGGCGCGCATGCGTCGCCGCCGGGAAGCCCAGGCCGTGCAGCAGCTTGCCGGCGCGCGCGCTGCCGTCGTAGCCGCCGACCTCTTCCAGGCGCACGTGCGCGGCCGCCACCGCCTCCCAGTCCTCGGCGGCCAGCGCGGCGGCCTCGGCCTGCAGCGCCGCGGCCACCTCGGTGTCGCCGCCGAGCACGAAGTCCAGCGCCGGATCCGGCAGCGACGGGGTTTCCTGGGCGACGCTGGCGGTGCGCAGCCTGCCGGGCAGTTCCACATCGCCCTTGTCCGCCTCCAGCTCGCCGCGGATCGCCGCGAACAGGCTCGACTTGCCGGTGCCGTTGCGCCCGACCACGCCGGCGCGGTAGCCGGCATGCAGGGTCAGATCGACGTTGGACAACAGCAGCCGCTCGCCGCGGCGCATGGCGAAGTTTCTGAGGGAAATCACGGGAAGGGGGGCACTCGACGTTCGAGGCGGCAGTGTATCCGCTTCGTCCCGGATGGCCCACCCCGGGTCCGCGCCAGGGCGTGGCATTCGCACCCAAGAACAGGTCTTCGGGTTGAGCCTGCTCGGCAACGGACGGTCACGCCCTAATGCCATGCCGCTGTGCACCTCCTGGTCGAGAAATATCCCGACCGGGCCGGTCGTCGCTGCAAAGCACCCACTGTCCCAGCCATCCGGCCGCTCAGATCCAAAGCCATCCCCCAGCCACTGGACTTTCCGAACGATGAAGCAATACCGCCCCCTCCCCCTGGCCAGCGCCATCCTGCTCGCCTCCGCCTCCGGTACCAGCTTCGCCCAGCAAGACCAAGCCCCCAAGACACTGGACAACCTCATCGTCACCGGCACCCGCATCGCCGACCGCACGGTGGCCGAGTCGCAGTCGCCGATCGACATCATCAGCCCCGAAGCGCTGCAGGCGACCGGCGCCGGCGACCTGGGCAGCGCCCTGGGCAAGCTGTTGCCGTCGCTGAACTTCCCGCGCCCGGCCATCAACGACGGCAACGACGCGCTGCGCCCGGCGACCCTGCGCGGCCTGTCCCCCGACGCGGTGCTGGTGCTGGTCGACGGCAAGCGCTACCACACCACCTCGCTGGTCAACTACAACCCCTCGGTCGGCCGCGGCTCGGCGCCGGCGGATCTGAACTCGATCCCGATGTCGGCGATCGCGCGCATCGAGGTACTGCGCGACGGCGCGTCCGCGCAATACGGCTCCGATGCGATCGCCGGCGTGATCAACATCGTGCTCAAGCATGGCGTCGGCCCCGGCAAGAACAGCGTCTCGATCAACGGCGGGATCATGGACAAGGGCGATGGCGCGCAGAACGGGATGGACGGCTCGTACGCGCTGGCCTTCGGTGGCGCGCAGGGCGGCGGCGCCCCGGGCTGGGTGCGGCTGTCCTGGAACTACCAGAACGCGATGAACAGCAACCGCGCCGAGAACACCGACAAGGCCACCACGCTGGCAGGCGCGAACAATCCCAGCGGCATCCCATACCAACGCTACGGCGATCCGGCGGTCAAGACCTACCAGGGTCTGCTCAGCTTCGGCTATGCGCTGACACCGCGGATCGATCTGTACGGCTATGCCGACTTCAGCCGCCGCGAGGTGGTGTCCAACGGCTACTACCGTGCCTGGGACAACAGCGACCGCAACGTGCAGGCGATCTACCCCAACGGCTTCCTGCCGCAGATCTACACCCCCTCCAACGATCGCGCCGCGGTGCTTGGCCTCAAGGGCAAGACCGACAGCGACTGGAATTGGGATGTCTCTGCCGACTACGGCAAGCACGACGTGACCTTCAACCTGCTCAATACCCTCAACACCAATCTGTACTGGACCACCGGCGCCTCGCCCACCCGCTTCAATGCCGGCGGCTTCCGCAGCCAGCAGAGCGTGCTCAATGCGGACCTCAGCAAGTCCTTCGACTGGGGCCTGGCCTATCCGGTCAACCTTGCCTTCGGTGCCGAATACCGGCAGGACAAGTACGCCGTCAGCGCCGGCTCGCCAGACTCCTACTTCTTCGACCCCACCACGATCAACCCGGACACCGGCGGCGCCTACCCGGGCGGCTCGCAGGTGTTTCCCGGCCTGTCGCCGGCGGTGGCCGGCGACTTCCAGCGGCACAGCAAGGCGGTCTATGCCGACCTGGAAGCCGACCTGACCGAAAAACTCTCCGGCGGCCTGGCCGCGCGCTACGAGGACTACAGCGACGCCGGCTCCACCCGCTCCGGCAAGCTGTCGGCGCGCTACCAGGTCAGCGACGCCTTCGCCCTGCGCGGCACCGTCTCCAATGGCTTCCGCGCGCCCTCGCTGGCGCAGCAGAACTACGCCTCGGTGGTGACCCTGCTGCAACACGGGCAACTGACCCAGATCGGCACCTACCGCACCTCCGACCCGGTGGCCATCGCGCTCGGCGCCAGACCGCTGGCCCCGGAAAAATCCAGCAACTACAGCGTCGGCGGGGTCTGGCAGCCGGGTGCCAACTTCAGTTCCACCCTGGACCTGTACCAGATCCGCATCTGGGACCAGATCCTGTATTCGGACCAGCTCTCGCTGGCCAAGCCGATCGGTCAGGTCACCGCGGCGCAGTTCTTCGTCAACGGCGCCACCACCCGCACCCGCGGCATCGACTGGGTGAACGACTATCTGCTCGATCTCGACCAGGCCGGCAAGCTCGACCTGAGCCTGAGCGCCAACTACAACAAGACCGAGATCCTGCAGGTCTCCGACCCCAACTTCCGGCGCGCCAGCCAGGGCCTGCTGACCGACGCCACGCCGCGCACCAAATACGTACTCAGCGCCGAATGGAAACGCACCGGCTGGAGCGTACACGGCGACGCCACCCGCTATGGCGCGGTCGCCCGCCGCGGCGACAAAGACGACGGCAGCCAGGACCAGACCTTTGCCGCGCGCTGGCTGTTGAACGTGTCGACCAGCTACACCTGGCAGGACCTCACCTTCAGCGTGGGCGCGGACAACATCACCAACCAATATCCGACCCGGTCGGCGCCGAACAACATCTACGAGGACCGCGCCAACGGCCTGCAGTACTCCTCGCTGTCCCCGTTCGGCTTCAATGGCCGCTACTGGTTCGGCCGGGTCAGCTACCGCTTCTAGGCCAGCCGTGCCCTGCAAGCGCAGGTCGCCCCCGCCCACCGCGCGGGCGACCCAAGCCGTTCGGGTTGGTCGCCAGCCGGCCACCGCTTAGAATCGAAAAGCATAAGAACATGCAGAGGCATCCTGCGCTGCCGCGCGAATGTTAAAGAATAATAATGCGGCCTGGGGCAGGCCTGCGTGGCCAGCGCCGCGCAGCCACCGCCCCATCTGCCGCTTTCGGCATCTGCTGGAGTCTCCATGAACCGTCCGTTGTCCCTGTTGGCGAGCGCCGTGCTCGCCGCCCTTGCCGCCCCTCCCGCCCTGGCCCAGGCCGCCACCGACACCCCCAGCACGCTCGACACCGTCATCGTCACCGGCACCCGGGTCAGCGACCGCACCGTGGCCGAGTCGCAGTCGCCGATCGACATCATCAGCACCGAAGCGCTGCAGTCCACCGGCACCTCGGAGCTGGCCACCGCGCTGTCGCGCGTGCTGCCCTCGCTGAACTTCCCGCGCCCGGCGCTGACCGACGGCACCAGCGGCATCCGCCCGGCGCAATTGCGCGGGCTGTCGCCGGACCAAGTGCTGGTGCTGGTCAACGGCAAGCGCCGCCACACCTCCGCGCAGATCAACGTCAACGGCAGCATCGGCCGCGGCGCCTCGGCGGTGGACATCAACGCGATCCCGATCGCGGCGATCGAGCGCGTGGAGGTGCTGCGCGACGGCGCCTCGGCGCAGTACGGCTCCGACGCCATCGCCGGGGTGATCAACATCGTGCTCAAGGGCTCGGGCGAAGGCGGCAGCCTGGCGGTCGACCGCGGCCAGTATTCGGCCGGCGACGGCGCCAAGTCGCAGCTCTCCGGCGACGCCGGAATCGGCTTCGGCGATGGCCGCGGCAGCCTGCACGTGGCCGGCCAGATCAGCCAGCAGGACGCCACCAACCGCGCCGGTCCGTACCAGGGCAGCGCGCCGAACACCGGCAACTATCCGGGCATCGGCCAGACCACCTTCGTCTACGGCGACCCCCAGGTCGATGCGACCGCGGTCTCGGCCAACGGCGAGTTCCGTTTCAGCGACCACGTCACCGGCTATGCCACCGCCATCGCCAGCAACCGCGACATCACCTCGTTCGCGTTCTACCGCTCGCGCAACCACAACGGGCAGAGCGCGCTGCTGGCGCAGACCTACCCCGACGGCTACGTGCCGGAGATCAACCAGTACTCCAAGGACCGCTCGCTGGTGGCAGGGCTCAAGGGCAGCACCGAAAGCGGCTTCGGCTGGGACCTGAGCTACAACTACGGCTACAACAAGATCGACTTCAACACCCGCAACAGCATCAACTACAGCCTGGGCACCGACAGCCCGAGCAGCTTCTACGACGGCGCGCTGGAGTACACCCAGAACATCGTCAATGCCGACTTCACCCAGTCGCTGGACTGGGGCCTGGCCTATCCGGTGACGCTGTCCTTCGGCGCCGAGTACCGCCAGGAAAAGTGGAACCAGTCGCCGGGCGAGCTGGCCTCCTACACCGGCACCACCGGCGGCGCGCAGGGCTTCGCCGGCTTCTCCCCGGCCAACGCGGTGCATTCGGACCGCCACAACTACGCCGTCTACGCCGGCCTGGAAGCCGACTTCACCGACAAGTTCTCCGCCGGCCTCACCGGGCGCTACGAGGACTACTCGGACTTCGGCAGCAAGAGCTCGGGCAAGCTGTCGGCGCGCTACGCGTTCACCGACAAGGTGGCGCTGCGCGGCACCGTGGCCAGCGGCTTCCGCGCCCCGTCGCTGGCGCAGCAGCAGTACCAGGCGGTGACCAGCAACTACATCAACGGCAGCTTCTTCGAATCGGGCACCTTCCCGGTGGACAGCACCGTGGCCCAGGCGCTGGGCGCCACGCCGCTGAAGGCCGAGACCTCGCTGTCCTACAGCCTGGGCCTGGTGCTGCAGCCGGTCGAACGCCTGTACCTGACCCTGGACGCGTACCAGATCAAGATCGACAACCGCATCCTGCTGTCCTCCAACCTCAACGATGCCGCCGTGCTCGCGCAGTTGCAACGCCTCGGCTACGCCAACGTCACCAGCGTGCGTTACTTCGCCAACGCGGCCGACACCCGCACCCGCGGCGTCGATCTGGTCGGCACCTACACGATCCCGTTCGCGGCCAGCTCGCTGGACCTCACTGCCAGCTACGGCTACAGCAAGACCGAGATCACCCATGCGATCGAACAGCCGCAGGCGCTGGCAGACATCGGCTCGACCCAGACCATCCTGGGCCGCGACGAGATCGGCCGCCTGGAGGACAGCTTCCCAAAAGACAAGATCATCCTCAGCGGCACCTGGAAACTGCAGCACTGGGACTTCAACCTGGCCGCCACGCGCTATGGCGATTTCACCGTGCGCAACTCGGCCAGCGCCGCCCGCGACCAGACCTACGACGCGAGCTGGGTGGTGGACGCCTCGGCCAGCTTCAAGCCCAGCACCAACTGGACCCTGACCCTGGGCGCGGACAACCTGCTGGACCAGTATCCGGACAAGACCGCCAACCTGGTCAACTCCACCTACGGCATGCTGCCCTACAGCAACTACTCGCCGTACGGCTTCAATGGCGCCTACGTGTACGCGCGGATCAACTACCGCTGGTGATCGCTGCGTAAGACACGGCCCTCTTCCGTTCGCGGGAGAGGGTTTCGCAGCCACCCCGGCGCTCGGCGATGCGCCGATCTCCGGCGGCTGCACGGCTTGATTCACCCGCATGATCCGCAGTTGCACTGGCGTCGGCTGTTGCGAGCGAAGGAGCACAACCCTCGCTCGGCCATGAACGTCCTGCTGCTCCTTGCCGCGTGCATACGCAACAATGGCAACACCGGCTTCGGGAACACACGCAGAGTTAGCCCATGACCGGCGCACCCCTGCCGCCGGGACCTTCCTGCTGCCGCTGCTGCGCCTCCAGCGCCAGCTGCTGCGCGCGCTGCTGATTGAGCGCCTGCGTCTGCTGCACCGTGTCCTGCATCGGCGCGGCCGGCTGCGCCACGTCTGTCGAAGTACGGAAGCCGGGCGTCGTCCCAGCTACCCACATGGCGTCCCCGGCCATGAGCACGCGGTCGATCTTGTCCGCATCGGCGATGCCCGCCTGCTTGGCAGCGAGCATTGCCTGCGCGACGTGGTCATCGCCGATATGCACCGGCACGTCCTGGCGGATGCGCGCGAACATCGCCTGATCGGCCGCCGACAGCGCGGCGATGCCCTGTGCCTGCGCGGCCGTGCGCTCGGCCGGCGGCGCCTGGCTGAGCAGCGGCGATGTTCACCACGTTGGCGGTCGCGAACAGCGGGTTGTACTGCACATTGGCGGCGGTGCCGGCGAAGACCGTCGCATTGACCGCCGCCGCCGACGCCGGGACCTGTGCGGCGACCTGCCGGGTCTGCCGCCCTGCGCCATCGAACGCGCCATCCACCGCCGCGCCAGCCTGCGCAAGCGCAGCATGCTCCGCGCGACCAAGCTGTTCGCTGCCCGTGCGGATTGCCTGCGCGGCGCCGTGCGCGGTGTCGCGCAACCGCTGCGCATCCTGGTCCGCCGCGTGCAGCGCCTGCGCGACCTCGGCCTGCTGCCGCTGCTGCGCGTGTGCGGCGGCCTGCGCCAGGCGCTCGGCTTGCGCGTCCGCCTGCTCGCGCAATCCCTCGGGCAGCAACTGCGCGGCGCGCCGCAACGCTTCGCTGCCCAGCCTCCCGGCGCCGGCCTCCACCTCGCCCTGGACGCGATCCACGCCGGCCGCCACATGTCCTACCCCTTGCCGAACGCCAGCAGCGACAGCACCGGCGTGCACTACACCGGCCGCGGCGGCATCGCCCGCGCACTGGCATTCGCACCCTGCTGCGCCGCTGCACGCGCCACATCGCCGGTCATGTCGAGTCCCTGCCCGGCCGCCATCCCCACCTTTTCGACCGCACGCCCCGCGTGCAGGCCCGCGTCGGCCCCTTGCGCCCCCATCGCCACGGTGGTCAACAGTGGGCCGCCGAAATTGGACACCTCGCGTAGCGACAGGTGCCGCTGGCGATCGACCAGCGCACTGCCCGGATCGTCCACATCCGCGCGCCGCTTGGCCGCCAGCAACGGCTGCGGCTGCCCCGCCGCCAGCGGCAACTCGCGCAGCAACTGCGCCGTGTCGCCCTGCTGCAACCGGTCCAGGAACGCATGCACCGAGGGCTGGGCGTAATTTGGCACCGTCGCATTCAACTGGCTGGCCAGCAATGCCTTGCCCTGCGGCAGCTCCTTGAGCAGCGTGCTGGTTTCCTTCAACACCCCGCCCAGTTCCTCGCGCCGGAATGCATCCAGCCGGTGGATGTTCTGCTGGATGCCGTCGTTGAGCACCTCGCCGGCCACCTGGTAGGCGACCACGGTCTTTTGCGTGTCGTAGACCGGCAGTCCGTTTTCCTGCGCGAAGCGCTGCGGGGTGGCCGGGTGCAGGCCGGCGGCATTGAAGGTGGTGGCCCGCACACCGGTCACCGCCGAGGCTGCCGAGGCCTCGCCACCACCCAAGGAATAGGCGGCGAGTTCGAAGTCGAGACCACCTTGCTTCAAGGAATAGCCTAACCGCATTGCACGATCGTAATAATCCGTCCGCAATCCCACAGACTGCGGGAAATTATTGGCCAGGAAGTCCTCGCCGGTGGTCTCGCGCAGGCCATTGGACGTCAGAACTTCACCGGACGAACCCTTGAACACCAGCACCGGCTTGTAGCCCGGCCCCAGCACGGACGGATCGGGGAGGTAGATCTCGGCGCGGAAGCCAGAGTTGTCAGGCTTCAGAAACTCCGTTATCTGTTCATTCGTCAGACCCAGCTGCGGCGCGTACTCGCGCAGCTTGTCCAAATTTTCGCTGCCGCGCATCCAGCCCGCATCCGGCCGCCCCTCGCCTTTCGCCGCATCGTATACATCGTCCGACACCCCCGCCATCTCGCGGTCGTGGTAAAGCTGTTGAAGTTGCGTCGCCTGCTGCTGCGCCTGCGGATCGCTGCTGGCGCGCAGCTGCTCGAGCAATGCGCGCTGCTGTTCGTGTTCGGCAAGACTAGGCATCTGAAATCTCCTTCTTCAGTGATTGGTCAAAGCAACGGGATATCTTCTTCTTCGTAGGGGAAGCCGAAGGATTTGCGCATGTCGCGCAAATAATCAGGCATCGGCGGCCGAGCATACCCATGCTGCAATAACCATTGTTGGCACTTGCGTTGCCACGTCGGATCATTCGGGTTGCCAGGGTGCCAAAATACATCAGCAACGACGGGATACTTAGGCAATCCATATTTCTCAGGATCTTTCGTCAGCCCATTTATCTTCGGATCTGCGCCATGCTCAAGCAACCAATATACCTACTCAAAACCCCCGCGAGCCGCATAATCAAAAATTATCGGAGATCCTTGGCTAGTGGCATTTATATCCGCCCCCCGCTCTACCAGCAGCTTCACGTTCTGCCATTGGTTTTGCGTCAGGAATGCCTGGAGAAGAAGCGTCTCGCCATTGGAGTTGCGCGCATTCGGATCGCCGCCATGATCCAGCAGCAGCTTCAGGTAGATGGGATCTTCCTGCTTGGCCGCCCAGACCATCGCATTGTCCTCGTAGCGCCCCTTGAAACGGGTTGTGTTCTGCGATGGATGCAGCTTGCGTGCATTCGGGTCGGCCCCGTTCTCCAGCATCGCCCGCAACCCCTCGGGGTGTGGGTCATGATCGGCCACATCAGTAGCGGGTAGCCGTCCGTGGAGAAGAGCGCGTCGGGGTTGACGTGTTCCTCCTTCATCAACCGCCGCACTTCCTTGACATCGCCATGCTCGGCCGCCAGCGCCAGCGCCTTGGGATCCGGGAAGAATCCGGACAAGCCATACGCGGACTGCTGCGCGGGGGAAGCCAGCGACAGTCCATCGCAGCCGGCGCAGGCCAGCAGCAGCAACGACAGCAATAAAGCGCGCAGCAGCTCAGGCACGTTCCATCCTCATGAACGGGAAATCCGCAAATACGGGATCACCGTACATCGCCGTAGCCTAGACCTTGTCCACCGGCTCCGCCACACCCCGCGGAGCCACAGCAACGCCAGGCCGCCAAGGTTGCAATCGATCAATTGCCACAGCAGCAGTCTGCACCGAACCGCCTTCTGCCCGCATCGGCATGCATCGACGCGACGCTTCCATCGGCATTACCGCGAGGGCGGTGGACAGTAGGGCGGCAAGCATGCTTGCACGTCGGAGATGGAGGCCGATGCGCGACAAGAACGCAGATGACAAGGGCCAACCGCGAAGCCTCGCCAAGCCAATACACGGCGCGATGTGTGAAATTGAACACATGCCAAAGGCCCTTTCGGAAGAGGCCTCTGCTTTTGTCTACAAGCGCCTGGAAAACCTGCATCGCCGCGGCCCGCAAGTGTTGCCGCGGTCGTTGCACATGCAACCACGCGCACAGGTTTAACGGAACGTTGACACATTCGACATCTGCCGGTAATCCATTGCGGCTGCCGCAACATTCGCCATAGGCGCAACACCCGGGAGGGGGTGATGGCGAATGCGGCGGCGCCGACTCTTCCCCCCATCCTGGAGCCGCCCCGCCAATGACCCGCACGTTCAATCCTCTCGCCACTGCCGTCGCCCTCGCCCTGACCACATCCGCAGCGCCTGCGCTCGCGCAGAGTTCCTCCTCCAGCGCACAGACGCTGGATACCATGATCGTCACCGGCACCCGCGTGGCCGACCGCACCGTCGCCGAATCGGCCTCGCCGATCGACATCATCTCGCCGGAAATGCTGCAGTCCACCGGCACCACCGAACTGGCCACCGCGCTATCGCGTGCGGTGCCGTCGCTGAACTTCCCGCGTCCGGCGATCACCGACGGCTCCGATGCGGTGCGCCCGGCGCAGCTGCGCGGACTCTCGCCCGATCAGGTGCTGGTGCTGGTCAACGGCAAGCGCTACCACACCACCGCGCTGGTCAACCTCAACGGCGCGCAGGGCCGCGGCTCGTCGCCGGCCGACCTCAACACCATTCCGATCGCCGCGGTCGAGCGCATCGAGGTGCTGCGCGACGGCGCCTCGGCGCAATACGGCTCCGACGCCATCGCCGGGGTCATCAACATCGTGCTCAAGGGCAGCGGCGAAGGCGGCAGCATCGCCGCGCGCTACGGCAAGTACAGCGCCGGCGACGGCGAGCAGTACCAGCTGTCCGGCGACGCCGGGGTCAAGTTCGGCGAGAACGGCAGCGTGCATTTCGCCGCGCAGGCCGGCCACCAGGATCAGACCGACCGCGCCAAGCCCTACCAGGGCCAAGTGCAGCAGCGCTACGGCGACCCGGACATCGATCAGGGCGCGTTCTCGTACAACGGCCAGTACAGACCAGCCGAGTACCTGACCTTCTACTCCTACGGCATGCTCAGCCGTCGCGAAGTGCTGTCCAACGGCTACTTCCGCTGGTCCGGCGACAACCGCAACCGCCCGGAGATCTACCCCGACGGCTTCCTGCCGCAGATCTACAACGTCAGCAAGGACGTGTCCTGGGTCGGCGGCTTCAAGGCCAGCACCGAGGGCGGGCTGGGCATCGACATCAGCTACAACTACGGCCGCAACAATCTCAGCTTCGAGGTCAAGAACAGCCTCAACAACAGCCTCGGCACGACCAGCCCGACCGATTTCTATGCCGGCACGCTGGAGGTCACCCAGAACCTGCTCAACGCCGACTTCACCAAGTCGCTGGACGTCGGCCTGGCCTATCCGGTCACGCTGGCCTTCGGCGGCGAGTGGCGCGGCGAGAAGTTCAACGAATCGCCGGGCGATGCGGCCTCCTACGTCAACGGCGGCGTGCCCTCGGCCAACGGCACGCTGCTGCCGGGCGCGCAGGTGTTCGCCGGCTTCAAGCCCAGCGACTCGGGCCACTACGACCGCAACAGCTATTCGGCCTACGTCGATCTGGAAGGCGACATCACCGACAAGTTCTCCGCCGGCCTGGCCGGGCGCTACGAGAACTACAGCGATTTCGGCGACACCAGCACCGGCAAGCTGTCGCTGCGCTACGCGTTCACCGACAAGGTCGCGCTGCGCGCCACCGCCTCCACCGGGTTCCGCGCGCCGTCGCTGCAGCAGCAGTATTTCCAGTCCATCGCCACCAACTTCATCAACGTCACCCAGCCCGACGGCAGCATCACCGCCACGCCGTTCGAGATCGGCACCTTCCGCACCGACAATCCGGCCGCGGTCGCACTCGGCGCCGAGCCGCTGAAGGCGGAGAAATCGAAGAACTACGGCCTGGGCCTGGTGCTGCAGCCGGTCGATGCGCTGTACGTCACTGTCGACGCCTACCGCATCGACATCGACGACCGCATCGTGCTGTCGGAAAACCTGACCTCCACCGCGGTGCGCAACTACCTGCAGGCCAACGGCTATGCCGGCATCGGCGGCGGCCGCTACTTCACCAACGCGATCGACACCAAGACCCAGGGCGTGGACGCGGTCGGCACCTACAAGATCGCGCTGAGCAACAGCAACCTGGACCTGACCGCCGGCTACAACTACAACAAGACCGAGATCGAGAAGATCGCCGAGAACCCGGCGGTGCTGGAGGCGATCGACCCGACTGCGGTGCGCATCGGCCGCGCCGAGATCGGCCGCATCACCAAGGGCGCGCCGCGCGACAAGTTCTTCCTGAGCAGCGTGTGGGCACCGGGCGCCTGGGCGTTCACCGCCACCGCCACGCGCTGGGGCGAGTTCACCGATTTCGGCACCACCGCCGCCGCCGACCAGACCTACGCGGCGAAGTGGACGCTGGACCTGGCGGCCAGCTACAAGCTGGGCAACTGGGACTTCACTGTCGGCGGCGACAACGTGCTCAACGAATATCCCGACCTGTCACGTGCCGGCGCCGGCACCCGCACCTACCTGCCGTATAGCACCTCCTCGCCGTTCGGCTTCAACGGCGCATTCGTCTACGCCAACGTCAACTACAAGTGGTGAGGCGCGCGCGCACGGCTTAGCCGATGCGGCGCCCGCCGCACAAGGGAAAAGCCCCGGCTCGCCGGGGCTTTTTTTTGTCCGCCGCACAGCGTGCGCGGGCGGCAATCGCTGGGTAATGGATGCCTGCGCCTGGCGATTAACTCAAACCGGCTAGCACAGCGTCGCACCCAAAGGAAGTCACTTCGGTAGACACTTATATAATTCACAGAAACATCAATGAGATATAGCGAAACCTCGAATATTTACCCCATATTTGTCAACAGCTGCACGCTGCGACTCGGGTAAGGTGGAATCGCCTGAACGGCAGGCTATGAAACCCTCAGCAGGGAAGGACTCGGCTATGTGGAATACTTCGAAAATCGTGGCGGTGGCGTCGGGCATTTTGCTGTGCTCGGCGCTGGCGGCGAACGCGCATGCGCAAACCTGCTGCCCGTCGGGCGGCAACGGCAGTCAGATCGCGATCAGCGGGCTGGGCGAAAGCGCCCCGCAGGCAGTCGACCTGTCGACGAACCCGGCGTGGAGAATCTATCATTTCGAACGCAACGGGGTGACCTATTTGCAGATCAACGATACGACCGGCCAGGTCCGCGGCGCGATCGGGCGCATCGAGAACACCGCCTGGGTGACGCCGATAGGCAAGGAAGTCGGCGCGGTGAGCATCGTCGATGTGCTGGACAAGACCCGCGGCGCCGTGGTCTACGACGCGCGCTACTTCACCGTGCAGGTCTCCAGCACCGCCAATGGCGATGCCTGGACCGTCACGATCAAGAAGTGAGGGAACGCTCCAACGGTTCGGAAACAAGGAAACTGATCTTCAGCTCATGGCGGCGCTGGCAAGTGCCGTCATGAGCTTTCAGCCTGCTTGCCAGCTCCCAGTCGTTCTCATCCACGCCCTTGCTTCTTTTCCCGCTGAGCACGGCCGGATCGGCGCTGATCGCCACCACGACGCCACGCTTGCCGCGTCCCGTCCAGACGCGCGCCTCGACCCGGTGCCGGCTGGCGCTGGGCAGGATCTCCATCGCGTTGAGCACGCAGCGATACGCCGCCAACTGCAGGCCGATCGATAGCTGCCGAGACTCGCCGTGCAGCCGCGCGTCCACCTCCGTATCGCAGGCATTGGCAAAGGCGACCGAACTCAGCGCGCCGTAGAGGCCATCGGTCTCGATGTCCAACGGATACAATGCAGCGACATAATCGTCCAACAGCTGCGCCTGAATGACCCCGGTCCGGTTCATTTCCATGGCGGCGGCGTAGTGCCCGTGCTCTTTCAAGGAAGCGGCGATATCGCGGCGCAGCTTGTTGATATGGGCATGGATATCGGTGTATTCGATCACCCGATTGCGCAGTGTGCGCTCGGCGGACATGTAGCTGGCCTGCGCCACCTGCAGAGCTTGCTGTTCGGCGTAACCGAAGCGCCGGGCCTGGTCGAAGGCGCCGGAGATCTTGGATCCAAGAGCGAACAGTGTGGTGGCCGCGACAGCGATCAACAACTGGACGTTGAATCCCTGCGCGTCGTAGGCGCCCTCGAAATTCACCAGGGGAAGCGACATCGCCACCGCCAGGTCAGCCAGCACCACGCCCACGGCGGCTCCGCGCCACCCATGGCAAAGCGTGAGCCACACGCCGGGCGCGATCAGCAGCACGAGCGTGACCTGGCGCAGAAGCGATCCGGAGGCGACCATGGCCATGGCAAAGATGCCGGCGACCATCAGCACGGCAATGGCGGCGTCGCGGCGCAACGCATCGCTGGGCATCACCCGTTTGCCCTTGCGCCGCACCCAAAGCAATGCCGGCAGCACGAACATCAGGATGCCCAAATAGTTACCTATCCAGAACTTGATGATGTTGTCCGGGGTGATGTCTCCCACCGGACCGCCCAGCGAGGAGTTCAGCGCCTTGTTGGACATCGCTGCCCACAGCGCAGCCGCCAACGCGACGAAGGGGAGCCAGTTCTGCAGGGACTTCTGCGGCATCAGCAAGCGCGAAGCCAGCGGCACCAGGGCGAAGACTGGCATCAACAGGAACGGGCTCGCATAGGCCCACGTCGCGCTCACTCCATGCGCGTCGGCCATCGGCGCGCGCAAGATGAGCAACGCGGCGGCATCGCCGGCCAGTAGATATGGCCAGAGCCTGTAGGGAAGGAAGAGCAACGCGGCAGCGCGCAAACCGACTGGCAGGAACCATTGGTCGACAGACCAGCGCCACACGAGCATGTAGAGCGCGCAGTAACCTGCACTGAGCAGGATGCCGCCAGCGAGTTTTTTCAGTGTAGCCATACCACCTTGATCCTTGGCAGGACGCCCGATTGGCGCAAACATACATCACGGCGCGAACCCGCACAGTAGACAGTTTGCGGCGCGCACGACGGCGGCAACGCCCTGCGCGGCGGGGGTTTGCGGGGATCGCGGGGATGCTGGGACAGGCTTCTCATTCGGCATGGCTCCGACCCGTTCGATTTTGACGGTTTCGCGTATCACGCATCTGTGAGATGACGCCGATATTGGGCCGGCAGCGCACGCCGCGATAGGCCACCTGGTGCGGCGGCCGCGCTGTCGGCACATTAGTATCGGAGCGGCGCGGCTTTACCGCAATCGGACGGCGCCGCCGTCGCTCGGCGGAACACGCCGGGGCGCGGCAATGGCAACGTGACGCATGTCCTGCCACGGCGCCGGCTCGCCCTGCGCTGCCTTGGGTTCTGCACCGCCTCGTCATGCGGACTGGAAAGCCCGCTGCGGCGCAAGGCAGCCGGGCGACGATAGCGCGCCGCTTGGCGACCAGGCACCGCCACAGGGATCGTCCCCGGCTCGCCAGCGGCCGCTGCGGGCGCGCATCGGACGCGCCGACGCGGCGCCCGCGACAGGCGTCAGCCCATGCACTGGACAAGCCGCCGGATTTGCCGATAAAAGCCGCATCGGCCACACTCCTTGCCTTCTTGTTCCGCGAATCTGCATGCATCACGACACCAGTCTCATCGACATCATCGCGGTCGGGCTCGCCCTCGCCTTCGTCCTCGGCACCCTCGCCCACCGGATCAAGCTGTCGCCGCTGGTCGGCTATCTGGTGGCCGGCATCTGCGTCGGCCCGTTCACTCCCGGCTTCGTCGCCGACCAGGCGCTGGCCAACCAGTTGTCGGAACTGGGGGTGATGCTGCTGATGTTCGGCGTGGGCCTGCATTTCTCGCTCGAAGACCTGATGGAAGTGAAGTGGATCGCGATCCCCGGCGCGCTGGCGCAGATCGCGGTCGCGACCCTGCTCGGCTGGGGCCTGGCCTGGAGCATGGGCTGGCCGACCCTGCACGGGCTGGTGTTCGGCCTGGCGCTGTCGGTGGCCAGCACCGTGGTGCTGCTGCGCGCGATGGAGGAACGGCGCCTGCTGGAAACCCAGCGCGGGCGCATCGCGGTCGGCTGGCTGATCGTCGAGGACCTGGTGATGGTGCTGGCGCTGGTGCTGCTGCCGGCGCTGGCCGACGCGCTCGGCGGCAAGGGCGCCGGCACCGGCGCGATCCTCGCTGCGCTGGGCATCACCCTGCTGAAAATGGCCGCGTTCGTGGTGGTGATGCTGGTGGTCGGCCGCCGTGCGATCCCGTGGGTGTTGGAGAAGGTCGCCGCAACCGGCTCGCGCGAGCTGTTCACGCTGTCGGTGCTGGCGATCGCGCTGGGCGTGGCGTTCGGCTCGGCCACCCTGTTCGGCGTGTCGTTCGCGCTGGGCGCGTTCTTCGCCGGCATGCTGCTGAAGGAATCCGAGCTCAGCCACAAGGCCGCCAGCGATTCGCTGCCGCTGCGCGATGCGTTCGCGGTGCTGTTCTTCGTCTCGGTCGGCATGCTGTTCGACCCGCACATCCTGCTCGAGCATCCGTGGCAGGTGCTGGCCACGTTCCTGACCATCACCGTCGGCAAGTCGCTGGCCGCGTTCGTGATCGTGCGCGTGTTCGGCCATCCCACCGGCATCGCGCTGACCATTTCGACCAGCCTGGCGCAGATCGGCGAGTTCTCCTTCATCCTGGCCGGACTCGGTGTGAGCCTGGCGATCCTGCCCGAGACCGGGCGCGACCTGATCCTGGCCGGCGCGCTGCTGTCGATCATCGCCAACCCGCTGCTGTTCACCTGGCTGGACCGCTGGCAGGCCAGGCAGGCGGTGGAAGCGCCGGTGACGGTGGAAGCGGAACTGCCGCCGGGTCCGTCGCTGGATCTGGTCGACCATGCCATCGTGATCGGCTACGGCCGGGTCGGCAGCACCCTGGCCGCGGTGCTGCGCGAACGCGGCGTGCCGGTGCTGGTGATCGACGACAACCGCGAGCACGTGGAACGCGCGCATGCCGACGGCATCCCCGGCATCCGCGGCAGCGCTGCCGCCGACCGAGTGCTGGCCGAGGCGCACCCGGAGAAGGCCAAGATCGCGATCCTGGCGATCCCGCAGCCGCTGGAGGCCGGCGAGGCGCTGGCCAAGCTGCGCGCGCTGAATCCGGGACTGACCCTGCTGGCGCGTGCGCACAGCGATGCCGAGGTCAAACACCTGCTCGAGCACGGCGCCGACGGCACGGTGATGGCCGAGCGCGAGCTGGCCTATTCGCTGGCCGAGATGGTGATGGCGACGCCGCCGTACCGCGCCATGCGCATCGCGCCAGGCTGACGCCTGCGCGGCGTGCATCCGTGAAGCCCGCACGGCAAGCGCAAGCTCGCTGCGTGCCTGCACAGGTGTCGGCGCGCACAAAAAGCGTCTACAGGAATGCAGCGGCGGCGGCCCTGAACCTACTTGATAATCATTATCGTTTAAGCCAGGATTGCAGCCCCTTCCCCAGCCCGCTCGCTCTCCCCCATGGCTTGCAAGATCGGGTTGCTCAATTCGGTGCCCAGCCCGTTGCTGTGCGAGATGTTCGGCCACCTCGGCTACGACTTCGCGGTGCTCGACCTGGAGCACGTGCTGCGCTCGCCGGCAGAGCTGGAACACGCGATCCGCGCCTGCGAGCTGGGCGGCTGCGAAGCCTGGGTGCGCGTACCCGAGGTCGATGCCAAGCTGATCGGCCGGGTACTCGACGCCGGCGCGCGCGGCGTGGTGCTGGCCGGGCTGGACAGCGCCGAGCAGGCCGAGCGCGCGGTCGCCGCCGCGCACTTCCCGCCGCACGGCCGGCGCGGCATCTGCGGCGGCCGCGTCACCGGCTTCGGCAGCCTCGCGCTGGCCGACTACATCGAACGCACCCGGCACGCGTTGCGGGTGGTGCCGATGATCGAAAGCGCGGCCGGGGTGCGCGCACTGCCGCAGATCCTGCAGGTGCCGGGCGTATCGCTGGTGATGGAAGGCGCGCTCGACCTGGCGCTGGATCTGGGTGTCGGCCCGCAGCCGACCCATCCGCAGGTGTGGGCACAGCTGCTGGCCATCGCCGCGGCCTGCCGTGACGCCGGCATCCCGTTCTGCCCCAATCCGCGCGACGCGGCGCAACGCCGGCATTGGCTGGCGCAAGCGGACCTGCACTGGCTGTTCGCCGGCGAAGACCGCGCGCTGCTGCAATCCGCGCTGCGCCAGCACGCCGCCGAGCTGCGCGTGCAGTGATCCTTCGTTCCCCGGAGTCGTCGCCTTGACCGTTTCGCTTTCCCCCGCGTTGCTGGCCGTCGCCGTCGGCGCCGCCCTGCTCGCCCCGTTCGCCGCCATCGCCCAGGAATCGCGGGAATCGCAGGACGCGGCGGCGCGGATCCGCCAGCTGGATACCGTGCAGGTGCAGGGCAGCCTGCTCGGCCGCTCCACCGTGCAGGACGTGCAGCATTACGCCGGCAGCCGCCAGGTGATCGACAACGCGCAGTTGCGCAACGGCGCCAACCGCTCGCTGGACGACGCGCTGCAGCGCGTGCCGGGGATCAAGGTGTTCGACGAGACCGGCACCGGCGCGCTGCCGCAGATCATGCTGCGCGGTCTCTACGAGAGCCGCAGCGGCCGCGTACAGGTACTCGAGGACGGCATTCCGCTGGCGCTGGCGCCGTACGGGCAGACCAGCCTGTCGCTGTTCCCGGTCGGCCTGAACCAGGTCGACCGCATCGACATCGTGCGCGGCGGCGCGGCGGTGCAGTACGGTCCCAACAACGTCGGCGGCGTGATCAACCTGATCAGTCCGGACATCCCCACGACCTGGACCACCACGCTCGGGCAGAAGGTCACCGCCGGCGGCGCCGGGCACTATCTGGGCGACACCGCGATCAGCACCGGCGGCTACGCCAGCGATAGCTTCGGCCTGCAGTTGGACGCGAACTGGAGCAAGGGCGAGTACTGGCGCGCGCACAGCGACACCGACATCAAGAACCTGCGCCTGCGCGCCGAATGGTGGCTGGCGCCGGACAAGCTGCTCAAGGCCAGCGTGCAGCGCTACGTGGCCGACATGGACATGGCCGGCGCCTTGTCGACCGCCGACTATCTGCGCGATGCGCGCCAGTCGACGCGGCCGCTGGATGAATTCACCGGCCGCACCACGCGCGCTTCGCTGGTCTACCAGCAGGAGTTCGGCGACCTGGGTCCGTTGCAGGACCTGCGCCTGGACTGGAGCAACTTCAGCGCGCGCAGCAACCGCAACTTCATCGTCGGCATGCGCCAGGCGAGCAGCGAGACCTGGCGTCCCGATCTGCCGCCGCAGTTGCGGCAGAGCGCCCCGCGCGATTTCAAGGTCTACGGCAGCGAGCCGCGGCTGAGCTGGAAGATGGACTCCGGTTCGGTAAGCCAGCAGTGGACCGTGGGCGCGCGCGCGATCAGCGAGGACATCGACTTCCTGGTCGGCAACACGCGGCTGAGCGACGGCGTGTATACCCTGGTGCGCGACTGGCGCTTCAAGGACCGCGGCGCCGCCGCCTACGTCAGCGATGCGATCGGGCTGGCCGACGGCCGCGTCACCATCACCCCCGGGCTGCGCTATGAGCGGGTGGATTCGCGCTATTACAACCTCGCCAGCGGCACCAGCACGCGCAACACCACCAGCGATGTGCTGCCCGGCCTGACCCTCGGTTTCCAGGCCACGCCGCAGTGGTATCTGTATGCCGACGGGCAGCGCTCGCTGCGCGCGCCGCAGGTCACCCAGATCATCTACGGCGACAATCTCGATGCCGAGCTGGCCTGGAACTACGAGGCCGGCGCACGCTACCAGCCCAACGCCCGCACCCGCGTGCAGTTCGGCGGCTACCTGATCGATTTCGACCAGCAGATCCAGCTCGACAACACCACCCGCACCTACCGCAACCTGGGCAAGACCCGTCACCAGGGCGGCGAGGTGGAACTGCAATGGAGTCCGGCGCAGCTGCGCGCGCTGACTCTCAACGCCGGCTACGCCTATCTGGACGCACGCCAGGAATCGGGCGCCTACGACGGCAAGCAGGTGCCCTACACCTCGCGCAACCAGCTCAGCCTCGGCGCCTCCTACCAGCCCGGTCGCAGCACGGTCGCAGTGTCCGGCTATTACTTCAGCCGCGCCTTCAGCGACGCCGCCAACAGCGTGCAGGAAAACGCGATCGGCTCGGTCGGCGAGCTGCCGGCGTACTGGGTCTGGAACGCGCAGCTGAGCCAGGTGCTCAGCGAGCGCGACAACGGCAAGCTCAGCGCCTCGCTGGCGGTGAACAACCTGTTCGACCGGAAATACTGGTACCGCGGCATCGACACCAGCCCGTGGGGCCGGCAGCCGGCGCCGGGCCGCAGCGTCACCCTCGGCCTGGAATACCGCTTCTGATCGCCGCTGGCGTCGGACGACGACGCTAGCGTTTGCAGCACCGCGCGCCACCCGGCGCGCCGCCGCCCGCGGGAGACGCGGGCCATCACCGCGAACGCGGCCGCGTTCGCAGCGCACCCAGCGCGCGCCCGATGCGTGCGCCAGGCAGCGTTCCGACCCGCCGCAGCGGCGGCTTGTTTCCCGTGTCCGCCCGATCGCGGCCGCGCGCGGCGTCGCGTGCGTCCGTCCCCGTCTTCCGAACGAGAACCGATCATGACCCCGCATGACGCTCCCCTGCTGATCCTCAGCCACGTCTGCCATCCGGCAGTGACCGATGGCTTCATCCCCGCCGCGCAGCGCCTGGGCGTGCCGGTGCTGCTGCTGACCGACCACCGCCACGACCATCTGGCGCACTTCCGCCGGCATCCGCCCACGGTGCCGTTGCAGATCCTGGAGTGCGACGTGTTCAATCCGCTCGGCGTGCTCGACCTGCTCAGCACTCTGCAAGTGCAGCCGCGCGCGGTGTTCAGCAACAGCGATCATCTGCAGACCAGCGCCGCGCTGGTCGCCGCCGCGCTGGAACTGCCGGGCAAGGACTGGCAGATCTGCTATGCGGCCAAGAACAAGGCCGCGATGCGCCAGCGGCTGCACGCGCGCGGCCTGCCGGCGCCGTGGTTCTGCAGCCTGGCGCCGGGCGCGGCGATCCCGGCGCAGGCGCCGTGGCCGTTGATCGCCAAGCCGCGCGAAGGCGTGGCCAGCCTGGACGTGCGCCATTGCGCCGACGCCGCCGCGCTGCAGGCCTATCTGGACGATTTCTGGCAGCGCCATCCGCAGCGCAGCGTGTTGCTGGAGGGCGTGCTGCAAGGCCCGTTGTTCACCGTGGAAACGCTCGGCGACGGGCAGCGCCTGCAGGCGTTGGGCGGCTTCGACGTGCGCCTGTCGGCGCCGCCGCACTTCGTCGAATGCGAGGCCAGCTGGCGCGGCGATGCCGACACGCCGGCGCGGCGCCAGGCGCTGGCGCAGTTGCAGGCATTCGGGATCGGTTTCGGCGCCTGCCACAGCGAATTCATCCTCACCGCCGACGGGCCGGTGCTGGTCGAGATCAACTACCGCAGCATCGGCGACGGCCGCGAATTCCTGCTCGACCGCATGTTCGGCGGACGCTGGTTCGACAGCGTGCTCGGCCTGCACCTGGGGCAGCCGCTGCCGACCCTGCGCGCGCAGCGCGAACACGCGCTGGTGCGCTACTACGTCGCCGAGGCCGAAGGCACCCTGGCCATGGCCAGCGACGACCAGGCCTGCGACGGCATGCACTGGGAAGCGCGCTACCGGCGCCTGCGGCAACCCGGCGACAGCATCCGCCTGAGCCACTCCAACAAGGACTACCTGGGCGCGCTGGACGTGCTCGCCGACGCCGCGGCCGACCTGCCGCTCGCGCTTGCCGCGGCCGAGGCACCGCTGCAGTGGCGGATCGAGAGCAATGCGGGAGCGCAGCCATGAACCGCGACGACGACCGCCGCTACATCGAGCTGCGCATCATCGACGCCTGCCTGCGCGAAGACCTGCGCGGCATCGTCAGCCGCGGCGCCGCGGCCACGCCATCGCCGGCGCTGCTGGCGGCGTGGCCGGCGCCGCTGCCCAGCGCGACCTGGTGGCGCATCGCACACCTGCCCGACGGCGAGCTGTGGCTGCCGCTGCAACGCCGCGGCTACCTGCAGGAACTCAGCGCCTGCAGCGACGGCTGGCTGCTGCGCGACGGCGAACGCATCGTCTTCGAATCCGGCGCCGCCACCTGGCTGGCACGGATCAGCGCCGGGCTGGATGCGGACACCCGGCGCCTGCACCGCGCCTATGCCGACGAAGCGGATTGCGCGGTGCGCCAGCGTGCGCTGGTGCGGCAGGCCTACGCGCAACAGCGCGCGCCGCTGGCCGCCGCTTTGGACGCGGCCGATGCGCACGAACGCGCCTACCGCTGCGAACAGCTGGCCAGCCATCGCGACCATCCGTTCTACCCGACCGCGCGCGCCAAGGTCGGGCTGGACGATGCGCAGCTGCCGCACTATGCGCCCGAGTTCGCACCGTGTTTCGCGCTGCGCTGGCTGGCGCTGCCGGCGGTGGCGGTGGCGCAGACCACGCCGCCGCCGGCGTTCTGGCCGCGCCCGAGCATGCTCGGGCTGGCGCCGGCGCTGGATGCCAGCCACGTCGCCTGGCCACTGCACCCGCTGACCTTCGCGCGCCTGGGCGAAGACGGCTTCGCGCTGCCCGACGGCGCGCTCGCCGCGCCGCAACCCTGGTTGCAGGTGCGCCCATCGCTGTCGGTGCGCACGCTGATCCCGCTGGAATATCCGGACCAGCACCTCAAGCTACCGCTGCCGATGCGCACCCTCGGCGCGCTCAACCTGCGCCTGATCAAGCCGTCCACGCTGTACGACGGGCACTGGTTCGAACGCGTGCTGCGCGCCATCGCCGCGCACGATCCGGCCTTGGACGCGCGCTACCTGCATGCGGACGAATCCCACGCCGGCCAGGTCGGCGAGGCGCGTCACCTGGCCTATCTGCTGCGCCGCTATCCGCCGCTGGCGGAGGCGACGCTGGTGCCGGTGGCCGGCCTGTGCGCCGCGCTGCCGGACGGCCGCCCGCTGGCGCTGCACCTGGCCGAGCGCTTCCACGGCGGCGACCTCCACGCATGGTGGGACGCCTACCTCGCGTTGATGTGCCAGGTGCATCTGCGGCTGTGGCTGCGCTACGGCATCGCGCTGGAGGCCAACCAGCAGAACAGCGTGCTGATCTACGCCCGCGGCCGCGCCCCACGGCTGCTGCTGAAGGACAACGACGCGGCGCGGGTGAAATTGTCGCGGCTGTATGCGCAGCGGCCGGAATTGGCGCAACTGGGTCCGCCGCGCGACGCGCGCATCGCGGTGGAAGACGAGGCCGCGCTGGCGCGGATGTTCTGCACCATCATCCTGCAGCTCGACCTGCAGGCGGTGCTGGAAGGCCTGGCCGACGCGCAGCCGGCGCTGCGCGCGCCGCTGTACGCGCAATTGCGCGCGCGCCTGCACGGCACCTTGCGCGAACTGCATGCCGAAGGCATCGACAGCGCGCCGGCGCAGGCGCTGCTGGCAGCGCCGCGGCTGCCGGTGAAGTACCTGCTCAGCGCCGGCAGCCTGCTCGGCAAGCAGATCACCGGCGCCGCCGACATCAACAAGTTCTACGGCGACAGCGCGCCCAATCTGCTGCGCGAGGACCCCGCCGCGGCGACAGCGCCCGCGGTCGCGCTGCCGGCGCGGGCGGCATTCACGCACGGAGCCGCGCGATGAAGCGGATCCTCGGCCCGGTGCTGGCCGCGCACTACCTGGCCGCGTTCACTGCGCTGGGCATGCCGCTGTTCCTGCCGCAGGTGCTGCAGCAGCTGGCGCCAGGCGCGGCGATCGGCTGGAGCGGCGTGCTGTACGTGCTGCCGACGCTGTGCACCGCGCTCACCGCCAGCGCCTGGGGCCGGCTGGCCGACCGCTACGGACGCAAGCGCTCGCTGCTGCGCGCGCAGTTGGGCCTGGCGCTGGGCTTCGCGATGGCCGGCTTCGCGCCCGACCTGGGCTGGCTGGTGGCCGGGCTGGTGGTGCAAGGCGCCTGCGGCGGTTCGCTGGCCGCGACCAATGCCTATCTGACCACGCAGGCGCGGACCGGGCCGCTGGCGCGCGCGCTGGACTGGACCCAGTTCTCGGCGCGGCTGGCGATGGTCACCGCGCCGGCGCTGCTCGGCCTGGCCAGCGCGCTGGGTCCGGCGCAATCGCTGTACCGCTATCTGGCGCTGCTGCCGCTGCTCGCCTTCGCGCTGAGTTGGCGGCTACCCGCCGATCCGCCGCGGCCACGCCACGCCGCGGCGGCAACGGATGCCGACGCGCACGACGACGCCAGCCGCCGTCGCCAGCGCTGGGCGCTGTGGAGCACGCAATTCCTGTTCTGCTTCGCGATGGTGGTGACCTTCCCGTACTTCCTGCCGTACGCGCAGGCGCAGGGCATCGGCAACGCCGCCGCCGCAGGCTTGCTGTACAGCCTGCCGCACCTGGTCTACCTGGTGCTGTTGCCATGCTGGCGCGGCCGCGAACACGGCGCCTCGCCGCTGCCGGCCGGGCTGGCGCTGTTCGCGCTGGCCTGCCTGCTGCAGGCCGTGCTGCACGCGCAAGCGTGGCTGATCGCCGCGCGCCTGCTGTTCGGCGTGGGCATGTGGATGGCGCTGCGCGGGCTCAACCGCAGCCTGGCCGGCATCGCCAGCGCGCACGGCGCCGGGCAGTTGTTCGGGCGCTTCGATGCGTTCGGCAAATACGCCGGCGTGGCCGGCGGCGCGCTCGCCGGCGCCCTGGTGCAAGGCCACGGCCTGGTCGTGCCGTTCCTCGCCGCGACCGCCGCGGCCCTGCTGGCGCTGGCGCCGGCCCTCTCGCTCACATCCGTACGGAGAACCGCACATGTCCCAGCTCGCGATGCATGAACCGCTGCACGACCCGTGGTACGACAGCCTGGCGCAAGCGCAGGCGATCACCTGCTGGCTCAACTGCTATCTGCGCGAAGTGGCGATCGGCCGCGGCCAGGCCGAGTTCGACTACCGCGGCCTGGACCGTCCCGGCATCGCCAGCGCCGGCGAACGCTGGCTGCGCCTGCACCTGCCTTCCGGCGCCGCGCTGTGCATCCGCCTGGCGCAGACCGACACGCTCGGCCGCTGCCGCTTCGACTCGGCGCCGTACCTGAAAGCCAACGCACAGCCGTGGCACTGTCTGGACGCGACGGCGCTGGTGCGCTTGCTGTTGCAGGAACTGGCCGACGGCGAGGCGTTCAACGCCGAACTGCTGGCGCAGAGCGACAACAGCATCGCGGTGACCGCACAGCTGCTGCGCTGCGCCGAGGTCGCCGTGCCCAGCGGTGAGACGATGATCGATGCCGAACAATCGATGCTGTGGGGGCACGCGCTGCACCCGACGCCGAAGAGCCGCGAAGGCGTGCCGCTGGCGCAGGTGCTGGCCTGCGCGCCGGAAGCGCGCAGCCGCTTCCCGCTGTTCTGGTTCCGCATCGATCCACGCCTGTACCGCGCGCAGGGCCAGGACGTGCGCGCCACGCTGGCGCAGGCCGGCGCTGCCGCGGATCTGTATCCGTGCCATCCATGGGAAGCCGAGCGCGTGCTCGCGCACCCGCTGCTGCGCCAGGCGCAGGCGCGCGGCTGGATCGAACCGCTGGGCGAACGCGGCCTGGCGCTGCGCCCGACCTCGTCGGTGCGCACGCTCTACCACGCCGAGCTGGATTACTTCCTCAAGCTGTCGGTGCATGTGCGCCTGACCAACTGCGTGCGCAAGAACGCCTGGTACGAACTGGAAAGCGCGGTCGCGCTGACCCGCCTGCTGGCGCCGGCCTGGCGCGAACTGGCGCAGCGCGTGCCGGGCTTCCAGGTGTTGCTGGAACCGGCCGCCACCGATCTGGATTTCTCCGCGCTGGGCGGCGATGCGCAGGCCTGCCGCGCGCTCGGCGAAAGCTTCGGCATGCTCTACCGGCAGGCGATCCCGGCGCCGCAACGGCTGCGCTTCCAGCCGCAGGTGGCCGGCGCGCTGTTCACCCGCGATGCGCGCGGCGATGCCGCCTGCGCCGCGCCGCTGCGGGCGCTGGCAGGCCGCTACGGCAGCCTGGATGCGGCGACAGCGGCCTGGTTCCAGGCCTACGCGCGGCTGCTGCTGGACGGCGTCTGGAGCGCCTGGTTCGACTACGGCATCGTGCTCGAGCCGCACCTGCAGAACACCGTGATCGGTTGCGTGGACGGCCTGCCGGCGCGGGTCTGGATCCGCGACCTGGAAGGCACCAAGCTGCTGCCGGCGCGCTGGCCGGCGGCGCGCCTGCACGGCATGTCGGAGACCGCGCGGCAGTCGCTGTACTACAGCGCCGAACAGGGCTGGAACCGGATCGCCTACTGCGCGCTGGTCAACAACCTGGCCGAGGCGATCTTCCATCTGGCCGACGGCCACGAGCGCCGCGAGCGGCAGCTGTGGCGGATCGTCGGCACCATCGCCCAGTCCTGGCAGCAGCGCCACGGCCCGCAACCGGCGCTGCAGGCGCTGCTCGAAGGCGCGCCGCTGCCGGCCAAGAACAACCTGCGCCTGCGCCTGCTGCAACGCGCCGACCGCCATGCCGACTACACCCTGCTGCCCAATCCGATCGCGCTGCCGGCGCAGCGGCAGGCCGCGGCATGAGCCTGCGCATCGATCCGGCGCCGCTGGCGGCAGCGCTGCCGCAGTTGCGCGAATGCGGCGACGGGCCAGTGTGCGCCTACGTCTACGACCTGGCCGCGCTGCGCCGCCACGCCGCAGCGATGCGCGCGCAACTGCCCGCCGCCTGCGAGCTGTACTACGCGGCCAAGGCCAATGCCGAGCCGCCGCTGTTGCGCACGCTGGCGCCGTGGGTGGACGGCTTCGAGGCGGCATCCGGCGGCGAACTGCAATGGCTGCACGAACACCAGCCGGGCCGGCCGCTGCTGTTCGGCGGCCCCGGCAAGCTCGACGCCGAACTGCAGCTGGCAACGTCATTGCCCGAGTGCACGCTGCACGTGGAGAGCCTGGGCGAACTGCGGCGGCTGGCGCGCATCGCCGCGCAGGGCACGCTCCGCGTGCCGGTGTTCCTGCGCATGAACATCGCCGTGCCCGGCATGCAGGACACGCGCCTGGTGATGGGCGGGCGGCCGTCGCCGTTCGGGTTGGACATACTCGACCTGGACGCGGCCATGCAGTTGCTGCGCGATAGCCCGGCGCTGCAGCTGACCGGCTTCCACTTCCACCTGATGTCGCACCAGTGCGACGCGCAAGCGCAGCTGCGCCTGGTCGCCAGCTACCTGCAGACCGTGCAGGGCTGGCGCCAGGCCTACAAGCTGGGTCCGCTGACGGTGAACGCCGGCGGCGGCTTCGGCGTGAACTACGCCGAAGCGGCGGCCTCGTTCGACTGGTCCGGATTCTGCGCCGGCCTGCCGGCGCTGCTGCGCACGCATGGCGACGGCCTGCGCCTGCGCCTGGAGCCGGGCCGCTACGTCAGCGCGAGCTGCGGCTGGTATCTGATGGAAGTGCTCGACATCAAGCGCAGCCATGGCGAATATTTCGCCATCGGCCGTGGCGGCACGCACCACTTCCGCACCCCGGCCGCGCAAGGCCACGACCATCCATTCCTGGTGCTGCGCGGCACCCAGGCGCCGGTGCTGCGCGACACGCGGGTGACCCTGGTCGGCCAGCTATGTACGCCCAAGGACGTGCTGGCGCGCGCGCAACCGGTCGCGGCCCTGGCGCCGGGCGACTGCCTGGCGTTCCCGCTCGCCGGCGCCTACGCCTGGAACATCTCGCACCAGCAGTTCCTGATGCACCCGCCGCCGCAGATGCTGTTCGTGGACGGCACGGGCGAAGGCGCGTCACCCGTTAGCGATACGCCCTAAACCTGAGCCGGCGCCGGACGCCGGCTCGGCAGCAGCGCCGCCACGATGCCCAGCAGCGGCAGGTAGGACATCGCCTGGTATACGAACACGATGCCCTCGCGGTCGGCGAGCAGGCCGAGCACCGCCGCACCCAGCCCGCCCATGCCGAAGGCGAAGCCGAAGAACAGCCCGGAGATGGTGCCGATGCGGCCGGGCATCATTTCCTGCGCATACACCAGGATCGCCGAGAACGCCGAGGACAGCACGAAGCCGATCAGCACGGTCAGCGCGGTCGCCGCGTGCAGGCCGACGTAGGGCAGCGCCAGCGCGAACGGCGCCACGCCCAGGATCGACACCCAGATCACCGGCTTGCGCCCGATCCGGTCGCCGACCGGACCGCCGATCAGCGTGCCCAGCGCCGAGGCCAGCAGGAACGCGAACAGGTGCAGCTGCGCGCTCTGCACCGACACCCCGAAGCGCTGGATCAGATAGAACGTGTAATAGCTGCTCAGCCCGGCGATGTAGAAATACTTGGAGAAGATCAGCAGCAGCAGGATCGCCACGATCCGCAGCACGGTCCTGCGCGGCAGCGCCGGCGCCACCGCGGCGGGCCGCGGTGCGGCGCGCACCGCCTGCAGATGCAAGGCGTACCAGCGGCCGACGTAGGACAGCAAGGCGATACCGAGCAGCGCCGCGGCGCCGAACCAGGCCACGCTTTGGCGACCGTTGGGCACGATCACCGCCGCGGCGATCAGCGGCCCGAGCGCGGTGCCGGTGTTGCCGCCGACCTGGAACACCGACTGCGCCAGCCCGTGGCGTCCACCCGAGGCCAGCCGCGCGATCCGCGAGGATTCCGGATGGAAGATCGCCGAGCCGATCCCGACCAGCGCCGCGGCCAGCAGCACCATCGCGAAACTCGGCGCATACGCCAGCAGCAGCAGGCCGCACAGGGTCGAGGTCATGCCCAGCGGCAGCGAGTACGGCGCCGGCCGCCGGTCGGTGCGCAGCCCGATCAGCGGCTGGAACAGCGAGGCGGTCAGCTGGTAGGTCAGCGTGATCAGCCCGACCTGGGCGAAGCTGAGCTGGAACTGGCCTTTCAGCACCGGGTACAGCGCCAGGATCAGCGACTGCATCATGTCGTTGATCAGGTGCGAGGAGGTGATCGCGGCGAGCACGCCGGTCACCACCGGACGGGGCGCAGCGGCGGCGGGAACGGTGGCGGCGGCAGGACGCAGACTCGACATGGCAAACCGGGCGATGGAGGGACGGCGCGCATGGTAGGCTGACCCGCTTCGACCTTCCTGCGCAACATGCCCACCACTCGTCGAGAAAAGGACACCACCAGCGCCACGACGCCGTCCGCGTGGAGCATCGACGACGCGCCCGCCGACGTGGTGTGCAAGGCCGCCGACTATCCCAGCGAGACCGCCATCGCCCCGCACCGGCATGCGCGCCATCAGTTGGTCTACGCCCTGTACGGGCTGATGGTGGTGCGCTCCGGCCAGGGCCACTGGGTGGTGCCGAGCACCCGTGCGCTGTGGATGCCGGCCGGCACCGTGCACAGCGTGCGCTGCGTCGGCACGCTGGGCATGCGCAGCCTGTACATCCGCCCCGGCGCGATCGCCGGCATGCCGACACAGCCATCGGTGATGGCGGTGGAACCGCTGCTGGAAGCGCTGATCCGCAGCGCCGCCAGCGTGCCCTGGGACTACCCCGCCGACTCGCGCGACGGGCGCCTGATGCGGCTGATCCTGGACGAGCTGCATGCCCTGCCGGCGCTGCCGCTGCACCTGCCGCAAGCGCACGATGCGCGCCTGCTGCGCATCGCTGCGGCGCTGGAAGCCGACCCGGCCGACGCCACCACCCTGCACGGCTGGGCGGCGCGGCTGGGCGTGGACGTCAAGACCATCCAGCGCCTGTGCCGGCGCGAGTTGCAGATGCGCTTCGGCCAATGGCGGCAGCAGCTGCGCCTGCTGCGCGGGCTGGAACGGCTGGCCGCGGGCGACCGCATCATCGATGTGGCGGTCGAACTCGGCTACGACAGCCCCAGCGCATTCGCCGCGATGTTCAAGCGCCAGTTCGGCCAGCCGCCGAGCCAGTTCTTCCGTTAGCGGCGTGTCCTCCATTCCCGGGTAGGACACGCCCCAGGTCCGCATACTGCGTCACGGTTCGGTCAGATCCGCAGGCGCAGGATGCGCGCACCACCCGACTGGAGCACCGCCATGACCCGTTCCATTTCCCTCGCCGTGTGCCTGCTGCTGAGCCTGAGCGCCGTGCCGCTGCTGGCCGACGCCGCGGCCAAGCCGCAGACCGCGCAGCAGTCGCTGATGGCCCAGTGTTCGGCACAGAACAAGGGCAAGAAAGGCGACGAGTACAAGAGCGCGCAGAAGGCCTGCCTCAGCGGCGGCAGCGCGGCGCCGGCATCCGGCAACGCCTCGCAGCAGCGGATGAAGGACTGCAACGCCAAGGCGGCCACACAGAAACTGCAGGGCGATGCGCGCAAGAGCTTCATGAGCGGCTGTCTGAAGAAGCAGTGATCGGCCGGCCGCAGCGGCGCGAACGTGCCATGGACGCGGCCTGCGCAGGCCGCGTCCAGCATCTGGCAATGCGCTAAGCCGCAGGATCGGCGACGCGGTCCGCCGACGCGACGTGGTCGATCTGCGCCACCGCATGATCGACCGGGGCATGCTCGACAGGGATCGGCACATAGTCCTCGCTGAAGGCGACCTCGCCCGGCGTCCATCCGGCGCGGCGCCGTACCGCACCCCAGAACCGCTTCAATCCCTCCAGTTGCAGCGCGACCAGGCCCAGCTCGTTGTCGCGATCCACCATCGGGTCGCCGACCCCGGTGGGGCGCAGCGGCTCGCCGTACAACGCGGTGCCGAACAGCACGTCCCAGAACGCGAACACCTGGCCGAAGTTGCAGTTGTGCAGGTTCGGCCGCTGCGGATCCACGCGCATGTGATGCAGGCGATGGAAGCGCGGATCGACCAGGAGCTTGTCCAGCACCGGCCCGAACCCGAAGCGCACGTTGGCGTGCGACAGGTTCTGCACCAGTTCGCCGAGCAGCATCAGCCAGGCGAACTCGTCGGCGGCGATGCCGAACGCCACGCCCACCGCGGCCAGCACGAACGATTGCAGCGCACCGTCCAGATAGTTGCTGCGGTCGTTGGCCCAGCAACTTAGCTGGCGCTGGCTGTGGTGCATGCTGTGCATCGCCCACCACCACGGCAGCCAGTGCTGGACCCGGTGCATCCAGTAGTAGGTGAAGTCGTAGGCCAGGTAGTACAGCGCGAACAAGGCCAGCGGATGCCGGTCCAGCCACGGCCAGGCGTGGCGCAGGCCGAACACCGGCGCCGACGCGGCGCTCGCATCGGCACCGCCCAGCGCATTCGCCAGCGGGGTCAGGATCAGCAACGAGAACAGCGGGAACACCCCGACCAGCATCAGCCAGGTGTAGTGGAAATCGATCCTGGCCAGGCGCCGATGCTCCCAGCGCTCGGCCGGCCACAGGCTTTCCAGCGGCCGGAACAGCACGCCGATGATGCACAGCTGCAGGGCCGCGATCAGCAACGAAGCGGCGATCTCGCGCGGATCGTCGCTGAGTCCGGTCAGGTGCAGCGCCGCCAGCGACGGCGCCACCGCATGCTCGGCCACCGCGGCGACGACGACAGACCAGGCATGCGCGATGGACAACATGACGACGGCTCCTGGGACACGACGACGCCGGCGCGACTGCCGGGCACATTAAGCGTGTCGTCCATCCCCGGGGCAGATCGCGCCGACAGCGGCGCTGCGGGTTGGAGCTGGCAGGCCGCCAGCCGGCGTCGCGCGGCGCGACCCGACCGCCCAGTCTGGCGCTGCGCCACGCGGCGCCAGACAACGGCCTGCCAGACCAATGCGAGCTACTCGGGGACGGATGACACGCCTTAGCGTGGCGGCCGATCCTTTCGCCAAGCTGTCCGCTTGCGTTGTGCTTGCTGTCGTCCCGGCAGCAGCGTCCACGCCGCCGCCGCCGCACGTGACCAGGCTGGGATCAGGCCTGCGCCAGCGCCTGCCGCAGGTCGGCGAGCAGGTCGTCGATGTGCTCGATGCCGACCGACAGCCGCACCGTGTCCTCGCTGACCCCGCTGCGCTCCAGCTCCTGCGCCGACAATTGCCGGTGCGTGGTCGAGGCCGGATGCGTGGCCAGCGACTTGGCATCGCCGATGTTCACCAGCCGGGTGAACAGCTGCAACGCGTCGAGGAAGCGCGCACCGGCGGCGCGGCCGCCGCGCAGGCCGAAGGTGAGCACGCCCGAGCCCTGCCCGCGCAGATACTTCTGCGCCAGCGCATGCTCCGGATGCCCGGGCAGGCCGGCGTAGTTGACCCATTCCACCTTGGCCTCGCTGTGCAGATGCCGGGCCACCGCCAAGGTGTTCTGGTTGATCCGGTCCATGCGCAGCGGCAGCGTCTCGATGCCCTGCAGGATCAGGAACGCGTTGAAGGGCGACAGCGCCGCGCCGGTATTGCGCAACGGCACCACCCGCGCGCGGCCGATGTAGGCCGCCTCGCCCAGCGCTTCGGTATAGACCACGCCGTGGTAGCTGACGTCCGGTTCGTTGAGGCGGCGGAAGCGCTGCGCATGCGCCGCCCACGGGAACTTGCCCGAGTCCACGATCGCACCGCCCAGGCTGGTGCCGTGCCCGCCAAGGTATTTGGTCAGCGAATGCACCACGATGTCGGCGCCGAAGTCGATCGGCCGCAGCAGGTATGGCGTGGGCACCGTGTTGTCGACGATCAGCGGCACGCCGTGCGCGTGCGCGATCGCGGCGACCGCTTCCAGGTCGGTGACGTTGCCGCGCGGATTGCCGATCGACTCGACGAAGATCGCCTTGGTGCGGTCGTCGATCAGCCCGGCGAACGCGTCCGGATCGCGGTAGTCGGCGAAGCGGGTTTCGATGCCCGACAGCGGCAGCGTGTGCGCGAACAGGTTGTAGGTGCCGCCGTACAGCGCGCTGGAGGAGACGATGTTGTCGCCGGCCTCGGCGATGGTCTGGATCGCATAGGTCACCGCGGCCTGCCCGGAGGCCACCGCCAGCGCGCCGATGCCGCCTTCCAGCGCGGCGATGCGCTGTTCCAGCACATCGGTGGTGGGATTCATGATGCGGCTGTAGATGTTGCCCTGCACCTTCAGGTCGAACAGGTCGGCGCCGTGCTGGGTGTCGTCGAAAGCATAGGCCACGGTCTGGTAGATCGGCACCGCCACCGCGCGCGTGGTCGGATCGGGGCGGTAGCCGCCATGCACGGCGATGGTTTCCAGCTTCCAGTTCGGGTCGGACATGGGCGGGTCTCGGCAAGAGGAGCCGAGACGATAGCGGCGATCGCGTGCAGCGCCTGCTAACCGCTGGTTATAAGCCTATGCCTTGAGGCCGGCGACGCTGCGGCCTGAGATCGCATGGCGCTATTTGCGCACCAGGTAGCCGACCAGGGCACCGCCTACTGCGGTCAGGAACGACATCGCCCATTTCTTGTCATCGGCCGATACCTTGCCGGTCGTATCAAGCAGCGTCGTCAGGCAGATCCAGCCAATCGCGCCGATGAACACCGAGGCGAACAAGAACAACAGGATGTCCTTGGTCAGGCGGACCGCTCGCTCGGCCTCGGTTTCGTTCTTCTCAACATTGACCTTGAAACTGTGCCCGCTCGGCGGGCTGTTCAGGTCAAGCGTGCTCATAAACCGATGATCTCGGTTTCGAGCTGGCGGGTCTCCGGATTCACCAGGCCGATCTTGCGCCCCTGTTTGGTGCCGTCACGGGCGGCCAGGTAGAGCTGCAACGCCTTGCGCAGGATCTCGCTCTTGCTCTGCTGGGATTCCAGGGCAGCCTGGTCGATGGCCTTGTTGAGATCGTCGGAAAGATTCAGGTTCAGGCGGACGGACATGGGAGCCTCGCGGGTCGTTGGATGAGGAAAATATACATCAAATACCCTCAAGGACACCTCGCCGACCCATTAGCCAACTGGCCGCCGGATTCCATCGCCCGATTCTGGATTCAGGCGATGGCGACCGCGGCCGCGACGCGGATCGCATCAGGCCTTCACGAACACCAGGCGTCCGCCCTCGGCATCCACGCGGATCGTGTCGCCGCTCAGGAACTGCGCGGACAGGATCTGCTGCGCCAGCGGGTTCTCCAGCTGCGACTGGATCGCGCGCTTCAGCGGCCGCGCGCCGTACACCGGATCGAAGCCGACGTTGCCGAGCAGTTCCAGCGCGCGGTCGCTGAGTTCGATCTTCAGCCCGCGCTCGGCCAGGCGCTTGTCCAGGCCGCCCAGCTGGATGCGCGCGATCGACTTGATCTGCGCCTTGTCCAGCGGATGGAACACCACGATGTCGTCCAGCCGGTTGATGAACTCCGGGCGGAAATGCGCCTGCACCACGCCCATCACCGCCGCCTTCATCTGCGTGTAGGCCTCGGCCGAGCCGTCGCCGCTCAGTTCCTGGATCTGGTGCGAGCCCAGGTTCGAGGTCATCACGATGACGGTGTTGCGGAAGTCCACGGTGCGGCCCTGGCCGTCGGTGAGGCGGCCATCGTCGAGCACCTGCAGCAGGATGTTGAACACGTCGCTGTGCGCCTTCTCCACCTCGTCGAGCAGGATCAGCGAATACGGCCGGCGCCGCACCGCCTCGGTCAGATAGCCGCCTTCCTCGTAGCCGACGTAGCCCGGAGGCGCGCCGATCAGCCGCGCCACCGAATGCTTCTCCATGAACTCGCTCATGTCGATGCGGATCATCGCCTCGCTGCTGTCGAACAGGAACTCGGCCAGCGCCTTGCACAGCTCGGTCTTGCCGACACCGGTCGGGCCCAGGAACAGGAACGAGCCGCTGGGCCGGTTCGGATCGGACAGGCCGGCGCGCGAGCGCCGCACCGCATCGGAGACCACCTTGATCGCCTCTTCCTGGCCGACCACGCGCCGGTGCAGTTCGTCTTCCATGCGCAGCAGCTTGTCGCGCTCGCCCTCGAGCATGCGGTTGACCGGAATGCCGGTCCAGCGCGACACCACCTCGGCGATCTCCTCGGCGGTGACGCGGTCCTGCACCAGCTTGAAATCGTGATGCTCGGCATCGCCGGCCGCGGCCAGCTGCTTCTCCAGGTTCGGCAGCAGGCCGTACTGGATCTCGCTCATCTTGGCGTAGTCCTGGCGCCGATGCGCCGCTTCCAGTTCGACCCGCGCCTGCTCGATCTGCTCCTTGATCCTGGTCGCGCCCTGCAAGGTGGCCTTCTCCGAGCGCCACACTTCGTCGAGGTCGGAGAACTCGCGCTCGAGTTTGTCGATATCGCTTTCCAGGTCGGCCAGGCGCTGCCGCGAGGCCTCGTCCTTTTCCTTCTTCAGCATCTCGCGCTGGATCTTGAGCTGGATCAGGCGCCGCTCCAGGCGATCCAGTTCTTCCGGCTTGGAGTCGATCTCCATGCGGATGCGGCTGGCGGCCTCGTCCATCAGGTCGATGGCCTTGTCCGGCAGCTGGCGGTCGCTGATGTAGCGGTTGGACAGCGTGGCCGCGGCGACGATCGCCGGGTCGGTGATCTCCACGCCGTGATGCACCGCGTAGCGCTCCTTGAGTCCGCGCAGGATGGCGATGGTGTCTTCCACCGTCGGCTCGCCGACGAACACCTTCTGGAAGCGCCGCTCCAGCGCGGCGTCCTTCTCGATGTACTTGCGGTATTCGTCCAGGGTGGTGGCGCCGATGCAGTGCAGCTCGCCGCGCGCCAGCGCCGGCTTGAGCATGTTGCCCGCGTCCATCGCGCCGTCGGCCTTGCCGGCGCCGACCATGGTGTGCAGTTCGTCGATGAACAGGATGACCTGGCCTTCGGTCCTGGACAGGTCGTTGAGCACGCCCTTGAGCCGCTCCTCGAACTCGCCGCGGAACTTGGCGCCGGCGATCAGCGCGCCCATGTCCAGCGACAGCACGCGGCGGCCGCGCAGGCCTTCCGGCACCTCGCCGTTGACGATGCGCTGGGCCAGCCCCTCGACGATGGCGGTCTTGCCGACGCCGGGTTCGCCGATCAGCACCGGGTTGTTCTTGGTGCGCCGCTGCAGCACCTGGATGGTGCGGCGGATTTCCTCATCGCGGCCGATCACCGGATCCAGCTTGCCGCTCTCGGCGCGCGCGGTGAGGTCGATGGTGTATTTCTCAAGCGCCTGGCGCTGCTCTTCGGCGCTTTCCGACTGCACCGTCTCGCCGCCGCGCAGCTTGTCGATGGCCGCTTCGAGCTTGTTCTTGTCGGCGCCGGCGGCGCGCAGCGCCAGGCCCAGCGCGCCGGCATCGTCGGCCGCGGCCAGCACGAACCACTCGCTGGCGATGAACTGGTCGTTGTGCTGCTGCGCCAGCTTGTCGGTCTGGTTGAGCAAGCGGCTCAGATCGTTGCCGATCGACAGGTTGCCGGGCTGGCCGCTGACCTTGGGCAGCTTGTCCAGCGCCTCGCCCAGCCGCTCGCGCAGCACCGGCACGTTGACCCCGGCCTGCGCCAGCAGCGGCCGGGTACTGCCGCCGGACTGGTCGAGCAGCGCCGTGAACACATGCACCGGCTCGACGATGGTGTGGTCGCGGCCCACGGCCAGCGACTGGGCGTCGGCCAGCGCCTGCTGGAAACGCGACGTGAGCTTGTCCATCCGCATCGGGAAGTTCCTCTGAAAGGGGGGCCGGCCGCGCCGGCATGCTAGTCAGATGCGGTTGCTGCGGCATGTTTCAAGGCCGCGGGCCTGCCTGTCTCCGTCTGCGCCGCCTGGCCGACCGCCCGCCCAAGGGCTGCGCGACGACAGCCGCCGTGCGCGCATGGCGTGCATCCGGCGCAGCACCCTCGCCACCGAGCGGCGTGCTGCGCCAGTCGCCGCACGGTCACACGCCGCTACCGCCAGTGCCCCTACCCTCGCGCTTCCGAACCTTCCCGCACAGGAGCCGCAATGCACTACGAACTCTATTACTGGACCGGCATCCAGGGCCGCGGCGAGTTCGTGCGGCTGGCGTTGGAGGATGCCGGCGCGGCCTACCGCGACGTCGCCCGCGAGGAAGGCGACGCGGCACTGCAGCCCTTCCTCGACGGCGCGCAGCCGGGCGCGCGGCCATTCGCGCCGCCGTTCCTGAAAGCCGGGCGGCTGCTGATCGCGCAGGTCGGCAACATCCTGCATTACCTGGGCCCATCGCTGGGACTGGTGCCGGACAGCGCGTCGCGGCGGCTGCAGGCGCTGCAATTACAGCTGACCATCGCCGACCTGGTGACCGAGATCCACGACAGCCACCACCCCATCGCCAGCGCGCTGTACTACGAAGAGCAGCAGCCCGAAGCGCGGCGCCGCGCCGAAGACCTGCGCACGCAGCGGCTGCCGAAGTTCCTGGGCTACTTCGAGCAGGTCATGAGCCAGGGCGGCGGGCGCCATGCGCTGCGCGAACATTCCTACGTGGACCTGTCGCTGTTCCAGCTGATGAGCGGCCTGGACTACGCGTTTCCCACCGCGATGAAGAAGCTCTCGCCGAAGCTGCCGCAACTGCGCGCCCTGCAGCAGCGCGTGTCCGAACGCCCGGCCATCGCGGCGTATCTGGCATCGGCGCGGCGCCTGCCGTTCAACGACAACGGCATTTTCCGGCGCTATCCGGAGCTGGATGGGTGAGGCGTGGCGGCATGATGCCTGTTGTGGGAGTCGCACATGATTCTGCAACGCTGCACAAGACATTCCACAACGCCGGTACCGAAGACAGCCAGGATGGCGCTCAGGTCCGGACCAACGCCGCACGGATCGCCTGCAGCTGCTTGCGCACCGCCGCGGCCTGCGCCGGCCCCAGGCGCAGCAGCGCCTTCTGCCCGACCGACAGCGACTCCAGCGCCGGATCGACGAAGCGGTACTTGCCGGTGCGCGCATCGGCGGCCACTGCCGGCGGCGTTGCCGGTACAGGCGCCTGCAGCAGATGGTCGATCACCTGCACCAGGCGGTCGTTGAAATAGCCCTGGGGATAGCCCAGCTCCACGTAGGCCTGCTGGAACAAGGGATAGAAGCGCCGATACGCGGCCACCATGGCGCCGGCATCGGCCTGGGTGAAGGCCTGCACGTACGGGGCGTAGCGCTGCGTGTTGGCCTCGGCGATGCTGCTGGCATCGGCCGCATCGGTGGCGATCTGCAGTTGCCCGGGGACCGGCTTCAAGGCCAGGGTGCGCGCGGCGACGCGGCGCTGCGGCAGGTTGTCGATCATCGTCACCGCGCGCTGGATCAGATGGTCGCGGATCAACAGCGTCAGCGGTGCCTCGCTGCCGGCCAGCGTCGCCAGTTCGGCCCACGCCGCCGCGTCGCTGTCGGCCAGCGCCGGGATCGCCGCATCGGCGGCGGCGGCAGGATCGATCGGATGCTGGATCGGCGGCGGCACTGCGGCCGCTGCGGCCACGGGCGCGGGCGGTGCCGCGCTCGACGCAGCTGCCGGCGCCAGCGCAGCAGGCGCAGGCGCTGCGCCACGCAGCAGCGCGCTCAGCTTGTCGCGGAACAGCCACGACGCGGCAGCGGCCACCAGCACAGCGACCAGGATCCAGGGCCAGGACGAATGACGCGGCTGCATGGTGTCCGGTTCTCCGTTGAACGTGGCAGGTGTGACCGCCGCACCCGTCGCCGGTTCCAACGCGGGACGGCCCACGTTCAGCCAGCGGCCCCTGCGCCGAATGCGATGCGCGCGTCCACCAGCACCACACGCGGCTTCTGCAGCGACAGCAGGCCGAGCAGCGCGGCCAGGGCCACGTAGCCGCCGGCGAATTGCCAGGCGATCAGCTTGGGCAGGCCGCTCAGCGTCCATGGCAGGTAGATGCCGCCGCGCGGATCCACCGAGTGGATCAGGCCGAACAGGGTCAGCCCGGCCGCGACCAGCAGGAACACCGCGGCGCGGCGCAGGCGCCCGTCGACCATCGCCGCCACCGCCGCGGTCCACAGCATCGCGGTGATGATGAAGCCGTTGCCCAGGGTGAAGATCACTGCCAGTTCGGGCAGCCCGTGGCCGTCCAGGGTGGTGGTCAGCGCGGCCAGCTTGTCCGCCGGGATCCAGCCCGGCGCCTTGATCGCCAGCAGGTAGGCCACCGATGGCAGGAAGCCCAGCACCATCGCCCCGGCATGGCGCTTGGGCGTGGCCTGGAACGCCTGCGTGGTGATGTCGATGGCCACGTACACGATGATCGGCGCCAGCACCGCCAGCGGCAGCCACTGCACCAGCCCGGCGACCAGCCCGAGCATGCCGCCCAGGCCGATGAACAGCCCGGTCAGCAGCGTGTAGCCGCTGCGCGCGCCCATGTGCTTGTACGCCGGCTGGCCGATGTAGGGCGTGGTCTGGGCGACGCCGCCGCAGACCCCGGCGACCAGGGTCGAGCAGGCCTCGACCAGCAGGATGTCGCGGGTGCGGTAGTCGTCGCCGGCGGCGCGCGCGCTCTCGCTGACGTTGATGCCGCCGACCACCATCAGCAGCCCGAACGGCAGCAGCAGCGGCAGCAGCAGCACGCTGTCGGCCAGGCCGGCGACGAAGCCCAGGCTCGGCCATGGCAACACCAGCTGCGGCGCCACCCACGGCGGCGCCTGATAGCCGGGAATGCCGAACCCGGCCGCGTTCGACCAGTAGTACAGCGCGGTACCCAGCAGCAGCGCCAGCGGCACGCCGGGCAGGCCGTACGGCAGCCGGCCCTTGGCGATCAGCACGTACAGCAGCAGGCCCAGCACCACCAGCCCGACCAGCGGCGCGCGCAGCGTTTCCAGTAGCGGCAGGAAGCCCATCAGCACCAGCGCGATGCCGGCGATCGAGCCGAGCAGCGCCGCCCGCGGCAGCGCGCGGGTGACCGCATCGCCGAAGAACGACAGCACGGTCTTCAGCAGGCCCATCACCACCAGCGCGGCCATGCCCAGATGCCAGGTGGCGAGCGCCGCGGCCTGCGGGTCCAGGCCCTGCTGCTTGTAGCGCACGAACGCCGGGCCGAGCACCAGCAGCGCCATGCCGATGCTGGTCGGCGCGTCCAGGCCCAGCGGCATCGCGGTGACGTCGCTGCGCCCGCTGCGCGCGGCCAGCCGGCGCGCCATCCAGGTGTACAGCAGATTGCCGATCAGCACGCCGAACGCGGTGCCGGGAATCATCCGCGTATAGATCACCTCGGCCGGGAACTGGAACAGGCCGACCAGGGCCAGGGTGATGAAGCCGAGGATCGACAGGTTGTCGACCACCAGGCCGAAGAAACCGTTGAGGTCGCCGGCGACGAACCAGCGCGGGCGCGACGAAACAGGAGCGGTGCTGGGCATGCGGGCGATGGCTTGGTGAGGGATCGATGGATGGTAATGGAAGCGGCGCCTGCGGATTGGCGCACGAACAGGGATGCAGCATCCCGGCCCGCGCCTGTGCGACGCGGCTACAGCGGCAGATGCAGGAATTGGTTGAACGCACTCGGCACGTAATCGGCGAACGCCGGTCCGTTGCGGAAGCCGCGTCGCCGGTACAAGGCCAGCGCCGCGTCGAACGCCGCGCCGCTGCCGGTCTCCAGGCTCAGCCGGCGCAGGCCGGCGGCGCGCGCCACGTCCACGATGTGTTCGAGCAGCGCCGCGGCCGCGCCCTGGCGCAGGAAGTCCGGATGGGTTCGCATCGACTTCAGTTCGCCGCCGCCGTCGTCGAGCACGCGCAACGCACCGACCGCGGCCAGCGCATCGCCGCGCCAGGCGCTCCACACGGTCACATCCGCGCGTTGCAGCCCGGACAGGTCCAGCGCATACACGCTGCCCGGCGGCGACTGCGCATGCATCTGCTGCAGGTGGTACGCGAGCAACGCACGCACCGCTTCACCGGACAGATCGTCCTCGCGGATCGAAAACGTCACCGCCCCGCTGTTCCGAATCCCCACTCCCCACTCCCGAATCCCGGCTTCAAAACGACACCTCCACCGGCTGCCGCGACCACAGCACCGACTGGTGCCCGGTCGCCTGCTTCCACGCCAGCCGGATCGCCTCGATGTCGGCACGGCGCTGCGGCGTGTCCTCGTGCAGGATCACCAGCACCTTGGTGTTGAGCCGGTTCGGCTCCTTGGCGCCGCGGAACAGCCACTGCCCATAGGCGTCGAACACGGTCAGGCCATCCGGGAAGCGCGGCGTGACCTGCTTGTCCAGGAACGCGCGCCATTGCGGCTCGCTGATCGGCTCGGCCTGCGCGCGATCGGCCGGGCCGCTCTCCTCGCCGACCCCGAAATACAGCTCGCTGCGCACCCAGCCGCTGGCCTGCGCCGGGCGCGCGGCATCGCCCTGCATGGCGGCGCCGACCTTGGCCGGCGCAGTGGAAGCGGACGGCGCCACGCTGGCGCAGGCGGTCAGGGCCAGGAACACGGCAAGCAAGGGGGCACGCAGCAGCATCGGCAGATCTCGGAAGCGGAACGGAAGGACGCAACGGTAGGCGGCGGCGCGCATCCGGTTACCGCCGGACATGAGCTGATGCCGAACGGATGGAATGCAACGGCTCGCCGCCGCGTTAACGGCAAGATAATATATCGCTTCATCCGGATGGATGCAGCAATCTTGCCGCGCATTGCGCCCGACCACGGCGCCTGCGGCGGCCTTCGCGGTCACCGTTTCAGGAGAGAGTTCCTCATGTCGCATCCGTTCGCCAAGCCGCTGAGCCTGGCCATCGCCCTGGTCCTGTCGGCCCCCGCCCTGGCGCAGCAGGCCGAGACCGCCGCCGCAGCCAACCTGGACACGGTGATCGTCACCGGTACCCGCGCCAGCAGCCGCACCGTGCTCGAGTCCACCGCGCCGGTGGACGTGCTCAGCGCCGAGGACATCCGCAAGGCCGGCATGGTCAACGGCGAGCTGGGCAGCGCGCTGCAGGCGCTGCTGCCCTCGTTCAACTTCCCGCGCCAGTCCAACTCCGGCGGCGCCGACCACATCCGCGCCGCGCAGCTGCGCGGGCTCTCGCCCGACCAGGTGCTGGTGCTGGTCAACGGCAAGCGCCGCCACACCTCGGCGCTGGTCAACACCGACAGCAAGATCGGCAAGGGCACCACCCCGGTGGATTTCAACTCGATCCCGATCAGCGCGATCAAGCGCATCGAGGTGCTGCGCGACGGCGCCGGCGCGCAGTACGGCTCCGACGCGGTGGCCGGGGTGATCAACGTGATCCTCGACGACGATCCGGACAGCGGCGCGCTGGAAGCCAGCTTCGGCGCCAACCATACCGACGTGAAGCCGATCGACCGCACCGTCACCGACGGCCAGACCAGCTATGCCAGCGCCAAGGTCGGCACCCGCCTCGGCGACGACGGCGGCTTCTTCAAGGTCGGCCTGGAGCTGAAGAACCGCGAGGGCACCAACCGCGCCGGCTACGACCAGATCCCGCCGTTCGAGGCGCAGACTCCAGCCAACCTGGCCCTGGCCGGCAAGCGCAACTACGTGCTCGGCGACGGCGCCAGCAAGGACCTCAACGCCTGGATCAACGGCAAGCTGCCGTTCGGCCAGAGCAGCGAGTTCTATTTCTTCGGCACCTACAATCAGCGCGACACGCAGGGCGCCAACTATTTCCGCTATCCCGACAGCGACGCCAACTGGACCCAGGTCTACCCGAACGGCTACCGGCCGGTGTCGCTGGGCGAGAACCGCGACATCCAGAGCGTGGCCGGCGCGCGCGGGCAATGGGGCGACTGGGCCTACGACGCCAGCCTCGATTACGGCCGCAACGATTTCACCTACCGGCTGAAGAATTCGCTCAACGCCTCGCTCGGCCCCGACAGCCCGACCCGCTTCAAGACCGGCGACTACGCCTTCGAGCAGAGCGTGGCCAACCTGGACCTGAGCCGCAGCTTCGACGCCGCCGGCGCCACCCACACCGTCGGCAGCGGCGTGGAGTTCCGCCGCGAGCGCTACCGCACCCGACCCGGCGACCCGGCCAGCTACGCCGCCGGCGCCTATACCGATCGCCCCACCGGTGCCCAGGCCGGCGGCGGGCTGACCCCGCAGGACGCGGCCGACCTGTCGCGCAACGTCGCCAGCGTCTACGCCAGCGTGTCCAGCCAGTTCGGCGACAAGTTCTCCACCGACCTGGCCGCGCGCTACGAGCACTACCAGGATTTCGGCGACGAACTGACCGGCAAGCTGGCCGCGCGCTACGAGTTCGTGCCGGCGTTCGCGCTGCGCGGCGCGATCTCCAACAACTTCCATGCGCCGTCGCTGAGCCAGATCGGCTACGAAGCCACCTCCAGCGGCTACGACGCGGCCGGCCAGCTGCTGCAGGGCCGGCTGCTGTCGGTCAACAACCCGATCGCGCAGGCGCTGGGCGCACGCGAGCTGAAGCCGGAGAAATCGGTCAACTACAGCCTGGGCTTCACCAGCCGCATCGGTTCCCACTTCGACCTGTCGCTGGACCTGTTCCAGATCGACATCGACGACCGCATCGCGCTGTCCGAAGACATCAGCGGCGACGCGCTGACCGCGTTCGTGGCGCAGAACTTCGGCGTCACCGGCCTGCAGAGCGCCAGCTTCTTCGTCAACGCCGCCGACACCCGCACCCGCGGCGCCGAGCTGGTCAGCAACTGGCGGCAGGCGCTGGGCGACGGCCAGCTGCAGCTCACCGGCACCTGGAGCTACGCCAAGACCGAACTGAAGAACCTGGTCGCCACGCCGCCGCAGCTGCTGGCGCTGAATCCGGACTACGTGCTGTTCGGCGTGGAGGAGAGCAACACCCTGACCGACGCCGCGCCGCGCAGCCGCGCCCAGTTCGCGGCGAACTGGAACAACGACCGCTGGGCGCTGCAGACCCGCCTCAGCCGCTACGGCAGCGCCACCCGCGTGTTCGACTTCGGCGATGGCTATGTGCCGCGCCAGACCTACGGCGCCGAGTGGCAGCTCGACGCCGAGGTCGAATACCACATCACCGCGCAGTGGAGCGTGGCGCTGGGCGGGCAAAACCTCACCGACAACTACTCCGACCGCTCCAACAGCGACATCTACTACTTCGGCAACCTGCCCTACGACGTGCTGTCGCCGATCGGCAGCAACGGTGCGTATTACTACGGGCGGGTGCGGTATACCTTCTGACGAAGGTGGGATTGGGGATTCGGAATTGGCGATTCGCAACAGCGCCTCACGTCGGCGGGCACTGCGCCGACGTGGGCGGTGGGGGTGCGGGGCGGATTCAGCGCCTGGGGCGGCCAGGCGACGCAGTGCATACCCTGACGGCCGACAATGGCAAGGAGTTCGCCGATCATCAACTGATCGCTGCTGCCTTGCAGGGCGACTTCTACTTCGCTGATCCATACACAGCGTGGCAGCAACGAAAATGCCAACGGATTGATGACCCAGCAGTACTTGCCAGGGAACACCGACTTCAGCACGATACGCGATGCGCACTTGCGATGGATCGAGCAACGACTCTACAACCGCCCGCGCAAGATACTCGAATTCAGAACGCCCCTCGAAGTTTTCTCCGAGGAGTTCCCCAACAGCGTTGCGAACCAGAGTTGAATCCGCCCCCTCAAGGAACGTCCGATGGTACCGACGCTGATATTCATCGCGCTCGTCGTCGCAGTCGTTGGCAGCCTCGGTGCACCGCTGATTACGTCCGTGGCGAGCCAGTTCGGCGTATCGCTGGCTGTCGCCCAGTGGACGCTCACCGCCCCGCTGCTAGCGGGCGCGATCGCAACCCCGCTGTTGGGTCGGCTTGGCACCGGCGCTCATCGTCGGCAAACGATCCTGGCGACCTTGGCTGTCGTCGCGGCCGGCAGTTTGCTGACGGCTGTACCGCCATCATTTGGCTGGCTACTGGCCGGGCGGGTCGCCCAAGGCGCTGGACTGGGGCTGACGGCGCTGATGATGGGCGTTGCAAGGGATCATTTGCCCGCCGCGCACTCGCCGAGCACGATTGCCCACCTCTCCGTTGTCTCGACTATCGGCGTTGGCATCGGCTATCCGCTTTCCGGACTTCTGGTCGACTTGGCAGGATTGCGTGCGGCGTATGGCCTCGGCCTGCTGATTAGCGTGCCCGCACTGCTGGCGGCTTGGCTCTGGATACCACAAGCACCTGAACGTCGCTCGGCATCCGTAGACCTGCAAGGCGCAACACTGCTGGGTGCTGGCTTGCTGGCTCTTCTTCTCGCAATCAGCCAGACAGCGCTGTGGATCGACCATCCCATGTTCGCCGGCGCCATTCTAGTCGCGGCTGTAATTCTGATCGGCCTTTGGGCGCGCCACGAAACCCGATCCGCTGCTCCTCTAGTTGACGTGGCCTTACTACGTCATCCGGCAGTGGCCGGAGCCAACGCGGTCATGCTATTGGGCGGCATCGGCATGTATCTATTGCTCACGCTCGTCACCCGATACGTGCAAACACCAGTAGCGGCAGGTCACGGGTTCGGTGTCAGCGTCTTTGTCGCCGGTTTGGTGTTGGTGCCTTTCTCCGCACTCGGATTTGTAGGCGGAACGTTGGTGCCGCCGCTGCGCGCGCGGTTGGTTGCAGCAACCATTCTGGCCCTGGGAGGCGCGGCGGTTCTGGCGGCGCTGGTCTTGTTTGCCGTGGCCCGAGTCCAACTGTGGCTGGCGTTTGCAGTCATGGGTTTGTTGGGGTTGGGCGTCGGGATCTTCTCGGCGGCAATGCCCGTAGCGATCCTCGCCGTCACCCCACGTGAAGAAACGTCCAGTGCGATGAGTTTCAATCAGGTGATCCGAAGCGTTGGTTTCTCGATTGGCAGCGCGTTAGGTGGCCTAACGCTGGCCGCCTACACCCCTGCTGGATCGAAGTTTCCAACCGACAGCGGATACACGACGGCATCCTGGCTGGGTGCTGCAGCAATGGGTATCGCCGTCATCGCTTCATTCTCGCTTCGACGCGCATCGCACTTGGCGCAGTGATTTCAGCAGGGAGACTATCGAATACGCCGCGGCGCATTAGGAAAGCGCGGGTGGATTCGCGCACGAAGTGCAGCTTTCCCAAACGGTAGTGGGCCAGCTGCCGCAGCCTGCGCCACTACACGACCAAGTGGAATGGCGCATGTCCTATCGATACCCGACCCAGGACGAACGTTATCAGGCGGCCTGCGGGTTTGCGTTATCTGCTTCCAATGCGCACAGGGCCCGGCAGCTCGGTCGTCATCCCGGCGCGGTGGCCCGCGCGCGTCACGCCAAGGGCGGTGTCTACAGCAGGCCGAGGTCATCAAACAGGACCAGGTGTGCCAGCAACAAATCGAGATGACGCAGCAACAGAACACCCAGGCGCAGGCCGGCCCCAGCCTATCGCGGTAACCGGCACGGAAAGGAATTCATGCCCGCGCAGCAGGCGATGTTCGGCGATGAGCGCCTGGACGCGGGGACGCGTGGTGCCAGTGGAGGGTCGGTTTCTTGTTGGGCGCTACCAGGCCAGCAACCGGCTTGCGGTGCGGTTTCGCCCGTCACGAGCACCTGCAACGGCATTGCGTATCAGCGTTGAATCAGCCGCCGCAGTCAAATATTTCGGCACAATGGGCAGATTTTCGCTGATTGCTCCTTGCCCGTCTGATCGAAGCCATACTTTGTGTGTGTCTGTTCAATTTCTTTGACATGAGGTTTCCCATGCGTAATATTTCATTCAGTTCAGCCAGTGCCGGCTTCAATAATTCCGCATCTGTTCATGAATCGAAAAGTCGCATTGCCGCAGCCGCCGACGATGCTGCCTTACCCGCTCCAGAAATACCCCCCGCTGAAGTTCGAGGACTGCCCGCGGCAAGGTCAAGCGCGCGAGCGCCGCAGCGGGGCCAGGTCGCAACCAGGTCTTCCGCCAAGTCACCGGAGCACGCATGTCGAGCTAGAGCTTTTGACGCTCAGCGCGTGGACATCAATACTCAAGCCGGCCCTTCCAACAACCCTCATCTGAGCGCCATCGACAAACTCCAGCAACGTGGTTTCAAGCCTGCGCCTGGCGGGTTGCAAATCCCATTCACGCGCAACGCTCTCTTGGGTGGCACAGGCAAACGCGTCTATCAATTCGGCTCTTCGTCACGCCATGTGAACGTTGTCCCAGCTGGAAACATTGCCAAATTGACTGATGAAATAAGAAAAAAAGAACAGTTGATCATTGAACTAACAGAAGATATTGAAAACCCGAATGATGATGCTCAATTGCAAGCTGCCACTGAAAATAGAGATAAAGTAAATGAAGAACTTTTTGAACTCCGTAGACGCGAAGTGGTGCTCACGAACGAGAATCTCAGACTTAACAATCATCCTTGATTAGCTCTGAGCCTCAACCAGCTTTCGGGCATATTGCTTTCAGGCATTGGGCGCATACGGCGCGCTATTTGTCCGAAGCTTTCCATCGTTTCAGCCGCAGGCGCTGTCTGCGGGAGGTGCCGCGACCTCCTGCAGACAGGAGGCGCTGCCAGTCTCGATTGTGGCGGAGCATTCGACTCGGTATCGCAACACCAGTGCGAACCGCCCCGGCTTCCGAGGAGGCGCCTTCGTTTGAGAAGACGCCTTCGTTTGAGAAGAGGAGCCATGGCAAGGACATGCGCTGGCGGCTCGGCAGGCAGCGGCAGGCGTTCCTCGGCACCGCGTGAACCGAGGCGCGCGCCGCGATCGGGCAGCGGATGCGCGCGGGGCCGGCGTGCCCGTGCAGGCACGCCGACAGTGCAGGGCTTACTTGGCCTCGACGAAGATGTACTCGGCGCCGCTCGGCTGGATCGCCGTCTGCACGCGGGCGTTGTCGGCGGCGTTGCCGATGTAGACCACGCGCACGCCCTTCATCGTGTTCGGCTCGACCTTGGCGAAGGCGGCGGCGATCAGGTCGGCCATCTTGGCCGAGGCCGAGGAGCCGAACGCCAGCATGTTGCCCGGCTGGATGCCGCGGCCGATGGCGGTGGTGGCGCTTTCGACCTGGCGCTCGTACTTGGCCTGGAAATCCGCATCCGACTCCGGCGGCAGGTAGTACAGGAACGGGCTGTTGGTGATGCTGCCCATGTTCTGGATCGCCACTTCCTGCAGGTACTTCTTCCAGCCGGCATCGTCGTCCTTGGACGGTGCGGCCAGCGCCGGCTGCGCGTCGGCGGCAGGCGCGGCGGCCTCTTGCTTCTTGCAGGCGGTGAAGCCCAGTGCCAGCGAGACGATCAGCAGCACGCGTACGGTGTTCTTCATGGATGGCTCCCTTGTTGTCTGTGAATGACGGACGGCTCAGCGCTGCGCCGCGGCCTGGCGGGCCTGGACCAGCGCCTGCACCACCGACGGCGGCACGAAGCCGGACACGTCCCCGCCCAGCCGCGCGATCTCGCGCACCAGCGACGACGAAATGAAACTGTGTTGCTCGGCCGGGGTGAGGAACAGCGTCTCCACCTCCGGGATCAGATGCCGGTTCATGCTCGCCATCTGGAACTCGTATTCGAAATCCGACACCGCGCGCAGGCCGCGCAGCAGCACCCCGCCGCCGACCGAGCGCACGAAATGCGCCAGCAGCGTGTCGAAGCCGATCACCTCCACGTTGCGGTGCCCGGCCAGCGCCTCGCGGGCCAGGTCCACGCGCAATTCCAGCGGCAGCGTCGGCCCCTTGGACGGACTCTGCGCCACGCCCACCACCACCTGCTCGAACAGCGGCGCGGCGCGGTTGACCAGGTCGATGTGACCGTTGGTGACCGGATCGAAGGTCCCGGGGTAGACGGCGATGCGGCTATGGGCCACGGTCATGCGCTGGATACCGCGTGAAGGTCGCCGCGAAGTGTAGCAGCGGTGCGCCGGTACAGGGCAGCGCGGACCTCGCGGCTGCCGCCCTCGCGGTACAGCGCCCACGGCGCCGGCAGCGCCGGCGCCTGCCCGGCCGGCGACTCCACATAGAGCCAGGCATCGGCGGCCAGCCGCGCCGGCAGCCGCTGCAGCACCGCGTCCCACAGCCCGGCGGCGAACGGCGGGTCGACAAAGGCGATGTCGGCCGGGGCGTCGGCGCCCGGCCCCTGCAGCCAGCGCAGCGCGTCGTCCTGCACCACTTGGATCTGCGCCTGCGCCTGCAGCCTGGCGACGCTGGCGCGCAGGGCGGCGGCCAGCGCCGGGTCGCGCTCGACCAGGCAGGCCGAGGCCGCGCCGCGCGACACCGCTTCCAGGCCGAGCGCGCCGCTGCCGGCGAACAGGTCCAGCACGCGCGCGCCGGGCAACGCCGGCAGCAGCCAGTTGAACAGGGTCTCGCGGACCCGGTCGGAGCTCGGGCGCAGGCCCGGCAGGTCCGGCACCGGCAGCCGCGTGTTGCGCCAGCGCCCGCCGATGATGCGCACCTGGCCCTCGCCGGCGCGGCTCATCGGCGGCCTCGCGACGGCCGCAAATCGGGAGGCAACGGGCACGGGGTCGGCATCGACGGCGCTGGGTAGGGAACGGGGCCAGGATGATAGACCAGCGCCATGGCGCCCGCTCGCGCCACGGGGCGCTTGAAGCCGGGCGCCGCCGCCTCCATCTGCTGTGGCAGAGTCGCGCCCTCCTCCGCGCGGCCTGCCATCCCCCATGGAGCAAGCACCGATGAGCGTGGAAACCCAAAAAGAAACCCTGGGCTTTCAGACCGAGGTCAAGCAGCTGCTGCAGCTGATGATCCACTCGCTGTATTCCAACAAGGAGATCTTCCTGCGCGAACTGATCTCCAATGCCTCCGACGCGGCCGACAAGCTGCGCTTCGAGGCGCTGGTCAAGCCCGAACTGCTGGACGGCGACGCGCAGCTGCGCATCCGCATCGGCTTCGACAAGGACGCCGGCACCGTCACCATCGACGACAACGGCATCGGCATGAGCCGCGAGGAGATCGTCTCGCACCTGGGCACCATCGCCAAGTCCGGCACCTCCGACTTCCTCAAGCATCTGTCCGGCGACCAGAAGAAGGATTCGCACCTGATCGGCCAGTTCGGCGTGGGCTTCTACAGCGCCTTCATCGTCGCCGACCAGGTCGAGGTGTACAGCCGCCGCGCCGGGCTGCCGGCCAGCGAGGGCGTGCACTGGTCCTCGCGCGGCGAAGGCGAGTTCGAGGTCGCCACCATCGACAAGCCCGAACGCGGCACCCGCATCGTGCTGCAGCTGAAGGAAGGCGAGGACGGCTTCGCCGACGGCTGGAAGCTGCGCGGCATCGTGCGCAAGTATTCCGACCACATCGCGCTGCCGATCGAACTGCCGAAGGAACACCACGGCGAGGACAAGGACAAGCCGGAAACCCCGGAGTGGGAAACCGTCAACCGCGCCAGCGCACTGTGGACGCGGCCGCGCAACGAGATCAAGGACGCCGAATACCAGGAGCTGTACAAGCACATCGCGCACGACCACGAGAACCCGGTGGCGTGGAGCCACAACAAGGTCGAAGGCAAGCTCGAGTACACCTCGCTGCTGTACCTGCCCGGGCGCGCGCCGTTCGACCTGTACCAGCGCGACGCCTCGCGCGGGCTCAAGCTGTACGTGCAGCGCGTCTTCATCATGGACCAGGCCGAACAGTTCCTGCCGCTGTACCTGCGCTTCGTCAAGGGCATCGTCGATTCCAGCGACCTGCCACTGAACGTATCGCGCGAGATCCTGCAGTCCGGCCCGGTCATCGACTCGATGAAGTCGGCGCTGAGCAGGCGGGCGCTGGACATGCTGGAGAAGCTGGCCAAGGACGAGCCCGAGCGCTACAAGAACGTGTGGAAGAACTTCGGCCAGGTGCTGAAGGAAGGTCCGGCGGAGGATTTCGGCAACCGCGAAAAGGTCGCCGGACTGCTGCGCTTCGCCTCCACCCACAGCGGCGACGCCGAGCACAGCGTGGCGCTGGCCGACTACGTGGCGCGGATGCCCGAAGGCCAGGACAAGCTGTACTACCTGACCGGCGAGAGCTACGCGCAGATCAAGGACAGCCCGCACCTGGAAGTGTTCCGCAAGAAGGGCATCGAAGTGCTGCTGCTCACCGACCGCATCGACGAGTGGCTGATGAGCTATCTCACCGAATTCGACGGCAAGTCCTTCGTCGACGTGGCGCGCGGCGACCTGGACCTGGGCAAGCTGGACAGCGACGAAGAAAAACAGGCCATGGAACAAGCGGCCAAGGCCAAGCAGGGCCTGGTCGAGCGCATCCAGCAGGCGCTGGGCGAGGACGTCTCGGAAGTGCGCGTGTCGCACCGGCTGACCGATTCGCCGGCGATCCTGGCCATCGGCCAGGGCGACCTGGGCCTGCAGATGCGGCAGATCCTGGAAGCCAGCGGACAGACGCTGCCGGAGAGCAAGCCGGTGTTCGAGTTCAACCCGGCACATCCGCTGATCGAGAAACTCGACGCGGAAGCCGACGGCGAGCGTTTCGGCGATCTGGCGCGGGTGCTGTTCGACCAGGCCGCGCTGGCCGCCGGCGACAGCCTGAAGGATCCGGCCGCCTATGTGCGCCGGCTCAACAAGCTGCTGCTGGAGCTGGCGGCGTAGGCGACCGACGCCGCTGCCTGCGTTGCACAGCGCAGCAGGAGCGGCATCGCGACGAAACGAAAAAGGGCCTGCGTGCCCTTTTTTCGTGACGGCCGGTGAACCGCGCCATGCTCCACGGCGGCACGGCGCAAGCGCATCGGCATGCGCGATGCTTGGTGCAGGCCGACAGCAAATGAACGCCACAGCCGTGGAGAGACGCCGCCGCGGCCGGGTCTGGCCACGCCCAAACCGGTCAGGCCGGCCCGCGCAGCGGCGGCGCGGACCGGCGGCGAGCGTCGCGACTCAGAACTTCACCGTCGCCCGCGCCCAGTAGTAGCGGCCGAGCAGATCGTAGGTGGCCACGTCGGTGTTGGCGTTGGTGACGTTGTTGGCGTAGTACAGCGGCGGCTGCTTGTCGGTGAGGTTGTCCACGCCCAGTTCGACGCGGGTGTGCCAGGGCTTGAGGTTATAGCCGACCTGCACGTTGTGATAGACGTAGGCGCCGATGCCGCGCACCACGGCGGCCTGATCGGCGTCGGCCGACAGACCCTGGCGCGTATCGGCGCTGCCGATCTCGGTGCTGCCGATGTAGCGGATGCGCCACGTCGCGCTCCAGTCGCCCAGGTTCCAGCTCAGCGTGCCCAGCCCGCGCCAGCGCGGGAAGTTGCCGTAGGCGTAGGTGTACTTGCCGGCGTTGTGGATGGTGACGGTGCTGGCGTCGGTGGTGTCCGGGTTGATGTCGTAGCGGATCACGTAAGTGCCGTTGAGGCTGGCGTTGAAGCTGCCCCACGCGGTGTCCGGCAGGCGGTAGTTGAGGCTGAAATCGGCGCCGCTGGCCCACAGCTTGCCGAGGTTCACGGTCGGCTCGGCGATGTAGTTGACGGTGCCGTTGTCGTTGCGGTGGATCAGCGCGCAGAACGCGCTGGACGCATTGGCGTAGCACTGGTTGAGCACGGTCTGCGCCGACACCTGGGTGATGGTGTCCTGCAGATTGATCTTCCACAGGTCCGCGCTCATCGACAGGCCGTCCAGCCAGCCCGGATCGTAGACCACGCCGAAATCGTAGGACTTGCCGGTTTCCGGCTTGAGCTGGTAGCCGGCCACCACCGCGCCGGACGCCTTGGCGCCGACCTGGTTGTCGGCCTGCCGGTAGCTGCCGTCGGTGGGCACGTTGGCGCAGGCCGCGGCATGGCCGCCGGTGTAGCCGTTGCACGGATCGTTGACCGACGGCGAATCGCCGACCACCCCGGAGTACAGCTCGTTGATGTTCGGCGCGCGGAACACCTGCGACACGGTACCGCGCAGCAGCAGGTTCTCGATCGGGCGGTACTCCAGCGAGACCTTGCTGTTGGTCTTGCTGCCGACGGTGTCGTAGTCGGAGAAGCGGCTGCCCACGGTCAGGTTCAGCGAATGCACCAGCGGCAGGCCGGCCAGCAGCGGGAACAGCGCCTCGGCATAGGCCTCCTTGACGCTGAAGCTGCCGCCGAGCACGGTGGCGCAGAATTCGATCACCCCGCACAGGCCGTTCTCGTCGCCGGTCCACAGCGCATCGGCGGCGGTGGAGGTGCGTTCCTTGCGATACGACACGCCGGCCGCCAGGCTGACCGTGCCGGCCGGCAGGTCGAACAGGTTGCCGTTGGCATTGGCCTCGAACTGCTTGACCGTGTAGACGTTGGTGACGATCGGATTGACCACCAGCGCTTCCAGCGCGGCCTTGTTGCTGGCGCTGTTGAGGTTGAAGATGTCGATCGGGGTACAGCCGGCGATCGCCGCGCCGGCGCTGCCGCACTTGACCGTGCCGTCGCTGTCCAGGAACGACGGCCCCACCGCGGCGTTGAAGCCGGCGTAGTCGAGGAAGCCGTAGTTGATCGACTTCTGCTTGACCTTGCCGTAGTTGACGCTGGCGTCCCACTGCCAGGAGCTGTCGCCGACGCTGCCGCGCAGGCCCGGATTGATCTGGAAATTGTAGGTGTTGTACTCGTAGCGGCGGTTGCCGAGCACCGTGGCGCGGGTGTTGAAGTCGTTGTACGACTGGCCGGCGCTGCGGTCGGTGCCGAAGTTCAGCCCGAACGGGTTGTAGTAGCTGTCGGCCGAGACCAGGAAATTGTCGCCGTTGGCGAAGATCGGGATCGGCGCGATCACCGAGGCCGAGCTGGTCTTGCTGAAGTAGCTGTTGACGTAGCCTTCCAGGTGATCGTTGAAGCGGAAGCTGCCGATCACGAAGGCATTGGTGCGCTCCTGCGGGGTCTGCAGCAGGTTGTACGGCTGGTAGTTGTAGGAGTCGCTGGCCGCGTTGTAGCAGTGGTACTGGCTGGCATTGGTCGGGCTGCCGCTGCCGCCGTTGAAGGTGACCCGCGAGCAGCCGTTGCTCGCCGCCAGCGCCCTGGCCGCATCGGAACCGTCGTTGAAGCTGATGCTGCCGGTCGGCGTGGCCGAGGAGCCCTGCTTCACCGCGACGCCGTCGATCAGCGACAGCGCATCCTTGGAATAGCTGCGCGCGCCGGCCGAGACCGCATCGATGTTGTGGTAGGACAGGCCGGCGACGATGCTGCCGCGCTCGCCGGTCTTGCCGGCGGTCAGGGAGAAATTGCGGCGGTTGCCGTCGCTGCGCGAACTGGTGCCGAAGTCGGTGCTGGCCTCGATGCCGTCGAAGCCCTTGCGCAGGATGAAGTTGACCACGCCGCCGATCGCGTCCGAACCGTACACCGCCGAGGCGCCGTCGCTGAGCACTTCGACCCGCTCGATCATCGTCGCCGGGATCGCGTTGACGTCGTTGCTGGCCAGGCGCGTGCCGTTGACCAGGATCAGCGTGCGCTTGTCGCCGAGGCCGCGCAGCGAGATGGTCGAGGCGCCGGTGCCGCCGCCGTTGTTGGTGTTGGGATTGGTCGCATTGCCAGCGATCGACGGCAGTTCCTGCACCAGGTCGCCGAGCGTGGCCTTGCCGGTCGCCTCGATCTGCGCGCGGCTGATCGTCACCACCGGATTGGCGGTCTCGGTATCGACGCGGCGCAGGCGCGAGCCGGTGACCGCGATGCTGTCCAGGGTCCGGGGCTTGCCGTCGTCCGCGTCCGCCTCCTGCGCCAGCGCCGGGCATGCGGCGCCCAGCGACAACGCGGCGACCACGGCCAGCGCCAACGGCTGCGGCACCGGTGCGCGGTGATGGGAAAGATGGCTTGCGTGCGGGAACGACATGGGAATCTCCTGAGCGATGGCGACACGTGGCATGGGCGAAACGAAGGGCCGAGCGGGTCCGCGCCGGCGGGCGCCAGCGGACGGATCGTGCAAAGAGGGCGGCGCTGCAACAGCGCCACCGGTCATTACGCATCCTGCGCCGCGGCCTCTAGGAAGGCCGGACGCCACCACGGGAATACTTTGGTGTCCTTCGCACGCTGCGCGTGCGCAGATCCCCGGTCCTGCGGTGGGTGGCGAACGGCGGCGGCTCCTGTCCCGCGCGCCGGCCGCCGGCCGGAAAGCAAAAAGTCATCACGCTTTAACGATGCGATCACAATGTGCCCGGAACCACGGCCGGCGTCTTGTCGCAATTAGCGGTTCTGCATGCGGAATAACGCATGGTCGCGACTCGGTAGCGCAATCGGGCGGCCGACCGGCATGCATGCATGCCTGTTGCTTCCGGTTCCGCCGGAGGGGGCGGTGCATGCCAGCGTTAGGCCGCGTGCAACTCGGCACAACGTTTGTCGGACCATGGCGATGGTTGCAATCCATCGCCAAGCCGCGCCACGCGCGCAACACCCGGGCAGGCGCGCAGGCATGACGGACCGCGCCCGTAACCGCACGTCCCCGCCTTCCTGTCGAACTCAACGCGGGTGTGCAGCCGGCGGCGCCGACAGCCGCAGCAACACCACGCCATGCGCAGCGACCTGCACGCTGCGCAGCTCGCCAGCAGGCCGGCTGCCGCCGCGCCACAGATCGCGCCAGCGGCGCCCGTGCAACGCGGTGCCGGCGTCGTCCGCCGTCAGCGCCACCCGATGCGGCTGCGCATCGCGATTGAACACGCCAAGCGCGACGCCGCCGTCGGCCAGCGGCTTGCGCCAGATCTCGATCGCGCCGTCCTTGCGCACCGCCCTGCCCTGCACGCCGAGCGCATCCTGGTCGATCGCCAGCACGTCACGGTTGCGCAGCAGCGCCAGCGTCGCCGGCGTCATCTGCCGCAGGTCGTTGCCGAGCAGCAACGGCGCCGCCGACAGCGCCCACAACGCCAGATGCGTGCGGTACTCGTCCACGTTCATGCCGCCGTTGCCGACCTCGAGCATGTCCGGATCGTTCCAGCCGCCCGGCCCCGCATCGGCGGGATCGCCGTTGCGCTCGAAGCCGATCGAGGCCATCTTCGCGTAGTTGTCCTCGATGTCGCCGGTGGTGCGCCACAGGTGCCCACCGACCTCGCGGCCCCATTGGCCGACATGGTCGCGGCCATACTGGCACAGGCTGTAGACGATCGGCCGCCCGCTCGCGCGCAGCGCCTGGCCCATCTGCAGATAGGCGCGGCGCACCTGCTGCGGTTCGCGGAAAATGCCCTCGCCCGAGCACAGGTCGTACTTGAGATAGTCGATGCCCCAGCCGGCCCAGGTGCGCGCGTCCTGTTCGACGTGGCCGTAGCTGCCGGTGTAGCCGGCGCAGGTCTTGGGACCGGGCGAACTGTACAGGCCGAGCTTCAGCCCCTTGCCGTGCACGTAGTCGGCCAGCGCGCGCATGTCGGGGAAGCGCGCGTTCGGCTGCAGGACGCCGTCGCGGTCGCGCTGGCCCTGCCAGCCGTCGTCGATGTTGACGTAGACGTAGCCGGCATCACGCAGCCCGGAGGCGACCATCGCGTCGGCGATGCGGCGCACGGTGGCGTCGTCGATGTGCTCGGCGAAGCGGTTCCAGCTGCTCCAGCCCAGCGGCGGGGTCGGCGCCAGGCCGTCGCCCGGCAGTGCGGCATAGGCCGGCAGCGGCGCGACCGGGAACGCCAGCCGTGCCGCGTCGGCCTCGCTGCCGCGGCTTGCGCGCACGTCGACCTGCTCGTCCCAGATGCGCCCGGCCACGTGCAGCTGGCCGTGCTCCAGGGTCGCGGTCCACGGCTGCGCCGGCAGCCGCGGATTGCCGTTGTCGATCTGGAAATGGGCCACGTCGCCGTCGATGCGCAGTTGCTGCATCGGCACCTCGCCGTACCAGTCGGTGGTGATGCTGCCCTGCGCCTGGCCGTCGCGCTGGACGATGCGCAGGTAGCGCGGACCGGGAAACGACGGCCCCTGCGCGATCACCCAGATGCCGTGCAGCGGGCTGGCCGCGGCCGCGGCCTGCGGCGGCGCATGCGCGCAGCCGCCACTGCCAGTCACGGCGAGCGCGAGCAGGCCACGCCACAGCCAGCGGCGGGCGGGAAAAGCGAAGCGCGTGCATGAAGCCATCGATGGTTCCTGTCAGGGCGCGACGCCAGCGCCGCGTGCGTGCGCTGCCGCAGCCGTCATGCGCTCGCGGCCGGGATCAACCAGCCGCCGAACAGCGGCCCGGCGGTATCGCCGTGCTGCGGCTCGATGCGGAAGGTCAGTTGCGTGGCGCCGGTCAGCGCCGGCGGCAACGGGTAATCGCGATCGACGAAGTCGACGACCTGGCTGCGGTCCACCTGCACTTCCACCGCCAGCTTGCCGTCGATCAGGATATTGAAGCGGCCCTTGTCGCTGCCCCAGAAGCGCAGGCGCAACGCCAGCGGCTGCGCGCTGCCTTTCATCTGGAATTCGACGAAGCCCTTGCCGCGCACGTCGCGGCATTGCTGGCGGCGGTAGGCGCCGCCGAAGGAGGTGTCGCTGCGCAGCTTGTGCGCCTGCTCGGAAGCATCGTCGCCGAACTGGATCATGTCCACCGCGCTGGCCTGCAGCGCGGCGCGCTCGGCCTGCTGGCGCGCGCGCCGTGCCGCTTCCTGCGCCCACTGCGCCGGCGCCAGGCGCTTGAAGTACAGCGCGCTGCGGCGTTCGTACTGCGCGTAGAACGGCACGAAGGTCAGCCCCGGCGGCTGCGTGGCGGCGGCCAGGAAGTGCCCGGGCTGCGGCAATTCGGCGAACCCTGCCAATGGATCGGCCGCGGCCACCAGCGCCGGGTCCGGCGCATCGTAGGGATCGGCGACCGGGCCGAGATCGGCGGCCAGCGCCAGCGGACCGCGCATCACCACCACCGTGTCGGCGTCGCCGGCGGCATGCTCCAGGCGCAGCGGCATCGCCAGGTCCAGTTCGATCACGTCGCCGCTGCGCCACTGCCGCTCCAGCGCCAGGTAGCCGTCGGCGGCCGTGCCGCGCTGGGCCTTGCCGTTGACGCGCAGCGTGTAGCCGCCCTGGCACCAGGCCGGCAGCCGCAGCAGCAGGCGTCGCGGCGTGCGCGCGCCGGCGCGGCGCAGTTGCAGCCGCACCTTGCCGTTGTCCGGCACGCCGCTGTCCAGCTCCAGCGCCAGGTCGCGCTCGGGCCAGTCCAGGGTCGAGGGGATGTACAGGTTGACGTAGAGCGACGCCGCGTCCTGCCAATAGATCGAGTCGCCGAACTGCGCGTGCGCCTCCATGCCGCTGCCGACGCAGCACCAGAACGAATCGAACTTGTCGGAGTAGCCGCGCTCGCCGCCGCTGATCATCGGCGTCATGTAGGTGAACATGCCGGTGGCCGGATGCTGCGCGGCCATCGTGTGGTTGTGCAGGGTGCGCTCGTAGTAGTCGAAATAGCGCGCCTGCGGCGTCCACTGGTACAGGTGCCGGGTCAGCTTGAGCATGTTGTAGCTGTTGCAGTGCTCGCAGGTCTGCTCGGTCAGGAACGCGGCGATGGTGTCCGGTTCCTGGAAATACTCGCGGTCGGCATTGCCGCCGATGACGTAGCTGTAGTGGCCGGTCACCGTCTCCCAGAAGAAACGCGCCGCCGCCGCCGCGTCGGCATCGCCGGCGACCTCGAACTGGCGTGCCTCGCCGATGAACTTGGGCACCTGGGTATTGGCATGGATGTGCGGCAGTTCGTCGCGGCCGGCCGCGGCCGGATCGATCACCTTCTCGTGCCGCAGGCGCTTGCCCAGCGCCACCCAGCGCTGATCGCCGGTGCGTGCGCCCAGTTCGATGTAGGATTCGTTGAGGCCGCCGAACTCGGTGTCCAGCAGGGTCTGCATCTGCGCGTGGTCGAGCGCGTCGAACACGCCGCCGAGATAGCCGGCCAGCGGCAGCAGCACCTGCAACGCCTGCGCGTTGCCCGCCAGTTCATGCGCATCGAGCAGGCCGGCGAACAGCTTGTGCACCGTGTACAGCGGCGACCAGCTGCCGTTGAGATTGAACTTGCTGCCCTTGATGACGCCGCGGCGCACCTCTTCGAACACCAGCTTGCCGCTGTCGATGGCGCCCTTGTCGTTCTTGCGGGTGAGCCCGCCGACGTAGCCGTCCGGATCGCGCGCCTGCGCGCGCGCCAGTTCGGCGACGATGTAGTCGATGCGCTGGCGCAGCGCCGCAGCGCGGGTCTGCGCATGCATCTTGGCCAGCGCGCTGAGGTAGTGGCCGAGCGTGTGCCCGGCGATGGTGTCGCCCTCCCAGCCGCCGTAGACCTCGCCCTTGGGCGGCAGTCCGGCGTATTGCAGGAAGTTGTGCAGCAGGCGGTCCGGCTCCAGTTCCAGCAGGTAGCGGCGATTGGTCTGCAGCGAATCCAGGAACAGCGACGGTTTGAGCGTGACCTGCCGCAGCGGCAGCGCCTGCACGCGGCCGGCGCTGGAGGCGGCGGCGTCCAGCGGGAAGCGCAGCAGGCCCGCGGCCACGGCCAATGCGCTCCATTGCAGGAAACGGCGCCGCGATGGATCCAGCGCCGCCACATCGGCGTCCGCGGACGCGGTGCGCGCGCAGTGCGCGGTGTGGACGTGTCCGCAACGCGCGCTCATCGGGCACCGCGCGAGTGGATGGCCACCAGGAACCGAGGGGAAACGCGAGACGGCATTGCGTGCTCCTTTGCACTTGGCGGCGGCAGGCGCAGGCCCGACCGCGGCCACGAACGGGCGGCCTGTCGCCACTGTGTCATCGATACGTCATCGCGTCTTGTCGCCACGGCCTCGCAGACATGCGGATTTGCGCCGAATCGCACCCGTTTCTCACAGCGCCAGGCGGATCCCGCCGTAGTACATGCGACCGATCACGTCGTACACGCCGGCGTGATAGCCCAGTTCGAAATTGGCGCCGCCCGCCTCCGCCCCCGGCACCCGCGGCGGCGCGCGATCGAACAGGTTGCTGACCCCGCCGAACAGCTCCAGTCCCGACTTGAGCCGGTAGTAGCCGGACACGTCGCTGTAGAACACGTTGCCGGTCCACACCTTCTGGTAGTCGGTGTCGGTGATCTCGGTGCTGTTGCGCATCTTGGAGAAGTGCCGCAGCGACCAGGTCGCGCCGGCATGCGCATTGGACCAGGTGCTGCGCAGCACGCCCTTCCAGGACGGCGAGCCGAACACGCCGGCGAAACGGGTGACCTCGTCCGGCTGGTCCGGATCCAGCGTGTAGTCCTGGCGGATCAGGTGCGTGTAGTTCAGGTCGAACGACAGCGCGCCGGCATTCTGGCCCCAGCGCTCGGCCAGGTCGTAGCGGTACTGCGCGGCGAAGTCGACGCCGCGGGTCAGGTAGCGCGACAGGTTGAGCTTCTGCGTGACCACGTTGAGCAGGTTGCCGTCGGCGTCGCGACTGACGAAGGAGCAGAACTGGTTGTCCAGGGTCGGCGCGTCCACGCACTTGTTGATGATGGTCTGCGCCGGGAACGAATCGATCGCCCCGCGCAGATCGATATTGTAGTAGTCCACCGACAGCGAGACGTCGCGCAGGAAGCGCGGCCGCAGCACCACGCCGATGGTCCGGGTCTTGGCGGTCTCGTTGCCCAGCTCCAGGTTGCCCTTGGTGATGATGTCGCGGTACAGCCAGTAGGTGCTCTTGTCGGAGGGATTGAGCTGCGCGCAGTTGGCCGCGGTGTACTGGCTGCGGTCGGTGCGGTAGTTCAAATTGTAGGTGTTGCACGGATCGGTGATCCACAGCCCGCCGATGCTGCTGGCGGTGTACAGTTCGCCGATGTTGGGCGCGCGCACCGCCTTGCCGTAGGTGCCGCGCAGGGTGATGTCGCGGATCGGCGACCAGTCGATGCCGAACTTGTTGGTGACGGTGCGGCCGGCAGTGTTGTAATCGGACACGCGCACCGCCGCATCCACTGCCAGGCGCTCGGCAAAGGGCTTGCCCGCCAGTAGCGGCAGATGCAGTTCGCTATACACCTCCTTGACGTCGTACTGCCCGCTCAGTGGCAGCTGGGTAGTGCCCAGCATGGCGTCGTAGGCCGGGTTGGCCGGATCGTACTGGGCGATCGTCCCGATGTCGTTGCGCTCCTTGCGGTACTCCCCGCCGAACACGATCTGCACCTCGCCGCCGGGCAGGTCGAAGATGCCGCCGGACGCATAGGCCGACAGCACCTGCTGGGTCAGCGTGGTGGTGGCCCAGTCCGTGTCGTAGCGGAGGTAGCCGATCTCCTGCGTGGTCAGCCGCTTGAACGGATTCAACGGCACGCAGCCGTTGCCAGGATCGCTGAGCGTGCTGCGGCAGACCGCGCTGCCGTCGGCGGCGGCGGTGGAATCGACCGCCAGGTAATAGCGGGGATAGGCCACCGTATCGATGTCGCGGTTGCGCTGCCGGGTGCGGCCGTAGGAGTAGTACGCCGAATAGTTCCAGGCGCGCGCGCCCAGGCTGAAATCGCCTTCCACGCCGACCACGCCCTGCAACAACTGGCGCCGATATTCGCTGTGGCCCTGCCCCAGCTCCGCGTCGAAGTGCCGCGCGAAGTAGACCCCGTCGGTGATCGTGCCGCCGTTGGCCGCGCGCATCTCGTCGGTGATGAACGGGCTGTCGGCCGGCACCGCCTCGCTGCCGAACGCGCTCAGCGCGCGCCAGGCCGATTGCGATTGGTTCTGCGAGTAGCCGAGGTTGACGAACAGGCGCAGGCTGTCGCCGACATCGAAGTTGAACGTGGCGCGGCTGGAGAAGCGGTCCGACGGCACCGACAGATAATACGAGTCGTAGCGGCCGCCGTACTCGCCGCCGTCGCTGAGCAGGCTGCCCAGCGCGTCGGTTGGATTGGCCAGGCTCACCGTCCCGGCGTTGACGTAGCCGCCCGGGCCGAGCACAGGGTCGCGCAGCTGGCCATCGGCGGTCATCGCGTAGTGGCGTCCGCCCAGGATCAGCTGCGCGTCCTCGGCGTTGTTGATGTTGCGGTTGTTGTCGGAGATCCAGTAGCGCTGGTTGCGGTTGTTGCGCGTGTACATCGGGTAGCCGCTGGCGGTCCACGGCCGGTCCTGGCCGGAGACCGCGTCGGGTTCGCGCTCGTAGAAGCCGTAGACGGTGAGGTTGCCGCGGTTGTCGGCGAAGTTGTGCCCGAACAGCGCATCGACGCTGCTGCTGCGCATGTCGCCGCGGCTGGAGATGCCGTAGCGCGCGCTGGCGTCCAGGCCCTGGAAATCCTTCTTCAGGATGAAGTTGGCCACGCCGGTGACCGCGTCGGCGCCGTACAGCGCCGAGGCGCCGCCGGTGATGACTTCCACCCGTTCGACCAGGCTGGAAGGAATATTGCTCACGTCCACCGCCGAGGTGCCCGGGATCGCCGGCACCTGGCGGCGGCCGTCGACCAGCACCAGGGTGCGCTGGGTGCCCATGCCGCGCAGGTCCAGCGCGTTGATGCCGGGATTGCCGGCCAGGTTGCTGGTCTGGCTGGTCTGGGTCAGCGCCAGGCTCGGCAGTTGATTGACCACGTCGGCGATCTCGGTATAGCCGGCCGCGCGGATCTGCTCGGCGCCAATCACGGTCAGCGGCGTGGGGCCGTCCAGCGCATCGTTGCGGCGGATGCGCGAACCGGTGACGACCACGCTGTCCAGGGTCTTGGCGTCGGCGGCGCTGTCGCTGCCATCGGCGGCCGCGGTGGCGGTATCGCGCACGGTGGCCGCCTCCTGCGCCGCCGCCGGCAACGCCGCGAGCAGCGCCATGCCGATCGCAGCGCACAGCAGCGTGCGCCCGTGTCCGCGTCGATCGCGACAGGCGGAGGCCGGAGGTGGGGAAGGCAAGCGAACGTCGCGCATGGGCTGTCTCTCGGTTGAGCGGCCTGCACGCAAATCCAGGCCGCACGACGCCGCGCCCTCGCTGCGCACGGCAACGAGAACCCGCATCGATCGATGGAGGCCGTGCATCCCCGCACGGCGCAGAATGCGGTGCGCGTGTTGCGCATCGGAAAACCGTTGCGCATCTCTGCGCCCCGAGGAACCGTTGCGCGCCTCCGCACCCCGGAAAACCTGTTGCGCGTCGCCACGCACCGCAACTGCAGAGTTTCACGTCGACCGGGCCAGCGTCTTGTGGAAAAACGTCGCCTTTGACGTGGAAATTTGTCGATATGTTGCGATGGATCGCAGCGATTGCCGCACGCCGCGCGCCACCTCACGCAGGCACGCGCGCAAACCTCAGTGCGCGACAGGCGCCGATGCCGCCGCTTGCCGGTTCCAGTCCGGCGTCGGTGCCTGCTGCAGCCAGCGCACGAAGAAGTCCGCCAACCGGCGCCGGCCGTAGTCGCCGCCGGCGCCATGGTCGCCGCCGGGCACCACCAGCAGATCGAAGTCCTTGCCGGCCTTGATCAGCCGATCGGCGACCTGCAAGGTGCTGGCCGGATCCACGTTCCGATCCATGTCGCCGGTCACCAGCAGCAGATGCCCTTGCAGGCGCCAGGCGTTGTCGACATTGGACGAAGCCGAATACCACGGCCCGACCGGCCAGCCCATCCATTGCTCGTTCCACCAGATCTTGTCCATGCGGTTGTCGTGGCAGCCGGAATTGGCCACCGCGGCGACGTAGAACTCCGGATGGAACAGCAAGCCGCCGAGCGCGCTCTGGCCACCGGCGGAGCTGCCGTAGATGCCCACGCCCTGCTCGATCGCGTACCACGGATACTGCGCCGCCGCCGCGCGGTGCCAGGCGATGCGATCGGGGAACCCGGCGTCCTTGAGGTTGCGCCAGGCCACGTCGTGGAACGCGCGCGAACGGTTGTTGGTGCCCATGCCGTCGATCTGCGCCACGGCGAAGCCGAGCGCGGTCAGCGCCGGCACGCGCGCGCTGAAGGTCTTGGGCACGAACGCGCCGTGCGGCCCGGCGTAGATGTTCTCGACCACGCGGTAGCGCTGCCCGTCGGCTTGCGCCTGCGGCCGATGGATCACGCCCCAGATCTCGGTCTTGCCGTCGCGGCCGGGCGCGTGGAACGGCAGCGGCGGCACCCAGCCGGCCGCGCGCAGCCGGCTCAGGTCGGTGCGCTCGACCTGCCGCGCCAGCGCCCCGTCGTCGCTGCGGCGCAGTTCCAGCACCGGCCCCAGGTCCACCCGCGAATACAGGTCGAGCAGCCAGCGTCCGTCGGGCGACAGCACGACTTCATGGTCGGCCTGCGCCGGGGTCAGCGCGGTCAGCTCGCTGCCGTCCAGGCCGATGCGATAGGCGTGACGGTAGTAGGGATCCTCGCCGGGCGTCATGCCCGAGGCGATGAAGTAGATCTGTTGCGCGGCCTCGTCCACGCGCTCGACCTTGCGCACCACCCACTCGCCGCGGGTGACCTGGCGCGGCGCACCGCCGCTGCGCGTGGCGTACAGGTACAGCTGCTCCCAGCCGTCGCGCTCGGAGGCCCACAGGGTGCGCGCGCCATCGGCGAAATCGTGGCGATAGCGTTTGCCACCGCCTTCGTGGGTGCCGCTGAGATTGGAATACTCGATGAAGGTCGGCGAGGTTTCCTCGATCAGGGCGCGCGCCTGCGCGCTGCGCCCATCCGCCTCGATGACGCGATAGCGCTGGTGGCCGCGTTCGTTGTACTCGAAGGTGAAGCCGCTGCCGTCGCTGCGCCACTGCGGCCAGCTCAGCGCGAACGCATTCGGGAACAGCCCTGCCGGCACTGCCTTTGCCTGCCGCGAGGCCAGGTCGAACAGCACCGGCTGCAGCACCGGCAGCGGATCGCCGGGCTTGGCGTAGATCTGCTGGTGCAGCTTGGGCTGCAACTGGTCCGGCGGCGCCGACTCGATGTAGTGCACCGTGCGCAGCGGTGCCGGCTTGATGCGGTAGGCGACCAGCCGGGTCGAATCCGGCGACCAGGCGAGGCTGTCCGCCGCGTAGTACTCGGCGGCGCTGCCATCGCGGCTGAGCGCGACCGGGGTGCCGCCGCCGGCCGGCGCGACCACCACGTTGCCGGCCTCGACCCAGGCCCGCCACCTGCCGTCCGGCGACGCCTGCGCATACGCCGCGCCCTGCTTCAGCGGGATGCTCATGTCGTAGGAATCGGGCGGCAACGCGCCCATCTCGGTGCGCGTGCAACGGTACTGCGGCAGGTCGCAGTGCCAGCGCACCCGATCGCTCTCGAAGGCCAGCCGGTGCGCATCCAGCTTCACCTCGGACAGCTGCAATGCCGTCGCATCGACCGGCTTGCCGCTAACCGCGGACATCGCCGCCGCCAGCCGCGCGTGATCGAAGGCGAGTTCGTTGCGACCGCCGTCCACCGCCACCCGGCGGTACTCGATCGCCGGGGCGGCACCGGCGCGCGCCAGCGAGCGCCGGTACAGGAAATGCCCGGCGTCCAGCCACAGCGGCTGCGACGGCTGGCGATCGACCAGCGCCTCGTAGCGCTGGCTCAGCGCCTGCGCGCGCTGGTAGTCGTCCGCGCTGGGCGCGGCCAGCGCGCATGGCGCCAGCGCCACCACTGCGAGCAGCAGCGCACCCAGCGCCGCGACGCGCCGCCCGTTTCGATCCGTCTTCATTCGTCAACCACCTGATGCATCAAAGCGTGTCGCAGCGCTGCGCATCCGCAACGCCGGCCTGGGCCAGGCGCTGCGCGCGCGTGGCCCACATTTCCCATTCCTGCACCGCCAGCGCGGCATAGCCGCCGTCGCCGCCGGAGGCATCGAACACCGCGCGCACGCAGCGCGTGGTCACCGGCGCGAAACGCAGCGTCTGCACCCGGCCCGCGACCGCAGCGCCCACAGCCTGCGCCAGCGGCAGCCACTGCCCGTCCTTGCGGTATTCCAGATGCCAGCGCGCCGGCGGCGCCACGCCTTCGTTGGCGCCGGGCGGATGGTCGGCCCAGAACACGATGCGGCTGCGCTGCAGCGTCAGCGGCTGCGCCCAGCTGTACTGGATCCACTGCTGCGGCGGATTGTGCGCATTCCAGCTGCCCCACATCTGCGGCGGCAGCGGATTGCGCTTGACCACGCCGTCGTTGAGCGCGGCGATCCAGTACTGATGCGGGATGTCCGGGCCGTTGGAAGCGCTGGCATGGGCGTAGCGGGCGACGTTGCGCTGCAGCGGCACCGACGGCTGCGGCGCGCGCGTGGCCAGCACCGGGCGAATGCGTGCCGGCCGCTGCGTGTCGTCCCAGTCCAGCCGGTCGATCGCCACGCTGCGGCGGAAGTGGCCGCCGCCCTTGGCATCGGCGGTGTGATAGACCAGATACCACTGGCCCTTGAATTGCACGATGCCCGAATGCGAGGTGGTGGAGGACACCGGCGGCAGGATCACCCCGCGGTAGGTCCACGGCCCCAGCGGCGACGGCGCGCTGCCGTAGGCGATGCAGGCGTGATACAGCGTCGGCGTGCAGTCCGAGTCCGGCCCGGCGCGGTTGCCGGCATAGGCCATGTAGTAGGTGCCATTGCGCTTGAACAGCCATGGCGCTTCGAAATAGCCGTCCAGCGTGGTCACCGCCACCGCCGCGCCCTTGGGCGTGACCATGTCGCGCTCCAGCTCGATGCCGAACAGCTTGCCGAAGGTGCCCCAGTACAGATACACGCGGCCGTCGTCGTCGACCAGCACGGTCGGGTCGATGTTCTGGATCGTGTTCCTGACCGGCAACGACTGCGACAGGATCGGCCCTTGCGGGTGCGCGTCGCGCCACGGCCCCAACGGACTGTCGGCGACCGCCACGCCGATCGCGAACGGATCGGCGTTGGGCGAGTGTTTTTCTTCGACCGGCGCGTACAGGTAATAGCGCCGGTCCGGCCCCTGCACGATCTGCGCGGCATAGGCGCGGCCCGCGGCGGCCCAGGCGAACACCTGCTCGGGGCGCAGCAACGATGGGTAGTGGGTCCAGTTGCCGCTGCCGACATTGTCGGTCACCAGCATTTGCCAGCGCTGGATCACGAAGTCGTTGACGTCGGGCGGCGCCTCGTCGCGGCCGGCGATGATGTACAGCTTGCCGTCGGCGACCAGCGGCGCCGGATCGGCGGAATAGTCGCGGCCGTCGGCCAGGATCGGATTGCCGGCGCTGTGCACGCTGCGCGCGAGCAACGGTGCCGCCTGCGCTCCGGCAACGGCGAGCGCCAACAGCAGGCAGGTGCCGACGCGTGCGGCACGCTGCGCTGCGCGATACAGGCTCATGGCGCCACCGCCGCATCGACCACGATCTGCAGTCGCACCGGCAACTGCCCGCTGCCGCCGCGCCCCTGCGCGCTGCCGACGATGCTGCTGGTGCCCGGCGCGGCATAGGCGGCCGGCGCCAACGGCGGCCACTGCACCGGCACGCGTTCGCGCGAGCCGTCGTTGTATTGCACGCCGACGAATACCGGCAGCGCCGGCACCTGCCCGGCATGCACATGCAGCGGCGGCGGCGCCTGCACGGTGTTGATCTGGCCCGGCGCGGTGGCGCGCACCCAGATGCTGGCGCTGACCGGCAAACCGCCATCGACCAGGCCCTGCACCTGCACGCGGCCCTCGCCGGCCAACGCCGCCGCTTCGAGTTGCGGCCAGCGCACGTCCAGCCACGCCCAACTGCCGTCGGCGAAATAGCCGGCGATACGCTGCGGCAGCGCTGGCGTCTCGCCCGGCGCCACGCGCACATCAATCGGCTCGACCGCGTCGGCGCGCTCGGCGAACACCTGCCATTCGTCGATGCCGACCGCGGCGTGGCCCTCGCCCTGCGCGGCGGTGTCCAGCACCACGCGCAACGCGCTGGTGGTCACCGGCGCGAACGCCACGCGGCTCGGTTCGCCGCGCGCAGCGACTGGATAGCCGCCGCGCACGGCGATGTCGCGCCACTGCTCGCCATCGCGGTATTGCAGCTTCCACGCACGTGGCGGCGCCACGCCGCCGTCGGGCTGGTCGTCCCAGAAATACAGCGCGGCACCGTTCAAGCGCTGCGGTTGCCGCCATTGGTACTGCACCCACACCGAGGCCGGCTGCGCGCGACCCCAACTGCCCCAGCGGCGATCCGCGGACGGCGCTTGATCCGGCGCGGGCAGCAGCCCGTCGTTGAGCGCCTGCAACCGGTGATGGCCGGCGGTGACCTGCGCGCTGGCCTCGGCGTCGCCCTGCACTTCCAGGCCCTGCCCGGCCGGCGTCGGCGCGGCGACCACGGCCACGTCGGCATGGCCTTGCAACGCGCCATCGTCGGCCTGCAAGCGCAGCGTGTAGGCGCCGGGCGCAGTGAAGCGCACGCTGCTGCTGGCCGCCTGCGGTTCCTCGAAGATCGCCGCGCCGCCGGGCGGCGCCTGCAGCACGCGCCAATGCAGCGCCAAGCTGCCGTTCGGCAACGCGTCGTCGCCGACGCGGCCAACGAGACGTAGCGCGCCGCCGGCGCCATCCTGCTGCCAGGCCTCGACCTGCGGCGCCTGATTGGCCTTCACCGCCGGCACCCGCGCGCCGCTGGCATAGGCCTGGATTTCCTTGATCCCGGTGCGCAGCGTGCCGGCATGGGTCACCAGCACGCGCAGCCGCTGCACGCGCAGCGCCGGGAAGCGCACGCGGTTGCGGTTGCCCTGCGCGATCGGCGCATCGCGCACCTGGCCGGGCACGGTCTTCCAGGCATGCCCGTCGAAATACTGCAGCACGTACAGCCACGGCGGCGCGTAGCCGGCGCGGGTGCCGGAGGCAAAGCCGTGCTGCTCGCCGGGCGGCGAGGAGCTGCGGTAGAAGTACAGGCGCACGTCGTCCAGCAGTTGCGGACGGCCCAGGTCGAGTTCGATCCAGTCGCTGCGCGACGGCGACCCGACCGTGCCCCAGAACGGTTCGTTGGCGGTGCTGCCGTCCACCGCCGCGCTGGCCGGGAAACCGTCGGCGGCATAGCTGGCGCTCACCGCCGCGCCTTGCGCGAGGTTGTGCGCGGTCGCCGGCAGCGTGGTGTCCACGCCGGCGTCGGCCAGCACCGCGGTGATGCGCGCATCGGCGGCGAAGCGCACCTGCTCCGGCGCCTGCAGGGCAATGGCCTTCGAACTGACTACACGCAGCTGCGCGGCATCCGCGTTGACCGCGTCCGGCAGCGCCTGCACGCGGCCGCTGGCCGGGTCGTAGAGCACATGCGCCAGGCGATCGACGGTGAACGCCAGCTTCCCGTCCAGATACAGCGAATAGCCCTTGGGCACCGCGCCGCCGTAGTGGCGGCCGTCGCGGTCCCAGACGATGGCCAGGTCGCGGTCGCGGTAGCGCACCGCGTCGGCGGCGAAGTGATCCCAGCCGATATCGATCGGAGACAGCTCGATCCTGGCGTCGCTGCGCGGACGCAGGCCCATCGCGTCCTCGATCACGGTGAAGTTGGTCGCGCCGAGCTGGGTGTGGTGGATCCACGAGCGGTAGCCGATGCTGCCGCCGTCGGCGGCGCTGCCCTGCGCCCAGAACTCGTTCTGGTCCGGGTAGCGGTTGTCGCCGTCGATGTAGTGCGCCCAGGCGTTCCAGTACAGCAGTTTGCGGTAGCTGCCCGCGTCCAGATACGGACTGGGATAGTCGCGCAGCGCGCTGCCGAGCAGGCGGAAGGCAACGGTGGAATTGATCACCGAGAAATTGTTGCTGCCGCCGGCGCCGCGCGCCTGCCGGTCGGCCTGGTTGGCGGTGTAGAACGGGAAGATCGGATACTGCCGCGCGTCGGCGAACAGGCGCAGCGCGCGCACGTATTTCGGATCGTAGTCGGCATCGCCCTGCCGCGGCATCAGGCCGACGCTGAACGGGTAGTAGTTGTTGGTCTCCTTCCAGTCCACCGGCAGCCGCGCGCCATCGGCCTGGCGCTGCTTGAGCAGGTCGCCGTGCAGGCCCATGCCGTCGGCGCTGGCGCTGTGGTCCTGCCACAGCACGGCGAGCACGGCGCTGCGGATCTTCGCCGCCAGCGCCTGCATGCGCACAGCGGTGGCCGCATCGCCGGCGAGTTCCGCGGCCTGCGCCGCGGCCTGCGCGTTGGCGTAGACGTAGGCGCTCTCGCTGCGGTCCATGCGGATCTGGCCGTGCTGCCTGGCCCAGTCGAAGGACACCGCATCGGCGTCGTTGCCGGTCATCGCCGCCCAGTCGTACTCGATCAGGCCGTTGCCGTTGCGGTCGTAGGCACGCAACAACGCGTCCACGTCGGCGCTGGCGTAGCGCGCCAGTTGCGCCGCCACCGCCGGCGGTCCGCCGTGCAGCTGGTAGGCGCGCCAGGCGGCGGCGCTGAGGTATTGGGCGTAGGAATTGGACCAGTTCTCCGGCGCGCCGGGATTGTCCACGTACTTGCCGCCGCCGGCGGTCTCGCCGGCGCCCAGCCACGAGCCGTAGGCGTAGCTGGGATCGCGCAGGTACTTGAGGTCGTCGATGAACATGCCGGTGGTCAGCACGATCGCGTTGTCGTAGCCGAGCACGCCTTCGATCGCCACCGGGAACTGGTAGTCGTTGCCGGGCACCGCGGCGTCGAGGAAATTGAAGCGCAGCAGCCACCAGCGGTAGAACACCGTCTTGTCGATGTTGTCCTCGGGCGTATCCAGGTACGGCAGGTTGTCGGCCCACCAGCGGTTGTAGGCGACCACATGCTCGCTGTAGGCCTGCTGCGGCGACTGCGCGGCGATGCGCCGGTATTCCTGCAGCGATGCCGGCAGTTCGCGCGCGACCAGCCCGAGCTGCACCTTCAGCGTGGCCGCCTCGCCGCTCGCCGGCAGCGCCACGCGGCGCGCGATGGAGCCGCCCTCGACCGCGAAGCCGTCGCCGGACAGCCGCGGGAATACCGTGGTGATCGCATTGTGGGTGGCGAACGCGCCGGTGAGCTCGGTGCCGTCGGCATGCGTGGCCATCGGCGAGATCGCGCGCAGGGTCAGCGTGCGCGCCACGCCGTCGCTGCTGGACAGCGTGGCCTCGGCCACGGCCACGTTCTGCTCGCTGATGAACTTGACCAGGCGCAGCCGTACGCCGGCGCCGGCATCGGCGTAGACGCTGCTGAAATAGCTCGGCGTCTGCCGCCGCTGCGCGCTGTCCTCGACCAGTTGCAGCGGCTTGCCGTCGAGTTCCGCCTGCAGGCGGAACAGCGCATCGTGGCCGGTCTTGTGCGCGTAGGCGACGTCGCCGACGAAGCCCGGCTGCTGCGGCTGATGCGTGTACATGTAGGCGGCGCGGCCGCGGCTGAACAGCCAGTTGTTGCTGTCGTCGAAACCGCCGCCGGTGCCGCTGCGCGCGAGCATGCGGTCGATCCAGAAATCCTCGCCCGGCGCAGCGCCGGCGCCGGCCGCCAGGTCGGCGGCGAACACCCGCTGCAGATGCCCGCCCGGCGCGAAGGCCACGCCGCTGTCGGGGATCGGCGTCGGCGTGCCCTTGAAGCGCGGATCGCCGAGCGCGGCGTTTTCCCGCACCGCTTGCGTCGCCGACACATGTGGATCGGCCTGCGTCGGCGCACTCGGCAGCATGCCGGCGAGACCGGCCAGGGACAGCGCCAGCCATAGCGGCTGCGGCCTGCGACCGCGCCGGTAGCAATCAACCTTCGATTTCATGTCATCCCATCACAGCCGCGGATGCAGGCGCCACGGCGCGGGCTGCGTAGCAGCAGCCCTGCGCAACGGCGACCGCGATGCTCAGAACTCCCAGCGCAACTTGCCCCAGGCGTAGCGCCCGACCGTGTTGTACGTGGACGCATCGGTATTGGAGGCGTTGGAGTAATAGCCGTAGTAGAGCGGCGGCTTCTTGTCGAAGACGTTGTCCACGCCCAACGACGCGCTCAGGTGTGCCTTCTCGAACTTCCGGCTCACCGAAACATCGTGATAGATGTAGACCGGCACGCCGAAATAGACGCACGTGCCGCTGGCATCGGTGTTGTAGCAATAGCCTTCGAAGGCACTGCCGACGGTGCTGTGGCCGACGTAACGGGCCGTCCAGCTCGCATGCCACTGCGCGTAGTCCCAACCGACATTGAGGTTGGCGCGCCAGCGCGGCAGGTTGCCGCCGGTGCCGGAGGTCTCGCCGACGTAGTTGTGGCCGTCGTCGCCGACCAGGTACTCGGACATGTAGGTCGCGTCCAGGCCGAGGCGGAAATTGCCCCAGCGTTCGGTGTCCCACTGGTACTTGGTGGCGAAGTCGTAGCCGCGGATCTGCACCTGGTCGTAGTTGATCGCATACGGCACGGTGACGCTGCTCAGCTGGCCGGTGGAACTGCGTTGCACCAAGGCGCAGAAGCGCGCGTCGCCCTTGTAGCACTGCTCCAACACATAGGTGTAGTCGGTGCCGGAAATCATGTTGGTCAACTCGACGCGCCACGCGTCCAGGTTGGCCGAGAAGCCCGGCAGCCACTCGGGATCGTAGACCAGGCCCACATCGTAGGAATGGCCGGACTCGGGCTTCAGATCGAACCCGGCGTTGGCGTCGCCGGTGACGTACACCTTCATCGTCCCGGTGTTGACGAAGCTGCCGTCGGTGGGCACGTTCCGGCACGCCCCGGCCGGGGCGCCACCGGTGTAGCCCTCGCACGGATCGGTATAGCTGCCGACATCGTTGGTGCCCTGGTACGGCGAGCCGTACAGGTCGCCCAGCCCCGGCGCGCGGAACACCTGCGCGGCGGTCCCGCGCACCAGCAGGTCGGCGATCGGGCGCCACTCCAGCGCCAGCGAACTGTTGGTGGTGCCGCCCCAGGCGCTGTAGTTGGAATAGCGGCTGCCGATGTCCAGGCTCAACGAGTGCACCAGCGGCAGATCCTTCAACAGCGGCACCAGCAACTCGACATAGACTTCCTTGATGCTCTCGTCGTGGCCCTGCCGCATGATGCAGCCGTCCATGTAGTCGCAGGCGCCGAACGCATCGGCCATCGCCACCGAACTCTGCGTGCCCTGGTGGAAATCGTTCTTGCGGTACTCGGCGCCGAACGCGGCCTGCAGGTCGCCCGCCGGTAGCGCGAACAGCGTACCGTTGAGCGCCAGGTTGACGTTCTTGCTGGTGCTCTCGTCCTTCAGATCGACCGGCAACAAGGTCGAGTTCAGCGCGGCGATGGTGGCCGGATCGGACAGGTTGAAGACGTTGTCGTTCTGCATGACCTCGGCCAGCTCGGAGGTCACCGCAAAGCCATAGCGCACCAGCTTGTCCTTGTACTTGGCGTAGCCGACGCTGGCATCCCACTGCCAACTGGAATCGCCGAACGCGCCGTGCAGGCCGGCGACCAGGTTGGTCTGCGCCATCGATGAGACATACTTGCGGCTGAACAGCGGGGAACGCAGGTAGTAGTCGCTCAGATCGGAGCCGAACGGGTTGTAGGGATTGGCGGCGATGTCCACGCCGAGCGAACTGGCGCTGATGCCATAGGGCTGCAGATGCGAGGTGGTCTTGCTGTGCGTCCACAGCAGATCGACGTAGGCCTGGATGCTGTCGGTCAGATCGTAGGTGGCGCGCATGGTGAAGTTGGTGCGCTCCACCGGGGTGATCATGTACTGCGTGTCGTAGTAGTTGTACCTGTCGCCCGACTCGCTGCCGAAGGTATGGAAATCGGCGGCAGTCAGCGTGCCGGCGCCGAGGTTGCTGTTCGGGGTGAGCCTGGAGCCGTCGCTGAGCACGGCGCGGGTATTGCTACCGCTCATGCTGCCGATGACGCCGTTGGTGTAGCTGAGCTGGCTCTGCGAGAAGCTGCGATCGCGGTTGTACAGCGCGTTCTGCGAGTTGTGGCTCAGCCCCAGCATCACGCTGCCGCGCTCCCAGGTCTTGCCCCACTCCAGATCGAAATTGCGGCGGATGCCGTCGCCGTGGCCGCTGATGCCGTAGTCGGTCTCCAACGCGGCGCCGTTGTAGCCCTTCTTGAGGATGATATTGACCACGCCGCCGATGGCATCGGAGCCGTAGATCGCCGAGGCGCCGGCGGTCAGCACTTCGATATGGTCGATCATCGAGGCCGGAATCGAATTGAGGTCCACGCCCGGACTGGCGCTGACGCTGCTCGCCGGACCGCTCATGCGGTGGCCGTTGAGCAGTACCAGGGTCCGCTCCGGCCCCAGGCCGCGCATCGACACCAGCGCGCGGCCATGACTGAAGCCGCTGTTGATCGAGGTATTGGCCTGGTAGCCCGCCATCACCGACATGTTCTGCAGCAGTTCGCCGACGGTGGACTTGCCACTGTCTTCGATGCGCTGGCGGTCGATGGTGACCACCGGGCTGGCCGTCTCCACGTCCACGCGGCGGATATGCGAGCCGGTCACGGTGACGGTGTCGAGCGTGCTGGCCGCAGTATCGGTGGACCTGTCCTCCTGCGCCAGGGCGCACGGCGCGATAGCAGCAAGCGCCAACGCGGTGCCGATCGCGGCGGCCAGCGGACGCGGCCGCTGCGACCAGCGCAGGCGGATGGAAGGCGATGCAACGCGGGCAGACAAAGACGACATCGGATTCTCCTTTGGGCTGCGATGGCCACCGGTCGGCAGCCACGGCAAGCCGATCCAGGGACAGCCACGCCGAGCGCAAGCGGTCGTTGGCGAAGGGAGTGAGGCGGGACGCCGTACGCAGCAACCGCGCTGGGTGGGAGATCCCAACGCCGCTAATGCGACAACGCTAAAAGGGTCCACGGCGCTGCGTCCGGCAGCCTGTCCATCGTGCAGAAATCTCCCCCATGGATATCACCGCATGGACACAATATGCGCGTAGCGTAGTCGGGCTGTCTTGTCGTATTTATCGGCGAAACGTGCGGAATATCGCACTGAATCGCGCACGCCGGGGCATTTCTCCAACGCTTTCGCCACTCAGCCGTAGGCGGCCGCAATCGTCATTTGCCGCGCTGCGCCGGCGGGCACCCGCACGCGTTCGTTGCGCGGGCCGGACAGCGCCACCGCGCGCCCGTCGATCAGCACCTCGCGCAGCTGCGTGCCGGCCGGCACGCGCAGGGTCAGCCAGGTGCGTGCCGGCGCCTGCTCAGGCAACGCCAGCGTGCCGTCGATGCGCTTGCGCGCCGGATCGCCGCGCAGGGTCAGCGACACCGCGCCCCAGCGGGTCGGTGCGGCCTGGATCGCGATCGGCTCGCCGCTGCCCAGCCAGTCGCGCGGCAGCGCGCGCGCCAGGAACAGCTCTTCGCCGGCGCTGTCCTCGAACACCAGCATCCAGCGCAGCAGCAGCGGGATGGTCATCTGCGCCGGGATGCAGAACAGCGGCATGCCGCCGGTGATGCCGCTGACCTCGCCCGCGGTCCAGCTGCCGCGCGTATGCACGTGGTAGCGGTGCGCGTACAGGAACAGCAGGTATTCCTCGATCCGGTCCAGGCGCAACAGCTGCTGCGCGTAGCCGTAGGAAATGAAGCCGAGCAGGTCGCGCCCTTCCGGGGTGGGCGGGGCGATGTTGCCGACCACGCCCAGGCTGGTGCCGCCATGGCCGCGCACGCAATCGATGACCAGGTGCGCGAGATCGTCGGGCAGCACGTCGGCCTGCAGCAGTTCGGCGTAGGCGCGGTGCGGCCAGCCCTGTTCGCTGGGTGTCTCCTGCTGCAGCGACTGGCGGAAGGTCAGCTTCACTCCCGGCAGCGGGCCGATGTAGGGCGGGGTCAGGTCGCGGCGGATATTGGCGCGCAGGGTCTTGTGCAGTTGCGCGGTCAGTTGCTGCGCGCGCCGCCGCCACTGCGCCGCGGCGGCTTGCGCGCCCGGCCCGGCGATCGCGGTCCACACCGCGGCGATGTCCTGCCAACCACGGATCGCCAGCGCGCTGTTGGCGTAGTACGGCTTCCACCACAGGGTCGGATCCGGGAACAGGCAGGCGTCGGATTCGTTCCAACCATGGATCAGGCCGTACCCAGGCGCCTTCGCCGGCAGCTTCAGGCTGGCGTCGTGCAGTTCCAGCAGGACCTGCACCGTCGCTTCGATCTTGCCGCGGTGCTTACGCAGCAGCGCCGCATCGCCGGTGTAGCGCAGGTAGCGGGCCAGCAGCGACAGGGTCAGGCCGAACTGGCCGGTCTCCGCGCCGCGCATGTTGACCATGCCGTCGTCCTGCACGAAGTCGCTGAAATAGCCGTCCAGCACCGCCGCGGCCTGGGCGAAGCGGCCCCATTCCAGGTTCGCGTACAGCGAGCTGGTGAAGGTGTCCTGGAAGCCGTCGTATTCGTTGCCGTAGTAGTCGCGATCGACCGCGCCGTACTTCGGATAGGTGCCGCCGGGGCGTACCACCAGTTCGCGGGCGAAGGCGAAGCGCGCCATGTCGCTCCAACTGGGGTCGGGCAGCCGCGCCTGCACGGTGTCGGCGAGCAGGCCCTGCCAGTAGCCGGCGAAGGCGAGCAGGCCGCGGTAGAAGTCCTCGGCGCTGCGCGGGCCGCGCCGCGGCGGGTAGTCGGGATAGCTGTAGCCGTACACCACCTTGGTCACCTGGCCGTGCTCGACCAGCGCGCTGCGGTGCCAGGTCTGCACGATGAAGCGATCGGTGGCGAGCACGTCGGCGAACAGCAGCACGTCGTAGTAGCGGCCCGCGCCGGCCGCCACCACCTTGCGCACCGCCGGCATCCAGCCGCCGATCAGGCCTTCGTGGCGGCGTGCGACGAGGTCGGCCTTGCCCAGCTCGGGAAAGGCGTGCAGCGCGCGATAGGCGCGGGTGCGGCCGTCCGGATACACCGGCATGGTGTCGGCGCATTCGCGGGTGCCGACGAAGGTGGTCCACGGCAGGCGCCCGTTGTCGTCCTTGGGATCCAGTTGCGAGGCCGGCGGCGGCGCCGCGTCGCGCACTTCGTCGGCGCGCGGGTCGCCGTCGCGCAGCAGGCGGTCGGCGAGCAGGTCGGCCTCGGCCAGCGCCACCTCGGCCAGCTGCATGCCGAAATACGGCGCCTGCGCGGCGGGATAGACCGGTTCGGTACGCTTGCCGAGCACCAGCGCGCCGCCGGGGCCGAGCAGGGTCAGGTCGCCATCGGCGCTGCGCAGGTCTTCGTACACCTGCCACTGCGCGCCGGCGTCGACGAAGCGGCATTGCAGGGTGTGCCCGGCGAGCGCGTCGGCGGCCAGCGGCTGCAGCCGCGGCGCGGCCGGCGCTGGCGGCGCGGCGTTGGCGGGCGCGGCGATGCCGCCGGCGAGCGCTTCGACCCCGGCTACCGCGCCGACCGCCAGCCCCTGGCGCAGGAAATCTCTCCGATCCATGTCCCGTCCCCGATGAGCAATAGCGCATCATCGTGCGCTGCAGGGGCGGCGAGGTCTTGTGTGCTGTGTCGAGGACCGGTGCGGAAAATTGCATAGCTTTGGTTGGCGCAACGGTGGCTGCACCATGCTTCGCGCGTACTGTCAGGGTTAAACAAGAGCAGGTGCGCGAGGCTTCGCTCGTACCCTCATCCGCCCCTGCGGGGCACCTTCCCCCGAGAAGGGGGCCATGGTCCCGATGGGAGAAGGAACGGCCGGCTAGCCCCTCTCCCACCGGGAGAGGGGTTGGGGTGAGGGTCCGGCGCGAAGCGTCTCGCGGAGTTGGGTGCACGAGGCTGCGCCCGTACCCTCATCCGCCCCTTCGGGGCACCTTCTCCCGAGGGGAGAAGGGACAGCCGCTAGCCCCTCTCCCACCGGGAGAGGGGTTGGGGTGAGGGTCCGGCGCGAAGCGTCTCGCGGAGTTGGGCGCACGAGGCTGCGCCCGTACCCTCATCCGCCCCTTCGGGGCACCTTCTCCCGAGGGGAGAAGGGACAGCCGCTAGCCCCTCTCCCACCGGGAGAGGGGTTGGGGTGAGGGTCCGGCGCGAAGCGTCTCGCGGAGTTTGGCGCATGAGGCTGCGCACGTACCCTCATCCGCCCCTGCGGGGCACCTTCTCCCGATGGGAGAAGGGAGCGCCGTGGCCTCAGGCCAGGACGTTGAGCAGGCTGCCGATGGTGTCGTCTGCCGCGCGCAGCACCCGCGCGTTGGCCTGGAAATCGTTGCGCGCGGACAGCCCGCCGACCATGTCCTCGACCAGATCGCTGCCCTCGCCGCCCGCCGCCTGCACCTGCGCCACGACGCCGCCGCCGGCGGTTTCCTGGTTGGCCGTCACCTGCCGCTGGAAACCTTCGGTGGCGGCGTTGGCGACATTGTGCGCGCGCGCCTGCAGGCCGGCGGCGGCGGCGCGCATGCCGGACAGGGCGATCGAGGACACCGAGGCGATGGAACTCATGTGCGTTTGCTCGTCGGGCGGCCGGGTTGCGGCCGCAAGGTCAGTAGGTTCCCACGGTCACCCGCAGCACGTTAGGGATCGGCGCGCCGGAAGTTGAGCCCGTAGTCGGTCTCGTCGCCGTTCAACAGGCGCACGAACCGCCACTGCCCATCGACGTAGCGGCCCTGCTCCACGCGCAGCAGTTGCCCGTATTTGCCATCGGCACGGTCGCGCACAAATTCAACGCGGGCGTTGAAACCTGTGACCAGGAACACGTTTTGCTGCAATTCCAGCACCAGCGCGCGGCCGTCGTGCTGCGGCGTGCCGGGCAGGATCGCCGGCGCCTCGCCCCAGCCCGGCGCGCCGAACGACACCTGCGCCTGCCATGCGCCGAAGCGCAGGCTCTGCTTCGGCACCCCGGCCTTCTCGACGGCTGCCTGCAACGTGCCGGCGAAAGCGCCGGCGGCCAGTTCGCGCTGCAGCGGCGCCAGCAGGCCGAAGCCGGCCGCGTGCGCGGCGATCGCGGCCTGGTTCTCCGGCGTGTCCTCGTTGCCGTCGATGCCGAACACCGAAAAGCCGATGCCGCCGCGGCCGAGCACGTGGAAGTGGTACGGCGCAGTGGCCGCCTCGAAACCGGTCTCCGAGACCCAGGCCGGATTGTCGGCGCGCGCGTACTGGCCGATCACCTTGGTGTATTCGTCGTAGTCGCTGGTGTAGATGTCGGTGCCGATGAAGTCGATCGCCGGCGTGGCCAGCCGCCACAGCTCGAATACGTTCCAGGTGGCGCCGCCGGCCGGGTATTCCTCGCCCGGCTTGGTGCGGCCCTTGTAGCGCAGCCAGGTGTTCACGTACAGCGGCAGCGGATACGCGGCCTTGCCGGCGGCGGCGACCTGCTGGATGTAGCTGGCATTGCTCCAGGCGCTGAACATTTCCTCGGCATCGCTGCCGAACACCTGGCTCCAGTTGCCGGCCGGCTTGCCCAGCCGCTGCAGCAGCTGCGCAGGCACTGCGGCATTGAACGCACGCTCGCCGGCGGCGCCATGGTCGCGCACGGTGCCGATCGCGCCGGGTTCGTTCTGCACCTGCACCGCGATCACCGTGTAGCGGCCGGCGTCGATCTTGCGCAGGTGCTGCATCAGCGCGGCGAAGGCGCGCGCGTCGGCCTGCACGTTGGCGGCCGCATGCGGCGACAGCACATCCACCGGTTCGCCCTTGGCATCGCGCATGCGCGGATACGTGGCCGGATCGCGCTTGATCCACTCCGGCACGTAGTGCATCTGCCCGTTCTTCCAGGTACCGAACCACAGCACGATCAAACGCAGCCCGCGCGCACGGCTGTGCTCGACCAGTGCATCGACGTTGCGGTAGTCGTAGCGGCCCGGCTCCGGTTCGAACTGCTCCCAGTACACCGGCGCCTCGACCGTGTTGGCGTGCAGCGCCTGCACCGCGTCCAGCGCCTGCGGCAACACCTGCGGCCAGGCGCTGGAGTTGTGCAGCTGCGCGGCCATGATGCTGTACGGCGCGCCATCGACGAACAGCGCGTGGTGGCCGTCGCGGCTGACGTAGCGGGGCATTTCTTCGGCGTGAGCGAGCAGTGGCAGCAGCATGGCCAGCACGGCGTACCGGACGATTGACGATGCTTTATGTAGGAGCGGCTTCAGCCGCGACACCGGCGCCGGACGGATTCTGGTTTTGGAAACATCTGTCGCGGCTGAAGCCGCTCCTACAGGGATGTGCGGATGGCGGTCGGTCATTGCGCGTCTCCCGGGGAAATCGCATTCCAGCGCGGCGTCTGTGCGCCCAGCAGGTGCCGCACGAAGAAGTCGTACTGGCGCCGCTGCACATAGTCGATCGGGCCAGTAGAGCGACCCACCGAGTGCTCGCCGCCGGGCACGTTCAACAGGTCGAACTCCTTGCCGACCTTGATCAAGGCATCCACCACCTGCGCGGTCGAGGCCGGATCGACGTTGCTGTCCTGCTCGCCGACGATCAGCAGCAGCTCGCCGCGCAGCCTGGCCGCGTTGTCCACGCCGGAAGCGGCGGCGTAGCTGGCGTCCACCGGCCAGCCCATCCACTGCTCGTTCCAGCTGATCTTGTCCATGCGGTTGTCGTAGCAGCCGGCATAGGCCACGCCGACCTTGTAGAAATCCGGATGCCGTTCCAGCGCGCCCAGCGTGCTCTGCCCGCCGGCCGAGGCGCCGTAGATGCCGACGCGGGAGATGTCGTAGGACGGGTCCTTGGCCGCCAGCGCCTTGTGCCAGGCGATGCGGTCGGGGAACCCGGAATCGCCGAGGTTCTTCCAGGCCACGTCGTGGAACGCCTTGGAACGGTTGGCGGTGCCCATGCCGTCGATCATCACCACGATGAAACCCAGGTCGGCCTGCGCCTGCATGCCGATCTGCTTGTCGCCGCCGGAGTGGTAGCCGAACGGCCAGAAGGTCTTGGGCACGAAGCTGTCGTGCGGGCCGGCGTAGATGTTCTCGATCACCGGGTATGTCTTGTGCGGGTCGTAATCGCGCGGGCGCACCACCATGCCCCAGATGTCGGTGCGGCCGTCGCGGCCCTTGGCCACGAAGGTCTGCGGCGCGCGCCAGCCGGCGGCGAGCAGCTTGCCGATGTCGCCGCGTTCGACCACCTGCAGCAGCGTGCCGTCGATGGCGTGCAGCTCCATCACCGGCGGCAGGTCCGGGCGCGAATAGGTGTCCACGTAGTGGCCGCCGTCGTCGGCGATGGCCACGTCGTGGTCGGCATCGGCCGTGGTCAGCCGGGTCGGGTGGCCGCCGTCGAAATCCACCGCGAACAACTGCCGGTGGTACGGATCCTTGCCCGCATCCATGCCGCTGGCGGAAAACCAGATGCGGCGCTGCGCGTCGTCCACGCGCAGCACGTCGCGCACGATCCACTCGCCCTTGGTGACCTGCGCCTTGACCTTGCCGCTTTCGCCATCGAACAGATAGAGATGGCGCCAGCCGTCGCGTTCGGAGATCCACAGGATCTCCTTGCCGAGTCCGTCCACGTCGTGGCGGTAGCTGCGGTCGGCGTAGACGAAGGTCCTGGCGTCCTCGCCCACCGCCACGCGCGCGCGGCCGTTGGCCGCGTCCACCGCGATCGCGCGCATGCGCTGGAAACCGCGCTGCACGTAATCGAACACGAAGCTGCAGCCGTCGGTGCGCCACTGGATCGGCGACAGCTGGTACGGATTGGCGAACAGCGCAGCGTCGATGGCGATGCGCCGCGCGCCGGCGCCGGCGGACACGCCGGCGAGATCGAACAGCACCGGCCGCTCGATATCCACCGCGTCGCCGGGCTTGGGATACAGCTGGGTACGCACGCGCGGCTGGCCGCCGCCGGGCGGCGCCGCCTCCACCCGCGTCACCCGCCGCGCGAAACCCGGACGCACCTTGTATACCGCAAGCCGCTGCGAATCCGGCGACCAGGCAAGCGTTTCCGGATCGTAGAAATCGTCGGCGCGGCCGTCCTCGCTCAAGCGCAGCACGTGGCCGTCGGCGACGCTGCGCAACACGATATCGTGGCCGTCGGCGAACGCATCCCAGCGCCCGTCCGGCGAACGCCGCGGCGTGTTGTCGGCGGCCACCGCCGGATCGCGGACCACGCCGAAGCCGCGCGGCCGCGGCTGCGGACCGGCATCGGCGCGCGCGCAGACATAGTCGGCGAGCGTGCAGCGCCACGGCGCATAGTCGATCTGGAACACGATCGCGGCGTTGTCGCGGCCAGCGTCGCCCGCATAACTGAAGCGCTCGAACGGCAGCCGCAGCGCCGGGTACTCGGTCCCGGCCGCGGCGCTCAGCCCGTGCGCCAACCGCGCCGCATCGAACGCCGGCTGCTTGCTTTGAGTGGCCACATCCTCGAGTACGAAGGCGAAGCCGCCGGGCACCGTCTTGCGGTAATAGAACGTGCCGTCGTCGCGCCATTGCGCCGGCCAGGCGACGTTCTCGGTCAGCGTCATCCACGCCTCGCGCAGGCCGAGCGAGCGCTGGTAGTCGGCGGCGCTGGGCGCGGCCTGGGCGTGGCCGGCGAAGGACACCGCGGCCAGCACGATCGATGCAGCGAATCTGTTCATTACGTTCCGATATCCCCTGATACAGCGTTTTCTGTAGGAGCGGCTTCAGCCACGACAGGATGTTTCAAGCAAGCCTGTCGCGACTGAAGTTGCTCCTACAGAAGCGAGCAAACCTACTCCCCGTCGTCCTCTTCCAGCGCCAGCTGGTCGCTGCGCAGCCCGGTGCGCGCGCCCCAGTGGTAGCAGCCGAACGCGATGACCGCCACGCTCAGCGTGTCCCAGGGATGCGCGATCCGGCCGGTGCCGCCGAAGCTGCCCAGGGAGGACACCAGCAACACCAACACGAAGAACCCGATCAGCCACAGCGCGCCGCGCACCTGCCGCCACAGCTGCGCGCGTCCGGCCGCGCTCGGCAGCTTGTACAGCACGTACAGCGCGAACATCGCGACCTGCAGACCGAGCAGCCACGACAGCGTGTTCCAGGTGGACCAGTACACGATCAGCGCGGCGACGATGAACGACAGCGGGCCGAGCACGGCGAAGCCGCGCAGCAGGAACGGCCGCGGCAGCTGCGGCGCACTGCGGCGCAGCGCCGCCACGGTCACCGGCGCCACCGCATAGCTCAGCACCAGCGCCGCCGACACCACCTGGATCAGCGTCTCCCACGACGGGAACGGCAGCGTCCAGAACACCGACAGCGCCAGGCTCAGCCACAGCGCCGGGCGCGGGATGCCGGACTTGGCATCGACCCGGGTCAGCACCGACAGGAAACCGCCGCTGCGCGCCCAGCCGTAGACCACGCGCGGCGTGGCGTTCATGTAGATGTTGCCGGTGCCGCTGGGCGAGATCATCGCATCGCAGATCACCAGCGCCGCCAGCCAGCCCAGGCCCAAGGCCAGCGCGATGTCGTGGTACGGCAACGCGAACGCCTTGTCGATGCCGCCCCAGCCCTGGCTCAGGTGCGCGGCCGGCACGCTGCCCAGGAACGCCAGCTGCAGCAGCACGTAGATCACCGTGGACAGCGCCACCGACAGGATCAGCGCGATCGGGATATTGCGTTGCGGATCGCGCACCTCGCTGGCCACCGACACGATCGGGGTCAGCCCCAGGTAGGCGAAGATGATGCCGCCGGCCGAGATCGCCGCCTCCACGCCGGCCGCACCGGACGGGGCGAAGCCCTGCACGTGCAGGTTCTGCGGATTGAAGTGGCCCATCAGCAGCACGATCACCAGCACCGGCACCAGGAACTTGAACACGCTGACGATGTTGTTGGCGATGGCGAAGGTCTTGACGCTGAAATAGTTGAGCAGGAAGAACGCCACCAGCAGCGCCAACTGCAGCAGCCAGCCGGCCACGCCGGGATGGGTGCTGCCGGCCTGGTTCAACGACGGGAACCAGGCCGCGGCGTACTGCCGCGCTGCCTCGACCTCGATCGCGATCAGGCTGGAGAACGCGATCAAGGTGATGAAGCCCATCAGCCAGCCGAGCAGCGCGCCGTGCGAATACTCCGGGTAGCGCACCACCCCGCCGGCGCGCGGCAGCGCCGCGCCCAGTTCGCAATACACCAGGCCCAGCAGCAGCACCGCCACGCCGCCGGCGATCCACGACACGATGCCGGCCGGGCCGGCAATGGCCGACACATGGCTGGCCGAGAACAGCCAACCGGAGCCGAAGATCGAACCGAGCCCGATGAAGGTCAGGTCGGTCAGGCTCAGACGCTTGTGGAACTTGCCTTGTGTGGCCATGGTGCCCCCGCTGGAAAGGTTGTACCCGATTCCTAACTACCTGCAGCTGTCCCCTTCTCCCTCCGGGAGAAGGTGCCCCGAAGGGGCGGATGAGGGTACGGGCGCAGCCTCGTGTCGTTTCGACTGCATGAGGCTTCGCGCCGTACCCTCACCCCAACCCCTCTCCCGGGGGGAGAGGGGCTTGAAGCGATGCGCCCAGGTGCTTCCTGCTCCAATTGCAAGCTTCCCTGCCCCCTTCTCCCCCCGGGAGAAGGTGCCCCGAAGGGGCGGATGAGGGTACGGGCGCAGCCTCGTGTCGTTTCGACCGCATGAGGCTTCGCCCGTACCCTCACACCCCAACCCCCGCTCCGCGCCCCGGCCCGCGCCAGCGGCGCGGGCGCTCCAGAGCACGCGCGCCAGTGGCGCGCAAGCTGTGCCCTGTCGCCCCGACGGGAGAGGGGCTTTGGTCATGTCTACTGTTTTGAAGCCTCCTGCGCCCACGGCGACTTGCCACCCTCGGCGATGAAACGATCGATGCGCTGCTCCAGCACCGGCAGCGGCACCGAGCCGGTTTCCAGGATCGCGTCGTGGAAGGCGCGGATGTCGAATTTCTCGCCCAGCGCGGCCTCGGCCTTGCGCCGCAACTCGATGATCTTCAGCTCGCCCAGATAGTAGGACAGCGCCTGCCCCGGCCAGGCGATGTAGCGGTCCACCTCGGTGGTGACCTCGTGCTCGCTCAGCGCGGTGTTGTCGCGCAGATAAGCCTGCGCCTGCGCGCGGGTCCAGCCGTAGTGGTGGATGCCGGTGTCGATCACCAGCCGGCATGCCCTCCACATCTGGTAGGTCAGGTAGCCGAAGCGGTCGTACGGCGTGTCGTACAGGCCCATCTCCTGCCCCAGGTACTCCGAATACACCGCCCAGCCTTCGCCGTAGGCGGAGATGAAGGTGTAGCGGCGGAAGTCCGGCAGGTTGTCCTGCTCGGCCGCCAGCGGCATCTGCAGCGCGTGGCCGGGCGAGGACTCGTGCAGGGTCAGCGCGGTCAGGTTGTACAGCGGGCGCGACGGCAGGTCGTAGGTGTTGACCAGGTAGATGCCGGGGCCGCCGCGGCCGCCGGTGTAGAACGGCGCCAGCTCCGCCGGCACCGGTTCGATCGCGAAGCGGCGCCGCGGCAGGCGGCCGATGTAGTCGCCGACCTTGGCGTCCACCCGCTTGGCGATCCAGGCCGCGTCCTTCAGCAGCTCCTCCGGGGTCTTGGCGTAGAACCGTGGATCGGTGCGCAGGTAGTTCAGGAACGCGGGGAAGGTCTGCTGCCCGGCCGGAGTCTTGAAGCCGCTGTCGGCGATGGTCTGGTCCATCTCCTTGCGCAGGCGCGCCACTTCCTTCAGGCCGACCGCGTGGATCTGTTCCGGGGTCATGTCCAGCGTGGTGTATTCGCGGATCTGCGCACGGTAGTAGGCGGCGCCGTCGGGTACCGACTCGATGGCCAGCGCCGGACGCGTCTTGGGCAGGTAGTCCTCGCGCATGAAGCGCAGCAGCTTGGCGTAGGCGGGCGCCACCTGCTTGGCGATCGCCGCTTGCGCTTGCGCACGCAGTTGCGCCTGCACCGCGGCGGGAATCGTCGCCGGCATCTGCTTGAAGGGGGCGTAGAACAGGTTGTCCTCGCCCTGCGCCTGCGCGACTTCGGCGATCGACTCGGTGCGGCCGTCGAGGGTGACCTTCGGCTGCGCGAAACCGCGCGCCAGGCCGGCGCGCATGTTGCCGATCTGCTCGTCGAAATAGCGCGGAATGTCGGCCAGCTGGCCGAGGTAGCGCTGGTAGTCCTCGCGGCTGTGCAGGGTGCTGCGCGCGGTGAAGCCCAGGTCGCTCCAGAACGCGCTGTCGCTGTTGAACGGCATCTCCCAGGCGCGGAAACGCTGCTGGTCGAGCAGCACCTGCAACTGCTGCCGGTAGACCTGGTAGTTCACCTGGTCCTGCGCCGACAGCTGCGCCGGGTCGATCGCCTCCAGTTCGCGCAGCGCCTGCTGCCAGTAAGCGGTGCGCTGGTCCTGCGTGGCCGGATCCACCTTCGGCAAATGGTCGGCGGCCTCGCCCTGGCTGTCTTCGCCGTCGGCGCCGGCGGACTGCTGCTGGCGCCATGTCCACTCGCGCAGGTACAGCGCCTTGAAGCGTGCGCCGGCGTCGCTGCTCGCCGCGGCGGCCGCCGGTCGCGCGGGTTCGGCGGCAGTGGCCACGCCCTGCCCTGCCAGCGCGCACAGCATGGCCAGCAGCAGCGGCGCTCGGAGTCGGGAGTTCGGGCTCATTGCGGTTTCTCCGAAGTGGCGGATGCGCCGGCCTTGGCCTGCGCGATCCAGGCGTCGATGCGTGCGTCGAGCAGGTCCAGCGGCATCGCGCCGCCGCCGAGGATCTGGTCGTGGAAGGCGCGGATGTCGAAGCGCGCGCCAAGTTCGCGCTTGGCCTTCTCGCGCAGCGCCAGGATGTCGAGCTCGCCGAGCTTGTAGCCCAGCGCCTGGCCCGGCCACACGATGTAGCGGTCGGTCTCGGCCTGGATGCTGGGCTCGTCGTCGGACGGATGCGCGTGGAAGAAATCGATCATCTGCTGCCGGGTCCAGCGCTTGTAGTGCACGCCGGTGTCCAGTACCAGGCGGTTGGCGCGCAGCAGCTCGCCGGCCAGGCGACCGTAGTCGCTGTAAGGATCCTTGTAAAAGCCCACATCCTTGCCCAGGCGTTCGGCATACAGCGCCCAGCCTTCCACGTAGGCGTTGTAGCTGGATTGCTGGCGGAACGGCGGCAACGGCAGGCTCTGCGCGAGCGAGATCTGCAGGTGATGCCCGGGCACGCCTTCGTGATACGCGGTGGCCTCGATGTTGACCAGGGTGCGCTGCGCGTAGTCGCTGGTGTTGACCATCACCAGCGCCGGCTTGCTGCCTTGCGCATCGCTCTGCCAGTACTCGGCGCCCGGCGCGGTGCTGCGGAACTCGGCCATCGCGCGCACTTCCAGCGGCGTCTTCGGCAAGGTGCCGAACAGCTTGGGCAGCTGCGGCTGCATCTGCGCGATGTCGTCGCGGTAGCGCTGCAGGATCTGCTCGCGCGAACTGGCGAAGAACTTGCGGTCGCGCGCCACCGCCTTGCGCAACGCGGCCAGGTCGGCATAGCCGAGCTGCTTGGCGATGGTGCTCATCTCGCCCTCGATGCGCGCCACTTCGGCCAGGCCGATCTGGTGGATCTGCTCGGGCGATTTGTCGGTGGTGGTCTGGGTATGGATCGCGTAGCGGTAGCGGCGCTCGCCATCGGGCAGCGACCACAGCCCTTCCTGCGCGCGGCCCTGCGGCGCGTATTCGTCGGCGACGAAATCGGCCAGCTTGGCGTAGGCCGGACGCACCTGCTGGTCGATCGCCGCGAGCATCGCCTCGCGCAGGCGCGCGCGCTCGGCCGCCGGCACCGCGTCGGGGAAGGTCTTCAGCGGCAACGCGAACGGACTGTCGGCGCCGGCCGGCGCGGCGATCGCGCGCACCTGCGCCGGGATCCGCTCGAGCAGGTATTTCGGCTGCACCAGCCCGTGCTTGGCGCCGGCGCGCGACAGCGCCACGACCTGGTCGAGCAGCGCCGGAATCGCTTGCAGGCGCTTGATGTAGTCCTCGTAGTCCTTGACGCTGGCGAACGGGAACGCCTGCGCGTAACCCGGCAGCGCCAGCTGGATGCCGCCGACCGGCTCCAGCGGCATCGCGTCGTTGTTCAGCGCGATCGCCTCCAGCCGGTCGCGCAACTGGCGCAGCATCATCTGCAGGCTCAGTTGGTCCTGCGCCGACAGCGCCTTGCCGTCGATCGCCTCGAAACGCCTCAGGAAATCCGCGGTGGCCTGCTGCTCGGCCTGCAACGCCGCCGGCGAATAATCGCTCCAGCGGTCGTTGTAGCGCGTGTCGCCGATGATGCTGGCGAACTCCGGATGGTGTTCGAGCTGGTACTGCCACTGCGCGTCGAGCAAGGCGGCGAAGGCCTGGCCCGGCTGTTGCGCTGGCGCGCCCGCCGCGGCCGCCGGCTGCGGCGACGCGGGCGGCGTGGCCGGCTGGCAGGCGCCCAGCAGCGCCGCGGCCAGCGCGCAGGGGACGAACAGGCGGGCGAATTTCATCGACGGACTCCGGTAAGCGAATGGAACCTCTGCGGCGGCGCTGCCATGGCGACCGCCGCGCGCATCAGGCGAACGGCCGATCGATCGCCGGCGACGGCGGCGTGAACCACTGCGCGCCGTGTTCGGTGACGTAGAAATGGTCTTCCAGGCGCACGCCGAACTCGCCCGGCACCACGATCATCGGCTCGTTGCTGCAGCACATGCCGGGCGCCAATGCCAGCGCGTTGCCGCGCACCAGGTACGGCGCCTCGTGGATGCTCATGCCGCAACCATGGCCGGTGCGGTGCGGCAATCCCGGCAGGCAATAGTCCGGGCCCAGGCCCGCCGCCTGCAGCACCTCGCGCGCCGCCTGGTCCACCGCGGCGCAACTCACGCCCGGACGCACCGCGGCGAACGCGGCCGCCTGCGCGTCGTGCTCCAGCTGCCAGATGCGCCGCTGCTTCTCGCTCGGCTTGCCGAAGATGTAGCTGCGGGTGATGTCGGAGTGGTAACCGTGCACGGTGCAGCCGGTATCGATCAGCACCAGCTCGCCTGGGCGCAACGTCTGCACCCCGGGGATGCCGTGCGGATACGCGGTGGCATGGCCGAACTGCACGATGCAGAAGGTGGAACCGTTGTCGGCGCCGAGCGCGCGATGCGCCTGGTCGATGAAGCGCACCAGCTCGGCGGTGGTGATGCCTGCGTGGATCAGGCCGGCGGCCAGCCGCTGCACCTGCAGGGTCATGTCGCAGGCCTGCTGCATCAGCGCCAGTTCCGCCGCCGACTTGCGCATGCGGCAGCCATCCACGATCGGCGTCGCGTCGCGGATCGCGACCCGGTCCAGCACCGCGCTCAGCCCGCTGTGCACGGCGAAGGCGATGCCCGGATCCAGCGCCAGCGCCTGCGCGCCGAGTTCGCTCAGCGCCTCGGCGACCAGCGCATGCGGATCCTCGTGTTCTTCCCACAGCCGCTTGCGCACCGGAATGCGCAGCACCGCGTCCAGCGAGCCGTCCTCGAACGCCGGGCAGATCAGCAGCGGATCGCCCTCGGCGGTCAGCAGCATCGCCACCAGGCGCTCGCTGGCGCCCCACGCCACGCCGGTGAAATAGCGCAGCGAGGCGCCGGCGCCGATCAGCAACGCATCGGCGCCGTGCGCGCGCAGCAGCTCGCGCGCCCGCGCCAGCCGCTGCCGGTATTCCTGCGGCTGGATCGGCGGCGCCTGCGCCGGCCACGGCGCCAGTTGCGCCTGCGCCATGGCCAGGCTCAGCCCGCCGATCTGCGCGGATGCGCTCATGCCGCGCGCTCCACGTCGGCCACGCTCCACTGGCCGTCGATCAGGCGCTGCACGCCGCCGGGATTGCGGTCGCGCAGCAGTTCCGGCAGCAGCGCATCGGGCAGGCCGTCGTAGCTGTGCAGCGCGGCGAAGCGGCGGATCGCCGCCGGCATGCCGACCGCGGTGAAGCCCGGATGGCCGGTGCTCGGGTACGGGCCGCCGTGATTCATCGCCGCACTGACCGCCACGCCGGTCGGCATCTTGTTGCAGATCAGGCGTCCCACCCGCGGCCGCAGCGCGGCGGCCAACGCGGCGAACAGCACGTCGTCGCTGCCGTCGGCGGCACGGTACACGGTGCCGGTGAGGTTGCCCTCCAGGCTGTGCGCCAGCGCGGTCATCTGCGCCAGGCCGGCGGCGCGCACCACCAGGCTGACCGGGCCGAACGCCTCGGTCTGCAGCGCCTCGGGCTGTTGCCCGAAGGCCTGCGCCGAAACCGCCAGCAAGGTCGGCGCATGCCGATAGCCCGGCTCTGGCGCGGCTTCGCCGCCGGCCAGCACGCTGGCGCCGGCATTGCGCAGCGTGGCCACGCCGCGCTGCAGATGCTCGAGCACGCCGCGCGAGAACAACAGGCTAGGCGCGGCGCCGGCGAAGTGCGCGCTGGCCGCGGCGACGAACGCATCACCGTCTTCGCCCTCGGGCACCACCACGATGCCGGGATTGGTGCAGAACTGGCCGCTGCCCATCGTGCACGAGGCGAAGAATTCCTGCGCCAGCGCGGTGCCGCGTTCGGCCAGCACGCCCGGCAGCAGGAACACCGGATTGACGCTGGACAACTCGACGTAGGCCGGCACCCCGGCGCGGTCGGCCGCCGCCTTCAGCGCCAGTCCGCCGGCACGGCTACCGGTGAAGCCGATCGCGCCCAGCCGCGGATCGCCGGCCAGTTCCAGGCCCAGCGTATTGTCGAAGTGGTACAGCAACTGCACCGCCGCGGCCGGCAGGCCGTTGTCCAGCAGTGCCTGGTGCGCGAGCTGCGCCAGGCGCTGGCTGGTGGCCGGATGCGACGGATGCGCCTTGGCGATGACCGGATTGCGCGCGGCGATGGCCGAGGCGAAATCGCTGCCGGCCACCGCGTTGAACGCGAACGGGAAATTGTTCGGCCCGAACACCAGCACAGGCTTGTGCAGCGGCCCCAGCTGCGCGCGCAGGCCGGCCGCGGTATCGATCACCGGCTGCGTCCAGCTATGGCTGCGCACCGCCTGCGCGGCCTGGCGCAGCTGCCCGCTGGCGCGCGGCAACTCCACCTTGGCCAGGCGCGGCTCCACCGGCAAGCCGGTTTCGGCGTGCGCCAGCGCGACCAACTGCTCCACGTCGGCATCGATCGCCGCGGCGTAGCTGTCGAGGAACCCGGCGATGCGTTCGGGCGCCGCCGCGGCCAGCGCGTCGGCGACCAGCACCGCCGCGCTCAGCGCCGCTTCCAGATCGGCGGCGCCGCTGATCGGGAACTCCGGTCCGAACGCGTTGCCGTCGCGCGGGTCCTCGGCGCGGAAGCTGCCGCGCGCCTCCAACGAGGGCTGCCAGTGGCCGGCAAGCAACAGCGGCTGCATGCTCATCTCAGAGCCCGGGATGGGTGGCGATGGCGTGGTCGATCACCTTCAGCGCCGCTTCGCGCTCGGCGCCGTCGACGACCAGGCGCGGCGCGCGCACGCGCTCGTTGCCCAGGCCGACCTTCTCCTGCACCAGCTTGATCAGCTGCACGAACTTGGGCACGGTGTCCAGGCGCAGCAGCGGCAGGAACCAGTCGTACAGCGCCTTGGCCGCCGGATAGCCGCCGTCGCGGGCCAGCTCGAACAGCTTCACCGACTCCTTCGGATACGCATTGACCAGGCCGGCGATCCAGCCCTTGGCGCCCATGCTGAGGCCTTCGACGATCGCATCGTCCATGCCCACCAGCAGCACCAGGCGGTCGTTGAGCAGCTCGCCCAGCGCGGCGAAGCGGCGCACGTCGCCGGAGGATTCCTTGACCGCTTGCAGCTGCGGGAATTCGGCGGCCAGCTCGGCGATCTGCGCCGGGCTGAAATCGGTCTTGTAGGCGACCGGGTTGTTGTACAGGATCACCGGCAGGTCGGTGGCGGCGATGACCGCACGCGCATGCGCGCCCATCTCGCGCCAGTCGGTGGAGTACACGTACGGCGGCAGCACCATGATCCCGCCGCAGCCGACCTGCCTGGCCGCCTGCGCCAGGCGCACGGCCTCGTCGGTGGACAGCGCGGCGATGCCCGGCACCACCGGGATGCGGCCGTCCAGCGCCTGCACCAGGGTCTTCAGGATCGCGACCTTGTCGTCGAAGCTGAGCGTGGCGGCCTCGCCGAGCGAACCCAGCGGCACGATCGCGGTGCAGCCGGCGTCGACCATGACCTGCGCATGCCTGGCCAGGAACGCGTGGTCGATGCTGCCGTCGGCGTTGAACGGAGTGGTGATGGCCGGCAGCACGCCGTACCAGAAAGAAGCCTTGCTCATGGGATTACACCTTGTCGAGGGTTGTGAGTGGAGGTTCGGAAAGAAATGGATCGGGAAGCGATTGGGCGAGCGCGTCCAGGCGCACCGGGAACAGCGGCGGCCGGCGGCCGTCGTCGGAAAAATCGTCGTGCCGCGGCGCCAATCCCAGCTCGGTCAGCGCGCTGCCGCAGATGCGGCCCTGGCAGGCGCCCATGCCGCAGCGCGAGACCAGCTTGGCCTCGCGCAGGTCGGCATGGCCGCGCAGCGCCGACAGCGGCACGTCTTCGCAGCGGCACACCAGCGTGTCGTCCGCGGCCAGCGCGTGGATGCGCGGGTCCAGCGCGAACTGGCGCTGCAGCAGCGCGGCGAACGCGCGCGCGCGGTGCCGCTGCGGTTGCAACGCCTGCGCCGCGGCCTCCTGCCCGGCCGCCAGGTGCCCGGTGATGGCGCCTTCGACGCGCGCGCAATCGCGCCCGCCAATGCCCAGCGCCTCGCCGGCGGCGTACACGCCTGCAACGCTGGTACGCAATTGCGCGTCCACCGCCACGCACGGATGCGCGCCGCTGCGCGCCAGGCGGCAGCCGAGCAGTTGCGCCAGCTCCACGTTCGGCACCAGGCCGTAGCCGACCGCCAGCTGGTCGCACTCGACACTGCGGCGGCCGCGCGGGCCGTCGATCTCCACCGACTGCAGCTGGCCGTCGCCCTGCGCCGCCAGCACCACGCTGCCGCTGTGATAACGCACCCCGGCCAGTTGCGCGCGCAGGCTCAGCGCCTGCAACGCCTTGTCCGGCCAGCGCCACGGCAGCTGCGCGGCGAAACCGGCCAGCGCACGCAGCGGGGCCTGTTCGACGATGCCCAGCACCTGCGCGCCGTGGCGGCGCAGCGTCGCCGCGCTGGCCAGCAGCAGCGGACCGCTGCCGGCGACCAGCACGCGCTTGCCGGCCAGCGGCCAGCCCTGCTTGGCCAGCGCCTGCGCGCCGCCGGCGCCGGTGACGCCAGGCAAGGTCCAGCCGGGGAACGGCAGCAGCAGTTCGCGCGCGCCGGTGGCCAGCACCAGCGCGTCGTAGCCGATCCAGCGCGCGCCCTGCGGGCCATCGGCCAGCAGTTGCCGGTCCTGCGCCATCAGCAACTGGGTCTGCGCCAGAAAGTCGATCCTGCTCGCCGCCAGCTGCGCCAGCACGCGCGCGGCCAGCCGCGGCGGCGCATGGGTCACGTCGTGGCGCCAGATCTGGCCGCCGGCGCGCGCCTGCAGATCGACCAGCGCCACGCGCCGGCCGTGCCCGGCGGCGGCCAACGCCGCCGCCAGTCCGGCCGGACCGGCACCGGCCACGACCACGTCGTACTGCAGCGCGCGCGGCTCAGCCATCGGTCCACACCTGCATGCCGTCGCGCACCGGGGTGATGCAGGCGCGCAACTGGCCGACGCCGTCGATGCGCACCCGGCATTCGCTGCACACGCCCATGCCGCACAGCGGCGCGCGCGGCTGGCCGTTGCGCGAGCGGCGGAAATGCACAGCCACCTGCGCCACCGCCGCAGCCACGCTGCTGCCGTCCAGCACCTCGACGGCCTGGCCATTGATCCGAAGGCGCAGCATCGGCGCGCTCACGACAGCGCCCGCGCCGGCGCGAACGGCGCCGGGTCCAGCGCGGGCGTGCGCTGCAGCAGCAGATCCAGCAACAGGCGCGCGCTGCCCAGCGCGGTGGTCACGCCCAGCCCTTCGTGGCCGGCCGCGACCCACACGTCGGCACGCTCCGGCACCGCGCCCAGGTAGGGACGGCCGTCGGGCGTGGCCGGACGCAGCCCGGTCCACACCCGGATCGCCTGCAACTGGCGCAACGCCGGCAGGAACGCGAACGCGCGCTCGAGCATGCGTTGCAGCATCGGCATCGACACGCTGCGGTCGCTGGCATCGAACTCGCGCGAGGAACCGATCAGGATCTGCCCGGTCGGCCGCGGCTGCACGTTGAACGCCACGCTGCTGCCGTCGCTGCCGTGCGCGCTGTCGGCATAGCCCAGCTCCAGCAACTGGTGGCCGACGAAGCCGGGATAGCGGTCGGTGATGACCAACTGGCCCTTGCGCGCGCGCATCGGCAGCTCCGGCAACAGCTCCGGCAGCGCGCAGCCGGTGGCGACCAGCACCGGCCCGCGCAGCGTGCTGCCGTCGTCCAGGCGCAGCCCGCTGGCGGCCAGCGCCAGCGCGCGGCGCCCGGCGTACAACTGCGCACCGGCGGACAGCGCACGCTCGAGCAGATGCCGCGCCATGCGCGGCGGATACACCACCGCCTCGGCGACCACGCGCATGCCGCCGGCCAGGCCCGGCACCAGCGCCGGCTCTAACCGGTACAGCGCGTCAGCATCGACCGCCTCGGCGCGCACCCCGGCCGCGGCCAGGCGCTGGATCTTGGCCGGGATCGCCTCCAGCTCGCGCGCCTGCCGCGCCACCCACAGCGTGCCGCAGCGGCTGAACTCGGCCGCCGGCAAGTGCGCGAATTCTTCCCACAGGCGCAGCGAATACGCCGACAGCGCCAGCTCCGCCGGATCCTCGTCCATCGCCACCAGATGCCCCATCGCCGCGGCGGTGGAACCGCCGCCGATCGTGCCCGACTCGACGATCGCCACCCGCAACCCGGCGGCCGCGGCCGCATCGGCGCAGGCCGCGCCGACGATGCCGGCGCCGACGACGATCAGGTCGAAACCGCTCATCCGGCGCCGATGCCCCAGGCGAACGGATCCTGCGCATCGATCAGCAGCTGCGCGCGGGCGGTGATGTGCGCCTGCCCGGTGATCCGCGGCAGCACGCCGCGGCTGCCGGGCACGTAGCTGGCTTCGAACATGCTGCCGAGGATGCCTTGCTGCCGCCACACCTGGCCGGCGGCCAGCTTGCCGTCGGCGGCCAGGCAGGCCAGCTTGGCGCTGGTGCCGGTGCCGCACGGCGAGCGGTCGTAGGCCAGGCCCGGGCACAGCACGAAGTTGCGCGCGTCGGCACCGGCGTCCGGGGCCAGGCCGTTGATCTCGATATGGTCGATCTCGCCGTCGTCGGCGCCGCGGATGCCGGCCGCCTCCAGCGCCAGCCGCAGCGCCTCGGTGTAGGCGGTCAGCGCGCGCTGGTTGCGCAGCTCCAGCGCGCACGGCGTCTGCTCGGTGATGAAGAACCAGTTGCCGCCCCAGGCCACGTCGCCGCGCACGCGGCCGTAGCCGGGCACCTGCACCTCGATGCCGGTGGCGTGGCGATAGCTTTCCACGTTGTCCACCGAGACCCGGCCGTCGGCGTGCAGTTCCACCCCGACCGTGCCCACCGGGGTCTCGATGCGGTGCGTGCCCGGCGCCAGCCGGCCCAGTTCGGCCAGCGTGCGTACCAGGCCGATGGTGCCGTGGCCGCACATGCCCAGGTAGCCGACGTTGTTGAAGAAGATCACCGCGGCGCAGGCGTCGGCCGCGATCGGCGGCAACAGCAGCGCGCCGACCATGGTGTCCGAACCGCGCGGTTCGCAGGCGATGGCGCTACGCCAGCGATCGAAGCGATCGCGGAACAGATCGCGCCGTTGCGCCAGCGGGCCGGTGCCCAGGTCGGGGAAGCCGGCGACGACGACACGGGTCGGTTCGCCGCCGCTATGCGAGTCGATCACATCGAGTGTATGCATAGGTCCATGCTCACATTCCGGGCCACTGGCGGCTAGCAGCGTTTGCCTGTCATAAATGCGGAAATTCGCACAACCCTGGCGTCCCCGCAGGCCCGACTTAGGCTAGGATCGGTCCTCAGGGTGGGCATGCCGCGGCGTGCCTGCCGCCGCCGCCTACAACCGCCCGGTGAGTGCAGATGGATACTTTGATTTCCGCGCAGGAAATGCAGACGCTGTTCGACGCGCTGCCGGACGTGGTGTTCTTCGTCAAGGACCGCGATGGCCGCTACACCCACGTCAACCTGACCCTGGTGCGGCGCCTGGGCAAGAAATACCGTGCCGACCTGATCGGCAAATCGGCGCTGGAAGTGTTCCCGCTGCCGCTGGGCGGCAGCTACCTGATGCAGGACCGGCGCGTGCTGTGCGGGGAGATGATCGAGAACCAGCTGGAAGTGCACCTGTTCCCGAACCGCACCCCGGGCTGGTGCCTGACCTTCAAACGCCCGCTGTGCGAGCAGGACGAGGTGATCGGCGTGGTCGGCATCTCGCGCGACCTGGGCCAGCCCGACAGCCGCCATTCCGCCTACGAACGCATCAGCCGCGCGATGGAGCACATGCAGACCCACTACGGCGATAACCTGCGCGTGCAGACCCTGGCCGACCTGGCGGAACTGTCGGTGGCGCAGCTGGAACGGCACTTCCGCCGCGTGTTCCAGCTGACCCCGCAACAGTTGCTGACCAAGATGCGCATCGAAGCGGCGATGCGCCTGCTGCACGGCGAGGACAGCATCGCCAGCATCGGCCAGGCCTGCGGCTTCGCCGACCAGAGCGCGTTCGCGCGCCAGTTCAAGGCCACCGTCGGCATGACCCCGCGCGACTACCGCTCGATGAAGGGCAGGCTCTGAGGGGCGAGGATTGGGGATTGGGGATTAGGGACTTCGTAAGGGCGCTGCGTCTGCAGGGCTGCAGGAATGCCGCTTTTACGAATTCCCAATCCCCAATCCCGGCCCCAACAGGCACAAGTGGTAGCATTCCCGGTTTCCGGTCCACGCGTTATCCATGGTCAGCCTATTCCGCCGCAACAAGCCCCAGGACCACGCTGGCGATAGCCGCAGCACCCAGCGCTACAGCATCGAGGAGTTGGCTGCCGCCTTCCCCAAGCCAGCCGGCGCAGCGCCGGGCGCCGAGCCCGCCGCCGTGGAAGCGCCTGTCGCTGAACAGGCACCGCCGCACGCGGCGCCAGCCGCAGCGCCAGTGGCGCGCGACAGCAGCCGTCCGAGCGCCGACGCCGCACCGCTGCCGCCTGCCCCGATCGCCGTGCCGCACCCCGGTGCAACGCCGCTGCCGCCACAGGCGCCGACCGCGCCAGCGGAAGCGCGCGTTCCCGCCCCGGCCGCCCCCGCCGTGGCGACGCCCAGCGCGCCCACGCCCACGCCGGTGCCGGCGAGCGCGCTCGCCGCAGGCGACGACCTGCAGCGCAGCGACGCCCCGCCCGCCGCGCCCGCCGGCAAGTCCGGCTGGCGCGAACGCCTGCGCAACAGCGCCATCGCGCGCAGCTTCGGCGGCCTGTTCTCGCGCAATCCCAAGCTCGACGACGACCTGCTCGACGAGATCGAGACCGCGCTGATCACCGCCGACGTCGGCGTGCCGGCGACCACCGCGCTGATCGAGAGCCTGCGCAAGCGCATGAAGGCGCGCGAATTCGTCGATGCGCAGGCACTGCTGCGCGCGTTGCGCGCCGACCTGATCGCGATCCTGCAACCGGTCGCCAGGCCGCTGCAGATCGACCGCAGCGCCAAGCCCTTCGTGGTGCTCACGGTCGGCGTCAACGGCGTCGGCAAGACCACCACCATCGGCAAGCTGGCCAAGCGCTTCAAGGACGAAGGCCACAGCCTGATGCTGGCCGCCGGCGATACCTTCCGCGCCGCCGCGGTGGCGCAGCTGCAGGCCTGGGGCGATCGCAACGGCGTCACCGTGATCGCGCAGGGCCAGAACGCCGACGCCGCCTCGGTCGCGTTCGACGCGCTGCAGGCCGGCAAGGCGCGCGGCACCGAGGTGCTGATCGCCGATACCGCCGGGCGCCTGCACACCCAGACCGGGCTGATGAACGAGCTGGGCAAGATCCGCCGCGTGCTCGGCAAGCTCGACCCGGCCGCACCGCACGAGGTGCTGATGGTCATCGACGGCACCACCGGTCAGAACGCGCTGTCGCAGCTGCGCCAGTTCCACGCCGCGGTCGGCGTCACCGGGCTGGTGGTGACCAAGCTCGACGGCACCGCCAAGGGCGGCGTGGTGTTCGCGCTGGCGCGCGAGTTCGGCATCCCGATCCGCTACGCCGGCATCGGCGAGCGCCCGGAAGACCTGCGCGTATTCGACGCCGAAGCCTTCGTCGACGCACTGCTGCCCGAAGCCCTGGGCGCCTGACCTAAAGCCCCTCTCCCCCCGGGAGAGGGGTTGGGGTGAGGGTACGGCGCGAAAGCGTCTCGCCGACCCAAGTACGAGGGTACGGCGCGAAAGCGTCTCGCCGACCCAACTACACGGAGCTTCGCCCGTACCCTCATCCGCCCCTTCGGGGCACCTTCTCCCGATGGGAGAAGGAACCACTCGATGCCAGCATGCGCCAGCCCCCCGACACCTTCACCACCCGCCTGCTCGCCTGGTTCGACCACTCCGGCCGCCACGACCTGCCCTGGCAGCATCCGCGCAGCCCGTATCGCGTGTGGCTGTCGGAAATCATGCTGCAGCAGACCCAGGTCGCGGTGGTGATCCCGTACTTCCTGCGCTTCCTGCAGCACTTCCCGACCCTGCCCGCGCTGGCCGCCGCCGACAACGACGCGGTGATGGCGCAATGGGCCGGGCTGGGCTACTACGCCCGCGCGCGCAACCTGCATGCCGCGGCCAAGCGCTGCGTGGAGCTGCACGATGGCGAACTGCCACGCGATTTCGATGCGCTGCACGCGCTGCCCGGGATCGGCCGCAGCACCGCCGGCGCGATCCTGAGCCAGGCCTGGAACGAGCGCTTCCCGATCCTGGACGGCAACGTCAGGCGCGTGCTGACCCGTTATCACGGCATCGCCGGCTATCCGGGCCTGCCGGCGGTGGAGAAGCCGCTGTGGGCGATCGCGCAGGCCCACGTGGCCGCGGTCGCCAACGGCCGCATGGCCGACTACACCCAGGCGCAGATGGATTTCGGCGCCACCCTGTGCACCCGCGCCAACCCGGCCTGCGTGCTGTGCCCGCTGCAGCACGACTGCGTGGCGCGCCGCGACGGCCTGACCGAAGCGCTGCCCACGCCCAAGCCGGGCAAGACCCTGCCCGAGCGCGAGGCGCTGGCGCTGCTGCTGGAAAACGCCGCCGGCGAGCTGCTGCTGCAGCGGCGCCCGCCGAGCGGCATCTGGGCCTCGCTGTGGACGCTGCCGCAGGCCGAGAGCGAGAGCGAGCTGCGCGCCTGGTTCGAACGCGAAACCCGCGGCCGCGACTTCGACGACGCCGAGCCGATGCCGCCCATCGTCCACACCTTCAGCCACTACCGGCTGCACCTGCAGCCGCTGCGCCTGCGCAAGGTCGCCTTGCGCGACGCGGTACGCGACAATGACGACCTGCGCTGGGTGGCGCGTGCCGACCTGTCCGCACTCGGCCTGCCCGCCCCGATCCGCAAACTGCTCGACGGCCTCTGATCGTCGCCCGCCGCGCCACCAGGAACCGCCATGTCCCGCACCGTCTTCTGCCAGTACCAGCAACGCGACGCCGAAGGGCTCGACTACGTGCCGTATCCCGGCGACATCGGCCAGCGCGTGTTCGCGCAGATCGGCAAGGCCGGCTGGCAGGCCTGGCTGGCGCACCAGACCATGCTGATCAACGAGAACCGGCTGTCGCCGCGCGACCCCAAGCACCGCGCGTTCCTCGAAGCGGAGCTGGAGAAATTCCTGTTCCAGGGCGGCGCGCCCAAGCCCGAGGGCTATGTGGCGCCGGAAGAGCAGGCCTGAGGCACAGCCGCCAGCGCCTGCGGCGGCGGCCGCGCCGATATGGTTGAAATACGGCATTTCGCCATATACGATGCTCCCGACACCCCGCCGCCTCTGCTGGAACGCCCATGAGCGACTTCAAGAAAATCACCGTCAACCTGCCGACCGAGCAGGTGGATTTCCTGCAGCAGCTCGCCGCCAAGGAAAAGGTTTCCGTGGTCGACGTGCTTCGCCGGGCGATCAACTCCGAGAAGTTCTTCACCGACAACGAAGCGGCCAACCGCAAGATCCTGGTCGAGGACGGAACCCGCATCCGCGAGGTCATCCGCAGGTAAGGTCATTGCGGGCAGTCCGCTGCCTGCCGCACAAGGAAGCGCTCCCATGCAACAGCCGCAAGCTGCAGACGGACCGCCGCCGGGCACCGGTTCAGGCGATACGCCATCGTCCCAGACGCGCGCCGATGCCGATACGCTGGATCTCACCGGCGAACGGTCGAGCGACACCCCCGCCATCACCCCGCGCCTGGGCGACGACTACGATCCGCGGCCGCACGAGGACCAGGCGAGGCGCCACATCGCCTACATGCTGATCGGCCTGCTGTGGGTGGTGGTGGCCGGGCTGCTGATCCTGGTGGCCTGGAGCGGCATCCAGGTGCAGGACATCAAGGAGTTCGCGGTGCTGCTCGGCCCCGTCGTCACCCTGGTCTCGGCCGCGACCGGCTTCTACTACGGCACGAAATCGAAATAGATAGGCGCGCCACGGAGTCCGCTCCGCGCCGGCGACGCCGCATCGGCAGCTCAACTGCCGGTCCGCTCCTGCACCTTGGCCTCGCGCAGCTCCTTTTCCGAGGTACGCAGCGCTTTCACGTCGAGCGGGCGGATGCTCTGGATGCGGCACGGCAGGCGGATCGCGCCCGGGCTGCCGCCGATCACCAGCACGTCGTCGAAACGCGCCGAAACGCGGTCGCCGAAATGGGTGATGGCGATCGTCGGCGCGTAATCCAGGTCCGCGCAGCGGCCGCTCAATTCCAGCAGATAGGCCTGGTTCGGGCGCGTCCACACCGCCAGCGCGCTGTCGCCGAGCGCGGTCCAGCCGCTGATCCGGTTGAAGTACTGGAAGTCGCGCACCGGCGCGGCGGCATGGGCGCGGTACAGCGCCAGGCGCTCGTCGTCGCTGAGGCGGTTGCTGGCGCAGCCGGCCAGCAGCGCGGCCAGCCCCAGCGATGACAGCAGCAGGCGTTTCATGGTGGAGGCTCCCGGTCGCGACAGGCGCATGATGCACCCGCGCCAGGCATGCCCTTATGCCCGCACGCAGCACATTCAGCAAGCGGGCAGCTGCCGCAGCCCGTGGCCACGGCGCGCTCAGCGCTGCGCGGTCTTCGCCGTTTCGCAGAAGCGCTGCCGGTACTCCAGCGCCTTGGGCATCAGCGCCTGCAGGTTCTGGATCCGCGTGCCCGGATTCGGGTGCGTGGACGAGAACTCCGGCGGCGCCTGGCCGCCGCCGCTGGCGCTCATCCGCTGCCACAGCGGCACCGCTTCGCGCGGATCGAAACAGGCCGCCGCGGCCAGCATCAGCCCGACCTCGTCGGCCTGGGTCTCGTGGCTGCGCGCGTACGGCAGCAGATAGCCGTAGCCCATCGCCGCCATCGCCATCTGCTGCTGTTGCGGGTCCATGCCGCTGGCCGCGCCGGCCATCTGCCCGATCTGGGTCAGCTTCTGCTGCGCCATGCGCTGCGCGCCGTGGCGCAGCAGCGCATGCGCGATCTCGTGGCCCATCACCACCGCCATCGCATCGGCGTTCCTGGCCACCGGCAGCAGGCCGGTGTAGACCGCCATCTTGCCGCCGGGCAGGCAGAACGCATTGGCCTGCTCGGACTCGATCACGTTGACCTCCCAATCGAAGCCGCGCGCGTAGTGCCTGGCCTGCATGCCGTGCTCGGCGGCGAGCGCGTCCTCGACCACGTCGACCTTGGCGATCAGCCGCTGCGCGATCGCGCGCACCTGCTGCGCCACCTGCGACTGCGGATCGACCGGATGCTCCTGCGCCAGGATCTCCTGATAGGCCTGCAGACCCAGCGCCTTCTCGTCCTCGACGCCGAGCGAACTGTCGATCAGCACCTTCTCGCCGGTGTACGGATCCTCGCTGCGGTTGGAGAACCAGTAGAACCCGGCGTACACGGCGAAGCCCAACAGCAGCAGCCAGCGCACGCCGCCCAGCGGCCCGCGGCGGCTCCCGCCCTGCTCCCCGCCCTGGCGGCCGAAGACGTTGCTCATATCCAATCCCCTTGTTGGCTGGTCGGCGGCGATGGCGCCTGCCTGTCCGCGGCACTGTAGCCGGGCGCGCTACGCGGCCGCGTCAAATTCCGCGCACCAGGCGGAACCCGACCCGGGCGCTGGTGGTGTCGGAGTCCTGCATCAGCCGCCAGGCGGCGCGGGTCTGCTCCGGCGCGTTGGCCCAGTTGCCGCCGCGCACCACCCGCGAGCGGCAGCCGGGGTTGTACCAGGCGGCGCCGTCGGCCGGCGCGCGACGGTAGCTGGAATGCCAGCAATCGGCGACCCACTCGCTGAGGTTGCCGCCCATGTCGTGCAGGCCCCAGGCATTGGCCTTGAAGCTGGCGACCGGCGCCGGCCCCCAGAAGCCGTCGGCATAGCCGACGAAGGCGTTGTTCCAGTGACGGCCGCCGGGCGAGACGTCGCCACCGCCGGTGAAGTTGCCGGTGCCGCGCGGCGGCGTGCCGGCGTTGCCCCACGGATAGCGGCCGCCGCTGCCGGCGCGCAGCGCGTATTCGAACTCGGCCTCGCTGGGCAGCCGGTAGTGACGCCCGGTCTGCTGCGACAGCCACGCCGCGTAGGCCTCGGCATCGCGCACGCTGACATGCATCACCGGACTGTTCGGCGCGGCGCGCGCGCCGTTGTAGCCGGACTGCCAGTCGGTGCCGCTGCGGCGCACGAAGTTGCCGCTGCGCTCGTCGTAGACGATCGAATGCCCGCGCCGGGTCGCCCGCGGCCGCGCGCCGCTGACCTCGACGAAGCGGCGGAACTCGGCCACGGTGACCTCGGTGATCGACATCGCGAAACCGCGGTCGAAGCGCACGTAATGCAGCGGCTGCTCCGCCGGCATCGCGCCCGGCTCGGTCTCGCTGGCGCCCATGCGGAAGCCGCCATGCGGCACCACGATCATCTGCGGCCCGCGCTCGCCGTTGCTCATGCCGTCGGTGAACACCTGGCCGGGACGGAAGCTGCCGTAGTGGGTGGCCAGGTCGATGCGCTCGCGCAGCATGGCCGCCACCGGATCGCCCGGATCGGCGATGCGCAGCGCCTCGCCCAATCTCTCGCGCGCCGCCTTCAGCCCGGCCGGCGTGGCCAGATCGCGCAGGCCGGCGTCGCGCAGCGCGGCGATGCGCGCGCTACGCACGCCTTCCACCCGTGCGCGCGCGTCGCGCACAGTGGCAGCGGCGTCGCGGATGCGTGCCGCGCGTGCCAGCCAGCTGCCGGCGGCGGCGAAATCGGACACCGCCGCGGCCGCCTCGGCGCGCCGGATCAGCGCGCTCTCCACCGCCGCCATGCCCTGCCGCGCGCGCGCTGCGTCGGCGTCCAGTTGCAGCGCTTCGCGGAAGTTGGCCAGCGCGCCGTTGCCGTCCTCGCCGAGCCGGCCGGCGCGCAGATCGTCTTCGCCGGCACGGTTGTAGGCCAGCACCCGCTGCGCGGTCTCCACCCGCTGCTGCAGGCGCCGCACCGCCGGATCGTCGGCATCCAGCGACAGCGCCACCATGGCGATGCGATCGGCGCGCTGCAGCGCCTGCTCCTGCTGCTCGGATACGCGCAACAACGCGGCGCCGAGCTGCAGCAGCCGGCGCCGCGCCGTGCGCAGGCCGTCGCGCGCCACCCGGTCCTGCGGCGCCAGTGCGCGGATCGCCAGGTACAGCGGGATCGCCGACTGCGCGTACTCGAACAGGCGATCCTCGGCCAGTGCGCGCGCGGCCTCGCGCCGCGCCTGCGCCAGATCGCCGCGCTCGAGCGCCGGCAGCGGCGGCTGCCAGCGCGCCACCGTCTCGGCGGCATCCTCACCGCCGATGGTGACGCTGGGCGCCTGCACCGGCTTGGCCGCCGCGGCCGGCGCCGGTTTGGCGGGCGCCGCCGCAGGCGCAGACGCCGGCCCGCTGCAGCCGCACGCCAGCGCGGCCAGCAGGGTCCAGGCGATCACACGGCCGTTCGTACGCACGCTTCCTCCCAACGACATTGGCTCCCGATGGCATCCGCGCCACCCCGTCCGTGCGGCCGGCGGGCCGACGTTGGGCTATTCTCGCCTGCCTGAGCAAACCCTGCATTCGACGGAAACCACGTGCCCTATTGGATCAAGCAACCCGCCGAGCTGGCCGAACGGCTGGCGCAGCGCCCGGCCAGGATCGGCCTGGATACCGAATTCGTCCGCGAACGCACCTACTGGCCGCAACTGGCGCTGGTGCAGATGGCGGTGGCCGACGAAATCCTGCTGATCGACCCGCTGATTCCCGGAATGCCGCAGGCGCTGGCGCCGTGGCTGTCGGACCCGGCCATCCTCAAGGTCATGCACAGCGCCAGCGAAGACCTGGTCGCGTTCAAATGCGCCTGCGGCGCGCTGCCGCGGCCCTTGTTCGATACCCAGATCGGCGCCGGCCTGGCCGGCATCGGTGCCGGCATGGGCTACCAGAAGCTGGTCCTGGAAATCACCGGCGTGCACCTGGCCAAGGGCGAGACCCGCTCGGACTGGCTGCGCCGCCCGTTGTCGCCGGCGCAGCTGGAGTACGCCGCCGACGACGTGCGCCACCTGTTCGCGATCCACGACGCGCTGCTCGCGCGGCTGCAGTTGCTGGACCGCAGCGCCTGGCTGCACGAGGACGGCGAGCGCCTGCTCGGCACCGTGGAGCACGACGAAGGCGAGCGCTGGCCGCAGCTGGGCATGCGCGCCGCACAGTTCATGGATCCGCCGTCGCAGCAGCGCCTGCTGCGCCTGCTGCGCTGGCGCGACGTGCAGGCCCGGCACAGCGACAAGCCGCGCAGCTGGATCCTGGACAACGAACTGGCCGCCACCCTGGCGCGCTTCCCGCCGGGCGAGCGCCACGCGCTGCAGGCGATGCTGGACAAGCACCCCAAGGCGCCGCGCAAGCTCGGCGACGCGCTGTGGCAGGCGCTGACCACGCCGCTGCCCGACGAAGCGGACGCGCCGCTGGCGCTGGCCTCCAGCGACGACAACAAGGCCGCCTTGAAGCGCCTGCAGGACGCGGTCTCCGCACGCAGCGCCGAACTCGGCCTGCCCGACGGCCTGCTCGCCTCGCGCAAACACCTGGAAGCCTTACTGGAAAGCGGCCAATGGCCGCAGCCGCTGGCCGGCTGGCGCCAGCGCGAACTGGAAGCGACGCTGCAGCCGCTGCTCGGCCGCGCCGCGGACTAAGGGATTTGAAGGTACTTGCGGAAGCGGCTCCGGGTGGCCTCGGGCCATCAGCCGCGACCGGCGTTGCCAGTAGCGCCGGTCGCGGCTGAAGTTGCTCCTACAGGGTTTGTCGCCTGCAAACACCGGCAGCGCAGCCACGGCGGCGGACAGCGCGCTGCCAAGCCTGCGGTTATTCCAGGCGCATGCCATTCACCGCCCGCGTTCTCCGCTGCAGTTTATCCGCGGCAAGGCACGAGCAACGCCAATGCCGCCGATAAACGCCATCGCGCATAAAAAAGCCGGGAGACCCGGCCTTTTTCGACCGATCAATATTTGACCAGCGGGAACTTCAGCTCCGGATGGCGCGCCTTCCACTCGTTGTAGGCGGCGGTGCCTTCCCAGGCGGCGAACGCCTTCGGCGTGCGGCCGCGGCCGGACCAGGTCTCGCCGGTATGCGGCAGCTGGTACTTCGGCTTGACCTCGCTGCGGCCGCCGGCGGACTTGGCGCTGGCCGCCTTCGGCGCCGCGCTGGTCACGTAAGCGGCGATCTCGTTGCGCTGCTTGGCGCTGAAGAACTCGGCGAACTGCTCCAGCAGCGACAGCACGTTGGCATGCGCGGCACTGGTCTCGCCTTCGCGCGCCTGCTTCTCCTGCTCTTCCAGTTTGCGAATCTCTTCGTGCAGCTTGGCCTTGGCTTCGGCGATTTGTTGCAAGTTGCGAGCTTCCGTCATTTTTTAAAGACCCGTGATAAAAGATTTGGAACGGACGGAATATTTCATCCGGAACGACGAAATCGTCTGACAGAGGATTTCGGCCTGCGATTATATCGACTCTATCCGATGGCTGCCGGGATGCGTCGCCGCATTTCCGCCTTCGCCAGCGTCCGCAGGCGACCGCGGCTGCGGACGCCCTGGCACGCCGCGCACCGCGCCGCCACCGATCCGCGCCCCTCTTGGCACGCACGCCCCGGGCCAGTTAGACTATGCGTCTGATGTGGGGCGGTAGCTCAGCCGGGAGAGCGTCGCGTTCGCAATGCGAAGGTCGAGGGTTCGATCCCCTTCCGCTCCACCACTCGTTCAGACGAAACGCCCCGGAGTCGCCTCCGGGGCTTTTTTGTGGCTGCGCGCATCGCCGACGCCGCGGCGAAGGCCGACCCGACCGCCGGCGAAGCGCGGCTCAGCCGGGTTCTTGCTGGTTGCCGGACTTGGGGCCGCGCTCGTGCCCCTCGCGCAGCTTCTGATCCCCCAGCCCGGATCGCTGCTTGGCCACCTCGTCCTGCGCGCGGTCCTGTTGGCCCTCCCGGATCCCGTGCTGCTTGTCGTCGTCTGCCATGGTCCGGACCTCGCGATGGCGGGCGGATGCCCTGTCCCGGAAACCCTAGCGAGGCCGTCGTGATGCGCATATCACGGCGAGCGCATTTCGCTTCGGACGACACGAGTCCAGTGCGACTGACGAGCCGTGCATGGCCGCGGCACCGCCACTTCGCCTCAGGCCGCGATCGGCAGCGCCGCGGCGATGGCGTCCACGCGCAGCAGGCGCGCGCGGTCCAGCAGGATCACCAGGCGGTCCTCCAGCTTGCCCATGCCCTGCAGCAACTCGTCGCGGATGCCGCTGCCGAACGACGGCGCCGCCTCGATCCGCTGCGCCGGGATGTCCAGCACCGCGCTGACCGCATCGACCAGCAGGCCGAACGCCTGGATCGCGCCGCCCTCCTCGGCGCTCACGATCACGATGCAGCTGCGCCGGGTGATGCGGCTGGGCGCGCGACCCAGCCGCAGTTGCAGGTCCACCACCGGCACCACTGCGCCGCGCAGGTTGATCACGCCGCGCACGCAGGCGGCATGGTCGGTACCGGGGTCGGCGCACGGTATTCGATGATCTCGTGGATGCCGTCGATGTTCAGGCCGAACAGTTCCTGTTCCAGTTGAAAGGTCAGGAACTGCGACGGCGCCTGTTCCGTTTCCAGCGGCACGGCCGCTGCGTTGTCCGGATGCGTGCCCATGCTGTGCTCCTCAGAAGCTGGCGAACTGGGATTCGTCCGGGCTGGCCATCGCGTACGCCGGCTGCGGCACGCGCGGGCGCGCACGCTTGGGTTCGACGCGACCGCTGCCGAGCGTCTTGGCGCTGGGCTTGTCGGTCGCGCGTGGCGGGCGCGGCGCCTCGCCGTGGCCCAGGCGGAAGAACGCCATCGACTGCTGCAGGTACTCGGCCTGCGAACTCATTTCCTCGGCGGTCGCGGCCAGTTCCTCGGACGCGGTGGCGTTCTGCTGCGTGGTCTGGCTCAGCTGCACCACCGCCGAGTTGATCTGCGCCACGCCGGAGGACTGCTCCTGCGACGCTGCGGCGATCTCCTGCACCAGGTCGGAGGTCTTCTTGATGCTGGGCACGATGGTCTCCAGCAGGCGCCCGGCCTTCTCCGCCAGCTCCACGCTGGAGCCGGCGACCTCGCCGATTTCCTGCGCGGCCACCTGGCTGCGTTCGGCCAGCTTGCGCACTTCCGCGGCGACCACCGCAAAGCCCTTGCCGTGCTCGCCGGCGCGCGCCGCCTCGATCGCCGCGTTCAGCGCGAGCAGATTGGTCTGGTAGGCGATGTCGTCGATGATGCCGATCTTGTGCGCGATCTGCTTCATCGCCGCCACCGTGGCCACCACCGCTTCGCCGCCCTCCACCGTCTCCCTGGCCGCCTGCGCGGCCATGCCGTCGGTGATGCGCGCGTTCTCGGTGTTCTGCCCGATCGAGGCGGTCATCTGCTCCAGAGAGGCGCTGGTTTCCTCCACGCCTGCCGCCTGCTCGGTCGAGGCCTGGCTCAGCGACTGCGCGGTCGCGCTGACTTCCTCCGACGCGCCGGCCAGGGTCTGCGCGCTGGCGTTGACCTCGCCGACCACCTGCTGCAGCTTCTCCACCATGCGCCGCATCGCCAGCAGCAATTGCCCGGCCTCGTCCTTCGCCGTGCTCTCGATCACGATGCTCAGGTCGCCCGCGGCCAGCGCATTGGCCACATCCACCGCCTTGCCGATCGGCCTGGTCACGCTGCGGCTGATGAAGAAACCCAGGCCCACCCCGAGCAACACGCCGCCGATGATGATCGCGATCAGCATCCTGGCACCGCTGACCTGGATCGCGGTGGTTGCGGCGCTGGCCTCGGCCGCGTGGGCTTCCTTGATGGTGGCCAGCTCGCTCATCAGCGTGTCGAGTTCGTCGGAGGCGCCGCGCACCGCGGTGGACAGCGCGATGAGTTCCGGATTGGGCTGCTGCAGCGGCTGCTGGGTGGCTTGCTCCAGGAACCGGCTGCGGTTGGCCAGGAACTGCTTCCACACTTCGTCGAAGCGGGCCAGCTTGGCCTTGGACTCGGGGCTGTCGAACGAGGCGCGCGCCTTGCCCATGTAATCGACCACGTTCGCGGTGTACTTGTCGATGTTGGCCAGGTGCTTGGCGCGCTCTTCCTGCGTGGTGGCCAACTGCAGGTTGGAGCGCGCGCGGCCGGCGTAGATGAGGTTGATGTTGGCTTCCTTGATGTTGGACAGGCCGACCAGCTCGCGTTCGTACAGCAGCGTGGCGTAGTCGTTGATGCGCCCGGAATTGCGGATGCCGATCGCGCCGATGCACGCGCCGATGGCCGCCACGATCAGGAACGCGCAGGTCAGCCTGATGCCGATTTTCATATTGCCCAACATGATGTCTCCCCGATTGTTTGGTAACGACCGCGCCACGACGACGCGTCCGGATGTGCTTCCCGCTGCACCACGTGGATCGGCAACGATCGCAACGGCGCCTGCAGCCGCGATGACCCGACGCGGCGCTGCATCGCCGTTGCTTGAGGGCTATCGGCAGGCTGGAACGTCGCCTTTAATCGGCGCCACGACTGCAGAATTCGGCACACAAGTGCGCGCTTGCGAGGCTTCGATGAATACGTACCGAGCCTTTCGGGGCGGTGTTTTGACGCTGCAGGAAGACGCTCGGCCAGGCTTGGCACTGACGCAGCACTTGTTCTCTGCGGCAAATTCCGCCCGTTCGCGCGCGGGGCTGAACTGGGATGTAAACCCAGGTTATTTGTAGACAAGCTGTGAAAATCGCGCGCATCTGAGCGCCGCCGCGCTGTTTCCTGAATGCGCTGGCGTTACTGAACAGGCCGCCGCCGCAGGAGCGCGTCTTCAGCGCAGCCTGGCGAGCATGGCGGCGATGGCATCGCGCGTGCCCGACGCCGCCGTCTCGGTCAGCCGCTGCCGCGCCACCGCGCTGTCGGCGGCGCTCAATTCCTGCATGAGACTCTCCACCGCGAAGTCTTCGTTGACCGTGCCGATGGTCTAGGCCTGCGGCTCCGGCAACACGCTGTAGTCGCCGGTCTCGGGAATGGTGCCGCCGGAAGTCGGCGCCGCCATGCGCGCGTCGCGGCGCTGGCGCACGCGGCGATGCACCGCGTCGCGATGCAGAACGCATCGAGCGCGGCGAGAAACGCAGTCGATGTCTTGCCGGAGCCGGTCGGCGCCGCCACCAAGGTGTGCCCCCGCCTGGATCGCCGGCCATGCAGCCAGCTGCGCTGGCGTCGGCGCAGCAAAACGGCGCTCGAACCAGCGAGCGACGGCAGAATGGAAACGCGCTTGCACGAACGACATGCGGTCTCCTGCGACGCACCGTTGCGATCGAATGCGCTGCGCGCGAAAAGATGGAATGTCCTGATTGTCCTTGCCGCGACAATCGAGTCAATGGCGCATCGAAAAGATGGTGACGTTACCAACGCAGATCCGGCGAACCTGCGCGGCGCAGCTGTTTTCAAGGGGTTTTTCGGTTAATCGTTCAGTGAAAAATCGCTCTGTCTACCACACGCACCGAGATGCGCGGTTATGTTGTCGATGACGTCACGCCTGCGCATCTAGCGTTAGCGCAACGGACGTGAAACTCGCTTCGGGGAGCCTTGCATGCAGCATGGCAGCATGATCGAACAACAGCGTCGATGCCGACGCAGCAACGCCGTCGCGGCGCACGCCTGTGCGCTTGCGACGGCGTTGCGCGGCGCACGCGCGGGCCACGCTGGCCATCACGCACAAGGAGCGCATTGCGGCGTTCGCCTGCTGCAGCGGCTCGCACCAGCGCGGCGCAGGCGCTGGCAAATCGCTTCCCCTTTCCCTGCTCCATCCGCCCGCCATCGGCGGCGCGGCGATCCTGCGTTGACTCCATCTCCACTTCTTTACCAGCCAAGGAGCATCACCGATGGCACATAGCAGCTCGAATATTTCCACCGCCCACTGGGGCCAGCGCGTCACCGAGAGCAGCGATGCGCTGGAACTCACGCCCAGCGTGTTCGAACGCGACGACCCGGTGTCCATCGCGCGTTCGCTCAAGCACTCCGCCGACCAGAGCGCGCGGCGCCGTACCGGCCCCTACCGCTCCGCGATGTCGATGCTGACGTTCTACATCAATCGCGCCGGCAAGCAGCTGCCGGCGCAGCGCCGCGAAGTGCTGGAGCAGGCCAAGGACGAGCTGCGCAGCCTGTACGGAAAACCGCGCAAGGGCGGCGCGGCAGGTTGAATGCTGCGCTTCGGCGTGCAGCGGCGCAGCGTGATGCATGCGGCAATTGCGTGCTCCGCCAGCGGAACGCAGGCGCATTCCGATTGCCCTGCGCCGAAGCATGGGCGCATGATCCGCGCATGATCAAGCAACCCGACGTTTCGGACTGGGTCCAGCGCCCTGCCGATGCCACTGCCGAGCGTGGCCCGGTTGCCTCGGCGATGAGCGAGGATGCGTTGCTGTTGTCGCGGATCATCCTGGCCCAGGGCGAGATCGCCGCCGCCGGCAGCGACCCGCTGCAGGTGGTCGATGTGGTGACCCGCCGCGCGCAGGAACTGACCCGCTCCACCGGCGCGGTGGTGGAGATGCGCGATGGCAACGACATGCTGTACTGGTCGGCCAGCGGCATCGCCGAACAGCACCTGGGCCTGCGCCTGCCCAGCGACGGCAGCCTGTCCGGGCTGTGCATGCGCAGCGGCCAGGTGCTGCAGTGCGACGATTCGGAACAAGACCCGCGGGTCAATCTGGACGCCTGCCGCAAGGTCGGCCTGCGTTCGATGCTGGTGGTGCCGCTCAGTTATGGCGATCGCGGCATCGGCGTGCTCAAGGTGATGTCGCGCTACCCCTGCAGCTACACCGCGCAGGACGTGCGCACGCTGGAGATGCTGGCGACCCTGGTCGGCGCGACCCTGGCGCTGGCGATGGACCGCGCCGCGCTGCAGACCGACATCGCGCGCCGCCAGAACGCGGAGAAGCACGCATTCCGCGAGAAGGCGGCGATCGCCACGCGGATCCGCGAGGTCATCGCCAACGAGCGCCTGCAGATCGTGACGCAACCGGTGCTGGCGCTGGCCACGCAGCGCATCGTCGGCGTGGAGGCCTTGTCGCGGTTCCCATCCAACCCCGGCCTGCCGCCGCTGCGCTGGTTCGACGACGCGAGCAGGGTCGGGCTGGCGCTGGAGCTGGAGCTGGCCGCAGCGCGCAAGGCGCTGCAATTGCTGGCGCAGCTGCCGGCGCCGCTGTACCTGGCGATCAACGTCTCCGCGCAGACCCTGCTGCACCCGCAGCTGGAGGCGCTGCTGCATGGCCACGACCTGTCGCGGGTGGTGCTGGAGATCACCGAGCAGTTGCAGGCGCCGGATTACCCGCGCCTGTCCGAGCATATCGGCGCGCTGCAGCGGCAGGGCCTGCGCATCGCCCTGGACGACGCCGGCACCGGCTTCGCCAGCCTGCGCCACCTGCTGCACCTGTCGCCGGACATCATCAAGCTGGACCTGACCCTGACCCGCGGCATCGACGCCGAACCGCGGCGCCAGCGGCTGGCGCTGGCGATCCTGTCCTTTGCCGCGGAGACCGACGCCGGCGTGATCGTCGAAGGCATCGAGACCGAGAGCGAGCTGGCGACGCTGCAGGCGCTTGGCGCGCGCTACGGGCAAGGCTACCAGCTGGCGCATCCGGGGCCGCTGTCGGCGCACCTGGCGCGCTATCCGGCGATCGACGACGATCCGGCCTGAGTCCGCTGCAAGCCTCGCCAGGGCATTTCGGCCGAGGTGTTCCAGCTGACGCAGTGTTGTGGAGCGACTTCAGCCGCGACGGGCATTCCCGGTAAAGCCCGTCGCGCCTGAAGTCGCTCCCACAATGTTCCTCGCCTCTTACGTATCTCGATCGCCGAGCCAACTCGCACACCCCGCCCCAGCGCCACAATGAAAAAAGCGGGCCGAAGCCCGCTTTTTCCTTGGTGCAGCGCTGGACGCCGACGGCTTATTCGGCCGTCACGCCCTCGCCTTCCTCCACGGCCTTCATCGACAGGCGGATGCGGCCCTGCTTGTCCACTTCCAGCACCTTGACCTTGACCAGATCGCCTTCCTTCAACACGTCGCTGACCTTCTCGACGCGGTCGCTGGAGATCTGCGACACGTGCACCAGGCCGTCCTTGCCCGGCAGGATGGTGACGAACGCACCGAAGTCCATGATCTTGGCGACCTTGCCTTCGTAGATGCGGCCCGGCTCCACGTCCGAGGTGATCTGCTCGATGCGCGCCTTGGCGGCCTGCGCGGCGATCGCGTTGACCGAGGCGATGACGATGGTGCCGTCGTCCTGGATGTCGATCTGGGTGCCGGTTTCCTTGGTGATCGCCTGGATGGTCGAGCCGCCCTTGCCGATCACTTCGCGGATCTTGTCCGGGTGGATCTTGATCGTCAGCAGGCGCGGCGCGTAGTCGCTCAGCTCCGAACGCGGGCTGGTCAGCGCACTGGCCATCTCGCCGAGGATGTGCAGGCGGCCGGCCTTGGCCTGCGCCAGGGCCTGCTTCATGATCTCTTCGGTGATGCCTTCGATCTTGATGTCCATCTGCAGCGCGGACACGCCTTCGGCGGTACCGGCGACCTTGAAGTCCATGTCGCCCAGGTGATCTTCATCGCCCAGGATGTCCGACAGCACCACGAAGTCCTCGCCTTCCTTGACCAGGCCCATCGCGATGCCCGCGACCGGCGCCTTGATCGGCACGCCGGCGTCCATCAGCGCCAGCGAGCTGCCGCACACCGAGGCCATCGACGAGGAACCGTTGGACTCGGTGATTTCCGAGACCACGCGGATCGTGTACGGGAACTCTTCCATGCTCGGCATCACTGCCAGCACGCCGCGCTTGGCGAGGCGGCCGTGGCCGATCTCGCGACGCTTCGGCGCGCCGAAGCGGCCGCACTCGCCCACCGAGTAGGGGGGGAAGTTGTAGTGGAACAGGAAGTTTTCCTTGTACTCGCCGCTGACCGCGTCGATCACCTGGCCGTCGCGGGCGGTGCCCAGCGTGGTGATCACGATCGCCTGGGTCTCGCCGCGGGTGAACAGCGCCGAGCCGTGGGTCCGCGGCAGCACGCCGGCCTTGACGCTGATCGGACGCACCGTGTCCAGCGCACGGCCGTCGATGCGCACCTTGGTGCTCAGCACCGAGCCGCGCATGGTCTGGTATTCCAGCTCGCCGAATTCCTTGGACAGGTCGGCCACGACCCAGCCTTCGACGGGGGCGCGCGGCGCCAACTGCGCCAGCACGTCCTTCTTGATCGCCGAGATCGCGTCGCGGCGCTGCAGCTTGTCGCGCACCTGGAACGCCGAGGCCAGCTGATCGCCGACCGCTTCCTTCAGCGCCGCGATCATGCCTTCGTTCTTCGCCGGGGCGACCCAGTCCGACGGCTTGGTGCCGGCTTCGACGGTCAGCTCGTTGATGATGTTGATGACCTTCTGCAGCTCGCGATGACCGAACGTGACCGCGCCCAGCATCACTTCTTCGGACAGCAGCGCCGCTTCGGATTCGACCATCAGCACCGCGTTGGCGGTACCGGCCACGACCAGCTCCAGCTGCGAATCCTTCAGCTCGGTGATGGTCGGGTTGAGGATGTATTCGCCGTTCTTGTAACCGACCTTGGCGGCGCCGATCGGGCCGTTGAACGGGGTGCCGGCCAGCGACAGCGCGGCCGAGGCGCCGATCAGCGCGGCGATGTCGCCGTCGATGTCCGGGTTCATCGACATCACCGTGGCGATGATCTGCACTTCGTTCTTGTAGTCCTCCGGGAACAGCGGACGGATCGGACGGTCGATCAGACGCGAAATCAGCGTCTCCTTCTCGGTCGCACGGCCCTCGCGCTTGAAGAAGCCGCCGGGGATGCGGCCGCCGGCGTAGAACTTCTCCTGATAGTCGACCGTCAGCGGGAAGAAGTCCTGGCCTTCGCGCGCGCTCTTGGCGGCGACGGCGGTGACCAGCAGTACGGTGTCGTCCATCTTGACGATGACGGCGCCGCCGGCCTGGCGGGCGATCTCGCCGGTTTCGAGGGTGACGGTGTGCTTGCCGTACTGGAAGGTTTTGGTGATTTTTGCCACGGGGTTTCCTTGGATGATGCTGTCTTCGAATGGACCGCTGGCGGCCCATGCCGCTGGCGGGTGGCCGGGAGGATCCGGCCGGCGGTGCGGAGCATTCCCCGGGCCGCGGTACTACCCAAAACAAAACCGCGGCGCATCACTGCGCCGCGGTCGGGTTCGTTGCCTCAGCGACGCAGGCCGAGCTTCTCGATCAGCGCCTTGTAGCGCTCGCCATCCTTCTTCTTCAGATAGTCGAGCAGGCTGCGGCGGCGGTTGACCATCTGCAGCAGGCCGCGGCGGCTGTGGTGGTCCTTCTTGTGGGTCTTGAAGTGGCCGGTCAGCAGCTCGATGCGCGCGGTCAGCAGGGCCACCTGCACTTCCGGGGAGCCGGTGTCGGCGGCGCCGCGCTTGTTTTCTTCGATGACTTTCTGGGTGTCGACGGACATGATGTGTTTTCTCTGAAGATGCGGGGCCGGCAGGAACGTGCGGATGACGCACCGCCTGGCTCGCCGATTGCGAAGGATTGCGCCGGAGCGCAGGGATGCCATAAAGGCCGCGGAAGTGTACCGGTCCCCGCCCTGGCGAACAAGGCGTTAACGCCGCGTCACGGCCAGGCCGGCGCCGGGACTGCCCGCGCACGGCGCCCGGCAGGGCTGCGGATCAGAGGTTGAACATGCGCTGCGGCGCCAGCAGCCCGCTGGCGTCGACCTGGCCCAGCCCCAGCGGCACGTCGTCGGCGCCGAACACCGCGACCGCACCCGGCGCCCAGGCGGCATCGCGCAGGCGCTGGCCCATGCGGAAACGCTGCGCCGCAGCATGGTCCAGGCGCAGCGGCGGGAAATCGGCCAGGCCGGCGGCCAGCGGCAGCAGCAGCGCCTCCAGCGCCGCCGGGTCCTGCGCGGCCAGCTGCTGCAGCCGCTCCAGGGTCGCCATCTGCGGCGCGCGGAACGGCTCCACCCACAAGCGCCGCAGCCCGGCGATATGCGCGCCGCAGCCCAGCGCCTCGCCCAGGTCGCGGGCCAGGCTGCGGATATAGGTGCCCGAGCCGCAGGCCACGTGCAGGCGCAGGCGCTCGCCTGCGTGGGCGAGCACGTCGATGGCGTGCACCTCGACCTCGCGCTCCGGCGCCTCGATCGCTTCGCCGCGGCGCGCCTTCGCGTACAGCGGCTCGCCGCCCTGCTTGAGCGCCGAATAGATCGGCGCGCGCTGGCGGATGCGTCCGCGCAGCGGCGCCAGCGCCGCCTGCAGGGTCGCCGCATCGATCGGCGGCACCGGCCGGGTGCGCAGCACCGCGCCGTCGGCATCGTCGCTGTCGGTGCTCACGCCGAGCACGATCTGCGCCTCGTAGGCCTTGGCCGAGCCCAGCAGCAGCCCGGCCAGCTTGGTCGCCTCGCCGAAGCACAGCGGCAGCAGGCCGGTGGCCAGCGGGTCCAGGCTGCCGGTGTGGCCGCCCTTCTCGGCGCGGAACAGCCGCCGCGCCGCCTGCAGCGCCGCGTTGGAACTCATGCCGGCCGGTTTGTCGAGCAGCACGATGCCGTCGAGGCGGCGGAAGGAGATGCGGGGCAGGCGGGGGCCGAAGACGGGCATGGGGTTGGAAGCTGGGGGATTCGGGATTCGGGATTCGGGATTCGGGATTCGGGATTCGGGAATCGGAAATCGGAAATCGGGAATCGGGAATCGAACGGTAAGGCCTGCGATCGCTGCAGACCAGGATGGAAAACAAACCGATGCCGAAAGATCGGTCGGCTGCGCAGGCAAGGCTGCGGAGTACGGGCCGACGCGAATACGAGTGGGGCTTGCAGTGCGCTCGACGCGGAGCACGGCGCCGATGCAGTCGCACCGGCAGCAACGACTCAGACTTTCGGCGGGACCGCGTCGCCGTCGCTGTCGCCATCGGCGTCTTCCGACTGCTGCAGTTCCGGCATGTCGCGCAGCAGGTTGTCGATGCGTTCGCCGCGGTCGACCGAATCGTCGTAGTGGAAATGCAGTTCGGGCACGTGGCGCAGCTTCATCGCCCGCGCCAGTTCGCTGCGCAGTTGCGGCGCCAGTTCTTTCAGGCCCTTGACCGCCTCGACCGAGCGCTCGGGCAGCAGCGCGGTGACGAACACCTTGGCATGGGCCAGGTCGCGGGTGACCTCGACGTCGGAAACGCTGACCGACGGCAGGCCGTGATCGCGCACGGCCGAATGCACGATCGTGCCCAGGTCGCGGCGGATCTGCGCGGAAACACGATCGGTACGGTGAAAGGATTTTGTTGCCATGGTCCGGGATCTCTCTATTCGGGACTCGGAACCAGTAAACGGACTGGGAAAAGCGCAGCTGACCCAGCCTGCCGCTTTTCCCAATCCCGATTCCCGATTCCCGATTCCCGGCTACTTACAGCGTGCGCTGCACTTCGATGCGCTCGAAGCACTCGATCTGGTCGCCCGGCTTGACGTCGTTGTAGGCCTTCACGCCGATGCCGCACTCGGTGCCGTTGCGCACCTCGTCGACGTTCTCCTTGAAGCGGCGCAGCGATTCCAGCTCGCCCTCGAACACCACGGTGTTGTCGCGCAGCACGCGGATCGGCTTGTTGCGCTTGACCACGCCCTCCACCACCATGCAGCCGGCGACCGCGCCGAACTTGGAACTGCGGAACACGTCGCGCACCTGCGCGGTACCGATGATCTCTTCGCGGATTTCCACGCCGAGCAGACCGGAGGCCACCTGCTTCACCTGGTCGATCACGTCGTAGATGATCGAGAAGTAGCGCAGGTCCACGCCGTTGGTTTCGATGATGCGCCGCGCCGAAGCGTCCGCACGCACATTGAAGCCGATCACCGTGGCCTTGGAGGCCAGCGCCGAGTTCGCATCGGACTCGGTGATGCCGCCGACGCCCGAATGGATCACGTTGATGCGGATCTGCTCGTTGGACAGGGCCACCAGCGACTGCTTCAGTGCTTCCACCGACCCCTGCACGTCGGCCTTGATCACCAGGTTCAGCGACAGCTGACCTTCGCCCTTGCCGAGCTGCGACATGATGTCTTCCATGCGGCTGCCCGCCGAGGACACCAGGCGCGACTCGCGGCGCTTGGTTTCGCGCTGCTGCGCCACGTCCTTGGCCAGGCGCTCGTCGTCGACCACGACGAAGTCGTCGCCGGCATCCGGCACGCCGGACAGGCCCAGCACCTGCACCGGGATCGACGGACCGGCCTCGGCCGGCTGCCCGCCGGTCTCGTCGAACAGCGCACGCACGCGGCCGTACTGCACGCCGCACACCAGGTAGTCGCCGCGCTTCAGGCTGCCCTGCTGCACCAGCACCGTCGCCACCGGGCCGCGGCCCTTGTCCAGCGAGGATTCGATCACCACGCCGCTGGCGCGGCCATCGAATACCGCCTTCAGTTCCAGCACTTCGGCCTGCAGCGAGATCGCGTCGAGCAGCGTGTCGATGCCCGCGCCGGTCTTGGCCGAGACTTCGACGAACTGGGTGTCGCCGCCGAATTCCTCGGCGACCACGTCCTGCGAGAGCAGCTCGTTCTTGACCCGCAGCGGATCGGCGCCGGACTTGTCGATCTTGTTGACCGCCACGATCAGCGGCACGCCGGCCGCCTTGGCGTGCTTGACCGCCTCGATCGTCTGCGGCATCACGCCATCGTCGGCCGCCACCACCAGCACCACGATGTCGGTCAGCTTGGCGCCGCGCGCGCGCATCGAGGTGAAGGCCGCATGGCCCGGGGTGTCCAGGAAGCTGATGACGCCGCGATCGGTTTCGACGTGGTACGCGCCGATGTGCTGGGTGATGCCGCCGGCTTCGCCAGAGGCGACCTTGGTGCGGCGGATGTAGTCCAGCAGCGAGGTCTTGCCGTGATCGACGTGACCCATGATGGTGACCACCGGCGGCCGCGAGCGCTTCTCGCCCTGCTCGTCCTCGGTGTGCGCCAGCAGCGCGTCCTCGGCGTCGGCACTGCCCGCGCGCACCGGCTTGTGGCCGAGCTCTTCGGTGATCAGCGCGGCGGTATCGTGGTCGATGGACTGGGTGATGGTGGCCATCACGCCCATCTTGAACAGCGCCTTGACCACGTCGCCGCCCTTCAGCGCGAGCTTCTGCGCAAGGTCGGCCACGGTGATCGTCTCGCCGATCGCCACTTCGCGCACCACCGGCGCGGTCGGACGCTCGAAGCCATGCGCGCCGCCGCCGCTGCGCGAGGGCTCGGGCTGGCGACGGCCGCCGCTGTTGCCGCCGCGCGGCTTGCCGCGCACGTTGGAACGGCGCGCGCGATCGGCCGCGGACAGGTGCAGCTGGCCGGCGAAGCGACTGGTGCTGTCGTCGTCCTCGACCCCGGCGACCATCACGTGCGAGCCGCGGGTCTTGTGCTTGTTGCCGGCGTTGCGGTCGTCGCTGCGCGGCGCGGCCGGCTTCGGCGGATGGTGCGGCGCGCTGGCCGGACGCGGCGCGCGCGGCGCGGCGGCACCGGTGCCGGCACCGGCATTCGGCGTGGCAGCGGACGCAGGCGTGGCGGCAGCGGCCGGCGCCGCCGACTCGGCTTGCAACGCGGCCTGCGCGGCCTTGCGCTCGGCTTCCACGCGGTCGCGCGCATCCTGCTCGGCCTGGCGCTTGCGCTCGATTTCCTCGGCGCGCGCACGGTCCTGCTCGGCGAGCTTCTGCTGTTCGGCCAGATTGCGCTGTTTGGAGGCTTCCAGCTTGCGCAGGATCTCGGCGCGCTCGTCATCCACCCGTCCGCCCGCGGCCATCCCCGCGCGCTCGGCGGCCAGATCCTCGGCCGTCTTCACGTAGGTGCGCTTCTGTCGGACCTCGACGTTGACCGTGGTCTTGCTGCGTCCGGCGCTGACCGTCACTTCCTGCAGCTTGCGCCGGTTCAGGGTGATCTTCTTCGGCGCGGCCTGGGCTTCTTCCTCGACCGGCTTGTCGGCCTTGCCGTGGGTACGGCGCAGGAAGCCGAGCAGCTTCATCTTTTCGGTACTGGTCACGACCTGGTCGGGACCGCTGAACTTCATTCCGGCCTCGGCCAGTTGAACCAGCAGTTTATCGACCGGCGTATTCACCAGTTCGGCCAGCTTGCGGATGGTGGTTTGCTGCGACATTCGGGTCCTATGATCTGGTTGGCGCCCCCTCGCCGCGTGCGAAGGTAGCGCGGATTCTAAGCCCTGATCGGTTCAGGGCGGCATTCATCGCTGACTCATTCGCCGCGTTCCAATCGGGCGATCTCCTCGGCACGGGCCGCCAGGATGAGCGCAGCGGCGCGCTCCTGGTCCAGATCCTCGATGCCGAATTCGAGGATTTCGTCGGCAGCCAGATCCGACAGGTCCTCACTGGTACGCACACCATGGCTGGCCAGCGCGTAGGCGGTGGCCTCGTCCATGCCTTCCAGCGACAGCAAATCCGCCGCCGGCACGCCGCTGTCGTCGCTTTCCTCGGCGGCCAGCGCCTCGTTGAGCAACGCATCGCGCGCGCGGGCCCGCAGCTCCTCGACGATGTCCTCGTCGAAGCCTTCCACCGCAAGCAATTCGCCGACCGGCACGTAGGCGATTTCCTCGACCGAGTTGAACCCCTCGGCGACCAGGATCGCGGCGATTTCCTCGTCCACTTCCAGCTTGTCCATGAACAGCTGGCGGGCGACGTTCTGCTCGGCCTCGGACTTGGCCGCGACCTGCTCGGCGGTCATCACGTTGAGCTGCCACCCGGTCAGGCGGCTGGCCAGGCGCACGTTCTGGCCGCCCTTGCCGATCGCCTGCGCCAGCCGGTCTTCGGCCACCGCCAAGTCCATCGCGTGCTTTTCCTCATCGACGATGATCGACTGCACCTCGGCCGGCGCCATCGCGTTGATGACGAAGTTGGCCGGGTTGTCGTTCCACAGCACGATGTCCACGCGCTCGCCGTTGAGCTCGTTGGACACCGCCTGCACGCGCGAACCGCGCATGCCGATGCAGGCGCCGATCGGATCGGTGCGGGTGTCGTGCGCCAGCACCGCGATCTTGGCGCGGTCGCCCGGATCGCGCGCGCAGGCCTTGATCTCGACCAGGCCCTGGCCCACTTCCGGCACTTCCAGCTTGAACAGCTCGATCATGAATTCCGGCGCGGCGCGGCTGATGAACAGCTGCGGGCCGCGCGGCTCCGAACGCACTTCGGCCAGGTAGCCGCGCACGCGGTCGCCGGCGCGCAGCACGTCGCGCGGGATGCCCTTGTCCTTGGGAATGAAGGCCTCGGCATTGCCGCCCAGATCGACATAGATGTTGCCGCGCTCGGCGCGCTTGACCACGCCGGTGACCAGCTCGCCGATGCGGTCCTTCCACGCGTCCACCACCTGCTGGCGCTCGGCCTCGCGCACGCGCTGCACGATCACCTGCTTGGCGGCCTGCGCGGCGATGCGCCCGAAATCCGGATTCTCGATCTGCTCTTCGATGTAATCGCCGACGTCCACGCCCTCGGCTTCGTCGACCGCGTCCATCAGACGGATCTGCCGGTCCGGCGATTCCATCACCACGTCGTCGGCCACCACTTCCCAGCGGCGGTAGGTTTCGTAATTGCCGTCCTTGTGATCGATGGTGACGCGCGTCAGCACGTCCTGATCGGGGTAGCGCTTCTTCGCCGCCGAGGCCAAGGCGGCCTCGATCGCGTCGAAGATCACTTCGCGCGGCACGCCTTTTTCGTTGGCGACCGCGTCGACTACCAGCAACAGTTCCTTGCTCATTCTTTCGCTCCGCGCGCAGCCTTGTCGGCTGCCGGTTCGTTGGATGGTTTCTTATTGGGTTTTGCGGTCTTGCCGGCCGGCTTGGGGGCCTTGCCCGGCTTGGTCGGGGCCAGGCCCAGTGCCGCCCAGTCGGGCAGGATCCGCGCCTTGTCGATATTGTCGAAGTCCACCGCCAGTTCGGCGCCGTCGACCTCGAACACGATGCGGCCGGCGTCCACGTCCGCCTGGGCGATGCGCCCCTGCAGGCGCCGACGGCCCTGTTGCGGCAGCTTCAACACCACCTTGGCCGACTCGCCCTGGTGGCGCGCGAACTGCGCGGCGCTGAACAGCGGACGGTCCACGCCCGGCGAGGACACTTCCAGCGTGTAGTTGCCGCTGATCGGATCTTCCACGTCCAGCTGCGCCGACACTTCGCGGCTGACCCGCTCGCAATCGTCGATGTTGACGATGCGCTCGGGCTGTTCGGCCAGCGGCACGTCGATATACAGGCGCAGTGTGGCGCCGCCCGGGGCCGGCAGGTATTCCGCCCCCAGCAGTTCCAGCCCCAACGCGTCCACGGTCGGGCCCAGCAGATTCGCGATTTCGTTTGCCTTGTCGCTCACAGCCTGCCTTGCATCTGAATGAATGAATTCGGTCCTGGCGGTTTTTCCGGACCCCGGAAACGACGAAGGGCCCGTTGGGCCCCTTATCCGGTACGACTCCGGTAACGCTGGATTCCGGTTGCGAAGACGGGAACATGCGTCTTCGCGAAGCCCAGATTTCCCTACCGCAGGCAACCGCTGAACTGGTTGCCGCCGTAGACAAATATGGTAGCGGGGGCAGGATTTGAACCTGCGACCTTCGGGTTATGAGCCCGACGAGCTGCCAGACTGCTCCACCCCGCAGCAGAAGCGGAATTATGAAGAACCAGCGCGATGATTGCAAGCCCTGATTTTTCATTCGACCCGGTGGCGATGCCGCCGGACTTCGCGCGGCATGATAACCGCAAGCGACCGACAGCGGAAGACCGATCGCATCCATCGATGCACAAACGCCACCGCCGCCATCGTGGCGGCGTTGTCGCAAACAGCTTGAAAACAGCGCTTTCGCGCGCGCTCAGGCCAGCTGCGCGAAAGCGCGCTGGCACCACGCCATCAGCGGACTCCAGGCCAGGCCCAGCGCCAACAGACCGAGCGCATTGACCCCGAGCACCACGCCGAGCACGCGGTCGTCGTTGACCGGCAACGGCGCGCCGACCGGCTCGTCGAAATACATCACCTTGATCACGCGCAGGTAGTAGAACGCGCCGATCACCGCGCACAGCACCGACAGGATCGCCAGGCCGGTCCACCACAGGTTGTCGGTCGGCACCGCGAGCACCGCGCCGAGCACCGCCAGCTTGGCCCAGAAGCCCAGGAACGGCGGCACGCCGGCCAGCGAGGCCATGATGCACAGCACCAGCAGCGCCATCCACGGGTTGCGCGCGTTCAGGCCCTTGAAGTCGTCGATGTGCTCGGCCTCGAAGCCCTTGCGCGACATCGCGATGATCGCGCCGAACGAAGCGGTGGACATCAGCGAATAACAGATCGCATAGAACAGCGCCGCCGCATAGCCGCGCTCGCCGCCGCCGGCCACGCCGAGCAGCAGGAAGCCGATGTGCGAGACGGTCGAATACGCCAGCATGCGCTTGAGGTTGCTCTGCGCCAGCGCCATCAGGTTGCCGACCAGCAGCGACAGCGCGGCCAGGCCGCCGACCACCCAGTGCCACTGCTCGGCCAGCGGGCCGAGGCCCACTTCCAGCAGCCGGTAGGCCATGCCGAACGCGGCCAGCTTCGACGCCGAGCTGATGAACAGCGCGATCGGCGCCGGCGCGCCCTGGTACACGTCGGGCAGCCACATGTGGAACGGTGCGGCGCCGAGCTTGAACGCCAGGCCGGCGATCATGAAGATGGTGCCGGTCAGCAGCAGGGTGCGCTCCTGGCTGGAACCGATCGCCTCATGGATGCCGGTCAGGCTCAGCGTGCCGGTGGCGCCGTAGATCAGCGACATGCCGTACAGCAGCAGGCCCGAGGCCAGCGAGCCGAGCACGATGTATTTCATCGCCGCCTCGGTGGCCATGCCGTTGTCGCGGTTCGACGCGACCAGCGCGTACGAGCACAGCGCCAGCAGTTCCAGGCCCAGGTACACCATCAGCAGGCTGCCGGCCGAGACCAGGATCATCATGCCGACCGTGGCGAACAGCACCAGCACCGGGATCTCGCCCTGGTACAGCTTGCGCTCGCGCAGGTAGCTCCAGCCGTAGATCAGGGTCAGCGCGCTGAGGCCGACGATCACCGTCTTCATCACGTCGGCGGCGGCGTCGCGCACGAACATGCCGTTGAACACCGCGCCCTGCCCGCCCACGCCGGCGAGCAGCATCGCGAACACCGCGACCAGGATCGCCACCGAGACGATATGGGTCCAGGCCTTGTTGCGCTCGCTGACGAACAGATCGAGCATCAGCAGGGCGAAGGCGCCGGCGGTCAGCACCAGCTCGGGGAGCAGGGGCGGCAGGTCGACGGCGGTCAGGGGCAGTAGCGCAGGGGTGGTCATCATCAACTCTCTGGAATCATTTCGCTCGACGGCCCGATTACAGCTTGCTGGTGGCGATCTGCGCCGCCAGCTTTGCGATCGAGGGTTCCATCAGGTCGGTCAGCGGCTTCGGATACAGGCCCAGGACCAGCACGCCCACCGCGAACACGCCCAGCACCAGCGCCTCACGGCGGTTGATGTCCTTCAGCTCGGCCACGTGCGCATTGGCCACTTCGCCGAAGAACACGCGCCGGTACAGCCACAGGGTATAGGCGGCGGTGATCACCAGAGTGGTCGCCGCGGCGAAGGCGAGCAGCGGGTGCGCCTGGAAGCTGGCCATGATCACCATGAACTCGCCGACGAAGCCGCTGGTGCCCGGCAGGCCGGCGTTGGCCATGAAGAACAGCATCGCGAACGCGGCGAACCACGGCATCACGTTGGCCACGCCGCCGTAGTCGGCGATGCGGCGGGTATGCATGCGGTCGTAGAGCACGCCGACGCAGGAGAACATCGCGCCGGACACGAAGCCGTGCGAGATCATCTGCACCATCGCGCCCTGCAGGCCGAGCCGCGCCGCGTCGGTGCTGCCGAAGCCAACCAGGGCGAAGGCGACGAAGGTGCCGAGGGTGACGAAGCCCATGTGCGCGATCGACGAATATGCGATCAGCTTCTTCATGTCGTCCTGCACCAGCGCGACCAGGCCGACGTAGATCACCGCGATCAGCGACAGCGCGATCACCAGCCAGGCCCATTCGTTGCTGGCGTCGGGCAGGATCGGCAGGTTGAAGCGCAGGAAGCCGTAGCCGCCGATCTTCAACGCGATCGCGGCCAGGATCACCGAACCGGCGGTCGGCGCCTCGACGTGTGCGTCCGGCAGCCAGGTGTGCACCGGGAACATCGGCACCTTGACCGCGAACGCGATCAGGAACGCGAAGAACAGCCAGGTCTGCTCCCTGGAGGTCAGCGACAGCTGGTACAGGTCGGCGAGCTGGAAGCTGCCGCCCTTCAGGTACAGGTAGATCAACCCGACCAGCATCAGCACCGAGCCGAGGAAGGTGTACAGGAAGAACTTGACCGCGGCGTAGATGCGGCGCGGGCCGCCCCAGATGCCGATGATCAGGAACATCGGGATCAGCATCGCCTCGAAGAACACGTAGAACAGCATCGCGTCGGTGGCGGCGAAGATGCCGACGGTGACGCCTTCCAGGATCAGGAACGCGGCCACGTACTGGTTGACCCGCTTTTCGATCGAGGTCCAGGCGCCGATCAGCGCCAGCACCGTGACCAGCGTGGTCAGCACGATCAGCGCGATCGCGATGCCATCGACGCCGAGGTTGTAGCCGATGTCGTAGGCAGGGATCCACGCATGGGTCTCGACGAACTGCAGCGCGTCGCTGGCGTAGTCGAAACCGGTGAGCAGCGGCAGGCTCAGCGCGAAGGTCAGCAACGCGACCAGCAGCGACGCCCAGCGCGCCGCCTTGGCGTCGCGCAACGCGAGGATCAGCGCGCCGCCGAGGATCGGCAGCCAGATCAGGAGAGTCAGTAGGGGCCAGTTCGACACGTGTTCTTATTCCGTACAGGTCAACGCCAGAAATGCATCAGCACGCCCAACAGGGCAATGAGGCCGATGATCATCGCGAAGGCGTAGTGATAGAGAAAACCGGATTGCGTGCGACGCAGCAGATTGGCCGCCAGGTCGATCACGCGCGCGGTGCCGTTGACCATGACGCCGTCCACGACATGCGTATCCACCGCACGCGAGACCTTGCCGAGGCCGAGACCGGCGCCGGCGAAGCCGTTGATCCAGAGCTTGTCGAAACCGTACTTGTTCTCAAGGATCCACACCGGCAGCGAGAACGTCTTGCGCGCCTTCGCCGCCAGTTCCGGCTTCCACAGGTACAGGATCCAGGCCAGGGCGAAGCCGGCCAGCGTCAGGAAGAACGGCGGCTGGGTCAGGCCGTGCAGCGCGAACCCGACCGGGCCGTGGAATTCCTCGGCCAGCGCGCCGACCGTATCGCGCGCCGGGGTGTAGAAATCGACGATGCCGCTGAAGAAGCCCAGCGCCTGGCCCTTGATCGCCGCCGCGGTGTGGTGCCCGGCCCAGTCGGTACCGAACAGCATCGGGCCGATGGTGAAGAAGCCGATGGCGATCGACGGGATCGCCAGCAGCACCAGCGGCACCGTCACCACCCACGGCGACTCGTGCGGCTCGTGCGCGCCGTGGCCATGGCCGTGGTCGTGGTCGTCGTGGTCGTCGTGCGCGTGCTCGTCATGCGCATGCGTGGCGTGGGCGTCGGCATGCGCGCTGTCGTGGTGCGCGTGCGCCGGGTGCGCGTCGCGGAAGCGTTCCTTGCCGTGGAAGGTCAGGAACAGCAGGCGGAAGCTGTAGAAGCTGGTGATCAGCACGCCGCCGAGCACCGCCCAGTAGCCGTAGGTCGCGATCCAGCTGTGCGAGGCGTGCGCATGGTGCGCGGCCGCCTCGATGATCGTGTCCTTGGAGTAGAAGCCGGCGAAGAACGGCGTGCCGACCAGGGCCAGGGTGCCGATCACGCTGGTCCAGTAGGTGACCGGCATGTACTTGCGCAGGCCGCCCATCTTGCGCATGTCCTGCTCGTGGTGCATGCCGATGATCACCGAGCCGGCGGCCAGGAACAGTAGCGCCTTGAAGAAGGCGTGGGTCATCAGGTGGAACAGCGCCGCCGAGTACGCCGACACGCCCAGCGCCACGGTCATGTAGCCCAGCTGCGACAGCGTCGAATAGGCGACCACGCGCTTGATGTCGTTCTGCACGATGCCGATCAGGCCGGTGAAGAACGCGGTGGTGGCGCCGATGAACAGCACGAAGTCCAGCGCGGTCTGCGACAGCTCGAACAGCGGCGACATGCGCGCCACCATGAAGATGCCGGCGGTGACCATGGTCGCGGCGTGGATCAGCGCCGAGATCGGGGTCGGGCCTTCCATCGAGTCGGGCAGCCACACGTGCAGCGGCACCTGCGCCGACTTGCCCATCGCGCCGATGAACAGGCAGATGCAGATGATCGTCGCCACGTTCCACGGGTGGCCCTGGAACAGCTGCACCTGGGCCAGGCCGCCGGCCGCCTCGCTGCCGAGCACCGCGGTGGCGTTGGCGAACACGGTGGCGTAGTCGAGCGTGCCGAACCACAGCAGCACGCCGGCGATGCCGAGGATGAAGCCGAAATCGCCGACACGGTTGACCAGGAACGCCTTCATGTTGGCGAACACCGCGCTCGGGCGCTTGAACCAGAACCCGATCAGCAGGTACGACACCAGGCCCACCGCTTCCCAGCCGAAGAACAGCTGCAGGAAGTTGTTGCTCATCACCAGGCTCAGCATCGAGAAGGTGAACAGCGAGATGTAGCTGAAGAAACGCTGGTAGCCCGGATCCTCGGCCATGTAGCCGATGGTGTAGACGTGCACCAGCAGCGACACGAAGGTCACCACCACCATCATCATCGCGGTCAGGCGGTCGACCATGAAGCCGACGTGGGCCGCGTAGTGGCCGACCTCGAAGAAGGTATAGATGTTCTGGTTGAACGGCGCCGCGCCCTGCCCGACCAGCTGGTACAGGGTCCAGCACGACAGCGCGCAGCTCACCGCCACGCCGAGGATGGTGACGCACTGGGCGCCCTTGCGGCCGACCTGGCGACCGAACAGGCCGGCGACGATGCTGCCGAACAGCGGCGCAAGCACCACCGCGATCAGCAGACTCTTGGAGAGAGTGATTTCCATCTACGGGTCAGCCCTTCAGCGAATCGACTTCGGCCACGTTGATCGTGTGGCGGGTACGGAACAGCGTGACCAGGATGGCGAGACCGATGGCGGCCTCGGCCGCGGCCACGGTCAGGATGAAGAACACGAACAGCTGACCGGCGGGGTCGCCGAGCTGGCGCGAGAACGCCACGAAGTTGATGTTGACCGACAGCAGCATCAGCTCGATCGACATCAGCAGCACGATGACGTTCTTGCGGTTGAGGAAGATGCCGGCCAGGCTGATGCAGAACAGCACCGCGCCGAGCGCCAGCAGGTGACCCAGGGTGATCATGGCTGGCCCTCCTGCGGTGCCGGGGCCGGGGTGTGCAGCGTGGGCTGCTCGGCGTCCATCTTGACGATGCGCAGCCGGTCGCCGGCCTTGACCCGCGCCTGCTCGCCGGGATTCTGGGTCTTGATGCCGGTGCGCTTGCGCAGGGTCAGCATCACCGCCGCCACCACCGCCACGGTCAGGATGATCGCGGCGAACTCGAACGGCAGCAGGAACTGGGTGAACAGGGTCTTGGCCAGCCAGGTGATGTTGGAGGTGTCGGCGGCCTGCGCGGCGGCGTTGTCGGCCGGGAACGGGGCGGCGGTGCGCGCCTTGACCCCGACCAGGGTGACCATCTGCACCAGCATCGCCACCGCCACCACCAGCCCGACCGGCAGGTAGCGCACCCAGCCCTGGCGCAGCCGCGCGGTATCGATGTCGAGCATCATCACCACGAACAGGAACAGCACCATCACCGCGCCGACGTAGACCAGCGCCAGGGTCACGCCGAGGAACTCGGCGCCCACCAGCAGCCACACGCAGGCGATCGAGAAGAAGGTCAGGATCAGGCACAGCACCGCATACACGGAGTTGCGCACGCTGATCACCGCGCCGGCGGAGACCGCGGCGACGGTGGCGAAGATCCAGAAAGCGATATTTACCCAATCCATTTCAGGACCTCAGCGGAAGGCGGCGTCGGCGGCGCGGCGCTCGGCGATCTCGGCTTCGAGCCGGTCTCCGATCGCCAGCAGCTGCGGCTTGGTGACGATGTTCTCGCCGCGGTTCTCGAAGTGATACTCGAGCACGTGGGTTTCCACGATCGAGTCCACCGGACAGCTTTCCTCGCAGAAACCGCAGTAGATGCACTTGAACAGGTCGATGTCGTAGCGCGTGGTGCGGCGGGTGCCGTCCTCGCGCTTGGCCGAATCGATGGTGATCGCCAGTGCCGGGCATACCGCCTCGCACAGCTTGCAGGCGATGCAGCGTTCCTCGCCGTTGGGATAGCGGCGCAGCGCGTGCAGGCCGCGGAAGCGCACCGACTGCGGGAACTTCTCCATCGGGTACAGCACGGTGTACTTGGGACGGAACGCGTACTTCAGGGTCAGCCACAGGCCGCCGAGCAGCTCGAGCAACAGCAGGCTCTTGAAATAATGGGTGACTTTATTCATCGCTTACACGCCCTTGTGGATCACGCCGTAGAACACCATCAATGCCGTCACCGCGATCCACACGATCGTCAGCGGGATGAACACCTTCCAGCCCAGGCGCATGATCTGGTCGTAGCGGTAGCGCGGGAAGCTGGCGCGGAACCAGATGTAGGCGCTGGCGAAGAACAACACCTTCAGCAGCAGCCACGGCCAGCCGCCGGTCCAGATCCAGTCGACCCACGGCGAGATGTCCGCCGTGACCCAGCCCTGGATCGGGCTCAGCCAGCCGCCCAGGAAGAAGATCGAGACCAGGAAGCTGACCAGGATCATGTTGGCGTATTCGGCCAGGAAGAACAGCGCGAACGCGCCGCCCGAATACTCGACCATGTGCCCGGCGACGATTTCCGACTCGCCCTCGACCACGTCGAACGGCGCGCGGTTGGTCTCGGCCACGCCGGACACCCAGTACACGATGAACAGCGGGAACAGCGGCACCAGGAACCAGTCGAAGAAGCCGGAGTTGCCGGCCTGCGCGGCCACGATCGTGCTCAGGTTGAGGCTGCCGGCGGCGATCATGACCCCGATCAGGGCGAAGCCCATCGCGATCTCGTAGCTGACCACCTGCGCGGCCGAGCGCATCGCGCCCAGGAACGCGTACTTGGAGTTGGAGGCCCAGCCGGCCAGGATGATGCCGTACACGCCCAGCGAGGTCATCGCCAGCAGGTACAGCAGGCCGGCGTTGGCGTTGGACAGCACCAGCCTGGCGTCGAACGGCACCACCGCCCAGGCCGCGAACGCCGGCGCCAGGGTGATCAGCGGCGCGATCACGAACATCGCCTTGTGCGAACTGCTGGGCTGGATGATCTCCTTGAACAGCAGCTTGAACACGTCGGCGAAGGCCTGGAAGATGCCCATGCCCACGTACATCGGCCCGTGGCGGATGTGCATCCAGCCGATCAGCTTGCGCTCCCAGACCACGTAGAACGCCACCGCGACGATCACCGGCACCGCGATCAGCAGGATCTTCAGCACGATCCACAGGACCACGCCGACCGCGCCCAGGCCGACGAACCACTGGTGCAGCGGATCGACCACGTTCAACAGCATCTCGTTCATGCAGCCACCACCGTTACCCGGCCGGCACCGATCGGCGCCGTCGCTCCATGGCCGGACTCGATCCAGGCCACCCCCGCCGCGACGCGCGGATCCAGCACCACCGGCAGCGTCGCGTTGCCGACGGCATTGCCGACCTTGACCACCTGCCCGGCGGCCACGCCCAGTTGCGCGGCGTGCGCGGGATGCAGGCGGATCGCCGGCGCGTCGTTGAGCGGATGCGCCTGCAGTGCTGGCGCACGGCGCACCACCGCATCGGTGCGGTAGATCGCCGGCGTCGCCGCCACTTCGATGCCCTCGCCCGCGGCCGCGCGCTGCGCCGAACCGTGCAGGCTCACGCTGCGCGGCTGCACGCCGGCACGCAGGCCGGCCAGGTCGGTGAAGTCGAAGCCGGCCAACTGCAGCTCGCCGCCGAGCGCACGCAGCACCCGCCAGCCTTCGCGGGCCTGGTCGGGCAGCTTGCCGGCGGCGCGCGCCAGCTGCTCGACGCCGTCCAGATTGGTCAGCGTCGCGTCGATCTCGGGCAGCGCGCCGATCGGCAGGATCACATCGGCGACGTCGCGGGTGGAGGCGCAGGCAAACTGGCTGAACGCCACCACCTTGGCCGCGCCCAGCGCGGCGCGCGCGGCGCCGGCGTCGGCGAAGTCCAGGCCCGGCTCGATGCCGTACAGCAGGTAGGCGCTGCGCGGCTCGGCGAACATGCCGGCCACATCGCGCGCGCGCGGCAGCACGCCCAGCCTGGCCAGGCCGACCGCATTGGCGCCCTGCGGCACGCGGCACAGCGCCGCACCGGTGGCGGCGGCGAAATCGCGCGCGGCGGCGCGCAGCGCGGCGGCCTGCGGATGGGTCTCGACCAGCGCGCCGACGATCAGCACCGCACGCCCGGCGGCGCCCTGCACGGCCTCGCGCAGCGCCGCATCGGCGAGCGCGGCGGCGAAGCCGGACGGCGCCACGATCTGCTTGCCGGCCTGGTCGAAGGCGAAATCGAAATCGACCGGATTGATCGAATACACCCGCGCCTGGCGCTGCATCCGCGCCTTGCGGATGCGCGCGTGCAGCAGCGGCAGCTCGTGGCGCAGGTTGCTGCCCAGCAGCACGATCACGTCGGCCTGTTCGATCTGCGCCAGCGGCACCGCGAACGGCTCGGCCACGGCGGCATCGGAGAAATCGCGATTGCCGATGCGGTGGTCCAGGTTGCCGCTGCCCAGGCCATCGGCCAGGCGCGCCAGCAAGGCGCCTTCCTCGTTGGAGGTGGCCGGGTGCGCGAGCACGCCCAGCGCATCGCCGCGGTTGTCGCCGAGGATCTGCGCGGCGGCGGCCAGGCCATCGGCCCAGGACACTTCCTGCCACTGGCCATCGATCTTGCGCAGCGGCCGCGTGGCGCGGTCGGCGGCGTACAGGCCCTGGTGCGAATAGCGGTCGCGGTCGGACAGCCAGCACTCGTTGACCGCCTCGTTGTCGCGCGGCACGGTGCGCAGCACTTCGCCGCGGCGCACGTGCAGGAACAGGTTCGAGCCCATCGCGTCGTGGTAGCCGAGCGATTCGCGCGCGGTCAGCTCCCACGGACGCGCGCGGAACTGGAACACCTTGTTGGTCAGCGCGCCGACCGGGCACACGTCGATGACGTTGCCCGACAGCTCGGTGGTCAGCGGCTTGCCGTCGTAGGTGCCGATCTGCAGGTTCTCGCCGCGGTACATGCCGCCCAGCTCATAGGTGCCGGCGATGTCCGCGGTGAAGCGCACGCAGCGCGTGCACTGGATGCAGCGGGTCATCTCGGTGGCGACCAGCGGACCGATGTCCTCGTCCGCCACCACGCGCTTGCGCTCGTTGAAGCGGCTGACCGAACGGCCGTAGCCCAGCGACACGTCCTGCAGCTCGCACTCGCCGCCCTGATCGCAGATCGGGCAATCCAGCGGGTGGTTGATCAGCAGGAATTCCATCACGCTGCGCTGGTACTTCAGCGCCTTCTCGCTGCGCGTGGCGACCTTCATGCCGTCCATCACCGGCGTCGCGCACGCAGGCGACGGCTTTGGCGACTTCTCCACGTCGACCAGGCACATGCGGCAGTTGGCCGCGATCGGCAGCTTTTCGTGGTAGCAGAAGCGCGGGATCGGAATCCCGGCCTTGTCGGCGGCCTGGATGATCATCGAGCCCTTCGGCACGACCAGGGACTGGCCGTCGATCTCGACGGTGACGTGTCCCTCCGGCACCACGGCCGGGGTCGCGCCAGGATTGTTGGGTTGCGCGCTCATGCGGCGGCTGCCTCCACCTTCTTGCCGTCAACCATCGAATGACCGTTGACGATGTAGTACTCGAATTCGTCCCAGAACTGGCGCAGGAAGCCCTGGATGGGCCATGCCGCCGCTTCACCGAACGCGCAGATGGTGTGGCCTTCGATCTGGCCGGCCACCGTCTTCAACTGTTGCAGGTCCTGCATCGTGGCCTTGCCGGCGACGATGCGCTCGAGCACGCGGTGCATCCAGCCGGTGCCCTCGCGGCACGGGGTGCACTGGCCGCAGGACTCCTTGTGGAAGAACTGCGAGATGCGGCAGGCGAACTTGACGCAGCACACGCTGTCGTCGAGCACCACGATGGCGCCCGAGCCCAGGCCGGTGCCCAGCGCGCGCAGGGTGTCGTAGTCCATCTGCAGGCCCTTGAGCTGCTCGGCCTTGAGCACCGGCATCGACACGCCGCCCGGGATCGCCCCTTTCAGCGTGCGGCCCGGCTTCAACCCGCCGGCCATGTCCAGCAGCTCGTCGAAGGTGGTGCCCAGCGGCACCTCGAAGTTGCCGCCCTTCTGCACGCAGCCGGAGACCGAGAAGATCTTCGGCCCGCCGTTCTTGGTCCTGCTCAGGCCCAGGAACCATTCCGGGCCGTTGCGGATGATCGCCGGCACCGAAGCGTAGGTCTCGGTGTTGTTGATCGTCGACGGCTTGCCGTACAGGCCGAAATTGGCCGGAAACGGCGGCTTGTAGCGCGGCTGGCCCTTCTTGCCTTCCAGCGATTCCATCAACGCGGTCTCTTCGCCGCAGATGTAGGCGCCGGCGCCCAGCGCGCCGTAGATGTCGATGTCCACGCCGCTGCCGAGCACGTTCTTGCCCAGCCAGCCGTTGGAATAGGCGTCCGCCAGGGCCTGTTCGAAGTGCTCGAACGGCTCGTGGTGGAACTCGCCGCGCAGGTAGTTGTAGCCCACCGTGCTGCCGGTGGCGTAGCAGGCGATGGCCATGCCCTCCACCACCGAATGCGGGTTGTAGCGCAGGATGTCGCGGTCCTTGCAGGTGCCCGGCTCGGACTCGTCCGAGTTGCACAGGATGTATTTCTGCGGCGCGCCCTTGGGCATGAACGACCACTTCAGGCCGGTCGGGAAGCCGGCGCCGCCGCGGCCGCGCAGGTTCGACTGCTTGACCATCTCGACCACCTGCTCCGGCGCGATCTTCTCTTCGAGGATCTTGCGCAGCGCGGCGTAGCCACCGCTCTTCAGGTAGCTCTCGTACGACCACGGGGTGTCGTAGTGCAGCGTGGTCAGTACCACCTGGTGCGGCTGCGGGGCCGGACCGACCGGGCCGGTGGGAGCGTGGGGATGCTGTGCCATTGCCGTTACTCCAACCCGTCCAGCAGCGCGTCGACCTTGTCCTTGGTCAACTGCTCGTGATAATGGCCGTTGATCACCATCATCGGCGCGCCGGCGCAGCCGGCCAGGCATTCTTCTTCGCGCTTGAGGTAGACGCGGCCGTCGGCGGTGGACTGGCCCAGCTTGCAGCCGAGCCTCTTTTCCGCATGTGCGACCAGGTCTTCGGCGCCGTTGAGCCAGCAGCTGATGTTGGTGCAGAAGGCGACGTTGTTGCGGCCGACCTTCTCGGTCTCGAACATCGAGTAGAAGCTGGCGACCTCGTAGGCCCACACCGGCGGCAGCTCCAGGTACTTGGCCACGCCGGCGATCAGCTCGTCGGTCAGCCAGCCCTGGTTCTGCTCCTGCGCGGCATGCAGGCCCTGCAGCACCGCCGACCGCTTGCGGTCCGGCGGGAACTTGGCCAGCCAGTGATCGATGTGCGCGCGCGTCTTCTCGCTCAGCACCAGCATCGGATCGACGTCGCGCGCCGCTTCGAAATTACCTGTCGCCTTCATCGGTCGACCTCACCAAACACCAGATCATAGGTACCAATCATCGCCACCACGTCGGCCAGCATGTGCCCGCGCACGATCGCGTCCATCGAGGACAGATGGGCGAAGCCGGGCGCGCGCAGATGCACGCGGAACGGCTTGTTGGCGCCGTCGGAGGCCAGGTAGCAGCCGAACTCGCCCTTCGGCGCCTCGACCGCGCAATAGGTCTCGCCGGCCGGCACGCAATAGCCTTCGCTGAACAGCTTGAAGTGATGGATCAGCGCTTCCATGTCGTCCTTCATCTCCGCGCGCTTGGGCGGGGCGACCTTGAAGTTCTCGACCATCACCGGGCCAGGATTGGCCCGCAGCCACTTCACGCACTGCTGGATGATGCGGTTGGATTCGCGCATCTCGGCCACGCGCACCAGGTAGCGGTCGTAGCAGTCGCCGTTGGTGCCGACCGGGATGTCGAAATCCACCGCGTCGTACTTGGCGTAGGGCTGCTTCTTGCGCAGGTCCCATTCGATGCCCGAGCCGCGCAGCATCGCGCCGGTCATGCTCCAGGCATAGGCCTGCTCCGGCGTGATCACGCCGATGCCGACGGTGCGCTGCTTCCAGATGCGGTTGTCGGTGAGCAGGGTCTCGTACTCGTCGACCCGGCCCGGGAAGCTGCTGGTGAAGTCTTCCAGGAAGTCGAGCATCGAGCCTTCGCGCGCAGCGTTGAGCCGCTTCAGCGCGGCGCCCTTGTGCCAGCGCGATTCCTGGTACTTGGGCATGCGGTCCGGCAGATCGCGGTAGACGCCGCCGGGCCGGTAGTAGGTCGCGTGCATGCGCGCGCCGGAAACCGCCTCGTAGCAGTCCATCAGCTCTTCGCGCTCGCGAAACGCGTACAGCATCACCGCCATCGCGCCCAGGTCCAGGCCGTTGGAGCCGACCCACATCAGGTGGTTCAGGATGCGGGTGATCTCGTCGAACATGGTGCGGATGTACTGCGCGCGCTCCGGCGCCTCGATCCCCATCAGGGTCTCGATCGCGCGCACGTAGGCGTGCTCGTTGCACATCATCGACACGTAGTCGAGACGGTCCATGTAGCCGATCGAATGGTTGAACGGCTTGGACTCGGCCAGCTTCTCGGTGCCGCGGTGCAGCAGGCCGATATGCGGATCGGCGCGGACCACGGTTTCGCCGTCCATTTCCAGGATCAGGCGCAGCACGCCATGCGCGGCCGGATGCTGCGGGCCGAAGTTCATGGTGTAGTTGCGGATCTCCTGCCTGGCTTCGGCAGGATTGCTGGCGAAGGCGGCGTGCGCCTGCTGATACTCGCTCACTTGGCGGGCTCCTTGCGTGCTTCGCCCGCGGCGGTCTGGTAGCGCGCATCGTCGCGGATCACGCGCGGCACGCCGACGCGCGGCTCGACCGAGGTCACCGGCTCGTAGATCACGCGCTGCCTGGCTTCGTCGTAGCGCACTTCGACGTTGCCGATCAGCGGGAAGTCCTTGCGGAACGGATGGCCGACGAAGCCGTAGTCGGTGAGGATGCGGCGCAGGTCCGGGTGGCCGGCGAAGACCACGCCGAACAGGTCGAACGCCTCGCGCTCGAACCAGTTCGCGCCCGCCCAGATGTCGGTGACCGAGGCCACCACCGGCAGGTCTTCGTTCGGCGCGTAGCAACGCACGCGCAGGCGCTGGTTGTGGCGGTAGGAGATCAGCTGCGCGAGCACCGCGTAGCGCTGCTGCGGCACCGGCAGCGGCTGGATCTCGCCAGCGGCCTCGCCGCTGGGGAATTCGCCCCAGCCGAAACGGCCCATGCCCTTGCCTTCGACGCCGCGACTGAAGCCCTGCGACGACACATCGGCGGTATCCCACTCGTCGCTGCCGTAGCCCAGGTAGTCCACCCCGCACAGGTCGGACAATTGCTCGAAACCGAACTCGTCGCGCAGCGCCAGACAGGTCGCGTGCCAGGCGTCGGCCGGCACTTCCAGGGTGACTTCGCCACGCGGGAGGACCACGAACATCTGACTGCCGGGAAAACGGGCGCCGAGTCGGTCGCTAAAGGAAGATGCTTGCTCTGCCATGGGGGCTTGGCGTGCTTTTAAGAAGTAAGAGGGATCAGCGCGCGATGGTCTGGGTTCGCCAGATCTTCTTCTGCAGCTGCAAGATGCCGTAGACCAGCGCTTCGGCGGTCGGCGGGCAGCCCGGGACGTAGATGTCCACCGGCACGATGCGGTCGCAGCCGCGCACCACCGAGTACGAGTAATGGTAGTAGCCGCCGCCGTTGGCGCAGCTGCCCATCGAGATCACCCACTTCGGGTCGGGCATCTGGTCGTAGACCTTGCGCAGCGCCGGGGCCATCTTGTTGACCAGGGTGCCGGCAACGATCATCACGTCGGACTGGCGCGGCGACGGGCGGAACACCACGCCGTAGCGGTCCAGGTCCAGGCGCGCGGCGCCAGCGTGCATCATCTCCACCGCGCAGCAGGCCAGGCCGAAGGTCATCGGCCACATCGAGCCGGTGCGCGCCCAGTTCAGCAGCGCATCGACACTGGTGGTCACGTAGCCCTTCTCGAGCAACGGGTTCTCGCCTTCGGGACGCAGGATGTCGTCGACCCGCCCTTCCGGGATCGGGTTGGTCATCAGCCGATCCAGGGTCTGAATCACTCCCATTCGAGCGCTCCCTTCTTCCACACGTAGATAAAACCGAGGAACAGCATGCCGACGAACAGGCCCATGGTGACCAGGGAGCGGGCGCCCAGGTCCATGAACACTTGCGTCCACGGCACGATGAAGACGATTTCCAGATCGAAGACGATGAACTGGATCGCGATCAGGTAGTAGCGCACGTCGAACTTCATGCGCGCGTCTTCGAAGGCCTCGAAGCCGCACTCGTAGGGCGAGAGCTTCTTCGCGTCGGGACGCCGGGGACCGAGGAACCGCCCCACCAGCATCAGCGCGACGCCGATTGCGGTGGCCACGATCAGAAACAGCAGGGTCGGCAAATATTCGGCCAGCACTCGCAATTCTCTCTTGCCTGTGCCCGCGCGCGTGCCGCGCAGGCATGGGATAGACGATCTTCCGGCAAGGACATGACGTTCCTGCCTGGAAACCGTAGCCAAACCAATGGTGCCCAAGAGGGGACTCGAACCCCTACGACCTAAGTCGCTACCACCTCAAGGTAGTGCGTCTACCAATTCCGCCACCTGGGCTTGCGTATCGCGCGCGGCATCCCGCCGCGCACCATATTGTAACCGTCTTCAGTCTTTCTGCGATGGGGTAGGCGACTTTTGTTGTGCATTTTCCGGCGCCTGCTGCGCGGGCGGCGCAACGGCGGGTGCGGCGGCCGGCGCGCTCGACGCCGGCGCCTGCGGGATCTGCAGCTCGCCGGCCGGTGCGGCCGGCGCCGGGGCCGCGGCCTGCGACATCACGCCGAGGTTGGCGTCGGCCGCCGGGCGCGCGCTATGCCCGGCGTACCAGGCCATGAACAGACTGATGCCGAAGAACACCACCGCCAGCCACTTGGTCGACTTGGACAGGAAGTTGGACGCGCCGCGCGATCCGAACACGGTGCCGGACGCGCCCGCGCCGAACCCCGAACCCGCCGCCGCGCCGGAACCGCGCTGCATCAGGATCAGCGCGATCATCGCGATCGCCACCAGCACGTAGACCACATTGAGGATGACCATCAGCATTTCGAAATTCGTCCAGACAGTACGACTTGAAGTAGCGAGCGGCCGCCAGTGCGGCGACCGTTCGGTTAACGGGCGGCCATCGCGCGCGCGATGGCCAGGAAGTCCTCGGCGACCAGCGAAGCGCCGCCGACCAGCCCGCCATCGACATCCGCCTGCGCGAACAGTTCGACGGCGTTGTCGGGCTTGACGCTGCCCCCATACAGAAGCGGCAGCGCATCTGCAATTCTAGCATCGTGGGCGGCGACTTCGCCACGGATGAAGGCGTGCACCGCCTGCGCCTGGGCCGGACTGGCGGTACGTCCTGTGCCGATCGCCCAGACCGGCTCGTAGGCGGCCACGGCCTTGGCGAAGCCCTGCGCGCCGACCAGCGCCAGCACCGGCGCCAGCTGCGCGGCGATGACCGATTCAGTCTGTCCGGCCTCGCGCTGCTGCAGGGTCTCGCCCACGCACAGGATCGGGATCAGCCCGGCATGCAGCGCCGCGGCGAACTTGCGCGCGACCAGCTCGCTGCTCTCGGCATGGTACTGGCGCCGCTCCGAATGCCCGACCAGGCCGTACTGGGCGCCGACATCGACCAGCATCGCCGCCGACACCTCGCCGGTGTAGGCGCCCTTCTCGTTGCTGCTCACGTCCTGCGCGCCGAAGCGCAGCGCATGGCCCTCGAAATCCTCGATCAGGTCGCCCAGGTACGGCAGCGGCGGCAGGATCACCACCTCCACGCCGTCGGGCAGGCCCGCGGCCACCTCCTGCACCAGCGCGGTGGCGAACTGGCGGTTGCCGTGCAGCTTCCAGTTTCCGGCTACGATCTTGCGTCGCATCGGCGCGTTCTCCGGCGAAAAGTGCCTAAAGGATAGCCGATGCGCGGTGAGGACCCGGCACCGCCGCCCCGCCTTGCCCCGCCTTGCCCCGCCCCGCCCCGCCCCGCCCCGCCCCGCCTTGCCTTGCCTTGCCGCCCCTGCCCCTGCCCTGCCCCGCGCACTGCCGCCCCTGCGAGACCGCCATGCCCCAAATTTCCGGCCATGCCCTGATCACCGGCGCCTCCAGCGGCATCGGCCGCGAGATCGCCCGCGAATACGCCCGCCGCGGCGTGCCGCTGATCCTCAGCGCGCGGCGCGAGGCGCTACTGCAGGCACTGGCCGAGGAACTGCGCGCGCAGGTGCCGGTGCAGATCGTGGTCGCCGACCTGGCCGACCCGGCCGCGCCGGCCGCGCTGGTGGCCGAACTGGAACGGCGCGGCCTGGCGGTGCGGATCCTGGTCAACAACGCCGGCTACGGCGTGCCGGGGCGTTTTCCCGACCGCGACTGGGCCACGCATGCCGCGTTCCTGCAGGTGATGATCGGCGCGGTCTGCGAACTGAGCTGGCGCCTGCTGCCGGCGCTGCGCGCCAGCGGCCACGGCCGCATCCTCAACGTCGCCTCGTTCGCCGCGCTGGTGCCCGGCGCCGACGGGCAGACCCTGTACGCGGCGGCGAAGAGCTTCATGCTGCGCTTCAGCGAATCGCTGGCGCTGGAGAACGCCGACCGCGGCGTGAACGTCTGCGCGCTGTGCCCGGGTTTCACCTGGTCCGAATTCCACGACGTAACCGGCACCCGCGCGCAGATGGACAAGCTGCCGCGCTGGGCCTGGCTGCAGACCGCCGCAGTGGCCCGCGCCGGCATCGACGGCGCCGAGCGCGGCCATGTGCGGGTGGTCCCGGGCGCGTTCTACCGCGCGCTGTTGGCCCTGGTCGCGTTGCTGCCGAACGCGCTGCTGCTGAGCGTGATGCGGCGCGGCTCGCAGCGGATCAGGCCGTTGGATTGAAGCCGGGAATGGGGCATCGGGAATCGGGAATGGAGAGCGCGCAGGGTTCCGAAGACCTGAAACAAGGCCGGCCACGGAAACCCGCTTTTACGATTCCCGATTCCCGATTCCCAGCCTCAAATCAACTTTATCTCGCGCAACCGCTCCTCCAGATACCCTTGCGCGGTGATCGGCTCGGGATAGCGGCTGGGGTGGTCGGCGCTGACGCACGAGGGCAGCACGTCGATGACGAAATCCGGATTCGGGTGCAGGAAGAACGGCACCGAGTAGCGCGGCTGCCGCGCCTGCTCGCCCGGCGGGTTGACCACGCGGTGCGTGGTCGAGGGATACACGTGGTTGGTCAGCCGCTGCAGCATGTCGCCGATGTTGACCACGATGGTGTCGGCGTCGGACGTGAACGGCACCCACTCGCCCTGCTTCGATTTCACTTCCAGGCCGGCGGCGCTGGCGCCGACCAGCAGGGTGATCAGGTTGATGTCCTCGTGCGCGCCGGCGCGCACGTTGGGGCGTTGCTCGTCTGAAGCGGCGTCGGCGGCGATCGGCGGATAGTGGATCGGGCGCAGGATCGAATTGCCCGCATCGGTCTTGTCGGCGAAGTAGTGCTCGGGCAGGCCGATATGCAGCGCCAGCGCCGCCAGCACGCGCGCGCCGAGATGGTCCAGCGCCTGGTACAGGCCGTAGCCGTGCTCGCGAAAGCCCGCCACTTCGCTCGGCCACAGGTTCGGCGGCATCACCCCGCGGTACTTGGAATCGTCGGCGATCTCGCGGCCGATATGCCAGAACTCCTTCAGGTCGAAGTGCTTGGAGTCCTTGGCGGTCTCCACGCCGAACGCGGTATAGCCGCGCGCGCCGCCGCTGCCCGGCACGTGGTATTTGCGCTTGACCTCCTCGGGCAGCGCGAAGAACGCCTTGAACACGCCGTAGGCCGCGTCGATCTGCGCCTGCGCGATGCCGTGGTTGCGGATGCCGGCGAAACCCCACTCGCGGTAGGCCGCGCCCAGTTCGGCGATGAAGGCGTCGCGGTCGCCCGCACTGACGGGATTGCTGAAGCGGGTGATGTCCAGGGTCGGGATGCGCGCAGTCATGGCGGGAACCGTAGTGGTGAAGGGAGAAAAACCGCGATCAGATCAGCAGGCGGTACAGCAGGTAGAAGGTGGCCGCCTTGGCGAGGACCACCACGATGCCGATGGCGAGCGACTCACGCCGCGTCACGGACCGCCTCGGCGAGTTTTTCCAACGTGTCCTGCATCAGCGCGGCGTCGTCGGCCTCGACCGTGACCCGCAGCACCGGCTCGGTGCCGGACGGACGCAGGAACGCGCGCCCGCGGCCCTGCACCGCCGCCTGCGCCGCGGCCAGGGCGGCCTGCACGCTGGCCGCCTCGGCCGGGCGCGCGCCTTGCTGCAGACGCACGTTGACGGTCTGCTGCGGCACCTTGCGCAGGCCCTGCAGCGCCTGGCGCAGGCTCTGCCGCGAGCGCTTGAGCACCTCCAGCACCTGCAGCGCGCTGACGATGGCGTCGCCGGTGGTGGCGCGGTCCAGGCACAGCATGTGCCCGGAGGTCTCGCCGCCGAGCACGCCGCCGTGCTCGACCAGCGCCTGGTGCACGTAGCGGTCGCCGACCTTGACCCGCAGGAACGGCAACTGCAGCGCGGCCAGGGCCTGTTCCAGTCCGTAGTTGGTCATCAGCGTGCCGACCACCGGCCCGCGCAGGCGGCCACTGGCCTGCCAGCCGCAGGCCAGCACGTACAGCAGGTCGTCGCCGTCGACCGGGTTGCCCTGGTCGTCGGCCATCAGCACGCGGTCGCCGTCGCCGTCGAAGGCGATGCCCAGCTGCGCGCCATGGCGGCGCACGTTGCTGGCGAGGTTGTCGATATGCATCGAGCCGACCCCGGCGTTGATGTTGAGCCCGTCCGGCGCGGCGCCGATCGCGATCACCTCGGCGCCCAGTTCGCGGAACAGCAGCGGCGCGATGTGGTAGGTCGCGCCGTGCGCGCAGTCCAGCACCACTTTCAGCCCGCGCAGGTCGAAGCCGCGCGGCACGCTGGCCTTGCAGAACTCGATGTAGCGGCCGATCGCATCGCGCGCGCGCATCGCCTTGCCCAGGCGCTCGGAGTCCACCGTGGCGAACGGCGCGTCGAGCGCCGCTTCGATCGCGCTCTCGGTGGCGTCGTCGAGCTTCTCGCCTTCGGCGGAGAAGAACTTGATGCCGTTGTCGTAGTGCGGATTGTGCGAGGCGCTGATCACGATGCCGGCGTCGGCGCCGAGCGTGCGGGTCAGGAACGCCACCGCCGGGGTCGGCATCGGCCCGAGCAGCTGCACGTCGGCCCCGGCGGCGACCAGCCCGGCCTCCAGCGCCGATTCGAACATGTAGCCGGAGATGCGCGTGTCCTTGCCGATCACCACCGTCGGCCGCGCAGTGCCGGCGGCGCCGGCGCCGAGCACGCGGCCCAGCGCATTGCCCAGGCGCATCACGAAATCGGCAGAAATGGCGCCCTGCCCGACCCGGCCGCGGATGCCGTCGGTGCCGAAGTATTTGCGCGTGCTCATACGGCTGGGAATCGGGAATCGGGAATGGGGAATGGGGCAAAGCCGGAGACGTCCAGGGATCGCGCGCGAGGCGTGCTTGCCGCGCAATGCATCACGCGCACGGGACCACGATTCCCGATTCCCATTTCCCGATTCCCGGCCTTCATGCCACCACCTCGGTCTTCGCCGGGGCCGGCTGGCGCATCATCATCGCCAGCAGTTCGGACAGGCGGTCGCGCAGTTCGCGGCGGTCGCAGATCTGGTCGATGGCGCCGTGCTCGAGCAGGAACTCCGAACGCTGGAAGCCTTCCGGCAGGGTCTCGCGCACGGTCTGCTCGATCACCCGCGGACCGGCGAAGCCGATCAGCGCGTGCGGCTCGGCGATGTTGATGTCGCCGAGCATGGCGAAGCTGGCCGAGACGCCGCCGGTGGTCGGATGGGTCAGCACCGACACGTACGCCAGGCCGGCCTCGCGCAGGCGCCCGAGCGCGGCCGAGGTCTTGGCCATCTGCATCAGCGAGAACAGGCCTTCCTGCATGCGCGCGCCGCCGCTGGCGGAGAAGCACACGAACGGCGCGCCGATCTGCAGCGCGGTCTCCGCGGCCAGCGCGAAGCGCTCGCCGACCACCGAGCCCATCGAGCCGCCCATGAAGGCGAAATCGAATGCCGCGGCGACCAGCGGCTGCGCCTTGAGCAGGCCCTGCATCGCGATCAGCGCGTCGTACTCGCCGGTGCTCTTCTGCGAGATCTTGATGCGTTCGCTGTATTTCTTCTGGTCCTTGAACTTCAGCGCGTCGGTCGGCCCCAGGCGCGCGCCGATCTCGGTCGGCGTGGTATCCGGATCGAACAGCGCCGCCAGCCGCGCGCGCGCGCGGATCGCCATGTGGTGGCCGCACTTCGGGCACACCTCCAGGTTCTCCTCCAGCTCCGGCCGGTACAGCACGGCGCTGCAGTTGGGACATTTCTCCCACAGGCCTTCGGGAACGCTGCGCTTCTTGCTGGGCGTGCTATCGGTGCGGATGCCGGAGGGCATCAATTTGCTGAGCCAACTCATGCGGAATGACGATCCAGTCGCGCGGCCCACCAGGCCGCCAAGGGGCGACAGTCTAGCGCGCCGCCGGAAATCGCGCCGCAATGCGGCCGAACCGGCCGCAGCGCCAAGCGCATCGCCGCACTGCAGCAATGTGCCGGGGTTCAATCGCCGACGGATACGGGCCCTCAGGCCTGGTCCAGCGCCTGCCGCAGCGGCGCCAGGAAGGCCAGCGCGCGCGCGCGCACCGCCTGCACGGTCGCGGCCTCGGCCAGCGCCGCGACCAGCGCGCTGCCGACCACCACCCCGTCGGCATCCACCGCCATGGCCTTGGCGCTGGCGGCGTCCTTGATCCCGAAGCCCGCCACCACCGGCACGGTCGAACGCGCGCGCAGCTGGCGCAGGCGGTCGCCGGCGGCGCGGGTGTCGAGGTGGTCGGCACCGGTGACGCCAGCGAAGCTGACGTAGTACAGGTAGCCGCGCGCCGCATCGCACAACACGCCGATGCGGGCGTCGCTGGTGGTCGGCGAGGCCAGCACGATCAGGTCCAGGCCGGCCGCAGCGAAGATCGCCAGGGTTTCGGCCGACTCTTCCGGCGGCAGGTCGACCAGCAGCACGCCGTCCACGCCGGCCGCCACCGCCTCCTCGGCGAAGCGCGCGGTGCCGTGGATCTCGACCGGATTGAGGTAGCCCATCAGCACCACCGGCGTGGCCGCGTCGTCGCGGCGGAACGCGCTGACCGTCTCCAGCACGTAGGCCAGGCCGGCGCCGCGCGCCAGCGCACGCTCGGAGCTGCGCTGGATGGTGGGACCGTCGGCCATCGGGTCGGAGAACGGCACGCCGAGCTCGATCACGTCGGCGCCGGCCTCGACCAGCGCATGCATTGCCGGCACCGTCGCCTGCAGCGACGGATCGCCGGCGGTGACGAACGGGATCAGCGCCTTGCGCCCGGCCTGGCGCAGCGCGTCGAAACGTGCGGCGATGCGGTTCGCGGCGCGGCTCATGCGCAGCCCTCCGCCAGTTGCACGGCGTCCCAGCTTCCCCAGTACATCGCTGTCACGTTGCCTTCTCCGGTTTCGTAGCGGACCGCGAGCCCGTGTTGCGGGTCGCGCCAAGTCAGATAAAGATCTTTGCCGTCGCCACCACGTTCGCTCACAGCACCATCCCTTCGCGCGCGGCGATGGTGTGCACGTCCTTGTCGCCGCGGCCGGACAGGTTGCACAGCACCAGCGCGTCCCTGGGCAGCTCGCGCGCCAGCTTGATCGACTGCGCCACCGCATGGCTGGATTCCAGCGCGGCGAGGATGCCCTCGGCATGCGCCAGCAGGTGGAACGCGGCCAGCGCTTCGTCGTCGGTGATGCCCTGGTAGACCGCGCGGCCGCTGTCGGACAGGAACGCGTGCTCGGGGCCGACGCCCGGGTAGTCCAGGCCGGCGGACACCGAATGGGTCTCGATGATCTGGCCATCGTCGTCGCAGATCACGTAGGTGCGGTTGCCGTGCAGCACGCCAGGGCGGCCGGCGGCGATGGAGGCGGCGTGGCGGCCCGTGGCGATGCCGTCGCCGGCGGCTTCGGCGCCGTAGATCTTCACCCCCGGATCGTTGAGGAAGGCGTGGAACAGGCCGATGGCGTTGCTGCCGCCGCCGACGCAGGCGCTGATCGCGTCCGGCAGGCGGCCGTAGTCCTCGAGCATCTGCGCGCGCGCCTCGCGGCCGACGATGGCGTTGAAGTCGCGCACCATGCGCGGATACGGATCCGGGCCGGCGACGGTGCCGATGATGTAGAAGGTGTCGCGCACGTTGGTCACCCAGTCGCGCATCGCCTCGTTCAGCGCGTCCTTGAGCGTGGCCGAGCCGGAGCTCACCGGCACCACCCTGGCGCCCAGCAGCTGCATCCGGTAGACGTTGATCTTCTGCCGTTCGATGTCGGTGGCGCCCATGTACACCACGCATTCCAGGCCCAGCCGCGCGGCCACGGTGGCGCTGGCCACGCCGTGCTGGCCGGCGCCGGTCTCGGCGATGATGCGGGTCTTGCCCATGCGGCTGGCCAGCAGCGCCTGGCCGATGGTGTTGTTGATCTTGTGCGCGCCGGTGTGGTTCAGGTCCTCGCGCTTGAGCAGGATCTGCGCGCCGCCGACTTCGCGGCTGAGCCGCTCGGCGTGGTAGATCGGGCTGGGCCGGCCGACGTAGTGCTTCAGGTCCTTGTCGTACTCGGCGATGAAGGCCGGGTCCTGGCGCGCGGCGTCGTAGGCCGCGGCCAGCTCCTGCAGCGGCCCGATCAGGGTCTCGGCGACGAAGCGGCCGCCGTAGCGGCCGAAGTGGCCGTTGGCGTCGGGATAGGCGTGGAAGTCGCTGATGGGGACGGAGGACATGGCGATCACGGCAAGTAGGACAGGCCTGCACTTTAGCGCACGCGTCGCCCGACAAAAACCGATAAAGTCTGCGCATATCCGTCAGGAAATCTCACATGTCCAGCCTGCGCCGCCTGCCCTCGCTGAACGCCTTGCGCGCGTTCGAGGCCGCCGCGCGGCTGCGCAGCGTCGGCGGTGCGGCGGCCGAACTGCACGTCACCCACGGCGCGGTCAGCCGCCAGATCCGGCTGCTGGAAGAGGAACTGGGGCTGGCGCTGCTGCAGCGCGAGGGCCGCGGCATCCGCCCGACCGCGGCCGGCGAACGGCTGCGCGAGGCGGCCGGCGGCGCCTTCGCCCAGTTGCAGGACGCGGTGGCGGAACTGCGCCGCCCGGCGCGCGCCAGCGCCCTGGTGCTGGGCTGCCCGGGCAGCATCCTGGCGCGCTGGATGATTCCGCGGCTGCAGGCGCTGCAGCGCGACCTGCCCGAACTGACCCTGCACCTGTCCGCGCACGAGGGCGAGTTCGGCGCCGACCTGGACGGCCTGGACGCCGCGCTGCTGCTCGGCCAGGCGCCGTGGCCGGACGGCTGGCAGGTGCACGTGCTGGCGCCGGAGCGGATCGGCCCGGTGCTCAGCCCGGCCCTGCCGCAGGCACAGGCGCTGGTGGCCGGCCCGCCCTCGGCGCTGCTGCAACAGCCGCTGCTGCACACCGCCTCGCGCCCGCAGGCGTGGCCGGCCTGGGCGCAGGCGCATGGCGTGGACCCGGCCGCGCTGCGCTACGGCACCGGCTTCGAGCACCTGTACTACCTGCTCGAAGCCGCGCTGGCCGGCATCGGCGTGGCGATCGCGCCGCAACCGCTGGTCGCCGACGACCTGGCCAGCGGCCGCCTGCTGGCACCGTGGGGCTTCGCCGAGACCGGCGGGCAGTGGGCGCTGTGTGCGCCAAGCGGACGCGAAGATCAGCGCATCGTCGCGCTGGCGCAGTGGCTGCGCAGGCAATTGCGCTGAATCGACGCAGCCTGCATGTGGTGCCAACGCATCGCTGGCACAGCACCCACCTGCACCGCATCGACTTCGCCCGACGCACCCGAAACGCATATGCAATCGACGCCGCCGGGCGGCGATGCCATCCGCCCGCTTTAGTGATCAAGAACCATGCACATGCATTGAAGAAGAGGCGAAAACTTGCACATACCGCCGTACAGGACTTATGTGCTCACGCCAGCAAAGATCACGACGCAGCGAGCACGACGGCCGTGCTTCACTGCCTGCAGCGCGGCATAAGACGCCAACTACGGCACCGACAGACAGCCAGGCTATTCCGATACAGGACACTGCCATAGTTTGCGAACTGCTACGAACTGCTACGAACTGCCAAGAGAAAAACACTCCGATTCACGCACCGCTTGTCGGCGCCAAGATCGACTGCAATCTCCGCTCAGCAGTTGCTGGACAACTCGTGGCAGTCGGCGCGGCGCACTTCCTCGACGAACGTGCGCATCTTGTGCCCGTCCTTGATGCCGGGCTGGCTCTCGATGCCGCTGGACACGTCCACGCCCCAGGGCAGCGTCGCCACGATCGCGTCGAACACGTTGTCGGAGGTGATGCCGCCGGCGAGCAGGAACGGCCGGTGCAGGCCGGTGGGCAGGCGCGTCCAGTCGAAGGTCTTGCCGGAGCCGCCGCTCTCGCCCGGGGCGTGGCTGTCGAACAGGAAGCCGGCCGCGTTCGGGTACTGCAGCTGCAGCGTGCGCGCATTGATGTCGCCGCCGCCCATCGGCACCGCTTTCAGGTACGGCAGGTTGAAGCCGCGGCAGAAGCCGTCGTCCTCGTCGCCATGGAACTGCAGTAACGTCGGACGCACCGTGCGCAGCACTTCGCGCACCTCGTCCTTGGGGTTGTCGCGGAACAGCGCGACCACGTCGACCATCGGCGCGGCGGCCTGGCGCATCGCGCGGGCTTCGGCCGGCGCCACCCGCCGCGGGCTGCCGTGCGCGAACACGAATCCCACCGAATCCACCCCAAGTTCGCCCGCCAGGCGGATATCGCCGGCGCGGGTCATGCCGCAGAACTTGATGCGGGTGCGATACAGGGTGCGATTCATAGGGTGACCTCCGCCGGTAGCTTCCAGATGTCGGGGTAGAGGGGACCGACGAAGACCAATCCCTGCGGCGGCGCGGTCGGGCCGGCGACGCGACGGTCGCGCCCGGCGAGCAATTCGCCGATCCAGGGAATCGGCTTGTCGCCCGTTCCTACCATGATCAAGGCGCCTACGATATTGCGCACCATGTGATGAAGGAATGCATTGGCCTGGACCTGGACCTCGACGACCTCGCCGATCCGGGTCACCGCGATCGACTGCAGCTCGCGCCGCGCATGCAGCGCCTGGCACTGGATGCTGCGGAACGCGCTGAAGTCCTGCTCGCCCAGCAGCGCCTGCGCCGCAGCATGCATCGCCTCGGCCTGCAGCGGACGCCGCTCCCAGCTCAGCGTCTGCCGGTACAGCGCCGGGCGCACCTGGCGGTTGAGCAGGCGGTAGCGGTAGCGCCGCGCGCGCGCGGAGAAGCGCGCATGGAAGTCGTCCGCGGCCGGCACGCACCAGCGCACGCACACCGAGGCCGGCAGCCGCGCGGTGGCGCCGAGCATCCAGCCGCGCGGCGCGCGCGGCGCATCGCAATCGAAATGCACGACCTGGCATTCGCCGTGCACGCCGGCGTCGGTGCGCCCGGCGCAGACCACGTTCACCGGCGTATCGGCCACCGACGACAGCGCCGCCTGCAGCGCCGCCTGCACGCTCGGCCCGCCGGATTCGCCGAGCTGCTGCCAGCCCTGGAACTGGCTGCCGTCGTATTCCACGCCCAACGCGTAACGCATCGCGCCCTACTCCGACACGACGCGCAGCGCGGGCAACAGCGGCCACGCCGCTGCGCTGCGGTCTGCGCGGGTCTGTGGCGCCACGCGCGGCAGAACGGCGCTGGCCGCGGGCAGGCGCGTCCACGGCAACGGCGCGGCCGCCATGCGTGCCTGCCGGGCCGCAACGCTGGCGTCGCATACCAGACCACCCGTGGTCTGGCGGTGCGTCGCCGCAACGCCGAGGAGGTGCTCGCGCATCGTCGCATGCCTTGTCCAGGCAGGATGGCGACGGCGCACCCGCCGCACGCCGCACGCGCGCATCAGCTCAGGCGTCCCAGCAACTGCAAGGCTTCGGCGCGCGCCGCCGGATCGCCGCCGGCCGCCACTTCGGTCAGCAGGGTCCGCGCGGTTTCGTTGTCGCCCAGGTCCATGTAGGCCACCGCCAACTCCAGGCGTTCGCGGCCGATCGGCGCATGGGTGGGCGCCGGTTCGGCGATCGGTTCGGCGGCCGCAGACGGCGCAGCGTCCTGGTGCCAGGTCGGCTCGTGGCGTGCCGCAACCGCTGGCGCGACCGGGGTCGGCGCCAGCACCGGCGGCGGCTGCCGCCATGGCGCGTCGGCATCGATCGGCGCCTGCGCCGCGGGCGCGACCTCGGCCTCGGCATCGGGGTGCAACGCGAACTGCGGATGTTCCGCTGCCGGCACGTCGTCGGCGTCGTCGTGACGCGGCGCATGTCCGGCCAGCTCGCGCTCGAACGCCTGGTCCTGGTAGGCCGGCTCTTCGTACGTCTCGTCTGCGGCCACGTCGTGCGCGCGTTCGTCCAGCGGCGGCAGGTCAGGCGCATCCACGTCGCGATGCGCGACCACCGGCACCGCCGCGGCCAGCGCCGCCGTGTCGTAGCCATGCCGCGGCAGCGGCGGCAACGGCGAGGGCTTGCGCCGGCGCGCCAGCAGCAGCGCGCCGAGGCCCAGCAGCAGCAGCGCCAGCCCACCCCACAGCCACAACGGCCAGCCGCCGGACGCCGCCGCCGGCTGCGCCGGGGCCTGGGTCTGCCCGGCCTGCGCCAGGCGCTTCTGCGCCGCGGCCAGGTCGCTGTCCTTCAGCGCGATCAGTTGCTGCTGCTGGGCCTTGAGCTGTTCCAGCTGCTCGACCCGCGAGCGCAGTTCCTGGACCTCGGCATCGCGTGCCGCGAGGTCTTCGCGCGCCTGCTGCAATTGTTGAGTCGCCACCATGTCTCCCTCGTCGCCGGCACCGGTGCCGGACTTGGCTCCTGCGTTATTGCGTTGCGCCGGCACCGCCGGCGCGATTTCCAGGCGTGCGCCCGATGCCGCAGTGGCGGTCGCCGCCGCTGCCGGCTTGGCGACGGCCGGCGCCGCGGCAGCGGCCTGCTGCGCCTGCGCCGGTTGCGGCACCGGCGCGCGCGCCTGGCGCCATTGCGCGGCCTGTTCGCGGACGATGGCGGTGGCCGCCGCGGCATCGATGCTGGCCAGCTCTTCCTGGCGCGGCGTGCGCAGCACCGCGCCCTGCTTGAGCAGGTTGACGTTGCCGCGGATGAACGCATCCGGATTGGCGCGCAACAGCGCGACCATGGTCTGGTCCAACGAATGGCCGCTGCCGCGCGCCAGCTGCCTGGCGATCTGCGACAGGGTCTGCCCGCGCTGCACCGGCGCCAGCGCATCGCCGGGCGCCGATACCGGCGCCGGCGCGACGGGTGCGGTCGGCGCCACAGGCGATGGCGTCGGCGTGCTGGCGACTGGCGCCGGCGGCAACGGCTCGCTGCGTGCGATGCGATCGGACGGCACCGCCGCGGCCGGTGCATCGATCGCCGGTGCATCGATCGCCGCAGCGGTATTGGGCGCATCCAGCAACGCCGAATATTCGCGGATCAGCCGGCCCTGGCCCCAATCGACCTCGATCAGGAAGCTCAGCGACGGCACCTCCACCGGCATCCGGCTGCTGACGCGGATCACCGCGCGGCCCTGGCTGGTCTGCGCGAAACGGAACTGCAGCTCGCCGACCAGGCCATCCGGGCGCTGCAGCCCGACCCGGGCGAAGGTCGCCGGCGAGGCCAGCGCCACGCGCGCGCTCTCCAGCTCGCCCGGTTCGTTGGAGATCACCGGGATCTCGGCCAGGAACGGCTCGCCCGGCTTGGACAGCACGCGGATGTCGCCCAGCCCCAGCGCCAGCGCGGCCTGGCTGCAGGCCAGCAGCAGCAGCGCGCAGGCCGCGCGCCAGCCGCGGTGCAGGCCGGACGCAGCCGCAGCATGGCGACGAAGACGATGGAAAATACGTGGTTGTAGGCGCATTACACCCCTGCCCTTGGTGTCATGGCGTGCAATATAGCCGTTATGGCCGTTGCCTTTGGGATTGTGGCGTTCGTCTACGCGGCCATGCGACGGAGTCTGCCGCCTTCCCGCCTTCTCCCATCGGGACCATGGCCCCCTTTTCAGGGGAAGGTGGTCTGCTGGGGCGGATGAGGGTGCGGGTCACGCCTGCGATCGAGCAGCGCGAGGGCTTTGTCCTGGTCTAATTCTCGTGGACACCTCGATAGGGGATGATCGTCTCCAACGAGGACTTTGAACGACATGACGCCCCGTAGCCGTAGAACTTTCGACACCGCCTTCAAGCTACAGGTGGTGCAGATGATCCAAGACCAAGGCCTGAGTGTGGGCCAGGTGTGCCGCGACCTGGACCTGGTCGATAGCGCGGTGCGCCGGTGGTTGTCCCAGTCCGAGGCCGAGCAGGCTGGCCAGCCGGGACAAGGCAGGCCGCTGACCCCCGAGCAGCAACGCATCCGCCAACTGGAGCGTGAGAACCAGCGGCTAGGCGAGGATGTGTCGATCCTAAAAAAAGCATCGGCCTTCTTCGCCCGGGAACTGAAGTGATCCAGCAGATGATCCATCAGTGGCAGGAGAAGGCCGACACCACCCGGTTGTGCCGGCTTGTGGGCGTGAGCCGTTCTGGGGTGTATGCCGCTCGGCGGCGGTCAGCGCCGAGGGCCTGCGCCCTCACGGCGCCCTTGCAATCGGCCTTCCAGGCTAGCGGCGGCAACTACGGCAGCCGCCGGCTGTGCGCCGCCCTGAAGGCCCAGGGCCTGCCCGCCGGTCGCTATCGGGTCCGCCGCCTGATGAAGCAGCAGGGGCTGAAGGCGCGCTGGAAGCGCAAGTTCGTCCATACCACCGACAGCCGGCACGAGATGCCGGTAGCCGACAACCTTCTGGATCGGCGCTTCAACCCGGAAGCCCCCGACCAGGCCTGGGTGGCCGACATCACCTACATCCGCACCGAGCGCGGCTGGCTGTACCTGGCCGCGGTGCTGGACCTGTACTCACGCAAGGTGGTCGGCTGGGCGATGGCCCCGAACATGCCTGCCGAGCTGGTCTGCACCGCCTTGCAGATGGCCATCGCCCTGCGCCAGCCCAAGCCGGGGCTGATCGTGCATACCGACCGTGGAAGCCAATACGCCAGCCAGGCCCACCGCGACCTACTGGCACGCCACGGTCTGCTCGCCAGCATGAGCCGCCGGGGCAACTGCTGGGACAACGCGGTGATGGAGCGGTTCTTCCTGAACCTGAAAATGGAGCGGGTCTGGCAGCGCCGCTACGCCAACCCCGCCGAGGCCGTTGCCGACATCGCCCATTACATCGTCGCCTTCTACAACACCCACCGGCTGCACTCCACCCTCGGCTATCGATCGCCTGCCGACTACGAGAAAGCCACCACCTGAAATCCCCTATCTCCGTGTCCACCAAAACTTGACCACGACACTTCGCCCCGTACCCTCACCCCTACCCCTCTCCCGTGGGGAGAGGGGAATTCCCGCTCAGCCTTCCTGCGCCACCAGCTCGGCCAGCTGCACCGCGTTGAGCGCGGCGCCCTTGCGGATGTTGTCGGAGACGATCCACAGGTTGAGGCCGCGCGGATGCGAGATGTCCTCGCGGATGCGGCCGACGTAGACCGCGTCGGTGCCGGAGGCGTGGGTGACCGGGGTCGGATAGCCGCCAGCCTTGCGCTCGTCGACCACTTCCACACCCGGCGACGCGGCCAGCAGCGCGCGCGCCTGCTCGGCGCTGACCTTGCGCGTGGTCTCGATCGCCACCGCTTCGGAGTGGCCGTAGAACACCGGCACGCGCACCGCGGTCGGATTCACCTGGATGTTGTCGTCGCCGAGGATCTTGCGCGTCTCCCAGACCAGCTTCATTTCTTCCTTGGTGAAGCCGTTTTCGAGGAAGTCGTCGATGTGCGGGATCAGGTTGAAGGCGATCTGCACCTGGAACTTCTTCGGCTCGATGTCCTGGAACGCGAGCAACTGCGCGGTCTGCCTGCCCAATTCCTCCATGCCCGAACGGCCGCCGCCGGACACCGACTGGTAGGTGGCCACGTTGATGCGCTCGATGTTGTACTCGCGGTGCAGCGGCGCCAGCGCCACCAGCATCTGCATGGTCGAGCAGTTGGGGTTGGCGATGATGCCGCGCGGACGCTGCTTCAGCGCTTCCGGGTTCACTTCCGACACCACCAGCGGCACGTCGTCGTCGTAGCGGAACGTGGAGGAGTTGTCGATCACCACCGCGCCGGCGGCGGCGAACTTCGGCGCGTAGTCCCTGGAGATGCCGCCGCCGGCGGAAAACAGCGCGATGTCCACGCCGGAGGGGTCGAAGCTGGCCAGGTCGAGCACGGTGACCTTCTGGCCCTTGAACTCGACCTGGCCGCCGGCGGAGCGCTCGGACGCCAGCGGGTACAGGGTAGCGATGGGGAAATCGCGCGCGGCGAGGATGTTCAGCATGGTTTCGCCGACAGCGCCGGTGGCGCCGACGACGGCGACGTTGAAACGACGGGGTTCGTTGCTCATGGGAGATGGGTTCGATCGGTAGGAGAAAGGGGGAACAGCCGCATTGCCAGCTGGATTCGGGGAACCTCCCGAGCGCGCCGCTCGGGTCGCCGGAGGTTCCCTATCGTTTTTTGCCCGCGATGCTGCCGGCGCCATTGCCAGCGCCCACCGCGATCGCGTCCAGGTTCAATGCATTCGGCGGACGCCCGGCGTCGGCGCCGATGCCCAGCGCGGCGAGCAGGTTGTCCACCGCCAGCGCCACCATCGCACGGCGGGTCGCGGCGCTGGCGCTGCCGATGTGCGGGGTCAGCACCACGTTGCGCAGCGCCAGCAGCTCCGGACGCACCGCCGGCTCGCCTTCGTACACGTCCAGCCCGGCCGCGGCCAGGCGCCCGTGCGCGAGCGCGTCGGCCAGCGCCAGTTCGTCGATCAGGCCGCCGCGGGCGATGTTCACCAGCGTCGCACCCGGCCGCATCTTCGCCAGCGCGGCGGCATCGAGGATGTGCTGCGACTGCGCCGAATACGGCAGCACCAGCAGCAGGTGATCGGCACGCGCCAGCAGTTCGTCGAAGCCGACGTAGTCGGCGCGGTGCGCGCGCTCGACCGCGGCCGGCAAACGGCTGCGGTTGTGGTACAGCACGCGCATCGAGAAGCCAGCGGCGCGGCGCGCGATGGCCTGGCCGATGCGGCCCATGCCGAGGATGCCCAGGGTGCTGCCGTGCACGTCGGCGCCGAGCATGGTCTGGAACGACCACTGCCGCCACTGGCCCTCGCGCAGCCAGCGCTCGGACTCGGTGATGCGCCGCGCCGCGGCCATCAGCAGCGCGAAGCCGAGGTCGGCGGTGGTTTCGGTGAGCACGTCGGGGGTGTTGCTGGCGACGATGCCGGCGGCGCTGAGCGCGTCCAGATCGAGGTTGTTGTAGCCGACGCCGACGTTGGCGATGGCGCGCAGCCGCGGCGCGGCGGCGATCTCGGCCGCGCCGATGCGCTCGTTGAGGGTCACCAGCGCGCCGTCCAGCGGCGCCAGCGCCGCGGCCAGGTCTTGCTGCGAATACTTGGTCACGTCCGCGGTGGTGGTCAGCGCGCAATGCGCACCGAGCCGTGCGACGACATCGTCGAACAGCGGCTGGCTGACCCACACCCGTGGCCGCGGCTCAGCCATCGCCACCGCCGGGGATGCGCGGGGCGACGCTGCCGACGTCGCCGCACTGCGCGCGGTGACGCAGCGCCTGGTCCATCAGCACCAGCGCCATCATCGCCTCGGCGATCGGGGTGGCGCGGATGCCGACGCAGGGGTCGTGGCGGCCGGTGGTGATGACGTCCACCGCCTGCCCGTCCACGTCCACCGTGGCGCCGGGCAGGCGCAGGCTGGAGGTGGGCTTGAACGCCAGCGAGGCGATGATCGGCTGGCCGGTGGCGATGCCGCCGAGCACGCCGCCGGCGTGGTTGGACTGGAAGCCGTCCGGCGCGATCGGGTCGCGATGCGCGCTGCCCTTCTGGGTCACCACGGCGAAGCCATCGCCGATCTCCACGCCCTTGACCGCGTTGATGCTCATCAGCGCCGCCGCCAGTTCGCCGTCGAGCTTGCCGTAGATCGGCTCGCCCCAGCCCGGCGGCACGCCGTCGGCGACCACGGCGACCCGCGCGCCGATCGAATCGCCGGACTTGCGCAGCGCGTCCATGTAGCGTTCCAGCTCCGGCACCTGCGCCGCGTGCGGCCAGAAGAACGCGTTGTCCTCCACTGCCTCCCAGGCGAAACCCTGCGGCAGCAGCGGCCCGAGCTGGGACAGGTAGCCGCGCACGCGCACGCCGTAGCGCTGCGCCAGCCACTTCTTGGCGATCACCCCGGCGGCCACGCGCATGGTGGTCTCGCGCGCCGAGGAACGGCCGCCGCCGCGCGGGTCGCGGATGCCGTACTTCTGCCAGTAGCTGTAGTCGGCATGGCCTGGACGGAACTGGCGGGCGATGTCGGTGTAGTCCTTGCTGCGCTGGTCGGTATTGCGGATCAGCAGACCGATCGGGGTGCCGGTGGTGCGGCCCTCGTAGACGCCGGACAGGATCTCGATCTGGTCGGCCTCGCGTCGCGCCGAGGTGTGGCGGCTCTTGCCGCTGGCGCGGCGCTGCAGATCGTGGGCGAACTCGGCGGCGTCGATCTCCAGCCCCGGCGGGCAGCCGTCGATCACGCAGCCGATCGCCGGCCCGTGCGATTCGCCGAAGGTGGTGACGGTCAGCAGGGTGCCGAAGCTGTTCGCGCTCATGGCCGCCGGCTCACCGGCCCGCGGCCAGGTCGGCGATGCGCGCGTGGTGCGCGACCAGCTCGCTGGCTTCCACCGCGAAGATGCCCATCTGCCCGACCTTGAACTCGACCCAGGCGAAATCCACGTCCGGCAGCAGCTGCAGCAGCGCGCGCTCGGATTCGCCGACCTCGCAGATCAGCAGGCCGTCCTCGGCCAGGTGCGCCGGCGCGTCGCGCAGGATCTTCAGCGCCAGGTCCAGGCCATCGTCGCCGGCGCGCAGGCCCAGTTCCGGCTCGTGCGCGTATTCGGGCGGCAGCGCGTCGGTCTCGACGTGGGTGACGTAGGGCGGGTTGCTGACGATCAGCTCGTAGCGGCGCCCGCCCAGCCCGGCGAACAGGTCGGATTTGACCAGTTCGACGTTGTCGGCCAGCAGCCGCGCCTTGTTCTCCGCGGCCAGCGCCAGCGCGTCGTCGCTGATGTCGACCGCGTCCACCTGCCAGTTCGGGTTGTAGTGGCCCATCGCGATGGCGATGCAGCCCGAGCCGGTGCACAGGTCCAGCGCGCGGCTGACGTCGCGCCCGGCCAGCCACGGCTCGAAGCCGGCCTCGATCAGCTCGGCGATCGGCGAGCGCGGCACCAGCGCGCGCGCGTCGCTCTTGAAGCTGAGCCCGGCGAACCAGGCTTCGCCGGTCAGGTAGGCGGCCGGGATGCGCTCGGCGATGCGGCGCTCGAACAGCGCCAGCACCTGCGCCTTTTCCGGCGTGGTGAGACGCGCGCCGCCGTAGGCCGGGCCGAGGTCGTGCGGCAGGTGCAGCGCGTGCAGCACCAGTTGCGTGGCTTCGTCCAGGGCGTTGTCGTAGCTGTGGCCGAAGCTCAGTTCGGCGGCGTTGAAACGGCTGGTGCCGTAGCGGATCAGGTCGATGATCGTGTGGAGTTCGGCGGCCGCGTCGGCAGTCATGGCAACAGGCAAGGCAATTCGGCCCCCGATTATAGAGGCCCGGCCGCTATCATGAGCGTTCGTTGCAAGGGAAATCAGTATGTTCAACCGCAACTTCGGCATCGTCCTGGTGGTCGCGCTGGCCGCCGGCCTGGGCCTGCTGCTGGCCCAGAAGTATTTCGGCGGCGGCGCTTCGGCATGGCCCGAGACCCGCAGCGTGCGCCTGTACCCGCAGCCGCGCAGCCTGCCCGACTTCCATCTGCGCCAGTCCGACGGCACGCCGCTGGTCCCCGGCGAGCTGAAAGGCCACTGGACGCTGGTGTTCCTGGGCTTCACCGCCTGCCCGGACGTGTGCCCGACCACCCTGGCCGACCTGGCCCGCGCGCAGCAGCAGTGGGTGTCGATCCCGGACACGCTGCGCCCGCGGGTGCTGTTCGTCTCGGTCGATCCCGAGCGCGACACCCCGGCGCGGCTGGGCGCCTACGCCCACGGCTTCCACAAGGACACCCTCGCCGCTACCGCCGACGTGCCGGAGCTGGAACGCTTCGCCAGCGCGCTGGGCTTCGTGTTCCAGAAGGTGCCCGGCAAGCATTTTCAGGAAAATCCCAACGACTACAGCATGGACCACTCCGCTGCGATCGCCGTGCTCGACCCGCAAGGCCGCCAGGCCGGGCTGATCCGGCCGCCGTTCGAGCCGGCGGCGATCGCCGCCGACCTGCAGGCGCTGACCAAGACGACCGCGCCATGAGCCTGCCGACCGCGCTGACCTACGTGCTGCCGCACCGGCTGCTGTCCTCGCTTGCCCGGCGCCTGGCGTACTCGTCGCGGCCGGGGCTGAAGCAATGGCTGATCGACACCGTGGTGCGCCGCTTCGGGGTGGACCTGGCCGAGGCCGCCGAGCCCGATCCGCGCGCCTACCCGACCTTCAATGCGTTCTTCACCCGCGCGCTGAAGCCCGGCGCGCGCATCGCCGACCCCGACCCGCAGGCGCTGCTGATGCCGGCCGACGGCCGCATCAGCCAGCTCGGCCCGATCCGCGACGGGCGCATCTTCCAGGCCAAGGGCCAGGCGTTCAGCGCCGCCGAACTGCTCGGCGACGACGCGGCTGCGGCACCGTTCGGCAACGGCGTGTACGCCACCGTGTACCTGTCGCCGCGCGACTACCACCGCGTGCACATGCCGTGGACCGGCACTCTGCGCGAGACCGTGCACGTGCCGGGACGGCTGTTCAGCGTCGGCCCGGACGCGGTACGCAACGTGCCGCGGCTGTTCGCGCGCAACGAGCGCCTGGTCTGCCATTTCGACACCGAGTTCGGCCCGATGGCTTCGGTGATGGTCGGCGCGCTGCTGGTGTCCGGCGTGGAGACGGTGTGGAGCGGCGTGGAAATCCCGCGCTACGGCGACCGCATCACCCGCAAGGACTGGCGCGGCAAGGGCATCGTGCTGGAGCGGTTCGCGGAGATGGCGCGTTTCAACTACGGCTCCACCGTCATCGTGCTGCTGCCGCCGGGCGTGGCGACGCTCGATCCGGCGCTGGCGGCGGAATCGCCGGTCAGGCTTGGGCAGGCATTGGCCAGGCGGCGGGAACGCTGAGACGCGGCGCCGCGCCGTTGCGCGCAGGCGATCACCCGATCGCCGCAAGCCCTCGCGCGCCGGCGCGCAGCACCTGCGTCGATCGGCGCGACGCGTGCGCGGCCCCGGGGCCGCGCGCATTCGCGAAAACGCCGGCGCCTTCGCTTCGCTCGCGCAGCCGGCGCGTGCCGCTCGGATACGGTGCCGCTGGCGATGGCGCTTCGGTCCTGGCGCATGCAACGCCATCGAACGGAACCGCAGGTCAACGCCTGCGCGAGGATTTCCGGCCTTGCAGCTCGCGCCCGGCGGGCCTGTCTGGCGCGACCGATCCCCCACATCGAGATGACGACCATGCGGATACTCCGAAGCCAGGCCAATGCGCTGGACACGCTGGCGCGCAATGCGCAGGATGCGCCAGTACAGCTGGAAAAAACCCTTGCCACGCACAGCCATGCCGACGCCCCGGCACTGGCGCAGGCGCCCCAAAGCAACTACCGGCAGGGCAACGCCTCCGGCAAGCGCAACAGCCCCCTGTCCGACCTGGCGCGGCGCGCGGCGAAATACGCCGCTGGCGTTGCCGCAGGCGCTTACCTCTACCACAAGACCGCCAACGAATTCTTTCTTTCCACCACCGCCCTGCACGACGGCAAGCAGGGTTTCACCAGCGACGCCCGGCTCGAGCGGGCGGCCGAGCAGGCGCAGCATTATCACGACTGCTACATCGGCAGCAGTCCGGAACAACGCCTGCGCGGCGACCAAGCGCAACGCCCCCGGGCGCCCCGGCTGTGCGGCGAGAACCAGTTCGCGTCCATGCTCGACTTTCGCGCGGCGACCAAGGTCCACGTGGCGCAAGCGGCGAACACCGCGCAAGCCAGGCAGTCGCTGCGCAAGACGCTGGACTGCGTGATCGGCAGCCGGGTACGTACCGATGCCCTGGAACGCTACGGCGTCACCCAGCGGCCACGCGAATGGGACCTGAGGCAAAGCGAGAAATACGACAGGAAGAACGGTTACTCGCTGTCGGGCGTGCGCAACGAGGCCAGCGGCTCCATGGGCTATGTGTCGCGCTCGATCACCAGCCCCGCCGTCAACCGCGGCGCCAACCACCTCAATCGGGCCACGTCCGGCACGCACGCGCTGAGTCCACGCCAGGCGATGGAGTCGCTGCAGGCGGCGCTGCAACGCGCCGACACGCTCGATCCCGCCGCCCAGTTCGCCGCCGGCCAGGCATTGCTGACCTTCCGGCGGGTCTATGCCGCGCCGGAGAACTGGGGCGATTCGGAAAAGGTCATCCTCGCCACCCTGTACGCGCATGGCCTGGTCTCCAAGACCGAGGCCGACAAGATCGAGGACGACCGCCCCTCCCAGCCCGGCGATCTGGCCAAAGGCATCGCCAATCGCAATCGCGGCGTGCTGGGACCGATCCTGCACCGCGCCGACATGCTGTGGCAGGAGAGGATCCTGAAGCGGGACGCCGCCGCCATCGACGACCTGAAACAGAGCGAGGACCTGGCCGGCGTTCCGTTCGCCCATTTCAAGCTCAACGACACCGGCAGCGGCTTCGAAGACTGCTCGGGATGGGGCAGTTCGTTCACCGGCTTGAACGTGGCCGCCTATCTCAACCACGCCAGATTGATGAGTGGCGAGCAGCGCCTGTCCATGGACGAGGTGAAAACCATCGTGGCCTGCCTCAATGCGGTATGGGACAACGCGGGCAGCGTCAGGCACACGCTCCGGGAAACCGCGCACGGATGCTTCGTCGGCGCCGGCTATACGGTCGAGGACGCCGATGAATTCCACGCGCAGGTGTGCCGCGATGCCGCACAGGCGTTCTACGGCGGCAAGCAGCTGCGCCGGATCCAGGCCTAGCGCGCCGGCGCGTTGCCGGCCGCGTTGCAGTGGCGGCGCTCGCCGCCGGCGCGAGCAACAACGGCACGCGTCGGCCTTACTTGTCGCAGCCTTGCAGTTTCAGCGACTGCCCCGGCTTCAAGGCATACCCCGGCGCGCGCAGGCTGTTGGCCTTGGCCAATTGCTTGGCATCGCAGCTGTAGCGGTCGGCGATGCGACCCAGCGTGTCGCCCTTGGCCACGCGGTAGCTGCGCGCCTGCCTGGGCTTGGGCCTGGCCGGCGCCGGGCGTCCGCTGGCGATGGTGGTCGGCACCCCGGCCACCGGCGAGACGTCGCCCACCGCCACGTTGCCGGTGGGATCGGCCACCACCGGCGTCGTGCTGCGGATCGCCGCATTGACGTCGGCGGTGATCAGCGCGCGCGCCAGGTCCGCGCGCGGGCCGCTCACGCAATAGCGGCTGTACAGGCCGACGATCTTGGCGGTGGCGTTGATGGTGACCCCGGCCGGAATCCAGCCATCGGGTTCGTAGCGCGGGTTGAGGTTGCGCAGCGCGCGCATGTAGCCGTCGCGGGTGCCGTCGCTGCCCAGGCAGATGGTCAGTTCGTAGATCGTGGTCGACTTGGCCAGGCGCAGCGTGGCCGGCTGCGCGCTGATCTTCGGGAACGCCACGCCGTACTGCTGCGGGTGCAGGAAGATCCACGCCGCGGCGATCACCATCGGCACGTAGTCCTTGGTCTCGGCCGGGAACTGGTTGTACACCGCCGCGTCCCAGAAGCTGCGCCCCTGCATCTGGTTGTACACGCGCGCGGCGCGGCCCTCGCCGCCGTTGTAGCCGGCCAGCGACAGTTCGATGCTGCGGTTGAGTTCGGCCATGCGCTCGTTGATGTACACCGCGCTGGCCTCGGCGGCGCTGCGCGCATCGTAGCGGGTATCGAAGCCGGTACCGTCCGGGCCCAGCCCGAAGCGGCGCCCGGTGGCCGGCATGAACTGCATCAGCCCGGCGGCGCCGACCCGCGAATTGGCGTGCACGCGGCCGTTGGATTCCTTGGCGATGATGCCGAACAGCAGCGCTTCCGGCAGCCCGCGCTTCTCCCATTCCGGCCACATGATCGCGCGCAGGTTCTGGTAGTTCTCGTAGCTGTTCATCAGCGACGGGCGCATGTCGGTGAGCCAGCGGCGGATGCCGGCCTGCACCGCCGGGTTGTATTCGACCATCGCGTCGAAGGCATGCCGCTGGTCGTTGAGCAGGCTGGCCGCGCGCGCGGCTTCCGGCACGTTGGCGGCCAAGGGACTGATGTGGTCGGGGTCGGCCTGCAGCGGTGCGGCGCCATCGTCGCTCGCATCGGCATCGGTGGCCGCGCCCTGCACGTCGGCCTTGGCCTTGAGCAGGCGCTTGTACGCGCCCAGATAGGTGCCGACCTGGCAGCCGCGCTGCTTGACGCAGGCGTCGACCACGTCCTCGATGTCCTCCAGCGCCGCATCGCTTTCCTGGGTGCCCTTGGGGTCGCTGTTGCCGACCAGCACCATCGCGTCGTTGTAGCGCTTCTCGGCCGCCGCCAGGCGCTGGTCGAGGACGGCGATGGCAGCCTTGTCGCGCGCGGAGAAGCGCTGGGCGTGGGCGGCAGGCGCGGCGCAAGCCAGCGCCAGGGCAGCCACGGCGGGCCATCCATGGGGGAGACGGAACGAAAGGGGCATGAGGGGACGCGACGACGGAAAGGCCGCAGGGTAGCCGCCGCTGTCACATCGCGGCAAGGTCGGGCAAGCGCCGGCACCGCGCCAGCGGGGCATTCGTTCATCGCTGCGGCCGGGCAAACCCCGCCCGTGGCGCCCGCGCGGCGAGCGGGCGCCGGCGCGAACGCCTAGAATCCGCGCACCTCACCGCGGAGCTGTTCATGGACCCGATCCTGCTGGGCAAAGGCGTGACCGACGACATCGCGGTGCTGCTGCAGCCGCGCCTGGGCAATCGCCACGGGCTGGTCGCCGGGGCCACCGGCACCGGCAAGACCGTGACCCTGATGACCCTGGCCGAAGGTTTCTCGCGGATCGGCGTGCCGGTGTTCATGGCCGACGTGAAGGGCGACGTGGCCGGCCTGGCGGTGGCCGGCGACGGCAGCGAGAAAGTGCTGCAGCGCGCCAAGGACATCGGCGTGGCCGACTACGCCCCGGCCGCCAACCCGGTGGTGTTCTGGGACCTGTACGGCCAGCTCGGGCACCCGGTGCGCACCACCGTCAGCGAGATGGGGCCGACCCTGCTGGCGCGGATCCTGGAGCTCAACGACACCCAGGCCGGCGTGCTCGACATCGTGTTCAAGCTGGCCGACGACCGCGGCCTGCTGCTGCTCGACCTGGACGATCTGCGCGCACTGCTGGCGCTGGTGGTGGAGCAGCGCAAGGACGTCTCCACCGAATACGGCCTGGTCAGCGCGCCGTCGGTGGCGGCGATCCAGCGCGCGCTGCTGCGCCTGGCGCAGGACGGCGGCGAAGGCTTCTTCGGCGAGCCGGCGCTGGACCTGGCCGAGCTGATGCGGGTCGGCAGCGACGGCCGCGGCGTGATCGGCATCCTCGCCGCCGCGCAGCTGGTGCTCAAGCCGCGCCTGTACTCGACCTTCCTGCTGTGGCTGCTGTCGGAACTGTTCGGGCGGCTGCCGGAAGTGGGCGACCTGGACAAGCCCAAGCTGGTGTTCGTGTTCGACGAGGCGCACCTGCTGTTCGACGACGCGCCGCCGGCGCTGGTGCAGCGCATCGAGCAGGTGGTGCGGCTGATCCGCTCCAAGGGCGTGGGCGTGTACTTCTGCTCGCAGTTCCCCGACGACGTGCCGGACAACATCCTCGGCCAGCTCGGCAACCGCGTGCAGCACGCGCTGCGCGCCTACACCCCGCGCGACCAGAAGGCGGTGCGCACCGCCGCCGAGACCTTCGTCGCCAATCCCAAGCTGGACGTGGCCAAGGCCATCTCCCAGCTCGGCACCGGCGAGGCACTGGTGTCCACGCTGCAGGACAAGGGCGTGCCGTCGCCGGTGCAGCAGACCCTGATCGCGCCGCCGCGCTGCCGGATGGGCGCGATCTCCGACGCCGAGCGCGCGCAGGTGCGGGCCGCCAGCGTGGTCGGCAGCCGCTACGACACCGCGGTCAACCGCGACTCGGCGGCGGAGATGCTGGCGCGCCGGGTCGAGCAGGTGGCCGAGCAGACTTCGGCACCGGCGGCGCGCACCCGCGAACAGGACGACGCGCAGGACAGCGGCTTCGGCCAGGCGGTCAAGGACGCGGTGTTCGGCACCAAGCGCCGCCAGGGCATGCTCGAGGCGATGGCCAAGCAGACCTCGCGCACCGTCGGCAACCGCATCGGCCAGCAGATCGTGCGCGGCATCTTCGGCAGCATCTTCGGCGGCAAGCGCTGAGCGTGGCGGATGGCAAAGGCGCTGCGGGCGATACGCGCGCCTTGCGGACACGGCCAGTGCATTTCAGATCGCGACATGCCACCTGTGGGAGCGACTTCAGTCGCGACGGGCTTTACCGAGGATGCCCGTCGCAACTGATGGCCCGAGGCCACCCGGAGCCACCCCAAAATATGTAAAGAGCCGATAGGAAACGTACTACGCCAGCACCCCATGCAGCTTGGCGTACTGCAGCAGCATGATCGTCTTGCCATCGGCGATCTCGCCGGACGCGATCATCGCCAGCGCGGCGTCGAACGGCCGCTCCGGCACCTCGATCTCCTCGCCCTCGCCCGGCGACCCCGCCCTCGACCGCGCCGCCCGCGCCGGCCTTGTCGCGCAAGCAGCAGCGGCTGGCGCGCTTCATGTTCGGCGAGGCGCTGCCGGCGGGCACGGTGCAGCCGCGTGGGTTGGATCTGCGGGTGCCGTGCGCGAAGCCGCCGGCCGCACCGGCGCGTCGTTGCGCGGACGGCGAGGCGCTCAGCGCGCCGCGTAGTCCACCGACACCACTACGAAGCTGTGGAGGCCGCCGGGCAGCTGCGCCTCGACGGCGTCGTCGATGCGCTTCTTCAGCAGCGCCCGCGCCAGCGGCGAATCGATGCTGATCCAGCCGCGGCCGGCATCGGTCTCGTCCGGGCCGACGATGCGGTAGCGCAGCAGCGCGCCGCTGTCGGCATCCTCCAGCTCGACCACGGCGCCGAAGAACACCGCCTGCGGATCGGACGGTGCGGTATCCACCACGCGCAGCGCTTCCAGGCGCTTGCTCAGGTAGCGCACGCGGCGATCGATCTCGCCCAGCTGCTTCTTGCGGTAGGTGTACTCGGCGTTTTCCGAACGGTCGCCCTCGGCCGCGGCGGCGGCCAGCGCCTTGACCACCTCCGGTCTGCGCACGCGCCACAGCTCGTCCAGTTCGGCCTTGAGCCGGGCGTGGCCTTCGGCGGTGATCAGGGCGGTGCTTTTCTCGGCAGGGGGGCGCCAGCGGCTCATCGGGGTCGGCACTGCGGTGGAACGGGGTGGCGATGCTAGCGCGTACGTCCGGCTTGCGCACCCGCGGACGACGGCCGAAGCAGGCGCGGCCATCCACACGGACGTTGTCCGATGCTGATCCTGCCGTTGCGCAAGCGCGATCGGCCGCTGGCAGTTCCTGCTGGTCTATCTGCTGGGCGGGTTCGGGGCGAGCGCGGTCAGCCGGTGGTGGCGCTGGGGCGAGGCCGCTGGCGGGCTGGGCGCGTCCGGCGCCATCGCCGCGCCGATGGGCGCGTTCTGCGTGATCTGGGAGCGGCGGCTGGAGAACAGCGAGGCCGCGTTCCTGCTCGACCAAACTCGCCGCCGAGCAGCCGCCGCTTCGACGTGGCGCAGGCGCGCTACCGGGTCGCGCGCAACGCCGGCAATGCGCGTGCCGCGCATCCTTCTCCCCTGTCTCCATGTGTGGTTTGGCGTGCGGGCGGAGTTCAGGGCCTGCGATAGCGCCTGCAATCCAGGGCGCAGACGGTGCGGGAGACGTGGCGGAGCGGGTCGATGCGGTTGCATGGGATGGATGTCCGATCGAGCAAAACGGAGCGGAAAGCAGACCGCATGGCGCGGTGGAACGGCAGGCGCGGTTATCGCGCGGACCGTGCGGCGGCATGACTGCGGCGTAGTGCATCTGGCACCATCAATAAAACCGAACCGTACGGTTTATTATTCTAGCCAGACTCCCCTCCTGCCAATAAAAATGTACAGTCTGGTTCACTTTAGGAGGTGCAATGAAGGTTCGAACCGAAGCCCGACGCGAGGCCATCGTCGAGGCAGCGACGCGACTGTTCCAGGAACTGGGCTACGAGCGCGCCTCGATGAACGAACTGGCGAAACGGCTGGGCGGCTCCAAGGCCACCCTGTACGGCTATTTCGCGTCCAAGGAAGAACTGTTCAGCGCGGTGGTCCGCGCCGCCGCGACCGCGCATCTGTCCGACGCGATCCGGCGCTTGCAAACGCCCCTCGCCGGCCAGACCGATCTGCACGCGATGCTGCTGCACTTCGGCGAATGCATGCTGCAGGTGGTGACCAACGATGCGGTCGCCATCGCGGTCTACCGCATGGTGGTGGCCGAAGCCGGCCGCTCCGAGGTCGGGCAGCTGTTCTACCAGGCCGGTCCCAGCGAATCGGTGGTGGCGGTGGCCAGGGTGCTGGAAGCGGCGATGGCGCGCGGCGAACTGCGCAAGACCGATCCGACCATCGCCGCCCTGCATTTCCTGGCGCTGCTCACCGCCGAAGTGGACGTACGCATCTACCAGCGCGATCCGCCGCCGCTGGCGCCATCGCTCGTGCGCAAGATGGTGGAACGCGCGGTCGAGCTGTTCCTGCTCGGCGCCGCACCGCGGCAGGCGGCCAGCACGGCTTCGTGCGCGGCCGGCAACCCTGCGGTGCGCGCCTGAGCGCAGACGCGGCTTGCTCCGTAGCGGACGCTGCAGTGCGCAGCAGCGAGAATCGCACAGGGCGCGACTGGCCGCCGGCGGCGCGGTGTTCCCGTTGCCTTCCTTGTTTACCCCATGCACGCGCAAGCGTGGCGCGATCTGCTTGGGGATGGATGACACGCCCTGGCGCCCGGACCGCACACAGGATGGCGTGCAATGACCGGCCACTGCCTGGGTTGAACCGCCCCGGCTTTGTCGGAGGCTCGTTGGTGTGAGTCACGCCGCGATGGCGAGGCCCTGGATTTGTGAATAGTAGGCTGCTTCGGCTTCTGCCGGCGGAATGTGGCCGAGCGGTTCCATGAGCCGCCGGTTAAAGAGCTCGAGAACGATGATCGCGCGCAACACAATGCTAATCGTGTTGCTCGACAGATTCCGGCCGCGGATCTGCGTCAGTACAAAGTACAGTGGGCTGGAAGAGCGGACAGCCGTGCCGATTCAGGAGCACTGGAAAGCGCTCACCGGACCCAAACATCACCTGCTTGCATCACCTGCTGCATCACTTGCTTGATGCGATATGCCGGGGTCATCGTTTACGTCCTCCTCTACAAGTAGAAGATAGCCCCGAGAATAGCGAAAGGGCGCAATGACCGCTGTAAACAGAAAAACCCAAGCAAATACAAATATTTACCTGGGTTTTATTTACAATTTTGACCAGCCAGGAATTAGAACGGGATATCGTCGTCCGCGAAATCGTCCATCGGCGCGGACTGCGGCGGCGCCGGCTGCTGGCGGCGCGGCGCGTAGTCCTGCCCGCCGCCGCCCTGGTTCGGGCGTTCCTGGCGCGGTGCGGCCGCACGCTGCGGGCGATCGCCGCCCATGCCGGCACCGCCGCCGCCGCCGCCTTCGCGGCCGCCGAGCATCTGCATCTCATCGGCGACGATGTCGGTGGAGTACTTCTCCACGCCGTCCTGGCCGGTGTACTTGTCGTAGCGGATCGAGCCTTCGACGTAGACCGAGCTGCCCTTGCGCAGGTACTCGCCGGCGATCTCGCCGAGCTTGCCGAAGAACACCACGCGGTGCCATTCGGTGCGCTCCTGCTGGTTGCCGTCCTTGTCCTTGCGCACGCTGGTGGTGGCCAGGCTGATGCGGGTGATCGCCATGCCGGCCTGGGTGTACTTGGTGTCGGGGTCGTTGCCGAGGTTGCCGACGAGGATGACTTTGTTGATGCCGCGGGCCATGGGATTCTTCCGTTCGGGGTGGTGAACCCGCTCGGGCGCGGGCATGTCGGAGAGGCGCGCCCGCTCGGGAACGGGCGCAGACAGTGAATTATACCGGGCTGGCGGCGGATATCAGCCCGGTCCCGGTTCAGGCGTAGGACTTGCCCGCACCGGGGGGCCTATAATCCCTGCATTCTCCCTAGTCCGACCGCATGAGCCTCGCCGAAGACCTCCGCCCCGCCCTGGGGCTGCCTCAGATCCAGGCGCTGGCCGCGCCCGACATGAGCGCCGCCGATGCCCTGATCCGCCGCCGCCTGGCCTCGGACGTGGTGCTGATCAACCAGATCGCCGAGCACATCGTCTCCGCCGGCGGCAAGCGCCTGCGGCCGATGCTGGTGATGCTGGCCGGACGCGCCTGCGCCGGCGGCGGGCCGGTGCACCACCAGTTGGCGGTGATCGTCGAGTTCATCCATACCTCGACCCTGCTGCACGACGACGTGGTCGACGAATCGGACCTGCGCCGCGGCCGCAGCACCGCCAATGCGCTGTGGGGCAACGCGCCCAGCGTGCTGGTCGGCGATTTCCTGTACTCGCGCAGCTTCCAGCTGATGGTCGAGCTGGACAGCATGGCGGTGATGCGGCTGCTCGCCGACACCACCAACCGCATCGCCGAAGGCGAGGTACTGCAGCTGCTGCATGTGCACAACCCGGATACCGACGAGGCCGCCTACCTGCGCGTGATCGAGCGCAAGACCGCGGTGCTGTTCGCCGCCGGCACCCGGCTCGGGGCGATGGCCTCGGGCGCTTCCGAAGACGTGCAGCAGCGCCTGTACGACTACGGCATGCACCTGGGCTACGCGTTCCAGATCGCCGACGACGTGCTCGACTACACCGCCGATGCCGCCGACCTGGGCAAGAACCTGGGCGACGACCTGGCCGAAGGCAAGGCCACGCTGCCGCTGATCCACGCGCTGGCGCATGCCGACGCCGCCACCCGCCAGCGCCTGCGCCACATCGTCGAACAAGGCGATGCCGAAGCGATGCCGGAAGTGCTGGCGGCGATCCAGGCCAGCGGCGGACTGGACTACAGCCGCCGCCGCGCGGCCGAATACGCCGCCGCCGCCGAACGCGCGCTGGACGGCCTGCCGGAAACCGAGGCGGTGGCCGCGCTGCGCGGGCTGGCCCGCTACGCGGTCGAGCGCAAGCATTGATCCGGCGCGCGTTCGCGCGCCGGACGGGATTGGGGAGTGGCGATGAGGGATTCGCAGAAGCGGCTGGGTCGCGCTTTTACGAATCCCCCATCCCGAATCCCCAATCCCGGCTACTCACCAAACCGCTCCTCGAAGAAATCGTGCAGCATGCGATAGGCACGCTTGGCCGCGCGCGGATTGTACTGGCAGCCCGGCGGGCTGTTGGCATCGGCCTCGGCGAAGCAATGCACCGCGCCGCTGAAGTTGACGAACTGCCAGTCGGCGCCGGCGCCGTTCATTTCCTGCTCGAAGGCGGCGATGTCCTCGCGGCTCACGCTCTTGTCGTCGGCGCCGTTGAGCACCAGCAGCGGCGTCTTCGCGCTGCCGGCAGCGGCCGGCGCCGGCGTGGCCAGGCCGCCGTGCAGGCTGACCACGCCGGCCAACGGCGCGCCGGCGCGGACCAGTTCCAGCACGGTGCTGCCGCCGAAGCAGAAGCCGACCGCGCCGATCCGCGAGGCGTCCAGCGGCGCCTTGCCGGCCTGCGCCTTCAGCACTTCGACCGCCTTCAATGCACGCGCGCGCAGCGTCGGCGGATCCTTCTTCAGCGCACCGGCGAACTGCCCGGCCTCGGTATCGTTGGCCGGGCGCTTGCCCTTGCCGTAGACGTCGGCCAACAGCACCACGTAATCGTCGCCGGCGAGCTGCTTGGCTTTGTCGATCGCCGAGGCGTTGACCCCGCGCCAGTTCGGCACCATCACCAGGCCCGGGCGCTTGTCGTGGTCTTCATCGTCGTAGACCAGCACGCCGCTGAAACTGTCCTTGCCGACCTTCCATTCCACCGGCTTGGCCTGCATCGCGGCCAGCGCCGGCAACGGCAGCGCCAAGGCCAGGCCCAGCACGCCGATCCACCGCATCGAACGAGTGCGCATCGCGTCTCTCCCATCGGAACCAGCCGGCAGTCTAAGCGCAGCGCCGGCCAGGCGGCGTGCGCGCCAACCCAATGCGCGAGCAAATAGCTCAGGCGATGCCCAGCCCCGGGATCGCGCTGATCGCCTCCGGGTCGAACCCGGCCAGTTCGGCGAAATGACGGCCGCGCGCCACGTAGTCGCGGTAGGCGCCGAAGCTGGGCGCGCCCGGCGACAGCAGCACCACGCCGCCGCCCTCGCCCAGCGCCGCACGCGCCAATGCCACCGCCGCCGGCAGGTCCGCGGCGGCGTGCAGGCCGAAGCCGCCGGCCGCGGCCAGCGGCGCCAGCAGCGCGTGGATGCGGGGGCCGTTGCCGGCCATGGTGACGATCTCCAGCGGCGCGCCGTGGCGCATCGCCGCGGCGAAGTCCTGCCAGTCCAGGCCGCGGTCGTGGCCGCCGACCAGCAGCGCGATGCGGCGCCCGCGGAAGCACTCCAGCGCCGCCAGCGTGGCGTGCGGCGTGGTGCTGATCGAATCGTTGACGTAGGCCACGCCGTCGCGCACGCCCAGCGTCTGCAGCCGGTTCGGCAGCGGCCGGAACTGCGCCGCGGCCGGCGCCAGCGCCGCCGCGTCCAGGCCCAGCGCCTCGATCGCCGCCAGCACCGCGCACAGGTTGCCGCGGTTGTGCCGGCCCGGCAGCGGCACCTGCGCGCTGTCGAACACCGCCACCTCGCCGCGATGCACCACATCGCCGCGCATGTGCCAGCCGTCTTCGCGATTGAACCAGCGCACCTCGCTGTCGGGCAGCGCCAGCGCCGCCAGCTGCGGATCGGCGGCGTTGAGCAGGGCGCTGCGCGGCCGCGCCCGGGTCACCAGCGCCAGCTTGTCCTCGACGTAGCGCGCCTGGCTGCCATGCCAATCCAGATGTTCCGGGAACAGGTTCAGCACCAGCGCCAACTGCGGCCGCGCGCCACTGCGCGCCACCTCGCCGGTCTGGTAGCTGGACAATTCGATCGCCCAGTAGTCCGGCGGCTGCGGCGGCGCCAGCACTTCCAGCAGCGGCAGGCCGATATTGCCGACCAGGCCGGTGCGATGGCCGCCGGCGCGCAGCAGATGCGCCAGCAACGCGGTGCTGGTGCTCTTGCCCTTGGTGCCGGTGATGCAGACGCTGCCCGCCACCACGCCATCGGCGCCCGCCCGCTCGGCGAACCACAGCGCGGTGCCGCCGAGAAAGCGCGTGCCGGCCGCCGCGGCGGCCTGCGCCTCGGGCCGATACGGACTGATTCCCGGCGACTTGACGACCACGTCGAACGCGGCCAGGCGCTCGGCGCTGGCCTCGGTCTCCACGCGCAGCGCAGGATCGTCGAGCGCGGCGAGCGAAGCCGCTTCTTCAACCGAACAGAACACGGTCAGCGGCAGCGGCGCAGCCGATTCCCCATTCCCGATTCCCCATTCCCGATCGCGCAACGCGCGATACGCCGCCCGCCCCTCGCGGCCCCAACCCCATAGCGCCACGCGCAACCCCTCAAGCTGCGAAATTCGCACGCACGCGTTCCCACAGCTCGGCCGGAATGCGGTGCTGCGTGTCCAGCGCCAGTAGCGGTTCCACGCGCAGGTCGCCGGCCTCCAGCTGCGGCTGGATCTCGCGGATGAAACGCGCCACCAGCGCGTCTTCCTTCCATTCCGCGCGCGCGGCCAGCGTGGCCATCGCCGCACGCGATTCGCGGCCCTCGCCGACGCATTCGAACGGCTTGTGGTCCTGGAATTCCAGCAGCGCATCGAAGCCCGGCGCCTGCGCCGCGTCGTCGAGCAGGTTGCGGCCGAAGATCCGCACCAGCCGCGTCTTCGGCATGAACGGGGCCAGCGCCAGGAACACGAAATGGCATTTCGGGCACACCCCGCACCAGCGGTGTGCCGGGCGCTCGCCGAGGATGTGGAAATTGCGGTTGCAGCTGGAGAAATGCGCGTCGTAATGATCGTTCTTGGCGAACTGCCGCGCCACCGCCAGTTCCGACAGCGGGCGCAGCAGCGAGTAGTAGCGCAGGTCCGCGGCCACGTAGCGCTGCACGTGCGCGCCGAACGCCTGCTCGAACGCCCAGCCCTTGGACCACTGGTGGTTGACCTCGGCGGTGCCGCTGCCGTCAGCGGCGATGATCTGGCTGCCGTAACTGGCCGAATGCTCGTTGGAGAACACCACCTGGCCGGCGTCGTGCAGCAGCGCGGCGAACACCAGGATCGCCGAGTTCACCGCGGTCACCGGGATATGCCCGTTCCACGCGCCCTGCCGGTTCAGTTCGAACAGCTCCGGCGCCAGCGCGCGGCCGATGTTCAAGCTCGGCAGCGCGGTGCGCTCGGCGCAGGCGCGGATCAGCTGCGAGCCGCCGATCCAGGCCACGGTCTGCTCCACCCCGGCCGCGCGCAAGGCCTCGATGCTGACCAGCGAATCCTTGCCGCCGCCGATCGCGACCAGCGCGTGCGCACGCAGGCCCAGCGCCGCAGCACCCTGCTCGTTGGCCGCGGTCGCCGGAAAGCGGATCCGCTCGCGCAGGTCCAGGCCGTTGCGGTAGGCGAACTCGCCCAGCCCGTGCAGGTACACGCTGTCCAGCAGCGCGGCGGTCTCGGCGTCGATCGCATAGTCGTCGATGGCGATCTGCGGCGGCACCGCGGCCTTGTAATAGCTGACCCCGGCGATCAGGTGCAGCAGGCGCAGCGCGTGCTGCAGCGCCTGCGCGCGCGCCGCATCCAGCACGAACGGCGCGCCGGGCACGGTGATCGTCTCCACCAGCTCCGGGCCCTGGTCGAAGGCATAGACCAGGCGCGCGACGCCGCTGTCGGCGGCGAACGCGCAACGCACGAAGCGGAAGGTGGTGATCTGCTGTTTGTCGAAAGCGGTCATGGCATATCCGGAAGCGGGCGCAGCGGCATTCGCGCCGAAGCGCGGCGAACCGGTCGCGGTGCGCGCGGCGGCGCAAGAGGGCGGGTCTCAGGCGGCAGGCGCATCGATCACGTCCTCCCGCGGCAGTTCGCGCTGGTTGTAGGTGCTGGCCATCGCATAGCCGTAGGCGCCGGCATCGGCGATCAGCATCACGTCGTCGGCCGCGGTGGCGGCGGGCAGGCGGCGGCGCTTGCCGAACACGTCGCTGGATTCGCAGATCGGCCCGACCACGTCGAACACCGCATCGGCCTCGCGATCCAGGCGGCTCAGGTTGGCCACGTCGTGCCAGGCGTCGTACAGCGCCGGGCGCACCAGCGCGTTCATGCCCGCATCCAGGCCAACGCGGCGGATGCCGTCCTTCTCGACCACCTGGGTGGCGCGGGTCAGCAGCACGCCGCATTCGGCGACCAGGTAACGGCCCGGTTCGATCGCCAGGCGGAACGCCGGGTGCACCGCCTTGGCCTCGGCCAGGCCCTGCGCCCAGGCATCCAGATCGAACGGCTCGTCGTCGGCGCTGTACGGAATCGGCAGGCCGCCGCCGATGTCGATGACTTCCACGCTGCCGATGCGGCGCGCGAAGCCGGCCAGTTCGTCGCACATGCGCCGCCAGTGCTGCGCGGTCTCCACGCCACTGCCCAGGTGCGCATGCAACCCGACGATGCGGATGTCCAGCGCACGCGCGGCCTCGGCGAATTCGTCCACCCGCGTCGCCGACAGCCCGAACTTGGAGGCCTTGCCGCCGGTGTTGACCTTCTCGTGGTGGCCGTCGCCATGGCCCAGGTCGATGCGCAGCCACAGGCTGCGGCCGCGGAACAGTTCCGGCCAGCGCTGCAGCAGCTCGACGTTGTCGACGGTGACGGTCACGCCCAGCGCGAACGCGGCTTCGTACTCGGCATTCGGCGCGAAGCTGGGGGTGAACAGCACGCGCCGCGGCGACAGCTCCGGCAAGGTGTCGAACACCCGGCGCAGTTCGCCGTGCGACACGCATTCCAGGCCGAAGTCTTCGGCGACCAATGCCTCCAGGATCGCCGGATGCGAATTGGCCTTGATCGCGTAGTAGCGCTGGTCGATCGGCGCGATCGCCTTGAGCGCGCGGGCGCGCTCGCGCAGCGTCGGCAGATGGTAGACATAGCGCGGCGTGCCGGCGTCGGCCAGGCGCAGCAGGTGCTCGCGCTCGGCATGCCACCACGGCGTGGGCCGCGCGCGCACGCTGCCGGTGATCTCGCGCCAGCGCGGGCCGAACACCTCGGTCTCCTCCACCGGCATCGCGCCGCTGTCGATCAGCTCGGCGTGCAGGATCGGCAACAGGCCGTCGGCATCGGCCTCGTCGATGACGAAGGTCAGGTTCAGATCGTTGGACGACTGCGAGATCATGTGCACGCGCTCCTTGCCGAACGTGGCCCACACGTCCGAGAGCTTGTGCAGCAGCGAGCGCATGCCGCGCCCGACCAGGGTGATCGCCGCGCACGGCACGATGATCTTGACCCGGCAGATCTCCGCCAGGTCGGCCGACAGCGCCGCCAGCACGTCGGTGTTGACCAGGTTCTCGCTGGGATCCAGCGACACGGTGACGTTGGTCTCGGCCGAACCGATCAGATCCACCGACAGGCCGTGCTTGGCGAAGCGCGCGAACACGTCGGCCAGGAAGCCGACCTGCTGCCACATGCCGATGCCTTCCATCGACACCAGCACGATGCCGTTGCGGCGGCTGATCGCCTTGACTCCGGGCACGGTGCGCGCATTGCCGTCGATGCTGGTGCCGGGCAGTTCGGGGCGCTCGGTGTCCAGGATCGCCATCGGCACGCCGCCGTCGCGGCACGGCTTGATCGAGCGCGGGTGCAGCACCTTGGCGCCGGTGGTGGCGATTTCCTGCGCTTCGTAATAATCCAGCCGGGTCAGCAGGCGCGCATCCGGCACTTCGCGCGGATTGGCGCTGAACATGCCCGGCACGTCGGTCCAGATCTCCACGCGGCTGGCGCCGAGCAGCGCGCCGAAGTACGCCGCCGAGGTGTCCGAACCGCCGCGGCCGAGGATCGCGGTGCCGCCGTCCTGGTGCCGCGAAATGAAGCCCTGGGTGATCAGCATCCGCGCCGGCTGGGCGACGAAGCGCTCGCGCCAGGCGGTGTCGGATTGCCACTGGCACGACACCGACAGGCGCTTGGACCACTCGCTCTGGTTTGGCTGCGGCGGCAACGCATCCAGCCACTGGCGCGCGTCCATCCAGCCGAAATCCAGGCCGCTGGCGCGCAGATAGGCCGCGCCCAGCGTCGAGGACAGCAACTCGCCCTGGCCCAGCACCTCGGCCTGCCAGTCCAGCGTGCGGCTGGCCGCGCGCGCATCGTCCAGCAACCCGCGCAGCGCCGCCAGGCGTTCGCCGAGCACGCGTTCCGCATCCAGCTCCAGCTCGCCCAGGAAGTCGCGGTGGCGCTGCTCCAGCGCGGCCACGCGCTGCGCGCTGTCGGCGCTGCCGTCGGCGATCGCGGTCAGCTCGTTGGTCACCCCCGACAGCGCCGACACCACCACCAGCACCCGCGCGCCGGTTTCCTCCGCGCGTTTTTTCGCCAGCGTCCCGATCGTGTCCCAGCGATGACGACGCGACACCGAGGTGCCGCCGAACTTGAGGACGATCCAGCGATCGACGTGGGGGGAAGAGGACATTTCGTTGTGGGGTCTGGTGGAGGGAAAGAGGCCCGGAACGCCGGGCGGAACCTGCGATTCTATGCCAAGCGCAGCGCTCCTGGCGCTTGCCGGCAACGCCCGCCATGCGCCGGCCCCGCATCGCGCACGCGCCTCGATTGCTAAGCTGCGCGCCCCCGCCTTCAAGTGCCCCGCCATGACCACGCGCCGTTTCCTGCAACTGGATGTGTTCTCCCCGCGCCCCGGTGCCGGCAATCCGCTGGCGGTGGTGCTGGATGCGCAGGGCCTGGACGCGGCCGCCATGCAGGCGATCGCGCGCTGGACGCGGCTGCCGGAGACCACCTTCGTATTCCCAGCCACCCAGCCCGGCGCCAGCTACGGCATCCGCATGTTCAGTCCGCACAAGGAGGTGCCGTTCGCCGGCCATCCCAGCGTCGGCACCGCGCACGCGGTGCTGCAGGCCGGCATCGCCGTGCCCAGCGACGGCGTGCTGGTGCAGGAAGGCATTGCCGGGCTGCTGCCGTTGCGGGTGGAGGTGGACGGCGGCGTGCGCAGCATCGCCGTCCGCACCCCGCGCGCGCAGGTGGCCGAGATCGCCGACGCCGCCGATCCGCGCCTGGCCGCCGCATTGGCCGGCTGGCCGCTGGGCGCGCAGCCGCCGGTGCGCATGGACGGCGGCCGCTGCTGGTGGCTGCTCGAGATCGCCGACGAGGCCGCGCTGCGCGGCCTGGCGCCGGACTGGGACGCCATCGCCGCGCTGGCCGAAAGCAGCGCCAGCATGGGCGTGTTCGCCTACGCACGGGCCAGCGGCCAGACCTACGACCTCGCGGTGCGCGCGTTCGTCGGCAACGGCCGCCGCTTCGAGGACGCGGCGTCGGGCGCTGCCAACGCGGTCCTCGCGGCGTGGCTGGACCATCGCGCCGTCCTGCCCGGCCGCGACGGCCGCTACGTGGTCAGCCAGGGCCGCGAGGTCGGCCACGATGCCTTGCTGACCCTGAGCGTGGACAACGCCGGCGAGGTCTGGTCCGGCGGCCAGGTGCAGACGGTGATCGACGGATCCATCGACTGGCGCTGAGTTGAAGAGGAAGCGCCTGTCCGTATCGGCGGAGGCAGGCGCCCTTGGCGGTCATTGGCCGGCCGCGGCCGTCATGGCGACGCGGCCGGCTGTCGCGGACGCCTCATGCGAGGCGTCGGTGCCGATCAGTCGGGCAGCACGTCCACACGGACCCGGATGCGGTCGCCCGGGGGCTGCGCGCTGCGGGTGTGGTAGTAGCGGCCGCCGTATTCGTAAGTCACGTCGTAGCCGTCCACCCGGTCGTAGCTGTCGTTGCGGTAGGCGACCGGTTCGCAGACGCTGACCGAGCCGGTCTGCACCGTGGTCCGCGCGTTGCTGTCGTAGATCGAACGCCCGGCCAGGCCGCCGACCATGGTGCCGACCGCGGTGCCGACGAAGCGGCCGCTGCCGCCGCCGACGCGGCTGCCCAGCAGCGCGCCGGCGATGCCGCCGACCACGGTGGCTGCGCTGCGCCCGCCGTCGGTGCCGCGATAGCCGTCGTTGTAGTAGCCGCCGCCGTAGCCGTTCTCCACATACCCGCCGGAGGCCGGACGTTCGTAGCAGCGCTCGGTGGTCTCGCGCGGGCCGCGCACATGCACCAGGATCGGGTCGGCGCGGACCACGCGGGCGTACTCGTAGCTGCCGCTGCCCGGATAGCCACGGTCGCGATAATCGTCGTAGCGGCCATAGTCCTGCGCAGCGGCGGAGCCGACCACGCCCACGGCGAGCGCAGCGGTCAGAACACGGGTCGAGAGCTTGTTCATGGCGAAGATTCCAGGCGCGTGGATCGCGCAACCGCATGCTCGGTCCGCGCCGGTGAAACAAGACTGAATCGGGACCGCTCGGCGGCGCCTGTTTAGCGCGGCGACAGCTGTTGCCGGATGCGGGCGAACCCGAACCGCTCCCATCGCATCGCGCGAAGAAGCCGCGCCTGCCCGTCGCGCAGGCGCGGCCCGATGCCGTTTGGAAGCGGCAGCCTGGCGGCGCGCGCCAGGCCGGGCGCTCAGCCCAGTTCCGCCTCCAGGCTGATCGGCACCGCGCTCAGCGCCTTGGACACCGGGCAGTTCTGCTTGGCATCGTCGGCCAGCGCGCGGAACTGCGCGGCCTCGATGTTCGGGACCACGGCCTTGACCTTGAGCCGGATCTGCGACACCTGCGGACCGCCTTCCATCGACAGATCGACCTCGGCGCGGGTGTCCAGCGCGGTCGGCGGGAAGCCCGCCTCGCTGAGCCTGGCCGACAGCGCCATGGTGAAGCAGCCGGCATGCGCGGCGGCGATCAGTTCTTCCGGATTGGTGCCCTTCTCGTCGCCGAAGCGGCTGCTGAACGCATAGCGGGTGTTCTCCAGCAGCCCGCTCTGCGGCGTGCTCAGCTGGCCCTTGCCGCTCTTCAGATCGCCTTCCCAATGCGCGGTGGCGTGACGCGAAATGCCCATGCGGTACTCCCGTGGTGAATGAGGCAGGCACGATAGAGCAGCGCGCGTTACGGCCTTGTGCGGCGCAGCGGGCGCTGCCGCCGGCGTGCGCCGCTGTCTGTGCGCACGGCGCCGGCGGCGTCGCGGCAGCGCCCGAGCGCAGCCTGGCCTGCCCGCTTCAAGCAGGACCGGCGGCAGCGCGCTGCCGTTTCCCCGGTCCAAATCCGCCCTTGCGGCGCAAAAAAACGCTGCACGAGGCTTTTTCAGCGTCTTTTTTGCGCTTTGCCTATTGGCGCGGCGTAGCACATGCCCTACATTTCGCCATGCCGACGGGGTCGGCGCGACCCAACCACCCATCGTTTACGGAATCAGGACATCATGGCAAAGACCGCGAAAAAGGCTGCCCCGAAAAAGGCAGCGAAGAAAGTAGCCACCAAGACCGCCGCCAAGCCGGCCGCCGCCAAGCCGATCAAGGAAGCGCTGAGCAAGTCGGCGCTGGTCGCCCACATCGTCGAAGCCAGCGGCGTCGTCGCCAAGGACGTGCGCGCGGTGATGGCCTCGCTCGAGCACACCGTGGCCGGCTCGGTCAGCAAGAAGGGCGCCGGTTCGTTCACCCTGCCGGGCCTGCTCAAGATCACCGCCGTCAGCGTGCCGGCCAAGCCGAAGCGCAAGGGCATCAACCCGTTCACCAAGGAAGAGCAGTGGTTCGCCGCCAAGCCGGCCACCACCAAGCTGAAGGTGCGCCCGCTGAAGAAGCTCAAGGACGCCGCGCTCTGAGCAGCGTCGCCTGATCCAGGCAAGCACACCCGACGAGACGGCCCGCGCCGTCTCGTTTTTTTTACGCGTTCGCCGCCGCCCGCACCCGGATTGACAGGCCGCTAAGGCGGCGCCCGCTATACCGGTGCTTCAATTCGACAGGAATGCGTGCATGAAGCTGCAGGGCTTTCTCGACCAACTGCTGCAATCGGCGCAGGGCGCCGCCGGCCAGGCCATGGCCAAGACCGGCACGTCCGCCTCCGCCGGCACCGCCAGCAAGAGCGGCGGCCTCGGCGGCATGCTCAACGCCGACTTCGGCAAGGGCCTCCTGAGCGGCGGCACGCTCGGCCTGCTGCTGGGCAAGAACCGCACCACGCGCAAGCTGGCCAGCTACGGCAGCCTGGCCGCGCTCGGGGTGCTGGCCTACCGCGCCTACGGCGACTACAAGCGCCAGCAGCTCGGTGCGGCCGCGCCGGAACCGCAGACCCTGGATCGGCTGCCGCCGCTGGACGTGGAACAGCACAGCCAGGCGATCCTGCGCGCGCTGATCGCCGCGGCCAAGGCCGACGGCCACATCGATAGCCGCGAACGCGAGCTGATCGAAGGCCAGTTCACCCGCCTCGACGGCGACGCGGACGTGCAGCGCTGGCTGCACGCGGAACTGGAGAAGCCACTGGACCCGGCCGAAGTGGCGCAGGCCGCGACCACCCGCGAAATCGCCTCGGAGATGTACCTGGCCAGCCTGCTCGCCGCCGACGCGCAGAGTTGCATGGAACGCAGCTACCTGGACGAACTGGCACGCCAGCTCGGCATCGACGACGGCTTGAAGCAGCACCTGCAGCGGCAAGCCGCAGCGCAAGCGCACTGAGTGCGATGTCGGCAGCGCCGCCCTCGCCTGCCCGGCGACTGCGCTGCGCGCCGCGCGCTGAACGGAACAGAGCGTCGCGGCCATCCCTATCGTGATAGCGGCAGAGCGGGCCTATCTTGGGGTGCCCCACCTGCCATGCGCACGCTCATGACCGCCTCCCAACGCTACCGCATCACCGTCACCCCGATCGAGGCCGACGGGCTGCAATGCCAAGGCCGCTGCACCATCGAATTCGAGGCCCGCTGCCGGCAGGACTGGATGCGCCTGCTCGAAGCGGCGCAGCGCCATCCCGGCCTGCACGGCGACGAGCGTGCCGCGCTGACCATCGGCACACAACTGTTGCGCGGACTCAGCGAGCGCAGCGACAGCCAGGCGCAGGTATTGCTGGCACCGTTGCGTCCAACGCTGGATGCGATCCTGGCGCGGCTGGCGCCGACAGCCGGGTGACGCGATCGGTCCCTGACACGTCGGACTGCCTCCTCCTCCACCCCTCTTCCGCTAATCGCGCATTCACCCGCTGCGGTTATGTTGGACCCCTGACTCCGCCAAGGCCCCACAGCCCATGAAGCTTCGCCTGCCGACCTTGCGCGCTATCGCGCTGCTCACTGTCGCCGCCGCTGCGCAACTGCAGGCCGAACCGATGATCCAGGGCCAGCAGGTCAGCGTCGGCGCCGCCGACGTGCAGCAGTACCTGGATGGCAGTTTCCCGCAGACGCACAAGGCGCTCGGCGGCCTGGTGAAGATGACCATCCGCGATCCCAAGCTGTCGCTGCCGCCGGGCGATCGGCTGAAGATGCAGTTCGACCTCAGCATGGCCGCCGGCGGCGGCGCGCCGACCGCGCTGGGCACGGTGCTGCTGACCAGCGGGCTGCGCTACGAGCAGCAGACCCGCGGTTTCCACCTGCAGTCGCCGACCATCGACGGCTTCCACCCGGCCACCAGCGGCGGCAGGCTCGATGCCAACACCCGCGAACTGCTCAACGTCTGGCTGGACGACTACGCACGCAAGGAGCCGATCTACAAGCTGGATCCGGCGCTGGCCGCGGTGATGGGCAACGTGCAGATCGAATCGGCGGCGGTGGAGAACGGCAAACTGGTGGTGCATTTCAACCAGGACATCGGCCAGCTGCTACCGGCCGGTGCGGTGTCGGGGCACTGAGAACCCGCGCTGCCGGTGCGCAGCCTGGCCGTGCAGCCGTTGCGGTTCGAGGCAGCAGCATAAAGCGCAGCGGCGCGGAAGCCGCAGCTCCGCATTGCGGGATTCCCGCCGATTTCAGGCCAGCGCCTTCGCCACCACCGCGGCCAATGCAAGGCATGTCGCCCGGCTTGCGGCTGGCGATCGGATTGCCATCCACCGCCACGTCCGCGTCCTGGCAACGGCCGCCGCATTGCTCGGATCGGTCGTCACCTGCGGCCACGCGATCACCTGCGTCTCGCGCACCAGGCCGCCGTCAGCCAGCAGCCAGGCCAGGGCCGCGGCAGATCGCCGCGACCGGCTTGCCGGCCAGCGCCGACCGCTCATGCCTCCATAGGCACGCGATGATTGGCGCAGGTGGGTTACGAAGATCGGCGCAGGTGGGTTACAAATCGCACTGAATGGTCGTTCTCGATGACCGCGCCGAGCGGCGTCTTCCCCACATTGTCGCGGTTTTCACAGGTTTCATCGAATTCCAGAGGAATTCCTTGTTCCAGAAACAACTCGCGCAGCTCCTTCGCCGTGTCTACCGACGATGGGTTTGTCTTATCCCCTCCGTGCATGGCAACGCGGAGTGTCAAGCCCTGCTCCTTCGTTTCCTTCACATAATGCGCAATGGACTGCAATACTTGGTCCGGTGCCAGGTCCTGGCGGCCAAACGGCAGGATATGAAACACGCGGACCTTCGCCCCGGGCAAGCGCTTCCCGCTGCCTGGATTGATTCTTTCTGCCGCACAGGCGATTGCGATACACGCCGCCATGTTATCTGTGACAACAAGCCTATCGGGCCGGCTCGTCCCGGTGCTGTACAGGTGCCTCGTCGTTGCGTCGTTGCGTACTTGATAATTGAAGCCGGCCACTTTCACAGTAGTCCGCTCGTGGATATCGAAGCTGCGGGGGGGAGGTGACGCATCGGCGTCGGCAACGTCCATCATGGGATAAGCCGACCAGAATCGGTCTTTGATGGCGTTTTTCGGATGACTCCGCGCCGCCTGGTAGACGTTTACCGGCACCATCACGAGGTCGTCGTCGGATGACAAACGATGATGAGAAAGTTTCGGAGGACGACTGTTCAATTCCTGCAGAGCTCCTTGACTCGCCGGCGCCGACGATTGGCCCCGGGAATCCGAAGCATTCGAACGACCTGCATGGCCCGCAGCGTTTCTACTGCCGCCGCCACTGGAGCCTCGCGCAAAGCTTGTTCTATACATGACCACTCCCGTTGAAAGGTTGAGGGTCGACAACCCTATTGCCCCGCTCGCGGCAGCGCTGGGGGATCCGGAACTCTCGTACATTTTCGCGAAGGCGCCTGCATCGGCACCCGATACGCAGAGAGGTTCGCCGGGCATGTGCATTTGCAGCCAGCGCGGTGTTGGCCGCTTGGTGAAGCAACGCCGTTGGGCACATCGCCGGCTGCGCGATCGCGCAGTGTATTCGCCGCTGCGTGGGCGATGCCTCCGTTTGCGCCTGCGCACTGCCGCGGGTGTCTGGTCTGATCTGCCGCGGTTTCCAGCATCGCCCATGCCGGCCGATGCTGAGATCGCACATGCGGCAGGCCCGGACCTCGCTCAGTCGCCAGCCGTCGCTGCGCGCAGCCAATTAGGCCACGTGCAGGCGCGCGCTCAGCGCTTGGGCTGCAGCATGGTCCCGGTGCAGTTCTTCGAGCCGCAGCGGCATTCCCAGATCTTCTTCAGCCGCGGCGTATGCCGCTCGCCCAGGGTGATGCCGTAGTTGTAGGTCAGTTCCTCGCCCGGCTTGATGGCGCGCAGCGCCTCGATCACCACCTTGTCCTGGCGCCGGTCGCCGCCCTCGGCCTCGATGATCACCGCCTCGCAGTTCGGCGCGCAGCTGTGATTGATCCAGCGCGCATCGTTACCCTCGTAGTTGGCGTCGATCACGTAGTCGTCGCTGAGGGTGAACAGGAAGGTGTGGCCGGTCTCGACGGCGCCGGCCTCGTCGCGGTCAACTTCGGCATGGGTGCGGCGGCGGCCCTTGTACTCGATGACCCGCTCGCCTTTCTTGAGCGGCAGCACGGCGAACACGCCATTGCCATGGATGCGGGACTTGCGGGCGGCGATCTTGCGGGGCATGCGGCAATCCGGAACGGGAAAGCGCTGATTCTGGCGCACATCGGCGGCGATCCCAAGCCCTGGCGGCGGTTGCCGCCGGCGCCGCTGATCGCGGCGATAGGCAAAAACGTACGCACGGCTTGGACGCCGGCGCCGCAAAAGCGTACAATTTCGGTCCGCATTGAAATCCGGCCGTTGCCCCATGCTCCGCGTCACCAAGCTGACTGATTACGCCACCGTCGTGCTGACCGTGCTTGCCGCGCGTCCCGGCGAGGTGCTGAGCGCGACCGAACTGGCCGAGCAGTCCGGGCTGGAGCCGCCGACCGTCAGCAAGCTGCTCAAGCCGCTGGCCCAGGCCGGGCTGGTCGAAGGCCTGCGCGGCGTGCACGGCGGCTATCGGCTGGCGCGCCCGGCCGACGCCATCACCCTGATCCAGATCGTCGAGGCGATGGAAGGCCCGCTGGCGATCACCGAGTGCAGCCACCAGGAAGGCCAGTGCAGCATCGCGCAAAAATGCGGCGTGCGCTCCAACTGGCGGCTGATCAACGACGTGGTCGCCGATGCGCTGCGCGGCGTGACCCTGGCGCAGATGCTGCACCCGCTTTCCTCTTCCGGCGAAACCAGACGGCGTGCGATCGCCGTGCGTTTCGCAACCACCTGACCTGTAGGCAGCCCCATGGCCACCGAAAACGCTGAAATCCTGGAACGGCTGGGACGTCGCTACGACGCCGGCTTCATCACCGACATCGAATCCGATGCGTTCCTGCCCGGCTTGAACGAAGACGTCGTGCGCGCCCTGTCCGTCAAAAAAGACGAGCCGGAGTGGATGACCGAGTGGCGCCTGGCCGCCTACCGGCACTGGCTGAAAATGCCGATGCCGCACTGGGCCAAGCTCAACATCGCGCCGATCGATTTCCAGGCGCTGAGCTACTACTCCGCGCCGAAGGGTCCCAAGTACGCCTCGCTGGACGATGTGCCCAAGGAACTGCTGGACACCTACGACAAGCTCGGCGTGCCGCTGCACGAACGCGCCAAGCTGGCCGGCGTCGCCGTGGACGCGGTGTTCGACTCGGTCTCGGTCGGCACCACCTTCCGCAAGGAACTGGCCGAGAAGGGCGTGATCTTCTGCTCGATGTCCGAGGCGATCAAGGAGCATCCGGAGATCGTCAAACAGTACCTGGGCAGCGTGGTACCGGTCGGCGACAACTACTTCGCCGCGCTCAATTCGGCGGTGTTCTCCGACGGCAGCTTCGTGTTCATTCCCAGGGGCGTGCGCTGCCCGATGGAACTGAGCACCTATTTCCGGATCAATGCCGGCCATACCGGCCAGTTCGAACGCACCTTGATCGTGTGCGAGGAGCAGGCCTACGTGTCCTACCTGGAAGGCTGCACCGCGCCGATGCGCGACGAGAACCAGCTGCATGCGGCGGTGGTCGAGCTGGTCGTGCTGGAAGACGCGCAGATCAAGTATTCGACCGTGCAGAACTGGTACCCGGGCGACGAGAACGGCGTCGGCGGCATCTACAACTTCGTGACCAAGCGCGGCGAGTGCCGCGGCGCGCGCAGCAAGATCGCCTGGACCCAGGTCGAGACCGGCTCGGCGATCACCTGGAAGTACCCCTCGTGCGTGCTGCTCGGCGACGACTCGGTCGGCGAGTTCCACTCGGTGGCGCTGACCCATCATCGCCAGCAGGCCGACACCGGCACCAAGATGATCCACATCGGCAAGCGCACCAAGAGCAAGATCGTCAGCAAGGGCATCAGCGCCGGCCGCGGCCAGAACACCTACCGCGGCCTGGTCAAGGTGGAGCGCAGCGCCGAGGGCGCGCGCAACTACACCCAGTGCGATTCGCTGCTGATCGGCAAGCAGTGCGGCGCGCACACCTTCCCGTACATCGAGGTCAAGCACCCCACCGCCACGGTCGAGCACGAGGCCACCACCTCCAAGATCAGCGACGACCAGCTGTTCTACTGCCGCGCCCGCGGCATCGACCAGGAAAACGCGGTGTCGATGATCGTCGACGGCTTCTGCAAGCAGGTGTTCCGTGAACTGCCGATGGAGTTCGCGGTGGAAGCCAAGAAGCTGCTGGAAGTCAGCCTGGAAGGCTCGGTCGGCTGACCCCTGCATCCTTCTCCCGTCGGGAGAAGGTGGCGCGAAGCGCCGGATGAGGGTACGGGCGAAGCCTCGCGCACCAAAATCCACGAGAGGCTTCGCCCCGCACCCTCACCCCAACCCCTCTCCCGGTGGGAGAGGGGCTATACAAGAACTCTGACGGACCCATCTCCATGCTCAACATCCAAAACCTCCACGCTTCCGTCGCCGGCAAGGACATCCTCAAGGGCCTGTCGCTGCAGGTGCAGCCCGGCCAGGTGCACGCCATCATGGGCCCCAACGGCGCCGGCAAGTCCACGCTGGGCAACATCCTCGCCGGCCGCGACGGCTACGAGGTGACCCAGGGCAGCGTGCGCTTCGAAGACCGCGACCTGCTCGAGCTGGAACCGGAGGAACGCGCCGCCGCCGGCCTGTTCCTGGCCTTCCAGTACCCGGTGGAAATCCCCGGGGTCAACAACACCTATTTCCTGCGCGCCGCGCTCAACGCGCAGCGCAAGGCGCGCGGGCAGGACGAACTGGATTCGATGCAGTTCCTGAAGCTGGTGCGGCAGAAGCTCGCCGTGCTGCACCTGAAGGACGAACTGCTGCACCGCGGCGTCAACGAAGGTTTCTCCGGCGGCGAGAAGAAGCGCAACGAGATCTTCCAGCTGGCGGTGCTGGAGCCGAAGCTGGCGATCCTCGACGAAACCGACAGCGGCCTGGACATCGACGCGCTGAAGACCGTCGCCGAAGGCGTCAACGCGCTGCGCTCGGCCGAGCGCGCGTTCCTGGTCATCACCCACTACCAGCGCCTGCTCGACTACATCAAGCCGGACGTGGTGCACGTGCTGGCCGACGGCCGCATCGTGCAGAGCGGCGGCCCGGAACTGGCGCTGGAACTGGAAGCGCACGGCTACGCATGGTTGAAGGACCGTGTGGCGCCGGAGGCGACGGTCCGATGAGCGCCCTGCTCGACTCCCTGGCCGCCGCCTTCCATGGCGACGGCGCGCGCCGCGCACCGCTGGAACAGGCGCTGCGCGACGGCCTGCCCGGCCCGCGCAGCGAAGCGTGGAAGTACACCTCGCTGCGTGCGCTGGAGCGGCGCAGCTTCAGCCCGGCACCGGCCGCGGCGCCGGCCGTGGATGCGGCCATCGTCGCCGGCATTCCCGCGCCGCGGCTGGTGTTCGTCAACGGCCGCGGCAGTGATGCGCTGTCCGACCTGGCCGGGCTGCCGGCCGGCGTCGAGCTGCAGCGCCTGTCCAGCATCCTGCGCAGCGGCGACGATGCGATGCGCTTCCTCGGCCGCCGCTTCGAGCGCAGCGACGAAGTCTTCGCCCAGCTCAACGCCGCGCTGGCCGACGAAGGCAGCGTGCTGCGGGTGGACGCCGGCGTGCAGGTCGCGCTGCCGCTGCACCTGGTGTTCGTGTCCAGCGCCGGCGCCAGCGACCATGCCTGGCACCACCGCCACCTGATCGAACTGCGCCAGGACGCATCGCTGTCGCTGGTCGAACACCACCTGCACCTCGGCGACACCGCGCACCTGAGCAACACCCTGGCGCACGTGCATCTGGCCGCCGGCGCGCAGCTGGCGCACGCGCGGGTGCAGGCGGACGCGCCCGGCGTCACCGCGCTGCTGCGCACCGATGCGGTGCTGGCGCGCGACGCGCAGTACCGGCGCATCGACCTGGAGCTGGGCGGCGCGCTGTCGCGGCACGAGTTCAACGTGCGCCTGGAAGGCGACAACGCGCGGCTGGTCGGCAACGGCGTGCTGCTCGGCAACGGCCGCCGCCAGATCGACACCCGCCTCGGCATCGAGCACATCGCCCGCGACACCGCCTGCGAGCTGCTGTGGCGCGGCGTGGCCGCGGCGCGCAGCCGGGTGGTGTTCCATGGCGGCATCCACATCCGCCAGGGCGCCGATGGCAGCGATGCCAACCTGTCGAACAAGAACCTGCTGCTGTCCGCCGACGCCGAGATCGACACCCAGCCGGTGCTGGTGATCGATGCCGACGAGGTCAAGGCCGCGCACGGCGCCACCGTCGGCCAGCTCGACGCCAATGCGCTGTTCTACCTGCGCTCGCGCGGGCTGCCGCGCGAACGCGCGCAGCGGCTGCTGACCGCCGCATTCTGCCGCGAACCGTTGCGCGTGCTGGATGCGGCGCTGGCCGAGTTCCTGGTCGCGCACCTGGACCAGGCGCTGGCCGCGGCGGGCGTGGCATGAGCAGCGTGGCCCCGCACACCGCGGCGCCGGACCAGGCACCGGACTGGGACAAGGTCCGCAGCGACTTCCCGCTGCTGATGCGGCAGGTGCACGGCAAGCCGCTGATCTATTTCGACAACGCCAACACCGGGCAGAAGCCGCTGCAGGTGATCGCGGCGCTGGACGAGTTCTACCGGCGCTACAACGCCAACGTCAGCCGCGCGGTGCACGCGCTCGGCACCGAGGCCACCGACGCCTACGAAGGCGCGCGCGCCAAGCTGGCGCGCTTCCTCAACGTGCGTGCCGACGAACTGGTGCTGTGCAGCGGCACCACCTTCGCGATCAACCTGGTGGCCTACTCGTGGGCGCTGCCGCGGCTCAAGGCCGGCGACAGCATCCTGGTGTCGCGGATGGAGCACCACGCCAACATCGTGCCGTGGCAACTGGTCGCGCAGCGCACCGGCGCCACCATCAAGGTCGCCGAGATCACCGAAGACGGCGCGCTGGACCTGGACGCGCTGCGCAAGGCGATGACCGCGGACGTGAAGCTGCTGGCGCTGACCCACGTCTCCAACGTGCTGGGCACGGTCAACCCGGTGCGCGAGATCTGCCGCGAGGCGCGCAAGCGCGGCATCGTCAGCGTCATCGACGGCTCGCAGGCCGCGCCGCACCGCAAACTCGACGTGGCCGCGATCGGCTGCGACTTCTACGCCATCACCGGGCACAAGATGTGCGGCCCCACCGGCACCGGCGCGCTGTGGGCGCGGCGCGAGCACCTGCAGGCGATGCCGCCGTTCATCGGCGGCGGCGAGATGATCAAGGAAGTCAGCTTCGACGGCACCGTGTTCAACGATCCGCCGCACAAGTTCGAGGCCGGCACCCCGAACATCGCCGGCTTCGTCGGCCTGGGCGCGGCGGTGGACTACCTGACCGCACTGGGGCTTGAGCATGTGGAAGCGCGCGAGGCCGAACTGCTGGCGCACTTCACCGAGGAACTGCACAAGATCGACGGCCTGCGCATCTTCGGCACCGCGCCGGGCAAGGCCGCGGTGGTGTCGTTCCTGGTCGAAGGCGCGCATGCCCACGACCTGGCCACCCTGCTCGACCTGGAAGGCGGCGTCGCGATCCGTTCCGGTCAGCACTGCGCGCATCCGCTGCTGCAGTTCTACGGCGTCGCCGCCACCTGCCGCGCCTCGCTGGCGTTCTACAACACGCATGCCGAGATCGAGCGCTTCGTGGCGGCGTTGCTGAAGGTGCGGAAGTTGTTGGGCTGAGGTGAGCCGGGAGCCGGGAGTCGGGAGTGGGGAATCGGGAATCGGCAAAAGCGCTCCGCGCGCTGGCCGTGCCCAGCGAACGTGGCTCTGGAGATGCCCTCCTCGCCATCGGCGCACGCATCCCGATTCTCCATTCCCCATTCCCGGCCACACAGCCTAAAATCGGCCCATGCACACCCTCACCTTCCGCACCGCCACCGTCGCCGACATCGACGCCATTGCCGCCCTGGTCACCTCGGCCTATCGCGGCGACAGCAGCCGCGTCGGCTGGACCACCGAAGCCGACCTGCTCGACGGCAACCGCATCGATCGCCAGGTGCTGCGTGCCGACATCCTGCGCCCGCGCAGCCTGGTGCTGCTGGCCGAGCGCGACGGCGACCTGATCGCCTGCGCGCACATCGCCGACGACGACGGCGCCGGCTATTTCGGCATGTTCTCGGTGCAGCCGCAGGCGCAGGGCGGCGGCCTGGGCAAGACCGTGCTGGCCGAGGCCGAACGCATCGCCTGGCAGGAATGGCGGCTGCCGGTGATGCGGATGACCGTGATCGACCTGCGCGAGGAACTGATCGCGTTCTACGAGCGCCGCGGCTACCGCCGCACCGGGATCAAGAAGCCCTTCCCCTACGGCGACGCGCGCTTCGGCGCGCCCAGGCGCGACGACCTGCGCTTCGAGCTGCTGGAGAAGCCGCTGGGCGCCGCCGCATGAGCGAGACCTGGACCTTCGTCTGCGCCGACGGCGCGCTGCTGCCGGGCGAGACGGCCACGGTGTGGGACGAGATCACCGCCACCCCGATCGTGGTGTTCAACCTCGACGGCGCCTTCTACGCGCTGGAGGACCGCTGCAGCCATGAAGACTACGAGCTGTCCCCCGGCAGCTTCGATGCCGCCGTCGGCAGCATCGAGTGCGTGCTGCATGGCGCCCGCTTCGACGTCCGCGACGGCCGCCCGCTGTGCGCCCCCGCCTACAGCCCGGTGCCCAAGTTTCCGGTGAAGTCCGAACACGGTGGGCTGTGGACCCGCGACGACCGCGGCGAATCCGCAATTTCTGCAAACGACTGAATTTTAACGGCTTTTTAGGATCCGCTGGGCACCCAAGGCTTCTTCGAACCCAGCGAAACCGGCCTACAGCCGTGCCGGCATGGCACGCAATGCAGTAAAAGGTATTGCAAATAATTCGCATTTGCGCGCAAATAGCGGCAATGACCGCGGCTCAAGCGGCCAGAGGCAGCCAGCCCATCTGGCCGCCATCCGCCATCCGTGTGCGCCCGCCTCCCTCAAGGAGTTGGCTGCGTGCGCTGCGTGCGACCTCCCATTCCTGCATAGCCGAACCGTCAATGACCCCCACGATCAAGAGCCGCAAGCACGCCGTTTCCCGGCAGATTTCCGCGCAGACCCTCACCGCCGCCGCATTGCTGAGCGGCCTGAGCCTGCTTTCTTCCCCCGCGCTCGCCGCCGATACCGCCGATGCCGCCACTGCCGCCGAGCAGCCGACGACCCTCGACAAGGTCGACGTGGAAGTCCAGCGCGCCAAGCGCTACCTGGTGGAGGCGCCGGCCTCGCCGAAGTTCACCCAGCCACTGATCGATACCCCGCAGACGCTCAACATCATCAGCAAGGAGCTGTTCAACGAACAGGGCGCCACCACGCTCACCGAGGCGCTGCGCAACAGCCCGGGCGTGGGCACCTTCTACGTCGGCGAGAACGGCAGCACCACCACCGGCGATGCGATCTACATGCGCGGCTTCGACAGCTCCAGCAGCATCTTCGTCGACGGCGTGCGCGATCTGGGTTCGATCTCGCGCGATATCTTCAACATTGAGCAGATCGAGGTGGAGAAGGGTCCTGCCGGCACCGACAACGGCCGCAGCGCGCCGACCGGCGCGATCAACCTGGTGACCAAGCAGGCGAACCTGACCGATGCGGTCAGCGGCACGCTGTCCGGCGGCAGCGACAACCAGCGCCGCGTCACCGCGGACTGGAACCGGGCGCTGGGCGCCAGCAGCGCGCTGCGGTTGAACGTGATGGGTCAGGACAGCGATGCGCTCGGCCGCGACCATGTCAACAACAAGCGCTGGGGCCTGGCCTCGTCGCTGGCGTTCGGCCTCGGCAGCGACACCCGCTATTACCTCGACCTGTTGTACGTGAAGCAGGAAAACCTGCCCGACGGCGGCGTGCCGAGCATCGGCCTGCCCGGCTACACGTCCCCCGATCCCGCGCGCCCGTGGCTGTCCACGGCCCCGCGCGTGGACAGCGAGAACTTCTACGGCACCCGCTATGACCACGACGACGTGACCGCGAAGATGGCGACCTTCCGCTTCGAGCACGACTTCTCCGACGCGGTCAAGCTGACCAACACCGCGCGCTGGGGCCGCAACGAGCAGGACTACCTGCTGTTCGCGTTCATGCCCAACACCGCCAACCTGCGCACGCCGAACCCGGCCGACACCTCGACCTGGACCGTGGCGCGCAGCCTGCCCACCTTCAAGGACCAGCAGTACACCATCGCCACCGACCAGCTGAACCTGCGCGTGGACTTCGCCACCGGCGCGGTGCAGCACAACCTCAGCACCGGCGTGGAAGCCGCGCGCGAGGAATTGCTCAGCTGGGGCCACAACATCGTCAACCGCGCCACCTGGCTGGCCGCCAACCCGGCCAACGTCTACGACCCGGACTGGAATACCACGCCGCTGGTCACCGCGCGCAACGGCGCGCACAGCAAGGGCACCACCACCACGTTCTCGGCCTACGCCTTCGACACGCTGAAGTTCGGCGACGACTTCCTGGTCACCGCCGGCGTGCGCGTGGACCGCTACAAGACCGACTTCAAGAGCCTGACCTGCACCACCGCCACCTCCACCGCCGTGCCCTGCACCACCGCGGTGGGTGTGGACACGGACGTCTCCGATACGCTGTTCAGCTGGAAGCTCGGCGCGGTCTACAAGGCGGCCGACAACATCAGCCTGTACGCCAACTACGCGATCTCGCAGCAGCCTCCCGGCGGCAGTACGCTGGAACTCAGCGCCTCGGCCAACAACGCCAACAATCCCACGTTCGATCCACAGAAGGCCAAGACCGCCGAAGTGGGCACCAAATGGAACTTCCTGGACGACGGCCTGCTGGTGACCATGGCGCTGTTCCGCACCGACGTGACCAACGAGATCGCGCAGGGCAGCGACGGGCTGTACTACCAGACCGGCGAGAAGCAGGTGCAGGGCGTGGAGCTCTCGGCGGTCGGCAAGCTCAGCGACAACTGGTCCATCTCCGCCGGCTACACCAAGCTGGACGCGCAGGTGAAGCAAGGCGCCAAGGTGTCGCAGGACGGCAGCCAGGATCTGGCCTACACGCCGGACAGCGCGTTCACCGCATGGACCACCTACACGCTGCCGTTCGGCCTGACCGTCGGCGGCGGCGCCCGCTACTCCGGCGAGATGAAGCGCGGCACCGATGGCGCGGTGGGCACGCCGACCCTGGTGAAGTCGTATACCGTCTGGGACGCAGTGCTGACCTATCCGATCAACGACCACTTCGATCTGCGCCTGAACGTATACAACGTGTTCGACAAGGACTACGTCGCGGCCATCAACAAGAGCGGCTTCCGCTACACGCCCGGCGCGCCGCGTTCGGCGATGCTGAGCGCCGAAATCAAGTTCTGACCGCAGCCTCGCCCATCCACGCGCGGCGGGCGCCTTCCACGCGGAAGGCGCCCGCTGCCGGAGCGCCCCATGCTGCTGCACATCCCCGACATCCTCAGCGCCGACGAAGTCGCGCGCTTCCGCCAGGCGCTCGACGGCGCCGACTGGACCGACGGCCGCGAGACGGTCGGCGCGCAGGGCGCGCAGGTCAAGCGCAACCTGCAACTGCCCGATGCCTCGCCGCTGAAGCACGAACTCGGCCAGGCGGTCCTCAACGCGCTCGCGCGCAGCCCGCTGTATTTCGCCGCCGCGCTGCCGCTGCACACGATCCCGCCGCGCTTCAACCGCTACGAGGGCGGCGGCGAGTACGGTTTCCACGTCGACGGCGCGGTGATGACCCAGGCCGCCAGCGCCACGCAGCCGGCGCTGACCCTGCGCACCGATCTGTCCTGCACCTTGTTCCTGGCCGCGCCGGAGGAGTACGACGGCGGCGAACTGGTGATCAGCGACACCTACGGCGAGCACGAAGTGAAACTGCCGGCCGGCGACCTGATCCTGTATCCGTCCAGCAGCCTGCATCGCGTGCTGCCGGTGACCCGCGGCGCGCGCCTGGCCGCGTTCTTCTGGGTGCAGAGCCTGGTGCGCGATGCCGGCCGGCGGCAACTGCTGTTCGAGCTGGATACCTCGATCCAGGCGCTGACCGCGGCCCAGGCCGACGCCACGGCGCTGCTGCGGCTGAGCAACGTCTACCACAACCTGTTGCGCGACTGGTCCGAGACCTGAGCCGCAGCGGACGGTCAACCCGGGCGGCGCCGCTGCGTTGACGTTGCGACCCCGGTATTTCCCCCGGTCACGCACGCGGCAGCAGCCTTGCCGCAATTGCGACTAGTTCTCATCTATGTAGAATGCATTTCGCCCCGCCTATTCGACTGCCGCGTTGTCCGACTCCTCCTCCCCCGATCTGGCCACAGCGCAGCAGCGCCGCGGCTTCTGGCTGCGCACGCTGCACCAGTGGCACTGGATCAGCTCGGCGCTGTGCCTGATCGGCATGCTGCTGTTCGCCGCCACCGGGCTCACCCTCAACCACGCCGCGCGCATCGAGGCCAAGCCGCAGGTGCTCAACCGCACGACGCAGCTGCCGGCGGCGCTGCTGCAGCGGCTCGGCGGCCAGGCCGATGGCGACGCGCCGCTGCCGAGGCCGGTGGCGGCCTGGCTGGAGCGCGAACTGGCGCTGAGCCTGGGCCGGCAACCGGCCGAGTGGTCGGCCGACGAGGTGTACCTGGCGCTGCCCGGCCCCGGCAGCGACGCCTGGCTGAGCATCGACCGCGGCAGCGGCGCGGTCGAATACGAACGCACCGAGCGCGGCTGGATCTCCTATTTCAACGACCTGCACAAGGGCCGCAATGCCGGCCCGGCCTGGGGCTGGTTCATCGACCTGTTCGCGGTGGCCTGCCTGGTGTTCTGCATCACCGGCCTGTTCCTGCTGCAACTGCATGCGCGGCAGCGGCGCATGACCTGGCCGCTGGTCGGGCTGGGCCTGCTGATTCCGCTGCTGATCGCACTGCTGCTGATCCACTGACCCGACCCACCTCTTTCACCACCTGGAGCCTCGCATGCGCGTCACCCTGACCATCGCCCTGAGCGGCCTGCTGACGACCCTGCCCGCCTACGCGGCCACGCTGGAACTGGACGTGGAGATTCCCAAGCTCAACGTCGCCGAATACCACCGCCCCTACGTCGCGATCTGGGTGGAAGGCGCCGACCAGCAGGTCGCGCGCAACCTGGCGGTCTGGTACCAGTCCAAGGACACCGCCGAAGGCCACGGCACCAAGTGGCTGCCGGACCTGCGCCAGTGGTGGCGGCGCAGCGGGCGCACGCTGCAGATGCCGGTGGACGGGGTCAGCGGCCCGACCCGCCCGGCCGGCAGGCACGCGCTGGCGTTCACCGACGCGCAGCAGCTCAAGGGCCTGGCGCCGGGCCAGTACACGCTGGTGGTCGAGGCCGCGCGCGAAGTCGGCGGCCGCGAACTGCTGAAGATTCCGTTCGCCTGGCCAGCCAAGGCTGGCGAAACCGGCAGCGCACAAGGCAGCAGCGAACTGGGTGCGCTGCGCCTGACCGCCAAGCCCTGATCCTGATCCCGCCGCCCCCCTCTTTCCTCGCAAGGAGCAATCCCATGAAGCGTTCCCTCGTACTGGCGCTGGCCATCGCCGCGGTCCTGCCGTTCTCCGCCTTCGCCCACAAGGCCTGGCTGCAACCCTCGCAGACCGTGCTCGCCGGCGAGAAGCCGTGGATCACCGTCGATGCGGCGGTGTCCAACGACCTGTTCTATTTCAACCACGTGCCGCTGCGCCTGGACACCCTGGTCATCACCGCGCCCGACGGCAGCGCCGTGCAGCCCCAGAACCCGGCCACCGGCAAGTACCGCAGCGTATTCGACGTGGAGCTGGTGCAGACCGGTACCTACCGCCTGGCCCTGGTCAACGACGGCCTGTTCGCGAACTGGAACGAGAACGGCCAGCGCAAGCGCTGGCGCGGCAACGCCGCCAGCTTCGCCAGCGAAGTGCCGAAGGATGCGAAGGACCTGCAGGTGTCGCAGTCGCTGGGCCGGGTGGAAACCTTCGTCACCAACGGCGCACCCAACCAGACCGCGCTCAAGCCCAGCGGCCGCGGCCTGGAACTGGTGCCGGTGACCCATCCCAACGACCTGTTCGCCGGCGAGAAGGCCACCTTCAAGCTGCACATCGACGGCAAGCCGGCGCCCGGGCTGGACGTGGAGATCGTGCGCGGCGGCACCCGCTACCGCAACGCGCAGGACGAACTGAAGCTCACCACCGACGCGCAGGGCAGCTTCAGCGTGACCTGGCCGGAAGCGGGCATGTACTGGCTGGAAACCACCAGCGAGGACGCCAAGACTTCGCTGCCGCAGGCCAAGCAGCGCCGGCTCAGCTACGTGGCGACGCTGGAAGTGCTGCCGCAGTGACGGCGACAGCACATCCGCCCTGCGCATGGCGGCACCTGGCGGCATGAACGCGCCGCTCGCGCCCCAGGCCGATGTCGATGTCGATGTCGATGCCGAGACCGAGATCGCCACGCTCGGCGGTCGCAGCATGGGCACGACCTGGAGCGCGAAGCTGGTGCTGCGCCGCCGCCGCGACCTGCATCCGCTGCACGCCGCGATCCAGGCACAGCTCGACCAGGTGGTCGCGCAGATGAGCACCTGGGAAGCGGACTCGGACATCGGCCGCTACAACCGCGCCGCGGCCGGCAGCGTGCATGCGCTGCCCGCGGCGTTCGCCGAGGTGCTGCGCTGCGCGCTGGACATCGCGCGACGCAGCGACGGCGCGTTCGATCCCACCATCGGCGCGGTGCTGGGCCTGTGGGGTTTCGGCGCCGACGCCGGCAGCCAGCGCGTGCCCGATGCGGAGGCGTTGCGCCAGGCGCGCGCCGCTGGCGATTGGCGGCAACTCGTACTGGACGACAACGGCGCCACGTTGCGCCAGCCCGGCGGCCTGCGCCTGGATCTTTCGGCGATCGCCAAGGGCTACGGCGTGGATCTGGCGGTGCGCGCACTGCAGGCGCAGGGCGTGGCCAGCGCACTGGTCGAGGTCGGCGGCGAACTCTACGGCTATGGCCGCAAGCCCGATGGGCAGCCGTGGCGGGTGCTGGTGGAATCGGCGCCGGACGAGGACGCACAGGCGGCGACGCCGCCGCGGGTGCTGGCGCTGGACGGCCGCGCGGTCGCCACTTCGGGCGATCGCTGGCACCGCTTCGAACAGGACGGCCAACGCTACAGCCATACCCTGGATCCGCGCAGCGGCACGCCGATCGCGGCATCGCTGGCGGCGGTCAGCGTGGTCGCCGCCGATGCGATGCGGGCCGATGCCTGGGCCACCGCGCTGAGCGTGCTCGGCGCCGACGCCGGCCTGGCCTGCGCCGAACGCGAACGGCTGGCGGCGCGCTTCCTGCTGCGCGATGGCGAACGCGTGCAGGAGCGGCTCAGCAGCGCCTTCGCCGCGCTGCTCGACGCATGACCCGGCTGCGGTCGCAACGCAACTGGAATGCCGTCGGGCACGTGGCGACGTTCGCGCTGCTGGGCGCGATCGGCTATGCGCTGCTGCGGCTGCATCCGCAGCCATGGTGGAACGGCGCGCCATCGCAGCAGCGCATTCTCTACGCGGCGCTGGCAACGGCCGCCTACGCGGCAGCCTGCCTTTGGCTGTGGTGGCGCGGCCGCCGCGGCGCGCCGCGCGCGGGCAAGCAGGACGAAGCGCCGCTGCTGCTGGCCTGGGCCAGCCAGACCGGCTTCGCCCAGCAACTGGCGCTGCGCAGTGCCGCGGCATTGCGCGCGGCGGGCCAGCCGGTGCGCGTATTGCCCTTGCAGAACGTCACCGCGGCCGAGCTGGCCGGCGCGACGCAGGCGCTGTTCGTGGTCAGCACCAGCGGCGAAGGCGATCCGCCCGACCACGCGCTGCCGTTCCTGCGCAAGACGATGGCGCAGTCGCAGGCCTTGCCGCAGCTGCGCTACGCGCTGCTGGCGCTGGGCGATCGCCGCTACGACCACTTCTGCGCGTTCGGCCGCCAGCTCGATGCCTGGCTGCGCCAGCACGGCGCGCATCCGCTGTTCGACCGCATCGACGTGGACAACGCCGACGACGCCGCATTGCGTCACTGGCAGCAATTGCTCGGCCAACTCGCCGGCGGCAGCGAGCAACCAGACTGGAGTCCGCCGGCCTACCAGCGCTGGCAGTTGCAGCAGCGGCGCCTGTGCAATCCCGGCAGCGTCGGCGGCGCGGTGTTCGAACTGGCGCTGCTGCCTGCCGACGGCGCACTGCCTGCGTGGCAGGCCGGCGACCTGGCCGAGATCGGTCCGTGCCATGGCGATGCCGTGGTGCAGGCCTGGCTGCAGGCAAGCGGCCTGGACGGCACGGCGACGCTGCAGCGCCCCGGCCAGGCGCCGACGACGCTGGCCGCGTTGCTGGCGCGCAGCCACCTGCCGGAGCCGGAACAGGCCGCCGGCACCGCGCCTGCAGCGCTGGCCGCGCGCCTGCAGCCGCTGCCGCACCGCGAATACTCGATCGCCTCGATGCCCAGCGACGGCGCGCTGCGCCTGCTGCTGCGCCGCGCGCTGCATGCGGACGGCACGCCCGGGCTGGGCAGCGGCTGGCTATGCGATGAAGCGCCGATCGGTGCCGAGATCGCCCTGCGGCTGCGCCCGAATCCGAACTTCCACCCGCCAGCCGATCCGGCGCGGCCGCTGATCCTGATCGGCAACGGCACCGGCATCGCCGGACTGCGCGCGCACCTGCGTGCGCGCATCGACGCCGGCGCGACCCGCACCTGGCTGCTGTACGGCGAACGCCATGCCGCGCACGACGACCACTACGGCGAGGAACTGCGCACCTGGCTGGCGCACGGCGCGCTGCAGCGGCTGGATGCGGTGTTCTCGCGCGACGCCGGCGCGCACCGCTATGTGCAGGACGCCCTGCGCGCGGCCGCGCCGGACCTGCGCGACTGGGTCGCGCAAGGCGCGGCGATCTACGTGTGCGGCAGCCTGCGCGGCATGGCCCCGGGCGTGGATGCGGCGCTGGAGGAAGTGCTGGGACGGCTGGGCAAGGAAACCCTGCTGCTGGAAGGCCGCTACCGGCGCGACGTGTACTGAAAGCGCCCTGCGCAGCGACGGTCGCGGCGCCTAGGGCGTGTCATCAATTAAGCAGGATGACAGAGGCGATCCAGTAAATCGCGCCGAGGAAGTTGCCGGCGGTCTTGTCGTATCGGGTGGCAATGGCCCGGTACTGCTTGAGTTTGGCAAAGAAGTTCTCGATCAGGTGTCGATCCTTGTACAGCACCCGGTCGTAGTCGCGCTGCACTTTGCGCGTTGGATGGGAGGGGATGACAATCTGCGTCCCCTGCCGCTGCATCGGCTCGATGACACGTGCCCTGGCATCGTAGGCGCGGTCAGCGAGCAGGGCGCCGACCGACAGTTGCGACAGCAACGCATCTGCACCTTCCAGATCCGACGCCTGGCCTGCGGTCAGATGAAACGCCACCGGATTGCCCAGTGCATCGACCACGGCGTGGATCTTGCTGCTTAGCCCGCCTCGGCTGCGTCCGATGGCCTGCGGCGCCCCCCTTTTGCCCCGGCGCTGTGCTGATGCGCCCGGACGATGGTGCTGTCGATCATCGCGTACTCATTGTCCGCCTCCTCTGACAGGGCGTGGAACACGCGTTGCCAGACGCCGGACCGGCTCCAGCGGCTATGCCGCAGGTGGATCACGCGGAAGTCGCCGAAGCGCTCAGGCAGATCCCGCCAGGGGATGCCGGCTCGGTAGCGGTAGAGCACGGCTTCGACAAACAGCCGGTTGTCCTTGGCGGTCACACCCACATGGCCGGCTCGGCCGGGGAGCAGGTCACGGATGCGATCCCACTGATCGTCTCGCAGGGCGTAGCGGCGTGCCATTGCAGGGGTGTGCAGGAAAGAAAGGGGCAACAAGCATCGCCTATCCGAACAATTGATGACAATCCCTAGCCTGCGATGCCGCCGTCGGCGTATGCAACGCGCACGCGGCAATGGCCTTTGGCCACTTGCCGAGTGGACTGCATCGACCCGCACGCTCCCTTGGTCGATGTGCGGCGGCACCGGCCAGCGCTCGGCGGCATTGGCGCATCAACCGACACCGCGCATCTTCGCTGCCAGCCCAGTGCGGTCCGGGGTGCGCGATCGTGCGGACGGCATACGCGCGCCGCCGGATGATCGCTTGCCAACAAGTACCTCGCCCCGAAACATCAATGAAGATCTCCATCGACTGTTTGCCGCAACACCGCAGCATTGCCCAGTCTTGCGAGCTCATCGAGCGCGCGCCATTGAGTGCTGGATGCCGGTGCTGAACCAGCTTCGACAGACGTTCCGATTGCCTGGCGATCAGTGGACGCGGCTCCCGGAGGGTGCCAATGCCTTGTTCCAGCTTGGTGGCGAGGTGATCGTCAAGTTGGCGCCACCCAATTGGCGCCGGCAAGGCGAAAAAGAACGCATCGTCGCACCGTTGTTGCACGGCAAATTATCGCTGGAGACGCCCCGCTTCATTGGCGGCGGAGTCGTCGACAATTGGGCCTTCGTGATTTCCAGCCGTCTGCACGGCACCTCGCTGGCCGGCCTCTGGCCGTCGCTGGAGATAGGCCAGAAGCAGTCGATCATGCGGCAGGTTGGGGGAGCTGATGCGCGAGCTGCACGGCGTCGCGTTCGATGACGCCATCGCGATCCGGGTGGATTGGCGGCACTACATCGACACGTTCATTGCCGACTGCACTGCGCGGCACCGGCGCAATGCGATGCCCGCCCATCTCGCAGAGCAAGCCCTGCCCCACCTCGCGGCGGCAGGCGATTTTTCGCCGCCGGCGCAGCCACGCCTGATCCACATGGACATCCACCCGTGGAATCTGCTGGCGCGCAACGCGCAAGGGCATTGGACCCTGAGCGGCCTGATCGATTTCGGCGATGCGATCGTCGGCAACAACGACCTGTTCGAGGCGCTGACGCCGCCGATCTTCATGGCGCAAAGCAACCCGCTCTTGGTGAAGGCACTGCTCGACGCCTGCGGCTTGCTCGACGTGTGCGATGCGCCGACCCTGCGGCGGCAGCTCAAGCTCATGGCCACCGCGTTGATCCGGCCCGATTCCGACCTCGGCTTTTGCATGCAGCAGGTCCCCATCGACGGTCCTCGTGCAACATGGGAACAGATCGCCTTGCAGATATTTCCTGTGCGAGTCGAGGCAGCAGGTGAAATCGCATGGAGCGCGATGGCGCGGTCGATCGCCGGCGCTGCGAGTGGCGGGGCACGCTGCCAGCGCAGCCGGCCGGCGACATGGGCCGTGCGGCGAACGGCGCGCAAGCCGAACACGACCAGTCTTAGCGGACGCGTGGAAGCGACCGCATGCCACCAATGCGCTGCGCTCCGGTTTGCGTGAAGTACGGGCGCGCAGTCAGGCCTATAGCGCAGGCTTGTGAGTCCATGCCGCCATGCGCAGGCCTACACCGCCGACACGCGCACCGAGCGCGTCGATAGTGCACGGCATTGCACAGACGACCCTTAGGCCGCGTTGTCCCTGGCGAGGCGCACGCGCCGCGTGCCATCGGCGGGCGAACGGTCCGCCGCATTGGGCGGACCGTCGCGGTCAGGCGGCGACGGAGAACGAGGTCGACGCGCTGACGCCGCTGGCGAAGCTGCGGTATTGGTTCGACGCCAGTTGGGCCAGCAAGGCATAGGCATCCTGCGCGCTGCTGCTGTCGCTGCTGGAACTGGAACCCGAACCGGCGCTGGCGGCGTCGCTGCCCTCGGCGCCCCGCGGCGACGGACCCATCGGGCGCATGCCGTCCTTCAGCTCCTGCAGGCTGATCCCCCCATCCTGATCGCTGTCGAGCGTGGCGAACAGATCGCTGCTGTCGCTGCCCTGGCTGGCCGCGCTCAGCTCCTCGCTGCTGATGGTGCCGTCGCCATCGGTGTCCAGACTGCCGAGCAGCGACTCGGCATCCACCTTGTCGCCGCCATCAGCACGCGGCGGCGGCAAGGCTTGGGCGAACTCGCGTTCGCTGACGGTGCCGCCGCCGTCCTGATCGAGCAGGCCAAGCAGGGCGTCGATATCGATGCTCGAACTGCTGTCGCTGTCGCTGTCGCTGGACTTCAACGCCGCACTCAGCTCGGAACCGCTGAGGCTGCCGTCGCTGTCGCCGTCGATGCTCTTGAACAATTGCTGGAGCGGATTCTGCTGTTCGGCCTGGGCCGTCTGCGTGAGCGCCCCGCCGGCGGTACCGGTGCGGCTGGCGGCATAGGCCGAACCGCCACTGCTGATGCTGCTGATCATGCTGACCCCCTGTGGTCACGAAGTGCAGTCGTGGAATGCAGCCGTCGCTGCGGTCATGGCTGTGCCGACGCGGCAACCCGACGCAGGCAGTGTCGATGCAGAATTTGTCAGCAGGATATCGGCTTTGTATCGACACTGAAACATGCCATGCATATCGCCCTGCCAGGGCCGGCCGACCCGTTGCGGAGCGGGGCGTCGCCGCGCTTGCTGGATGCGTGTCGCGCGCATGCCCGGAACCGGCGGAGCCGTCGCAGCAGCGGCCGCATAGGCCAGCCACGGCAGGCGCCGACGGCAGCTGGCGCGACACCCCGCAGGGCCGGCTAGGCCGCCACCCCGGCGACGCCGGCCGCGTGCGGCGGATCAACGTGCGGCGGGCATCCCCAGCCGATGCGGCTCGAACAGATAGCCCTTGCCACGTACGGTGCGGATCCATTGCGGCACCAGCGGGTCGTCGCCCAGCTTCTGCCGCAGCCGCGAGACCTGCAGGTCGATGCCGCGACCGCCCTGGGGAACGCTGCCGTCGCTGTCGCCGATCGCCGCCCGCAGGTCCTCGCGGCTGAGCACGTTGCCGGGTTGCTCGAGGAACACCGCCATCAGCCGCAGTTCGCCGGGCGACAACGGGATCGCGCGGCCATCCGGGGCCACCGCCTGGTGCCGATAGGCATCGACCTGCCATGCCCCGTCCTGCGGCGACGCTGGCGCCGGCGCCACACGGGTACGCCGCAGCACCGCGTTGAGCCGCGCCACCAGCTCGCGCAAGTCCAGCGGCCGGGTCAGGTAGTCGTCCGCGCCCAGGTCCAGACCGATCACGCGATCCACCGGCTCGGCCTGGTCGGCCATCATCACGATCGCGATGCCGCCGCGGTCGCGCAGCTGCCGGCACAGGTTCAGCCCTTCGCCGCCGCTGAGGCCGGCATTGAGCAGCACCGCGTCATAGTGATCGGCCGCCAGCTGCGCATACAGCTGCGCGCCGTTTTCGGCATCGCGCGCCTGCAAGTTGAAAAGCGCCAGATAATCGCGAATCCGGTCGCGCAAGGCTGCGTCGTCGTCCACCACCACCACTTTCGCCAACCACCTGCTGTTGTCCGAGGCCACCTGTTCGTTCCGGTCCACGGCTCCGGGATAGCCGCGTTCGCGCATTGGACGCGGTCGGCGGCAACGCTGCAAGCGCCGCGCGCGCGCTGCCGGCGGCTCAGTCGGCGGGCGTCGGCAACGGTTCGATGCGGATCGCCAGCAACTCGCCACCACCGCTCAAAGCGAAGCGCTGCCTGGCGTTGGCGTTCAACCAGGCACTGTCGCCGGCGGCCAGCGGCGGCAATCCGCAGTCCGTATCGAACCGCGCCTGCCCTGCCAGAAGATGAACGACCCAACCGATTCCCGGCTCGGCGAAGAACAGCATCGGCCCGACCAGCGGCCGGTGCAGCAGTTGGGTACGCAGGCGATCGCGGTGCCACATCAGGTTGAAGTCGTGGGTGGGGCCGTCGAGCAGTTCGCCGCGCAGCGGTCGCTCGCCGGCGAAGCGCAGCCGCGCATAGGGCGGCTCCAGCAGATGCACCGCGCCGTCGTCGAAGCGCAGGCGCAGGCCGGCGCCGCGCAGCAGCACCAGTTCCCGGTCGATGCCGGGGAAGCTGGAAAAGGCCGCGTCCTGCGCGATCTCGGCGATCGACAGGCGCAGCAGCCAGTCGTCGCTGCCGGGCTGCAGCAGGCGCAGGATCTCCCGGGTCCAGCCCAGTCCGTTGCGCCAGCGCTCGCGGCGGTAGTCGTTGGCGGGGATCACCCGCGAAGGCATGTTGCACCAGTCCATCGGCGCATTCTGCACGATCGGGTGGCCGGAGCCGGACACACCGACTCTGGCGGGCGTTAACTATCCGCTCGGCGGCGCGTGGGCGCGATCGGTGCCGAAGGAGCGCCACCCGGACGCCTTGCGCGGATCGCCACTGGCCATCGGCTGTCCGGCGCCACGACACCGCTTCGCGCCGCAAGCAGCGATGGCAAGCGAGATCGGTGGGAGTATCCGGCAGGGGCCAACCAACAAAAACCATCGCCCATAAAAAACGTCGCCCGGCTGCACGTCATTGTGCAACACCGGGCGACGATGTACGTCCATGTCGGCTTCTTGCCTCCCCCTGGGCATCCTGCTCAGTGAGGTCGCGACCGCGCGTCCTGCGCCAGCCGTATCATTTTCCTTTCAATCCCTTTAATGCTTTAAATCCGTTTAACGCTTAAATCCGTTTAACGCCTTTCCACCGGCTTGGCGGCTGCCGTCCTGGCTGCCGTCGGCGTGGTCGCCTTCGTGGCTCCCACTTCGATCCGGTCGTGGTTCCGTTCGACCGTCTTGAGTCCGATTCCCTTCACCAGCGCCAGGTCCTCGACGCTTTTGAAGGGCCCGTGTGCCTGTCGGTAGTCGACGATCGCCTGTGCCTTGGAGGCACCCACGTTCAGCAACACCCGGTCGATTTCCGCTGCGCCAGCGGAGTTGATGTTGACCTTGTCCGCGGCGAGCGCGGAACCGGTCAGCAGCAAGGCCAGGACCAGAGACTTCAGGACCACGATAAAAGACTGCATGGCAACACTCCTTGTGACTTGGATGGGGACTTCACCGGCCTCTCCTGCCGGTGTCGAAAGCATCCCTCGCCACATGGGTACAGCCTATCGCCAACGCCCTTTCCAAACAGCAGGTAAACGGCGCGTCAACGTGTAGGAAAAACCCTACACGGGCGCCGCGGCGTAGAATGGACGCCATCATTTTTGCGACATATGCCGGAGTTCCCGATGGACAGCGCCAAGATCGACCGTTTCTTGAGCGAGAAGTGGGACGACGACATCGTCCCGCAACTGGTCGATTACATCCGCATCCCCAACAAGTCGCCGATGTTCGATGCCGATTGGGCCGCCCACGGCTACATGGACGCTGCGGTGAAGCTGATGGCGCGCTGGGCGCGCGCGCAGGCGATCCCCGGCCTGCAGGTCGAGGTGGTGCAGTTGGAAGGACGCACGCCGCTGATCTATCTGGAAGTGCCGGCCACCGGCGCGGAGACCGGCGCGGACACGGTGCTGCTGTACGGGCACCTGGACAAGCAGCCGGAAATGACCGGCTGGGACGACGACCTGGGCCCGTGGACGCCGGTGCTCAAGGGCGAGCGCCTGTACGGCCGCGGCGGCGCCGACGACGGCTACGCGCTGTTCGGCTCGCTGGCCGCGATCCTGGCGCTGCACGACCAGGGCATCGCGCACGCGCGCTGCGTGGTGCTGATCGAGGCCTGCGAGGAATCGGGCAGCTACGACCTGCCCGCCTACGTCGACCACCTGGCCGAGCGCATCGGCAAGCCGTCGCTGGTGGTGTGCCTGGATTCGGGCTGCGGCAACTACGAGCAGCTGTGGTGCACCACCTCGCTGCGCGGCCTGGCCGGCGGCAACTTCAGCGTCAAGGTGCTCAGCGAAGGCGTGCATTCGGGCGATGCGTCGGGCGTGGTGCCGTCCAGCTTCCGCGTACTGCGCGCGCTGCTGTCGCGGCTGGAGGACGAGGCCACCGGCAAGATCAAGGTCGAGGACCTGTATGCGGAGATTCCGGACGAACGCCTGGCGCAGGCGCGCGAGGTCGCCGCGGTGCTCGGCGACGCGGTCTACGGCAAGTTCCCGTTCCTGCCGGGGATGACCCCGATGCACGAGGATCTGACCGAGTTGGTGCTCAACCGCACCTGGCGCCCGGCGCTGTCGGTGACCGGCGCCGACGGCCTGCCGCCGCTGGCCGCGGCCGGCAACGTGCTGCGCCCGCAGACCGCGGTGAAGCTGTCGCTGCGCCTGCCGCCGACGCTGGACGGCAAGCGCGCCGGCGAGCTGCTGAAGGACGTGCTGCTGCGCGATCCGCCGTATGGCGCGCAGGTGGCGCTGGCGCTGGAGAAATCGTCCTCGGGCTGGAATGCGCCGGCGCAGTCGCCGTGGCTGACCGATGCGATCGAGGCCGCCTCGCAGGCCGCGTTCGGCAAGCCGGCGATGTACATGGGCGAAGGCGGCTCGATCCCGTTCATGGGCATGCTCGGCGAGAAGTTCCCCGACGCCCAGTTCATGATCACCGGCGTGCTCGGCCCGCATTCCAACGCGCACGGGCCCAACGAGTTCCTGCATATCCCGATGGGCAAGCGGGTCACCGCCTGCGTGTCGAAGGTGATTGCCGCGCACCATGCGGCCAGCGTGCGCGGCGCAACCACCGGCAGCGCCGCGGTGGCCGGCGGCGAGCAGCACGGCGGGCACGGCTGCTGCTGAGCCTGCGGCGGCCGTTGGCGACGGCGGCCGCCGCGCTCCGACTCGGTGCGCGGCGGGATTCGGGCAGTAGGCGGCGCGTGCGCAAGCTGTGCCTGCACAGCCGCTTAAGGCCGTCGCCGGCCGCCACTTTCTGCACGCCGCATCGCGGCCGAATCTGGCACGATCCGCTTCCCTTCCACGTTCCGGTACGCCTCCATGCACAACCTGTTCGGCAGCGACGGCTGGCTGTACGTCATCCTGGTCGGATTCGTGGTCGGCCTGCTGGCGCGTTTCCTGGGTCCGGGCGGCGGCCGCTCCGGCTGCCTGTTCACCGTGCTGCTCGGCATCGCCGGCGCGCTGGTGGCGGGCTGGTTCGGCCACTACATGGGCTGGTACAGCCGCGGCGAGCCGGCCGGCTTCCTCGGTGCACTGCTCGGCGCCATCGCCCTGCTCGCGCTGCTGCGGCTGTTCCTCGGCAGGCGCTGAGTCCCGTTCGCGACTCGCCATGCCGGCGCCGCACGTTTACGCTGTGCGGCCAATGTCCGCCGCGGCGTGCCGATGAGTTCCAGCACCGTTCTTCCTGATGCCCAAGACTTGCGCGCTGCGCAGCGTCTGCAGTGGGCGCGCGTTGCGCTGGGCGACGCGCAGGCGACGCTGCAGCGCGCGTCGATCGATGCTGGCTGGCGCAGCTATTGGCGCAGCCACGGCGCAGGCGCCAGCCGCGTGCTGATGGATTCGCCGCCGGGCCTGGAGGACGTGCGCCCGTGGCTGCGCATGCACGCACTGCTGCAGCGAGGCGGCGTGCGCGTGCCGACGATCCTGGCGCAGGACGCGGAGGCCGGCTTGCTGCTGCTGGAAGACCTGGGCGGCCCGACCCTGGCGCAGACCCTGGACGACGCCTCGGCCGATGCGCAGTTCGACGCCGCGCTCGGGCAGCTGCTGCGGCTGCAGGCGATCGCGCCGCCGCCGGAGCTGGGCGTGTTCGGCGAGGCGCTGCTGCAGCGCGACGCCGGGTTGTTCGAGGAATGGTTCCTGCAGCGCCATCTGCAGCTGCGCCTGGACGCCGCCGAACGCGAGGCGCTGCACGCGGTGCAACGCCAGCTGATGGTCAACGCGCTGGCGCAGCCGCGGGTGCTGGTGCACCGCGACTTCATGCCGCGCAACCTGATGCCGGTGGCCGATGGACCGGCGGTGCTGGACTTCCAGGACTGCGTGCTCGGCCCGGTCGCCTACGATCCGGTCAGCCTGTTCAAGGACACCACCGTGAACTGGCCGCTGGCGCGGGTCGATGCGTGGCTGGCGCGCTACCACGCGCGCGCGCTGCAGGCCGGGATCACGCTGCCGCCGCGGGCGCAGTTCCTGCGCGACGCGGACTGGATGGGGGTGCAGCGGCACCTGAAGAACCTGGGCATCTTCGCGCGGCTGAACTACCGCGACGGCAAGGCCTGGTATTTGGACAACGTGCCGCGCTTCATCGGCTACCTCGACGAAGTGTTGCCGCGGCACCCGGAGCTGCAACCGCTGGCGCAGCTGCTGCAGGCGCGGATCAAGCCGGCGCTGGCGCAGCGCGCGGCAGCCGGCGCATGAAGGCGCTGATCTTCGCCGCCGGCGTCGGCGAGCGCATGCGCCCGCTGACCGAACGCACGCCCAAGCCGCTGCTGGCGGTGGGCGGCACGCCGCTGATCGTGTGGCACCTGCGCAAGCTCGCCGCGCTGGGCGTGCGCGAGGTGGTGATCAACACCGCGTGGCTGGCCGAGCAGTTCCCGCAGGCACTCGGCGACGGCAGCGCGTTCGGGTTGCGCATCGCCTATTCCTACGAAGGCGCCACGCCGCTGGAGACCGGCGGCGGCATGCTGCACGCGTTGCCGCTGCTCGGGCCGGCGCCATTCCTGCTGGTCAACGGCGACATCTGGACCGATTTCGATTTCGCGCATCTGGCGCCGGAGCCGGCCGGGCTGGCGCAGCTGGTGCTGGTCGATCCGCCGGCCTATGCGGCGCACGGCGATTTCGCGCTGCATGCCGACGCCACGCTGCGCAGCGATGGCGCGCCGCTGCTGACCTACGCCGGCATCGGCATCTATCGCCCGGAACTGCTGCGCGACTGGCAGGCGGCGTTCGCCACGCCCGTTGCAGAACACGCCACGCCGCCGCGCTTCGCGCTGCCGCCGATCCTGCGTGCGCACATGGCGGCCGGCCGCATCCATGGCCTGCACCATCGCGGCCGCTGGACCGACGTCGGCACGCCGCAGCGGCTGGCTGAACTGGAGTTGGGAATCGGGAATCGGAAATCGGGAATCGGGAAAAGCTGAGCACGCCGGCGCCCGCATGCAGCGGCTGGCGGCAGGCTTTCCCGAACAGGATTCGATCGTCCGCCTCGCGCGCTGGGCGTGAAGTCGCGGGAACTCAGCTTTTGCCGAATCCCGAATCCCCAATCCCCAATCCCGGCCCCTCCAACACCCGCCGCAAAAACGGCACCGTGACCCGCCGCTGCGCCGCCAGCGATGCGCGGTCCAGCCGTTCCAGCAGCGCGACCAGGCCGGCCAGGTCGCGGCCGGCATGGGTCAGCAGCCAGTCGAGCGCCGCGTCCTCCAGCACCAGGCCGCGGCGTTGCGCGCGCTCGCGCAGCACTGCGGCGCGGCCGGCATCGTCCAGCGGCGACAGCGCGATGCGCGTGCATTGCGCCAACCGCGAGCGCAGGTCGGGCAGGGTCAGCGCCAGCCCGTCGGGCATCGCCTGCGCGGTGTACAGCAGGGTCACCCCGGCGCTGCGCGCACGGTTGTGGAAATCGAACAGCGCCACTTCGTCCTCGCGCTGCCCGGCGATGGCTTCCAATCCGTCCAGCGCAACCTGGTCGCGCCCTTCCAGCGCTTCCAGCGCATCGCGCAGGCGCCCGGCCGCGGCCTGCAGCGGCAGGTAGGCGGCGCGGCGCCCGGCCTGCTCGGCCGCCGCGCACAGCGCCAGCGCCAGGTGGGTCTTGCCGGTGCCGGCGGTGCCGGACAGATAGATCCAGTCCACGTCGCGGCCGTCGGCGACGGCCTGCAATTGCGCCAGCAGCCCGGCCGGCGCGCCGACATAGCGGTCGAAGCGCTGTTCCGGCGGATAGCGCAACGCCAACGGCAGCTGCGGCACGCTCACGGCTGCTCGGGGCCACGCGGCGGCAGTTCGATCAACGGCGCCCGCTCGGCGCTGCCGTCGAGCAGGATCGCCGACTTGTCGCCGGCATACAGCTCGCTCTGCCGGTACTGTTCGTGCAGGTAGTGCAGCAGCACGTTGGCCACCGCCGCCACCGGCAGCGCCAGCAGCATGCCGAGGAAGCCGAACAACTGGCCGCCGGCCATCACCGCGAAGATCACCGCCACCGGGTGCAGGCCGATCTTGTCGCCGACGATGCGCGGGGTCAGCACGTAGCTTTCCAGCAGCTGGCCGACGGTGAACACCACGCCGACCAGGATCATCAGTTGCAGGTCGAAGCCCTTGGCCTGGACCAGGGCGGCCAGCACCGCGAGCAGGATGCCGGTGGTCGCGCCCAGGTACGGGATGAAGCTGATCAGGCCGGCGATGATGCCGATCAGCAGGCCGAGATTGAGCCCGACCAGGCTCAGCCCGCCGGCGTAGATCACGCCCAGCGCCAGCATCACCAGGAACTGGCCGCGGATGAACGCGCCCAGCACCTCGTTGGACTGCCGCGCCAGGCGGCCGACGGTGGCGACGTGGTTGCGCGGGATGGTCGCGGCCACGCGCTCGACCAGGATGTCCCAGTCGCGCAGGAAGTAGAAGGTCAGGATCGGCAGCAGCACCAGGTTCACCACCCAGGTGACCATCGCGAAACCCGAACGCGACAGGTAGCCGAAGAAGGTCGCGGCGACGCCGCCGGCCTGCTGCCAGTGGCCACGGATCCATTCGATCAGCCGTTCCGGATCCAGCCAGGCCATCAGCTGCAGCCCGGTCTTCTGCTCGGCCCACGGGATCGCGGTGCCGGTGAACCAGTCGCGCGCCTGCGGCAGTACGTCGATGAAGGTGACGATCTGCCGCTCCAGCATCGGCACCAGGATCAGCAGCGCCAGCACCAGCAGCAACAGCATCAGCACGAACACCAGGGTCACCGCCATGTTGCGCGAACGGCCGGCGCGCTCCAGGCGATCGACCAGCGGATCGCCGAGCCAGCCCAGCAGCAGCGCCAGCACGAACGGGGTCAGAATCGGCGCCAGCAGCGCCATCACCCACAGCACGCCCAGGATCACCGCCGCCCATTTCAGGCGGCGCAGGAACTGGGCGATTTCCGCTTCGGGGGACAGCATCATTTGAGCCGGTACTCCGTGCGCTCGGTATTGAGGAGGATCGGGCCGCCCTCGACCGGCAGCGTCACCGGCTGCAGCGGACTGTCGGCGCCGAGCATGCGGTTCAGTCCGGACACGCCGCTGAGCAGATCCAGGTCCAGTTCCAGGCGGTCGCCGCTGGCCTGGATCGGCACGATGCGCCGCACCACCGAGGTGTTCTGCAGCGCCGCGGACGCGCGCAGGTAGTCGTCGGCGCTGCTGATGCCGCTGATCAGCACCCGGTACACGCCGGCCGGGCCGGTGCTGGCGGCCTTGGCGTAGCGCTTGACCAGCGCATCGGCGGCGCCGTCGGCGCCGGCGGCCATGGCCCGGCGCGCATCGGCGTCGCTGACCGACCAGCTGGACAACGCCTTGCCGCTGTCGACGAACACCCAGTCGGCGGTCCAGCCGCCGGACTTGCCGCGGTACAGCTTGCCGATCAGCTGCATCGGCGGGCTGTAGCGCGACGAGGCGCTGGCTACCGCGGCGGTGTCCTGGCGCCAGATCGCGCCGACCAGCGCCTGCTCGGCGGCGCTGCCGGTGGGCAGGCCGAGCCGGTAGCCGCGCTCGATCGCCCGGTCCAGCACGCTGCGCGCGGCATTGGACTGCTGCACGCCGACCAGGCGCGGGCCGCTGCCGTCGTCGATCGCCAGCCACAGCACCGGCTTGGGCCGCGGCTGCGGCCACAGCGGCAGGCCCAGCGCCGCAGCCAGGCCGTCGACGTCGCTCTGCCGGAAACGCGCGATCAAGGTGGTGCGGAAGGTCGGCGCACCGCTCGGCGAGGTGCCCTGGTCCTGCCGGTAGTCGTAGCTGTCGACGAAGTTCTTGGCGTTGCGCAGCGCCTGGGTCACCCCCGGGCGCGACATCACCGCGCGGTCGCCGGAGATCTTGCCGAGCACCACGCCCAGCGCGCGCGCCACCGCGCCGTTGCGGTCGGCCTCGCTCTGGCTGTTGACCGGCACCTCGGCATCGTAGGGACTCTGCGCGCCGGCGACGTCGCCTTCGGTGCGCAGATCGGCCTGGGCCAGGGCGGCCGCGGCAGGCAGGCACAGCGCGAAAGACAGGAGTAAGGCAAGGCTGCGGCGCATCGAAGGTTCCATTGCTCGGCGTATCCGGGGCGAATTGTTGCCCGAATGCGGCCGTAGCGCCAACGTGGCCTGTTAAAATCGCCGTCTTTCCGCCGCCGCCGCCGCCCGTGACCACTTCCCAGACCCCCGCCGCCGCCCCGTTGACCTACCGCGACGCCGGCGTCGACATCGATGCCGGCAATGCCGTGGTCGAACGCATCAAACCCTTGGTCAAGCGCAGCTTCCGCCCCGAGGTGATGGGCGGGCTGGGCGGTTTCGGCGCGCTGTTCGACCTGTCCGGCAAGTACCGCGAGCCGGTGCTGGTGTCCGGCACCGACGGCGTCGGCACCAAGCTGAAGCTGGCGCAACAGCTGGGCCGGCACGACAGCATCGGCATCGACCTGGTCGGCATGTGCGTCAACGACGTGCTGGTGCAGGGCGCCGAGCCGCTGTTCTTCCTGGACTACTTCGCCACCGGCAAGCTCGACGTGGAGACCACCGTGGCGGTGGTCGGCGGCATCGCCCGCGGCTGCGAACTGGCCGGCTGCGCGCTGATCGGCGGCGAGACCGCGGAAATGCCCGACATGTATCCGCCGGGCGAGTACGACCTGGCCGGCTTCACCGTCGGCGCGGTGGAGAAGTCGCAGCTGCTCGACGGCGCCAAGGTGCGCCAGGGCGACGTGCTGATCGGCATCGCCTCCTCCGGTCCGCATTCCAACGGCTATTCGCTGATCCGCCGCATCTACGACCGCGCCGGGCGCCCGGCCGAGCTGCAGCTCGGCGGCACCAGCCTGGCCGATGCGCTGATGGCGCCGACCGCGCTGTACGTCAGGCCGATCCTGTCGCTGCTGCGCGGCGAGCACGCCGACGGCATCCACGCGATGGCGCACATCACCGGCGGCGGCCTGACCGAGAACATCATCCGCGTGATCCCCGACGGCCTGGGCCTGGACATCCGCGCCAGCGCCTGGACCCTGCCGCCGGTGTTCGAGTGGCTGCAGCGCGAAGGCGCGGTCGCCGACAGCGAGATGTGGCGCACCTTCAACTGCGGCATCGGCTTCGTGCTGGTGGCCGCGCCCGACCAGGTCGCCGCGCTGCAGCGCAGCCTGGACACACTGGGCCTGGCGCATTGGCAGATCGGCGCGGTGGCGGCGGCCGGCGCCGGCGAACGCGTGCACATCGGCTGAGCCGCATGGCGGCGGCCAAGCGCGCCTGGCTGGCGCTGACCCTGGCGGTGTTCGCCGCCAGCTGGGTGCATCCGTTGTGGCCCGCGGAACAGGCACTGCACAGCTCGCTGGCGGTGCTGGGCATCGCCTGGCTGGTCTGGCACGACCGCCGCTGGCCGCTGCGCGGCGCGCACTTCGCCGCGATCTGCGCGTTCATCAGCGTGCACAACATCGCCGCGCACTGGCTGTATTCCAACGTGCCCTACGACCAGTGGCTGCGCACGGCGATCGGCTGGTCGCCGAATGCCGCGTTCGGCTGGCAGCGCAACCACACCGACCGCCTGATCCACCTGCTGTTCGGGCTGTGCTTGGCGCCGGCACTGCGCGAGCACGCGCGGCAGCGTTGGCCGGCGCTGACGGCGCGGCAGGCGTTCGCGCTGGCGACGATGGCGATCATGTGCGCCAGCCTGCTCTACGAATGGCTCGAATGGCTGATCGCGCTGCTGCTGTCGCCCGAGCAGGCCGAGTCCTACAACGGCCAGCAGGGCGATCCGTGGGACGCGCACATGGACATGCTGCTGGCCACGCTGGGCTGCGCGAGCGCCTGGCCGTGGCGCCGCGCCAGCCATCCCCTCCCACCGCCGCGCTAGAGACCGCACGATGTCGCTGCCCCCACCCCTGCCCGCGCCGGACCTGGATCGCATGGCGTCCCTGCGCGCCGAATCGGATGTCCGCACCCTGGCGACCCCGTATGCGGTGATGGCGTGGCGGCAAGGCCTGGTGTTGCTGCTGGCGAACGTGGCCGCCGCGTTGGCGCTGCGCCGGCGCCGCCAGCTGAGGCTGTGCAAGGCCGCCGCGACGCTGCCCTGCCTCGGCTTCCCGCCGGGCACGGCGCTGGGGGGGTGGACCCTGCTGGTGTTGCAGCGCCCGGCCAGCGCCGCCCTGCTCCAGGACCCGCGCCGATGACGATCCGCCTGGCGGTGCTGGTTTCCGGCCGCGGCTCCAACCTGCAGGCGCTGCTCGATGCGATCGCCGCCGGCGCGCTGGACGCGCAGCTGGTCGGCGTGTTCAGCGACCGCGCGCAGGCACCGGCGCTGGCCAGGGTGGCGCCGGCGCAGCGCTGGGCGGCGGCGCCGAACCGCTTCCCCGACCGCGCCGGCTTCGACCAGGCGCTGGGCGACGCGGTCGCCGCCGTGCAGCCGGACTGGATCGTCTGCGCCGGCTACATGCGCATCCTCGGCGCCGGCTTCGTGCAGCGCTTCGCCGGCCGCCTGCTCAACATCCACCCCTCGCTGCTGCCCAAGTACCGCGGCCTGCACACGCATGCGCTGGCGCTGGCGGCCGGCGACGCCGAACACGGCGCCAGCGTGCACTTCGTGGTGCCGGAACTGGATGCCGGCGCGGTGATCGCGCAGGTGCGGGTGCCGGTGCAGGCCGGCGACCGCGCGGAGGATCTGGCGCAGCGCCTGCTGCCGCGCGAGCACCAGTTGCTGTGCGCGGTGCTGCAGCTGGCCGCGGCTGGACGCCTGGCTGAACGGGACGGCAGCGTCTGGCTCGACGGTCAGTGCCGGTTTAGTCCGCTGCGCCTAGATTGCCAGGGCATGCTGATTCCCTGAATACGCCGCAGCCTTCATTCCGCTGCGGCAGCTTCGCGCTCAACTCCCCTCCCTCGCAGCCGATCCCATGAAGTCCCTCCCGCGTCAGTTCGCTGTTCTCGCCGTGGCCAGTCTCGGCCTGCTGGCGCCGGCCGTCGGCGCGCTCGCGCAGCGCGCGCCGGCGCCGGCGACATCCGCGCCGGCAGCGCCGACCGCGCCCGTTCCGGCCGCCGCGCCGGGGCTGCAGGCCGAACCCTGGACGCCGCCGCCGCTGCAGCCATTCGTGGCCACCTACCAGGCGCTGTACAAGGGCAAGCAGGCCGGCGATGCGCGCATGCAGGTCAGCCACAGCGGTGGCGACGAGTGGCGCGTGGACCTGGGCGTGCAGGGCCGCAGCGGCTTCGCCAGCATCCTCGGCCTCAACCTCGAGCAGAGCACGGTGTTCCGCACCCAGGACGGGCGCTACGTGCCGCAGAGCCAGAGCACGGTGAAGAAGGCGATCTTTTTCGGCAAGAAGGTCACCGGCGTCTACGACTGGGGCCAGGGCGTGGCGCGCTGGGACGGCGACCTGAAGAAGGACCGCCAGCAGCCGATCCCGCTGCAGCCCGGCGACCAGAGCGCGCTGCTGATCAACCTGTCGATCATGCGCGACGCGCAGCCGGGCAAGACCATGAGCTACCGCTTCGTCGACGTCGGCCGGGTGCGCGAGCACATCTACCACGCCGCCGAGCAGACCGAGACGGTGCAGATCGGCGATATCAGCTACGACGCGCTGCGCGTGTCGCGCACCAATGGCGGCAAGAATGAGACCATCCTGTGGATCGCCAACGGTGTGCCGACGCCGGTGCGCATCCTGCAGCGCGAAGACGGCGAAGACCGCATCGACCTGCGCCTGACCGAATACCAAGGAGTCTGACCATGACACGCATCGCCCGCCCGCGGTCCGCCCTCGCCGCCGCCCTGCTGGCCATGGCCAGCCTGCCCGCCCTGGCGCTGGAGCCGTTCAAGGCCGACTACCAGGCCAGCTACATGGGCATGCAGGCCAACGGCTTGATGACCCTGGCCAGCGAAGGCGGCAACCGCTGGCGCTACAGCCTGTCGATCAAGAACCAGGTCGCCGACCTGAGCCAGAGCACCGTGTTCGAGGAGAAAGGCGGGCAACTGCGTCCGCTCAGCAGCGACGACCGCTCGCTGTTCCTGATCAGGAAGAAGGCGGTGACCGCCAATTACGACTGGAACACCGCGCAGGCGACCTGGGCCGGCGACGTCAAGCCCGACCGCCGCGGCCCGGTGAAGCTGCAGCCGGGCGACATGGATGCGCTGCTGATCAATCTGGCGATCGCGCGCGACGTCAACGCCGGCAAGACCCCCAGCTACCGCATGGTCGACGAGGGCCGCGCCAAGCCGATGACCTACCACGTGGCCGGCAAGGAAGCCATCAGCGTCAACGGCAAGCGCGAGCAGGCGACCAAGGTCAGCCGCAGCGACGGCGCCAAGGAGATCATCGCCTGGATCGTGCCGGACATGCCGGTGCCGGTGCGCATCCTGCAGCGCGAGAACGGCCAGGACGCGCTGGACCTGACCATCAAGACGCTGCACTGACACGCGCGCGTCCAGTCGCATACGGAAAAAGGCGGGCCTGGCGGCCCGCCTTTTTCATTCCCTCTCCGGCAGCGCCGCACGCCAGCACGCCGGTGCGGCGGTCGCCGCCGCCTGTTGCCGCCGATGGCGGCGCGGCGGGACGCTACTTCTTCCCGGCGCCCGCCTTGTCCTGCGCCGCCGGCGCGAACGTGGTGCGGCAGTCCACGCGGATCTGCGCGCCGCTGTTGCGCCAGTAGAAGGTGCTGCATTGGCGCGGGCCGTCCTGGGTGCGGGTCACGCCGACCGCGTAGAACGCCTGCGCGATCTCGCTGCGGCTGACCTGGCCGTCGCCGTTCCAGTCCATGTCGCGCTGTTCGACGCCCTGGGTGATGGCGATGCCGGCATGCCAGGCGTAGCCGACCCAGGCCAGCACCAGGATCACCACCGCCAGCAGCACCTTGCGCCGGCGGCTGAAGCGGCCGCTGAGGATCATGCGATGCGCCGGATCGACGCGCCCAGCGCCCCCAGCTTCTCCTCGATGTTCTCGTAGCCACGGTCCAGGTGGTAGATGCGGTCGATGCTGGTATCGCCGTCGGCGACCAGCCCGGCCAGGATCAGCGAGGCCGAGGCGCGCAGGTCGGTGGCCATCACCGGCGCGCCGCTGAGCCGCTCGCTGCCGCGCACGATCGCGGTGTGGCCTTCGACCTGGATGTCCGCGCCCAGGCGCAGCAGTTCGTTGACGTGCATGAAGCGGTTCTCGAAGATCGTCTCGTTGATCACGCCGACGCCGTCGGCCACGCAGTTGAGCGCCATGAATTGCGCCTGCATGTCGGTGGGGAACGCCGGGTACGGCGCGGTGGTCAGGCTGACCGCGCGCGGGCGCTTGTCGTGCATGTCCAGGCGGATCCAGTCCGGGCCGGTCTCGATGCTGGCGCCGGCCTCGCTCAGCTTGTCGAGCACCGCGTCGAGCGTGTCGGCACGCGCGCGGCGCACGGTGACGCTGCCGCCGGTCATCGCCGCGGCGACCAGGAAGGTGCCGGTCTCGATGCGGTCGGGCAGCACCGCGTGGCGGCCGCCGGACAGGCGCGCCACGCCCTGCACCACGATGCGCGAGGTGCCGGCGCCTTCGATCCTGGCGCCGAGCGCGATCAGGCAGTCGGCCAGGTCGGCGACTTCCGGCTCCATCGCCGCGTTCTCCAGCACCGTGGTGCCGTCGGCCAGGGTCGCGGCCATCAGCACGTTCTCGGTGCCGGTGACGCTGACCATGTCGAACACGTAGCGGCCGCCCTTGAGCCGGCCGTTGCTGGTGGCCTTGATGTAGCCGTTCTCGACGCTGATCTCCGCGCCCAGCGCCTGCAGGCCCTTGATGTGCTGGTCCACCGGCCGCGAGCCGATCGCGCAGCCGCCGGGCAGCGACACTTCCGCGGCGCCGAACTTGGCCAGCAGCGGGCCCAGCACCAGGATCGAGGCGCGCATGGTGCGCACCAGTTCGTACGGCGCGACGTGCTGGTCGACCTTGCGCGGATCGACGGTGATCGCGCTGCCGCGCGCCAGGGTGCCTTCGTCGATGGTGACTTCGGCGCCCAGTTCGCCGAGCAGCTTCACCGTGGTGATCACGTCGTGCAGCTGCGGCACGTTGGTGATCTCCACCGGCGCATCGGCCAGCAGGGTCGCGCACAGGATCGGCAGCACCGCGTTCTTGGCGCCGGAAATGTTCACTTCACCGTGCAGCGCGTTGCCGCCGGTCACTACGATTTTGGCCATGGGTCTCGGGGGATTCGAAAAAGAAGGAGCCGAACGCGTGGACGGCTCAGCCAGCCTGGTCGGGGGTCTGCGTGGTCAGCGCCAGCGCATGGATCGCCCCGCCCATCAGCTCGCCCAGCGTCGCGTACACCATGCGGTGGCGGGCCAGCGGCAGCTTGCCGGCGAAGGCCGCGCTGACCACGGTGGCCTCGAAGTGCACGCCGTCGTCGCCCTGCACCTGCACGCGCGCGCCAGGCAGGCCGGCCTCGATCAGTTTACGGATGGTTTCGGCGTCCAACGGGCTTTCCTAATAAAATGATCGGCCATTCTACCCTCCGACCGGCATCCGCATGGCTGTATCGCCCCTGTCCCCCGACGCGATCGACGACGCCAGCCTGGTCGCCAGCGGCCGCCGCGTGGTCGAGATCGAGCAGGCCGCGCTGGGCGCGGTCGGCGCGCGCATCGGCGCCGCGTTCGCCGCCGCCTGCCGGCTGATCCTGGCCTCGCACGGGCGCGTGGTCGCCACCGGCATGGGCAAGTCCGGGCACGTGGCGCGCAAGATCGCCGCCACCCTCGCCTCCACCGGCACCCCGGCGTTCTACGTGCATCCGGGCGAGGCCGGGCACGGCGACCTGGGCATGATCACCGATGCCGACGTGGTCCTGGCGCTGTCCTATTCTGGCGAGTCCGACGAAATCCTGATGCTGCTGCCGGTGCTCAAGCGCCAGGGCAACGCGGTGATCGCGATGACCGGCCGCGCCCAGTCCACGCTGGCGCGCGAGGCCGACCTGCACCTGGACGTCAGCGTCCCCGCCGAGGCCTGCCCGCTGGACCTGGCGCCGACCTCCAGCACCACCGCCTCGCTGGCGCTGGGCGATGCGCTGGCGGTGGCGCTGCTGGACGCGCGCGGCTTCACCGCCGACGACTTCGCCCGCTCGCACCCGGCCGGCAGCCTCGGCCGGCGCCTGCTGCTGCACATCACCGACGTGATGCACGGCGGCGACGAACTGCCGCGGGTGCGCGAGGATGCCAGCCTCAGCGAGGCGCTGGTGGAGATGAGCCGCAAGCGCCTGGGCATGACCGCCGTGGTCGACGGCGACGGCCGCCTGCTCGGCCTGTTCACCGACGGCGACCTGCGCCGCACCCTGGACAGCGCACTGGACGTGCGCCAGACCCGCATCGCCGACGTGATGACCCGGCAGCCGCGCACGATCGGCGCCGACCAGCTCGCCGCCGAGGCCGCGCGGCTGATGGAAACCCATAAGATCACCGGCTTGATCGTGGTCGATGGCGCCGGCCGCGCGGTCGGCGCGCTCAACATTCACGACCTGTTGCGCGCCAGAGTGGTCTAACAGCCTGAACTTGTTCACCGCCTGCCGGCGCCCCGCGCCGCTGGCCCTGGCCGCTGGAAAGCCGGCCTTCCCGCCCCGATATAGCGAATCATGCCCTATTCCCCGCTGGCCGACCTCCCCGCCGACCTGATCGACCGTGCCGCGCGGATCCGCCTGGCGTGCTTCGACGTGGACGGCACGCTGACCGACGGCCGCCTGTACTACGACCGCGACGGCAACGAGAGCAAGGCGTTCAACGTGCTCGACGGCCAGGGCCTGGTGCAGCTGCGCCGGCACGGCATCGCCGTGGCGCTGATCACCGCGCGGCCCAGCCTGGCCGCGGAAAAGCGCGGCCAGGAACTGGGCCTGCTGGTGCAGATCGGGGTCAAGGACAAGCGCGCCGGGGTGCAGGCGCTATGCGACGAACGCGGGCTGAGCCTGGACCAGGTGTGCTTCATGGGCGACGACCTGCCGGATCTGGCGCCGCTGCGCGTGGTCGGCCTGGCGGTAGCCCCGGCCAATGCGCACCCGTGGACCGCCGAGCGCGTGCACTGGCTGACCCGCGCCCGCGGCGGCGAAGGCGCCGCGCGCGAACTGTGCGACCTGCTGCTGGCCGCGCAAGGCCACGTCCCCTCCCTGCTGCAGGAGCATGGCGCATGAACTGGCGCACCGTTCTCGGCGGCCTGCTGCTGGTCGCGGCCGTGGTCAGCGGCTGGTCGGCCTGGCACCAGCGCAGCAAGCGGGTGCCGACGACGGACGACGAAGCGCGCTCGGACTACATCGCGCACGACTTCCAGATCGTGGCGCTGGACAAGCAGGGCAAGGAGTCGATGACCCTGCGCGCGCCGCAGATGGAACGCAGCCGCGCCGACCAGACCATGGCGATCGAGACCCCGCTGTTCCTGCTGCCCGACGCCAATGGCCAGCACTGGGAAATGCGCAGCAAGACCGGCTGGGTCAGCGCCGACGGCAACGAACTGCGCCTGCGCGGCGACGTCGCCGGCGACAGCCCCAAGGTCCCCAGCATCCCGCCCACCACCTTCCGCAGCCAGAGCCTGGACGTCTTCCCGCAGACCAGTACCGCGCGCACCGCCGAACCGGTCAGCATGACCCGGCCCGGTATGATGCAGTCCGGTGTCGGCTTCGAAGCCGACTTGAAGACCCGGCAGTACAAGCTCCTTTCACAGGTCAAGACCCGCTATGAACCCAACGCTGCCCGCTAAGCTCGCGCTGCTCGCCCTGCTGCTGCCCGCCGTGGCGATGGCCAAGTCGACCGATCGCAATCAGCCGATGGACATCACCTCCGCCAGCCAGAGCGGCAACATGCTCGACGACAATGGCAAGATCCGCTACACGGGCAATGTCGTCATCATCCAGGGCACGCTCGAAATCCACGCCGACACCGCCGACCTGTTCCGCAAGGATGGCGACATCGACCGCGTCGTGCTGACCGGCAAGCAGGCCACGCTGAAGCAGCAAATGGACGACGGCTCGCCGATGGACGCCGTGGCCGACAACATCGACTACAAGGTCGGCACCGACACCGTGGTGTTGACCGGCAACTACCGCATGACCTCGCCCAAGGGCACCAACGCCGGCCAGCGCATGGTCTACAACACCAAGACCGGCGACATGCAGGGCGGCGGCGACGGCACCCGCGTGCACACGGTGATCCAGCCGAAGAACGCCGCGCCCGCCGCGGCCCCGGCCGCCGGCGCCAAGCCGGCCGCCAAGCCGGCCGCGACGCCGGCCAAGCCCACCACCCCGGCCAAGCAGGGAGGCCAGTGATGCTGCTCGCCGAAGGCCTGCGCAAGCGCTACAAGCAGCGCGAGGTCGTGCGCGAATTCGCGCTGACCCTGGCGGCGGGCGAAGTGGTCGGCCTGCTCGGCCCCAACGGCGCCGGCAAGACCACCTGCTTCTACATGATCGTCGGCCTGGTCGAGGCCGATGCCGGGCGCATCGTGCTCGACGGCAACGACATCACCGCGCTGCCGATGTACAAGCGCGCCAAGCTCGGCGTGGGCTACCTGCCGCAGGAACCGTCGGTGTTCCGCAAGCTCAGCGTGGCCGACAACATCCGCCTGGTGCTGGAACTGCGCGAGGACCTGGACGACGCCGGCCGCGAGCGCGAACTGTCCTCGCTGCTGGACGAACTGCAGATCGGCCACGTCGCCGAGCAGCTCGGCGCCAGCCTGTCCGGCGGCGAGCGCCGCCGTTGCGAGATCGCCCGCGCGCTGGCCGCCAAGCCGCGGCTGATGCTGCTCGACGAACCCTTCGCCGGTGTCGATCCGATCTCGGTCGGCGAGATCCAGCGCATCGTCACCCACCTCAAGCAACGCGGCATCGGCGTGCTCATCACCGACCACAACGTGCGCGAAACCTTGGGAATCTGCGACCGGGCGTATATCCTCAACGAAGGCAGCGTGCTGGCGCAGGGGGCGCCGGAAGCGCTGCTGGCCAACAGCGACGTGCGCCGCGTCTACCTCGGGGAAACCTTCAGGCTGTGACCGCGCGGGCGTTGCGCCACGCCCTTTTCCGTTCAGCACAGGCATGAAAGCACGGCTGCAGACATCGCTGGGACAGCATCTGGTCATGACGCCGCAGTTGCGGCAGGCGATCAAGCTGTTGCAGATGTCCAGCGCCGAGCTGGAAGCGGAGATCGCCGAGGCGGTGGAGAGCAATCCGCTGCTGGAATGGGCCGAAGACGCCGCGCCCACGTTGGATGTCGCCGGCGCCGGCAGCGCCGAAGACGAGGCCGAGCTCGCGCCGCCGGCCGGCGATACGCTGGACAACGTGCCGCAGCACGACGGCGACGACTGGTCCGACGCCGAGCCGGCCTGGAGCAGCGGCAGCGGCGGTTCCTTCGACGACGACGACGACATGGGCAGCGCCGCCGAGCGCGTCGCCGAACCCGATACGCTGATCGACCACCTGCTGTGGCAGCTGCACCTGTCGCACCTGTCGCCGCGCGACCGCAGCATCGGCGCGGCGCTGATCGACGCGCTCGACGACGACGGCTACCTGCGCGAACCGCTGGCCACGATCGCCGAGACGCTGCAGCCGGACATCGCCGCCGAGGAAGAGGAAATCCTCACCGTGCTGCACCAGATCCAGCGCTTCGACCCGGTCGGCATCGCCGCGCGCACCCTGGGCGAATGCCTGAACCTGCAGCTGGACGTGCTGCCCGCGGACACGCCCGGGCTGGAGCTGGCGCGCACGATTGCCAATGGCCCGCTGGAGAAACTGCCGCGCAGCGGCATCGCCGGCATCGCCCACGCCCTCAAGCGCCCGGCCTCGGCGGTGGAGACCGCGGTCAATCTGCTGCGCTCGCTGGACCCGCGCCCGGGCAAGCAGGTCGGCGAACTCAGCGCCGACACCTACGTGGTGCCCGATTGCGTGGTCTGGCGCCAGCGCGGCGTCTGGCACGCGGCGCTGGCCGGGCACGCGCGGCCCAAGGTCACCATCCACCGCGGCTACGAGCGGCTGATCCGCCAGTGCGGCGAGAGCGACGCCGGCTACCTGCGCGGCCAGCTGCAGGAAGCGCGCTGGCTGCTGAAAAGCCTGGAAGCGCGCGGCGAGACCCTGCTCAAGGTGACCCGCTGCCTGCTGCGCCAGCAGGCCGGCTTCCTCGAGTTCGGCGCGCAGGCGCTGCGCCCGCTGACCCTGCGCGAGATCGCCGGCGAACTGGGCCTGCACGAGAGCACCATCTCCCGCGCCATCGCCCGCAAGTACGTGCGCACCCCGCGCGGCACCATCCCGCTGCGCGCCTTCTTCGCCTCGGGCATCGATACCGACAGCGGCGGCGAAGCCTCCAGCACCGCCATTCAGGCGATGCTGCGGCGCCTGATCGAGGCCGAGAACCCGCGCAAGCCGCTTTCTGACGCCAAACTGGCCGAGCTGCTGAAAAGCGCCGGCGTGCCGGTGGCGCGGCGCACGGTTGCGAAGTATCGTGAGGCCATGAACATTTCCGCTTCCCACGAACGCGTCCGCATCGGTTGAGCGGCGGCGGCAGCGGCAATGGTTCATAGGTGAATCCCGAACCAAGGAGTATCCGATGCGTATCGAGACCTACGGCCAGCAGATCGAAGTCACCCCCGCCTTGCGCGAGTACGTGGAGACCAAGCTGCAGCGGCTGAAGCGGCATTACGAGGAAACCATCGAGGTCCGCGCCCAGCTGGCGCTGCGCAAGCCCGAGCATCACGTCGAGGCCACCGTCAACGTTCCCGGCCGCACCCTGCATGCCGATGCCAGCGCGCAGACCATGTACGCGGCGATCGACCTGCTCGCCGACAAGCTCGACCGGCTGATCATCAAGCACAAGGAAAAGAAACAGGACCACCACGCCGCCGAGGTGCGCGACAATATCGTGTGATCCTGCACACGTTGCTTCCGCCATGCCGTTGACCGATCCATGCCTCTGACCGAGCTGTTAGCGGCCGTCCGCACCCAGGTGCTGCCGGCCGCCGATCGCGACACCCTGCTGCGCATCGCCGCCGGCCTGCTGGCCTGCCCGCAGGCCGGTGCCGACGAACTCCTGGCCAGCCTGCGCGAGCGCGAGCAGCTCGGCAGCACCGCCATCGGCCATGGCATCGCCATCCCGCACGGCCGCGCCCCGCATCTCGACGCACCGCGCGGCGCCCTGCTGCGGCTGGAGCAGCCGATCGACTTCGACGGCCGCGGCGCCCAGGTCGACCTGATCTTCGCGATGGCCGTGCCGGCGCACTACACCCACCAACACCTGATGCTGCTGTCGGAACTGGCCGAACAGTTCTCCGACGAGGGCTTCCGCGAGGCGCTGCGCCACGCGCCCGACGCCGCCGCGCTGCACGACCTGCTCGGCGGCGCGCCGCAGGCCAGCGCCGCATGAACACCAGCATCACCGCGCGCGAACTGTTCGACCAGCAGCGCGACCGGCTCGGCCTGCGCTGGCTGGCCGGACAGAAGGGCGAACACCGCGAGCTGGAAGCCGGCAATGCGGTGTCGCGGCGCCCGTCGCTGGCCGGCTATCTCAATACGATCTACCCGAACAAGGTCCAGATCCTCGGCACCGAGGAACTGGCCTGGCTGGATTCGCTGGACGCGCGCCAGCGCTGGGAGACCATCGAAAAGATCGTGCAGGTGCGGCCGCTGGCAATGGTGATCACCAAGAACCAGTCGTGCCCGGAAGACCTGCGCGCGGCCGCCGACGAATCCGACACGCCGCTGTGGGGCTCGCCCAAGCGCGGCCACGAACTGCTCAACCACCTCTCCTATCACCTGGCGCGCACGCTGGCGCCGCGGGTGATCCTGCACGGGGTGTTCATGGAGATCTATTCGATCGGCGTGCTGATCACCGGCGAGGCCGGCTCCGGCAAGAGCGAGCTGGCGCTGGAACTGCTCAGCCGCGGCCATCGGCTGGTCGCCGACGACGCCCCGGAATTCACCCAGATCGCTCCCGACGTGCTCGACGGCACCTGCCCGGAACTGCTGCAGGACCTGCTGGAAGTGCGCGGCCTGGGCGTGCTCAACGTGCGCGACATGTTCGGCGACACCGCTGTAAAGAAGAACAAGTATCTTCGCCTGATCGTGCACCTGACCCGGCCCATGACCGAACCCACCCCGCATGGCTACGAGCGCCTGACCGGCGATTCCGGCACCCGCCACGTGCTCGACCTGGACGTGCCGCTGATCACCCTGCCGGTGATGCCCGGGCGCAACCTGGCGGTGCTGACCGAAGCCGCCACGCGCCTGCACATCCTGCGCACCAAGGGCATCGATCCGGCGGCGATGTTCATCGCCCGCCACAGCAACCTGCTCGAGCGGCGCAACCCGTGAGCGCGGTGGCGAACACCTCCACCCTGGTGATCGTCAGCGGCCTGTCCGGCTCCGGCAAATCGGTGGCGCTGAAGACCTTCGAGGACCTGGACTACTACTGCGTCGACAACCTGCCGGTGGAACTGCTGCCGGCCTTCGTCAAGAGCCTGGTGCGCGACGACGTCGGCCCCGGCAAGCTGGCGGTGGGCATCGACGTGCGCAGCCGCCACAGCGACCTGGCCCAGCTGTCGCGCTGGCGCGAGGCGGTGGCGCAGTTCGGCCTGGACGCGCGGCTGCTGTTCTTCGACGCCACCGACGAAGCGCTGATCAAGCGTTACGCCGACACCCGCCGCCGGCACCCGCTGTCGCACCTGGGCCTGTCGCTGCCCGAGGCGATCGAGCGCGAACGCGCGCTCACCGAACCGCTGCGGCGCGAGGCCGACGCGGTGATCGACACCAGCGCGCTCAACGTGCACCAGCTGCGCCGGCGGGTGACCACCGAGTTCGCGCTGACCCACGAGAACAGCCTGTCGCTGCTGTTCGAGTCCTTCGCCTACAGGCGCGGGGTGCCGGCCGAAGCCGATTTCGTGTTCGACGCGCGGGTGCTGCCCAATCCGCACTGGGATCCGGAGCTGCGCTCGCTGACCGGCCGCGACAGCGGCGTGCGCGATTACCTGGACGCGCAACCGGACGTGCAGCAGTACACCGCGCAGATCGTCGGCTTCCTCGACACCTGGCTGCCGCGGCTGCGCAACGACACGCGCAGCTACGTCACCATCGCCTTCGGCTGCACCGGCGGCAAGCACCGCTCGGTGTACCTGGCCGAACGCCTGGCCCGGCACGCGCGCGAACAGGGCTGGCCGGAAGTGGCGACGTTCCATCGGGAGCAGGATTGATCGAAGGCCGGGATGACCAGCCATTCCCTGCGCCCTGCCCGACCTGTTAACGTTCGCCCATGGCCTGTGGCATTCTCCTGATTACTCATCCCGATGTGGGCGCGTCGCTGTTGCGCGTGGCCTCTGGATTGTTGCGGCAATTGCCGCTGAAGACCGAAGCGTTCGACGTGCCGCTGGATGCCGATCTGCACGCGCTGCTGCCGCAGGCGTCGGCGGCGTTGCGGCGGGTCGACGGCGGCGACGGCGTGCTGGTGGTCACCGACCTGTACGGCGCCAGCCCGAGCAACCTGGCGGCGAAACTCGCGCGGCTCGGCACCCCGGTGCGGCGCGTGTCCGCGCTGAGCCTGCCGATGCTGCTGCGGATCATGAACTACCCCGAGCAGGGGCTGGACCAGCTGCCCGGGATCGCAGCCGCTGGCTCGCGCAACGGAGTGGTGATCGACGATGCTTGAACGCGAACTCATCGTATCCAACCGCCTGGGCCTGCATGCACGCGCGACCGCCAAGCTGGTGCAGACCCTGTCCTCGTTCCGCTGCAACGCCACGCTGGCGGCGAAGGGCCGCGAGGTCAACGCCAAGAGCATCATGGGGGTGATGCTGCTGGCCGCCGCGCAAGGCACGCCGGTGACGGTGCGGGTGGACGGCGCCGACGAAGCCGACGCGCTGGAGGCCGTGGTCGGCCTGTTCGAGCGGCGCTTCGACGAGGACAGCTGAGCATGCGGCGCCAGCCGCCGCACGCGACGCCGCCGCGCCGCCGCGGGTGCGCGCGGTGAGCCTGCGCATCGCCGGCCATGGCGCCTCGCGCGGCAACGCGCTGGGCCGCGCGCGGGTGCGCCTGCCGCATGCGCTGGAGGTGGCCGAGCAGCGCATCGGCGCTGCGCAGATTCCCGCAGAACTGGAACGCCTGCACCTGGCGGTGAACGCCGCGCGCGAGGAAATGCACGGCCTGCGCCAACGCCTGCACGGCGCCCTGGCCAAGGAGGTCGGCGAGTTCCTCGACCTGCACGCGCTGCTGCTCGACGACCCGGAACTGCTGCACGGCCTGGACGAACTGATCCGCACCGGCCGCTACAGCGCCGACTACGCCCTGCGCCTGCAGCGCGACCGCCTGGCGACCGTGTTCAACGCCATGGAAGACGCCTACCTGAAAAGCCGCATGGACGATCTGGACCATGTGATCGGGCGCATCCACGCGTTCCTGCAGAAGCGCCAGCCCGACAGCGCCGGCCTGGCCGGCGAGATCCTGGTGTGCGAGAACGTGGCGCCGTCGGAACTGGCGCAGCTGCAGGCGCAGGGCGTGGTCGGCATCGTCACCAGCGCCGGCAGCGCGCTGTCGCACAGCGCGATCCTGGCGCGCAGCCTGCACCTGCCGCTGGTGGTCGGCGTCGCCGATGCGCTGCAGAAGATCAACGACGGCGACGTGCTGATCGTGGACGGCGTGCAGGGCGCGGTGATGGTCGAACCCACGCCCGAGGACCTGCGCGACTACCGCACCCGCGTGCGCGACCAGGCCAGGCTGCAGCGCGGCCTCGGCAAGCTGCGCTGCAAGCCCAGCCGCACCCTGGACGGGGTCGATATCGTGCTGCTGGCCAATGCCGAGTCGCGCGACGACGTGGCCCGCGCGCATGCGCTCGGCGCCGACGGCCTGGGCCTGTACCGCACCGAATTCCTGTTCCTGCAGCGCGACGCGCTGCCCGACGAAGAAGAACAGTTCCGCACCTACCGCGACGCGGTACTCGGCATGAGCGGGCGGCCGGTGACGATCCGCACCCTGGACCTGGGCGCGGACAAGGCCGACCGCACCGGCCTGACCATCGGCAACGAGCAGAACCCGGCGTTGGGCCTGCGCGGCGTGCGCCTGTCGCTGGCCAGGCCCAAGGTCTCGGACACGCAGCTGCGCGCGATCCTGCGCGCGTCCGGCTACGGCCCGGTGCGCGTGCTGGTGCCGATGATCAGCACGCGCGAGGAGATCATGGCGATGCGCCGGCATCTCAAGCGCAGCGCCGCGCAGCTGCGCCGCGAAGGCCACGTCATCGCCGAGCAGGTGCAGCTCGGCGCGATGATCGAGGTGCCGGCCGCGGCGATCGCGCTGGACACCTTCATCGACGCCATCGACTTCCTGTCGATCGGCACCAACGACCTGGTGCAATACCTGCTCGCCGCCGATCGCAACAACGAAGCGCTGGGCGAACTGTATTCGCCGCTGCACCCGGCGGTGCTGCGCCTGATCGCGCAGGTCATCGCCACCGGCCAGGCCCACGCCAGGCCGGTGGCGGTGTGCGGCGAAATCGCCGGCGATCCGGCACTGACGCCGATCCTGCTGGCGCTGGGCCTGCGCGAGTTCAGCCTGCACCCGGCGACGATGCTGGAAGTGCGCCGGGTGATCCGCGACACCGACCTGCAGGCGCTGCGCCTGCGCGGCGCCAGGCTGCTGCAGGCGCGCGATCGCAAGGGGATCGAGCGCTGGTTGGCCGGTTGATTGGGAGCCGGGATTGGGGATTGGGGATGACCAGCCGTTCGGCTGTGGAAAAGCCGGGATTGCAGAATGCGGGCCGCGGTATCCGCGGCCAAGCGGCTTGATGAAAAAATCGCCAACCCTCTCAGCAGAAACCGCAAAGCCCCTGCAGCCCCTCCCACAGAAAAGCCCACGCAAGTCGCGCGCTCGCGCAAACTCCCAATCCCCAATCCCCGCCCGCTGTGCTTCCCGCAACATGCAAGCGATAATGTCGCGATGAACATCTGACCGACCGCGAGCCTTCGGCGCGCGGCCTTCCCCTTTCAGGAGCAGCGCATGGCCGATGCCGTCCGCCACGACAAGACCGCGCGGCAGCTGCGTTTGCTGTCCGATGCGCTGGACAGCGGGCGCCTGGGCCCGGTACGGCGGCTGGTCAATACGCTGGCACCGGCCGAGATCGGCAACCTGCTCGAGTCGCTGCCGCCCGGCAAGCGCGTGGTGGTGTGGGGCCTGGTGGATCCGGAAGACGACGGCGAAGTGCTGCTGCACGTCGGCGAGGAAGTGCGCGAAAGCCTGCTCGCGGACATGGACCCGGACGAGATCATCGCCGCGGTCGAAGACCTGGACATCGACGACCTGGCCAATCTGGTCGAGGATCTGCCCGACACGGTCATCGACGAAGTGCTCAAGTCGATGGACCGCGAGAACCGCGAGCGCCTGGAGCAGGTGCTGTCCTATCCCGAGGACAGCGCCGGGCGCCTGATGAACCCGGACGTGGTCACCGTGCGCGCCGACGTCAACGTCGACGTGGTGCTGCGCTACCTGCGCCTGCGCGGCGAACTGCCGGACCACACCGATCACCTGTTCGTGGTCAGCCGCCGTCATCAGTACCTGGGCCGGGTGTCGCTGGCCGCGCTGGTCACCCACGAGGATTCCACCCCGATCAACCGACTGATCGACGACGAGCAGCCGGCCATCGACGTGGGCGAAGGCGCCGACGAGGTCGCCCGGCAGTTCTCCGACCACGACTGGATCTCCGCGCCGGTGGTGGACGACAACAACATCCTGCTCGGCCGCATCACCATCGACGACGTGGTCGACATCATCCGCGACCAGGCCGAACACCAGGCGATGAGCGCCGCCGGCCTGGACGAGGACGAGGACATGTTCAGCCCGGTGCGGCGCGCGTTCCGGCGCCGCCTGCTGTGGCTGACCATCAACCTCGGCACCGCGTTCATCGCCTCCAGCGTGGTCAGCCAGTTCGAGGGCACCATCTCCAGGCTGGTGGCGCTGGCCGCGCTGATGCCGATCGTGGCCGGCATGGGCGGCAACGCCGGCACCCAGGTGCTGGCGCTGATGGTGCGCGGCCTGGCGCTGGGCCAGATCGGCGCCTCCAACTTCGCCGTGCTGCTGCGCAAGGAACTGGCGGTGGCGCTGATCAACGGCCTGGCGCTGGGCATCGGTCTGGGCCTGATCGTGCTGGCCTGGTTCAAGCAGCCGCTGCTGTCGCTGGTGATCGGCTCGGCGCTGACCATCAACCTGCTCACCGCCGCGCTCGGCGGCGTGCTGGTGCCGCTGACGCTCAAGCGCCTGGGCTTCGATCCGGCGCTGGCCGGCGGGGTGATCCTGACCACCCTGACCGACGTGATGGGCTTCCTCAGCTTCCTCGGCCTGGCCACGCTGGTGCTGCTGTAGCGCCAGGCGGGTGTCGTCCGCCTTGCCGAGTGGGCCGCTGCATCGCACTGGCGCGCACATGTATCGGCTTTCCAGCGCCTGCCTGGCGCACGCCCGCGCGAGCACGGCGCCGAGTCGCCCGGGCAGGCAGGACGGCGCTTGCGCAACGCCTGACTGGCGCATGTCCGGCACCCGCTTGCGGCGCACGCTGCTCTGTCGCGCAGACCCCGGGAGGCCGATACTGGTTCCTACCGCCGAGGGCCGCCCATGTCGATGCGTTCGTTGCTGATGCTGCTGTGCCTGTCGATGGTCGGTTGCAGCAGCCTGCCCAGCGACCCGGCCAGCGGCCATTTCGTGTCCCGCCAGCTGACCGTGGACGGCCGCCTGTACCGCTACCAGGTGTTCGTGCCGGCGCCGCCGCAGCGCCAGGGGCCGCTGCCGGTGGTGCTGTTCCTGCACGGCTCCGGCGAGCGCGGCAGCGACGGCAAGCAGCAGGCCGATGCCGGCGTGGGTCCGTACCTGCGCCGCCACCTGGGCGACTTCCCGGCGCTGGTGGTGATGCCGCAGGTGCCGGACGATCAGGAATGGAACGGGGTCAACGCGACGATGGCGCTGCAGGCGCTGGACGCGGCCAGCGCGGAATTCGGCGGCGATCCGCAGCGCACCTATCTGACCGGCATGTCGATGGGCGGCTACGGCACCTGGGAAATCGCGCTGCAGCAGCCGCAGCGCTTCGCCGCGCTGGTACCGGTGTGCGGCGCGATCCTGTCCCCGCACGAGGACCGCGAATACCTGGTGGTGACCCCGGTGGCGGAGCTGCCCGACCCCTACACGGCGCTGGCCGAACGCCTGCAGCAGATCCCGGTGTGGATGTTCCACGGCGCCGAGGACGACGTGGTGCTGCCGCACGACGACCGCAAGATCTATCGCGCCTTCAAGAACCTGGATGCCGACGTGCGCTACACCGAATACCCCGAAGGCAACCACAACGCCTGGGACGCCACCTACCGCGATCCGGAGATGTGGCAATGGCTGTTCGCGCAGAAGCGCGGCGCCGACACGGCCGACGCGGCGCCGGAAACGGCGGCCGGCGGCAGCTGAGCCGGCATTGCGGACCGGCGCGTTTTTCAGCGCTTTACAACCTGCAGGAGCGGCTTCAGTCGCGACCGAAGCCGCTCCACAGATGGCAGCGTCCGGACCGCCAATGCGCCTGGCCCTGCCGACACCAAGCCAGGCGAACACAGGCCGGCGACAGTGGCCGGCCGCTGCGCGCACGCGCGGCGGCGCGGCATCCACGCGCGCGGCAAGAACCGCGGACAGTCCGCGCGCGCTCCTTCCCGCGCCGCCCATGGCAACCGACCCCGCCTTCGCACACGCCGACGTCCTCGCGCGGCTGCAACGCCTGGACGCGAGCGCCGCCGGCCTCGCCGCAGCCGACGCGTAGCGCCGGGTCGGGACCGGGGACCGGGGACCGGGGACCAGGGACCGGCAGGAGCATGCCGGATCGAGCATCGCATGCGATGTGCCGTCACGACGCATCGACTGCCCTTGCTGCCGCTGTCCCGGGTTCCTGGTCCCCGGTCCCGGCTTCACCACCCCCTCCCCGCTGAACGAGCACGCCACAGTCCAAGCCGACAGCGACCGGCTTGCTATCCTTGCCGGCCCCTCTGTCCCGCCGACGCACGCGCCGATCGCCGCCATGCCCGTCCCTCCCCACGCGTACGTCACGGACCGCACCACCGCCCCGATCAGCCGTCACCGATACAGCGTGCACACGCCCTGCCCCGCTGCAGCGGCGGCATGCGCATGCTGAGCGGACACGCGGCGAATCTCGCCACCTGGAGCGTCTGCGCACTGGCCACCGCCGGGGTGATCGCGCGGCCGTTCAAGCTGCCCGAGGCGCTGTGGGCGGTAGGCGGCGCGGTGCTGTTGATGGTCCTCGGCCTGATGCCCGGCGCCGAAGCCTGGCACGCGGTGCTGAAGGGCTACGACGTCTACCTGTTCCTGATCGGAATGCTGCTGCTGTCGGAAACCGCGCGCGCCGAAGGCCTGTTCGACTGGGTGGCGATGCATGCAGTGAACCTGGCCAAGGGCTCGCCGCGGCGCCTGTTCGCGCTGGTGTTCGGGGTCGGCATCGTGGTCACCGCGTTCCTGTCCAACGACGCCACCGCGGTGGTGCTGACCCCGGCGGTGTACGCGGCCGCGCGCAAGGCCGGGGCCAAGCCGCTGCCGCTGCTGTTCGCCTGCGCGCTGATCGCCAACGCCGCCAGCTTCGTACTGCCGATCTCCAATCCCGCCAACCTGGTGCTGTACGGCGGCACGATGCCGACGCTGGGCGCGTGGATGGCCGCGTTCGCGCTGCCGTCGCTGCTGGCGATCGGCGTGACCTTCGGCATGCTGTACTGGGCCGAGCGCAAGGACCTGACCGGGCGCTGCGCCGAACGCGTGGACACGGTGCCGCTGAGCCGCGGCGGCGCGGTCGCGCTGGCCGGCATCCTCGCCACCGCGGCGCTGCTGGTCGGCGTCTCCGCGCTGGGCCGGGAGCTGGGTCTGCCCACCTGCCTGGCCGGCCTGGCCACGCTGGCCGCGGTGTGCATCGGCGGCCGGCAATCGCCACTGCCGCTGGCCCGGGCGGTGTCGTGGGCGGTGCTGCCGCTGGTGGCCGGGCTGTTCGTGCTGGTCGCGGCGCTGGCGCGCACCGGGGTCATCGCCTGGCTCGCGCAGGCGCTGTCCGACTCCGCGGCGCAGTCGCCGCTGGCCAGCGCCGGCGCGGCCGGCACGCTGCTGGCGTTCGCCTCCAATTTGATGAACAACCTGCCGGCCGGATTGATCGCCAGCACCACCATCGCCCAGGCGCATCCGCCGCAACTGGTGGTCGATGCCTTGCTGATCGGCGTGGACCTGGGGCCGAACCTGTCGATCACCGGCTCGCTGGCCACCATCCTGTGGCTGAGCGCGATCCGCCGCGAAGGCGAGGACGTGGGTTTCTGGCGCTTCCTGAAAGTCGGCGCGCTGGTGATGCCGCCGGCGCTGCTGGGCGCGCTGGGCGCGCGCTTGCTGCTGGGTTGAGCGGCCCGGCTTCTCTGTAGGAGCGCGGCGCCCTACCCTACCTGCGCAGCCGCCGCGCCACGCCGCTGATCAGCGCGATCGCCGCGGTCAGCGCGGCCATCGACAGGAACTGCACGCGGGTATCGGCCGAGGCCACCAGCAGGCCGAAGATCAGCGCCAGGATCGCCAGCGCCAGCACGGTCAGCAGCGGATAGCCGCGCATGCGGAACGGCAGCCGGGTGCCGGCGCGGTCGGCGCGCGCACGCAGGATCAGCTGCGACAGCAGCGAGATCGTCCACACCAGCAGGCAGGTCGCGCCGACGATGTTCAGCAGCGCCGGCAGCACCCGATTCGGATACAGCAGTTCCAGCACCGCGGCGACGAAGCCGAACAGCACGCTCGCCAGCACCGCCGGCAGCGGCACCTGCTGCGCGCTGGTGAAGGCCAGCGCGCGCGGCGCCTCGCCGCGCTGCGCCAGCGAGAAGATCATCCGCGAAGCGCCGTACAGATTGGCGTTGAGCGCCGACAGCAGCGCGATCACCGCGATCAGGGTGATGCCGGTGGCGGCGCCGGGGATCCTGGCCGCCTGCAGCACCGCGGCGAACGGCGAACTCAGCGCCTCGCTCTGCCACGGCACCACCGCGATGATCACGCTCAGCGAGCCGATGTAGAACACCAGGATGCGCCAGGCCACGGTGCGGATTGCGCGCGCGATGCTGCGCTCCGGGTCGGCGGTCTCGGCCGCCGCCACCGCCACGATCTCGGTGCCGCCGAAGGCGAACACCACCACCAGCAGCGCCGCGCCGATGCCGGTGATGCCCTTGGGCGCGAAACCGCCGTTGCCGGTGACGTTGGACCACCCCGGCGCGGCCACGTTCGGCAGCCAGCCGGCCAGCAGCGCCACGCCGACCAGGATGAAGGCGCCGATCGCCACCACCTTGAGGATCGCGAACCAGAATTCGAACTCGCCGAAATTGCGCACGCCCAGCAGGTTGATCGCGGTGAAGGCGGCCATGAACACCACCGCGACCAGCGGCACCGGCAACGCCGGCCAGACCGTGGCCAGCAGCCCGGCCGCGCCCACCGCCTCGGCGGCGATCACGATCACCAGCTGCAGCCACCACAACCACCCCACCGTCGCCCCGGCGGTGGCGCCCATCGCATCGGCCGCATACACCGAGAACGCGCCGCTGGCCGGCTTGGCCGCGGCCATCTCGCCCAGCGCGTTCATCACGATGATCACCAGCGCGCCGGCGACCAGATAGGAGATCAGCACCGCCGGCCCCGCCGCGTGCACGCCCACGCCGGAACCCAGGAACAGGCCGGCGCCGATCGCGCTGCCCAGTCCCATCATGATCAGTTGCCGCGGCTTCAGCGCATGGCGCAAGGCAGGCGCGGTAGACGTGGCGGCGGGACCGGGAGGCATGGACGGATGCGGCATCGGGCTGGTCGATTGGCAGGAATCGCGACACGATACCGCGTCGCGACGGCGCCGTGCTCGCCTGGGCGCGCCATCCGATCCTGCGCAGGGCGTGCCGGGTGTGGCCGGCCGCCAGCCGGCGATCCCGCCGATCGGCGGCGGGACGCATCGCCGCATCGGCACCAAGCGCGTGGCGCAGCGCCCGATCCGGTGGCTGGACCGCCCCGTCCAATCTGCCAGGCCGCTGTCGCGCGCCCGAAGCTTGCACACCCGACATCCGTCGCGGCCGGCACGGGGACTCGCCGCTCAGAACTCCTGCCAGTCCTTGTCGGTCGCCAGCGCGACGGAGCGCAGGCGACGCGTCGCGGCCGGCACGGCGGCCGGACGGGCGGCATGCTTCGGCGTCGCGGCCGCCGCGACGAGCGACGGGCGCACTGGCGCTGCACGCTCTTCCAGCTTGAACAGCGCCACCGCCTGCGAAAGTTCGGTCGCCTGCTGCTCCATCGACCGCGCCGCGGCGCTGGCCTCTTCCACCAGGGCCGCATTCTGCTGGGTGCTCTCGTCCATCTGGGTCACGGTCTGGTTGACCTGCTCGATGCCGGCGTACTGCTCCTGCGAGGCGGCGGAGATCTCGCCCATGATGTCGGTGACGCGCTGCACCGAGGACACGATCTCGTGCATGGTCTTGCCGGCCTGGCCGACCAGCGCCGAGCCTGCGGCGACGCGGCCGACCGAGTCGTCGATCAGTTCCTTGATCTCCTTGGCCGCACTGGCCGAACGCTGCGCCAGGGTGCGCACTTCCGAGGCGACGACGGCGAAGCCGCGGCCCTGCTCGCCGGCGCGCGCCGCTTCCACCGCCGCATTCAAGGCCAGGATATTGGTCTGGAAGGCGATGCCGTCGATGACGCTGATGATGTCGGCGATCTTCTTCGAAGACGCCTCGATGCCGCTCATCGTGGTCACCACCTGGCCGACCACGTCGCCGCCTTCCGACGCCACCGACGCGGCACCGGCCGCGAGCTGGCTGGCCTGGCGCGCATGCTCGGCGTTCTGCTTGACGGTGGAGGTCAGTTCCTCCATCGAGGCGGCGGTTTCCTCCAGGCTCGCGGCCTGCTGTTCGGTGCGCCGCGACAGGTCGTCGTTGCCGGTCGCGATCTCGCTGGCCGCCGCGTTGATCGACACCGCCGAGTGCTTGATCCGGCCGACGATCTCGGCCAGCTGCTCGGCCGTGGCGTTGGCGTCGTCGCGCATCTGCGCGAACACGCCGCGGAACTCGCCGTGCATGCGTGCGGTCAGGTCGCCGGCGGCGATGGACTGCAGCAATGTCGACAAGGAGTGCAGATTGCCGTCGGCGGTGGTCATCAGCTGGTTGAGGCTCTCGACCATGACCCGGAAGTCGAACTGGAAGCGGTCGGCATCGCCGCGGGCGCTGAAGTCGCCGTTGGCGGCGGACTGCGCCAGCTGCCTGATCTGGCCGTTCATCGCCGCCAGATTGGCCTTCACTTCGTCCATGGTCTGGGTCAGCACCGCTTTTTCGCCGGGCAGACGGTCCATGTCCTGACTGAGGTCGCCGATCGCGTAGCGGCCCATGATCTGCGCGAGCTTCAGCTTGACTTCGATATGCGAGCCGACCAGCGCATTGGTTTCCGTGGCCATGCGGCCGTAGTCGCCGGGGAAGGCGGCCGCATCGATGCGATAGCTGATCTGGCCCGCGTCGTGGCGCTTGGCCATGTCCAGCTGCGCGGCGATCAGGCTGCGCAGTTGCTGCTGCATGCCGTGCATCGCGCTCAGCAGGCGGCCGGTCTCGTCCTTGGCCCGGGTCTGCACGTCGTTGTCCAGGTTGCCTCGCGCGATCGCCTCGGCAGCGCGCGTGGCGCGGCTCAGCGGCAAGGTCAGGCTGCGGGTGATCAGCCATGCCAGCAGGCTGCTGACCAGGATCACCGCGACGCCGCCGGCGATCAGCAGGGCGCGGCCACGGTCCATTGCCGCATTGGCAGTGGCATAGGCCGCCGCACCGCGCCGGCGCTGGCGCTCCGCATATGCGTTGATCGCCTCCTGCCACTTCTGGGTGGCCGGTCCGGCCTGCTTCATCAGCACCTCGAGCGCCTCGTCGGGCTTGTAGTTCATGCCCAGATCCAGCACCTGCCGGTTGGCGGCTCGCGCCTGCTGGTAGCCGAGATCGATCTGGCTGCGCATCTGCGCGCCGGTGCTGTCGGAGACCGGGATCCTGTAGAGCTTGTCGTGGATTTCGTCGTAGAACTGGCGCTGCTGCTCGACGACCTTGGCGAACTGGATGTTTTCCTCTTGCGTGGTCGGCAGGACGATGTTGCGCAGGTTGACCGCGATGATCAAACTCGCCTTCCCCATCTCGCCCGTGTAGTCGAGGATGGTCATATTGCGCTTGACGATGGTGTCCATCCGTTCGCGCGCCTGGGCCAGGGTCACCAACCCGGCGACGACGAGTCCGCAGGAAAGCAGAATGAGCACGCCGAACGCCGCGGAGAGCCGCGTGCCGACGTTGTAGCGCTGAAGGAATTCGATCATGGAGGTGCCTGCTAGGGGGAATGGGATGAAAGTGCGCCACGGTCTGGACCGATGCGGAACCGGGCACGAAATGCAACAGGCCGCGAAGGCCGGTCGGCGGCAGGCCGAATGTTTCAAGCGCGCGGCCCGCTGCGCACGACGCCAGCGCCGATGCTTGGGCGATGTAACGGCCGCCAGCGCGGATTCTTGATGCGCAATTGCGCATATTTTATTGAACGTCATCACACACGTGAGCGGCGCGTGGAGGCGGGCCGGCGACGCGGCCGCGACGCGCCCGGATCGATGAAATCCACGTGAAATACGCCTGGCAAGCGCGACGGGACGATAGCGCCGTACGCAGCGGCGGGTCGTTGCGACCCGCATGCCGCTCGGACCCGGACGCAAACCGACCAGGCGATGCAGCGCGCGTCAGTACACGCGCCGCTCGCCTCGCATGCGCGGTGCGCACGCGCAAGGACGGCCGGGGCGCCACCCCGGCTCGCGCCGGGGCGGCCGCACGGCCTACTCGGCCAGGTTGGTTCCCGCTCCGGCGGTGGCGATGACCTTGGCCTTGACCTGCGCGGCCGGGATCGCGGTGTACAGATAGCCCAGCGGCTGCGGGAACGCCTTCGACGAGATCCAGGCGGTGGCGTTGGCGTAGGGCTTGCTGGTGCTGTCCGGCACGCTCCAGGTAATGCCGCCGCCGACGTAGTTGTCGATCAGATCCCAGTAGCCGATCGCGCTGCTGTCGCGCGAGGTCACCGGGTTGTTCGCGTTCTCGAAGTAGTTGGCCTCGATCAGCGCCACCCCGCCCATGCGCACGTTGATGCCGGAGGTGAGCACGTTGTTGAAGTAGTTGTTGTAGATGTGGCTCAGCCCGCGGCGTTGCAGCGGCAGCCGCGATTCCACGTTCTCGAAGCGGTTGTGGTGATAGGTGGTGCGCGCGGCGGCGTTCTTGCTGTCGTTGTCGCTGTAGCCGTTGAGCGCGACCTTCTGGTAGTCGTGCACGTAGTTGTACGACACGGTGACGTGGTGGACGCCCTTCTTGATGTCGATGCCGCCGTCGAAGGAGGCGTCGCCGGCGCCGGAGCACTTGGCCAGCGAGGCGAACACGGTGTTGTGATCGACCCAGATAGTGGACGGCTCGCCGCTGGAATTGCCCTCCAGCGAGATCGAGTCGGCGTCCTCGCCGCCAGGCAGCAGGCCGATGGTCATGTTGCGGATGACGATGTTGTGCGCATTGCCCACCACCCACAGGCCGAAGTTCGCCGACGAGCCGTTGCCGCCCTCGATGGTGATGTTGCGCTTGTTCTTGATCTGCACCGTCTTGGCCGGCAATTGCCACTGCGCGCAGACGTTGCCGATGCTGGCGAAGTCGAATTGGCCGGTGTAGTCCAGCACCAGGCCGCCGCTGCCGGAATAGTTGTCGATCGTGGTCTGCATCGCCTCCATCGTGGCGACGTTGATCGCAGTCGCGGTGCCGCCGCCGGTGGCGGCGGCACCGTAGCCGACCGGGCCGGCGACGGCCGGCGATACGCAGAAAACCAGGGCAAGCGCGAGCACGCCCTTGAGCGGCTGGATGTTCATCAGACTCTCCCATCTTGCAGCGACAAGCGCCGGGCGCCCTGCGCGAAATGCGATGGGCGATGGCACGGGGCGTGGGGGCCAGGCGCAGTCTTCGCCTGGCGCAGGGCCGGCGCAATCGCTCGAATCGGGAAGCTAGATCCGCACCGACGATCGATCCGCAAGACATGCGAAACAGACACGAACGGACACAGGGAGACAGACAACGACAGCCGAAGACAGGCGCCGATGGCGCGCAGGCGCAGGCGTCGGCAGCGCGCCGGAAAACGGCGCAGACCGGTGCAGCGCCGTCATCGGCGCGGCGCGCGGCGATGCATGCGGCGCGCGGCGGCAGCATGGCAGGGACAATCGCGCGGCATTGCGCCCGTGCTGCGCCTGCAGACGATGTTGCGCTTGCAGCATGGGGACGGCGCAGGCAATGCCGGCCGCCGCGTGCGGCCGCGGCGCGCGCCTGGCGATCGGCACAGGCACGGCGGCATTGGACGAAACAGTGGTCGCCACGGCGCCGGCCATGGCCGGCAAGATCCTTCCCCGTGCATCGCACGCATGCGCACGCGGCGCGGCGCCGCCACGCGCCGCCGATCGTGCGCGGCTCAGCTCACTGCATCGACCTGGTTGTCGCTGCGGTCGGCATCGGGCAGGCGGTGGTCCGGGTCCAGGATCACATGCAGCACCTTCTGTGTGCTCGGCACGCGGATCTGCGGCTGGGTCTGCTGGATCCAGGTCTCCACCGGCACGCGCTGGTCGAGGTGGCTGCCGTCGGCGAAGTCGATGCGCAAGGTCGCCGGCATCACCAGCTTCTGCCTGCTCTGCAAGGTCACCAGCAGGCCCTTGGCCGGGTCGTGCTCGACATAGCTGGCCGCGCGCACGCCCATGTCCAGCTGCCAGTTGTTGAGGTACCAGCCGCGCCACCACCACGCCAGGTCTTCGCCGGACTCGCTTTCCATCAGCCGGAAGAAATCCGACGGGGTCGGATGCTTGTACGCCCAGCTGGCGATGTACTTGCGGAACGCCGGGTCGAAGCGCGCCGGGCCGAGAATCTGTTCGCGCAGCAGCACCAGGCCCAGCGCGCCCTTGAAGTAGGTCAGCGGATGCCGGTAGGTCTCGCTGGTGGCGTCGGCGCGGTCGAGCAGGGTCGGCGCCTGCGCATCGGCCAGCAGCGGCAGGATCTCGTCGACCGGATTGCCGCCCTTCGGCGCGTACTCGCTGTCGCGCTTGGGCGCGAATTCGCCGTGGTTGACCGCATCGGAGGCGTAGACGTCGATGAAGGTGTTGAAGCCTTCGTCCATGAACGCGTAGCGGCGTTCGTTGGAGCCGACGATCATCGGGAACCAGCCGTGGCCCAGTTCGTGCGCGGTGATCCAGAACAGGTCCTTGCCGCCGTCGTGCATGTCGTCGAAGACGATGCCCGGATATTCCATGCCGGCGCCGTGGCCGCCGAGGTTCACCGCCGCCGGCCACGGATACGGATACCACTGCGAGAAATGCTCGATCGACGCCTTGACGAACTCGGTGGAGCGGTCCCACTTGTCGGCGCCGACGCCTTCGCGCGGATACACCGACATCGCCAGCGCGTGCTTGCCGTCGGGCAGGTTGATGCGCGCGGCGTCCCAGACGAACGCCGGCGAGGCGGCGAAGGCGACGTCGCGGGTATGCGCCATATGGAAGCGCCAGGTCTGGGTGCCGCTGGCGGTGGGCCGGCTGGCCGGATCGCCGATTTCGGCGGCGCTGCGGATCGCCACGGTGCGGTCGCTGGCCGCGGCCTGGGCCAGGCGCTGGCGCTGCGTGGCGGTCAGCACCTGCGCCGGGTTGACCAGTTCGCCGGACCCGGCGACCAGGTAGTTCCACGGCACCGTCACCGCGTAGTCGAAGTCGCCGTATTCCAGGTAGAACTCCGCGCCGAGGTAGGGCTGCGTGTCCCAGCCGCGCTGGTCGTCGTACACCGCCATGCGCGGATACCACTGCGCGATCTCGTAGATGTCGCCGTCGCCGGTCGGGGTGACCGCGGTGCGCCCGCCCCAGGTGCCGGGCACCGTGTAGGCGTAGTCGATATGCAGCGTCAGCGCCTTGCCGGCGCCGGCCAGCGGCTGCGGCAGGTCCACGCGCATGCGCGTGTCGTCCACCAGAAACCTGGCCGGCACGCGCTTGCCGCCCTGCTCCACTTCCACCTTGGCGATGCGGTAGCCGTCGCTGGACGGCGCCGGCGGACGCTCCTCGCGCGCCGGGCGCACGCCGCGGGCGCGCGCGTCGGCGCGGTAGATGTTCTGGTCCAGCTGCAGCCACAGCACGTCCAGCGTGTCCGGGCTGCGGTTGCTGTAGGTGATGGTTTCCTGGCCGCTGAGCGTGCGCGTGGCCGGATCGATGGTCGCATGCAGGTCGTAGTCGGCGCGGTTCTGCCAGTACAGCGGCCCGGGCACGCCGCCGCCGCTGCGGTAGGCGCTGGCCGGCTGCGGCAATTGCAGTGGCGCGAACAGGGCCAGTGGGTCGTAGCCGCTGGCCGCAGCGGGCGCGGTGGTAGTCGGCGCAGCGGCGTTGGCCTGGGCGACGACGAGAAGCGAGGCGCAAGCCGCGGCGAAGCCGGCGCGGCGCAGGGTGTGGATCATGTGGGCGTCCGTGGGGAGGATCGCCGCCGATGGTAGGCCGAAACGGCGTGGCGTGGATGTGCCGGTGGGCAACCCGCATCGCCGAAGTTTGCCCTCATCACGGGCCACCGCACCGATCCGCGAGACCGGGTCTAGGTGTTGCGGAAGCACTAGCTGCACAAGAAGCCAGCGGTGACCCGTGTCCTGGTCTAATTCTCGTGGACACCTCGATAGGGGATGATCATCTCCAACGAGGACTTTGAACGACATGACGCCCCGTAGCCGTAGCCGTAGAACTTTCGACACCGCCTTCAAGCTACAGGTGGTGCAGATGATCCAAGACCAAGGCCTGAGTGTGGGCCAGGTGTGCCGCGACCTGGACCTGGTCGATAGCGCGGTGCGCCGGTGGTTGTCCCAGTACGACGCCGAACAAGCCGGCCAGCCCGGCCAAGGCAAGCCGCTGACCCCCGAGCAGCAACGCATCCGCCAACTGGAGCGTGAGAACCAGCGGCTAGGCGAGGATGTGTCGATCCTAAAAAAAGCATCGGCCTTCTTCGCCCGGGAACTGAAGTGATCCAGCAGATGATCCATCAGTGGCAGGAGAAGGCCGACACCACCCGGTTGTGCCGGCTTGTGGGCGTGAGCCGTTCTGGGGTGTATGCCGCTCGGCGGCGGTCAGCGCCGAGGGCCTGCGCCCTCACGGCGCCCTTGCAATCGGCCTTCCAGGCTAGCGGCGGCAACTACGGCAGCCGCCGGCTGTGCGCTGCCCTGAAGGCCCAGGGCCTGCCCGCCGGTCGCTATCGGGTCCGCCGCCTGATGAAGCAGCAGGGGCTGAAGGCGCGCTGGAAGCGCAAGTTCGTCCATACCACCGACAGCCGGCACGAGATGCCGGTGGCCGACAACCTTCTGGATCGGCGCTTCAACCCGGAAGCCCCCGACCAGGCCTGGGTGGCCGACATCACCTACATCCGCACCGAGCGCGGCTGGCTGTACCTGGCCGCGGTGCTGGACCTGTACTCACGCAAGGTGGTCGGCTGGGCGATGGCCCCGAACATGCCTGCCGAGCTGGTCTGCACCGCCTTGCAGATGGCCATCGCCCTGCGCCAGCCCAAGCCGGGGCTGATCGTGCATACCGACCGCGGCAGCCAATACGCCAGCCAGGCCCACCGCGACCTACTGGCACGCCACGGTCTGCTCGCCAGCATGAGCCGCCGGGGCAACTGCTGGGACAACGCGGTGATGGAGCGGTTCTTCCTGAACCTGAAAATGGAGCGGGTCTGGCAGCGCCGCTACGCCAACCCCGCCGAGGCCGTTGCCGACATCGCCCATTACATCGTCGCCTTCTACAACACCCACCGGCTGCACTCCACCCTCGGCTATCGATCGCCTGCCGACTACGAGAAAGCCACCACCTGAAATCCCCTATCTCCGTGTCCACCAAAACTTGACCACGACACCGCACCCCGTTGGCGAACCCGAACAGGCCATCTCAGCCGGTGCAATGCCGGCAAGCAGGTGATCAGCCGTTTTGGGAACGCTCGGTCATCCTCCGCGTCAATGCCTTCGTCTTCCCAAACATGCCTTCGGTGAGGTGAAGCGGATCGGAGCGCTTCTCGCTAAACTCGCTTCTACAGTCACTGTAGGAGATCGACATGGGTCTATGCGCTTCAAAGCCGAGCGTGGCAGGGTCACCTGAGCATTATGCAGCCCACGCTACAGAGCACACCAGATTCACGCAGACTGAGAACGTCCCCGCCGCCCCGGCGTCTGGAGAAGATGCACCTGGCACCTCGCGCTCTGCACCTCCCCTGCGAGCTGAATTTTTGAACCTACCCCCGCGCGCCGGAAAAAAGGCTCAGGCGTTGTCTGAGGCGCTGGAGCGTCCGAACATCAATCCTGAATTGGCGCACTACGCACAAAGGGTACTGGCCACTGTCACTCACAGCCAGCCGACTCGTGAGATAAGTAATCTCGATGCAAAAAACTTGGCGATCCTGGTCAGGACATATAACGCCAAGTATCCCGGACTAAATTTGGGATATGCAAAATCGCCAGCGGAATTCAGGGCAACGCTGGCAGCTACCCATGAGCCCAGCTGGCGCTCAATCTCAATTCTGGACTCGAAGGGCTCGCACCGAATCGCCATCGACGTCCGGACACACGATGACGGTCGCAAGTCGTTGCTTGTCATGGAGACAGCGCAGGCGCTCAAGCGGGGCAAGAACAACGAGCCATTAATTTTGAATGGATACCAAGAATTTATTTCGGACCTAAACGATGAGTTTGGCGATTCGGCTTCAATGGCGATAATCGACGTGGCTGCACAAAAATCCAAGATAGGATGCCAGCAGTTTTGCTTGGACTTCACCTTGCATGCCTTTCATAAGTCCAACTTCTTTGATGACCTACACCAGCGGCTGCATGACTACGGCCAGTGCTTCGCCGATGGAGATAGGGCGGAGCACATCAATGGCATGGAATATATTCAGGGAGTGGAAATTCTACCGGCCATCTTTTACAAGCATGCCGAGTCCCGCGCCTCAATCGATAGAGTACTGGAAAAGCAGCCAGACATCGCGGGAACGGATGTAAGCACCAATCGCTACGGTGCTGCCGAAACGCTTCACGAGCGAGTCCGCGCGTTCGGTATCAAGCGTGACGCGCGACCTTACAGTATGTCTATAGAGGCTTCTCGCATCCGAAAGATTCGAGAAGCCATCGAAAGCGATCCTGGCCCCTAGAGGAAGATCGGCAGGGATTCGTGCAAAAAACAGCAAAATGTGAGCTAAATCGCTGTAAGCAAAAGATTTTTCACGAATCCCTGCCGGCCCTCATCTTCGCTCACGGCATCGTGGTCCTGGTCGGCGAGGCTGTTAGTTCACCTCGTGGGTGCAGAGCATTTCCCCCTCGACCGCCCAACGCGTGACGACGCTGATTGACGACAAGAATTCGCCGCAGATCTAACTGATTGAATAATTAGAATTTTTCCGGGCGACGGGGCGAATTGAATCGCCCCGGGATTTCGGGAGGCTCCAACTCTTGAGAGAATGGAGCCATGAGCAAGACGAAGTATTCACCAGAAGTACGTGAGCGGGCGGTTCGTCTGGTGCGGGAGCACCAGGGGGAGTACGGCTCGCAATGGGCAGCAATCGAGTCGATTGCCGGGAAGATTGGTTGTTCGGCGCAGACGCTGTGCAACTGGGTGCGCCAGGTCGAGCGCGATGCAGGCGAACGGTCAGGCTTGAGTACGGATGAGCGCGCGCAGTTGAAGGCGTTGTTGCGCGAGAACCGCGAGCTGCGGCAGGCCAACGAGATCCTGCGCAAGGCCAGCGCGTATTTCGCCCAGGCGGAGCTCGACCGCCGCTTCAAGCCCTGACGGGGTTCGTGGGCGAACATCGTGACGTCTATGGGGTCGAGCCGATCTGCAAGGTGCTGCAGATCGCTCCGTCGACGTACTACCGCCACGCGGCGCAGGAAGCGGACGTGGATCTACGTCCGACCCGCTGGTGGAAGGACCGGGCGCTGCGTTCGCAGATCCGGCGGGTGTGGGAAGAGAACCGGCAGGTGTACGGCGTGCGCAAGGTCTGGCGACAACTCCAGCGCGAAGGATACCGGGTGGCTCGCTGCACGGTGGAGCGGCTGATGAACGAGCTTGGCCTGCATGGCGTGGTGCGCGGGAAAGTGGTCAAAACCACGATCAGCGACAAACGACCATGCCCGCTGGACAAGGTGAACCGTCAATTCAAGGCGCCCTCGCCGAATGTGCTGTGGGTGAGCGACTTCACCTATGTCTGGACGTGGACAGGATTCGTCTACGTGGCCTTCGTGATCGATGTGTACGCGCGGCGCATCGTGGGCTGGAAGGTGTCGGCGACGGCGCACACGGACTTCGTGCTGGATGCACTGGAGCAGGCGCTGCATGCGCGGCGGCCTGCTGAAGGCGGACTGATCCACCACTCTGACCGTGGTGTGCAGTACGTGTCCATCCGCTATACCGAACGGCTGGCCGAAGCTGGAATCGAGCCGTCGGTGGGCAGCGTCGGCGACAGCTACGACAACGCGCTGGCTGAGACGATCAACGGGTTGTACAAGGCCGAGGTAATCCATCGGCGCTCATGGCGCAATCGCCAGGATGTCGAACTGGCCACACTGGATTGGGTGGACTGGTACAACCACAAGCGATTGCTGGGGTCGATCGGGAACATCCCGCCAGCGGAAGCCGAAGAGGCTTACTATCGACAACAAGCCGGTTACGCCAAAGCGGCGTGACTCAAACCAAACAGCCTCTCGACTTCCCGGGGCGGTTCAGAAAAGGACGCAAAGGCTGCCGACGGGACCAAAGCCGTGCCGGCACGATCATTAGGGCAGTTGTCGCGAAATCAAACGATAAAAACTTTGGCTCCAAAGGAAGAGTCCATTGACGTATTGCTAGACATGCCGGAGAAATTTCTCACCGAAGCGCATTCCAGTGGATTCGGCTTCCGGGTCGCCTACCAGCAGCCTGTCAAGATTGACTTTGGCGGAAGTAAGGGTGCCGAAGCCATTGCAAACACGTTCGAGGACGCGCTCGTATATCAGAACATTGAGTTCTTCAAATCGTTACAGGGCGGGGGCTTGGCCAAAAAGATCCGGGAGTCGATTATGAGTTCGAAAGACGTCGCAGAACTCTCCAGCAGCATCCAGGCGGACTTGAAGACCGGGGATAAGGCAGAGTTCTCCATGACCCTCTTGGAGAGCAGCGATCTGGACGAAGTTGTCCTCCCAGACTACATCGACAAGGGTCTTCTATGGCTGATTGCTCAGCTCAAGCGTAAAGAAGACGATGTTGCTGGCAAGCTGCTACTTGCCCCAACCTCTCCCGACGATGCGGCACCGGCACCGAGTGGGGTGAAGCCGTGAAGCACGCTCAACACTCTGACGAGAACGATATCGATCAGCCTGCCGACGCTCTGATTGCCCAATGTCTCGATCCGGCGAGTCCAAGAAGCTTCTTCCTTTTCGCTGGGGCTGGATCCGGAAAAACGCGCTCGCTGGTGGCTGCATTGGAGCATGTCCAAGCCAATTGGGGTGAGCAGCTGCGCCGCCAAGGCAAGCGAGTTGGCGTGATCACCTTCACCAATGCGGCATCCGATGAGATAAAGAAAAGGATACAGTTTGACGCACTTTTCGACGTCCGCACAATTCACAGCTTTGCTTGGTCACTGATCGAAGGTCTTAACCAAGACATACGAGAATGGCTAAAAATAAAGATCTCTGAAGACCTTGTTGACCTGCATGAGAAAGAAGCCAAGGGTCGCGCTGGAAAGGCTTCAAATGACCGCAAGCTGAGAATTGTAACGAACACCAAGCGACTAGAGTCCCTCCCCGGGATAAAGCGCTTTATCTACAGCCCGACTGGGAACAATCGAACACGTGATGCACTGAACCATGCCGAAGTAATCCGCATTACTGCTCACTTCCTACAGTCCAAGCCTCGCATGCAAAGCATCTTTGTTGGCCGCTACCCCATTCTTCTTGTTGATGAAAGCCAAGACACGAATAAGCATCTGGTCGACGCACTCTTTGAAGTGGAAGCTCAGCAGGCCGGATCATTCTCGCTGGGCTTGATTGGTGACACGATGCAGCAGATTTACGCTGATGGTAAGGAGGGACTCGGAAGCAATCTTCCAGCCACTTGGGCCACGCCCGGAAAGCAGATGAACCACCGCTGCCCAAAGCGAGTGGTAACTCTCTTGAATAAGGTCCGAGCCCCAGTCGACCCTCATCAACAACGAGCGAGAACGGATGCAAGCGAGGGCATGATTCGGCTCTTCATTGTTCCTTCTACCGCCGAAGACAAGCCTGAGGTAGAAGAACGGATTGCGGAACTGATGGCTGATTTGACAGAAGATGCGAACTGGCGGCGACGCGACGCGGTTAAAACGCTGACCCTTGAACACAGAATGGCAGCCGCTAGACTGGGATGCTTGGAAGTGTTCGTTGCGTTGTATGAAATTGACTCAACGAGCCTGGGCGGTCTCAAGAATCAAGTGCAACACGTGATTTGAAGGCGAGGATTTCCTTCTCCATGGCCGCTGCCGGCGTGGCCCAGCCTAATGTCTGGCGAGGACGCCCATTCATCAGCTTGGCGACGTGATTGAGGTACTCCTGGCTCGCTTGCGACAAGTCCACGCCCTTGGGCAGGAACTGGCGCAGCAGGCCATTGGTGTTCTCGTTGCTGCCCCGCTGCCACGGCGCATACGGATCGGCGAACCACACGTCGATGTTCAACCCTCGCATCAGCTCCTCGTAACAGGTCAGTTCCGTTCCGCGGTCGTAGGTCAGGCTCTCGCGCAGGAAGGCCGGCAGCTTCTTCATCTGGCGAGTGAAGCCTTCCAGCGCGGCGTCCGCGGTGCAGCCATCCATCCTGCACAGCACCACGAAGCGTGTCTTGCGCTCGACCAGCGTGCCCACGCAGGACCGGTTGAACGCGCCCTTGATCAGGTCGCCCTCCCAATGCCCCGGCAGCAGGCGCTGTTCCACCGCTTCGGGCCGATGCACGATGCGCAGCTCCTCCGGTACCCAGGTGCGCGCCGCTGCTGTGGTGCGCCTGCGGCCTCGCGTGGGCTTGCTCTGGCGCAATGCATCGACCAGGGCCTGCTTCAGGCCGCCGCGCGGATGCGCGTAGATGGCCGCGTAGATCGTCTCGTGACTGACCCGCTGGCTGGCGTCGTCTGGATGCATGTCCCGCAGTGTGGCCGCGATCTGCTGCGGCGACCAGCGATCGAACACAAGACGGTCGTGGACGAACTCGAACAGCACCGCGCCCGCGATCAGCCTGCGTGCTCGTACGCTGCGCGATCGCCGCGATCGATACACCAGGGCTGCCGCATGCGCCGAGTACACGCCGCTGTCCAGACGCCGGATCTCGCGGCTCAGCGTCGATGCGCTACGCCCCAGGCGGCGACCGATCCCACGAAGACTCGTTCCCCGATCGCGTTCGACCTGAAGCACCGCGCGTTCCTCACTACTCAGATGACTGTACTGTCTTCCCATCGCAACACCCTACGCTCTGTGAGGTGTTGCACTTGGAAGTTGAGTCTGCCCTGCTAAATGGCACCCAACCTTTGGCCACGTTTTTCACGGACCAAGTTTTGCCACTGGTGGATGCGCAACAGCGCGGCGATAGATTCGCCGTGATGCGGCTGCTGAAGTCGTTCTCACCCTTGTTGGCGACGGAGAAGCTAAAGGGCTCTCCAGGTCATTCGAACCTCAGAAATGCCCAGTCTGCCGTGGACGAACTAGTCGGTCTTTGGGCGGATGGTCGAGACCCTTCGCTGCAGCAAGTTCTCGTGCGTGTTTCCGATCAGCGTTTGCTCGAAATTCCTGAGCGCCTTTTGGCTTGGGCGATCACCTCTGATGAAGTTCTCTCTGTCCAACAGCCTCCTGGCGAAGAAGAGGATAGCGATGACAGTGAACGTCAGAAACGCATTGCAGAGCTGCTCGCCACTCCATTCTCACAAATCAGCCCCCTGGCTGCCTATCTTTCTCGAAAGGCACGCTTCGACACCCACCAAGGGGTGAAGGGATTGGAGTTCGAACGCGTCATGGTGATCATGGATGACCAAGAAGCGCGAGGCTTCATGTTCAAATACGAAGACCTATTTGGGCGAAAGACGGAAGGAAAGACCCTGGAGGCAACCAGACGGCTTTTTTACGTAACAGCCAGTCGCGCTACGAAAAGCCTAGCACTGGTAGCTTATACGGAAGACGTTATGCGGGTCAGGAAGTTCATGCTAGACAACGCGTGGTTCTGTGACAATGAGGTGGTCACGCATATCCAAGGGGGCCTAGCATCTACTAGTGCCAGCTGAATGCCTGTTAGAAGCACTTCTGAAAGAGTGGTGTTCCGGCCAACAGGAGTTGGCCGGGGCTAACATCCGTCTAAGACTTAGACATTAGCTTCTTGGAGCTTACTGAAGACCCGTGCAAACAGGCCCACAGCCAATTCAGAATCATCATCGAGATTTCCCCGAGGACCATAGGCATCCGAATGCAGCAATGCCGCAGCAAGTTTGACGGCGGCTTCCAGTGCTTCCTCTCGCTTCATTGCTTAGCTCCTCGCGCCTCAGTGGCGCAAACGCAATATAGCTAAATTGAATCAATGTGCACACACGCTGTGAGAGCTACTCCAGTCGCGACTGAAGTAGCTCTCACACTAGGGTCGGTCGCGCATCCGCGCTCACCCCAACAACGTCTCCAGCACCGCCATGCGCACCGCCACGCCGTTGGCGACCTGGCGCAGCACGCACGACTGCGGACCGTCGGCCACTTCGTCGGTGATCTCCACGCCGCGGTTGATCGGCCCCGGATGCAGCACCACCGCGCCCGGCGCGGCGCGGCGCAGGCGTTCGGCGGTGAGGCCGTAGTGCGCGTGGTAGCCCTCCAGCGAGGTCACCAGGCCTTCTTCCATGCGCTCGCGCTGCAGGCGCAGCATCATCACCGCGTCCACGCCGTCGAGCATGGCGTCGAAATCCTCGCCGACCACGCAGCCGTCCAAGGTGTCGTCGTCGGGCAGCAGCGCCTGCGGGCCGCACACGCGCACTTCGCCGGCGCCCAGCGTGCGCAGCGCGTGCAGGTCCGAGCGCGCCACGCGCGAGTGCTTGACGTCGCCGACGATGACCAGCTTGAGCCTGGAGAAGTCGCCGCCCTTGGCGTGGCGCAGGGTCAGCATGTCGAGCAGGCCCTGGGTGGGATGCGCGCTGCGGCCGTCGCCGGCGTTGATCAGCGCGGTGCCCTCGCCGGCCGCTTCGGCCAGGCGCTCGACCGCGCCGTCCTCGGGATGGCGCACGACGAAGCCGCGCACGCCCATCGCTTCCAGGTTCTTCAGCGTGTCGCGCGCGGTCTCGCCCTTGCGCGTGGACGAGGTCGAGGCATCGAAGTTCAGCACGTCCGCGCCGAGCCGCTGCGCGGCCAGCTGGAACGAGCTGCGGGTGCGCGTGGACGGTTCGAAGAACAGCGTGCACACCGCGGTGCCGGCCAGCACGCTGCGCTTGCCGACCCGGCCCACCGCAGCGTCGCGGATCTGCCCGGCGCGGTCCAGCAGTTGCAGCAAGGTCGCGCGCGGCAGGCCTTCCAGGGTCAGCAGGTGGCGCAGGCGCCCGTTCGAATCGAGTTGCGGGTCAGTCATGGCGGGTCCGGGCAGGGAATCAGGAAATGGGGGTGGCGTCGTCGGGCGCGGCCAGCCAGCGCTCGATGATCACCGCGGCGGCGACCGCGTCCAGCGCGGCGGCGTCGCGGCGGCGCTTGCGCCCGGCGGCGCGGTCCCCGGCGAAGCGTGTGGCCGCCTCCACCGAGCTGGAACGCTCGTCGACCAGCACCACCGGCAGCCGGTAGCGCGCGCCGAGTTCGCGGGCGAAGGCATGCGCGCGCTTGCGGTTGGGTTGGTCGGCGCCCTCCAGGGTCAGCGGATCGCCGACCACCAGCCCATGCGGGCGCCATTCGGCATGCAGGCGGTCCAGCGCCGGCCAGTCCGGCCCCTGCGCATGCACGTCGACCACGGCCAGGGCGCGCGCGCCGCTGCCGAAGCTGCTGCCCACCGCCACGCCGATGCGCCGGTTGCCGACGTCGAAGCCGAGCACGGTGCCGTCGCGGCGGATCTGATCGGGCACGGCCGCGCCGGGCGCGGAAGCGGGTGCGCCGGGCTCAGGCATGCCCGCTGTAGTCGGTGAGGCGGAACAGGTCCACGCCGATGCGGCCGGCGGCGGTCTGCCAGCGCCGCTCCAGCGGCAGCTCGAACAGCAGTTCGGCATCGGCCGGCGCGGTCAGCCAGCTGTTCTCGCCCAGCTCGTATTCGAGCTGGCCGGCGCCCCAGCCGGCGCAGCCCAGCGCCACCACCGCATTGCGCGGGCCGTCGCCGCGCGCCATCGCCTCGAGCACGTCGCGCGAGGTGGTCAGGAACAGGCCGTCGCCGAACGCCAGACTCGAATCCCAGGGGCGCACGCCGTCGTGGATCACGAAACCGCGTTCCGGATGCACCGGCCCGCCGCTGAGCACCACCTGCTCGCGCAGGGTCTCGTCGCTGGTCTCGATGCCCATCTGCGCCAGCACTTCGCCCAGCGTGTATTCGGAGGCGCGGTTGACCAGCACGCCCATCGCGCCGTTGGCGTCGTGCTGGCAGATCAGGGCCACGCCGCGCGCGAAATTGGGATCGGACAGCGCCGGCAGCGCGATCAGCAGTTGGTTGGCCAGAGGGGTAGGCAAAGCGGACATGGCCTCATTCTATCGTCCCTCCCGGGCCGGCGCTGCGCCGGGCCGGAGCGGGCTGCCATAATCGGCCTGATCGCGCGCTGCCGCGCCGCCAAGGATGCTGTCCCGTATGGAAACCGCCCCCGATCTGCCGCGCCAGACCCGCGCCTTCATCGTCCTGGTGGCGCTGCTGCAGGGCGCGCTGCTGTACCTGGCCCAGCGTGGCGCCGACGCCGGCCTGTGGCCGTTCGCGGCGCTGGGCGGCCGGGTGTGCTGGTACACCCTGGTACTGACCGTGCCGACGCTGACCCTGCTGTCGGTGCGGCGCCTGAACGATCTGCGCCTGTGGCAGCACGCGATCGCGCTGGCGTTGCTGGTGGCGGCGCTGTCGGCCTGGGCGGCGTGGAGCGCCACCGGCGCGCCGGGGCTGCGCAGTTCGGAAGTGCTGGCGCCGTTCGGCCTGGCCATCGCGCTGGGCATGGTCGTGCTGCTGCCGTGGCTGCAGTGCCGGCTGCAGCACGGCCAGTGGCAGGCGCCGTACTGCGAGCTATTCGAGCATGCCTGGCAGAACGCGCTGACCCTGGCGCTGGCCGGGCTGTTCGTCGGCATCTGCTGGCTGGTGCTGTGGCTGTGGGGCGCGCTGTTCGCGCTGGTGAAGCTGGATTTCTTCCGCGAGCTGTTCCGCCAGACCGCCTTCGTCTACCTCGCCACCGGCACCATGTTCGGCCTGGGCCTGCTGATCGGCCGCACCCAGCAGCGCGCAGTGCAGGTGATGCGGCAGATCCTGTTCGCGATCTGCACCGGACTGCTGCCGCTGCTGGCGTTCGTGGCGGTGCTGTTCGCGCTGAGCCTGCCGTTCACCGGGCTGCAGCCGCTATGGGAGACCCGCGCCGCAGCCAAGATCCTGATCGCGCTGGTGGCCGCGCTGGTGCTGTTCGTCAATGCCGTGTACCAGGACGGCGCCGCCACCGTGCCCTATCCGCAATGGCTGCGCCGCCTGATCGACGCCGGCCTGCTGAGCCTGCCGCTGTACGCGCTGCTGGCGCTGTATGCGCTGTGGCTGCGCATCGACCAGTACGGCTGGAGCGCGGAGCGCTTCAACGGCGCGCTGGTGGCGGTGGTCGCCTGCGGCTACGCGTTCGGCTATGCATGGGCGGCGCTGCGCCCGGACGGGCGCTGGCTGCGGCCGCTGGCGCCGGTCAACCGGGCCATATCCTGGGTGGTGATCGCGCTGGCGCTGGCCAGCGCTTCGCCGCTGCTGGACCCGTACCGCATCGTCGTCGGCAGCCAGCTGCAGCGCTTCGCCGACGGCCGCACCGCGGCCGCGGATGTGGATCTGTACTACCTGCGCTTCGACAGCGGCCGCCGCGGCTACCGGGCGGTGCAGGCGCTGCGCGATGCGCCCGGTTTCGCCGAGGACCCGACGCAGCGGGAACGGCTGCAGCGCAGCCTGCAACGCACCCAGCGCTGGGGCGACGGCGACGACAGCGGCGAGAAGCGCACGCATGAGCGCATCGCCGCTGCGGTCGAACTGCGCCAGCACATCCCGCTCGCCGCCGGCAGCGCCGATCCCGGCGACGGCTGGTGGCAGGCGCTGCTCGCCGGCACGCTGCACGACGGCGGCTGCCGCCAGCGCGAGGACCGCTGCGTGCTGCTGCTGCGCGACCTGGACGGCGACGGCAGCGGCGAGGCGCTGCTGTGCAACGACACCGGCAGCTACGGCATGGAATGCCGCATCCATGCACGCCACCTGGACCGCTGGCAGGACGTGGCGCGGGTGCACTTCTCGCCCAGTTCCCCCGATCGCGCCGATGCGCCGTTCGACGCGCTGCGCGCCGGCAAGCTGGAACTGGCGCCACGACGCTGGCCGGACCTGAGCTTGCCGGATGCGCAGCGCGCCGAAATCTCCCCCGACCACAACGACCAGGACGACTGACGGAGTCCGCCCAGCATGAGCACCTATTGCGACATCGCCCCCGGCCACGCCTTGCACGGCCCCTACCACGACGACGAATACGGCGTCCCGCAGCGCGCCGAACCCGAGCTGTTCGAGCGGCTGGTGCTGGAGATCAACCAGGCTGGATTGAGCTGGGAACTGATGCTGAAGAAGCGCGCCGGCTTCCGTGCCGCCTACGCCGGGTTCGATGTGGACACGGTCGCCGCCTACGGCGAGACCGAGGTGCTGCGCCTGCTCGCCGATCCCGGCATCGTCCGCAACCGGCTCAAGGTGCAGGCGGCGATCCACAACGCGCAGGCGATCCAGGGCCTGCGCGCATCGCACGGCGGCTTTGCCGCGTGGCTGGACGCGCACCATCCCCGCGACAAGGCCGACTGGATCAAGCTGTTCAAGCGCACTTTCCGTTTCACCGGCGGCGAGATCACCGGCGAGTTCCTGATGAGCCTGGGCTACCTGCGCGGCGCGCACCGCGCCGACTGCCCGGCGTTCGCGCGCATCGCGCGGCTCGGTCCGGCGTGGATGCGCGGCGCGTGAACCTTCCGCTCCAGGCACATCGATAACGTGGCTCCATCCGGTGGCGCATTTTCGACCCCGATGATGGCGTTCCACCGCCATTGAACAGCAACGCATCCACTGTTGCGGATGCAGTTCCCTCATCCCGCCATCCGCGCCTGCCAGAACGGCGACCGCGGCCAGCGCCGCGCGCGCTGCGCACGCGCAGATGCTCGGTGAAGCGCGCGAACACGCGATCCTGGTAGGTCGTCAGCGCCGCCGCTCCCGCGCCGAGCAGATGGTCCGCAAGCGCCTGCCCCGCGGCATCGACATCCGCCGACGGCGTTCGCCGCAGACCGATGCGCGCCGCACCGCAGGCACGGCGGAGTGCGGCTCACACGCCCATGCAGCGCCCGGAGCGGTGGTTGAACATCAGCAGCGGCAGCCACGCGCACAAGCCCAGCAGCGCCAGCGGGGACCGCGACACCCACCGCAGGCTCAATCCGACATCGGCCAGGGCCGGCCAACCCCAGCCCCAGCCCAGCACGCCCTGGCGATGTGGGCCGGCCACTCGGTCCAGCGCGCGGAAGCAGGCGAAGATCCAGATCAGCGAGAACAGCGAGCGCCACACCGGCGAGATGCCGCGGCGCCCGGAGATCAGGCGGATCGCCCGCCAGTTGCGGTAGAACCAGTACAGCGCATACCCGCCGAAGGTGGTCGCGCACAGCAGGGCCAGTTTGACGCCCGACGGCGCGAACAGCGTCGCCAGCTGATCGGCCGGGGCGGCCATCCGGCAGCGCGGCGTCGGCTGCGGCGTAGGGGCTACGTGGGTGCATGCGGGGTGCCTTAGCCCCTCTCCCACCGGGAGAGGGGTTGGGGTGAGGGTACGGCGCGAAGTGTCCTGCGGGGCTTGGATGCACGAGGCTGTCGCCCGTACCCTCATCCGCCCCTTCGGGGCACCCTTCCCCCGAAAAGGGGGCCATGGTCCCGAAGGGAGAAGGGGGCCATGGCATTTTGGCGAGGCTCAGCGCACCTCCGCGATTTCCACCCCGTCCATGTCGTGTGTCGCGGGCTGCGGCACGGTGTCAGTGCCCGCGCCCCAATTTCCGGAATGCGCGGCCGTCGCATTCGGACGACCCTCTGCAAGATTTCGGAGCCAATCGGTCTTGACTACTGCCTAGCTTAGCCCGCCTTGATAACGATTTGCGGATAACGCCGTAGCTCCTGTCTTCGACGCCCATAGCGACGTTCCTGTCCAACAGGAGGTCGCGTCATGGCTGATCGAAACGCCGAATCCTGGTATCCCACCGCCGCGTATCTCTACGTGCTGCACCTCGACGGCCTCGCGCTGGCCTGGGAGTACCTGCGCCGACATCCCGACTACCGGCGCGACTGGCTGCGCCGGCGCCACCGGCCGGAAGCGGCGCATGGCTGGGGGTTGCGCCTGCTTGAAGACCCGGCGCTGGACGCGCGCGACGCGCATCCAGCTTGGTTCCCCGACTATGACGCCGTGCTCCAGCTCTACCCGGACGCCGACCCCCCACCCCATGTCGACGCCTTCGAGTTCTGGCGCATCCCGGGCCACAAGCATCTGATCCACGACGGCAAGCGCTTGGTGCTGGTGGCACGCTGGGCCGGCTGCTGCGTGCGGCTCGCACTGGCGCCGGGCCTGGCCGATGGCATGGCCTACCTCTATGCCGTCCGCGCGTGCGCTGCGGCCGCTACCGCACGATGGTGGCCGAACTGGACAAGCTGGCCGTGGCCGCCGGGGCCACGCCTGCGGCGGTGGCCCGCTCCCGGCCCACGCCGGCCATGCTGCTGGAACTGCACACTCTCCAGGCGCTCGACGCGACCCTGGCGGGCGCGTCCTTGCGCGAAACGGCCGCAGGGCTGTTCGGCGCCGAGGCCGTGGCCGCCGGCTGGTACGCCGACGGCGGCCTGCGCTCGCGCGTGCGCCGCCTCGTGCGGCGCGGTCGATCGCTGATGCGCGGCGGCTATCGCCGCCTTGCACAGCTCGATTGACCGGCAGAGGGTCGTTTTGCCTGCTCTGCAAAACGACCCTCTGCGCAACGCACCGCTATCTTGAGACTGCCTCCATCCGGCTGCGCTGGTGCCGCCGGCGCTTCTCACCGATGGAGGTTCACTCGATGCGACCCGCACCCTTGCGGCCTGCTACCGCTGCCGCCACCACGCCCGCACAACCCCAACGCTACCTCACCAACGACGAAGCCGCCGAGTATCTGCGGCTGTCGCCGCGCACGCTCGAAAAGCAGCGCGTGATCGGCGGCGGGCCGAAGTTCCGCAAGTTCGGCCGCCGCGTCATGTACGCGGTGGCCGACCTCGATGCCTGGGCCGACCAGCGCAGTTTCGAGGCCACGTCCGACCCCGAATATGCCGAGCATCACTCGGCCGACAGCCGTGCGCGCTGATCGGTGGCTCGCCGGTGGCCGTCGTCACGTCCAGCCCATCGCGGGAGCGGGAGCAGCTCGACCTGTTCCGCGCGCTGCCGGGCGACGGCATAGCGCCGCGCGACAGCCAGGACTTGATGGCCTTTCCGTTCTTCTCGCTGGCGAAATCGCGGCGCAAGGCGCCGATCGACTTCCGCAGCGGGAACGTCACGATCCGCGTGGAGGGCACGCAAGAGCACGGCATCGCCACGATTTGGGATGCGGACGTGCTGATATGGGCGGCCTCGCAGATCGTGGAAGCGCGCGACGCGGGCCTGCGGCCCTCGCGCCTGATGCACGCCACGCCCTACGAAATCCTGCGCTTCATCGGGCGCGGTGTGTCGCTGCGCGACTACCAGCGACTCAAGGCTGCGTTCGACCGGCTGCAATCGACGACTGTAGCGACTTCCATCCGCGAAACGACCGGGCGGCGTCTGCATCGCTTCTCGTGGATCAACGAGTGGAAGGAGTTGGCCGACGCCCGCGGCACGCCGCTGGGCATCGAGCTGATCCTGCCGGACTGGTTCTATGCCGGCGTGCTCGACGCCGCGCTGGTGCTGACCATCGACCCGGCGTATTTCCGGCTGACCGGCGGCATCGAACGCTGGCTGTACCGCCTGGTGCGCAAGCACGGCGGCAAGCAACCGGGCGGCTGGCAATTCGACTTCCGGCACCTGCACCGCAAGTCGGGCAGCACGGCGAAACCCTACGACTTCGCCTGCGACCTGCGCGCGCTGGTCGCGCGGCAGTCGCTGCCCGGCTACGTGCTCGGCATCGAGCGGATGCCCGGCACCGGAGCGGAGCTGCTGACATTCCGGCCTGTGCCTTCCACGGCACGGGGACAACTGCGGGACAAGCTGTGAATGGCCTCGTGCTATCAGGCGTGCCGGGACTCGTGCTATCGGGCGTGTTCCTATCGTGCTATCAGGCGTGCGAAATCGCCGCAAAGCCAATAACGGCGCGGGCTTCGGCGCCCTCTAACTCTCCTAACTCAAGAAACCTAACTCTTGGTAAGAGCGCCCCGTTTCGGTGGACAACCACGAAACGGCACGCTCCGGCCGGCTTTCCAATCGCGAGGGCCGCGCCATGATCGTCGCGCTGCTCAACCAGAAAGGCGGCGTCGGCAAGACCACGCTCGCCACGCACGTCGCCGGCGAGCTGGCTATGCGCGGGCAGTCGGTCATCCTGCTCGACGCCGACCCTCAAGGCTCGGCGCTGGACTGGACACAGCGCAGAAACCAGCAGGGCTTGTTCCGCTTGTTCAGCGCCGTGGGCCTGGCCCGCGAGACGCTGCACCAGGAAGCGCCAGAGCTGGCGCGGCGCTGCGATCACGTTGTCATCGACGGCCCACCGCGCATCGCCGCCCTGGCGCGCTCCGCGCTGCTGGCGGCCGAGCGCGTGCTGATTCCTGTGCAGCCCAGCCCCTACGACTTGTGGGCTTCTGCCGAGATGGTGGCGCTGGTCCGCGAGGCGCAGGTATTCCGGCCTGCGCTGCGCGCGGCCTTCGTCATCAACCGGCGCGTCAGTACGACCGTCATCGGCCGCGAAGCGCGCCATGCGCTTGCCGACCAGCCGCTGCCGGCGCTGCGCTCGGAAGTGCATCAGCGCATCGTGTTTGCTGACAGCGTAGCCGCCGGCCAAATCGCACGTGAGACGGAGCCCAACGGCGCCGCCGCCCGAGAGATCACCGCCCTGGTCGATGAACTGCTGCGGTGGCCGACATGACAACTGCGAACGGCAAACGCATCGCCATCGGCGCGCGTCCGCCCGCGAACCCGCACGCCGAGGCGTGGGTTCGCCAGGGCGACGCCGACGGCATCCAGAAAGGCGACCTCTACACCGCGCGCCTGACCCTCGACATCACGCCCGCGATGCGGGCGCGCATCAAGGTGTCGGCGTTCACGCAGGGCGTGACCGTCGCCGAACTGCTGCGCGCGCTGCTGGAGCGCGAGTTCCCGGAGAGAACGTCATGAACGCATCCGCTCTGGAGGCCACGGCTGCTCCGCCGCCGTCGCTCGCGGTGCTCACCGGCCAGGCCGGCGTCGCGCCGCTGACGCGCGTATCGCTCGCCTTCGTCGAGCAGCGCATCGACCTCTATCTGCGCTTCGGCGAGCCGGCGCGCACCATCCGGCTTGACCGCTGGCGGCGCGTCGCGGTGTTCCTGCCGGGCGCGATGTTCTGCCGCATCCGCTGGCAGGCCAACGACTACGGCACGATCCGCTGGCAGCTCATGGTGATGCAGGCTTGCACGCCGCTGGACGAAGCGCAGCGCATTCCCGGTGTGCTCCCCGGCGCGCGCCTGCTGCTGCACGCCGAAGGCGAACCCGCCGTGCGCGCCGTGCTGGCGCAACTCGACGCCATCGAGGCGCTGGGTATCGCGCCTGCCGACGTGTCGCCCGCGTACTGGCGCATGCTTGGCAACCGCCTCGCTGCGCGCTTGCCGCTGCCGGCGTACACCGCCGAGCGGCACGCCGCCTGGCTGGCCGGGAGAGCGTTGCCATGACGACTGTTTCCACGCCTGTCGTCCCGCCGCGTCCTCGCTCACACTGGCGCGCTCGCATCGCCGTGGCGACGCTGGCCGCCGTCGGCTTCGCTGCGCTGGCCTGGGCGTCCTTCGTGTCGCCGCTGCCGCGCCTGACCTACAACCCGTCCGACAGCGTGGCGGTCGGTTGGTATCGCATTGACCCGTTCGATCCGCGCACCGCCTCGCTGCCACGTCCGTTGTCCGTGGGCAGCATCGTGCTGGTGCCGCTGCCGGCCAAAGCTGCCGCACTGGCTGCGCAGCGCGGTTACCTGCCAACGCGGGTGCCGCTGCTCAAACGCATCGGAGCGATCGCGCCGCAGGAGGTGTGCATCGTCGGTCGCAGCGTGCGCATCGACGGCGTGCCGGTGGCCGCCGTGCTGGCCGCAGACCGCATGGGCCGTCCGCTGCCATCGTGGCCGCAGTGCCGCCGCCTCGAACCGGGTGAGCTGTTCTTGTTGAGCGTGACCAATCCGGCGTCGTTCGACAGTCGCTACTTCGGCCCGGTTGCTGCGTCCACCGTGATCGGTGTTGCGCATCCGGTCTGGTTGGAGACACGTCGATGATGGCCTCCGATTCGCTGCGCTTCATCGTGCCATCCGGCGTGTCGTCCTGCTGGCCGTCGCCGTGTCGTCGCGCATGTCGTGCGAGCGCATCTGCGCCGCACGTCGCGCAACATCCGGCGACGCTTTCCCCCGTGCAGGCATCTTGCCTTGAACGCACCCGGCCGGCGGCCGTGGCTGCGTTCCCCGGCGCGCTGACTGCGAGCAGCGCAGCGCCACCGGGCCGCCGATGCCCGGAGCGTCAGCGCAGGGCGAAGGCGGAAGGCAAGATAAAAGGTCGCGGCACATGGCCGCTTGGAAACCTTGTCTGCACATGGGGGTGGCGCGGCACGCGCCAGGGGGCGGCAGCGTGCCGCGAAGGTGCGCAACGCCGCGCCGACACCGGCGAAGTCGCGTGCTTCGCACGCTGGACTGCGCCGGTCTTGGATGGAGTCGCACCATGAGCCAGCGCGACGACGACCGTTTTCGCGTTCGACCTGGTGCGCCCAAGCAGCGCGGCGACGCCTTCGTCAACAAGGTGCTGCGCCAGGCCAACAAGGCCGGCGCCAAGCTCGTCAAGGCGGCGGGCAAGGTCGGCCAGCGACCCGGTTCCCGGCTGGGCCGCGGCCATGTCGCGGCGCGTTTCGCAGGCCGAGGACTTGGGGCGAATGCCCGGCGCGTCACGATCAAGGCAAGACTGGTCAATCTGGCGCAGGCCGGGCCGCGCTCGACCGCTGCGCACCTGCGCTACATCGAGCGCGAAGGCGTCGATCGTCAAGGCGGGGCAGGGCGGGCCTACGGTTCGACGACCGACGATGCCGACCTTGAAGCGTTCAAGGAACGCAGTGCCGACGACCGGCACCAGTTTCGGTTCATCGTCTCGCCGGAAGACGCCGAACAGCTCGACGACCTGCGCACCTACACCCGGCACCTGATGGCACGCATGGAAGCCGACCTGGGAACCCGGCTGGAGTGGGTCGCGGTCGATCACTGGAACACCGATAGCCCGCATACGCACGTCGTCCTGCGCGGCAAGGACGACGCCGGCAAAGACCTCATCATTTCCCGCGACTACATCGCCGAAGGGATGCGCCGGCGGGCATCGGAACTGGCGACCGAATGGCTGGGGCCGCGCACCGAGCTGGAGATGCAGCGCGCCATGCTGCGCGAAGTCGAACAAGAACGGTGGACGGGGCTGGATCGCAGCTTGCAGCGCGAGGCCGGCGACGACGGCTTGGTGCGCGTCGAACGCTTCACCGAACCCCGGCTGCAGCGCCAGCGGCAGGTGCTGATCGGCCGCCTGCAACGCTTGCAGCGCATGGGCCTGGCGACCGAGCAGCAGCCCGGTGCGTGGGCCGTCCACGCCGGGGCCGAACCGATCCTGCGGGCGATGGGTGAGCGCGGCGACATCATCCGCACCATGCAACGCGCCATGAGCGGCAGGCAGCGCGAACTGGCCGTGTTCCAGCCCGGCGAGGATGGCCGCGCCATTGTCGGTCGCGTCGCCGGCAAGGGGCTGGCGGACGAGCTGTACGACAAGGGCTATCTGATCGTCGATGGCACGGACGGCAAGGCGCACTACGTCGCGCTGCCGCCGCGGTCGGAGCTGGAGCAGTATCCAACCGACGCTGTGGTGGAGGTGAAAGGCGCGGTCGACGTGCGCGCCGCCGACCGCAACATCGCCGCGCTCGCCGTCGATGGCCTATACCGCACCGATCATCACCTGGCCGTCGCCCAAGGTCAGGCCACGCCCAACCGCGACCCGCGCGAGGTGGTGGCCGCGCAGGTGCGCCGGCTCGAAGCCCTGCGCCGCGCCGGCATCGTAGAGCGCGAGGCCGAAGGCGTCTGGCGCGTGCCTGACGACCTGGCCGAGCGGGGCCGCCAGTACGACGCGCAACGGCTTGGCGGCGGCGTAGCGGTGGAACTGAAATCGCACCTACCAATCGAGCGCCAAGCGCGCGTGATCGGCCCCACCTGGCTCGACCAGCAATTGATCGGTGGCGGCAAGGGGCTGGGCGAGCTGGGCTTTGGTGCCGAGGTGAAGGATGCGCTGCGCCAGCGCTCCGACTTCCTGGCCGAACAGGGGCTGGCCGAGCATCGCGGGCGGCGCGTCGTCCTCGCGCGCAACCTGCTGGGAACGCTGCGCGCACGCGAGCTGGCGAAGGTCGCACAGGACATAGCGACCGAAACCGGCCTGGAGCATCGGCCGCTGGCCGACGGGCAGCGTGTGTCTGGCGTTTACTGGCGCAGCGTCATGCTCGCCAGTGGGCGCTATGCCATGTTGGACGACGGCAAGGGTTTCAGCCTAGTGCCGTGGAAGCCGGTGATCGAGCAGAGACTGGGGCAGCGACTCAGCGCGACCATAAACAGTCTCAGTGTGTCTTGGGAAGTCGGTAGGCGGCACGGCATGGGAATTTGATGCTTACCATCACCACGCCTCACACATTTCCCGAACTGCTCGACGCAGGAACTGATGGCCAGCGTCTTTGTCGAATCGCGGATGCCATGCTTGGCCGATCACGACGGGTTTCAATTGGAACGGTAGCTCAAAAGCACGAACCTTGACGCCCATCGCCTCCGCTGCGCGGCGAACGTGATTGGGGACGGGAACGATCAAATCACTTTCAAATAGCGCAGCCAAGGCTGTTTGCGGGGACGGAACCACCAGCACCACGCGCCTTTTCAGATCGAGGTCAGCTAGCGCGTCGTCTACCGGGCCGTGTGTGCGGCCCCGGCGCGAAATACTGAGTTGGTCGTAGCGACAGAAGTGCTCGGGCGTGATTTCGCTGTCGAAGATGGGGTGCTCCAAACGCACCATGCCAACGAAATGATCCCTCAAGATGGTCTGAATTCGGACCTCCGGCCCCATCTCGCGCAGGGCCCCGATATCGAGATCGATACGGCCCTCTCGCAGACCAGCATCGTCGCTTTCACCCTCCGGGGCGAAGCGCAGTTCGACCTTGGGCGCCAACGAACGAAGACGAGCGAGGAGTAGGCCAGCAAAGGTGCCGACGAATCCATCATTGGCACGGACGCTGAAGCGACGCTCAAGCGTCGCAAGATTGAGAGTAACCGGCCGCAATAGTGCGCCGGCGTCTTCGACGACCCGATGCACCTCTCTGTGCAGTTCCAGTGCTCTGGCGGTGGGAACCAGATCACGGCCCGCGCGGATCAGTAGCGGATCGCCCGTCACATGCCGCAGGCGCCCCAACATCCTGCTCACCGACGGCGCGCTGATGTTCAGCCGCTCTGCAGCACGTGTGACGCTGCGCTCCTCAAGCAGAACATCGAGCACGGCAAGTAGATTGAGGTCGGCAGCAGGCATGGCGCACAATTCCGGATTTCAAAAAACGAAAACATAATTGATCATATCGATCATTTACGGAATCGGCTATCCCCGCATATCGTTCCCGGGACGACTTATCCGGACCCGACCTATGCGTGAACTGCTTCCCCGGCATCAAGCGATCTTGCTCGCCTGCGCCACCGTAGTCTTCCTTTCAGCCTGTGCGGCGGGAAGCCATTCGATTCAGCCCGAAGCAATCGCTCTGGACCCTGCCAGTCTCTCGCCTGGGCGAGACATCGCGGGTGCTGCATTACAAGGCCATGTGGCTGTTGGCACTGAATGGTGGACGTCTTGGGGCGATCCCCAACTCGATCGGCTGCTTGCCTCTGACGCCCTGAGGGCGCCGTCGATCGAACCGGCCGCCGCACGTTTGCGCCGCGCATCCGCCAGCTTGGAAGAGGCAGGTGCCGATCGCGCTCCCCGAGTCGATGCATCCGGCGAAGCGACAGGCGAACATTTTCCCGATCACTCCACCTATCCCGCGCCCTACGCAGGTAGTTGGAGTAGCGACGGTGCCCTGGCGGTCAACGCAAGTTACGCCCTCGATTTCTGGGGCAAACGGCGGGAGGCGCAAGCGGCCGCATCCGCCCGCGCAGATGTCGCGAGCGCCGAGACCGAGGAAGCCATCCTTCTCTTGCGCACGGCGCTGGTGGATGCCTACGTGCACCTTGATGCCGCCTACCGGTTGCGCGACGTTGCGATTGCTGGCCTCGCGCGGCGGCAAGGGATCGTCGATCTACTGGCGACGCGCGAACGCGCGGGGCTTGCCACCAGCATTGAGACGACACAGGCGCGCGAGGCGATCACGTTCACGCGAGATGAGATCGCAAGGCTGGATGGCGAGATCGCGTTACGCCGCCATCAAATCGCTGCGCTGCTTGGGCGCGATCCGACCTTCGCCGACGGGCTGGCTCGCCCTTCACTCAAGGCTCTCGAAGACCCCAAGCCTTTGTCAGCCATCCCCGCGAACCTGTTGGGCGCTCGCCCGGACGTGGCGGCCGCACGCGTTTCAGTCGAGGCCGCCGCCCATGACATAGGTGTGGCCCGTGCCGCGTTCTATCCCGATGTGAACCTTGTTGCCTTCGCCGGTGTGCAAAGCCTTGGTCTCGACCATCTGCTGCGCGCAGGAAGCACCGCTACCGGCGCGGGGCCCACAGTGACGCTGCCGATCTTTGACGGGGGGCGGCTCCGTGCCAATCTGCGCGGGAAGGCTGCCGCCTATGACGCTGCCGTCGCCGAATACAACAACACGCTGACCCGCGCCTTGCAGGAAGTCGCTGACGGCATTGCCAGCGTGTCGACCGAGCGCACGCGTCAAAGCGAGGCACGCGCCGCCGTTGCGCACTGGCTGCGCATCCTCGATCTCCAGCGGCTTCGCGAGCGCCAGGGTCTTTCCGGCGCGATGGATCGGCTCTCGAACGAAACGGCACTTCTGCTGGCCGAACGCCGGGCAGCCGAGTCCGACAGCCGCGTCGCCATCACTCAAGTGGCGCTTATCGACGCTCTCGGCGGGGCTTGGGCGCCTACTTCCTCCGATTCATCAGGACATTTGATTCATCAGGACAATTGAAATGACAGACACGTCTTCTTCTCGCACCGTCGATCCGACGGCCGTCCGCCGCAAGCGCCTCCTTTTCCTCGGCTGTGGCATCGGTATGGCCGCTTTGGGCTGGGCTGCTTATTCATGGCTATCGGATGGCAATAGCCGCTCAACCGATGACGCCTATGTGAATGGTCATGTCGTCACGGTGACTCCGCAGGTGGCGGGCACAGTCATCCACATCGCCGCCGACAATGCCGACCGCGTGATCGCAGGCACGCCGCTGGTTGAGATAGACACAACCGATGCGCGTGTGGAACTTGCCGCCGCCGAAGCCAATCTCGCTCGCGCAGTGCGCAACGTGCGCGGTTTGTTTGCAAGCGATGCACGGTTCGGCGCCGAGATCAGTGTGGCACAGGCCAACCTTGACAAGACTCGTGCAGATTTTCAGCAGCGGCAGGCTATCGCCGGCACCGGAGCTGTAACCGACGAGGATGTCCGGCACGCCCGCGATGCCGTGCGCAGCGCCGAGGCTAATCTTGCCGCAGCGCGTGAAGCCCGCGCCCAAGCGTTTGCTCAGACGAGTGGTGTGACGTTGGCGTCGCATCCTGAGGTACAGGCAGCGGCAGAACGAGTACGAGCAGCAGCCCTCGCTCTTGCCCGCACCCGCGTCGTCGCGCCGGTCAGCGGGATGGTCGCGCAGCGCAGCGTGCAGCTCGGCCGCCGCGTCGCGCCCGGAGACCGGCTGATGGCAGTGGTACCGCTTGACGGTTTGTGGATCGACGCGAATTTTAAGGAAGTTCAACTCGATGGCATCTGCCCTGGTCAACCAGCCACCGTTACGGCTGACATTTATGGCCGCCACGTCATCTATCACGGCCGGGTTTCGGACATCGAAGCGGGTAGCGGCGCATCCTTCGCGCTGCTCCCGGCGCAGAACGCAACCGGCAATTGGATCAAGGTCGTGCAGCGTGTTCCGGTGCGCATCCGGCTCGATCCAGCAGAACTGGCACGAAGCCCCCTGCGCATCGGCTTGTCCGCGAAGGTGGCGGTCGATGCCAGCCACTGCGACAGCAATACACGGCCCGCCGCGCCGCAATCCGAAGAAGTCGCCCTCTATTCCGAGCAACAGCGCGACGCCGACGCGATTGTGGCCCGCATCATTGCCGCGAGCATCGGTGGTTAACCATGGGTACCAAACAACCCATTGCATCGCTGCACGGAGGGAAGCTCGTGCTGGCGGCAATCACGCTCGGTCTCGCTTCATTCATGGCCGTGGTGGATATCACCATCGCCAATGTCTCGGTGCCGACCATTTCCGGGAATCTCGGCGTCGGATCTGAGGAAGGCGAATGGACGATCACCTCCTTCGCCATCGCCAACGCCATCTGCATCCCGTTGACCGGCTGGCTGGGCCGCCGGTTCGGGCAGGTACGACTGTTCATTGGCGCGGTGGCGGCGTTCACGCTCGCGTCGGTGTTGTGTGGCCTCGCTTGGTCGTTCGACTCGCTGCTGCTGTTCCGCGTGCTTCAAGGGGCGGTGTCGGGACCGATCGTACCGTTGAGCCAGGCGCTGCTAGTCGCGGTATTTCCGCCGGAGAAGCGCACCTTCGCGGTTGCCATGTGGGCGATGACCAACATGGCCGGGCCGGTCGCCGGGCCACTGCTCGGCGGCTGGATCACCGACAGCTATAGCTGGCCGTGGATATTTCTCGTCAATGCGCCCGTCGGCCTGTTCGTTGTCGCCTCAACCGCGATGCTGCTCAAAGGACGCGATACGCCGTCGATACGGCTACCGGTGGACCTGCGCGGCCTCTCACTCCTGGCGCTGGGGATTGGCTGTTTGCAGATCACACTGGATCGCGGGAGGACGCTCGACTGGTTCGCGTCGCCCTTCATCTGCACCACAGCGATCCTTGCCGTCGTCAGCCTTGTCACACTGGTGATCTGGGAGCTGGGTGAAGCCCATCCGATCATCGATCTGCGCCTGTTCGCACATCGCAATTTCACAGTGGGCACGATCGCGGTCGCGGCAGGGTTCGGACTCTATTTCGCGTCGTTGGTGCTGATACCGCTCTGGCTTCAAACAAACCTTGGCTACAGTTCGACATGGGCAGGCCTCGTCACCGCGCCGATGGGGCTGTTCGGCATCTTGCTCGCACCATTCCTCGGTCGCTGGGTGGCGAAGGGAGATGCGCGCGTTTATGCCAGCATCGCGTTTCTCGCTTGGGCCGCGGTCGCATGGTGGCGATCGGGTACGGCGACGACAATCGACGCCGGCACGATCGCACTATCCCATCTTGCGCAGGGCATCGGCATTGGCTTCTTCCTGACGCCAGTGGTCAGTCTCTCGCTCGCGGGCTTGCCAACGGAAAAGCTCGCTTCGGTATCTGGTCTTCAGACTGCTATCCGCATGATGTCTGGCAGCCTAATCGCGAGCCTCGCGCAGACCTTCTGGGACAACCGCTCACGCTTCCATAGCACGCATCTCGTTGAACGGCTGAGTCCGCTCGACGAACATTCGGCAGCGGCCGTCACCACTTTGCGCTCGTCTGGACTTACGGACGACCAAGCATGGGGCGTCATTGCACGAGCGCAAGACGTGCAAGCGCACATGCTCGCGCTCAACGATTTCTTCTTTTTCTCCAGTTTCGCCTTTCTCGCCGCGCTCGCGATCATCTGGTTCGCCCATGCGCCGCGTAGGGCGTGAGGACGGTAGCTATGCTCTCACTCAAATCTCGCACGTTGCACGACGCCCGTGTCATCGGCATCGAGGACATTACGCCGCGCATGCGGCGCATCACTGTCGCGGGCGATGGTCTCAAAGCCATGCGTGTTGATCATCCGGCCATGTGGATGAAGCTGTTCTTCCCCATGCCGTCGAATATCAAGCCCCAGGGCCGCGCCTACACCATACGTGCTTACAACGCCGAAGAAGGCTGGATGGCCTTCGATTTCGCACTGCACGGAGACCAGGGGCCAACTGCGTGGTGGATTGCTCACGTCCGCGAAGGAGATTCGCTCCAGCTTGCCGGGCCGAGGCCAGGTTATTGGGTCGATCCCGGACGACACGAGCATGTTCTGATCGGCGATGCCACCGCTTTGCCGGCCATATCTGGGATCGTCGAGCAGCTTGCCGCTCATGCGCATGCGCTCGCCTTCATTGAGGTTGCAGATGCTGCCGAGGAGCAGGCTTTGGTCTGCCAAGCAGAGTGCACCATTCAATGGGTACATTCCGGTGCGGCCTTTCCAGGGACGACCGGGAGTCTGGAACTGGCTGTGCAGCAGGCAATCCTGCCGAAAGCGTGCCAGATATTTCTGGCCGGTGAGGCATTCATGGTTCGCGCCATGCGGACGCATCTGCTTGTCGATAGAGGCATCCCCAAAGCATCAATCGACGCAAAAGGCTATTGGCGGCTTGGTAGTTCGGACTACCGCGACAAATGATCGGGCGAGTCGTCTACCAAGAATCGGTATCGACGGTTTGGCGATCGTCGAAGAGATGATCGATGGAGCTTCGTCATCTGCGCTGTTTCTTGGCCGTCGCCGAAGAACTCCACTTCGCCCGCGCCGCCGAACGATTGCACATCGAGCAGTCGCCGCTGTCGCGGGCGATCAAGGAACTGGAAGAAGACCTGGGCGCCCAGCTCTTTGTGCGGACCACGCGGAGCACCCGCTTGACTCGCGCAGGAGAGCTGTTTCTGGAGCATGTTCCGCGCGTCTTCACAGCCTTGCAGCAGGCCCGCGACAGCGTGAAGGCTGCCGCCAATGGCTTCCATAGCCAGTTGCGGGTCGCGCTGTCGGATGGCATTCCACCGTCGCGCTTCTCGACTTTCCTAGCATTGTGCCGTGAAGAAGAACCCGAAATCGAAATACGTCTCTTCGAGGTTCCGCTAGCGCAGCAGATCAAAGGGCTGCACGACGACCTGTACGACGTGGGCTTTGCTCGATCGGATGAGGTCGGCGACGGCATCATCGCCGAAGCCGTCTGGGACGATCCGCTGATGGTGGCGGTGCCCGCTCGACATCCTCTGTCCTGATTAGCCCTGACCCTCAGCCAGTAGTCGCAGGATCTGCGCCGTGCTGGGTGGAGGCTGGCGCCACCTGAAGCCGACGAGGTGGCGCGATGAGCATCAACGCCGTGCAGTTCCAGCCTGGATTGTCGATGTCCGAGTTCATCGCATGCTACGGCACCCAGGCCAAGTGCTATCGCGCCTTGTACAAGTGGCGGTGGCCGCAGGGTTTCCGTTGCCCGTCCTGTGCAGGAAGGGCCCGGTCGCGTTTCAAGCGCAGCGTGGCGATCTACTACCAGTGCCGCGCCTGCCGCCATCAGACCACGTTGATGGCCGGTACGATGTTCGAAGGGACCAAGCCGCCGCTGCGCACATGGATGCTGGCCTTGCATCTGTTGACAGCGACAAAGACCAATTTGGCGGCGTTGGAGTTGATGCGCCATTTTGGCGTCAACTACAAGACCGCCTGGCGGATGAAGCACAAGATCATGCAGGCCATGGCCGAGCGCGAAGCCCCGCGCACACTCAGCGGGTTCGTGCAGATCGACGATGCGTACCTGGGCGGCGAGCGCAACGGTGGCAAGGCCGGACGCGGATCGGAGAACAAACAGCCGTTCCTGATAGCCGTACAGACCGATGCGACCTTCGCTGCGCCGAGCGTTGCGGTCATCGAGCCGGTGCGCAGTTTCGATAACGCATCGCTGTGCGACTGGACCGCGCGTCGCCTGGCGCCGGAGTGCGAGGTCTACACCGATGGGCTGGCCTGCTTTCGCCGCCTGGAAGAGGCCGGGCACGCGCACACGACGCTGGACACCGGCGGAGGGCGTGCGGCTACCGAAACGCCTGGCGCGCGCTGGGTCAACGTGGTGCTGGGCAACCTCAAACGCGCCATCAGCGGCGTGTATCACGCCATCGCGCAAGGCAACTACGCAAGGCGCTATCTGGCCGAAGCCGCCTACCGCTTCAATCGCCGATTCCGCTTGCGCCAGATGCTGCCGCGACTTGCCACCGCCATGATGCGCTGCAAGCCTTGTGCAGAGCCGGTTCTGCGTGCAGCGAGCAATTTTCATGGCTGAGGGTCAGGGCTAATCAGGTGAACGCTTGTTACGCGAAGCGCCGGGCTGGCGCGGCGCTTGCCTGCGGACACGCCACGGCCCATTGCAGCATCGCAAGCGCCGTGACAGCCCGGCGGTTTGCGTAACGCAGCGTTATGTTAAGGCGGCCGCCAGGCCGACTTACCCCCGGACAGATGACGCCCAGCGCGCTGCGCAGCAGGGCGCTGACCGACGCGTTCTTCCTGTCCGATCACGACCCTGTTTGATGGGGCGATTCGGCGTCGGCTTGAACGGCGCAGCCGTTAAGCCGCGCCATCGTTAAATCGCGCTACCAGCAACCCTATCCTGCACTAGCTGTTTTCCCTTCGGGCACGGCTATTCCTCCCGAAGATCGGGATAGGGGTTCAGGGCAACAGGATTTCGGTGATCAGACCAACTGGTCGGGGTTGTCCGGCAGCAACTGCCGGTAGTGCCGCACCGTCACGATCTCGATGACCTCCGGCGTGACCCGGTAGATGATCCGCCACGGGCGTTCCAGCAACTCCCGCAGGTCCTCGCCCGGATACTCCGGCAACCGCCGCCCCAGCAACGGCGGCTCGCCCAACTGCCGCGATCGCAGCAGCAACCACGCCGCCACCTTACGGGCGGCCGAGCGTGTCCAGGTCCAGGTGGTCGCCGGCCGACAGCCGCAGCGTCACCTTCAAGGATTCCGCCGACAGGCAACGCGCCAGCCCGCGCACCCGGTAGCTGCGCGGGCCGCGCTGGAAGCGCACGTCGTCCTCGCCGGCCACTTTCAGAGAACCGCTGGCAGGGAGGGCCGGCGACAACGATGGCGACAGCGCCGGGGCGGGCGGGTTCACGGTCGGGGACGGTCGCGGCATTTCGGGCTCCTGGCCAAAAACCTGTCAAGCAGAACAATTCGACACAAGAATATCCGTTTTAGTAGTATTTTTAACTCCAATAGCGAACCACTGGATACGGTATGACCCATCTCCACCCGATCACCCCGGCAACCGTGGCCATCAGCGACGACGAACGCGCTTTCTTCATCGAACTCGGCACGCGCATCCACACGCTGCGCAAGGCGCAACGCATCACCCAGGTACAACTGGCCGAACAACTCGGCGTCTCCCAGCAGACCATCACCGCCTACGAGAGCGGCAACCGCCGCGTGCCGATTTCGCATCTGCCGCGTCTGGCGGCATTGCTGGGCACGTCGGTCGAAGCCCTGATCGGGCAACCGGCAGCCACCGGCAAGCGCGGGCCGGCTCCGAGGATTCAGCAGCAACTGGAACTGGTCAGCCGCCTGCCGCGTGCCAAGCAAAAAATGGTCAGCGAAGTGCTCGATTCGCTGCTCGCGCAGGCCGCTCGCGGGTAACGCCATCCGCCCGCGTGCAGATGCAGGGATTGCGTCGGCTGCACACCGCCATGCGCGGCAACCGCGACGAGCGGGCGCATTTCAAGATCACCCACAACCGCATCGACTTCGATTGCCTGTTCCTGGTCGATATCCAGCCCTACGAGTTCGTGCTCGCCGCCATCGGCCACCCGGACGTTGCCCTCGTGTTGCAGGTGCATGCCGGCTACTTCGTGAGCGCGGACTTCGGCGACGACTACAAGCCGCTGGCGCAACTGTTCGACCGGGGTGCGGGCAGCTTCGTCCCGTTCCGGCCGGCGGCTTCCTGCAAGAGATCGATGCGGCCATTCCGTCCGACTACCGCCGACCGACACTCGCCGACGTGACCCGCACCTACGGCGCACACCTCGACGAAGCCGACAAGCCGTATTTCCTGGGCTGGCTGGACAACAACCTCACGCCGCCCAACCGCGTCAGCGACGCCAACCTCGACAAGACCAAGCGTTGCTTCGGGCAGCGCATCCGCGACATCTGCCAGCGCACCAACCAGAGTTCGCGCTGGACGGCCGATCCCAGCAAGGCGCGGGCGTTCGTCGCGCCGTTGGATCGGTAGAAGCAACTTGGGGTCGCTACTACCAATGCGACCCGCAGGTCATTATCATCGATCTCAGCGGGGCGCCAGCGACCTCGCCGACGCTGCGCACATCGACGCTCGCGATGCGTTCCTGTAATGAGGCCCACGCCACAGCTCCGCCGCGAGCATCGTAGGTCATGCCCCGGGTCTGGCGCTCGTTCAGCGTCGGCAGCTGTGGACATCATGATATCGGATTAATTTCCTCCGTCCCTTTTATTCCAGCGTGAATACTGAAATTTGCGAATAGCTAACGTAAATATCGAACCGGTGTGACACGACTATCGCTCCCCAGTTGAGACTACGTCACCACCTGCCGCTCGCACATCCCCTATCGTAGTTACGCCAACTTAGTTGGGGCGCTTAACCAAGACAATTTTCCCGAGACGCAAAGCATAGGTGCCATCTGGGGTTACGCTCGGAGAGCGCTCGACAGGCCAGATTGCACTAACCGGAATATGCAGCAATTGCGCATCCGAAGCTCCGTGAGAATATGTTAGAACAAATGAGACCACGGGTTCGATGACACCAGCTGGTCGAGGAAGGCATCCTTTCCACACTGCATGCTTATCAGTCAACTCTGCGGGCGACGTCCCTTTATTTTCACAATATGATTGATCAGTTTGCTCGAACTCCATTGAAAACGATCCACCATCTTCTAATTTGACAGCCACAACTTCGCGCACCGGAGATAAAGATGAAGTAGTCCCAACCTCCTGAATAGAAGATACATCCAAGCTCAAGCATGCAGATCTCACACAATAATTGGGCTGGTCTTCCACGGTACCAAGCACCTGTGAAGCAGCACAGCCAACCGCGAGGAAAATCGATATGGAAGCGATGACAACCTCAACCTTCATCTCTCAATCTCCTTCTTTGTGGACCGATTCTGTTTCGCCTCATCTATGTTGCTTGCTTTGAGTTCAGTGCCACGTCGCGCAGCCATAATATTTTTATTATCATAACCCGGTTTCAGTGTCGGAGCCCCGCGAGATCCGTCTTTCCCCACCGCGCTGTCTTCGTATCCATCTCTAATTCCGGAAAAATGCAAAATGTCGTGCGCGGCCGCATCGACAAACGATGCTTTGCTGGAATCGATATGAGCGTCATTTCCGCCAAGATATTCGGTCCCCTCACCTACATCTCCGAAATTTTTCTGGTCCAGCCCCGGACTCAAATCCATACGATTCATACCGGCACCTACCGAAGTGCCTGAAATTACTACGTCGACTTTGTACTTGGCATTATCGATGTTGAGCCACTCAACTCTTGACTCGATAGCGGATGTAACCTGAGCCGTTACGGCAGAACCACTAAAATGGACTGGAATCGCTAGCGTCACGTTGCCATTTTTATCTTGTTTCCAAACAGCGTCGCGCCCATCCGGATCAGTGAACTTGTACGGACTATTCCTTGCGTAGCAGTACCGGCAGAAGTTCGTGATCGGCTGCTGATAAGCCGTAACGGGGTCAACTGAAAGGAACACCCCTAACGGATCGTAATAGCGCTGCTGCATATATGCCAACCCCGTCGCCGCATCCATGACATGCCCCGTATAACCAGGCCCATCCGTCAACGGGCGATTAAGCAAACTCCCATACGGCTCGTACTCGCTGCGCTCGATAATATTCCGGTCCTTGTCCGTCACCAGTACCACAGAACCCAGCCCATCCGTATGGACATACCGAACCGTCTGCGCCGAGGCGCTGAACACGACGAGCAATGAAATGGCCGCTGCGGCGGTGACGCGCAGCGCTGCCTTAACCACCCGAATTCTCAACATGACTCGTCCTTACACTTTTTGAATGATTGATTTCAAAAAAGGGGCCGGCAAAAAAAGGGGCCGGAGGAAATATGCGGTTGAAGTGGATATTTCCTCTGGCCCCTTTGATGCCCTGGCCCCTTTGATGTCTGGCCCCTTTGATGCCTGGTCCCTTTGATGCCTAGTTTGCAATCTGTGTCTTTAGATCACCCAAGTTCTGCGCCGGGCATTCTTTCTTTGTGCAAGTTCGGATCAGAGGCAGCCCACTTGAGTAACCCCACTCCATAGGGTCATTGGTAGCAGCCGGCACCAGTACTCGGAGATCACAAGTAGCATCCCGCTTCAACCGTACACTGATCCGATTCCATTGCTGACCTTGCCAAGGGAACGCCTTCTCCACTCCAAGAAGAACAGCTTTATCAGCGTGTCCCGCATTACACCCGTTTGGCTCGAAAATAACCAACTTCGAGTCAGTTTGAAACCTACCAGTAAGTGTCCAAATTCTGTCATGTACTCCATCGGACGCCAGCACACGAGATATTTTGTATGCCCCTTCCGCAATGCACCACACGGCGAATTTAATTTCGCACCTGGACGGCGGCGCTGAGGCCGGCGCAGACTGAGATGACGTTGGCGCGCATGCCGCCATAAACGCCACCGAAATACATAAGAAAATTTTCCACGGAATTGCTTTCATCAGCGGCCTCCATTTCCAGCCGTCATACCTTTTGCACACTGATTGACATTTGTCGGAGCAGTAATTATTTCCCGGAGTGTCTGCTGGTTTGCTGGATTCCCCCGCTACCTGCATGCCACCGACTGCGAACTGCACGCGCATGTACTGATGAGCAACCACATGCACTTGCTCGCCGCGCCGCCGAAGGCTGGAAGAATCGGACAAATGATGCAGCGACTCGACCGCGGGTCCAGTTTCCCGGTCAATCTTGTTCAACGTGAACGCTCAGTATTGAAACCGCATCCATGATGGGTCGGATTGAGTATGGATGTAGCGGAGCAGTCCAGCGCATATCGCACCTCGCTCGATAAAGTCTTCAAAAACGGGCTACTCGCCGACATCAGCATTCACCGTTGCGCATGTCGCCCGAGGACCAGCAGGTCATCCACTCCCATGCTCGAAGGCATGATACCCAAACACGATGCACGGCGGTTCCTGATTAGCCCTGACCCTCAGCCGATAGTCGCAGGATCTGCGCCGTGCTGGGAGGCTGGCGCCACCTGAAGCCGACGAGGTGGCGCGATGAGCATCAACGCCGTGCAGTTCCAGCCTGGATTGTCGATGTCCGAGTTCATCGCATGCTACGGCACCGAGGCCAAGTGCCATCGCGCCTTGTACAAGTGGCGGTGGCCGCAGGGTTTCCGTTGCCCGTCCTGTGCAGGAAGGGCCCGGTCGCGTTTCAAGCACAGCGTGGCGATCTACCACCAGTGCTGCGCCTGCCGCCATCAGACCACGTTGATGGCCGGTACGATGTTCGAAGGGACCAAGCTGCCACTGCGCACGTGGATGCTGGCCTTGCATCTGTTGACAGCGACAAAGACCAATTTGGCGGCGTTGGAGTTGATGCGCCATTTGGGCGTCAACTACAAGACCGCCTGGCGGATGAAGCACAAGATCATGCAGGCCATGGCCGAGCGCGAAGCCCCGCGCACACTCAGCGGGTTCGTGCAGATCGACGATGCGTACCTGGGCGGCGAGCGCAACGGTGGCAAGGCCGGACGCGGATCGGAGAACAAACAGCCGTTCCTGATTGCCGTGCAGACCGATGCGACCTTCGCTGCGCCGAGCGTTGCGGTCATCGAGCCGGTGCGCAGTTTCGATAACGCATCGCTGTGCGACTGGACCGCGCGTCGCCTGGCGCCGGAGTGCGAGGTCTACACCGCGATGGGCTGGCCTGCTTTCGCCGCCTGGAAGAGGCCGGGCACGCGCACACGACGCTGGACACCGGCGGAGGGCGTGCGGCCACCGAAACGCCTGGCGCGCGCTGGGTCAACGTGGTGCTGGGCAACCTCAAACGCGCCATCAGCGGCGTGTATCACGCCATCGCGCAAGGCAACTACGCAAGGCGCTATCTGGCCGAAGCCGCCTACCGCTTCAATCGCCGATTCCGCTTGCGCCAGATGCTGCCGCGACTTGCCACCGCCATGATGCGCTGCAAGCCTTGCCCAGAGACGGTTCTGCGCGCGGCAAGCAATTTTCATGGCTGAGGGTCAGGGCTAATCAGGTGACGGTTTGCGCCTCAACCAAGCTACTTAGAAGTAGCAACCCAAGGCATAAAAAGATTTTCATACACAACCTATCCATAATGCGCCGTGTCTTTTTGTAGTACGTTTTGCCGCCAATAGTGAGCGCTCAGCGCACCTCCGCGATTTCCACCCCGTCCATGCCCTGCGCCAGGGTCTTGGCGTCGCCGCCCTGGGCGAGCTTGATGCGCAGGCGCACTTCGTTCTGCGAGTCGGCGTGGCGCAGCGCGTCCTCGTAGCTGATCTCGCCGGCCTGGTACAGCTCGAACAGGCTCTGGTCGAAGGTCTTCATGCCCAGGTTGGTGGACTCCTTCATCGCGTCCTTGAGCCTGCGGATCTCGCCTTCGCGGATGTAGTCCTGCACCAGAACACTGTTGCAAACCAGAATTGAATTCGCCCAAGCACTAAGGATTGTCTGAATCAACCCACTTGCGCGACACTTAACCTATTGATTTTACTGAGCTGCAAGGCGGCGATGCATGGGTTAATCAGACATCTCCCAAGTTAAAATTAAAATAACCAGCTCTTCGAAAGAGAAAGTGAAGTTACCCACTATTTATTTTTAATATATTAATTATTTCAGCTGCGCGCGCCGCATTTTGGTAATAGTTAATCTCAGGACTCGACAGTTCAAAAATAATATTCGGCAGAAATTCATCAGATTCAAACTCGACATCTTCATTGGCATCCAAGAACTCGGCCCATTCCGCAACTTCATTTGCGCCGATAACACCACTAAGAAATGCATCCAAAATTTCTACAACTGCAGCATGCGTGACTACAAAAATCCCTCCCCCTCCCTCATTAGCAGCCAAGATATCAGAGCGTAACTTGTCAATAGAAAAATTCATTGCACTCATCTACTTAAGCTTATCTTTCACATGAATACTATACCCTTTTGGATCATAAGTGGTTTTCGTAGCTGCTGTAGTTTTTCCTGAGCTATCGACAGTCTTCTCGTACACAGCTTTTGACCCAGCCACCCTGCCGGGAACCTCATTCTTAAAGGTAACTGTACCATCTTTACTGTGTGACACTTCGACATTCCTATTTTCTTTCGAAAATTTCTTCTCGAACCTGGCAAGGTTTTTCGCTTGGTCGCCTGTCAGTTTAGGCTGCTCAACCACATTTCGCGTAATAACACGAAGCCCCAATGCCAATTCGGGCCCAACCAAAGGAGTTATCGCCACCAATGCTGCAGTTGCTGGCACAGCAACAGCCTCAAATGGCACTCGCTCATCAGGCGTCCAACTTCCGTACGAATCACCAAATCTTTCAGCAGCCATTTCCTGCCGGCCATCTGGATCGGTAAATCGATAGGGATTGTTTGCGGCGTATCTGTATCGATTGAAGTTGCCACCCGTGTTACCGTCAGCTAGCACAGGATCAACCGACAAAAATCTCTCTATACTTGAATCGTAATAACGCTGCTGCATGTACGTCAGCCCAGTCGCCGCATCCTGCACATGCCCTGTATAACCAGGTCCATCCTGAACAACAGGACTCGACTGTGCTCCATAAGGTTCGTATTCACGACGCTCGATGATATTGGCATTCGCATCGGTGACCGCCACTATCGAACCCAAGGCATCGGTGTGGATGTATTTGACGGTTTGCGCCTCAACCAAGCTACTTAGAAGTAGCAACCCAAGGCATAAAAAGATTTTCATACACAACCTATCCATAATGCGCCGTGTCTTTTTGTAGTACGTTTTGCCGCCAATAGTGAGCGCTCAGCGCACCTCCGCGATTTCCACCCCGTCCATGCCCTGCGCCAGGGTCTTGGCGTCGCCGCCCTGGGCGAGCTTGATGCGCAGGCGCACTTCGTTCTGCGAGTCGGCGTGGCGCAGCGCGTCCTCGTAGCTGATCTCGCCGGCCTGGTACAGCTCGAACAGGCTCTGGTCGAAGGTCTTCATGCCCAGGTTGGTGGACTCCTTCATCACGTCCTTGAGCTTGTGGATCTCGCCCTCGCGGATGTAGTCCTGCACCAGCGGAGTGCCGAGCATGATCTCCATCGCCACGCGCCGGCCCTTGCCGTCGGGGGTCGGGATCAGCTGCTGCGCGACCACGCCGCGCAGGTTCAGCGACAGGTCCATCAGCAGCTGGCTGCGGCGGTCCTCGGGGAAGAAGTTGATGACGCGGTCCATCGCCTGGTTGGCGTTGTTGGCGTGCAGGGTGCACAGCACCAGGTGGCCGGTTTCGGCAAAGGAGATCGCGTGGTCCATGCCTTCGCGGGTACGCACCTCGCCGATCATGATCACGTCCGGCGCCTGGCGCAGGGTGTTCTTCAGCGCGTTCTCCCAGCTGTCGGTGTCGATGCCGACCTCGCGCTGGGTGATGATGCAGCCCTCGTGCTTGTGCACGAATTCGATCGGATCCTCGATGGTGATGATGTGGCCGGTGGAATTCTGGTTGCGGTAGCCGATCATCGCCGCCAGCGAGGTCGACTTGCCGGTGCCGGTGGCGCCGACGAAGAGGATGATGCCGCGCTTGGTCATCGCCAGGGTCTTGATCACCGGCGGCAGGTTCAGCTCATCGACGCTGGGAATGCGCGTCTCGATCCGGCGCAGCACCATGCCGACCTGGTTGCGCTGGTAGAAGCAGCTGACGCGGAAGCGCCCGACCCCGGCCACGCCGATGGCGAAGTTGCACTCGTGGGTCTTCTCGAACTCCTCGCGCTGCGCCGGGGTCATCACGTTCAGCACCAGGTCGCGGCTCTGCTGCGCGGTCAGCGGCGTCTGCGTGATCGGGGCGATCTTGCCGTGCACCTTGATCGCCGGCGGCATGCCCGAGGTGATGAACAGATCCGACGCCTTCTGGTGCGCCATCAGTTTCAGGAACGAGGTGAAGTCGATGGTGCTCATGGCGTGCTCCTTCGGAGCCGGGAATCGGGAATGGAGAATCGGGAATCGCAACAGCGGGTTTCCGGGAGCGGAAGGGACGAGGCTGCTTTTCCCCATTCCCGATTCCCCACTCCCGATTCCCGGCTACTCGAACACACGCTTGTCCTTGGCGTACTCGCGCGCCTGGTTGCGGGTGATCAGGCTGCGCTTGACCAGGTCCTGCAGGTGCTGGTCCAGGGTCTGCATGCCGTTCTGCTGGCCGGTCTGGATCGCCGAGTACATCTGCGCCACCTTGTCCTCGCGGATCAGGTTGCGGATCGCCGGGGTGCCGACCATGATCTCCCACGCAGCGGTGCGGCCGCCGCCGACCTTCTTCAGCAGCGCCTGCGAGATCACCGCGCGCAGCGATTCGGACAGCATCGAGCGCACCATCGGCTTCTCGCCGGCCGGGAACACGTCGATGATGCGGTCGATGGTCTTGGCCGCCGAGCTGGTGTGCAGGGTGCCGAATACCAGGTGGCCGGTTTCCGCGGCGGTCAGCGCCAGGCGGATGGTTTCCAGGTCGCGCAACTCGCCGACCAGGATGATGTCCGGGTCTTCGCGCAGCGCCGAGCGCAGCGCCTCGTTGAAGCCGTGCGTGTCGCGGTGCACTTCGCGCTGGTTGATCAGGCACTTCTGCGAGGTGTGCACGAACTCGATCGGATCCTCGACGGTGAGGATGTGGCCGTATTCGTTCTTGTTGATGTAGTCGATCATGCCGGCGAGCGTGGTCGACTTGCCCGAGCCGGTCGGCCCGGTGACCAGGATCAGGCCCTGCGGCTGGTCGATCAGCTGGCGGAAGATCGGCGGGCAGCCGAGGTCTTCCAGGGTCAGCACTTCGGACGGAATGGTGCGGAACACCGCACCGGCGCCGCGGTTCTGGTTGAATGCGTTGACGCGGAAGCGCGCCAGGCTGGGAATTTCGAAGGAGAAGTCGACTTCGAGGAACTCTTCGTAGTCGCGACGCTGCTTGTCCGACATGATGTCGTACACCAGCGCATGCACCTGCTTGTGGTCCAGCGCCGGGATGTTGATGCGGCGCACGTCGCCATCGACCCGGATCATCGGCGGCAGGCCGGCGGACAGGTGCAGGTCGGAGGCCTTGTTCTTGACCGAGAACGCCAATAGTTCAGCGATATCCATACGCTGCTTTTCCCCCTGGGCTGCGACTGGAAGGATGATTCCCCGGGCGGCAGTATAGCGCCCTTCCCCGTTGCCAGAAGCGCCGCCCATGCCCCTCTCTCCCCTGCAGCAGATCCGCCTGGACATGGACCGCGCCGCGGCCTGCGCGCAGCGCCCGCCGGCGTGCCTGCTGGCCGTGTGCAAGACCCAGCCGGCCGCGGCGATCGCGGCGCTGGCCGCGCAGGGACAACGCGCGTTCGGCGAGAACTACGTGCAGGAGGCGGCGGGCAAGATCGCCGAGCTGTCAGCGCTGGACCTGGAATGGCATCTGATCGGCCACCTGCAGTCGAACAAGGCCGAGCAGGCAGCGCAGCTGTTCGACTGGGTGCAGACGCTGGACCGGACCAAGCTGGTCGCCGCCCTGGCCAAGTACCGCCCCGCATCGCGGCCGCCGCTGAATGTGCTGATCCAGGTCAACATCGACGACGAGGCCAGCAAGCACGGCTGCGCCCCCGCCGAGGTGGATGCGCTGGCCGCGGCCATCGCCGCGCAACCGGCATTGGCGCTGCGCGGGCTGATGGCCATTCCCGCGCCATGGCCCGAAGCGGAGCGCCGCGGCGCCGCCTTCGCGCGCATGCGCACGCTGTTCGAGCGGCTGCACGCCGCGCATCCGCAGGCCGATACGCTGTCGATGGGCATGAGCGGTGATTTCGCCGACGCCATCGCCGCGGGCGCGACGATGGTGCGGGTGGGCACGGCGTTGTTCGGGACTCGGGACTCGGTAAAAGCGGGCGTCGGGCGTCCATAGCGCGCGCAGTTGCTATCTTTCGTTTCCCATCCCTCGCAACCGCCAGCTGCCATGACCTCCCCGAGTCCCGCGTCCCGAGCCCCGAGTCCCGAGTCCATCGCCTTCATCGGCGGCGGCAACATGGCACGCAGCCTGATCGCCGGACTGGTCCGCCAGGGCATCGCAGCGGACACGATCCGCGTCGCCGAGCCGGTGCCGGCACTGCGCGAGACGCTGATCGAGGACTACGGCGTGCATGCCGTCGCCGCGGCGGCCGAGGCGGCCGACGGCGCGCCGCTGTGGGTGTTCGCGGTCAAGCCGCAGGTGCTGCGCAGCGTGTGCGGCGAACTGAGCGCGCTGGCCCAGGCGCAGCGGCCGCTGCTGCTGTCCATCGCCGCCGGCATCACCGCGCGCCAGCTGGACCGCTGGCTGGGCGGCGCGCAGGCGGTGGTGCGGGCGATGCCGAACACGCCGGCGTTGCTCGGCGCCGGGGTCACCGGCCTGTTCGCCAACGCGCAGACCAGCGCCGCGCACAAGCGCCAGGCCGAACAGCTGCTGGCCGCCGCCGGGGTCACCGTGTGGGTCGCGGACGAGGCGCTGATCGATGCGGTCACCGCGGTCTCCGGCAGCGGCCCGGCGTATGTGTTCCTGCTCGCCGAAGCGATGGAAGCGGCGGGCGTCGCGCAAGGCCTGCCGGCCGCCGCGGCGCGCACGCTGGTGCTGCAGACCGTGCTCGGCGCGGCGCGCATGCTCACCGAATCCGGCGAGGCGCCGAGCGAGCTGCGGCGGCGGGTGACCTCGCCCAACGGCACCACCCAGGCCGCGATCGAGACCTTCCAGGCCGGCGGCTTCGAAGCACTGACCGCCACCGCCATCGCCGCCGCCGCCGCGCGCGGCCGCGCACTGTCCGCCGCCAACGACTGACCCGGAGCCGCCGATGCGCCGCCTGCCCGTTGCCGTACTGCTCTGCTTCGCCCTGGCCGCGTGCTCGGCGCAGGAAACGCCAAGCCCGGCCGCACCGATGGCGCCCGCAGCGGTGCAGGCCGACTTCGGCGCGCTGCGCGTGCACTACAACGCGCTGCCGACGCTGGCGATAAGCGATGCCGCCGCGCGCCGCTACGGCATCGCGCGCGACGCCGAGACCGCGTTGGTGGTGATCGCGCTACGCCGCGTGCAGGACGGCGAAGAACTCCCGGCCAGCGGCCAGGTCAGCGCCGTCGCGGCCGACCTGAGCGGCCGCCGGCAGCCCATCGTCTTGCGCGACGCGGTCACCGACGCCTATACCGACTATGTCGGCACGGTGCGCATCAGCGCGCACGACCAGCTGAATTTCCAGGTGGACGTGCGCGGCGCCGACGGCGCGGGCACGCTGCGCTTCGCCCGCACGTTCTAGCGCGGCGTCGTTTCCGGCTTGCCGCCGCCCCCTGTAGGAGCGTCCCTGCGCGTCTTCCTGCCGCGCACACGCCTGCCGCTCAGGGCGCTGTCCAGCGCTGCGGCCCATCGCCGTGCGCGCCCAGTGCATCGGCAGGATTGCTCAAGCGGCAGCGGCGCAGCGACAGGCAGCCGCAGCCGATGCAGTCGGTGAGCTGGTGGCGCAACTGGGTCAGCTGCCCGATGCGCGCGTCCAGTTCCTGGCGCCAGGCCGCCGACATCCGCGCCCACTCCGCGCGCGTGGGCGTGCGCGCATCGGGCAGCTGCGCGAAGGCGGCCTTGATGCTCTCCAGCGGCACGCCGACGCGCTGCGCGACGCGGATCACCGCCAGCCGGCGCAGCACGTCGCGCGCATAGCGGCGCTGGTTGCCGGCGGTGCGCAGACTGTGGATCAGGCCCTTCTTCTCGTAGAAGTGCAGCGCCGAAACCGCCACGCCGCTGCGTTCGGCGACCTGCCCCACGCTCAGTTCCGCATGCATCGCTTGACCTCGAGTCCGGTTGAGGTTGCATGCTGCGCGTCCATCGCCTGCCGCGCAACACCGCGCCATGGCGCGCACATGCCTGCCATGAGGTTGCACCGATGAGCCATCACGCTTCACCCGCCGGCAACCGCCGCAACGGCATGCTGCCGGCGATGGCAGCCGCCCGCACCGCTACCGCCACTGCCGATTCGGTCCTTTCGCCGCGCTATCGCGCGACCACGCTGGGCATGGTCGCGCTGGTCTCGCTGATCGCGTTCGAGGCGCTGGCGGTGGCCGCGGCGATGCCGACCGTGGCGCGCGAACTGGACGGCCTGCGCCTGTACGCGCTGGCGTTCGGCGGCACCCTGGCGACCAGCGTGATCGGCATGACCGTGGCCGGGCGTTGCAGCGATGCGCGCGGCCCGGCGCTGCCGCTGTGGGCCGGGCTGGCCTGTTTCGTCTGCGGGCTGCTGCTGGCCGGGTTCGCCGGCGGCATGCCGATGCTGCTCGCCGGGCGCCTGGTGCAGGGCTTGGGCGCGGGCGCGATCTCGGTGGCGCTGTACGTGCTGGTCGCGCGGCTCTACCCGGAGGCGCTGCGCCCGCGCATCTTCGCCGCGTTCTCGGCCGGCTGGGTGGTGCCGTCGCTGATCGGCCCCGGCATCAGCGGCCTGATCGTCGAGCATGTCGGCTGGCGCTGGGTGTTCCTGGCGGTGCCGCTGCTGGCGCTGCCGGCCGCGCTGCTGTTGCGGCCGGCGTTGCGGCGCCTGCCCGCGCTGGCCGCGGCGCCGGCGCGCAGCGCCGCGCCGATCCTGTGGTCGGCAGGGGCGGCGGCCGGCATCTGCCTGCTGTACCTGGCCGGGCAGCAGCGCGGACTGTGGCTGCTGGCCGGCGTAGTGCCGGCACTGGGCGTGCTGCTGCTGTGCGCGTGGCGGCTGTTGCCGGACGGCACCTTGCGCGGCGCGCGCGGCCTGCCCAGCGTGATCGCCTTGCGCGGCGTGGCGGCGTCGGCGTTCTTCGGCTGCGAAGCGTTCCTGCCGTTGCTGCTGTCGCGCGAACGCGGCCTGTCGCCGACCTGGGCCGGGATCGCATTGAGCATCGGTGCGCTGGGCTGGTTCGCCGGCTCCTGGTACCAGGGCCACTACGGCCAGCGCGGCGCGCGCCTGCGCCGGCTGCGCAACGGCAGCGCGCTGATGCTGCTGGGCATCGCCGGCACCGCACTGGCCTTGCTGCCCAGCGTGCCGGCGCCGCTGGCGATGCTCGGCTGGGCCGCCACCGGCCTGGGCATGGGCCTGATCTATCCGACCCTGTCGGTGCTGACCCTGACCCTGTCGCCGCCGGCGCAGCAGGGCGCGAACAGTTCGGCGCTGCAGTTGAGCGAGGCGATCGCGGTGGCGACCACGCTGGCGGTCGGCGGCTCGCTGTTCGCGGCGCTGCTGGCGCAATCGCTGGTCGCCGCGTATCTGTCCACCTTCGCGGTGGCCGCGCTGCTGGCCTTGCTCGGCCTGGCGATCGCGGGCCGCACGCGCGGGCCGGAGTGAGAAGCGTCGAGGCTACATGCGTCGGCGCGCTGGAGGTGTGTGCGGACGCGATCCGATCGCAGCTTGCCACGGCGCGCAAGCGCACTTTTCTGCCGGCTATTTGGATCCTGCAGGAGGGCTGCATGTTTCGGTTCCCCGCAGACGAGAAAACCCGCTAACCGACGATCGCGTGCGGTACGAAGCGCGAGGTGTCGCGGGTGATGACCCCGGCGTCCTCGCGCAGACCCATGCCGGCGGCCTGGTCGGCGATCACCCAGCTGCCCACCAGCGGATAGTTGCCGTCGAACTGCGGCAGCGGATGGTAGGCCTGCACGATCGCCGGCCCGTCGGCATACGGGCCGGGCGACTGGATCAGTTCGCCCTGTGCGGTCAGCACGTCGATGTTCGCGCCTTCGCGCGAGAACAGCGGCTTGCGCACCCAGCCGGGCGCCAGCGCCTGGCCCGGCGTCTCGAAATGCGCTTCCAGCAGGTTCGGATGCCCAGGGTGGCGCTGCCACAGCAGCGGCAGGATGCCCTTGTTGCTGAGCACCGATTTCCAGGCCGGCTCCAGCAACTGCATCTTGTTCGACACCAGGTGCGGGCCGAACGCCTCGCGCATCATGAATTCCAGCGGATACAGCTTGAAGATGCTGCGGATCACCCGGTCCTCGGCGTCGGTGAACCAGCCTTCGGCGCTGATGCCGATGTCCTCGATCGCCACGTCCTCGGTGGCGATGCCCACCTGGTGCGCGCAGTCGCGCAGGTACTGCACGGTGGCGCGGTCCTCCACCGAGTCGCGCACCGCCGAGAAATGCATCGGCGTGACCAGGCGCCCGGACTGTACCAATGTCGCCAGCGCCTCGCACAGGTATTCCTGGATGCGGTTGTACTGGTCCGCAGCGGCCGGCAAGCGGCCGGCGGCGATCTGCTGCTCCAGCCACAGCCACTGGAAGTACGCCGATTCGTACAGCGAGGTGGGTGTGTCGTAGTTCAGTTCGTAGAGCTTGGCCGGGCCATCGCCGGCGTAGGCCAGGTCCATGCGTCCGTAAAGATGCGCGTCGCGGTTGCGCCACGAATCGCGCACCCAGTCCCAGTAGTGCGCGGGGATGCACAACCGGGTCAGCAGCGCTTCGGACTCGACCACCTCGCCGGCCAGCTGCATCGCCATGTCGTGCAGTGCCTGGGTTGGCGCCTCGATGTCGTCCTCGACCTGGCGCAGCGCGAAGGCGTAGTACGCGGTTTCGTCCCAGTAGGCTGCGCCGTCGATGGTGTGGAAATGGAAGCCGAGCTGCTCGGCCTGCGTGCGCCAGTCCGGGCGTTCGTCGATGCGGATGCGGCGCATGTCAGCCGCCGAAGCCGCTGCTGCGACCGCCGCCGAACGAGCTGCGCGCCGCGGCGCTGGAGCCGAAACCGGAGCGCGACACGGTGATGGCGCGGCTCGGCGGCGGCGGCAGGCCGGCATTGCCCTTCACCGTGCCGGTGTCGCGACCGGCCAGGTCGCCGTTGGACTTGTAGTAGCCGCCATCGCGGTAATCGCGGTACAGCGGCGCGGCGCCCATCAGCGTGCGCCCGCCGTAGCCGCCGCCCGCATTGCCCAGCGCGTAGCCGATCAGGAACCCGGCCATCGGCGGAATCCAGCTGACCTGCCCGCGCTCGTCGTTGAACGGCGTGCAGTTGCCGAACTGCTGGTTGCACTGCGACTGGTCCTGGAACCGCGGCGCGACCTTCCGATGCTCGAGCTGCGCCTTCTGGTAGGCGGCCTTGCACTCCTCGACGCTGACTTCCTTCTGTACGCTGCACTGGTCCGGCGAGGCCAGCACCTCGCCGGTGGGCGGACCGGAATCGCACCCGATCAGCGGCACCGACAGGGTCGCCGCCATCAGGCTCAGTTTGAGATTGGTGGATCGCTTCATCTGCGCGCTCCCTTACGGCGTGATCGCGGCGGCGTTGATCAGGCCCACGGCGATCGAAACGCCCGCGGAAAAGAGGCCGGCGGCGACGACGTTGTCGGTGATCTGATGCGAGATGCGGCCGGTGACCAGGCGCGCCAGCAGGTAGGCGACCACCTGGATCGCGGCGGCCACCGCGCCCCAGATCAGCGCGTCGAGCAGGCTGACCGAGTAGCTGATCGCCGCATGCAGCGGCAGCGCGACGCCGATCAGGGTGCCGCTCATCGCGGTCGCCGCGGCGGCGTTGCCGTTGCGGATCAGGGTGAAGTCGCGGTGCGGGGTGATCAGCGCGACCACCACCACCGCGGCGATCAGCACGCCCAGGCCGACGCCGACGTAGGACAGGAACGCGATGAAACTGTGGAGCGTGATGGCATGCATGCGAAAACCTCGGCAATGGCGAAGGAAGCGAAACCGGTGCCGCGCCGTGCGGCGCAGCGCTGGCGGGTCAGGTGATGTCCAGATCGGCGATGCTCAGGTCCACGCCGACCGCATAGGTGATGCAGAACTCGTTCGGGCCCGAATCCTCGCCGGTGACCAGCAGGAACTCGTCCTTGTCCAGTTCCGGCACCGGGCGGCTGTACAGCATGGCGTAGTGGGTCAGGTCGCCGTCGCGCCGCGGCGGCGTGTGTCGGTACAGCGTCTCGTCGTAGGCGATGGCGGGGATGCGCCCGCCCTGCTCGGTGGACTGGGTGCTGCGCGACCAGCGCCGGCCGGCGTATTCGATGCTCGGCGCGCCCAGGTGGTCGTTGTGCAGCACGAACTGCTGGAACGCGTCCTTGGTCGGCGGATTGAGCGTCTCCACGAACACGAAACCCTTCATCGCCTCGATGTCGCCGGCGCAGGTGCTGACCTGGATGTAGGCGTCGTCGTCGACGTAGAAACGGTGCAGCGCGTAGCCGTCGCCCAGGTCGATGTAGCCGTAGCAGGGAATGCCCTGGTAGCCGCCGGGCAGTTCCGCGGTCATCGCGCCCGGCGCGGCGCGGAACATCGTGGTGTCGAACTGCACCTGGCCGCCGATGCGCAGGCCCAGCGGCAGCGCGTGCGCGATCTCGCCGTTGCCCGCAGGCGACGCCGCCGCGGCGGGCTTGCTGCCGAACAGTTTTCCGAGCAGGCTCACGCGCGCGACTCCGCATAGGCAGTGGATGGGGCGGCGGCGTGCGCTGGCGCCGGCAGCGCCGCGTCGGCCCAGGCGATCGCGGCGCTGTCCACGCGCCGCTCAGCCAGGTAGTACAGCATCGTACCCGGCGCGAGCACGCTGTCCGGCGCCGGATTCAGGCGCGGCACCGCGGCGGCGTCGCGATGCCCCGGCAGCAGCGCGCCGCGGGCCCGGAACGCATCGCCGACGCGGCCGTAATGCAACGCGGCCGATTCGGCCGGCACGGTCGGACTGAACTGGGTCGGCCCGCTGCCGGCCGACAGCAGGTCCGCGGTGAGCGCGGCGCTGCCCGGATCCTGCGCGGCGCGGGCGATGATCTCCGCGCTCAGCGGCCGCGTGCATTCGACCTGCGGAGAATGGCGGCGGACCAGCTCGGCGCTGCGCGCCGAGTCGAAATGCGCCACCACGTGCGCCTGCGGGCGGTTGGCCATCGCCCCGAACACCGCCGCCAGGGTCTGGTCGTCGGACGGCGGATTGACGATCACCCGCGCGGCGCCGGCGATGCCGGCGCGCTGGCAGCCGTCGGCCAGGGTGTACGAATCGACCGCGACGAAGCGCATATGGTCCGGCAACGGATTCTCCGCCAGCCCTTCGGCGACCAGCACCAGGCCTTCGTCGTCGGTGGCGGTGTCGGACAGCAGCAGTTCGACCAGGCGCACCGACTCGGGCCCGCGCCAACCGACCAGCAGCGTATGTCCGCGAAGATGCGCATAGGACATCTTGCCCATTTGGTGGCGCCTCCAGAAGGTGATCAGCGATGCGCTGGTCTTGGCCAGGATGGTGGCGAACAGCGCCACCGAGCCGGGCATCTGCCAGAACGCGACGATGTAGCGGCCGGCCACCGTGCCCGGCGACAGGTCGCCGTAGCCGATCGTGGTGGCGGTGGTCATGTAGTAGTACGGGAACGCGTCCAGGCCGACCAGCGTGTGCTCGCCGGCCAGCGCCAGCAGCCCCCAGGTCGCCAGCCAGTGGCCCAGGAACAGCAGCACCACCGCACCCCAGCTGACCTACCGCACATGGCGCCGCACTATCTGGAAGAAGCGACCGAGCAGCAGCATGGCGCGTCCTGTGCCGTGGGTGGGGTCAGCTGCCGGCGTCGCGCCGCACACCGACCTCGTGCACGTCGCTGAGGGTGCCGGTGGCCGGTGTCGGCGGCGCCAGCGCGGCCGGCGCGCTGTCCGCGCTCAGCTGCAGCGGCTTCTTGAACCGCGCCAGCACCGAGGCCGCGTCGGCGTCGCCGGACAGCAGGCCGGCCGCGGCCAGGCGCTTGTTCAGATCGCCGTCGCCGGTGCTGCTTTCCAGCTCCTCGGCCGATTCGATCCGCGCCGCCGATTCGGCCTGGCGCGCCTTGATCCGGTCCAGCGATTCCAGCGCCGAACCCATGCGGCTGTTGGCGCCGGCGTGGCGCGCGGCGATGGTGGCCTGCGCGCGCTGCACCGCATCGGTGGCCTTGACCGTATCGATCTGCTGGCGCATGCCGCGCAGCTGGCCTTCGGCCTTCTGGATCGCCGCCTTCAGCGACACGATCGACTGGTCCAGCTGCCCCTTGGTGGTCTGCTCGGCCTTGTCCTCGGTCTCCAGCGCCGCCAGCTTGGCCGCCACGTCGTGCGCCAGCGCCTCGTCGCCCTTGGCCAGCGCGCCTTCGATGTAGCGCACGTACTCGGCCATCTTGGCGTTGCGCGCGTCGATCTTCTGCTGGGTCAGCTTGCTCTGCGCCATCAGCTTGGTCAGCTCTTCGCGCGAGCGGGTCAGTTCGGCACCGGCGTCGCGCACTTCCTGGTCGAGGATGCGCAACGCGTTGGCGTCCACGGCCTTCTGCCCCACTTCATGGGCGGTGCCGCGGAACAGGGTCAGCAGTTTGGAGAATATGCTCACGGGAAACGCCTCAGGCAAAGAACGGCTTCAGGGATTCGGCGGCGTCCAGGGTATTGGCCGCCAGCACTTGGATTTCTTCGTCGACTTCGTCGATCGACGAGGACGCCGACAGTTCGCCGAAGATGATGTAGGTGTCCTTGCCCGCGTGCTGGATCAGCCCGAGGTTGGACAGGGGGTTGAGCGGGTTCAGGCGCAGGCACGCATCGTTGAGGCCGTGGCGGTCGGCGACCTGATCGGCCGGCGCCAGCACCGTGGACACGAAGATCTGCGAACCGGACGCGGCCACCTGGATCTCCATGGCGCCGTAGTCGTGCAGGGTCAGGTTGATCGCCGGCTCGGCGCCTTCGAACAGCTCGATCTCGATCGGCGCATCGCGGTAGCGCTCGGCCAGCAGGCCGTACAGTGCGGTGGTGGTCAACGGGGACATGCAGACTCCTGGTCCTTAGAACTCGGCAGAGGCGGCGCGGGCCGCGAGGCGCTATGGTACAGATTGGGCGTTAAGCTCGACAGCGGCGGGGAGCCGGAGATTGGGGATTGGGATTCGTTAAAGCATCTGCATTGCTGTAGCCGCGCCGATGAATGCGCGCAGGGTCAGCGCCGCGCCCAGGCCTGCACGATCGCCGCGATCGCACGCACGCCGTCGGTCAGCGCGGCCGGGCCGGGCTGCAGGATCAGCGGCGACTTGATCTCGAACAGCTGGCCATCGCGCACCGCCGGGATCGCCGCCCAGCCCGGCCGCGCGGCCACGCGCTCGGGGCGGAAGCGCTTGCCGCACCACGAGCCGAGGATGATGTCCGGCGCGCGCCGCACCACTTCGTCGCCGTTGGCCAGGATCCGCGCCTTGGCCAGCGGTTCGGCCGACAGCTCCGGGAACACGTCGTCGCCGCCGGCGATGCGCACCAGCTCGGCGACCCAGCGGATGCCGGTGATGATCGGCTCGTCCCATTCCTCGAAATACACCTGCGGCCGCCGCGGCAGCGCCGCCGCCTGCGCGGCGATCACGGCCAAGCCGCGCTGCAGTGCGTCGGCATAGGCCTGCGCGCGCGCGCCGGCGCCGACCAGCGCACCGAGCCGGCGGACGTAGTCGAGGATGCCGTCGACGCTGCGGTGGTTGGCGATCCACACCTCCACCCCGTTGCGCACCAGCTCGGCGGCGATCTCGGCCTGGATGTCGGAGAAGCCGATCGCCAGGTCCGGCTGCAGCGCGAGGATCGCGTCGATCCTGGCGCTGGTGAAGGCGCTGACCTTGGGCTTGTCGCGGCGCGCCTGCGCAGGCCGCACGGTGAAGCCGCTGATGCCGACGATGCGCGCCTGCTCGCCGAGCGCGTACAGCGTCTCGGTGGGTTCCTCGGTCAGGCAGACGATGCGCTGCGGGCCCATCTCAGTCCGCCACCGGCATGCGGAAATACACCACGCGCTCGGTTTCCTCGAAGCCGCAGGCGTGGTGCGCGGCCTGCGCCGCGGCGTCGTCGAGCAGCGCATCGGAGGCCAGCTCGCTGCAGCCCTGCGCACGGGTCCAGTCCTGCACCTCGCGCAGCAACGCGCGGCCGACGCCGCGGCCGCGCCATTCCGGCGCCACGTACCAGCCTTCCAGGAAGCCCACCGGCGAACTGTCGGTGCCGTTGACGTAGTCCTGGCGCAGGGTGACGTCGGCGAAGCCGATCGCCTGGCCGTCGCCGGCGAAGGCCAGGAAATTGGCCGCGTCCTCGCGTTGCAGCGCTTCGGCGACGCCGCCGAAGGCATCGCTCTCGTCCGGCCACAGCGCCACCCGCAGCGCCGCCCAGGCGCGCAGGTCGGCAGCGGCGGCAGCGCGCACCGAGAAGCCATCGGTCACGGGAACAGCATCCGCTTGGACCAGTGCCCGGCGGCATCGGCGGCGTAGTGCCAGCGCTCGTGCAGGCGGTACTTGCCGCCGTACCAGAACTCGACGCTGCGCGGCACCACGCGGAACCCGCCCCAGCCGTCCGGGCGCGGCACCTCGCGGCCTTCGAAGCTGGCCTCGGCCTTGGCCACGCGCTGCTCGAACTCCTCGCGCGACTGCAGGGGGCGCGACTGCGCCGACGCCCACGCGCCGATCTGGCTCATGCGCGGGCGCGAGGCGAAGTAGGCATCGGCCTCGGCCGCGGCGACCAGCTGCACTGCGCCGTCGATGCGCACCTGCACGCCGTCCTCGCGCATGCGCCGCCACAGGAACAGCAGCGAGGCCTGCGGATTGGCCTGCAGCTCGCGGCCCTTCTGGCTGTCCAGGTGGGTGTAGAACACGAAGCCGCGCGCGTCGTAGGACTTCAGCAGCACCACCCGCGAGGACGGGCGCGCCTCCAGCGTGGCCGAGGCGACGACCATCGCGTTGTATTCGGCCTCGTCGCTGCTGCGCGCCTGCGCGAACAGGTCGGCGAACGTGGACAGGGCTTCGGCGTAGAGATCGGGCATGGCGGCAAGGCACTCGGCGGACGATCCCCCATTGTCGCGCCATGCACGGTGCGGCGCACGCGGCGCGGCACGCCCGGCCCACCCCGCAGGCACCGCGGCCGGCCTGCGCGCGCGGCGCGTCTGCTAGCATCGGCGGATGAATCCCGCCCCCAATCTCGTGCTGGTCGGCCCGATGGGAGCCGGCAAGAGCGTCATCGGCCGCCGCCTGGCCGAGCGCTTCAGCCTCGTCTTCGTCGACAGCGACCAGGCCATCGTCGAACGTACCGGCGCCAGCATCGCCTCGCTGTTCGAGCATGCCGGCGAAGCCGGCTTCCGCGAGCACGAACGCACCGTGCTGGAAAGCGTGCTCGGCACCCCCGGCCATCTCATTTCCACCGGCGGCGGCGCGGTGCTCGACGCCGACAGCCGCCGCGAGATGCGCGAACACGGCTTCGTGGTGTACCTGCGGGTCGGCGTGGCCTCGCAGCTGCAGCGCCTGCAGCGCGACCGCAGCCGCCCGCTGCTGCAGCGCAGCGACCGCGAACGGGCACTGCACGAGCTGCACGCAGTGCGCGAGCCGCTCTACCGCGAAGTCGCCGACCTGATCCTGGACACCGACCACCTCAATCCCGCCGAAGCCACTGCGCAGCTGGTCGTGCGCCTGGCCGCGTCGTGGAAGCTTCCGGAACCCATTGCATGAATGTTTCGTTGCGCACCGTCGAGGTCGACGGCGACCCGGCCTACACCATCCGCATCGGCCCCGGCCTGCTCGACGACGGCGCGCGCCTGGCCGCACACGTGCGCGGCCGCCACGTGCTGCTGCTCAGCGACAGCAATGTCGCCCCGCTGTATGCCGCGCAGCTGCGCAGCGCGTTGCTGGCCGCGCGCCCGGCGCTGACGATCGGCGAATGCGTGATCCCCGCCGGCGAGGCCTCCAAGACCCTGGACAGCTTCGCCGCGGCGATCGCCGCGCTGGCCGAACTCGGCGCCACCCGCGATGCCTGCGTGCTGGCGCTGGGCGGCGGCGTGGTCGGCGACCTGGCCGGCTTCGCCGCCGCGTGCTGGATGCGCGGGGTGGATTGCGTGCAGCTGCCGACCACGCTGCTGGCGATGGTCGACTCCTCGGTCGGCGGCAAGACCGCGGTGGACATCGCGCAGGGCAAGAACCTGGTCGGCGCATTCCATCCGCCGCGCGCGGTGCTGGCCGACACCGCCACGCTGCGCAGCCTGCCGCCGCGCGAGCTGCGCGCCGGCCTGGCCGAGGTGATCAAGTACGGCGCGATCCGCGACCCGCTGTTCTTCGAATGGCTGCACGCCGAACGCCGCGCGCTGCTGGACGCCGAGCCGGCCGCGCTGGCGCAGGCGATCGCGCGTAGCTGCGAGCACAAGGCCGAGATCGTGGCCCGCGACCCGCTGGAGAAGGGCGAGCGCGCCCTGCTCAACCTCGGCCACACCTTCGGCCACGCGATCGAGACCGAACAGGGCTACGGCGCGCCCGGCAACGCCAACCTCAACCACGGCGAAGCGGTGGCGGTGGGCATGGTGCTGGCCGCCGAACTATCGGCGCAGCTGGGCATGGCCAGCGCGCAGGACAGCGCGCGGTTGCGCGCGCTGCTGGCCGACTACGGCCTGCCCACCGCGCTGCCGGCCGGGCTGGCGCCGCCCGCGCTGCTGGCGCGGATGCGGCTGGACAAGAAGAACCTCGCCGGGCGCCTGCGGCTGGTGCTGTGGCGCGGCATCGGCCGCGCCGAGGTGGTGCCGGAGGTGGACGAGGCGGCGGTGCTGGCGCTGCTGGATGCCGCGGTTCGCGGCATCGCGGCGTAGCGGGCCGGCCACGATGCGGCGCCGCCGCGGGACCGGCGCAGCGGCACCGCCCAGGCCGCCTTCCCTCCCGGTTCCCCAACGCACGGCCAGCACCGACGCCGCCGCCCAGCTGCGATCGGTACAATCGGCCGCATGCGCGTCTTCCTCCAGCAACGCCCCGGCGGCAACGAGCCGCCCCGCTACATCCAGCTGACCCTGCAACCGGACCTGTTCGGCGGCTGGGAGCTGTTGCGCGAGACCGGCCAGATCGGCGGCCGCGCGCAGCTCAAGCGCGAGCAATACCTGCTGCAGGACGAGGCCCACGCCGCCTTCGAGAAAGCCCGCGATGCGCAACTCAAGCGCGGCTTCCAGGTCATGTTCATTCGCGGCGCCGACGCCCCGCGCTAAGGAAACCCATGCTCAAGAACGACCGCCTGCTGCGCGCCCTGCGCCGCGAACCCGTGGACCAGACCCCCGTGTGGCTGATGCGCCAGGCCGGGCGCTACCTGCCCGAGTACCGCGCCACCCGCGCCCGCGCCGGCAGCTTCCTGGCCATGGCCAAGACCCCGGATCTGGCCTGCGAAGTGACCCTGCAGCCGCTGGCGCGGTTCCCGCTGGACGCGGCGATCCTGTTCTCCGACATCCTCACCATCCCCGATGCGATGGGCCTGGAGCTGTACTTCGTCGAAGGCGAAGGCCCGAAGTTCAAGCACCCGGTGCGCGATGCGGCGGCCATCGCCCGGCTCGGCGTGCCGGACATGGAGACCGAGCTGCGCTACGTGATGGACGCGGTGCGGGTGATCCGCCGCGAGCTGGACGGCCGCGTGCCGCTGATCGGCTTCTCCGGCAGCCCGTGGACGCTGGCCTGCTACATGGTCGAGGGCGGCGGCAGCGACAACTACGCGCGGATCAAGGCGCTGGCCCTGAACGAGCCGGCGGCGCTGCACCAGCTGCTGTCGGTCAACACCGACGCAGTGATCGCCTACCTGGCGGCGCAGCGCGCGGCCGGCGCGCAGGCGCTGCAGGTGTTCGACACCTGGGGCGGCGTGCTCAGCCCGGCGATGTACCGCGAATTCTCGCTGCCCTACCTGCAGCGCATCGCCCGCGAACTGCCGCGCGGCGACGGCGCCGAGCGCACCCCGCTGATCCTGTTCGGCAAGGGCAACGCGCCTTATCTTGAGGAACTGGCCGCCTCCGGCGCCGAAGGCCTGGGCGTGGACTGGACCGTCGACCTGGCCGAGGCCGCGCGCCGCAGCGGCGGCCGCGTCGCGCTGCAGGGCAACCTGGACCCGGCCACGCTATACGGCTCGCCGCAGGCGATCGAGCGCGAGGTGCGGCGCGTGCTGCGCAGCTACGCCGACGGCAACGGCTCGGCGGACGGCCACGTGTTCAACCTCGGCCACGGGCTGTCGCCGGACATGCAGCCCGAGCACGTCGGCGCGCTGGTCGCCGCGGTGCAGCGGCACAGCCGCCGCGCGCAGGCATAGCGCCGCACACCAAGCCGTCGTAACCGATGGGCGCCTTGCGCCCATCGGATGCGCGGAGCGACGCAACACGCGCTTCCGCCATCCTGCAGTCGGGGCTGAAGCCCCTCCCACAGTGCACCCGGCCGGCTTGCCGCAAGTCCCTGTGGGTGCGGCTTCAGCCGCGACGAGCGAGGCGGCGGGCCCGACGACTGCGGACAGCGTCGGGGCTGAAGCTCCTCCCACAGTGCACCCGGCCGACTTGCCGCAAGTCCCTGTAGGGGCGGCTTCAGCCGCGACGAACGAAGCGGTGGGCCCGACGACTGCGGACACCGTCGGGACTGAAGCCCCTCCCACAGCGCGCCCGGCCGGCTTGCCGCAAGCTCTGTGGGAGCGGCTTCAGCCGCGACGAGCGAGGCGGTGGACCCGACGGCTGCGGACGGCTTCGGTACTGAAGTCCCCCACAGAAGCGAAGACAACGTGCCGCGCGATGTGCCCCGATCCGCCATCGCGGCCAAGCCGCAGCGTGCGCAGCGCGCCACAACCGCCCGCTGCTGCACGACACCGCGACGCGATCTGCGCGATCCTGTACGCCCCTCGCGTCGCCGTGCGTGCCGATGTCCGCGCCTTCTTCCGATCCGATCTCCGTTCCGAACTACCGCAGTTTCCGGCCGCTGCTGTGGCTGGTGTCGCTGGCCATCTTCATGCAGATGCTGGACGCGACCATCGTCAACACCGCACTGCCGGCGATGGCGCGCAGCCTGGGCGAGAGCCCGCTGCAGATGCAGTCGGTGGTGTTCAGCTATGCGCTGGCGGTGGCGATGTTCATTCCCGCCTCGGGCTGGATCGCCGACCGCTACGGCACGCGCCGCACCTTCCTGGCCGCGATCGTGCTGTTCACCCTCGGCTCGCTGCTGTGCGCGGCGGCGCCGCGCCTGCCCTACCTGGTCGCCGCGCGGGTGCTGCAAGGCATCGGCGGAGCGATGCTGCTGCCGGTCGGGCGCCTGGCGGTGATGCGCTCGGTGTCGCGCGAGCAGTTCCTGAGCGCGATGAGCTTCATCGCGATCCCGGCGCTGATCGGGCCGCTGGTCGGGCCGACGCTCGGCGGCTGGCTGGTGCAGGTGGCCTCGTGGCACTGGGTGTTCCTGATCAACCTGCCGATCGGCGCGATCGGCTTCATCGCGGCGCTGAAGGTGATGCCCGATTTCCACGGCGAGCAGCGCACCCGCTTCGACCTGATCGGCTACGCGATGCTGGCCTTCGGCATGATCGCGCTGTCGCTGGCGCTGGACGGGATTTCCGAGCTGGGCCTGCGCCATGCGTTCGTGATGCTGCTGGCCATCGCCGGCCTGGCCGCGCTGATCGGCTACTGGCTGCATGCGGCCAACGCGCCGGCGGCACTGTTCCCGCTGCACCTGTTCAAGGTGGCCAGCTTCCGCATCGGCATCCTCGGCAATTTGTTCGCGCGCGTGGGCAGCGGCAGCATGCCGTTGCTGATCCCGCTGCTGCTGCAGGTCGGCCTGGGCATGAGCCCGATGCGCGCGGGCCTGATGATGATCCCGGTGGCGCTGGCCGGCATGGCGGCCAAGCGTGCGGCGGTGAAACTGGTGGAGAACTACGGCTATCGCCGGGTGCTGATGGCCAACACGGTGCTGGTCGGCCTGGCGATGGCCAGCTTCGTGCTGTTCGAGGCCGGCCAGACGCTGGGTTGGCAGCTGCTGCAGCTGGCGCTGTTCGGTGCGGTCAATTCGCTGCAGTTCACGGTCATGAACACGGTGACGCTGCGCGACCTGGACCGCGACCAGGCCAGCGCCGGCAACAGCCTGCTGTCGATGGTGATGATGCTGGCCACCGGCTTCGGCGCCGCGGCCGCGGGCAGCCTGCTGGCGGCGTTCAACGACCACCTCGGCGACAGCCACGGCGCCACCGCCGCGCTGCACGCGACCTTCGTCTGCGTCGGCGCGATCACCCTGACCTCGACCCTGATCTTCTGGCAGCTGCCCGACACCCGGCCGCATCCGCACAAGGTGGAGGAAGTGGCTGAATAGCTGGGAGGCAGGGAATGGAGAATCGGGAATGGGGAATGGGGAATCGAAAAGCAAAAGCTGCATCCCTCGCCTCTGACACTACACGCTCGCGGCGCCCTGCTTTTCCCTATTCCCGTTTCTCCATTCCCTATTCCCTGCCTTCGAGCACTGCCTCGATCGCCTCGGCCAGCATGTCTCCCGTCACCGGCTTGCGCAGGAAGCCGTCGAAGCCGGCTGCGCGGGCTTGCGGTTCGGCCTCGGCGTCGGCGCGGGCGGTGACCGCGATCAGCGGCATCCCGTAGCCGAACGCGCGCAGCTGCCGGGCCAGGGCCAGGCCGTCCAGGCCCGGCAGGTCCAGGTCCAGCAAGGCCACGTCGAAGGTATTGCCGGCCGCTTCGGTCAGCGCCGCCAGCGCATGCGCGGCATGGGTGATGTGGTGCCCGCGCGCGCCGAGCAGGCCGCTGACAACCTCGGCGACGGTGGGGTCGTCCTCGACCAGCAGGATGCGCAGCGGCCGCGTCGCCGCCAGCGCCTCGCGCTCGCCGTGCGTGCCGGGATGCATCGGCTCCGCAATCCACGGCAGCGGCAGGTCGACGATGAAGCGGGTGCCGACGCCGAGCTTGCTGTGCAGCTCCACGCGCCCGCCCATCGCCACCGCCAGTTCCTGGCAGATCGCCAGGCCCAGGCCGCTGCCGCCGTAGCGGGCGGCGGTGCGCGGGCCGTCGGCCTGCTCGAAGCGCTGGAACAGCCGCGCCTGCTGCTCGGCGTTGATGCCCGGGCCGGTGTCGGCGACCTCGAAACGCACGCCCTGGCGCGCGTGCAGCGGCGCCACGCGCAAGGTCACGCCGCCGTGGTCGGTGAACTTGATCGCATTGTTGAGCAGGTTCAGCAGGATCTGCCGCACCCGCGTCGCATCGCCGCTGGCGGTCACCGCGGCCGGCATCGCGTTGTCCAGCGCGAACGCCAGGCCGCGGTTGTGTGCCATCGGCGCCATCATCGCCTCCAGTTCGGCGATCAGCTGGCCCAGGTCGAACGGCTGCCGGTCCAGCTCCAGGCGTCCGGCCTCGATCCGCGCCAGGTCCAGCGCGTCGTTGACCAGGCGCAGCAGGTGCGCGCCGGCGCGGCGGATCGAGTCGGTATAGCCGCGCTGCCTGGGATCCAGCGGCGTGGCCAGCAGCAGTTCGCTCATGCCGAGCACGCCGGTCATCGGCGTGCGCACCTCGTGCCCGAGCGTGGCCAGGAAACGGGTCTTGGCCAGCGAGGCCTGCTCGGCCAGCTCCTGCTTGTGCAGGGCCAGTTGCCAGGCGTTGCGCCGGCGCAGGCGGCGCCGGTACAGGTAGGAGGCCAGCCACAGCGCCAGCAGCGCCAGCAAGGCCAGCCCGGCCATGCCCCAGGGGCTGCGCCACCACGGCGGCAGCACCTGGAAACGCAGCGTGGCGACCTTCGACCACACCTTGTCGGCGGTGCGCGCCTGCATCTCCAGGGTGTAGTGGCCGGACGGCAGGCGCGAGAACAGGCGCTCGCCGCTGGCGCCGACATCCACCCAGTCCGGGTCGTAGCCGCTGAGCCGGAACCGGTAGGTGTTGGCGTCGGTATCGGAGAACGACAGCAGGCGCGCGACCACATGCAGGTCGCGGTCGCCTTCCTGCAGCACGATGCTGCCGGCATGCAGCAGATCCAGCGCGCGCTCGCCGCGGCGCACGCCGATGCGCTCGATCACCAGCGGCGGCTGCCGCCGCGACGGCACGATCTGCGACGGCTCGAACAGCACCACGCCGTCCGGGGTGCCGCCGAGGATCTGCCCGCTGCGCGCCTGGGTCAGGGTCTGGGTGCGGAACTCCTGGTTGGGCAGGCCGTCGCGCACGCTGTAGGAGCGGATCGCCTTGCTCGCCGGATCGACCCGGATCAGGCCGCGCACGCTGCTCAACCAGGCCACGCCGCTGGCATCGACCACCAGCCCGTTCGGCGCCAGCGACGGGAACTCCTGCGCGGCGTCGATGCGGTCGAGCAGGTTCAAGCGCGCGCCGTCCCACAGATAGCGTTCCAGGCGGCCGAGGCTGGCCAGCCACACCACATTGCCGTCGGTGATGGTGACGGCGCTCAGCGCCCGGTCCGGCGCGCCCGGCACCGGCGCGAAACGCTCGCTGGTCGCATCCCAGGCCAGCACGCCATGCTGGCCGAGCAGCCAGGGCTGGCCCAGCGGGCCGGGCCGCGCATCGTCCACGGTCAGCTCCGCCGGCAGCCCGTCGGCGCCCGGGGCGATCGTGCGCAGCACCTGCCCATCCAGGTCGCGCACCTGCGCACCGCCGACCTCGCCGAACAACCACACGCGTCCGTCGCCGCTGAGCATCGCCCGATCGACCTCGCCGGGCATCGGCGCGTCGGCGCCATCCTGCTTGCCCCAACGCCGCACTTCGCCGCTGCCCGGGTCGTAGCGCAGCAGCGCGCCCAACGCCGCCGCCCAGACCCGGCCCTGGCCGTCCTCGACCAGCGCCCGCGGCCAGGTGCGCCCGAACATGGCCAGGATGTGGTGGCGCACCGCGCCGGTGGCCGGGTCCAGCTTGTCCAGCACGCCGCGGGTTCCCGCCAGCCACACCTCGCCATCGCGCGAGGGGGCGGTTGCGACGACGTAGGGATTGCCCATCGAATCCGGATCGTCGACCCGGTACGACAGCACCGAAAACTGCCGCCAGTTCGCCGGCAGGTACCACAGCCCGGCGTTGAAACTGGCGAACCACAGGTCGCCCTCGCGGTCCTCGAACGCCAGCGACCAGTTCGGCTTGACCAGCCCGTGCGTGGAGTTGCTGTACAGCGGCACGTTGCGGATCTGCCCGGCTTCGCTCTCGCGGCCCAGGCCGTCCAGGGTGTCGAACCAGCGATTGCCGTGACGGTCGTGGACCAGCATGCCCAGCACGCTCTCGCTCGGCAGGTTGTGCCAGTACGGCAGCACCGCGCTGCCGTCGGCGCGCAGCAGGCGCGCGCCACCCTGGCTGGCCACCCACAGCGTGCCGTCGCGCTCGGGGGTCAGTCCCTGCACCTCCGGCCGCGGCAGCGCCGAGGCCGGCAGCCGCTCGAAGTCGTGCCCGGTCCAGCGCGCCAGGCCGCCGCGCGTGCCCACCCACAGGGTGCCGTCGGAGGTGGTCGCCAGGAAGGTCACCGTCGGCGACGGCAGGCTGCGCTCGTCGCCCGGCCTCGGCATGTAGCGGCTCAGCGTGGCGTCCGCCTGCAGCCGGTCCAGGCCACCGTTGGCGGTGCCGAACCAGATGCTGCCGTCGGGCGTGGAGGCGATCGCCCAGACCGTGGCGCCGCCGATCTGCGGATAGGTGCTGCGGTCGTAGTAGCGGAACGTGCGCCGGTCCGCCGAGAGCATGCCCATGCCGGCATTCTGGGTACCGAACCAGACCCGGTTCTGCGCATCGACATGCACGGTCCAGATCTTGTTGTCGCGCAGCCCGTCCTCGATCCGCCAGATGCGGTAGCCACGCCCGTCGAAGCGCGCCAGGCCGTCGCTGCTGGCCAGCCACAGGTAGCCGAGCTGGTCTTCGGCGAAGCCATTGATGCTGTTCGACGGCAACCCGTCGGCCACGGTCAGCTGGCGCGGCTGCGGCGTCGGCGGCACCGCCGCGACGGCCGCCGCTGACCACAGCAGCAGCAGCCATCCCAAGATCCGTCTCGACCGCATCCTCGTCCCCCTGTGCATGGACTTCGTGCCCCCGATGCCCGCCGCCATCGTCGGCGATAAGCGCCGCCGCTGGCAACCGACGGGTGGTGGACTCGGGACTCGGGACTCGGGACTCGAAGCGTCGCATGCGTTGCCTGCGAATCCACTGCGCCGTCCGGCAGGACGACGCGCTATTCCGAGTCCCGAGTCCCCAGTCCCGAGTCCCGATCCTCTAGTCCTGAATCCATCACCCCCCGAATCGCTTCAGCCAGCATGTCGCCAGTGACCGGCTTACGCACGAAGCCGGCGAAACCGGCCGTCTTGGCCGCGGCCTCGGCCTCGCCGTCGGAGCGCGCGGTGACCGCGATCAGCGCAAAGCCGTAGCCGAGCACGCGCAGTTGCCGCGCCAGCGCCAGGCCGTCGAGCGCCGGCAGGTCCAGGTCGAGCAGGCCCAGGTCGAAAGTGCCCTGGCTCACCTCGGTCAGCGCCTCCAGGCCGTGCGCGGCGCAGACCACGTGGTGGCCGCGGCTGCGCAGCAATTCGGCCATCACCTGGGCCACGGTGGGTTCGTCCTCGACCAGCAGGATCCGCAGCGGCGCCTGTACCCGCGCCGGCAGCGGCAGCGGCACCACCGTCAGCGCCTCGGCAGGCCGCGCCTGCCAGCGCAGCGGCAGCGTCACCCGGAAGCGCGCGCCATGCCCGAGCCGGCTGTCCACCTGGATGCGCCCGCCCATCGCCATCGCCAGTTCCTGGCTGATCGCCAGGCCCAGCCCGCTGCCGCCGTAGCGGGCGGCGGTGCGCGGGCCGTCGCCCTGCTCGAAGCGCTGGAACAGCCGCGCCTGCTGCTCGGCGCTGATGCCCGGGCCGGTGTCGGCGACCTCCACGCACAGCCCATGCCCGCTGTGCAGCGGCGCCACGTGCAGCGTCACCGCGCCGCTGGCGGTGAACTTGATCGCGTTGCCGACCAGATTGAGCAGGATCTGCCGCACCCGCACCGCGTCGCCGTCGACGGTCACCGCGCCCGGCAAGGTGTCGTGGCATTCGAAGCGCAGCCCGCGCGCCTGCGCCAGCGGCGCCATCAGGTGCACCACGTCGGCGATCAACGCCTGCAGCGCGAACGGCTGCAGATCCAGCTGCAGGCGTCCGGCCTCGATCCGCGCCAGGTCCAGCGCGTCGTTGACCAGGTGCAGCAGATGCGTGCCGGCGCGGCGGATCGATTCGGTATAGCCGCGCTGCCTGGGATCCAGCGGCGTGGCCAGCAACAGTTCGCTCATGCCGAGCACGCCGGTCATCGGCGTGCGCACCTCGTGCCCGAGCGTGGCCAGGAAGCGGGTCTTGGCCAGCGACGCCTGCTCGGCCACTTCCTGCTTGTGCAGCGCCAGTTGCCAGGCATGCTGGCGGCGCAGGCGGCGGCGGTAGGCGCGCAACGACACCAGCAGCAGCAGCGCGGCGGCGGCGAGCAGCCCGGCGATGCCCCAGACGCTGCGCCACCACGGCGGATACACCCGGAACGGCAGCCGCAGGGTCGGCGACCAGGCGCCGTTGCGAGTGCGCGCCTGCACCTCGAGCACGTGCGCGCCGGCCGGCAGCTGCGGCAGCGTGCGCTCGCCGGCGGCGCCGACCGCGACCCAGGTGCGGTCGTAGCCGGACAGGCGGAAGCGGTAGCCGATCCCCTCCGGATCGACGAACGAGAGCAGCCGCGCCACCACGCGCAGGTCGCGGTCGTCCGGCTGCAGGGCGAAGCCGCCGCTCACCGGCAGCGCCAGCAGGCGCTCGCCGCGGCGCACCTGCACGCTCTCCACGCTCAGCGCCAGCGGCACCGACGGCGGGTCCGGCAGCCGCGTGTCCAGCAAGGCCACGCTGCCGTCGGCGGTGGCCGCCAGCAGCACCCCGTCGGCGGCCATCAGCAGCCCGCGCTTGACCACTTCCTGGCTGCTCAGGCCGTCGCGCGCGCCGAACGCGCGCACCGCCGGCACGTGCCGCGGATCGATCCGGAACAGGCCGCGGCGCATGCCCAACCAGGCGCGTCCCTGCTGGTCGACGACCAGCCCCTGCGATTCGGTCGCCGGCACGCCCTCGGCCGCCGCATAGCGGTGCAGCGGCCGCCAATGCCCGCCCTCGCGACGCCACAGCTCCAGCCCGGACAGGCGATGCAGCCACAGGGTCTGCGCATCGGCGAAGGCGAACGACTGCACCCGTTCGCCGGCGAATTCCGGCGGCGCGCGGAACTGCCCGGCGGCGGCGTCCCAGTAATGCAGGCGCTCGGCGGCCAGCCACGGCGTGCCGTCCGGCGCCAGAGCGAACGCGGCGATATCGGCGGCGGCGGCCAGGCCGCGCTGCGGACCGTGGATGTTGTCCAGCACGTGGCCGTCGGCGAGCGCGCGCACCTGCACGCCGAAGCCGGGGACGGCCACCCACAAGGTGCCGTCGGCGCGCGCGCGCAACCAGGCGCTGCCACCGATTTCAGGGGTGGGGTCGCGCGCCGACCGGTGGCTCCAGCCCTGCAGCGCGCCACCGCCGGCCGGACCGCGCAACAGCGTGACGCTGCTGCCCAGCCACAGCATGCCGGCGGCGTCCTGCAGCACCGACAGCAAGCGTATGTCGGGCAGGCCGGAGGTCCATGCCGGTTTGCTCAGCTCGCCGCTGGACGGTTGCAGCCGATACACGTTGCCGCCGGTCCCGGCCAGCCATGCCCCGCCATCGCGGGCCGGCGCCAGGCCCGCGTACAGGTCCGGCACCAGGCCGTGCGCCGGCCCGAGCACCGCCAGCCGCCGCCAGTCCGGACGCAGGTAGCCCAGGCCGCGGGTCGGCAACGACACCCACAGCCCGCCTTCCTTGTCGCGCAGCATGCTCACCACCACGTTGGCGCCGGACACCGCCGCTTCGCCTTCGCCAACGCGGCGCAAGGCGCCGTCGGCCGGCTTGTGCCACAGCCCCTGGCCGTTGCCGAGCCAGTAGCCGCCGCTGCCGTCCTCGGCCATGCACAGCACCCCGCGCTGCAGTGCGCCGGTCCAATCGGCGCGCTGCCAGCGCCCGTCGCGTCCGAGCCGGTACAAGTCCCTGTTGGCGCTGACCCACACCCCGTCGGACAGCGCGATCAGCGCCGACAAGCGCTGCTGCGTGCCATCGCTGCCGGGTAGCCGGTAGGCGCTGGCGCGGGTGCCGTCGTAGCGCACCAGGCCCTTGATGGTGCCGATCCACAGCACCCCGGACGGGTCGAACGCCAGGCCCACCACCGCGCTGTCGAGCATCGCATCGACCTCGCCGTCGCCGGCCTGGATGCGCTGCACGCGTCCGTCCGCCGGCAGCCGATACAGGCCGCCGGCATAGGTACCGAACACGATCTCGTCGCCACGGCTGGCGATCGCGAACACATCGTCGCTGCGCATCGCCGGTTGCGTGGCCATGTTGAAATGGCGGAAGCCGCGGCGCCCGGCATCGAGCACGCTCAGGCCGCCGCCTTCGCAGGCGACCCACACCCGGTTGCGCGCATCGATGTGCAATTCCTGCACGTAGTTGCAGCGCAAGGACTGCGGATCGTCCGGAGCGTGGCGCCAGATGCGGAATTCGCGCCCGTCGTAGCGGGCCAGGCCGTCGCCGCTGGCGATCCACAGGTAGCCGTCGCGGTCCAGGCCCAGCCGCGAGATCTGGCTGGACGGCAGCCCGTGCTCGGCGTCCAGCACGCGGAACCGCGGCAGTTCCGGCACCGCGGCCAGCGCGCTGACGCAGCAGCCGGCCAGCACCAGCAGCCAGGCGAGCAGCCAGCCGCGGCGCAGGCGTCGAGGACACGGGATTTGCATCGACAGCGGCTCCAGCGGCAGTGAACGATCGGCGGCGGATGAACACCGGCGCACTGCCGGGGCCGGCCGCAAACAGCGCGGCCGCTCCGTGCCGCCTCGATGCGGCAGCGTTCTTATACCGTGGGGGGCGGCAAAATCCCACCCGCCGCGCGACGCAACGAACCATTGCGCGACGTGCTGGCGCAAGCGCCGCGGACTGCGCCTAGAATCCCGCCTACTCCTCCTGCCTGGCCCACCCATGCTCCAGCGCTGCCTGCTCGCCCTGCTGCTGACCCTGCCGACCGCCGCGCTGGCGGCCCCGGCGCAGTACGCGCTGGACCCGGTGCACACCCGCGTGCTGTTCGCGATCGAGCACGCCGGCTTCTCCAAGGCGCTGGGCACCGTGTCCGGCAGCAGCGGCAGCCTGCTGTTCGATCCGGACGACTGGCGCAGCGCGCGGCTGGACGCGCGGGTGCCGCTGCAGCGGCTGGACCTGGGCGACGCCAAGTGGAACCGCGCCGCGCTGGCGCGCAACCTGGTCGACGGCGAGCGCTACCCCGAGGCGCACTTCGTCTCCACCCGGATCGAACCGATCGACGCCACCCACGCCAAGGTGTTCGGCACGCTGACCCTGCACGGGGTCAGCCGCGAGATCGCGCTGGAGGTGACCCTCAACGCGCTGAAGCGGCATCCGCTGCCGCCATTCCGCCGCACCGTGGGCTTTTCCGCCACCGCCACGCTGCAGCGCGCCGACTTCGGCATCGCCGCCTGGCCGTCGGTGATCGGCGCCGCGGTCGAGCTGCGCATCGAGGCCGAGGCCACCCGCGAGGGCCGCGCCGACGCCGACCAGGCGCAACCGGCCACGCCCGCACCCGACGCCGATCCCGACGCCCCCACCACCTCGCCCAGCCGCAGCCAGGAATCCACGCCATGACCGCCAAGAACACCGCCGAGCGTTGGGGCGGCGTCAGCCAGACCCTGCATTGGCTGATCGCCGCCCTGATCCTGTTGCTGGGCGTGGTCGGCCTGAGCATGGGCGAGCTGCCGAAGACGCCCAGATACTTCTGGGTCTACACCGCGCACAAGTCGCTCGGCCTGACCGTGCTGGCGCTGGTGATCGCGCGGCTGGGCTGGCGCCTGTATGCCGGCGCGCCCAAACCGGTGCCGGGCACGCCGGGCTGGCAGGAACGCATCGCCAGCGCCACCCACGTGCTGCTGTACGTGCTGATCTTCGCCATGCCGCTGTCCGGCTGGCTGTACGACTCCAGCAGCGGCCTGCGCCCGTTCCGCTGGTTCGGCCTGGTCGCCGTGCCCAAGCTCAGCGCGCCCGATGCGCAGCTGCGCGACCTGTCGCATGCGCTGCACGCATGGGGCTTCTGGATCCTGATCGCGGTGGTGCTGGCGCATGCCGGCGCCGCCTTCTACCACCACCTGTTGCAACGCGATGCCACCCTGGCGCGGATGTTGCCGCGCGGCTGGCTGACCCCCAAGTCCTGAGGAGTTCCATCATGTCGTCCCGTTTCGCCTCCCCCGCCGCCGTTGCCGCCAGCCTGGTGGCGATGCTCGCCGCCGCCCCCGCGTTCGCCGCCGATTACCTGCAGGCGCCGGGCTCGAGCCTGGTGTTCGCCAGCAAGTACGACGGCGAAGTGTTCACCGGCCAGTTCCCCGGCTTCGACACCAGGCTCAGCTTCGACCCGGCCAACCTGGCCAGCGCCAAGCTCGACGTGGCGATCCCGCTGGCCGGCACCAAGAGCGGCAATGCCGACCGCGACTCCACCTTGCAGGGGCCGGACTTCTTCAACGTGGCCAAGTTCGCCACCGCCCACTACCGCGCCGACAAGTTCCGTTCGCTCGGCAACAACCAGTACGCCGCCGACGGCACCCTGGAACTGCGCGGGGTGTCCCGGCCGGTGACCCTGACCTTCACCTGGACCCCGGGCGCGCAGCCGGTGCTGGCCGGCAAGGCCATCGTCAAGCGCCTGGACTTCGGCGTTGGCGGCGGCGACTGGGCCGACACCAAGACCATCCCCAACGAAACCGCGATCAGCACCAAGGTCGTGTTCAAGGCGAAGTGATTCGCCACAGGCCGCAGCGGCACGCGGCCACTGGGCGGCGGATTCCCTCGTCGGGTCCGCCGCTTTTTTTGGACCGGCCAAGCGAACGGCGGCGGCGGGCGCTCCTCGCCATCGAACCGCGCGGAGGCTCTGCGGCACACTGACTGCAGCGCCCTGCCAGGGCTTCTCGACAGGCGCAGACCCATTTACCGGCTGGCATGCCCCGCAATCCGGATGCCGAACGATCATGCCCGCGTTCAAGCGCGCCAACGTCTCAGGGCGGCGCTGTAAACGGCAGCGCATCGCTTGCCCCCTCCCCCCGCTGCCTGAGCGCGCTTGCTTCGCATCCGTGAACAGCGACGCGCGCCACGACCGCAGCCTCGGATGCCTACAGCGCGATCATCTATCCGCGCATCCGCGCAGAAATTCCCATCTCTGCACCAAGCCACTTCCATGCCAATCCAGACACGCTATCCGGGCATCTACTCACACAGCAAGTCGGACAACAGTCGCGACCAACAACGATTCAATGCCGAAGTCGATGTGCATCTTTGCCATTTGAACTCCAGAAACACCGGCAACAGACTGCTCGATCAACTGCAACGGCTCAGCCATCAACGAAGGCACAAGGTCACGATTCGCGAGATGACGCCATCCCCCGCAGGGCCCCATGGCGGAACCGGTCCTTTCACGGCATCAGCTGGAGGCGCATCCCGGCGTGACTCGCTTCTGCGATATCCGGGAAACAGCTGCACAGCTTTATGCCCTGAAGACAGCGGGTGGCCCCAATGAAGGGTCGAGCGTTGTCGTGTCATGGAGCGCCCACCAGACGAGCATGGGATTGGACGAAGATGGCGATCCGACTGGCCCGACTGCCAGCCATAGGGACAAAGTCAGCTTGCTGGCGCATGAACTGGTGCACGCAAAACACATGATGGCTGGAACCTGGAAAGGCTGTTCCGATGATCCCTGCGACCCCGATACCGCCTCGGGGAAAGAAGAGCTACGCGCCGTGGGCCTAGGAAAGTACAAATATTCAAAGACAGGCGAACCCTCCGAGAATTCTGTCCGGGCCGAACACGGCCTGCCCAAGCGCGTCAGCTACGATGCCTCCGGCTACAGGAGCGCATAGCGCTCAGACGTCAATCGCAGGCACCGGCACCCGGATCGACCTGCACCAGGCGGGTATGACGGCGGCGTATTGCGTCTCGCCCGCTCTACCTTGGGCAGCTCAAACCTCCAGCCGCAACCAACGTGCGACCAGGCAGGTATCGAACGGCCACGCCAGCTCGCGTCCGCCAGCGTCGCGCAGCACCGGCACCCGCTCCCCGTAGCGCGCTTCCAGTACCGGGTCGCCATCGATGAATACGCTGTCGAGATCGCCCAGGCGCGCCTGCGCCAGGACCAGCAGCGCCTGGTCGCACAGGTGGCAATCGTCGCGCTGGTACAGGGTCAGGGACATCCGCGGCGGCTCCAATGCTGCGCTGCGGGCATCGGCAGCGGACCGGGGACATAGAATAGACGGTCTTTGGCCTTCCACCTCTCCGGCACGTATGGCTGTCAGCACCTTCGACCTGTTCAAGATCGGCATCGGGCCGAGTTCCTCGCATACCGTGGGGCCGATGCGTGCGGCCGAGCGCTTCGTGCAGCGCTGGCTGCTGGATCCGGGCCGGCTCGGCGAGGTGGTGCGGATCCGCGCCGAGGTGTTCGGCTCGCTGGCGCTGACCGGGCGCGGCCACGGCACCGACAAGGCGGTGCTGCTGGGCCTGGAAGGCCAGCGCCCGAACCTGATCGACCCGGACATCATTCCGAGCACCCTGGAGCGCATCCGCAGCAGCAAGCGCATCAACCTGATGGGCCAGCACAGCATCGCCTTCGACGAGAAGCGCGACCTGGTGCTGAACAAGCGCCAGAAGCTGCCGTACCACAGCAACGGCATGCGCTTCACCGCCTACGCCGCCGACGAGGAGGTGATCGCCACGCGCGATTACTACTCGGTCGGCGGCGGCTTCGTGGTCAACCAGGACGACGCCGCCGAGGACCGCATCGTCGCCGACGAAACGCCGCTGCCCTACCCGTTCAAGAGCGGCGACGAGCTGCTGGCGCAGGCCGCGCGCAGCGGCCTGAGCATCGCCGCACTGATGTTCGAGAACGAGAAGTGCTGGCGCAGCGAGGACGCGATCCGCGCCGGCCTGCGCGAACTGTGGAACGCGATGCAGGCCTGCGTGGCGCGCGGCATCCGCGAGGAAGGCACGCTGCCCGGCGGTCTGCACGTGGCGCGGCGTGCGCCGGCGCTGTACCGCGAACTGTCGTCCACGCCGGAAGCGGCGATGCGCGACCCGCTGACCACGCTGGACTGGGTCAACCTGTACGCGCTGGCGGTCAACGAAGAGAACGCCGCCGGCGGCCGCGTGGTCACCGCGCCGACCAACGGCGCGGCCGGGATCGTTCCGGCGGTGCTGCACTACTTCGACCGTTTCTGCCCGGGCAGCGACGAGCAGCGCATCTTCGACTTCCTGCTGACCGCCGCGGCGATCGGCATCCTGTACAAGGAAAACGCCTCCATCTCCGGCGCCGAAGTCGGCTGCCAGGGGGAGGTCGGCGTGGCCTGCTCGATGGCCGCCGGCGGCCTGGTCGCCGCGCTCGGCGGCAAGCCGGGGCAGATCGAGAACGCCGCCGAGATCGGCATGGAACACAACCTCGGCCTGACCTGCGATCCGATCGGCGGGCTGGTGCAGATCCCGTGCATCGAGCGCAACGCGATGGGCGCGGTGAAGGCGATCAACGCCAGCCGCATGGCCATGCGCGGCGACGGCAAGCACAAGGTCTCGCTGGACAAGGTGATCCGGACCATGCGCGACACCGGCCGCGACATGCAGGACAAGTACAAGGAAACCAGCCGCGGCGGGCTGGCGGTGAACGTGATCGAGTGCTGAGCTGACGCGCCGGGCGTGTCCTGCGCCCGGACGGATCGCGCCGCTGCTGCGCGCGCGCACGCGGCAGGCAGGCGCGCGCAGCGGCGCAGCGGCCCGCACCCGGGCGATGGCGCGGTACCGCACGCGCACAGCGGCGCCGCGCAGGGCGAATCCGCCGGGATGAAGCGCGCCGCTGCGGCCGCCGCAATGGCCACCGCCGCGCAGGCGTTTGTTGCGGTGCGGATAAAGATCGGCGCGCCGGTGCCGATAGCGACTTCGACGATACGCCGACACCGAGCCGGCATTGGAATGTCCTTGCAGCCCCACCCCGCTTCCTGGTGCACCCGTGCGTTAAAGCTGGCCACGCTGCTCGGAGCGTGGATCTCGCTCGTGCCGAGCGCGGCCGCCTTGCAGCCGGACAAGCAGTTCAACCAGTACGAACGCCAGCGCTGGAGCCTGGAACAAGGGCTGCCGCAGCTGAGCGTGCAGGCCTTCGCGCAGGACCGGCAGGGTTATCTGTGGATCGGCACGATGGGCGGGCTGGCGCGCTTCGACGGCGTGCGCATGACCACCTTCGGCGAAAAAGCGCCGGCCAACCTGCCCGGCACGTTGATCAAGGCCTTGCGCGTGGATCCCGGCGGCGACCTGTGGATCGGCACCTACCGCGGGCTGGCGCGCTATCGCGACGGCCGCTTCAGCAACCTGCTGCCGCAGGATCCGCAAGCGCCGCTGCTGAACATCGAAGCGATCGCGGTCGATGCGCAGGGCACGGTGCTGGTCGCGGCGCAGGATGGCGTGTATGCCGTGGTCGGCGACAGCCTGCGCCTGCGCCATCGCATCGCCCACGGCGCCTACGCGCTGCTGCCGCGCGGCGGCGAGCTGTGGGTCGGCACGCGCGGCGCGGTACTGCGCTTCGCCGATGGCGACGGCGACGGCGAGCCGCTGCCGTTGCCGGCGGACGCGCGCGCGGCGCCGGTGCGGCAGTTGCTGGACGCACAGGGACGCCTGTGGGCCGGCAGCCGCGACGGCCTGCTGTTCCGCCGCGACGGCCGCTGGCAGCGCCTGCCGGGCGACCCGGCGTTGACCCGACGCGCGGTGGAGGCGCTGTACCAGGACAGCGACGGCAATCTGTGGGTGGGCCTGCCCGACTACCTGCTGCGCGTGCGCGACGGCGGCATCGTCGAGCAATACGCCGAACGCGAGCCGGACGCGGGCGCCAGCGCGATCTTCGAGGATCGCGAGCGCAACCTGTGGCTGGGCAGCCGCTGGAATGGCGCGACCCGCCTGTGGAACGGCTGGACGCGCCGCTACAGCAGCGACGAAGGCTTGTCCGACCCGCTGGTGTGGACGCTGGCGCGCGATCCCGACGGCGCGCTGTGGGTCGGCACCGGCAACGGCCTGGCGCGGCTGCGCGATGGCCGCTACCGGCAGGTGCTGCGCCGCGCACAACTGCCCACCGACGTTCCCTACACCCTGCTCGCCGAACCCGGCCAGCTGTGGATCGGCACCCGTCGCGGCGCCGTGCTGTACCGCGACGGGCGCGCCACGCTGCCGCCGCTGCTGGCGCCGCTGCGCGAACTGCAGGTCAGCGGCATCGTCCGCGATCGCGCGCAGCGGCTGTGGTTCGCCAGCAGCGACGGCCTGTTCCGCAGCGACGGCAACCGCCTGCATCGCTACGGCAGCAGCGAGGGCCTACGCGACCCGCGCATCCGCCTGATCCACGAAACCCGCGCCGGGCGCCTGCTGATCGGCTCCCAGGCCGGCCTGTATGAACTGCGCGGCGAGCGCCTGCTGCCGCTCGCCGCGGCCGGCTCGGCGCTGGCCGGCGCCGACATCACCGCCATACACGAACTGCCCGGCGGACAGTGGCTGGTGGGCACGCTGTCGGAACAACTGTGGGTGTTCGATGGCAAGCGCTGGACCATGTTCGACGAACACGCCGGACTGCCGGCGAACGCGGCGTTCTTCATCACCGACGACGGCCACGGCAGCCTGTGGGTGGCCGGCCTGCGCGGCGTGTACCGGATGCCGCTGGCGAGCCTGCTCAAGCGCATCGAGGTGCCGAGCACGCCGCTGCACGCCGAACTGCTGCTCAACGAGCGCGGCCAGCGCCACGGCGGCGTGCAGGGCCTGTGCTGCAACGGCGCCGGCAACGGCAAGGGCTTCATCGACAGCGGCACGCTGTGGCTGCCCAGCCGCGACGGCGTGGTGACCATGGACACCGCCGGCATCGTCAAGAACCCGGTCGCGCCGCAGCCGGTGGTGGAGCGGATCCGCGCGCAGGGCCGCTGGATGGCGCCGCAGGCGCTGCGCGACACGCCGCTGCCGGCGCAGGCGCGCGACCTGGATTTCGAGTTCACCGCGGCCTCGTTCCAGGCGCCGGAGAACGTGGAACTGCGCTATCGCCTGGTCGGCTACGACACCCAATGGCGCAGCCTCGACGACATCCGCCAGCGCGTGGCCAGCTATACCAACCTGCCCGGCGGCGACTACGTGTTCGAGGTCACCGGCAGCAACAACGCCGGCGTCTGGGCGCTGGCGCCGGCGCGGCTGCCGCTGCGGATCCGGCTGCGCTTCCAGGAGACGCTGTACTACAAGCTGCTGCTGGGGCTGGGCGTGCTGCTCCTGGCGCTGCTCTGCATCGGCATCGCGCGCGTGGTCAACCAGCGCCAGCGCCAGACGCTGGAGCGGCAGGTGCGCCAGCGCACCGAGGCGCTGCAGGCGGCCAACCAGCGCCTGCAGGAAGCCAGCTTCACCGACGACCTGACCCAGCTGCGCAATCGCCGCTACCTGTCGCTGCACATCCCCAGCGACATCGCGCTGTACCGGCGCATGGCCGCCAACGACCTGGACATCCTGTCCTCGGGCATGCTGTTCGCGCTGATCGACATCGACCATTTCAAGTCGATCAACGACAGCGGCGGCCACCACACCGGCGACGCGGTGCTGCAGCAGATGGCGCAGCTGCTGGTCAGGCTGACCCGCGAAAGCGACTACGTGGTGCGCTGGGGCGGCGAGGAATTCCTGCTGGTGCTGCGCTCGGCGCCGCGCGAGAACCTGCCCGTGGCCGCCGAACGCCTGTGCCGGGCGATCGCCGCGCACAGCTTCGCGCTCGAGCACGGCCGCCACAGCCAGATCACCTGCTCGATCGGCCTGGCCGAATTCCCGTTCGTGCACGATCCCGACAGCCACCTGGGCTGGGAACAGTTGCTGGTCCTCGCCGACCGCGCGCTGTACCAGGCCAAGGCCAGGGGCCGCAACGGCTGGGCCGCGTACCGGCCGGTGCTCGGCACGCAGGCCGAGCAGGTGCTGGCGGCGCTGCACGAGTCGGCCGAACGCATGCAGCGCCATGCCTGCCTGAGCCTGGTGCATTCGCGCTGCTGAGCCGCGTTGACGCCGCCCGTGCATGGCCCGGGCTAGAGTCGCGGCATCCCCGCACGTCCTCCAGCCCGCATGCGCCGACTCCCGCTTCTCGCCGCGCTCGCCGCCGCGCTCCTGCCGCCGCCCAGCCACGCCGCCACCCCCGCGCCGCGCTACGGCGCGCAGCTGGAAGGCTTCGACTATCCGGCTCCGCTCGCCCGCTACGACTTCGTCTCGCAGCGGCAGTCCTTGCAGATGGCCTACCTGGACGTGGCGCCGAGCGGCACGCCCAACGGCCGCACCGTCGTGCTGCTGCACGGCAAGAACTTCTGCGCGGCGACCTGGGAGTCGGCGATCGCCGCGCTCCTCGCCGCAGGCTACCGGGTGATCGCGCCGGACCAGATCGGCTTCTGCAAGTCGAGCAAGCCGCAGGCCTACCAGTTCTCCTTCGCGCAGCTGGCGGCCAACACCCATGCGCTACTGCAACACGCCGGGGTGACCCGGGCGGTGTTCGTCGGCCACTCGATGGGCGGCATGCTCGCCGCGCACTACGCCCTGCAGTATCCGCAGGACGTGAGCCAGCTGCTGCTGGTCAACCCGATCGGGCTGGAGGACTGGAAGGCCGCCGGTGTGCCGTGGCGCAGCGTCGATGCCTGGTACGCGAAGGAACTCAAGACCGATGCCGCCTCGATCAGGCAGTACCAGCAGAGCGTCTACTACGGCGGGCAATGGAAACCCGAGTACGACCGCTGGGTGACGATGCAGGCCGGGCTGTACGCCGGCCCCGGCCACGCGCAGGTGGCCTGGAACCAGGCGCTGACCTCGGACATGGTGTTCAACCAGCCGGTGCTGCAGCGGTTCGCGCAGATCCAGGTGCCGACCACGCTGTTCATCGGCCAGCGCGACCGCACCGCGATCGGCAAGGACCTGGCGCCGCCGGCGCTGGCCAAGACCCTGGGCGACTATCCGGCGTTGGGCAAGCGCGCGGCGGCGGCGATTCCCGGCGCCACGCTGGTCGAGTTCGCCGACCTGGGCCACGCGCCGCAGGTCGAAGCGCCGCAGCGCTTCAACGCCGCGCTGCTGCAGGCGCTGGCCGCGCGCTAACGGCGCGGCGACTGCCGGCGTACTGGCGCGTCAGCGCACCGCGATGCGCAGCACGTCGTCGAGCAGGGCCGCCGCGGTCACCTCGGCGCCGGCGCCCGGCCCCTGGATCAGCAGCGGCTGCTGCAGGTAGCGGTCGCTGTGGATGGCAACGCGGTTGTCGGTGCCGGCGCCGCTGGCCAGCGGATGCGCCAGCGGCAGTTCGCGCAGTCCCACCGACGCGCCGTGCGCATCGAAACGGCCGACGAAACGCAGGCAGGCGCCGTTCGCACGCGCCTGCGCCAGGCGCGCCGCCAGCGGCGCATCCAGCGCCGACAGCGCGGCATCCACGTCCTGCGCCGCCGCCGCGGCCAGCGCCGCCGGCAGCAGCGACTCGACCTGCACCTGCTCGGCGCGCAGCGGCAGTCCGGCGGCGCGCGCCAGGATCAGCAGCTTGCGGCGCACGTCCTCACCGGACAGGTCCTCGCGCGGATCCGGTTCGGTATAGCCGGCCGCCGCCGCCTCGCGCACGCAGTCGGAAAACGCGCGGCTGCCGTCGTAGCGATGCAGCAGCCACGCCAGCGAGCCGGACAGCACGCCTTCCACCGCATGGATATGGTCGCCGCCGGCGGCCAGCGCGCGCAGGCTGCTCAGCAACGGCAGGCCGGCGCCGACCGTGGCGCCGTCGCCGTAATGCGTGCCGGCGGCATGCCGCGCGGCATGGATCTGCTCGGCACGCGCCAGCGCCGCGCCCTGCCCGAGCTTGTTGGCGGTGACCACGTGCACCCCGCGCGCCAGCCACCCGGCATGCCGCTGCGCCACCGCCTCGCTGGCGGTGGCATCGACCACGATGTCGCCGCCGCGCAGGTCGGCGGGCTGCGGCGCGGCGCCATGATTGCCGCGCGCGGCGGCGTTGGCCACGGCCAGCGCCTGCGCCGGCGCTTGCCCGCACTCCTGCAGGATCCGCGAATTGGCCAGCCAGGCGAACGCCGGCAAGCCCGGGCGGCGCTGCTGCAGCACCTGGTAGCGCGCGACGAAGGCGCGGCCTACCGTGCCGGTGCCGAGCAGGCCCAGCCGCGGCGCCAGCGCCTCGGGCGCCCGCGCCTGCGCCGACGGTATTGCCTGGGCGACGCTGCCGCTCACGCGTCCACCCGTTTGCGCGCCACCGCCTCGCCGGCCTGCTGCGCACGCAGCAGACCCGCCTGCAGGTCGGCGATCAGGTCCGCGCTGGATTCGATGCCCACCGACAGGCGCAGCAGGCCGTCGCCGATGCCGGCGTTGGCGCGCGCTTCGGCGGTCATCGCCGCATGCGTCATCGACGCCGGATGCGCGACCAGGCTCTCGACCCCGCCCAGCGACTCGGCCAGGGTGAAATAGCGCAGGCCATCGACGAAGGCGCGCACCTCGGCCTCGCCGCCGGCCAGCTCGAAGCTGATCATCGCGCCGAAGCCGGTCTGCTGCCGCGCCGCCACCGCATGCCCCGGATGCGTGGCCAGGCCCGGGTAGTAGACCTGGTTGACCGCGGCATGCCCGTCGAGCAGCGCCACCACCGCCTGCGCATTTTCCTGGTGCACGCGCAGGCGCGCATCCAGCGTGCGCAGCCCGCGCAGGGTCAGGAACGCATCGAACGGCGAACCGGTCAGGCCCAGCGCGTTGGCCCACCACACCAGCTGCTGGTGCAGGTCGGCGGTGGCGGCGATCACCGCGCCGCCGACCACATCGCTGTGGCCGTTGACGTACTTGGTGGTGGAATGGATCACCAGATCGGCGCCGAAGGCAATGGGCTTTTGCAGCGCCGGCGACAGGAAGGTGTTGTCGACCACCGCCAGCGCGCCGGCCTTGTGCGCGGCGTCGATGACGAAGCGCAGGTCGGTGATGCGCAGCAGCGGATTGGACGGGGTCTCGATCAGCACCAGCTGCGGCGACTGCGCCAGCGCCTCGGCCAGCGAGCGCGGGTCGGTCAGGTCGGCGGTGATCAGCTCGAAATGGCCCTTCTGGGCCAGCGCGTTGAACAGGCGCCAGCTGCCGCCGTACGCGTCGTGCGGCACCACCAGCTTGTCGCCCGGCTGCAGCAGCGCGTTCAGCACCAGGTTGATCGCGCCCATGCCGGTGGCGGTGATGACGCCGCCGGCGCCGCCTTCCAGCTCCGCCAGCGCTTCGCCGAGCAGGTCGCGGGTCGGATTGCCGCTGCGGGTGTAGTCGTACTGGCGCTTGTTGCCGAAGCCGTCGAAGCTGAAATTCGACGACAGCACGATCGGCGGGGTCACTGCGCCGTAGGCGGTGTCGCGGTCGATGCCGGCGCGCACCGCGGCGGTGGCGGCGCTACAGGGCAGATCGTTGTCGTGGGCAGTGCTCATGCGGTAGCTCCGGTGGGGCGAAGGGCGGTGGCGAGGATCGCGTCGATGCGGTTGGTTTCTTTCAGGAAGGCGTCGTGGCCGTACGGCGAGCGCAGCACGCGCAGGCTGCCGCGCGGCCCCAGCCCTTCGACCAGGGTGACCAGGTCGGCCAGCGGCACCAGGCGGTCGCCTTCCACCGCGACCACCACGGTGGGCACGGCGACGGCGGCCGGATCGATGCGGTGCAGGTCGATGGATTCGGACAGGCGCAGGTAGGCATTGACCTGGGTGCGCGCCACGTACTGCGCGCCGGCCGCATCCAGGTAGTCCTCGGCAGCGACGCGCACGCGGCCGTTGATCACTTCCGGCGGTGCATCGAAGCGCTCGCCGAACTCTTCCGGAGTGCGGTAGCTGAGCATCGCGAACTGCCGCGCCAGCGACAGCCCGTGGCTCTCGGCGCACTGCAGCTGGCCCAGCGCCACCGCGCGGCGCTGCAGCGCGCGCCACGCCGCGGCATACGGATGCGCGCGGTGCGCACCGCTGACCGCGACCAGCTTGTGCAAGCGCTGCGGATGCCGCACCGCCAGCTGCAGGCCGATCAGCGCGCCATAGGAATAGCCGACGAATCCGTGCAGTTGGGCGATGCCCAGCGCATCCAGCAGCGCGGCGATCGCATCGGCCTGGTCGGCGCTGTCGATCGGCACGTCCAGGCTGCCGTCGGCACCGACGAAGTCGAACCCGAGCAGGCGCCGCTGGCCCGGATCCAGCGCCCGGCCCGGCCCGACCAGGCCTTCGGCCCAGCCTTTCTCGGGGAAGCTCGCGTTGGCGGCGAGATGGCGATGCGCGGAAATGCCGCCGGCGACGAACACCACCGGGGCATCGGCCGGGCCGCTCAGTTCGTAGCGCAGGCGCAGCAGCTGCACGCCGGCGTGGCGCAGCGGCAGCGCCACCGCCACTTCGCCGCGCATCGCGAGCACGCCGTCGGCGGCCGGCGCGACGGCGGCGGCATAGCGGTCGAGCGAGGCATTCACAGCAAGGGGGCGATTGGGCGTATTCACGAGACTCATGGCGGTATCCGGGGAGGAACGGCCATCGAGCTTCGCGGAGCTCGCGTTCGACGTGCGCAAGGCACGAATCGAACCATCTTTCGGTGGACGCGGTGGTCCCCGCAGGATTTGGCACCGACACGGTCGCTTGCGCGTCCGCTGGCTGCCCCGGCATCAAAGGGCCTGTCCCTCCGCCGGTCTCGATGGTGCGGTCACGATGCCAGCGTTTTCCGGCGTTGTCAAATCTCTTTATTCGGATGGAGCGATATAAGAAGCCGCAACCGCGGCTGCCGCATACTGCGCACCGCCACGGCACTCCCCCCACGCCGCCGCCAGGAGCCCCGATGCCCGGCCAGTGCCCGGCCCCCGCCGCTGTCCGCGACGCCGCCACCACCCGGTTGCGCGCTGCGCCGCGCTGGCTGCTGCTGGCCGTGTGCGGGTCGGCACTGGCGCCCGTCTCCGGCGCGTCCGGCACGCTGTATGCGTGGCGGGACGCCAACGGCATCGCCCACTACGGCGACCACGCCGCCGATCCGCAGCGCGATGCGGAGGTCGAACCGCCGCCGCCAGCGAGCGCCGAGCTGTCGCTGGCACAGCTGCGCCTGGACGGCCAGGCCCCGCGCCAGCAGGCCTGGGCCGACAACCGCCTGGACGGGCCGCTGCAGGTGCAACTGCGCTCCCGCCGCGCCGACAATCTCGCCGCAGTCCCGGCACTGCCGCTACGCGCGGTGCTGCCCGCCCGCGGCAGTGCGCTGCTGTCGCGGCTATACCCCAGCGACCCGCGCTACGCCAGCCCGTTCGACCTGGTCCTGGAGGCCGTGCCCGGCGACCCGGCCGCCAAGCCGCAGGACGCGCTGTACCGACTGCCGTTCGCCGCGGCGCCGGTGCGCGTGGACCAGGGCGTGGGCGGCCACTTCAGCCACCACGACGCGCAGAACTACTACGCGCTGGATTTCGCCCTGGCCGAAGGCACCCCGGTGCTGGCCGCGCGCGCCGGCACGGTGATGCAGGTGGAAGCGGGCTTCGCCGCGGCCGGGCTGGACCGCGAAACCTTCGGCGGCCGCGCCAACTTCGTGCGCATCGTGCACGCCGACGGCAGCATGGCGCTGTACGCGCACCTGGCGCCGCAGGGCGTGGCGGTACGTCCGGGCCAGCGCATCGCCGCCGGCGAACGCCTGGCACTGTCCGGCAACACCGGCCTGAGCAGCGCGCCGCACCTGCATTTCGCGGTGCAGGTCAACCGCGGCATGCGCCTGGAGTCGATCCCGTTCCGCATGGCCGGCGCGCGCGGCGAGCTCAAGCTGCCGCGCGGCGAGGACGCCACGGACGCCGCGCAACCCGTGGCCGGCGCCGCGGCGCTATAATTCCGCCCTTCCCTGTAGCCGTGATCGCCCAGTGGGCGCCGTTGCCATGTCCGATGTTGCCCAGGAAGCTGCGCGCCGCCGCACCTTCGCCATCATTTCCCACCCCGACGCCGGCAAGACCACGCTGACCGAAAAGCTGCTGCTGTTCGGCGGCGCGATCCAGATGGCCGGCTCGGTCAAGGGCCGCAAGGCCGCGCGCCATGCGACCTCCGACTGGATGGCGCTGGAAAAGGAGCGCGGCATCTCGGTGACCTCGTCGGTGATGCAGTTCCCGTACGAAGGCAGGATCATCAACCTGCTCGACACCCCCGGCCACGCCGACTTCGGCGAGGACACCTACCGCGTGCTGACCGCGGTGGACTCGGCGCTGATGGTGATCGACGTGGCCAAAGGCGTGGAAGAACGCACCATCAAGCTGATGGAAGTGTGCCGGCTGCGCGACACGCCGATCATGACCTTCATCAACAAGCTCGACCGCGAAGGCAAGGAGCCGATCGACCTGCTCGACGAAGTGGAGACCGTGCTCGGCATCCAGTGCGCGCCGGTGACCTGGCCGATCGGCATGGGCCAGCGCCTGAAGGGCGTGGTGCACCTGATCAGCGGCGAAGTGCATCTGTACGAACAGGGCCGCAACTTCACCCGCCAGGACTCGACCATCTTCCCGTCGCTGGACGCGCCCGGCCTGGCCGCGCGGATCGGCGCGCAGATGCTGGCCGAACTGCGCGAGGAACTGGAACTGGTGCAGGGCGCCAGCCATCCATTCGACCGGGACGCCTACCGCGCCGGCAAGCAGACCCCGGTGTTCTTCGGCTCCGGCGTCAACAACTTCGGCGTGCAGCCGCTGCTGGACTTCTTCGCCGAGCACGCGCCGCCGCCGCAGCCGCACGCCACCACCGGCCGCGAGGTACAGGCGACCGAAGAGAAGCTGACCGGCTTCGTGTTCAAGATCCAGGCCAACATGGACCCGCAGCACCGCGACCGGGTCGCGTTCATGCGTATCTGCTCGGGCCGCTTCAGCGCCGGCATGAAGACCCTGCACGTGCGCACCGGCAAGGACACCAAGCTGGCCAACGCGCTGACCTTCATGGCCAGCGACCGCGAGATCGCCGCCGAGGCCTACCCCGGCGACGTCATCGGCATCCACAACCACGGCACCATCTCCATCGGCGACACCTTCACCGAGGGCGAGGCGCTGTCGTTCACCGGCATTCCCAACTTCGCCCCGGAACTGTTCCGCCGCGCGCGGCTGCGCGACCCGCTCAAGCTCAAGCAGCTGCAGAAGGGCCTGGCGCAGCTGTCCGAGGAAGGCGCCACCCAGTTCTTCCGCCCGCTGATGAGCAACGACCTGATCCTCGGCGCGGTCGGCGTGCTGCAGTTCGAGGTGGTCGCCTATCGGCTCAAGGACGAGTACGGGGTGGATGCCAGCTTCGAGCCGGTCGGCGTGGTCACCGCGCGCTGGGTGCATTGCGACAACGCCAGGAAGCTGGAGGAATTCCGCGAGAAGAACGCGATGAACCTCGGCATCGACGGCGCCGGCGAACTGGTCTATCTGGCGCCGACCCGGGTCAACCTGCAGCTGGCGCAGGAACGCGCGCCGGACGTGCGCTTCGCCGCGACCCGCGAGCACGCGCACAGCGTCGCGCTGGATTGAGGCGACGGACCGAAGCGGCAAGCGCGGGCGTGAACCGCGCGCCAATTGCTGCATCGCAACGGAGGCGAACCGCGCGCAATTGCGGTACCGTTTCGGGCCATGCAAGCAGACCCGCGGTCCTCGCCCATGCACACCGACGCGCCGCCTTCTACGGACTGGCGCGACGAACTCGCCAGCGCCCTGACCCATGGCCTGGGCGCGATCGCCGCACTGGCCGGCAGTTCGGTACTGATCACCCTGGCCGCGATCCACGGCGACGGCTGGCAGCTGGCCGGCGCGATCGTGTTCGGGGTCGCCTTGCTGCTGCTGTACACCGCCTCCACGCTGTATCACGCCATCTCGCATCCCGGCGCCAAGGCACGGCTGCAGGTGCTGGACCATTGCGCGATCTATGTGCTGATCGCCGGCACCTACACCCCGTTCACCCTGATCGGCCTGCGCGGCCCCTGGGGCTGGGGCCTGTTCGCGGCGATCTGGACCATCGCCCTGGCCGGGGTGATCTTCAAGCTGTTCTTCACCGGCCGCTTCCGGCTGCTGTCGACCATCCTGTACCTGGCGATGGGCTGGCTGATCGTGGTCGCGATCGAGCCGCTGCTGCACTCGGTCGATGTGCGCACCCTGTGCTGGCTGCTGGCCGGCGGCCTGTTCTATACGCTGGGCACCTGCTTCTACCAGCGCGACACGGTGCGCTACTTCCATGCGATCTGGCACCTGTTCGTGCTCGCCGGCAGCGTCTGCCACTTCGTCGCGGTGACCGCGCAAGTGCTCTAAGCAAGCCTCGCGCGGCGTGCGCCTTTCGCACCCCGTGCACGTGCGCCGCCTAGTATGGCCGGATGGATCGCGAGCCCACTTCTGCATCGCGTGGCCGGCGCCGCTCCTGGCCCTGGCGCCGCCCCGACGGCCGCTTGCGGCGTTGGCCGTTGGTACTCGGCGCACTGCTGCTGGTGCTGCTGATCGTCATCCTGGTATTCGACTGGAACTGGTTCAAAGGTCCGGTGGAACGCGCGGTGCAGGCCAACACCGGCCGCGAATTCCACATCGACGGCAACCTCGACGTCGCCCTCGGCGGCACCACCACCATCCGCGGCGACGGCCTGCGCTTCGCCAATGCGGACTGGTCGAAACAGCCGCAGATGGCCAGCGCGCAACGTGCCGAGATCGACCTCGCACTGTGGCCGTTGCTGCGCGGCAAGCTGCGCATTCCCGAGATCCGCCTGACCCAGCCGCAGCTGCTGCTCGAGACCGGGCCGAACGGGCAAGCCGGCAACTGGAGCTTCGGCAGCAGCGACGGCGGCATGCAGGCGACCCTGGGCCGGTTGCTGGTGCAGCAAGGCCGCTTGAAGTTCCAGGACCTCCCCGGCCGCACCGACATCGACGTCAGCGTCGACAGCCTGACCGCGCAGCGCCGCCGCGGCGATGCCGCACCGCCGATCGCGGTCGCCGGCGATGGCCGTTGGCGCGGCAACCCGTTCACGCTCAAGGGCAGCACCGCCTCGCCGCTGGAACTGAGCGAAAGCGACCATCCGTTCAAGATCGACCTGCGCGGCAGCGCCGGCAGCACCCGCGCGCATATGCGCGGCACGCTGACCAATCCGTTCCAGTTGCGCGTGTTCGACCTGCAGCTGAGCCTGGCCGGCACCGACATGCAACACCTGTATCCGCTGCTCGGCATCGCCATTCCCTCCACCCCGCCCTACCAACTGGACGGCCGGCTCAAGCGCAATGGAGACGTCTGGCGCTATGAAGACTTCAACGGCCGCGCCGGCGACAGCGACCTGGCCGGCAGCGTGCAGATCGACACCGCCGGGCAGCGCCCGTTCCTGCGCGCCGACCTGCGCTCGCGGCGCCTGGACTTCGACGACCTGGCCGGCTTCGTCGGCGCGCCGCCACGCACCGGCGCCGGCGAGACCGCCAACGCCGAACAGAAGGCGCAGGCGGCCAAGCTCGCCGCCGACGCCAAGGTGCTGCCGGCCACGCCGTACGACCTCGGCAAGCTGCGCGCAATGGACGCCGACGTGCGCTGGAAGGCGCAGCGGATCAACGCGCAGAAACTGCCGCTGGACGACATGGACGCGCACCTGAAGCTCAACGACGGCGTGCTGCTGCTGCAGCCGCTCGACTTCGGCGTGGCCGGCGGCAACATCCGCTCGGACATCCGCATGGATGCGCGCAAGCCGACCATCGCCACACGCGCGCAGATCTCGCTGCGCGGCATGCAGCTGGGCAAGCTGTTCCCGGACGGGCAACTGGCCAAGGAAGCCTCCGGCGCGATCGGCGGCGAGATCGCGCTCGCCGGCACCGGCAACTCGATCGCGCAGATGCTCGGCAGCGCCGATGGCAGCATCGCCATCGGCATGGGCAAGGGCCACATCAGCAACCTGATCATGGAGCTGGCCGGGCTGGATATCGCCGAATCGCTGAAGTTCCTGATCACCAAGGACCGCGAGATTCCGGTGCGCTGCGCGTTCGGCGATTTCGCGGTCAGGAATGGAGTGATGGACGCGCGCGCGCTGGCCTTCGACAGCACCGACACATTGATCGTCGGCAGCGGCAACATCGACCTGGGCGACGAGACACTGGACCTGCTGCTGAAGGCGCGGCCGAAGGATCGCAGCATCCTGTCGCTGCGTTCGCCGCTGCGCGTCGGCGGCACCTTCAAGGATCCGACCTTCCGCCCCGACGTCACGGCACTGGGCATGCGCGGCGCGATCGCCCTGGCGCTGGGCAGCATCGCCCCGCCGGCGGCCTTGCTGGCCACGCTGGAAACCGGCCCGGGCAAGGACGCCGATTGCGGCGGGCATTATGCCAAGTAGCCGGGATTGGGGATGACCAGCCATTCGGCTGTGAAAAGCCGGGATTGGGGATTCGTAAAAGCAGAAGCAGGCCGACGTGCTTTTGACTTTCCGAATCCCCAATCCCCAATCCCGCGTCAGCTAGTGATATAGCGCTGCAGCTGATCCAGTTCCTGCCGCTGTTCCTCGATCACCGCCTTGACCAGGTCGCCGATCGAGATCACCCCGATCACCGCGCCGGCCTGCACCACCGGCAGATGGCGGATGCGCTGCCCGGTCATCAGCTCCATGCATTGCTGCACGCTCTGCGCCGGATCGACCGTGTACACCTTCGCGCTCATGATGTCGCGCACCGGCGTGCTCGCCGAAGACCGGTCCTGCAGCACCACCTTGCGCGCGTAGTCGCGCTCGGAAAGGATGCCGGCCAGGCGCCCGTCCTGCATCACCAGGACCGCGCCGATGCCCTTGTCGGCCATCAGCCGCAGCGCATCGACCACCGCCGCATCCGGCGTCACCGCGTGGATCTCACCGCCCTTGTCGCCCAACAACTGTCGTACCGTACGCATCGCTGCCTCCCGGTTCGCTGGATCGCACGGCCGAGGATACTCCTCCGCCCGGTGCGTGCCAGGTGTCGACCAAATATAGCGGCCGCCGCTTGGATTCCTCGTACAGGCGGCCCAGGTATTCGCCGATCAGGCCCAACGCGATCAGCTGCGCGCCGCCCAGGAACAGGATCACCGCCATCATCGTCGGCCAGCCGGCGACCGGATCGCCCCACAGCGCCGCCTTGATCACAATCCAGGTTCCGAACAGGAACGCGCCCACCGCGGTCGCCAGGCCCAGATAGGTCGCCACCCGCAGCGGCGCGGTGGAAAAACTGGTGATGCCTTCCAGCGCGAAGTTCCAAAGCCGCCACAGGCCGAACTTGCTGCGCCCGGCCAGGCGCGGCGCACGCCGGTACGGCAACGCCAGCTGGCGGAACCCGACCCAGCCGAACAGCCCCTTCATGAACCGATGGCGCTCGCGCAACTGCGCCAGCGCCGTCAGCGCGCGCGGCGACAGCAGGCGGAAATCGCCGGTGTCGGCCGGAATCGGGGTCTTCGACAGGCGCCCGATCAGCCGGTAGAACAGCGACGCGGTGCCGCGCTTGAGCCAGCCCTCGCCGTCGCGCGCGATGCGGGTGCCGTAGATGTCGTCGTAGCCGGCGCGCCAGTGCGCGACGAACTGCGCGATCAGCTCCGGCGGATCCTGGCCGTCCGCGTCCAGCAGCATCGCCGCGCCGTGCTCGACGAAATCCAGGCCCGCGGTCAGCGCCAGCTCCTTGCCGAAATTGCGCGACAGGCGCAGCGCGCCGACCCGCGGATCGGCCGCGGCCAGCGCCAGGATCGCCTCCCAGGTCGCGTCGCGGCTGCCGTCGTCCACATACAGCACCCGCCCCTCCAGGCCGTCCACGCCATCGAGCGCGGCGAGGATGCGCGGATGCAGCAGCGGCAGGGTCTGCGCCTCGTTGAAGGCGGTGACGACGACGGTCAGGCGCTCGGATTCCATGGACCGATGGTACGGAGCCGATCGCGGGTTCACCAGCGGCTACGGCGCCTGCAGATACGCCGGCCCGCCCAGCTGCCGCGTCTGCCGCTGGATCCAGTTGGCGCGGCGCTGCACATACGGCCCCGGGCGCGCGGCGGCGTAGCGCTGCGGCGCCGGCAGCACCGCCGCCAGCAGCGCGCTCTGCGCCGGACTCAGCTGCGCCGCATCCTTGCCCCAGAAGCTGCGCGCCGCCGCCTGCGCGCCGTAGACCCCGTCACCGAACTCGGCGACGTTGGCATACACCTCCAGGATCCGCTGCTTCGACCACAGCGCCTCGATCAGCACCGTGTACCACGCCTCCAGCCCCTTGCGCAGCCAGCTGCGGCCCTGCCACAGGAACAGGTTCTTGGCCACCTGCTGGCTGATCGTGCTGGCGCCGCGCAGGCGGCCGCCGCGCGCATTGTGGTCGCGCGCCTTCTCGATCGCATCCAGATCGAAGCCGTGGTGGCTGGGGAAGCGCTGGTCCTCGGCGGCCACCAGCGAAATCGGCAGGCTCGGCGCGATCTGCGCAGTGTCGCGCCAGTCGTAGGCGACGCGGAACGACCAATCGCCCTCGCCCCAGGCGCCGAGTTGGCGCGCAAGCATCATCGCCGAGAACGGCGGGTCGACGAAGCGCAGCGCGATCACCTGCGACGTGCTCGCCAGCGCGAACAGCAGCGGCGCCGCCAGCAACCAGCGCAGCCAACGGCCGCGCGGCGACCGCGGCACGGCCGCGCCACTTGCAACGCCCCGCGTCGCCCCCATTGCTATGCCTTCTTCGACGTTGTCCACTCGAGATGACCCACTATCCTGCGGTCGCCATCTTCCCATGCGCAGCGAGGCCGCGATGAGTTCTTCCGACCACGATCACCTGACCCGCTTCCTGCTGCCCGGCGCCGGCGTGCGCGGCGTGCACGTGCGCCTGCAGGCGGCCTGGCGCGACATCCTCGCGCCAGCCAGCTATCCCGCCGCGGCGACCGAGTTGCTGGGCGAGGCCTGCGTGGCCGCGGCCCTGTTCACCGGCCACACCAAGGTCGACGGGCGCCTGTCGGTGCAGTTGCGCAGCCAGGGCGCGCTGCGCACCCTGTTCGCCGAATGCACCGCGGCCGGCACCCTGCGCGGCATCGTCCAGCTGACCGAGGGCAGCGACGCCCCGCGCGATCTGCGTGCGCTCGGCGCCGGCGCACTGCTGGCGATCACCATCGAAAATCCCGGCCTGGACCCGCGCGAACCGCAGCGCTACCAGAGCCTGGTGACGCTGTCGGCGGCCGAACTGGGCGAAGCCTTCGAAGACTATTTCCGCCAGTCCGAACAGCTGCCGACGCGCCTGATCCTGGCCGCCGACGGCCACCAGGCGGCCGGCCTGTTGCTGCAGAAGCTGCCCGGCGACAGCGGCGACGAGGACGGCTGGAACCGCGCCGGAGCCTTGTTCGAGACCGTGAGCGAAGCCGAATTGCTGGCCCTGCCGGCGGCAACCCTGCTGCACCGGCTGTTCCACGAGGAAGCGCCGGAACTGCTGGGCACCAAGCCGCTGCGCTTCGGCTGCTCCTGCTCGCGCGAGCGGGTGGCGGCCATGTTGCGCTCGCTGGGCGAGGAAGAAGCCCGCGCCGCCGCCGAGGCAACCGGCCAGGTTGAGATACGCTGCGAGTTCTGCGGCCGGCACTATGACTTCCCCTTGACGGAATTCGGCGTATTGTTCGCGGCAACACCGGCTGAACCGGCGCCATCGGAGCGCTTGCAATAGTCGGGAATGCGCATTAGGGCCGGGGAGTCCGACTTGTTAAAGAAACATAAACCCACTAGCATCGCCCCCCCTGCCCGGCGGGAACTTTAGTTCCTGCCCGAGAGTCATAGACTGCCGATGCGAGACCTATTGCGCCTGCCACTTGCCCTGCTGATCGCCCTTGCGGCGAGCACGGGCGCGCATGCGCAGAGCAAGCCCGCCGGCAGCCACGACCGTACCGTGCTGCCGATCTGGAACAAGGGCAGCGGCAAGGTCGAGGCCTTGCTGTACCTGGAACCGACCGGCGAACAGGCGGTCGGCGCACGCTGGCGCTTCGGCCGCAATTCGCTCGACGCCGCCTTCGGCCTGTCTTCCGGCGACTCGCTCGGCCTGCTGTGCAACAGCGCCAGCGGCAGCAGCATCAGCGGGCTGGCCAGCCATTGCATGCTCGCCAGCCTCGGCGACGACGACGGCGATGTCGGCCACCACGTCGCCGCGACCACCACCTTCAACCGTCCCGGCGGGCGCCTGTCGCTGTCGGCGGGGACCGGCCGCGAGAACATGCCGGCGTGGCTGGCAGGACCCAACAAGACCCCATCGCTGCGCATGGAGCAGAACGACCTGACCGTGTTCGCGCAGCAGAACATCGGCCGCGAAGGCTTCGTCTCGATCGGCGGCACCTATGCGCGTGCGCGCCTGGTCCCGATCGCCGATGCCTCGGAAGCCCTAGTCAACCAGTGGGACAGCAAGAGCCTGAGCATCGGCGGCGGCTATGGCGCTTTCAGCGCCAACGTGATCGGCCGCGTGGTCGACGCGCCGGGCCAGCCCGGCAAGTGGTCCGGCCTCGGCGTGGGCCTGACCTGGCGCACCCCGTGGAGCGGCCAGCTGACCGTCGGCGCCGAGAACGTGATCACCCGCGGCAAGAACCCCTTCGCCCCGAACAACATCAGCACCGAGGAAGGCACCATCCCCTACGTGCGCTACGAGCAGGACCTGTAAGCCCCTGTTCTCCCGCAGGTTTCAAAAAAGCAGGCGCCCAACAGGGCGCTTTTTTGTGATGAATGCGAGGTATCCGAAGACCCGCATTCACTCCATTCCATCAATTTGTTAACGCTACTTTAATTCTTGCTCAAGGCGGGATACCATCGGGTCACCCTGAAGGTCTTGGCGTCGCTCTTTCGACTCCACCGGCAGGCACACCATGGGTCAACCCCAGATCTCATTCGGAGAGAGAGCTAATGAATTGCAAGACCAACAAACTGCGCGATGCCGTTGTGCTCGCGCTTGTGGTGAGCGCCAGCGGCGCGACGGGCGCTGCGTTTGCTCAGGATGCAGGAAGCACAAGCCCGACCAACCTTGATCGCATCGAAGTGACCGGTTCGCGTATCCGTTCGGTCGACGTTGAAACCGCCCAGCCGATCTTCACGGTGTCCTCCGAGGAAATCAAGAAATCGGGGTTGGTCAGCGTCGGCGACATTCTGCAGAACCTGACCGTTTCCGGCACCCAGACCTTCAGCAAAGCTGCCGTGCTGACCTCCAACCCAGAACAGGGCGGCCAGTACGTCAACCTGTACAACCTGGGCGAACAGCGCACCTTGGTGCTGGTGAACGGCAAGCGCTGGACCTCGAGCCTGGCCGGCTTCACCGACATGTCGACCATCCCGGCCGCCCTGATCGAACGCATCGAAGTGCTGAAGGACGGCGCCTCGGCGATCTACGGCTCCGACGCCATCGCCGGCGTGGTGAACATCATACTGCGCAAGAACTTCGAAGGCGCCGAAGTCTCGGCCCTGATCGGTCAGAACAGCCGCGGCGACGGTCAGAAGGAGGCCTACTCCTTCACCCTCGGCGCCAGCGGCGAACGCTCCTCGATCGTCTTCGGCGCCAGCTACTCCAAGGAGGATCCGGTGTGGGCGAAGGATCGTGCGTTGACCCGCACCACCTATGGCCCGAACCACCCGCGGGATGCACTTAGCGCGACCGGCCCGTGGGGCCGCTTCAATTTCGGCGGCAGCACCTACGTCCTGAACCACACCGGGACCTGGGATGGCAACGGCATCGGCGCTGATTCGCGCGACCTCGCCAACTACCATAATGGCGTGAGGACCGACGACCGCTTCAACGCCACTCAGCAGATGATGCTGGCGCAGGAAACCGAAACGAAGTCGATCTTCACGACCGGCAGCTTCGAGATCAACGACTACGTCACCTTCAAGTCGACGGCGATGTACTCCGAGCGCAATTCCGAGCGCCAGGTCGCCGGCTATCCGCTGAGCGCAACGGCGCAACCGACCTACCCGGTTGCAATCAGCGGCGAGAGCTACTACAACCCGGTTGGTCAAGATATCACCTCCTGGTTCCGCCGCACGATCGAAATCCCGCGCGTTTCGCAGAACAACGTGAAGAGCTATCACTTCGACGCCGCGCTGGAAGGCGCGTTCGAAGTCGGCACGCACGGCTGGAACTGGGACGCCGGAATCAACTACAACAAGTTCGACGTCACCCAGATCGGCACCGGCAACATCAACCTGCTGGCGCTTGAGAAGGCCTTGGGTCCGTCGTTCTTGAACAGCCAGGGCGTGGTGCAGTGCGGTACTGCAGCCAACCCCATCCCGCTGGGCACCAGCCTGTCGGCCGGGCAGTGCATTCCGTGGAACGTCCTCGGCGGTCCGTCGGCCTCCACTTCCGACGCGCTAAAGTACATCAACACTCTTGGCCAGGCCACCCAACAGAGCGTGAGCAAGCAGTACTTCGCCAACATCACCGGCGGCCTGTTCGACATGCCGGGCAACGCCGGCGAATTCGCCTTTGCGGCCGGTGTCGAGCACCGTGAAGTCTCCGGCTACGACTACCCGGACCAGCTGTCCAGCGCCGGTTACACCACCGACCTGGCCGCTGGCGCGACGACGGGCAAGTACAAGACCGACGAAGTCTACCTGGAGCTGATGATCCCATTGCTGAAAGATCTGCCGCTCGCCAAGGAACTGTCGTTCGACGTAGCCAGCCGCTATTCCGACTACGATCGTTTCGGCGACACCACCAACAGCAAGTTCAGCCTGACCTGGAAGCCGGTTGAGGACCTGTTGGTCCGTGCCACCTACGGCAAGGGCTTCCGTGCCCCTACTCTGGACGACACCTTCGGTGGCGGTTCGCAGTCCTTCGACTACCTGACCGATCCGTGCGATGCCCGCTTCGGCCAGCTGTCCAACCCGATCGCAGCAGCACGTTGCACCAGCGAAGGCCTCGCACCGACCTTCCGCCAGACCGACAACGCAGGCGTGCCGGTGACCGCGCGTGAAACCCAGGGCAACGCCCCGTTCCAGGCCGGCGTCGGCAATGCCAATCTGGAACCGGAATACAGCAAGACCCGTACCGTCGGCTTGGTATTCAGCCCGCGCTGGATCCAGGGCCTGGACTTCTCGCTTGACTGGTACAAGATCAGTATCTCCAATGTAATCACTGCAGTCAGTGCGACCTATGTGCTGAACCAGTGCTACAACGGAGTGACCTCGTTCTGCAACTACACTCGTGACGCCACCAGCGGTCAGATCGTCACCCTGAGCCGCGGCAACACCAACCTGGGTGCGCTGGAAACCCAAGGCTACAACTTCGTCGTGAACTACCGCCTGCCGGAATTCGCCGCGGGCCAGTTCTCGCTCCGCCTGGACAGCAACTACCTGGTTGCGTTCCGCCAGCAGAGCGACAACAGCGCCCCTTGGGACGACTACGCAGGTTACTGGAACTACCCGCGCGTACGCGCCACGCTGGGTGTGAATTGGGCGAAGGGCGACCTGTCGGCCAACTGGAACCTGCGCTATTACGGCGGCTACCGCGACTTCTGCTACGACGCGGACGAGTGCAACGAACCGAACTACCAGACCGCCAACGGCGGCTGGGGCGGCGGCGTAGGGGCCAACAAGAAGGGGTCGATCAGCTACCAGGACGTCTCGGTCAGCTGGGCAGCCCCGTGGAATGGCTCGGTCACCTTGGGTGCCCGCAACGTCTGGAACAAGCAGCCGCCGATCACGTACTCGCTGACCAACAACAGCTCGTCGTCGATCGATCCGATGCTGGATTACGACCGTTACCTGTTCATGCAGTACACCCAGAAGTTCTGATCGCTGTTGATCGCGATCTGATCGTCTGAAGCAACGGCCCCGCAAGGGGCCGTTGTTTTTTTGGGCGGGCCCAGGCCTGTAATGGATTGAGCTATGGGCCCGGGATTGAGATGTATGCAAAGGAGATGTGTCAGGAGACGCCTTATTTTTTGTAGGGGATTTCTGATATTCGAAAATCCTAGATGCAAGTCTAAAAAAAGAAATCGCACTTGAGATATTTTTAATAGATGGAAATTAAATAGGGAGAACAGCTGTGCTTAAACTTTCTTTCGGAATGACGATTTTATTATTTGCTCTTTACTCCGCGCCATCCAAATCAGATGCCGCCAACATCCGCTGTGACACATGCGTAGTCGATGACGACTTCAGGGAACAAGCATTGGTTCACGGGCAAGGCACTCACAATATTTACAATCTTTTAGACAACACTATTCAGACCTGGAAAGTTCCAAAACAGGACGCAGGAACAGACCCACTAAAAGCGGGAGCTGGCCGCGTCACGATACAGGCAGGATCACAACCCCCGGTCAAAGTAAGCACAACCTCCGCAGCAATTACTGAACTGGACCGCGCGCACAAAGTCTTCGTAATCGGGAGGTACACACTACGCCCCATCATAAATGTACCTGTCGGAATTGTTGATGTGCCTTCCGCGCAGGACAAGACCGCAACAAATTTTCTATCCGATCAAAACCTCCGCGCAATGTTGTCCTCTGCTATTGCAAGCAACAGTGTATATTCCACTGTCGTGGGAACGAACCTCGCAACAGCTATCGCTGATCTAATGGCTGTCGCGGCTTCGCCACTAGGCCTCAAACAGCAGGTCAACTTAATATTTCGCTTAGTAATGACTGATGGCAGCTCCGTTGATTTCAATATAACACTTGACAGCGCCACTGGCCATTACATCGAAGGAAGTGCACGTACGCCGGCTGGTCAATTAGTCCCGGACAAAATTGATCAGGTCCAAGGAGAGTGGACGGACGCAGGGGGAGACGACCTCAACTCGCTGGCTAGTTACATGGGAAGTTTGGGAGCAACGATGCAATGGTCAGGTAGCGGCCATGTCACCCGCATTGCATGCGTGACGGCAGGCGAACAGCGCGTCTGCACGGTAGTCACTCAGTAAAGACTAGGTGGCCGGCAGGGCGGGCCTCGATGTGAGGTCCGCCCAATTAATTTTCCGCCCTACCAACTCTCAAGAATTCCAATGGCCGACGCATCTAAAATTGCGATGTACATCCGTACACATATAATAGAATATTATAGATATTCTCATCTACTCAGTTAATCACCCAGGAATCAGGGTCACGATGACGTGCTCGACATAAGCCTCGAATTCCTCGCGCGCCTGCTTGGGCTGGTGCAGCTGCAGCGACAGCTGCAGGAACCCGACGTAGGCGGCATAGGCCAGCCGGGCGCGGTGCTGGGCATCGGTGCGGCTGAGGCCGGCCTGGCGGAACGAGGCGATCAGGTACTCCATGCGCCGCTGCGAGACGCGGTCGATGACCGGGCGCACCGCCGGATGGTCCAGCGCCTTCAGCAACTCGCTGTAGATGATGTGCGGTTTGACCTCGTGCGCGACCAGCTGGAACAGCGCGCGCAAGCGGGTGCGCGGATCCGGCACTTCCTCCAGGCTGCCGAACACCTGTTGCTGCTCGACCAGTTCCCAGCGCTCCAGCGCGGCCTGCAGCAAGGCGTCGCGCGAGGGGAAATGCCAGTAGAAGCTGCCCTTGGTCACGCCCAGGCGCCGCGCCAACGGTTCCACCGCCACCGCGTTGACGCCTTGCTCGGCGATCAGGTCCAGCGCGGCCTGCGCCCAATCCTCGGCGCTGAGCCGGTTGTTGCGGCCACCGCTCGGAGCGGCGGCATCGTCGGGGGAAGACACGGAAGCATTGTTCATCCGTCGATTTAACCATACGGGGCAGTCGATTGCAGTATGTGCCCCCCATGAATCGCACGCAAATGCCCGGCAGCATTGGCTTTTCGTTTCCATACTGCATCGTATTGACATCACTGACGACTCCTCCATACTAGCTCGTATGGTTTCCTCTCCTTCCAGCATGCCGACTGCTGCTGCCTCCGCCCTGCTCGCCGGCGCGGACGATATGCGGCTGGCGGCGACCGTCATGGCCTCCGGCGAGGCGGGCAGCGTGCTGTTCGCGCATGGCTTCGGGCAGACCCGGCATGCGTGGCTGGCCAGCGCCGCGGCGTTGCAGGCGCATGGCTACCGCAGCGTCGCCTACGACGCGCGCGGGCATGGCGACTCCGCGCGCAATCCTGCCGGCCTGGCGTACCGCGGCGAACAATTCACCGACGACCTGATCGTGGTCGCCGGCGAGATGGCGCCGGCGCCGGTGCTGGTGGCCGCCTCGATGGGCGGGCTGTTCGGGCTGATGGCCGAGGCGCGCTGGCCGAGCCTGTTCCGCGCGATGGTGCTGGTCGACATCACCCCGCGCTGGCAGCCGGCCGGGGTCGAACGCATCCTCGCCTTCATGACCGCGCATCCGCACGGCTTCGCCAGCCTGGACGACGCCGGCGATGCCATCGCCGCCTATCTGCCGCAGCGCTCGCGCAAATCCGCCGGTGCCTTGCGCAGCGTGCTGCGCCAGCACGACGACCGGCGCTGGTACTGGCACTGGGATCCGCGCCTGGTCGAGGAGCTGGCGCGCGACAGCGAACAGCACCAGGACACCATCGCCCAGGCCGCGCGCAACGTGCGCTGCCCGCTGCTGCTGATCAGCGGCGGGCGCAGCGACCTGGTCACGCCGCAGACGATATCCGAGTTCCTGTCGCTGGTGCCGCATGCGCAGCACGCGCAGCTGCCCGATGCCACGCATATGCTGGCCGGCGACGACAACGGCGCATTTACCGCCACTGTGTTGCACTATCTGGACGCACTGCCACCGGCTAGCGCCGGCGCACCGTCCGCCGTCACCGAGCACGTCCCCGGAGCAAGCCCATGAGCATCGTCGCCCCCTTCCTTGTGTTGTTGCTGGCAGGCGCCTTCGCCGCCTATCACCGCATGCGGCTCGCCGTCTGGGCCGCGCTGAGCGCCACGCTGCTGGTCGCGTGCCGGCTGTTCGGCGCCAGCCACACCGCCAGCATCGTCGCCGCGGTGCTGCTGGCGCTGGTCGCGGTGCCGCTGCTGCTGCCGTTCGTGCGCAAGCCGCTGCTCACCGCGCCAATGCTGAAGGTATTCCGCAAGGTGCTGCCGCCGCTGTCGCAGACAGAGCGGATCGCGCTGGAAACCGGTTCGGTCGGTTTCGAAGGCGAGCTGTTCACCGGCGACCCGGACTGGCAGAAGCTGCTCGACTACCCGAAGCCGCAGCTGACCGCCGAGGAGCAGGCCTTCCTCGACGGCCCGGTGGAAGAGCTGTGCCGGATGACCAACGACTGGGAAATCACCCACGTCCACGCCGACCTGCCGCCGGAGCTGTGGAGCTTCGTCAAGAAGCACAAGTTCTTCGGCATGATCATTCCGAAGGAATACGGCGGCCTGGGCTTCTCCGCGCTGGCCCACCACAAGGTGATCCAGAAGATCGCCTCGGTGTCGAGCGTGGTCAGCTCCACCGTCGGCGTGCCGAACTCGCTGGGCCCGGGCGAACTGCTGCTGCACTACGGCTCCAAGGAGCAGAAGGACTACTACCTGCCGCGCCTGGCGGTGGGCCAGGAAGTGCCGTGCTTCGGCCTGACCGGCCCGTTCGCCGGCTCCGACGCGACCTCGATCCCCGACTACGGCATCGTCTGCAAGGGCGAGTGGAACGGCGCCAACGTGCTCGGCGTCAAGCTGACCTTCGACAAGCGCTACATCACCCTGGCGCCGGTGGCGACGCTGGTCGGCCTGGCGTTCCGCATGTACGACCCGGACGGGCTGATCGGCGACACCAAGGACATCGGCATCACCCTGGCGCTGCTGCCGCGCGAGACCCCAGGCGTTGAAATCGGCCGCCGCCACTTCCCGCTGAACTCGCCGTTCCAGAACGGCCCGATCCACGGCCGCGAGGTGTTCATCCCGCTCAGCCAGCTGATCGGCGGCGTGGACATGGTCGGCAAGGGCTGGAACATGCTCAACGAGTGCCTGGCCGTGGGCCGCTCGATCACCCTGCCTTCCACCGCCAGCGGCGGCGCCAAGTACGGCGCCATCGTCACCGGCGCCTACGCGCGCATCCGCAAGCAGTTCGGCCTGTCGGTCGGCCGCTTCGAGGGCGTGGAAGAGGCGCTGGCGCGGATCGGCGGCAAGGCCTATGCGATCAGCGCGCTGTCGCAGGCCACCGCCGCGGCGGTGGACCGCGGCGACGTGCCGTCGGTGCCGTCGGCGATCGCCAAGTACCACTGCACCTCGATGAGCCGCGAAGTCATCAGCGACGTGATGGACGTGGTCGGCGGCAAGGGCATCATCCTCGGCCCGCGCAATTTCGCCGGCCGCAGCTGGCAGGCGGCGCCGATCGCAATCACCGTGGAAGGCGCCAACATCATGACCCGCAGCCTGCTGATCTTCGGCCAGGGCGCGATCCTGTGCCATCCGTGGGTGATGAAGGAAATGAAGGCCGCCGGCAATCCGGACCGCAAGGCCGGCGTCGACGAGTTCGACCGCAACCTGTTCGGCCACATCGGCTTTGCGATCTCCAACGCAGTGCGCTCGCTGTGGTTCGGCCTGACCGCCGCGCGCATCGGCGCCGCGCCTGGCGACGCCTACACCCGCCGCTTCTTCCGCAAGCTGGACCGCTACTCGGCGAACCTGGCATTGATGGCCGACGTGTCGATGCTGATGCTCGGCGGCAAGCTCAAGTTCAAGGAATCGCTGTCCGGGCGCCTGGGCGACGTGCTGAGCCACATCTACATGACCAGCGCGATGCTCAAGCGCTACCACGACGACGGCGCGCCGGCGACCGACCAGCCGCTGCTGGCGTGGGCGTTCCACGACAGCGTGCACAAGATCGAACTGGCGCTGTCGGCGGCGCTGCGCAACTTCCCGATCCGTCCGGTGGGCTGGCTGATGTGGGCGCTGATCTTCCCGTGGGGCCGCCGCGCCGAAGCCCCGGGCGACCGCCTGGGCCACCGCGTCGCGGCACTGCTGATGACCCCGAACGAAGCCCGCGACCGCCTCGGCCAGGGCGTGTTCCTGACTCCGTGCGAGAACAACCCGGGCGGCCGCATCGCCAGCTACCTGACCAAGGCGGTGCTGGCCGAGCCGGTCGAGCGCAAGTTCCTGAAGGCGCTCAAGAGCAAGGGCATCGAGGCGCTGGACTTCGCCTCGCAGCTGGACGAGGCGGTGCGCGAAGGCGTGCTCTCGGCCGACGAGCGCCGCCAGCTGGAGGAACTGCGCGAGATCACCATGGACACGATCAGCGTGGACGACTTCGACGCCGACGAACTGCGCTCGGCCAGCTACTACCAGCGTGCCGCGAGCGGCAACGACCATTCGCGCGAGGCGGCCTGATCCAGGCCGGCCTGCTCCACACCGGCACCATCCACGCCGGCAGCACACTCACCACGACGGCGGACGTCGGTCCGCCGTCGTGGTTTGCGGGACATGCCATGCGCCGCCTGCGGTGGTTGCGCCGGTCGATGTGGTCGCAACGGTGCGCGCCGGGCATCCCGGACATGGGCGAAGGACATTGCGATCGCGGCCGCGGTCAGCGCGGAAATCCGGATTCAGCGCGATCCCGGACCATGCAGTTGCTCGCATCGCCATTCGGGTGCCGTCGCCCACGCGCACCGGTGCAACCCCAGCGGTCGCATGCGGCACGACGCCGCAGCCGTGGCGTTCAATAGGCCAGCAGCACCGCCGCGATCGCCAGCGCCGCCGGCACTGCCTGCACGAACAGGATCCGGCGGCTGACGCTCCACGCGCCGTACAGCCCGGCCACCACCACGCAGCCCGGGAAGAACAGCATCAGGTCGACGCGCTGCGCCGCCACGCCCCAGCCCAGGCCGGCGGCGAGGAAGCCGTTGTACAGGCCCTGGTTGGCCGCCAGCACCTTGGTCAGCTGCGCCTTGTCCGGCGTGTTGCGAAACGCCTTCATGCCCAGCGGCCGCGTCCACAGGAACATCTCCAGCACCAGGATGTAGACGTGCAGCAACGCCACCAGGCATACCAGGCTCGAGGCCAGCAGGGTCATGCGCGCGTCCATCGGCAAAACAGAATGCGCAGCATAACGGTTGCCGCAGTGGCCGGCACCGAGGCTGCGCGGCCTGCGCGCAGGCTCAGCGCGTCGGCGCTGCCTCCGTCGCTGCCGCAGGCGCAGCGCTTTCGACCGCACGCGCCAGGCGCCAGCCGATGACGCCGGAAAGCGTCGCCGCCAGCGCCGCCAGCGCGGCGAAACCGGGCACGCCCATGCCCAGCGCGCGCAGGCCGTTCATCGCCGAGGTCACGGCCACGTCGCCGGCACGCCACACCGCCGTATCCACCGCATTCTTGCCCTGGTAGCGCAGCTGCCGCGGCACCCGCGTGTACAGCGATTCGCGCGCCGGGCCGACCATGCCGTAGGTCAGCGACCGGGTGATCACCACCGGCAGCACCACCCACGGCACGACCCACACCGCCAGCGCGTAGGGATCCGGCGACAACGCGGTGGCCAGCAGCGTGGCCACGCTGATCAGCGCCCACAGCGCGATCACCGCGCCGGCGCCCTTCTTCATCAGCAGCCAGCGGGTCACGCTGAGCTGCACGGCGACCTGCAGCACATTGGTCAGCGTATCGATGTTGGCGGCGAACTGGGTGCGCTCGACCGCGTTGTGGAAGGTGGCGCCGGAGTAATCGGTCATCAGCGCATAGCCGGCCGTGCCGATGCAATCGCCCAGCAGCATCAGCAGCGCCATGCCGCGCATGAACGGATTGGCCAGGATCTGCTTGAGGCCGTCGAACATGCCGCCGCCGACCGCCGCCTCGTGGCCGGCATCGTGGCGGCGCGCGCCATGCACCCGCGCCCAGCGCCCGAGCAGGATCACGCAGACCAGCGCCACGCCGAGCAGCGCCGCCGACACCAGCAGCAGCGGCGCCACGCCGATCACCCCGACCAGCCCGCGGGTCAGCAGCGGCCCGGCCACCGCGCCGGCGGTGCCGCCCAGGCCGATCAGCGGGAACAGCCGCCGCGCCTGTTCGCTGCTCCAGATGTCGGCCATGAAGCTCCAGAACACCGACACCACGAACAGGTTGAACACGCTGACCCAGACGAAGAACACGATGCCCAGCACGCGCGGACTGAGTCCGCCCTGGCCGCTGAACAGCGGCACGAAGCCGAGCAGGCACAGCGCGAAGAACACGTACACCGCCGGCACCACGATCCGCCGCGGCCAGCGCGCCGCCATCCACGCGAACAGCGGGGTCAGCAGCAGCGTGGCGACGAAGATCGCCATGTAGAACCAGGGCAGCTGGGTCGAGCCGACCGCCGCGGACAGCTGTTCGCGCACCGGCCGGATCACGTAGTACGCCGCCAGCACGCAGAAGAAATAGACGAAGGACAGCAGCACCGCGCGCAGCTCGCCGGTCTGGACGCGCTTGTTTTCCGCTTGCATCGGCCTGCCGTTCGCCGGGTGGTTGCGCGCACGGTAGCCGATGCACTGCAACATCGCCAGCGCCGCCGCCGCGCGCAGTCCCGCGCTCATCGCGGCATCTGCACGCCGCAGCGCGCGCCGAGCATATGCTCTATCCGCGGCGTCTAGCGTCGGCGCCACGAAAGAGGGGAGCGGCGGGTGTACGACTACATCATCATCGGCGCAGGCTCGGCAGGCTGCGTATTGGCCAATCGGCTCAGCGAGGATCGCGACTGCAAGGTACTGCTGATCGAGGCCGGGCCGCGCGACCGCAATCCCTTCATCCACATGCCGGCGGGACTGGCGCGGCTGGCCGGCAACCGCCGCATCAACTGGAACTACCTCACCGCGCCGGAGCCGGCCTTGAACGATCGGCGCCTGTGGTGGCCGCGCGGCAAGGTGCTGGGCGGCTCCAGTTCGATCAACGCGATGTGCTACGTGCGCGGCGTGCCCGCCGACTACGACGACTGGGCCGCCGCCGGCGCCGAGGGCTGGGACTGGCGCGGCGTGCTGCCCTATTTCCGCCGCAGCGAACGCAACAGCCGCGGCGGCGATGCGCTGCACGGCGGCGACGGGCCGCTGCACGTGTCCGATCTGCGTTACCACAACCCGCTCTCGGACGTGTTCATCGCTGCCGGAGAGCAGGCCGGCTTCGCCCACAACCGCGATTTCAACGGCCCGCAGCAACAAGGCGTGGGCCTGTACCAGGTCACCCAGAAGGACGGCGCGCGCTGCTCGGCGGCGGTCGCCTACCTGGCGCCGGCGCAGGCGCGCGCCAACCTGCAGGTGATCACCGACGCGCTGGTGCTGCGCCTGCTGCTCGAAGGCGAGCGCGTGGTCGGCGTGGCCTACGCGCAGCGCGGCGCCGAAGTGCAGGCGCGGGCCGCGCGCGAGGTGCTGCTCAGCGCCGGCGCGGTGAACTCGCCGCAGCTGCTGATGCTCTCGGGCATCGGCCCGGCCGACGAACTGCAGCGCCACGGCATTACCGTGCGCCTGGATCAGCCACAGGTCGGCGCCAACCTGCAGGACCATCTGGACGTGTGCACGCTGTACCGCACCCGCCCGGGCATCAGCTACGACCGCCGCAACCAGCTGAAGATCGCCGTCGACTATTTCCTGCGCGGCCACCGCGGCGCCGGCAGCAGCAACATCGCCGAGGCCGGCGGTTTCATCCGCTCGCCGCAGGCGCCGGACGCGCGCGCCGACATCCAGCTGCATTTCGTGCCGGCGATGCTCGACGACCACGGCCGCAACCGGCTGCCCGGCGACGGCTTCACCCTGCACGCCTGCCACCTGCAGCCGCGCAGCCGCGGCCGCCTGTCGCTCAACGACGCCGACCCGCGTACGCCGGCACGGATCCAGGCGAACTATCTCAGCGATCCGGACGGCTTCGATCTGCGCATGCTGGTGGAATGCGCACGCCTGGCGCGGCGCATCCTGCAGCAGCCGGCGTTCGCTCCCTGGCGCGGCGCGGCGCTGCTGCCGGTACGCGAGGACCTGGACGAAGCCGGCCTGATCGCCTACATCCGCGCCAAGGCCGAGACCATCTACCACCCGATCGGCACCTGCCGGATGGGCAGCGACGCGCAGGCGGTGGTCGATCCGCAGCTGCGCCTGCGCGGGCTGGACGGACTGCGCGTGATCGATGCGTCGGTGATGCCGCGCCTGGTCAGCGGCAACACCAACGGCCCGACGCTGATGATCGCCGAGCGCGCCGCCGACCTGATCCGCGGCCACAGCGTGCTGCGCGCCGGCTGAGGCGCCGCCGGCGCAACGGGCAGGCCCCCTGCCCTCAACGCGCGCGCGCCTGCCAGCGCCGCGCCCTGCCCAGCCACGCACACGCCCAGCGCGGTCGCACAGCCACGCTGACGGCCCGGAGCGGAACCCCATAGGCACCTGCGGGGCATGGCCCGCCGCGGCGCGACGCGGTACTGCGTAGGCATCGGGTCAGGCCAGGCCGGCGGCGACCGCGCCGGCGTCGGCGTCGGCGTCGGCACACCGGTTGCATGGGTTTGTTGCATGGGTTTGCGCACGCGCCGCGCCATCGCGGCAGCGCCGCGCGGACAGCGCCTTATACCGGCATTGTCGGCCCGGCAAAATCACCTGCAGGATCAAGACGATGCTCATTCATCTTCTCCCGGTTTGTGCAATGGCGAAAAGCGGCGCTAGAATCGGTTTCGGCAGCACCTCACAGGCCACACGCGCGATGAAACAGAACAGCAGGCAGCGGCTCCTTCGACCGGTGGCAACCGGGTTGCTCGGGGCATTGCTGCCCTTTGCGATGTCCTCCACCGCGCAGACGCCGGCGCCCTCGCAACCGCTGCCGCCGCCGATCTACACCGAGGCCACGCGCTACACCTCGCCGACCCAGCCGCTGCCGTACCGCGCCGCGCTGCCGGACAGCAAGGTGCTGCCGCTGGCCCGGGACTTCGATGTCGCCAGCCTGGAAGCGATGGCCGAGCAGCTCACCTACGGCGAGCGCGTGCCCGGCCTGGCGGTGGCGATCGTGCACAACGGCCAGGTGATCAGCGCGCGCGGCTACGGTGTCACCGACGTCAACCGCCCCGAGCCGGTCGATGCGCACACCGTGTTCCGCCTGGCCTCGCTGTCCAAGGCCTTCGCCGGCACCATGGCCGGCCTGCTGGTCAACGACGGCACCCTGCGCTGGGACAGCAAGGTCACCGACTACGTGCCCGGCTTCCAGCTCAGCGACCCGGTCGCCACGCGCCAGTTGAACGTGGCCGACCTGCTCAGCCATCGCGTCGGCCTGACCTACAACGCCTACGACCGCGACGTCGAGTCCAACACCGACTACTACACGCTCAGCCACAAGCTCGCCTACGCCCCGCTCAAGTGCGCGCCCGGCGAGTGCTATGCGTACCAGAACGTGGCCTTCAGCCTGATCGGCGACGTGGTGTTCGCCGCCTCCGGCAGCTTCTACGAGCAGTCGGTGGAGCGCCGCATCTTCAAGCCGCTGGGCATGAACGATGCCAGCATGGGCCTGGCCGGGATCCAGGCCAGCCCGCGTTGGGCGCGCCCGCACGTGCGCAGCCGCAACGGCTGGGTGTCGCTGATGCCCAAGCCCACCTACTACCGGCTGGCCCCGGCCGCCGGCGTCAACGCCAGCATCAGCGACATGGCGCAGTGGCTGATCGCGCAGACCGGGCACCGGCCGGACGTGCTGCCGGCGCCGCTGCTGGCGACCCTGCATGCGCCGCTGATCACCACGCCCGGCGAGATGCGCTCGGGCTGGCGCCGCGAGCGGGTCAACTCGGCCAGCTACGCGCTGGGCTGGCGCATCTTCGATTACTCGGGCCACCAGGTCGTCTTCCATGCCGGTGCGGTGCAGGGCTATCGCGGCCTGGTCGCGCTGGTGCCGGAGCGCGACCTGGGCGTGGCGATCCTGTGGAACGGCGAGAGCGGCCTGCCCTCCGGCCTGCTGCCGACCATCCTCGACCGTGCGATCGGCCTGCCGGCGCAGCGCTGGCTGGACGTGGACACCGACTTCGGCAGCGACAACATGATGGCCGAGCGTGCGGACCCGAAGGACAAGAAGGGCGCCTCCGCGTCCAAGTCGGTCGCCTCGCCGCACTGACGCTGCCAGCCTGCAGCAATTCGCGGAAGGCGGCGCAAGCCGCCTTTCCGCTGTCTGCGCTGCGCGCTGCACGATGACCGGCGCGGGCACCGAAGCGCCGCGCTGCGCCAGCGCCGGGGGATGCACAGCGTCGGCAGGCACTTTGCCTGTCGCAACGACGCGGCCGCTCGGCGTGATCGGGCGGCTTGGCCGATGCCCGCATCGCAGGTCCAGGGATCCGGATCGATCGGGCACGCAAGGCGCCGACAGCGTGCCATGGCAGCGACGCCGCCGGTTCGGGTATTGGCCACCATGCAGGCGGCACATCGGCGCCATGGCGAACAGCCTGCCGCGGCGACGGCAACAGGCCGCCGATAAAAAAGCCGCTTTTCCTACGGGAAAGGCGCTTTTTCCCTCAAATCGCTCGACAGCGATTTGCCCCGGGACAGCATCCTGCCGTCCCGCGCCGCGGCCTCAATACCGCTTCACCCCCGGCACCGTACAGCGCTCGATCTGCGCATGCGCGGACGCCGCGTTCTCCTTCTGCCCGCGCGCCAGCCGCGACTGCTCGATCGTGGCCCAGTGCCGCCGGCACAGCGGGCCGGTCTGCGAGCCCAGGTCGATGGCGCGCCTGGCGAAGGCCTCGGCCTGCGCATCGTCCTTCAGCAGCAAGGCCACTTCGGCGCGGTCCTGCAGCAGCGCCGGGTCTTCCGGCACCAGTTGCAGGGCCTGGTCCAGCGCCGCCGCCGCGCCGGCCAGGTCGCCGGCCGCGCGCTTGCGCTTGGCGCTGTCGCGCAGGTCCTCGACCTGCGGATCGCGCAGCGGCTGCACGCTCAGTTCGGTGTCGTCGGCGCCGCCGCTGGCCTCGATCGCCGCCAGCCGCTGCGCCGGGGTGGTGGTGTCCACCGGCCGCGGCGGCGGGGGCGGCGGCGCGCTGACGCAGGAGGCCAGCAGCAGGCTGAGCGCGGCGATGGCAACGGTGGGGGTGTATCGGGTCATGGCAGGCATTCCGTGGATCATTGCGCCGGAGGGGTGGACGCCGCGTCGGCAGGCGGCGTTTCTTTCTTCTTGTCCAGGCCGAACCAGCTGCGCCAGCCGCCGCCATGGCTCTCTTCGCCATCGGCGGACTGCGCCTGCTCGGGCAGCGCCTGCGGCGGCGCGCACGGCGCATACGCCGGGGCGAAGCCGACCACGAACGGGAACTGGCGCGCGCCGGGACAGCTGGCGTCGGTGCTGTTGCTGCCGGCCGGGTCCATCCACTGCCAGTCGATGCCCTTGCCCTGCACCTTCAGCGGCGAACTCGGCAGCCGCGCGAAGATGCCCGACCACACCCGCATCGCGCCGGTGGCGCCGTACAGGCCGGTCTGCTTGTTCTGGTCGTTGCCGATCCAGATCACCGCCAGATGATCGCCGGTGTAGCCGGCGTACCAGCTGTCCACGCCATCGTTGCTGGTGCCGGTCTTGCCAGCCGGGGACAGCTTGCCCAGGCCGTCGCCGAGCAGCTGCCGCGCGGTGCCGTTGCTGACCACCTGCTGCAGCGCCAGTCCGACCAGGTTGGCGGCGACCGAATCGCCTGCCTGCGCCGGCGCCGGGGCCTTGTCGTAGCGCTTGAGCAGCTTGCCCTGCGGATCGAGCACACCGCGCACCGCATGCAGCGGCTGGATCTCGCCGCCGGAGGCGAGGAACTGGTACAGCTGGGTCATCGCGTACGGACTCTGGTCGGTCGCGCCCAGGATCAGCGACGGATTGTTCTCGGCCTCGAGCCCGGCCAGCACCTTGATCAGCTGCGCCACCCGCTCCGGCCCGACCTGCATGCCGATCCGCACCGTGGCCTGGTTGTACGAATGCGCCAGCGCATCGACCAGGCGCACCGTGCCGTGGCTGCGGTTGTCGGCATTGCCCGGGGTCCAGCGCTTGCCGCGGCTGAGCTGCACCGTCACCGGCGCATCGTCGACCCAGCTGGCCAGCGAGTAGTGGTCCGGCTGCGCCAGCGCCAGCAGGTACACGAACGGCTTGAGCAGCGAACCGACCTGGCGCTGCGCCTCGATCGCGCGATTGAAGCCGGGCTGCGACACGTCGCGGCTGCCAACCACCGCCAGCACGTCGCCGTTGTGGGTGTCGGTCAGCACCAGCCCGGCCTGCAGCGGCGGCCGCTTCTTGTTGGTTCCCAGCGCGGTGAGGGTGCGCGTCACCGCGCCTTCGGCATAGGCCTGCGCCGACGGCGACATGCCGGTCAGCACGCTCAGCCCGGCGCCCTGCAGCGCGCTTTCCGGGTAGTCGCGCGCCAGCTGGCGGCGCACCAGGTCCACGTAGGCCGGGAAGCGGTTGGCCGCGACCAGGCCCGGACTGGCCGGCACCCCCAACGGCGCGGCCAGCGCCTGGCGGTAGGTGGGTTCGTCGATCAACTCGCTCTCGCGCAGCTTGCCGAGCACGAAGTTGCGCCGGTCCAGCGCGCGCTCGGGGAAGCGCCGCGGGTCGTAGTAGGACGGCCCCTTGACCAGGCCGATCAGCAGCGCCACCTGTTCCGGCGGCAGCGCATCCAGTTCGCGCCCGAACCAGAATTCCGCGCCCGAGGCCACGCCGTGGATCGCCTGGCTGCCGCGCTGGCCGAGGTACACCTGGTTCAGATAGGCCTCCAGGATGGTGCGCTTGTCGTAGCGCGCTTCCATGATCAGCGCGTAAAGGATCTCGTTGAACTTGCGGGTGAGCGTCTGTTCCTTGCCGATGCCGAGCAGGCCGCTGCGCGCCAGCTGCTGGGTCAGGGTGCTGGCGCCCTGCCGGCTCTTGCCGCCGGAGCGCACCATCACCCACGCCGCGCGCAGCATGCCGCTGAGGTCGATGCCGTGGTGGTAGTTGAAGTCGCGGTCTTCCACCGCCTGCAGGCCGGTGACCAGCAGCTCGGGCACTTCGTCCACCCGCACCAGCCGCCGCTCTTCCTGCTTTTGCCCGTACAAGGTGGCGATGCGCGCCGGATCCAGCCGCGCGACAGTCAGCGACTTGCGTGTCTGCGCATCGCGCAACGCCGCCACGCGGCCGCCGGACAGGCTCACTTCCACGCGCCGGGGCGCGACCCGGCCATCCACGTCGATGTAGCCGCGGCTGGCGATGACGAAGCGGCTGCCGTCCTGCTGGTAGCTGCCGGGGCGCTGCGCGCCGGCGTCCTCGCGGTAGCTGGCCGCGTCCAGCTCGGTCTTCAGCGTCTGCGCGTCCATCGCCGTGTCCGCCGCCAGCGCCAGCGGGCGGGCGTAGACCCGGGTCGGAATCTGCCAGCGCAGCTCGCCGAAGCGCTGCGTCACCTGCTTGTTCAGATAGACCGTGTACGGGATCAGGAAGCCCAGGCCCAGCGCGGTCGCGGCCAGGCCCCAGGTGAGCAGGCGCCGGCGCCAGGGCGAGGCGCCGCTGTCGAGATCGTCGGTGTCCTGATCGTCGGTATCGTCGTCGTAGCGTCGTGGCACGGGGATGCGAGAATGTAAATTCCGGCGAGTCTAGCGCAGGCCAGCAGGCAGCGCGGCGCGGGGTCCCATTTGTTTAAGCTGGAGTTGCAACGGATGTCGATGTCCTGGGCGAACCTGCGCTACGCCCTGAACCGTTTTGCCGGCCTGCTGCGGCGCGGCCTGGCCAGCCTGCGCTCGCGCGGCTGGCGCAGCACCTGGCAACGGCTGCGGGTGCATGCGCAGCCGTTGCCGCCGCCGCGGCGCACGCTGTTCGCGGTCGCGCCGCAGCCGTTCGCCGCCTTCGCCGTGCCGGCCAGCGACGCGCCGCTGGCCAGCATCGTGATCCCGGTCTACAACCATGTCGCGCATACCCTCGCCTGCCTGCGTGCGTTGGCCGCGCACCCGCCGGCGGCGGCCTGCGAAATCCTGGTGATCGACGACGGCAGCAGCGACGAGACCGTGCAGTGGCTGCCGCAGATCCACGGCCTGCACTACCACGTGCGGGCGCGCAACGGCGGCTTCATCGCCACCTGCAACGACGGCGCGGCGCGCGCGCGCGGCCGCTACCTGGTGTTCCTCAACAACGACACGGTGCCGCAGCCGGGCTGGCTGGATGCGCTGCTGGACACCTTCGCGCAGGTGCCGCAGGCCGGCCTGGTCACCGCGCAACTGCTGTACCCGGACGGGCGCCTGCAGGAAGCCGGCGGCGTGGTCTTCGCCGACGGCAGCGCCTGGAGCTACGGCCGCTTCGAATCGCCGGAGGACCCGCGCTACGCCTACCTGCGCGACATCGACTACGGCGCCGGCGCGGCGCTGGCGATCGAGCGCGAACGCTTCCTGGCGCTGGGCGGTTTCGACACGCGCTACCTGCCGGCCTACTACGAAGACACCGACCTCGCCTTCGCCGTGCGCAAGGCCGGACTGCGCACCCTGCTGCAGCCGGCGAGCCAGGTGGTGCACGACGAGGGCACCAGCAACGGCACCGATACCGGCAGCGGCATCAAGGCCTATCAGGTGCGCAACCGCGGCGTGTTCGCGGCCAAATGGGCCGATGTGCTGGCGCAGCAGTTGCCGCCCGGCACCGTGCCGACCCCGGCACGGCTGCACCGCCATCAGCGCCAGGTGCTGATCCTCGACGAGGCGCTGCCGCAGCCGGATCGCGACTCGGCCTCGCTGCGCCAGCTCAACCTGATCCGCCTGCTGCTGCAGGAAGGCGCGCACGTGGTGTTGGTGCCCAGCGGCCGCGCGCACGCCAGCCGCCACAGCGAGGCGCTGCAGCGGCTCGGCGTGGAGGTGTGGTATGCGCCGTACCTGAAGAACCTGAGCTGGTTCCTGCAGCAGCACGGCGCGCGCTTCCATGCGGTGCTGCTGGTGCGCCACCACGTCGCCCACGCCTGCCTGCCGCTGTTGCGCCGCTTCGCGCCGCAGGCGCGGCGGCTGTTCGATACCGTGGACCTGCACTACTTGCGCGAACGCCGCGGCGCCGAGCTGGCCGGTGACGCGCGGCTGCTGCGCGAGGCCGAGCGCACCCGCGCGCGCGAGCTGGAGGTGATGGCCCAGGTCGATGTCACCGTGCTGGTCAGCGGGGTCGAGCGCGGACAGCTGCAGCGCGAGGCGCCGCAGGTGCGCACCGCGCTGATTTCCAATTTGCACGAGGTTGCCGGACCGGGCCTGCCGTGGGCGCAGCGTCGCGACCTGGTGTTCGTCGGCGGCTTCCGCCATGCGCCCAACGCGGATGCGGTGCGCTGGTTCCTGCAGGAGGTGTTCGCGCCGCTGCGCGCGCTGCTGCCGCAGCTGCGCTTCCACTGCATCGGCGCCGACCTGCCCGACGAGATCCGCCGTCTCGGTGCGGCCACGCCCGGGGTGGAATTGCTCGGCTACGTGCCGGACATCGGCACCTACATGGACGACATCCGCATCGCGGTGGCGCCGCTGCGCTTCGGCGCCGGGGTCAAGGGCAAGGTCAACCTGAGCATGGCGCATGGCCAGCCGGTGGTGGCCACACCGTGCGCGGTGGAAGGCATGCACCTGCGCCACGGCGAGGACGTGCTGATCGCCGAGACCGCGCCGCAGTTCGTCGCCGCGCTGGCGCAGCTGTACACCGACGAGGCGCTGTGGAACACGCTGGCCGGCAACGGCCTGCGCAACATCGCCACGCACTTCTCGCTGGACGCAGCGCGCGCCACGGTGCGCCAGGTGTTTCTGGACTAGGGCTCTGCGCAGCTGTCGGTCTCTGCCGGCCAGCGCATAGGGAGAGGCTCGGAGCGGCCAGAATGACCGGCCGCCGCTCAACCGTATCGCGTCGGGGCTGAAGCCCCTCCCACAGTGCACCCAGCACGCCTGCCGCAGCCCCCTGTAGGAGCGACTTCAGCCGCGACGCGGGAGTTTGGAACTGCCGCGGCTTCGGACGCGGTCCAGGCTGAGCCTGCAATGCACCAACCAGCCCCGGCAGGAGCGGTTCCGGGTGGCCTCGGGCCATCGACCGCCACACACAGCTGCGAAACAACGCGCTTCGACAGCCATAGGAACCAATCCCAAGGCCCAGACGGCCCTCCTGCAGGAATCGAGGTCCCCGCGCAACGCCGCTCAACGCCCAGGCGACAGGCTGCGCAAGCGGCGCGCGAACGCCGCCAGCTCCGGCGTGGCCGGATCGATCGCGCGAGCGCGGCTCAGCGCCTGCCGCGCGAAGTCGGCATCGCCGGCGCTCAGGCGCTCGTCGCCGACCGCGAGCCAGCGCTGCGCCAGACGCCGGCGCGCCGCGGCCACGCCGTTGCCGCCCGGCGCCAGCGCGCGCCAGGCGTCGTAGCACGCGCTCGCCGCCAGCACCCGGTTGCCGCGCAATTCATCGTCGAAGCAGCGCCGCAGCGCCGCCAGCACGCGCTGCTCGGCGCTGCGCACGCGCGCATCGCGCGGCGCCAGCACCTGCGCCGCGAGCAGGGTGTCGTAGGCGCTGGCGCCGGGCGGGGTCAGCCAGTCGCCACGCGCTTCGGCCGCCTGCAAGGCCGCCAGCAAGGCCTGCAGGCGCCGCTCGCGCTCGGCCGGCGACAGCTGCGAATGCAGCGTGGCCTGGCGCTGCCGCGCCCGCGACAGCGCCTGCCGCGCGTCGGCCAACGCACGGTTGTCGGGCGCCACCGCCTGCCCCTTCTGCAGCGCACGCTCAGCCTCGGCGAAACGGAAATCGGCGGCCGCGCGCGTGGCCTGCGCCGCGTACGCCGCGGCCACGCGTTCGGCGCCGTCGCGCGCCCCGGCGGCATCGGGAGCGGCGGCGCGCAGCTTGGCGAAGGCGCGCGCCGCCGCGTCCAGCCGCTGCCGGCGCAGGGCCGACTCGGCCTCGCGCTGCAAGGCTTGCAGCGCGCGATTGAGCGCGGCCTGCGCCGCCGGCAGCTCGACGTGCCCGGGGTCATAGGCGCGGGCGCTGTCCACCAGTGCTGCGGCGGCCGCCACCTCACCGCGCGCCAGCGCCGCCTGCGCGCGCTGCAGCAGTTCCGACAGCGCATCCTCGCGGCCTTCCAGCGCTTCGGTGCGTTCCGGAGCGAACTCCAGCACCTGCCGGTACAGCGGCAAGGCCGCGTTGGGCGCGCCATCCAGGCGGCCCTCGCGGCGCGCCTGCGCCGCCCGTTGCAGCAGTTGGTCGAGGCCGGCATGCGCGGCCTCGCGCTGGCGCAAGACGGCGTCGATGCGGTCGGCCTCGGCGCGCGGCACCTGCAGCGCGCGCGCCAGCGCCAGCGCCGAGCGCACCTGCGCATAGCGCCCGACGGCCAGCGCCGCACGCGCCTGGCCGAGCGCGGCGCGGCCGGTCGCGGCGAGTCCGGCGCGCGCCTGCAGGCGGTCGCCGTCCAGCGCCAGCGCCGCCTCGAAGCGCTCGCGCGCGCCGCTGCCGTCGGCGGCGCTGAGGCGGCCGGCGCGCAACGCGGCGTTGCCCTGGTCGAGCAGTTGCTGGATGCGCGTCTCCGGCCACAGCAGATCGGCCAGCGGGCGGCGGAACATCACCAGCGCCATCGCCGCCAGCAGCAAGGCCGCCAGCGCCCAGCGCCAGACCCGGCGATCGCGCCACAGCGGCACCGGCCGCGGCGGGCGCCGGGGTTCGTCCCTGACCTGATCTGGCGGCGTGCTCACCGCACAAGCTTAGCGCGCGTGCCTGGCAAGACCATGCATGCGCCCGGCCCGCGCGGCCGGCGTTCAACCCAGGCGCCGCGCCTCATCCACGCCGGGCAGCGCGTCGAGCTTGCCGAGCAGGGTCGACAGCTGGCCGTAGTCGCCGACCTTCAAGCGCAGCCGCAGCTGGGTGCGGCCGCTGTCGCGCACGTTGTCGCTGTTGATCTCCAGCACGTGGGCATCCTCCTGCGCGATCAGGTTGGTGATGTCCTTGAGCAGCCAGCGCCGGTCCATCGCCCGCACCAGCACGTCGACCTCGTAGCCGCCGCCGGCCTGGCCCCACTCCACCGGCAGCACCCGTTGCGGATTGCCGGCGGCGAGCCGGGCGAAGACGGCGCAGTCGATGCGGTGCACGGTGACGCCGCGGGTGCGGGTCAGGTAGCCGGCGATCGGCTCGCCGGCGACCGGCTGGCAGCAGCGTGCCAGCTGCACCAGCAGATTGCCCACGCCCTGCACGGTGAACTTGGACTTGGTCAATCCGCTGCGGCGTGCGCTCGGCCGCGGCGGCGCCGGCGCGGCCGGCTGCGCCACGGCGCGCTCGGCCTCGTGCAGGGCGCGGCCGACCTGGCTGGGGCCGACGTCGCCGAGCGCGACCTGGATGTACAGCTCCTCGATGCCGTCGGCATGGAACTTCTTCGCCGCCGGCAGCAGGTCGGCGTGCTGCAGGCCCAGGCGCTTGAGTTCGCGTTCGAGCAGGTCCTTGCCGGCCTGCACGTTGCGCACACGATCGAGCTTGTGGAACCAGGCACGCACCTTGTCGCGCGAGCGGCCGCTGGCCAGGTAGCCGTTGGCCGGCAGCAGCCAGTCGCGGCGCGGCGCGGCCTCCTTGCCGGTCAGGATCTCGACGCGGTCGCCGCTGCGCAGCTTGTGGGTCAGCGGCACGATGCGGTTGTTGACCTTGGCGCCGCGGCAGCGGTGCCCGACCATGGTGTGCACGTGGTAGGCGAAATCCAGCGGCGTGGCGCCCTGCGGCAGATCGATCACCTCACCCATCGGGGTCAGCGCATAGACCCGGTCCTCGACCAGCTCGGCATCGAGCGCGCCGGCCAGCCCGCCCTGCTCGCCGTCCTGCGACTGTTCCAGCAGCTGCCGCATCCAGGTGATCTTGCGGTCGAACGCCTTCTCCGCGCCCTTGCCGCCTTCCTTGTATTTCCAGTGCGCGGCCACGCCCAGTTCGGCCTGCGCGTGCATCTCGTGGGTGCGGATCTGCACCTCGATCGTGCGCCCTTCCGGGCCGACCACGGCGGTGTGCAGCGAGCGGTAGTCGTTGGCCTTGGGCCGCGCGATGTAGTCGTCGAACTCGCTGGGCACCGGCGCCCACAGCGCGTGCACCACGCCCAGCGCGGCATAGCAGGCGGCGACGTCGTCGACCATCACCCGCACCGCGCGCAGGTCGTACAGCTGGTCGAAGGCCAGCCGCTTCTTCTGCATCTTCCGCCAGATGCTGTAGATGTGCTTGGGCCGGCCGCTGATCTCCGCATGCAGGCCCTGCTCGCCCAGCGCCTTGGACAGGATCTTCTTGACCGCCTCGATGTAGCGCTCGCGCGCCACCCGGCTCTCGTCCACCTCGCGCGCGATGCGCCGGTAGGTGTCCGGCTCCAGGTGGCGGAACGCCAGGTCCTCCAGTTCCCACTTCAACTGCCAGATGCCCAGGCGGTTGGCCAGCGGCGCGTGGATGTCGCGGGTCAGCTGCGCCAGCGCGCGGCGCTGCGCCTCGGGCAGCTTGTCGGCCACGCGCATCTTCGCCAGTTGCCGCGCCAACAGGATCGGCACCACGCGCAGATCCTGCACGATCGACAGCAGCAGCCGGCGCAGGCCCTCGCTGTTGCGCCCGGCCTCGCGCCCGGCGTGCAGCGCCCAGACCTGGTCGGCCGCGTCCTGTCCATCGAGCAGGCCACCGACCGCCTGCGCGCGTGCCGGCGGCGCGACCGGCAACTGCGCCAGCTGCGCGCGCAACCCCGGCAGGTCGAACAGCAACGCGGCCAGCAGCGCCGCTTCGTCGGCAGACAGCAGCGCCAGCGCGTCCAGCGTATCGGCCAGCACCGGCCACGGCGCGCGCGCGGCCGGTTCCGGCTGCGCATGCCAGGCCTGCAGCAACGCCTCGCGCAGCGCGGGCGCCAGCGCTGCGGCAGCCGGACGCTGCAGCAGCGCCTCCAGGCCGTGATGAGCGAAGAGAGTCAAGGAGCGAGGGTCGCGATGAGGGATGCCGATACACTAACCCGCTTGCGCTGCGCGTCACAATCGCCCCGGCCCGAGCAGCGCCCCCCAGGATTCCGGGCCAGGCGCGCGCGCTGCCGGCTTGCGCCGCGCGGCGCGGCGCAAGCCGCCACGTTTTCGCCTGCGCCGATGACATTTCGTCTCTGCCGCTCGATCGCGCAGCGCCTCGTCCTAGGCTCATGCACCGCCTTTCGGTCGAACGACGCCATGAAAATCAACACCGACAGCCCCCTCAGACAATCGCATTCGGAACCCGCGCGGGCCGGCAGCCACGGCGGCGGCGGCATCCGGCAAGCGGACGCCAGCTCCGGATCCGTCGTGGACGCCGCCTTCTCGCCGCTGCCGAAAGCAGCGTCGCTACGCCGCACACGTTCGCTCCCGGCCATGGCGCTCGGCGCGCCGCTGCCCAGCGCACGGCTGGATACGCTGTTCGGCAGCTGCCAGCCTGCCCGCGGCAAGATCCAGAAAGAAGCCGGCGGCCTGGTCAAGAAAACGCCGATCCAACCACAGGAAGTCGAGAATCTCGGCGAGGGCCTGGGGCGGGTCAAGATCAATCCGACCCGGATCGTGGTCGCCACCGCACAGCCTTTGCGCAAGCGCGCCGGTGCGGCAACCGCCACTGCCGCCGCCCGGGCGGCGGCTGAGCGGTTGCAACTGAGTGCGGAAGAGCTGCAGAAGATCGCCGAGCTGCCGGTCGCCATCCGTACCCAGGAACAGATCGAGAAAATGCAGCCCCACGTTCCAGGCGCGAGGCTGGCGCAGTGCCTGAACCTGGACGCGCTGCGCGAGCGGCGGGTTGAATACAAGTGGAACATTACCGGAAACGGCAGCCTGATCATCGGCGAGTCCCATCCGAATCACGAACTCACCGGCGACATGAAGAACAAGCAGGTACGCAAGCGGGCGCAGCCGTTCGCACAGGGGCATGTCACCCTGGTCGGCGGCCAGCAATGGAACACCCCATGGGAAAGCAACCGCATCCTCCCCGAATCCAGGATCTGCGGCACGCTGTACTACGATGAGGACAAGAAGCTCTGCATCGACAACGACTCTGGCCGGTTCAGCGAATACGCGGACCGCACCACATCGCAGCTGGCCAATGTCGCGGCGCTTTTCGGGGAACTGGGCTTGGAGGTGGAAACCGCGTGGATGCAGAAAACCCCGATCGCGCTGTCCAACAAAACCCACCGCGCAGACGCCACCGCCCATTCGGCGACCGCGCCGTCCTCGGCCGACGCGTGTTCCTGATGTTCCTGATGCCGCGGAGGCTGCCTGACGGACCGGAAGCGGCCACCCTGCACGCCGGGCGTCGTCCGTCCGCTTTGCCGCCATTGGCCGGCCATCGCCCGCCAATGGCAGCGCGCCTGCGTCCGACGCACCTTTAGCGCAGTGTGATCGGACTTACATTTGCCAACTGTTTCACTGAAACTTCACAACAGCCGTCAAGTCCCTGCCTATTCTGCTCGCGACGCGCACTCGTCGTTGCGGCGAATGTAGAGCGTCGCTGGTGAGCTGTTCGAACCCTTCCAAGAGGTATGGCGATGAAGACATGGAACAAGCCTGTGATCCGCGAAATCTGCGTCGGTGCGGAAATCAACTGCTACGCCTCCGGCGAGCTTTGATCGCGTGTCAGCCGCGTTGCCGAGACGATGCGTGACCGGCCAGGCGTCGTAGGCGGAGACCGGATGCACCTCATCGTATTGGGATCGGCGGCCGGCGGGGGGCACCCGCAATGGAACTGCCATACGCCCGCGAGCCTGCGGGCGTGGCAACAGCTTGCGGGTGCCCAGCGTCGCACCCAGGCCAGTATCGCGGTCAGTGCCGACAACCAGCGCTGGCTGCTGATCAACGCCTCGCCCGATTTCCGCCAGCAGCTGCTGGCGACCCCGGCGCTGTGGCCGCAACGCGACCTGCGCCATTCCCCGATCGCAGCGGTGCTGCTGACCAGCGGCGAGATCGACCATATCGCCGGCCTGCTGTCGATGCGCGAAAGCCAACGCTTCGACCTGTATGCCAGCGGACGCGTGCTCGACCTGCTGGCGCAGAACCCGGTGTTCGACGCGCTGCACCCGGCCTACGTGCAACGCCATGGCTTCGCCCTGGACACGCCGCTGGCGCTGCTCGGCCTGCAGGTGACCCCGTTCGCGGTGCCGGGCAAGGTGCCGCTGTTCATGGAGAGCCGCCACAGCGGCGACCTGGCCGGTTCCGATGAAGAGACCCTGGGCCTGACCATCGACGACGGCCGCCATCGCATCCACTACATCCCCGGCTGCGCGGCGCTGACCGACGCCTTGCGTGCGCGCCTGCGCGGCGCCGAACTGGTGTTCTTCGACGGCACCCTGTGGCGCGACGACGAACTGGTGCGGCTCGGGGTCAGCGCCAAGACCGGCCAGCGCATGGGCCACCTCAGCATCGACGGCGAGGCCGGCACCCTGCGCGGGTTCGCCGACCTGGACGTGACACGCAAGGTCTTCATCCACATCAACACCACCAACCCGATCCTCAACGCCGGTTCGGCCGAACGCGCAGCGGTGGCCGCGCACGGCTGGGACGTCGCCCACGACGGCATGGACATCACGCTGTGAAACATCCGCCTGTGAGCATCCGCCCGTGAGCGCATTGCTGAGTCCCGAGCAGCTGGAAGCGGCACTGCGTGCGATCGGCGCGCGCCTGTACCACGATCAGCATCCGTTCCACGCGCTGCTGCACAGCGGCCGGCTCGAGCGCGGCCAGGTCCAGGCCTGGGCGCTGAACCGCTACGAATACCAGCGCTGCATCCCGCTGAAGGACGCGGCGATCCTGGCGCGGATGGACGATCCGGCGCTGCGCCGGATCTGGCGCCAGCGCATCGTCGACCACGACGGCAGCGCCGACGGCGAAGGCGGCATCGCGCGCTGGCTGCACCTGACCGACGCGCTGGGCCTGGACCGCGAACTGGTGCAGTCCGGCCGCGCGCTGCTGCCCGGCACCCGCTTCGCGGTGCAGGCCTACCTGCACTTCGTGCGCGAGAAGAGCCTGCTGGAAGCGATCGCCTCGTCGCTGACCGAACTGTTCGCGCCCGGCATCATCGGCCGCCGCGTGGCCGGCATGCTGCAGCACTACGCTTTCGTCTCGCGCGAGGCGCTGGCGTATTTCGAGCACCGCCTGCACGAGGCGCCGCGCGATTCGGACTTCGCCCTGGACTACGTCAAGCGCCACGCCGACACGGCGGAAAAGCAGCAACTGGTGCAGGACGCGCTGCGCTTCAAGTGCGGCGTGCTGTGGTCGCAGCTCGATGCGCTGCACTTCGCCTACGTGCAACCCGGCGTGGCCTGGCCGGAGGCGTTCGTCGCCGCACCGGCGCAGGCGGCGGCATGAGCGCCGCGGCGCCCGACAGCTGCCCGCGCCTGGCGGCCGGCGTGCGCCTGCAGCACGACCGCACCCGCGCGCAATGGGTGCTGCTGGCGCCGGAACGGGTGATCGAACTGGACGCGATCGCGCATGCGATCGTGTCGCGCTGCGACGGCGTGCGCTCGCTGGCGGCGATCGCCGCGGAACTGGCCGCGCAGTTCGAGGCCGACCCGTCCGAGGTCGAGCGCGACGTGCTCGAACTGGCCGCGCAGTTGCACGACAAGCGCCTGCTGCGCGCATGAACGCCGACGTGCCGCCGCCGCTGTCGCTGCTGCTCGAGCTGACCCACCGCTGCCCGCTGGCCTGCCCGTACTGCTCCAACCCGATCGCCCTGGCCGGCCTGCGCGAGGAGATGGACACCGCCGGCTGGCGTTCGGCGCTGGACCAGGCCGCGGCGATGGGCGTGCTGCAGGCGCATTTTTCCGGCGGCGAGCCGATGCTGCGCAAGGACCTGCCCGAGCTGGTCGCGCATGCGCGCGGGTTGGGCCTGTACAGCAATCTGATCACCTCCGGCGTGGCCGGCGGCGCGCCGATGCTGGCGCAACTGGCCGCCGCCGGGCTGGAACACGTGCAACTGAGCGTGCAGGACGCCGACGCCGCCGGCGCCGACCGCATCGCCGGCTACCGCGGCAGCCTTGCAAAAAAGCGTGAGTTCGCCGCCGCGGTGCGCGCGCTGCAGCTGCCGCTGACGATCAACGCGGTGATCCACCGCCACAACGCCGAACGGGTGCCGGCGATGATCGAACTGGCACTGGAACTGGGCGCCGAGCGCCTGGAAGTGGCGCATACCCAGTACTACGGCTGGGGCCTGCGCAACCGCGCCGCGCTGATGCCCAGCCGCGCGCAGATCGACGCCACGGTGGTCGCGGTGACCGCGGCGCGCGAACGGCTGCGCGAGCGCCTGGCCATCGATTTCGTCACCCCCGACTACTACGCGCACCGGCCCAAGGCGTGCATGGGCGGCTGGGGCCAGCGCTTCGTCAACATCTCCCCGCGCGGCGACGTGCTGCCCTGCCACGCCGCCGAAACCCTGCCGGACATGGTGTTCGAAAACCTGCGCGAGCGGCCACTGGCGGCGATCTGGCGCGACGGCGAAGCGTTCGCCCGCTACCGCGGCACCGCGTGGATGCCGCAGGTGTGCCAGGGCTGCCCGAAACGCGAGATCGACTGGGGCGGCTGCCGCTGCCAGGCGCTGGCGCTGAGCGGCGACGCGGCCACGCTGGACCCGGTGTGCGAACGCGCCCCGGCGCACGCTGAACTGCAGGCGCTGGCGCAACGCGAAGCGGCCGCCGCCGCACCGGCGTTCGTGTATCGGCGGCCGGCGCGCGCGCCGGCCACAGCCGCGGCCGCCGACGACTGAGCTGTCGAGGCGGCGTCGCCAGCGGCGATCCCCCAGGCCTTGCGCATCCACGACTTGCGACTACATTGCGGCGCATTCCGCTGCCCGGATTGCCGCCACGTCCATTGCGCGCCTGGCTTCCATGTTGAAGAACCACGGCTTCTTCGGCGTCGGCAGCCACGATGGAAAAGTACAGGCAGCAAAAAGCAACCGTCATTTCAAAAGACGACCGGAGCGCGGAGGCTTCTCCCTCATCCCGAAAACAAGACGCAGCCCTGCAAACCTGCGCAGGCATCCTTCGTAGAGCCCAAGGCACGCGGCCATGCTGAGGAGCAGGATGACGAAGTATTTGATCCATGGCCCCCACGAACACTGGATGACGTAGTAGCCGATCACGACAATGATCGTCTGGTGCAGGATGTAAAAGGGATAGCTGGCGTCTTTCGCCCAGGCAAGCACCCGGTTCGTCCGCGAGAGATAGCGGTAGCCGTAACCGAGAAACACCATCATCCATAGCCAGGTGAAGACATTGGCGCCAACCTGATCGATCAGGGAGTCGTGCTCGATGACCCCCAGACTGAACAGCGAGATCAGCAAGAAGAACGCCGCCAGCCCCAGGACGAGCGACCACCTGCGGACATCGGAGAGCCACTTCCAGACACCGGGCATGGATGCCATGAAGTATCCATATGCCGTCAGCAGCAGGTAGTGGCCGAAGATGTACCAATCGCTGACGAAATTGTGCGTCTCCGGGAACCGCAGCTTCAGAAAAGCTTCGTTGATGCCGAGCGGAATTCCCAGCAGGAAAAGCCACGTTCCTGGCGCAATTTGCGTTGCGGCCCGCCTCCACCACAGCATCGCGGGAAGCAGCAACAGTACGTACGCGTAGAGGTACAGGATGAACCACAGGTGGTGCCAGCCGAAATCCCCGGCCGGGTAGAATTTCAATTGCAGAACGCGTGTCAGGTAGAAATCCAGATAGCTTCCGCTCCATTGCCCATGCAGCAGCCGCTCGTAGTAGATCTGCGGCGGCACGACCAGGAACATGCCGACGATCAGCGGCAAAAGCAGTTTCTTCGTCCGTTCCTGCAGGAACTGCCCGGTACTGCGCCGCTGCAGCGCGAACCACATGCCGGCCCCTGCGATGACGAACAGCAACGGCATGCGCAAGCGGTGGGCGATATCCATCGGCCATTGCAGCGACGGAATGGTCTGGCTGTTGACGATATGCCAGCCCCAGCCGACGAAGATCATCCCGGTATGGAAGAAGAACAGCACGAAAATGGCGATCACGCGCAACCAGTCCAGGAAGTCGTAGCGCTCCTGCGGGTGTGTGGTGGCAAGCATCGATTGGGCCCCTGTCTCCGCGATACCGTGGAGCCTGAGCGAACGGCAGCCGGCCCGCAGCGGATTTGGGGTGAAAGGAGACCCGCCGGGGCGAGGCGGACGCTACCCGCCCATGCGAGCGAACAAGGCGTCGCGATAGCGCCGGCTGAGCCGCAGGGTGCGGCCGTTGCGGAGATGGAGGTCGTAGTCGCCCTTGAACAGCGGCGTCAGCGATCCAATGCAGGCGAGGTTCGCCGCGGCCGACCGGTGGATGCGGACGAAGCGCTGTTCGCCCAGCTGCGCCAGCAGATCCTGCAGCGTCCTGCGCATCAGGTAGGTGCGCGCGGCGGTATGCACATGCACGTAGTTGCCGTCTGCTTCCAGCCATTCGATCGAGGCCGCATCGATCAGCTGTAGCCGCTCGCCATCGGGCACGAGCAGGCGCTCGCATGCAGGAGTGCGCGCGCGTCCCATCGCCACCGCCGCGGCACCGGACTCGTGTGCGCTGAGCCGCTCGCGCACGCGCTGCACGGTCAGCGCGAGCCGGTCGCGGTCGTAAGGCTTGAGCAGGTAGTCGATCGCATTGAGGTCGAACGCCTTCACGGCATGCGCATCGAAGGCGGTCACGAACACGATCAGCGGCGCGCTCGACGGCTCGAGCTGCGCCGCGACCTGCAGCCCAGACAGCGTCGGCATCTGGATGTCGAGAAAGGCCACGTGCGGGCGCTGCTGCTTGATGCACAGGGCCGCGGACAATCCGTCCTCGGCCGATCCGACCACCGCGATGCCGGGCTGCTCCGCCAACCAGCGCTCGAGCTTTTCGCGCGCGGGGGCTTCGTCGTCGGCGATCACGGCGCGGATCATCGCGTGGCCTCCGCCAGCGGGATCGAGACGCGCGCGGCAACGCCGTCGCCCTCGTTACGGACAATCAAGGAGGCGGCATCGCCGTAGATGATGCCCAGGCGCTCCCGGCAGTTGCGCAATCCCACCCCGTCCTGCCTCCCCGGCGCAGGCAGGGTGGAGCAGGAATTGTGCACCACGATCTCCAGCGAGCCGCCTGCGTGTCGCGCACTGACCGCGATGGCGATGGGCACCAACGTGGGCTCGACGGCATGTTTGAACGCATTCTCCAGCAAGGGCTGCAGCAGGAGCGCAGGGACACTGGCGTCGAGCAGTGCGGGGTCCACCTGCCATGTCAGCGTCACCCGATCCCGGAACCGCTCGCGCATGATGTCCGCATATCGCTCGAGTGTGCGCAGTTCCGCGGACAGCGGCGTCATCTCGTTCTCGATGGTGCCAAGGCTGGTGCGCAGCAGGTCGCCGAGTGCCGCCAGCAGGCGGTCGGCGCGTTCCACGTCGCTGTGCATCACGGACGAGACGGTGTTGAGCGCGTTGAACAGGAAATGCGGCCGCAGCTGCCCCTGAAGCTGCGCCAGCTGCGCCTCGGCCAGCGCCTTCTGCGTTTGCAGCAGGCGATTCCGCTGCAGTTGCCACTGGTCATGGGACTCGAGCCCGAACAGAATCCCCAGCCATAGGCCCACAAAGACGCTCAGCTTGGTGGTCTCGTACACGAACAGGTAGCGCCAGCCCGGGTGCTCGTAGGTGAGGCCCATTGCGGCATAGATCCCGTGCCGTAGCGCATACACCGCCACGATGAAGGTGACGGCGATCACCGGCAACCAGCGCAGGTAGCTGCCGAACCAGATCAGGGGCTGGTCCAGATAAGCCGCATGACGTCCGCGCACGCGGACGGCAAGCCAGATCCAGCCGGTCGCGACCAACGCGGAACTTCCCTCCGACAGCACCCCTTCCCACCAGTGGGTCTGCGGATTACTCAGGCGCTCCTGCACGGAAACGCCGATCATGAGCAGCCAGAACGCCACCCACAACACGATCAGCGCTTTCGGAGTGGACATCGCGCCGCTGGCAGCGAGGGCGCCTGCCCGTGGCGGACGAGATGGCGGGTTCATGATGGGCAAGTGTACCCACGGCATTCCGGGCGGGCGTGGCCTGCGGGGCAAGCGGGACATACACGGGGCGAAAGGGCCGATAGCGGGGACAAGCTCCGTAGCACCCCATCGACCGGCATTTGGCTAAGCGACCGGACCCGGGGCTGGGCCGAGCGGCCGCCGCGGGCGCCAGACGCGGCGCGCTTGCGACTACACTACGCCGCACTCCACTGCCCGGATCCCGCCATGCTGCTTGCGCGCCTCACTCCCCTGGTCCTGTGCGCGGTGCTCGCCGTGGCCGCCGCTCCCGCCGCCGCGCAGCGCGCCGTGGCCGGCGATTTGCAGACGCAGATGTCGGCGCAGCAGTTCAAGGCCGCCGGGCTGGACAAGCTGTCGCCGCAGGAACTGGCCGCGCTGAACGACTGGCTGCAGGGCAAGGTCGCCAACGAGACCGCGGTGGCGCTGCAGAAGGCCAAGGAAGAAGGCCGCCAGGAAGTGATCGTGAAGAACCGCGGCTTCTTCGACTTCGGCAGCCAGGAGCCGATCGAGAGCACCCTGGTCGGCGAGTTCACCGGCTTCTCCAAGGGCCGCCGCTACGTGCTGGCCAACGGCCAGGAATGGGAGCAGACCGAGTCCGCCAGCCTGAGCAGCGTGCACCGCAGCGCGCCCAAGGTGAAGATCACCCCAGGCATCATGGGCGTGTGGTACCTGCAGATCGACAATTACAACACCCGCGCAAAAGTCCGCCGTATCAAATAGGCGCGTGCCGTGAACGTGCGCCAGCACCGGCGGCTGGGCCTGGCCGATGCCTCGCACAGCCTCGCCGACGCGCTGCGCCGGCGCTTCCGCGCCAGCGATGTCTGGTTCATCGCGCTGGCCCTGCTGGTCGGCCTGCTCGCCGGCCTGCTGACCCTGCTGCAGAGCGGCCTGGCGCACGGCGCGCAGGCCTGGCTGTACGGCCTGGACGTCGATGCCCGGCTCAGCGCGATGCCCGAACTGAGCCTGGGCCAGTTGCTGGTGCTGCCGTTGGGCGGGCTGCTGGTCGGCCTGCTCGGCATGGCCGCGCGCGCGCGCAAGCGCCAGCTGATCGATGCGGTCGAAGCCAATGCGCTGTACGGCGGGCGCATGTCGATGCGCGACAACCTGATCGTGTCCGCGCAGACTCTGCTGTCCAACGGCTGCGGCGCTTCGGTCGGGCTGGAGGCGGCGTACACGCAGATGGGCGCGGGCAGCGGCTCGCACCTGGGGCGGATCCTGCGCCTGCGCCGCGCCGACATCCGCACCCTGGTCGGCGCCGGCGCCGGCGCGGCCATCGCCGCCGCGTTCGGCGCGCCGCTGGCCGGCGCGTTCTATGCGTTCGAGATCGTGATCGGCGCCTACTCGCCGTCGGCGCTGGCGCCAGTGGCGGTGGCCTCGCTGGGCGCGGTGTTCGTGGCCCAGGCCGCCGGCGTGCAGCCGTATCTGTTGCCGGCCTCGGCGGCGTCCGCGCTGGAGGCGCGTGACTACCTGCTGTATGCGTTGCTCGGCGCGATCTGCGCGCTGCTGGCGGTGGCGGTGATGCGCCTGGTCGCGGCGATCGAGCAGGCGGTCAACCGCAGCCCGCTGCCGCGCTGGGCGCGGCCGGTGGCCGGTGGCCGGCGGCCTGATGCTGATCCCGCTGGCGCTGATCACCCCGCAGGTGCTCTCCTCCGGGCACGGCGCGCTGCACCTGGACCTGACCAGCCCCACCTCGCTGCAATGGCTGGGCGTGCTGTTGCTGCTCAAGTGCCTGGCCTCCGGCATCTCGCTGGGCTTCGGCTTCCGCGGCGGCCTGTTCTTCGCCTCGCTGTTCATGGGTTCGCTGGTCGGCGGCCTGTTCGCCGGGCTGTTGAACCTGGGCAGCGGCATGGCCCTGGTCGACGGCACCGCCGCCTCGCTGGCCGGCATGGCCGCGCTGGCCGCGGCGGTGGTCGGCGCGCCGATGACGATGGCGATGCTGGTGCTCGAGGGCACCCACGATTTCGTGCTGGCCAGCGCGGTGATGGTGGCGGTGCTGGTGGCCAACACCATCGTGCGCCAGGTGTTCGGCTATTCGTTCTCGACCTGGCGCCTGCACCTGCGCGGCGAGACCATCAAGAGCGCGCGCGACGTGGGCTGGGTCAAGCACCTGAGCGCCGGCCGGATGATGCGCCAGGACGTGCACCCGCTCGCCGCCACCACCTCGGTGGCCGAATTCCGCCGCCGTTTCCCGCTCGGCTCGGGCGTGCGCGTGGTGCTGGAGGACGCACACGGCCACTACGCCGGGCTGGTGACGCTGGCCGCGGCCTATGCCGACGGCGTCGATGCCGGCGCGGCGATCGTCGCCTACGCCGGCAACCGCGACGTGGCGCTGCGCGCCGAGACCGACGTGGTCACCGCGATGCGCCAGTTCGACCTGACCCAGAGCGACGAACTGGCGGTGGTCGACGAACACGGCAAGGTGCTCGGCGTGCTGACCGAAAGCTTCGTGCGCAAGCGCTACGCCGAGGAGCTGGACAAGCGCCAGCGCGAACTGATGGGCGAGCGGGTCGACGATTGAGTGAGGGGCCGGGATTGGGGATTGGGGATTCGTAGAAGCGACTACGGATGTCTGATGGGCAGGGATGACCAGCCATTCGGCTGTGGAAAAGCGGGGAATCGTGATTCGGGATTCGTAAAAGCGACTACGCATGTCTGATCGCGCGCTTTGCGCTTCTACGAATCCCCAATCCCCGCTTTTCCACAGCCGAATGGCTGGTCATCCCGAATCACCGCACTCCAGCCACCCGCTGCGCCAGCTTCTTCGCCGAGATCCCGGGCTTGGCGCCCAGCTCCTGCGCGAACAGCGACACGCGCAATTCCTCCAGGTCCCAGCGCAGCGCCTGCCACTGCGGATCGGCGCTGCGCCCGGCCGCGGCGGCGTCCGCCAAGGCATCGACGAAGGGTTTGAGTTCCAGCATCCGCGCCTGGTCGCGCGCCGGATCGCGCTTGGCGCGTTCGGCGCGCAGAATCATCGCGCGCAGGTAGCGCGGGAACTGCGCCAGCGCCGTCGCCGGCGTTTCGCGCAGGAAGCCCGGATGCACCAGCGCCGCCAGCTGCGCGCGCAGGTCGTCGAGGTTGCCGCTGGCCCAGCCCATCAATGGCGATTCCAGCTGCGGCTTCAGTTCCGCCGCCGCGCCCATGATCGCCTCGGCCAGCTTCAATCGCTCCATCGCCTCGCCGAACAGTTGCTTGCCGACCGCATCGCGGCGCTGGGCGAAGCCGCCCGGGTCACGGATCGCGTCCAGGCCCTGCTCGAGCAGCGCGTTCAACGCCGCGTCCACCAGGTCGCCGCACAGCCGCTCCTGCGACTCGATCGCCGCATACAGCAGCCCGGTCTTCGGCGACACCGGCAGCTGCTTGCGCGCCTGCTTGACCTTGTCGGCCAGCGCGATTTCCAGCAACCGGCGCACGCCGCGCGGATGCGCCGCCTCGGCCTGCGCGCGGTCGGCGAAGATGCGCAACGCCGCGGCCTCGCTCTCGTCCACCAACGCCGGATACGCCGGCACCCCGGCTTCGCCAGGCACCTGCAGCGGGATCGGCGCGGACGGGAACTCGCGCAGCCCGGCCGCGGCCATCTCGCGCCCGGCGCGCGCGGCGAACGCCTGCCCCGCGCGATCACCGAAGCGCGCGCGCAGCGCCCCCAGATCGCGCGATTCGGCCAGCACCTTGCCGGCATCGTCGCGCAACCGCAGATGCATGCGCAGGTGCGGCTCCAGCGCGCCGTCGTCGAAGTCCAGCACGCTCAGCGCCGCGCCGGTGGCACGTTGCAGGAAGCGCGCCAGCTCGCCGCGGATGTCGTCTGCGCTCGGTTGCGGGAACGCCTCGTAAAACGCGCGGGCGAAGTCCGGCGCCGGCACGTAGTTGCGCCGCAGCGCCTTGGGCAGGCTGCGGATCAGCGCCGCGGCCTTGTCGGCGACGAAGCCCGGCGCCAGCCACGACAGCCGCGCCGCGTCCAGCGCGTTGAGCAGGTGCAGCGGCACCTCCAGGGTCACCCCGTCGTCGGCCGCACCGGGTTCGAATGTGTAGTGCAGCGCCAGCCGCGCGTCGCCCAGCGCGAAATACTTCGGATAGCGATCGGCCTCGCTGCCTTCGCCCGGCAGCAGATCGGTCAGCGACCAGTGCAGCGCGCGCCGCTGCTCCGGCGGCAGCGCCTTCCACCACGCGTCCAGGCCGGCGGCCGAGTGGATCTCGCCGGGGATCCGGTCCAGGTACCAGCGCGCCTGCCAGTCCTCGTCGGCGACGATGCCGGCGCGACGCAGCTTGGCTTCTTCCTCGTGCGCCTGCGCCAGCACTTTCTGGTTGTCGGCGACGACGCTGGCGCGGGTGTTGATCTCGCCCGGCACCAGGCCCTGGCGCACGAACAGTTCGTGCGCGCCGGGCGGGTCGATGCGGCCGTAATGCACCGGCTTCTTCGGCGCCAGCACCAGCCCGAACAGGCTGATCTGCTCCGACGCCAGCACCTGCCCCTGCGCGCGCGACCAATGCGGGTCGAAATGCTTGCGCGCCAGCAGGTGCGGCAGCTCGGCGATGACCCAGTCCGGCTCGACCGCGGCGTTGGTCATGCCCCACACCTTCTGCGTGTCCAGCAGCGTGGCCGGCAGCACCCACGGCGGCGGCTTGCGGGCAAGCGTGGAGCCGGGGAACAGCAGGAAGCGGCGCTGCCGCGGCGCCAGGAAATCGCCCTTCTCGGTGCGATGGCCGACCTGGGTCGGCAGGCCGGCGAGCAGCGCGCGATGCAGCGCCTGGTAGGCGGCGGCGCGTTCGCGCTCGCTCGCACGTGGCGCGTCGTCGGTTTCGTTGGCGGGCGACGCGGGCCTGGGATCGACCGACGGCACTACGGCAGGCTCGCTGCGCCCTTCGCGCGCCAGCCGCGCCGCGCGATGCAGCTGCCCGCGCGTGGCGCGCGCGCTGGTCTGGGCATCGCGGGCCGGCGGCGGCGACGCGGCGCCGGCCAGCAGCGGCAGCAGCGAGGCCGCCGCCGGCTCCTCGCTCCAGCCCAGTTCCTCGCACAGCAGGTGCAGCTGGCGATGCAGTTCGCGCCACTCGCGCATGCGCAGGAAGCCGAGGAAATGGCGCCCGCACCAATCGCGCAGCTTGGACTGGGTCAGCTCCTCGTGCGCCTGCCGATAGCCGTCCCACAGGCGCAGGATGCCGACGAATTCCGAGCGCGCATCGGCGAACCTGGCGTGCGCGTTGTCGGCCGCCTCGCGCGCTTCCGGCGGGCGCTCGCGCGGGTCCTGGATGCCCAGGAACGCGGCGATCACCAGCATCGGCCGCAGGCAGCCGTGCTGCTGCGCGGCCACCAGCATCCGCGCCAGCTTCACGTCCACCGGCAGCCGCGCCATCTGGCGGCCGATCTCGGTGAGCTTGCGCACCCCGTGGCGATCGGGCTCGCCGACCGCGCCCAGTTCCACCAGTTGCTGCCAGCCGTCGGCGACCGCGCGCTCATCCGGCGGTTCCAGGAACGGGAAATCCTCGATTCGCCCCAGCCCCAGCTGCAGCATGCGCAGGATCACCCCGGCCAGGCTGGAGCGGCGGATCTCCGGATCGGTGAATTCCGGCCGCGCCTGGAAATCGGCCTCGGCGTACAGCCGGTAGCAGATGCCTTCGGCCACGCGCCCGCAGCGGCCCTTGCGCTGGTTGGCGCTGGCCTGCGAGATCGGCTCGATGTGCAGCCGGTCCAGCTTCTGCCGCGGGCTGTAGCGCTTGACCCGCGCATAGCCGGGATCGACCACGTAGCGGATCCGCGGCACCGTCAGCGAGGTCTCGGCGACGTTGGTGGCCAGCACCAGGCGCCGCCGCGGGCCGGGATTGAACACCCGGTCCTGGTCGCTGTTGGACAGCCGCGCGTACAGCGGCAGCACTTCGGTCTCGCGGTACTTGCGCCGCTCCAGCGCCTGGTGCGCATCGCGGATCTCGCGTTCGCCGGGCAGGAACAGCAGCACGTCGCCGCGCGCATCCAGCCGGGTGATCTCGTCCACCGCGGCCACGATCGCATCGTTGACGGTGAGGCCGGGATTCGGGATTCGGGATTCGGGATTCGTAACGGCGGATGGCCGTGAGCGTTCGGCATTCCGGGCTTCCGAATCCCTACTCTCCAATCCCGGCTCTTCCAGCGGCCGGTAGCGCACCTCCACCGGATAGGTGCGGCCCTCGACGCTGATCACCGGCGCGCCGTCGAAATGCTCGGCGAAGCGCGCGGTGTCGATCGTCGCCGAGGTCACGATCACCTTCAGCTCCGGGCGCTTGCGCAGCAGCTGCTTGAGGTAGCCGAGCAGGAAATCGATGTTCAGGCTGCGCTCGTGCGCCTCGTCGACGATGATCGTGTCGTAGCTGGACAGCCAGCGGTCGCTGGCGATCTCCGCCAGCAGGATGCCGTCGGTCATGAACTTGATCCGGGTCTCCTCGCCGACCCGGTCGTTGAAGCGCACCTGGAAGCCGACCGCCCCGCCCACCGGCGTGCGCAGCTCCTCGGCTACGCGCGCGGCCACCGCGCGCGCGGCGATGCGCCGCGGCTGGGTGCAGCCGATCATGCCGGCGGCGCCGCGGCCGGCGGCCAGGCACAGCTTCGGCAGCTGCGTGGTCTTGCCCGAGCCGGTCTCGCCGGCGATGACCACCACCTGGTGCGCGCGGATCAGCGCCACGATGCGCTCGGCCTCGCGCGCGATCGGCAGCTGCTCGTCCAGGGTGATCGCCGGCTGCGCCGCCGCGCGCGCCTGGCAGCGCGCCTGCGATTGCCCCAGCGCCTGCTCGAACGCTGCCTCCAATGCGGGATTGCCGGGCGCGGCCTGCCAGCGCGACCATAGGCCGAACAGGCGGCCGCGGTCGCGGGTCAGCGCCGCGTCGATCGCGTCGCGGCGCTCGCGCAGGCGCACGCCCAAGTGTTTCTCGATAGCGTTCATCAATCGGATGCCGTTGAACTTTGAATAACAGCGCATGCTTTAGTCTGTCTATTGTGACGCCATATCGTTCCCAACCCCTCAAGAGGATTCCCTGATGGCCAAGAGCAAGACCCCCGGCAAGACCAAGAGCCCCGCCAAGCAGGCGGCGTCCACCACGCCGCTGGCGGCGCTGGCGCCGTCCGCGCCCAACATCGATATCGGGATCGGTGGCGGCGACCGCAAGAAGATCGCCGACGGCCTGTCGCACTTCATGGCCGACGCGTTCACCCTGTACCTGAAGACCCACAACTTCCACTGGAACGTGACCGGGTCGATGTTCAACTCGCTGCATCTGATGTTCGAGACCCAGTACACCGAGCAGTGGGCGGCGCTGGACGACGTCGCCGAGCGCATCCGCGCGCTGGGCTTCAACGCGCCGGGGTCGTACAAGGAATACGCCGCGCTGACCTCGATCCCGGAAGAGCCGGGCCTGAGCGACAGCGCCGACTGGCGCGAGATGGTGCGCCAGCTGGTGGTCGGCAACGAGGCGCTGTGCCGCACCGCGCGCAAGGCGCTCAAGACCGCCGACGCCGCCGGCGACGACCCGTCGGTGGACATGCTGACCCAGCGCCTGCAGACCCACGAGAAGTACGCGTGGATGCTGCGGTCGCTGCTGCAGTAAGCCCTGGGGCTTCGCCCCCTGGCGGGCTTACCCAAAGTTTCGCCGATGGCGAAACCTTGGGCCCCTGCTCACTCGCCTGCCACAACCCGCGCCTGTCGGCGCGCGCCCTTGCCTCAAGGGGGTTGTGCGGCGGTGAGCTTCATGCTGCTGCAGCTGTGGGATCGCGAAATGCGACGTCCCCCCGGTTTTGAGTGGCAGACCGGTTTGGAATCCAATTCCCCATAGCGGCATGAAACCGAGCATGGTCCTGCGCGGCGCGGCGTCGTTCCGACCTTGGTCGAACGGCGCAGGCGGCGGCGCAGCGGCCGCGCCCGCCTGCGCCGCCGCCCGTGGACTACCTACTGCTTCTGCGCTGTCGCCTTCGCCGCAGCCGCGCGCGGCTGCGCATTCTTCACGTAGCGATCGAACCACTCCAGCATCTCCGCCACCACGTCCTCGTTGGACTCGCGCGCGCTATACCAGTGCGGTTCGAACGGCAGCAGTACCAGCCGCGCGGTGCCGCCGTTGCCGCGGATCGCCTGGAACAGCCGCGGTGCCTGGGTGGTTTCGGTGCCGGGGTTGGCGTCGTCCATGCCGTGCACGATCAACAGCGGTTCGTCGATCTTGTCGGCGTGGAAGAACGCCGAGGCCTGCGCGTAGACCTCCGGCGCGGCCCAGAACGAGCGTCGCTCGTTCTGGAAGCCGAACGGGGTCAGGGTCTTGTTGTAGCTGCCGCTCGTCGCCACGCCGGCGCGGAACAGGTCGGTATGCGCCAGCAGGTTGGCCGCCATCAGCGCGCCGTGGCTGTGGCCGGTGACGCCGATCCGCTGCCGGTCGACCACGCCCAGCTCCACCGCCTTGTCCACCGCGGCGGTGGCGTTGTCCACCAGTTGCTGCAGATAGGTGTCGTAGGCGGTCCTGGGATCGCCGACGATCGGGAACGCGGTGTCGTCGATGATCGCGTAGCCGGCCAGTAGCAACAGCTGGTAGGAGCTCAGGCGGGTGAAATCGCGCTCGTTGGCGCCGCTGACCTGGCCGGCCTTGGACGGGTCGGCGTAGTCCAGCGGATAGGCGTACAGGATCGCCGGCACCCGCGTGCCTTCCTTGTAGCCTGGCGGCGTGTACAGGGTGAACGACAGCTCCACCCCGTCCTTGCGCGTGTAGGTCACCAGGCGCTTCTTGATCTGCCGTACCAGCGGCGTGGGATCGGGAAAGCGGGTGACCGGCGCGACGCTCGATGCGTAGACCGCTTCGCCCGCCGCCGCAGCGGGCTGCGCCTGGCCCAGCGCGCGCAGGTACACGTTCGGCGGATCGGTCGGCGACTGCCGCCAGGTCAGCAGCCGGGTGGTGTCGTCGCCGGCGAACCCGGCGAACACCTCGTCGACGCTGGCCTCGCTGCGGAACAGGCGCTCGGTCTTGCCGCTGGCCAGTGCGTAGCGGTCCAGGAACGCGCGGTCGCCGGCCGGCGTGGCGCCCTGCCCGCTCAGGAACAGCGCGCCGCGGTCCTCGTGCAGCACCGCTTCGCCGTTGCCCAGCACGCGCAGTTCCGGGGTGCCGGGATCGGCGTACAGATCGTCGGTGGACAGGTCGAACAGCACCCGCCCGGGCGTGCCGGGGCGGTCGGCGTCGAGCAGCGTGGTGCGCCGCCAGTGCCGGTTCTCGTCGTATTCGTCCAGCAGCGCCTGGCCGCCCTGGGCGAACCAGGACAGGCCGGCGTAGCGCTGGGTCACCCGCGCCAGCTCGCGCGGCTTGGCGGTGAACGGCGCCGCCAGAGTCAGCAATTTGTCGCGCGCGGGCACGGCGGCCTTCCAGTCGCCGCCGTCCAGCGCCTCGGCCCAGACCAGCGTGGCCGGCTGGTTGGCCCGCCAGGCGTACGCGCGCGGGCCGGTCGGCACGCCCTGCACCGGCACCCGGTCGGCCACCGGCAGCTTGGCCAGCACGCGCTCGCGGCCATTGGCCAGGTCCAGCACCGCCACATCGTGGGCGAACCGCGCATAGGTGGTGACGTAGGAATACGGCCGCTTGAGCCGCTCCACGCGCACATGGCGGCCGTCGGGCGCGCCATCGACCGCGGTATAGACCGCCGGCGCGCCGACCTTGCCCTGCTTGCCGCTGGCGGCATCGACGGTGAGCAGCTGCGAGGTGGCGTAATAGGTGAACAGCGCCTCGTCCTCGGGGCTGGACAGCGTGTCGCGCGCCTCGTAGGTGCTGCTCTCGCCCTTGCCCTGGATGGTTTCCTTGACCTCCGGGCCGGGCGGCACCGCCGCCTTGCGCGGCGCCACGCCCAGGTCCTGCGGCACGGTCTTCAGCAGCAGCGTGTCGCTGCCGCCCAGCCACTGGATCTCGCCGCCCAGCACCGGGTTGAGCTGCACGCCGTCGATGCGGCGCACATCGCCGGTGGCCACATCGCCCAGCCACAGTTCGACGCGGTCGGCGGCGGTGTTGTTGAAGGCGAAACGGCGCCCGTCCGGCGACCACACCGGCAGCGCCGGACAGGCGCCGGCCGGCAGGGTCACCGCGCTCTGCCTGCCGCTGGCCACATCGACCAGGCTGAAGCCTTCCAGGCAGGCGCGGATGCCGTAGCCGTTGGACATGTCGTGGCGGCTGTGGCTGCGCGGCTCCACGCGCACCCCGGCCAGCTTCAGGTACGGCTCGGCAACGCGCGCGATCGGCGGATACTGGGTGCGCTGCACCAGCAGCAGGGTCTTGCCGGTGGGATCCAGCCGCGGCGACGGATTCAGCGGCGCGCGCATCACCCCCAGCAGCGGCTCGGGCGGCTGCCGGTAGCCGCTTTCCGCGGCCGAAGCGGCGAACGGCAAGGCGCTGGCGAGCGCTAGCGACAAGACCCACCGGTACAGCATGACCATAGAAATTATCCCTTGGCGAATGGCTGCGGAAACGTAGCACACCGTACTAGCTTCTCCAGTCACGCCACCAAACACACCGCAGCTGTTCCCTTCTCCCATCGGGACCATGGCCCCCTTTTCGGGGGAAGGTGGCCCGCAGGGCCGGATGAGGGTCCGGGCACAGCCTCGTGCACCCAACTCAGCGGGACGCTTCGCGCCGTACCCTCACCCCAAGAGGGGCTATGCACGACGGCTGCTCCCTTCTTCTCCGAAGGTGGCCCGCAGGTTCCGGCCGGCACAACGCAGAACGCCGGGCAGAGCCCGGCGTCCGGTGACGCGATCGCGCGTGCGATCAGCCCAGCAGGTGCGCCACGCCGCTGCGCTCTTCTTCCAGCTCGGCCAGGGTCTTGTCGATGTACTTGCGGCTGAAGTCGTCGATCGGCAGGTCCTTCACCAGGGTGTACTCGCCGTTGGCGGTGGTCACCGCGAAGCCGAATATCACGCCTTCCGGAATGCCGTAGGAGCCGTCGGATGGCACGCCCATGGTCACCCACTTGCCGTTGCTGCCCAGCACCCAGTCGCGCACGTGGTCGATGGCGGCGTTGGCGGCCGAGGCGGCCGAGGACGAGCCGCGCGCTTCGATGATCGCCGCGCCGCGCTTGCCCACGGTCGGGATGAAGCTGCCGGCGTTCCAGTCCTGGTCGTTGATCGCATCGGCGATGGAGGCGCCGTCGGCAGTGGCGAAACGGTAGTCCGGATACATGGTCGGGCTGTGGTTGCCCCACACCACCAGCTTCTCGATGCCGCCGACCGGCTTGCCGAGCTTGAGCGAGAGCTGGCTCAGCGCGCGGTTGTGGTCCAGGCGCAGCATCGCGGTGAAGTTCTTCGGGTTCAGCTCCGGCGCCGACTTCATCGCGATGTAGGCGTTGGTGTTGGCCGGGTTGCCGACCACCAGCACCTTGACGTTGCGGCTGGCGACCTTGTTCAGCGCCGCGCCCTGCGCGGTGAAGATCTTGGCGTTCTCCAGCAGCAGGTCCTTGCGCTCCATGCCCGGGCCGCGCGGACGCGCGCCGACCAGCAGGGCGACGTCGGCGTCCTTGAACGCCACTTCGGCGTCGTCGCTGCCGACCATGCCGGCCAGCAGCGGGAACGCGCAGTCTTCCAGCTCCATCATCACGCCCTTCAGCGCGGCCTGGGCTTTCTCCATCGGCAGCTCGAGCAGCTGCAGGATCACCGGCTGGTCCTTGCCCAGCATCTCGCCGGAGGCGATCCGGAACAGCAGGGCATAGCCGATCTGGCCGGCAGCGCCGGTCACAGCAACACGTACGGGTGTCTTCATGGGGGGTTCCTCTGCTAAAAAAGGGATAGGGTGGGTCAGTAGACGCGGTAGCCCAGCGGCTGCAGATGCGCATCCAGGGCGGCAGTGTCGTAGCCGTCGATCACATGCTGGCCGATCACGGTGGTCGGCACGCCTTCGCGGCCCAGTGCGGCGGCGGCCAGACGGCCTTCCTCCTGCTCCACGTCGAGCACGCGGTAGCGGACCTGGGCACGTTCGAAATCGGCCTGTTGCCGGCGGCAGTAGCCGCACCAGTCGGCGGCCAGCATCACGATGCCGTCCTCGCCGGTGAGTAGCCGCGGATCGCCGGCGGCCAGCGTTGCCGGCGCCGCTGCCGGCGCCGAACTGCGCCACCACGCGTGCACGCCGCCGCCGATCCCGAGCAGCAGCATGCACAACAGAAGGGGACGCATCGTCATCGAGATTGGGGCGCGGCAGTCAACCGGGAAATGTTAGCACGCAGGCCAGCGGCGACCGACCTGGGCGACCGGTCGCGGCGGCACTCAGGCGCTGAGCAGGCGGTTCCACTCGGCGACGCGGTCGGCCTTGGCCGCCAGCACCGCATCGGCGTCGCCTTCGATGGTGATCCCGTTGATCGCATCGCCCTGGGCGACGCTGTCGACCACGTCCAGGCCCTCGGTCACCTTGCCGAACACGGTGTGCTTGCCGTCCAGCCACGGGGTGGCGGTGTGGGTGATGAAGAACTGGCTGCCGTTGGTGCTGGGACCGGCATTGGCCATCGACAGCACGCCGCGCTCGTGGCGCACGCCGTTGCTGGTCTCGTCCTCGAAACGGTAGCCCGGGCCGCCGCGGCCGGAGCCTTCCGGGCAGCCGCCCTGGATCATGAAGTCGGCGATCACGCGGTGGAAGCTCAGCCCGTCGTAGAAGCCGCGCTTGGCCAGGTTCACGAAGTTGGCCACGGTCAGCGGCGCCTTGTCGGGATACAGCTCGATCGTGATCGGGCCGCGGGCGGTGTCGAAATGGGCGATCAGGGACATGGGATTCCTTGGAAACGGGGGCGTCATTTGGGGCGCATAGGATACACGGCGGCCTGTTTCGCCCGCTTCAGGCCCCCGCTCCCGGGACTGAACGGCCCTGCCGCCGGCCGCCGAATCCTGAACCGGCAGGCGCGCCGGGATGCAGGTATGATAGGCGGCTTACTCTCCTTCCTTTCTGGCGCCGGTTGGCCCCTTTCGCATGTCCATCGAAAATCTTCGCAATATCGCCATCGTCGCCCACGTCGATCATGGCAAGACCACCCTCGTCGACTGCCTGCTGAAGCAGTCCGGCACCCTCTCCGAGCGCACGGTGCTGGCCGAGCGCGTGATGGACAGCAACGATCAGGAAAAGGAACGTGGCATCACGATCCTGGCCAAGAACACGGCCATCACCTGGCAGGGCAACCGCATCAACATCGTCGACACCCCCGGACACGCCGACTTCGGCGGCGAGGTGGAGCGCGTGCTGTCGATGGTGGACTCGGTGCTGATCCTGGTCGATGCGATGGACGGGCCGATGCCGCAGACCCGCTTCGTGACCCAGAAGGCATTCGCGATGGGCTTCAAGCCGATCGTGGTGGTCAACAAGATCGACCGCCCGGGCGCGCGTCCGGACTGGGTGATCGACCAGGTGTTCGACCTGTTCGACAAGCTCGGCGCGACCAACGAGCAGCTCGACTTCCCGATCGTCTACGCCTCGGCGCTGCACGGCTACGCGAGCCTGGACGACAGCGCCCGCGAAGGCGACATGACCCCGCTGTACGAAGCGATCATGAAGCACGTGGCGCCGCCGCAGGTGGACCCGGACGGTCCGTTCCAGATGCGCATCAGCCAGCTGGACTACAACAACTTCGTCGGCCTGATCGGCATCGGCCGGATCCAGCGCGGCAAGGTCAAGAAGAACATGCCGGTCAGCATCGTCGACCGCGAAGGCAAGAAGCGCCAGGGCAAGATCCTGCAGGTACTGGGCTTCATGGGCCTGGAGCGGGTGGAAGTGGAAGAGGCCGAGGCCGGCGACATCGTCGCCATCTCCGGCCTCGCCGACATGAGCATCTCCGACACCATCTGCGCGCTGGACACCCCGGAAGCGCTGCCGGCGCTGACCGTGGACGAGCCGACCATCTCGATGACCTTCCAGGTCAACAACTCGCCGTTCGCCGGCAGCAAGGAACACAGCGGCGGCAAGTTCATCACCAGCCGCCAGATCCGCGAGCGCCTGGAGCGCGAGACGCTGCACAACGTCGCGCTGAAGGTCGAGGAAGGCTCCGACCCGGACAAGTTCCTGGTCTCCGGCCGCGGCGAGCTGCACCTGTCGGTGCTGATCGAGAACATGCGCCGCGAGGGCTTCGAGCTGGCGGTGTCGCGTCCGGAAGTCATCGTCAAGGAAATCGACGGCAAGCTGATGGAGCCGGTCGAGCAGCTGGTGGTGGACATCGAAGAGCAGCACCAGGGCGGCGTGATGGAGAAGCTGGGCATCCGCAAGGGCCAGCTGAAGAACATGGAGCCGGACGGCAAGGGCCGCGTGCGCCTGGACTACATGATCCCGGCGCGTGGCCTGATCGGCTTCCAGAACGAGTTCCGCACCCTGACCCAGGGCTCGGGCCTGCTGTTCCACGTGTTCGACCATTACGGCCCGAAGGAACAGGGCGCCATCGCCAAGCGCCAGAACGGCGTGATGATCGCCAACGCCGCCGGCGCCACCCCCGCCTACTCGCTGGGGCCGCTAGAAGAGCGCGGCCGCCTGTTCGCCGCTGAAGGCGACAACGTGTACGAAGGCCAGCTGATCGGGATCCACTCCAAGGACAACGATCTGACCGTCAACGCGATCAAGACCAAGCCGCTGACCAACATGCGCGCGTCGGGCAAGGACGATGCGATCAAGCTGACCCCGGCGATCAAGTACACGCTGGAACAGGCGCTGGACTTCATCGAGGACGATGAGCTGGTCGAAGTCACCCCGAAGGAAATCCGTCTGCGCAAGAAGTTCCTGACCGAAAGCGATCGCAAGCGCGCCGGTCGCGGCGGCTGATCGCCGAGTTCCCGTGGCCAGCAAGAAGGCGTACAACCCGGATCCGCATGCGCATCCAGGCCTGCACCTGATCGCACTGCTGGAGGCCGGCAAAGGCCTGCTGGCGGTGCTCGCGGCCACGGGCCTGGAACTGATGGGCCCGCTGCCGCTGCGTGCGGCGGTGGGCCGGCTGATCGTGCGCTTCAGCCTGGACCCGGAGCACGGCGCGCTGCCGTCGCTGCTCACCATGATCAATCCCGGCGCGGTGCACCTGGCCGCCGCCGGCATGCTCGCCTACGGCGTGCTGCACATCGTCGAAGCCTGGGGCCTGTGGCGCGCAAAGGCCTGGGCGTCGATGCTGGGCTGCATTTCCGCCGCCCTCTACCTGCCGTTCGACATCTACGCGATCGTGCGCCATCCCGGCTGGGCGTCCTGGGCGGTGCTGGCGATCAATCTCGCCGTGGTCGGCATCCTGGCCCGCGACCTGGTCCGGCGCCGGCGGCGTCCTGCGGTCTGAGTGCTTGCGCCCCTTGCGTCCACAGCGGTTTGCCAATCCCCATAGCGCTGCGCTGCCTCCCGGAGAACGACTCCCCGGGAACCTGCCGATGCGCGTGAGTATCATTGCGTGCCATAAGAAGCGTTTGCACAGGCTTCTTCGCTATTTGAGCACAGAGGCTCGCGCTGGATTTCCACTCTGAAAGGTAATCGCCTTCACTCTAAGAATCTGGAAAACTGAGGCTAGAGCATTGAAAGTCCATTTTGTGATGCACGCGTCCTTCGAAACGGATTTTTTAGCTCGGCAGTAGGGGTAAGAAGCGTGAGCGTTACACGTGGATTTCAGCGAAGGCCCGGACTGGAAATGCGGCGGCGTCGCGGGCTTTCGAAGGCATCGAAAAGAACCGACTCCCCCCGCAAAGACTTGCTGCACGGCATTCCAATTGCGCTGAAGGATTTATCCGACACCACGACACTGCCAACCTCCTATGGCTCACCGGCAGATGCCGGAAACCGTCATGTCATGGATGCCGCCTGCGTGGCGCTGGCGCTGGCGCTGGCAAAATAGTTGGCGAAGAAGCCGCTCCTGAAGGTTTCATCGCATGCAAGCGGATGAGAGAAACATGCCGTAGGCCATGCACCACCGCAACAACGCATGCGCGATACAGACGGCTGCGAAGACGCGCATACACCACAGCAAAGCACCAGGCTATGCCGTGCCGGGCTTCGGCTCGGCCAAATCGGACGCCGCTGTCGCCGCCGGCGCGCCATCCTCGGCGCCGGGCGAACGCATCGCGGCCGAGTCGAGCGACGCCGCCGGCGCCGGGCGCAACGGCGGCGATGCTTCCGACGCAATCTCCGCACGCATCCGCGGCAAGGCATACGGATGTTCGCGGGTCAGAAAATCGATCGTCCGTTCGCGCACGATGCAGCGCAGGTCGAACGCATCGCCGGAGTTGCGCGCACTGACCAGCAGGCGCACCTGGATCGTGCTTTCGCTGGTCTCGGTCACCTGGGTCACGCAGACGCGGCCATCCCACAGCGGCTCGCTCTTGCAGATCCGCTCCAGCTCGGCACGCAGCTGCGGCAGCGGCGTGCGGTAGTCCAGCCACAGGAACGCGGTGCCGAGCAGATCGGCGCTGCTGCGCGTCCAGTTCTGGAACGGGTTCTCGATGAACCAGGTCAACGGCACCACCATGCGCCGCTCGTCCCAGATGCGCACCACCACGTAGGAACTGCCGATCTCCTCGATGCGGCCCCACTCGCCTTCGACGATGACCACGTCGTCGAGCCGGATCGGCTGGGTCAAGGCGATCTGCAAGCCCGCGATCAGGTTGCCGAACACCGGCTTGGCGGCGATACCGGCGACCAGGCCGATGATGCCGGCCGATGCCAGCAGCGTGGTGCCGATCTGGCGGACCGCCGGGAAGGTCAGCAGCACCACCGAGGTGCCGAGCAGGACGATCGTGCCCATCGCCACGCGTGCCAGCACCCGGGTCTGGGTCTGGATGCGGCGCGCGGTCAGATTGTCGGCCACTTCGATCGGATAGCTGCGCAGGATCGCCGCTTCCAGCGCGGCGGCGCCGCGCACCAGCAGCCAGGTCACGCAGGCGATCATGCCGATGTGCAGCAGATGCTGCAGGTCGGTCAGCGCGCGCTCGTCCAGCGGCGTGGATTCCAGCGCGAAGCTGAGCATCAGCATCGGCAGCAGGAACGCCATCGGCACGCTGAGCACGCCGACGATACGCGCGCGCCGGTAGTCGCGCCCGCGCATGCGCTGCGCGATCCGCAGCAGCAGCCACCAGGCGAGGAAACCGAGCACTACCGCAGCGCCGATCGGCAGCGTGTAAACGCGCCACGGGATCCAGTCGAGGTCCGGGTTCAAGATGCGCTCCTTGAAGGGGGGAGGCGTGGCGGCAGTGTGGCAAAGCAGGCATGAGCGCGATGTCGAGCGGCGCGGTACGCCGGCGCGGCGTCATTGCAAGATGCCCGCGACGGCGTGCTAGCGATCGCACCCGGCTGCCTGCGCGGCCTCAGTCCGTGGTCAGCGGCACGCTGCGCCCGTTCTGCTTGCGCACGATCGCCAGCGCGATCTCCAGCGACTGCTCGTAGTTCAGGCGCGGATCCACGCTGGAACGGTACGCACGCTCCAGGTCGCACTCGGTCAGTTCGCGTGCGCCGCCGGTGCATTCGGTGACGTCTTCGCCGGTCAGTTCCAGATGCACGCCGCCCAGGCGCGTGCCGGCCGCGGCATGGATGTCGAAAGAGTGCTCCACCTCGCCCAGCACGTTGTCGTAGCGCCGTGTCTTGTAGCCGTTGCTGGTGCTCTCGGTATTGCCGTGCATCGCATCGCACACCCACAGCACGCGGCGGCCGTCGCGCTTCACCGCGTCCAGCAGCGGCGGCAGTTTCTGCGCGATCTGCGCCGCGCCCATGCGATGGATGAAGGTCAGCCGGCCCGGTTCGTCCTCGGGGTTGAGCACGTCGATCAGGCGCAGCAACTGGTCCGGCTGCGCCGACGGCCCGACCTTGACCGCGATCGGATTGCGGATGCCGCGGAAGTACTCCACGTGCGCGCCGTCCAGCGCTGCGGTGCGCATGCCGATCCACGGATAGTGCGTACTGAGGTTGAACCAGCCCCACTGCCGCGGCACCTCGCGGCTCAGCGCTTCCTCGTACGGCAGCAGCAGCGCTTCGTGCGAGGTGTAGAAGTCGATCCGGTTGAGGTTGTACAACTGCGCCCCGGACAGGGTCTCCATGAAGCGCACCGCGTCGCCGATCGAGGCGACCATCTTCTGGTAGTCCTCGGCCAGTGGCGAGTAGCCGACCCAGCTCAGGTTCCAGTACTCGGGATGGTGCAGGTCGGCGAAACCGCCGTCGATCAGCGCGCGCACGAAGTTCATCGTCATCGCCGAACGCGAGTGCGCGGTGATCATGCGCCGCGGATCGGGCGCGCGCGCCTGCACGGTGAACTCCGGGCCGTTGACCACGTCGCCGCGGTAGCTGGGCAGGATCACGCCGTCGCGGGTCTCGGTGTCGGCCGAGCGCGGCTTGGCATATTGGCCGGCGTAGCGCCCGACCCGCACCACCGGCAGGCGCAGTCCGTGCACCAGCACCAGGCTCATCTGCAGCAGCACCTTGAGTCGGTTGGAGATGGTACCCGACTCGCAATCGCTGAAATTCTCCGCGCAATCGCCGCCCTGCAGCAGGAAACGCTTGCCTTCCTGCGCCTCGGCCAGCTGCTTCTTCAGCGCGAAAATCTCCCACGAGGTGACCAGCGGCGGCAGCTGGCGCAATTCGTCCAGCGTCGTCTCCAGCGCCTGCGCGTCCGGATACACCGGCATCTGCAGCGCGGGCTTGCCGCGCCAGCTGGCGGGCGCCCAGGACGGCGGAACGGATTCGGGCGCGACGGCGGGGACGGACAGGTTCATGAAAGGACTCCTTGGCAGCCTGCGATGTTGGCAGAGCCAGGCCGCGACGCAAAGCGCCGTGTCGCGTGGTGGCCAAACCGTGGCCATCGCGCGCCGGGACATGAACGGAAGGCAAAGCGCGCATGCCAGGCATGACTTCCGGCCTACGCTAATGTTGCCGCGAAAGTAGAATGTTATGACATAACAAATCCACTCCCTTTTTTTTTATTCCAGGTCTCGCCCACGCCATGACACCTCGCCCCCTCTCCGCCGCCATCGCCCTTGTCCTGCTGGCCGCCCCTGGCCTCGCGCTCGCCGCCGATACCGACCCCGAGCGCACCACCGACCTGGACGCGGTCACCGTCACCGCCAAGCTGGAAGCCGCGCGCAACGCGCTGTCGCCGGATATCGGCAGCAGCCAATACGCGATCACCGCCGCGGACATCGAACGGCTACCGCTGGGCGCCTCCACCCCGCTCAACCAGGTGCTGCTGCAGGCACCGGGCGTGGTCCAGGACTCCTACAGCGGCATCCACGTGCGCGGCGACCACGCCAATCTGCAGTACCGCATCAACGGCGTGCTGATCCCCGAGTCCATCTCCGGCTTCGGCCAGAGCCTGGACCCGCGCACGATCAAGAGCATCAAGCTGCTCGACGGCGCGCTGCCGGCGCAGTTCGGCGACCGCACCGCGGCGGTGGTGGACATCACCACCAAGAGCGGCGTGGAACTGGGCAACGGCGGCAGCGTCGGCATCACCGGCGGCTCCTACGGCACGCTCAATCCGAACGCCTCCTGGTGGGGCAGCAGCGGCCGCTGGAGCTGGTTCGTCAGCGGCGACTACGCGCAGAACAAGAACGGCCTGGAGAATCCGGTCGACAGCCGCACGCCCGAGCACGACAAGTCGCACCAGAGCAAGGGCTTCGCCGACCTCAGCTACCTGATCGACGAGAACACCCGGCTCAGCCTGCTGGTCGGCTACGCCAACAACCGCTTCCAGATCCCGAACAATCCCGGGCAAACGCCCGCGTTCGACTACCTGGGCACCACCGACTTCGATTCGTCCAGGCTCGACGAGAACCAGCGCGAGAACACCCGCTTCGGCACGCTAGTGCTGCAGGGCTCGCTCGGCGCCACCAGCTACCAGCTGTCGGCCGGGCAGCGCTACAGCAGCGTCGCGTTCTCGCCCGACGTCGCCGGCGATCTGATCTTCAACGGCGTCGCCTCGCAGGTGGACCGCAGCAACCGCGCCAACACCGTGCAGGCCGACTTCTCCACCCCGCTCGGCGACGCGCACACGCTGCGCTACGGCGTGTACGGCAACTTCGAACATGCCGTGGCCAGCAACAATTCCTATGTGTTCCCGGCCGATGCCGACGGCAATCAGACCAGCAATGCGCCGATCTTCATTCCCGACGCCAGCCGTTTCCACGCCAGCACCTATGCGCTGTATCTGCAGGACGAGTGGAAGATCGGCGAGGACTGGACCGTGAACTACGGCGTGCGCGGCGACCGCTACAAGGCGTTCGGCACCACCGAAGGCCAGCTCAGCCCGCGCCTGGGCGTGGTCTGGCAGGCCAGCGCCGACACCACCGTGCACGCCGGCTACGCGCGCTACTTCACCCCGCCGGCCAGCGAACTGATCTCCACCAGCGACATCGCCCTGTACGACGGCACCACCAACCAGCAGTCCACCGCCGGCGGCGCGACCACGCCGCTGAGCGAGCGCAGCGACTACTACGACCTGGGCATCTCGCAGGTGGTCAACGAGCACCTGACCCTGGGCCTGGACACCTACTACCGCAAGGCCGACCGCCTGCAGGACGAAGGCCAGTTCGGCGCCGCCTACGTGTATTCCACCTTCAACTACCGCTACGGCCGCATCCGCGGCGCGGAATTCAGCGCCGACTACAGCAACGGACCGGTCACCGCCTACTTCAACGTCGCCTACAGCAAGGCGATGGGCAAGCGGGTCATGACCAGCCTGTACAACTTCGATCCGGACGCGCTGGCCTATGCCTACGACAACTGGATCCACCTCGACCATGACCAGAAGTTCACCTCGTCCGGCGGCATCAGCTACGCGATCGACGACGCCAGCCGGATCGGCGCCAACTACCTGTTCGGCAGCGGATTGCGCACCGACACCGACACCGTGCCCAACGGCGCCGAGCTGCCGTCGTACTTCCAGCTGAACCTGAGCGCCGGCCACGACTTCGCGCTCAGCGCGCATCCGCTGCACGCGCAACTGGCGGTGCTCAACGTGCTCGATCGCAGCTACCAGCTGCGCGACGGCGGCGGCATCGGCGTGTTCGCGCCGCAATGGGCACCGCGCCGCGGCGTGTACCTGAGCCTGCAGCAGGATTTCTGAGGCAGGTGCGGGAGCAGGCCGCGCCCGTGGAACGGGCCGGCCTGGATGCGGGGAGAAGAGAGGTACTGCACAGCTGTCGCTTGCAGGCGAAAGCGAGTTCAAGCTCCGAAACCAGGCGCGACGGCTTGCCAAGCCGAAATCCGCTGGATATTCACACCCCATGAATTCGCAGCCCACGAGGTGTTGTGGGAGCGACTTCAGTCGCGACGGGCCTTATCGGTAACGCCTGTCGCGACTGAAGTCGCTCCCACAGGTTTCGTCGTCCCGGCCCAGCTCCGCTGGCGGCAGACAGCGCTGCCAACGACCAAGAGGGCCGCAGTCGAACACGCGCCTTTACCGCGTCGCGGCACCAGCGCGGCCTCCGGCCGCTATCAGTGCAGCGACCGCCGCCTGCTCTTGAAGCCGGCATACAGCGCGAACAGCGCCAGCAGCACGAAGCAGATCAGGCACCACATCGGCATCGACAGGCCGAGGAAGCGCCAGTCGATGTTGCCGCAGTCGCCGGTCCCGGTCAGCACCCGGCGTAGCACCTCGAACGGCCCCAGCGTCTCGCGCAGGAAGCCCAGCGGCGGCCCGCAGGAGGCCATCGGATCGGGAAACAGCTGCACCCACACGTGCTTGCTGGAGATGCCGGCGCCGATGGCCGCGGCGAGGAACGCCAGCACGCCATGGACCTTGCGCCCGCCGCTGCGCGCCTGGCCGTGCAAGGCGCCGAGCAGGAACAGCAGGCCCAGCGCGGCGAACGCGATGCGCTGGAAGACGCACAGCGGGCAGGGCTCGATGCCCAGCTGCAGCTGCACGTAGATCGCATAGCCCAGCAGCGCGGCGCAGATCAGAAAACCGAACAGGAACTGCGCGCGGAAACTCCAGCGTAACGGGTTCATCGGGTCGGGCTCACATGAACGATGCGCGCATTATCCGCCATCGCCCGCCTCGCCACCATGTGCCGTCCGTCGACACGTGCGGCGCGCGCCGCGGCGTCCGCCCGCACGTCGCGGAGCCGCCGCCCAGACGCAAGAAAGCCCGGACATGCCGGGCTTCTTGCCGACGCGGTGCGGGCCGGATCTACTCGGCCACTTCCTCGGCGATCGCGGTCGGGCGATCGACCAGCTCGACGTACGCCATCGGCGCGTTGTCGCCGGCGCGGAAGCCGCACTTCAGGATGCGCAGGTAGCCGCCCGGACGCGACTGGTAGCGCGGGCCCAGCTCGACGAACAGCTTGCCCACCGCTTCCTTGTCGCGCAGGCGCGAGAAGGCCAGACGGCGATTGGCGACGCCATCGACCTTGGCGATGGTGATCAGCGGCTCGGCGACGCGACGCAGTTCCTTGGCCTTCGGCAAGGTGGTCTTGATCAGTTCGTGCTTGAACAGCGAGGCCGCCATGTTGGAGAACATCGCCTGGCGATGGGCGCTGGTGCGGTTGAACTTGCGGCCGGATTTCTGGTGACGCATGGTCTTGGTTCCTATGGAAAGTTGAAACTGCTGGAGATCGCTGTCGCCATCCTGGCGTTGAACAATGGACTGCGGATGGTCCGAGCCGGCCGTCCCTGACCGGACAACGCCGCGGGCTTGAAGACCCGTCGGCGTAGTGGTGCAACTGATGCGGCGCGAGGCGCCTCGAAGGCGCCCCTGCTTCCATCCCTGGCGGTATTGCCTGGGCTGCGCAGAGCCCTGCCCGGCCATCCATGACCGGACATGCGTCCGTCCATGGCCGATGCCGGTGCGGCATCGGCCAGGTGCGGCTGCTTAGCCGAGCATGCCGTGCTGGGCGACGCCGGCCGGCGGCCAGTTCTCCAGCTTCATGCCGAGCGACAGGCCGCGCTGGGCCAGCACTTCCTTGATCTCGGTCAGCGACTTCTTGCCGAGGTTCGGGGTCTTGAGCAGCTCCACTTCGGTCTTCTGGATCAGATCGCCGATGTAGTAGATGCTCTCGGCCTTCAGGCAGTTGGCCGAACGCACGGTCAGTTCCAGATCGTCGATCGGACGCAGCAGCACCGGATCCACGCCGTTGCTGGCCGGCTTGGCCGCGCCACGGTCGCGATGGGTGAAGTCGCCGAACACCGACAGCTGATCGCTGAGGATGTCGGCGGCGGTGCGCACGGCTTCCTCGGCATCGATGGTGCCGTTGGTCTCGATGTCCAGGACCAGCTTGTCCAGGTCGGTGCGCTGCTCGACGCGCGCGGATTCGACCGCGTAGGCGACGCGACGCACCGGCGAGAACGACGCATCCAGGATCAGGCGACCGATGGTGCGGGTTTCCTCGTCCGGGCGGCGACGCGCGGCGGCCGGCTGGTAGCCGAAGCCACGCTCGATCTTCAGACGCATGTTGATCGCCATATCCTTGGTCAGGTGGCAGATCACGTGGTCGTTGTTGAGGATCTCGACGTTGTGGTCGGTCTTGATGTCGGCGGCAGTGACCGTCCCCGGGCCCTGCTTGGACAGCGACAGCGTGGCGCTGTCGCCGGTGTGCATGCGGATGGCCACGTCCTTGAGGTTGAGCAGGACATCCAGCACGTCCTCCTGCAGCCCTTCGACCGTGGTGTACTCGTGCAGCACGCCGTCGATCTCGACTTCGGTGATCGCGAAGCCGGGAATCGAGGACAACAGCACGCGGCGCAGGGCATTGCCCAGCGTATGCCCATAGCCGCGCTCCAAGGGCTCGATTACGACCTTGGCGCGGTTGTCGGTAAGGCGTTCGATCTGCGGCCCACGGGGGCGCAGAACCTGGTTGGCGGTAACCGTCATGTTGCGGGTTCTCCTGACGAACCTCCGTTACCGGAGGCTCTCCAATGTGATTACTTCGAATACAACTCGACGATCAGCGCTTCGTTGATGTCGGCAGGCAGGTCCGCACGATCCGGCACGGCCTTGAAGATGCCGCTGAACTTCTTCGAATCGACCTCGACCCAGGACGGGTTCAGGTCGTGCGTTTCGGCAACGGTCAGCGCTTCCTGCACGCGAAGCTGCTTCTGCGCCTTTTCCGACAGGGCGATCGCGTCGCCGGCCTTGACCTGGTACGAGGCCAGGTTCACCGACTTGCCGTTGACCAGCACGCCACGGTGCGACACCAGCTGGCGCGCGGCCGGACGGGTGACGGCGAAGCCCATGCGGTAGACCACGTTGTCCAGGCGGGTTTCCAGCAGCTGCAGCAGGTTCTCGCCGGTGTTGCCCTTCTTGGTCGAGGCCTTCTTGTAGTAGTTGCGGAACTGACGCTCCAGCAGACCGTAGATACGCTTGACCTTCTGCTTTTCGCGCAGCTGGGTGGCGTAGTCGGACAGCTTGCCCTTGCGGGCGGTCGCGCCGTGCTGGCCGGGCTTCTGCTCCAGCTTGCACTTGGAGTCCAGCGCACGCGCCGGGCTCTTGAGGGAAAGATCGGCGCCTTCACGGCGCGCGAGCTTACAGGTAGGACCGATATAACGAGCCATTTCTTATCGCTCCTTTAGACGCGACGCTTCTTCGGCGGACGGCACCCGTTGTGCGGGATAGGCGTCACGTCGATGATGTTGGTGATCTTGTATCCGACGTTGTTCAACGAACGGACGGCGGACTCGCGACCCGGACCCGGGCCCTTGATGCGCACTTCCAGCGACTTCACGCCGTAGTCGAGCGCGGCGCGCCCGGCCTTCTCGGCGGCAACCTGCGCCGCGAACGGCGTGGACTTGCGCGAACCGCGGAAACCGGCGCCACCGGAGGTCGCCCAGGACAATGCATTGCCCTGGCGGTCGGTGATGGTCACGATGGTGTTGTTGAACGAAGCGTGGACGTGGGCGACGCCGTCGGTGACGACGCGCTTGATCTTCTTCTTGGTCTTTGCTGCTGTGGGCTTAGCCATGTCTGTCCCTTACTTCCTGATCGCCTTGCGCGGGCCCTTGCGGGTGCGGGCGTTGGTGCGGGTGCGCTGACCACGCAGCGGCAGGCCACGACGATGACGCAGGCCGCGGTAGCAGCCCAGGTCCATCAGCCGCTTGATGGCAATGCCCACTTCGCGACGCAGGTCGCCTTCGACGATGTACTTGCCGACTTCGAGGCGCAGGCGCTCGATTTCCGGTTCGGACAGGTCACGGATCTTGGTGCTCGAGGTCACGCCTGCGGCTTCGCAGACTTTCTTCGAACGGGTACGGCCGATGCCGAAAATGCTTTGCAACCCGACCCAGACGTGCTTCTGGGCTGGCAGGTTGACGCCTGCAATACGCGCCATGACGCGGTTCTCCAACTGAGTGATGGCCCGACGGCGCACTATGGCGCCATCCGGCAGGATGGATCAAAAAGTGAACTTGTAAGTCTAGCAAGGTCTCGGGTTACATGGAAGCCCGTGGAACCTTTCGGTTCCGCAGGCCCGGCATGGGGAGTGTGCCCATGCTCCGGCGCCGGACGTCGTTGGCCAGGGTGAGGATCCACCTCGGCCGCCCGCGCTACTCCAGCGCAGGACCACCACGTCGCACCCACGCACGAGACCGCTGCATGGGCCGCCCTTCAAGTGGGAAGACTGCGCCCGGGAACCGGGGGCGCCTTCACCGAAGGAAGTCAAATTATAGCAATCAACCGCGGGCGAAACCGCCGCCGCGCGAGCCACCCTTGAGGTTGGCCTTCTTCAACAGGCTTTCGTACTGGTGCGACATCAGGTGCGCCTGGATCTGCGCGATGAAGTCCATCACCACCACGACCGCGATCAGCAGCGAGGTGCCGCCGAAATGGAACGAGGTGCCGAGCTGCGCGCGCATGATTTCCGGCAGCAGGCACACGATCACCAGGTACAGCGAGCCGGCGGCGGTCAACCGGGTCAGCACGCCGTCGACGTAGTCGGCGGTGGCCTTGCCCGGACGGATACCCGGGATCAGCGCGCCGGACTTCTTCAGGTTGTCCGCGGTTTCCTGCGAGTTGAACACCAGCGCGGTATAGAAGAACGCGAAACCGATGATCAGCGCGGCGAACACGATCATGTGCACCGGCTCGCCCGGGCCCAGCGCATTGGCGATGCGCTGCAGCCAGCTGCCGAAGGTGCTGTTGGAGGCGGCCTGGCCCGACCACATCGACAGCGTCGCCGGGAAGGCGAGGATGCTCGAGGCAAAGATCGGCGGAATCACGCCGGCCATGTTCAGCTTCAGCGGCAGGAACGAGGTCTGGTTCATGTACGCGTTGCGGCCGCCCTGGCGCCGCGCATAGTTCACCGTGATCCGCCGTTGCCCGCGCTCGACGAACACCACGAACAGGGTGAAGGCGAGGATGGTCAGCACGATCAGCAACAGCGAGATGAAGCTCATGTTGCCGTCGCGGTAGGCTTCCACGGTCTGGATCGACGCGGCCGGCAGGCCGGCGACGATGCCGGCGAAGATGATCAGCGACACGCCGTTGCCGATGCCGCGCTCGGTGACCTGCTCGCCGACCCACATCAGGAAGATGGTGCCGGCGGTCAGCGCGATCACCGCGGTGAGCACGAAGCCCATGCCCGGCGCGTACACCACCGGTGCGCCGCCCGGTGCGGTCTGGTTCTGCAGCGCCAGCGCGATACTGCCGCCTTGCACCACCGCCAGCAGCACCGCGCCGATGCGCGAATACTGGGTGATCTTGCGTCGGCCGGATTCGCCTTCCTTCTGCATCGCCTTCAGCGACGGGAAGATGTGCGTGGCCAACTGGATCACGATCGATGCCGAGATGTACGGCATCACGTTCAGCGCGAAAATGCTGAAACGGTGCAGGGCGCCGCCCGAGAACATGTTGAACATGTCCACGATGCCGCCGCCCTGCGCCTGCATCAGCGCAAGCATGGCTTCGGGATTGACGCCCGGCACCGGCACGTAGCAGCCGATGCGGTAGACGATCAATGCGCCGAGAACGAACAACAGGCGCTGGCGCAGTTCCGTGAACTTGCCAAGCCCGCCGCCGAGGTTACCCATGCCACCCTGCGCCATCTGCGTGTTACTCCTGCACGCTGCCGCCGGCAGCTTCGATTGCCGCCTTGGCACCGGCGGTCGCGGCGATGCCCTTGAGCACGAACTTCTTGCTCAGCTCGCCCTTGAGCACGACCTTGGCCTTCTTCGCGGTGCTCGGAACCAGCTTCGCAGCGCGCAGCGCGGCGAAATCGATCTCGCCTTCCGGCAGGTTGTCGAGCTGGTAGGACAGCACTTCGGCGGTGTCCTTGGCGATCTTGGAACGGAAGCCGATCTTCGGCAGACGACGCTGCATGGGGGTCTGGCCGCCTTCGAAGCCGGCCTTGATCTTGCCGCCGCCCTTGCGCGCGAACGAACCCTTGTGGCCGCGGCCGCAGGTCTTGCCCAGGCCCGAACCGATGCCGCGACCGACGCGGGTGCGCTCGGTACGCGCGCCGGGGGCCGGCTTCAGATCATTGAGTTGCATAGTCATGGTCGCTTATTCCTCAACCTGGACGAGGTAGTGAACCTTGTTGATCAGGCCGCGTACCTGCGGGCTGTCCTTCAATTCACGCACATCGTTGAGCTTGTTCAGGCCCAGCGCACGCACCGACAGGCGGTGACGCGACTGGGTACCACGCAGGCCGCGCACCAGGCGCACCTTCACCGTCTTGTTGGACTCATTAACCATGGTTGAGTTCCTCCACCTTCTTGCCGCGCTTGGCCGCGATACGCGACGGCGACTGCATGTCTTCCAGCCCGCGCAGGGTGGCGCGCACCAGGTTGATCGGGTTGCGCGAACCGACGGCCTTGGCCAGCACGTTCTTGACCCCGACCGCTTCCAGCACGGCGCGCATCGCGCCGCCGGCGATGACGCCGGTACCTTCCGAGGCGGGCATCATGAACACGCGCGCCGCGCCGTGGCCGGACTTCACCGGGTGCCACAGGGTGCCGTTGTTCAGGTCGATGTTGAGCATGCCCTTGCGCGCGTACTCCATCGACTTCTGGATCGCGACCGGCACTTCACGCGCCTTGCCGTAACCGAAACCGATCTTGCCGTTGCCGTCGCCGACCACGGTCAGCGCGGTGAAGGTGAACTGGCGACCGCCCTTGACCGTCTTGCTGACGCGGTTGACCGCGACCAGCTTTTCGATCATGCCGTCGTCGACTTTCTCTTCGCGGTTGCGGTCGCGATCACGACCCCGCGGTGCACGCTGTTCTTCAGCCATTGTGTATTCCTTGGTAGTTGAAAGATTTACGGCTTGCATGCCGCTTGTAGTTGTTGACTGGAACCGTGTTCACCGGACGCGCACATAAGGCGCGCCAAGGTCCGATGCGGCCCGCATCGGCAGGTCGGGCGCGGCGTGGACGCCGCACCCGCAAGGATCAGAACTGCAGGCCGCCTTCGCGCGCGGCGTCGGCCAGCGCCTTGATGCGGCCGTGGTAGCGGTAGCCCGAGCGGTCGAAGGCGACCTTCTCGATGCCCGCGGCCTTGGCGCGCTCGGCGATCAGCTTGCCGACCTTGACGGCCGCCTCGCTGTTCTTGCCGCTCTTCAGGCCGTCCTTGACGTCGGCCTGCAAGGTGTTCGCCGCAGCGATCACCTTGGAGCCGTCGGCGGTGAAGACCTGCGCGTACAGGTGCTGGCCGGTGCGCAGCACCGTCAGGCGGGCGACGCCGAGTTCGCGGATGTGCGCACGGGTCGACTTGGCGCGGCGCAGGCGGGCGATGTTCTTGTTGATGGTCATGATATGTGTCCTACGGAAGCTGAAGGAGAACAGGCTTTTGCATTGAAGAGTCCGGCCATGGATGGCCGGGCTCCCGCGGAAGGATCCGCACGCGCCTGCATTAGGCCTTCTTGGCTTCCTTGCGAATGATGGCTTCACCGGCGTACTTCACACCCTTGCCCTTGTAGGGCTCCGGCGGACGGAAACCGCGGATCTTGGCGGCGACTTCGCCGACGCGCTGCTTGTCGGCGCCCTGCACCACGATCTCGGTCTGAGTCGGGGTGGCCAGGGTGATGCCTTCCGGCGCCTTGAACACGACCGGGTGCGAGAAGCCGAGCGCCAGGCTCAGGTCCTTGCCCTGCATCGTGGCACGGTAGCCGACGCCGACCAGCTCGAGCTTGCGCTCGAAGCCTTCGGACACGCCCTGCACCATGTTCGCCAGGATCGCGCGGACGGTGCCGGTGATGGCGATCTGCGACGGGTCGTTCGCCGACAGCGTGGCCACACCGTTTTCCTGCTTGATTTCGACGCCAGCCGGCTTGATCAGCGACAGGGTGCCCTTCGGGCCCTTGACGCTCACCAGCTCGGACTGGACATTCAGTTCGACGCCCTTCGGGAGGGAAATCGGCTTCTTGGCTACGCGGGACATTTGAGTACTCCTTCCCTTAGGCCACGAAGCACAGGACTTCGCCACCGACGCCGGCCTGACGGGCCTGCGCATCGGTCATGATGCCCTTGGACGTGGAAATGATGGCAACGCCCAGGCCGCCGAGAACCTTCGGCAGTTCGGCCTTACCGCGGTACTGACGCAGACCCGAACGGGACACGCGCTTGAGCGTATCGATGACCGGACGGCCCTCGAAGTACTTCAGCACGATTTCCAGCTCGGACTTGTTGTTCTCGATCGGGTTGACGCGCAGGTCGCCGATATAGCCTTCGGCCTTCAGCACTTCTGCGATCGCTACCTTGATCTTGGAGGACGGCATTTTCACCGTCGGCTTGCCAACCGCGGCCGCATTCTTGATGCGGACCAGCAGGTCGGCGATGGGATCAGTCATGCTCATGGTGTCTACCTTTGAGTGCACCGATATCCGCTTTCGCGAAAATCTTGTGATGTGAAGCTGTGGAATGAAGCGGTGATATGCAGCGTGCAGCGTCCTGGAGCAGGCCAGGGCCTTTGTTTGCGACAAACCCGCCCTGCCAGGTGCAGGCAAGGAGCGGGATTATACGACAAAAAGTCCGACTTGCGTCGGACTCGTTGACTGAACCGCAGGCTGGCGCGCGACCGCCCTGCCCCCGGCTCCGCGAACGGAGCCGGGACCGCCGGGTGTTACCAGCTGGCCTTGCGCAGGCCCGGCACGTCGCCGTTCATCGTCGCCTTGCGCAGCATGTTGCGGCCGAGGCCGAACTTGCGGTAGACGCCGCGCGGACGGCCGGACAGTTCGCAACGGGTGCGCTGGCGGCTCGGCGAGGAATCGCGCGGCAGCTTCTGCAGCTTGACCACCGCGTCGGCTTTCTCGTCGTAGGACGAGCTGTCGGCGGCGATGATCTTCTTCAGCGCGTCGCGCTTGTCGGCGAACTTCTTCGCCAGCTTCTTCCGCTTGATATCGCGGTTGACCATGGAGGTCTTTGCCATTGTCTAACCCTTAATTACGGAACGGGAACTTGAACGCTTCGAGCAGCGCCTTGGCTTCGGCGTCGGTCTTGGCGGTGGTGGTGATGGCGATGTCCATGCCGCGGATCGCATCGACGGCGTCGAAGTCGATTTCCGGGAAGATGATCTGCTCCTTCACGCCCATGTTGAAGTTGCCGCGACCGTCGAACGAACGACCGGACACACCACGGAAGTCGCGCACGCGCGGCAGCGAGATGTTGATCAGGCGGTCCAGGAACTCGTACATCTTGGCGCGACGCAACGTGGTCTTGCAGCCGATCGGCCAGCCATCGCGGATCTTGAACGAGGCCACCGAGATACGCGACTTGGTGACGACCGGCTTCTGGCCGGAGACCTTGCCCATGTCGGCCACGGCGTTTTCCAGGATCTTCTTGTTCGTCGCCGCCTCGCCCACGCCCATGTTCAGGGTGACCTTGACCAGCTTCGGCACTTGCATCGGATTGGTGTAACCGAACTTCTTCATCAAAGCCGGTACCACTTCTTCCTTGTAGATCTTTTCGAGACGGGAATTCATTGTGTCATTCCTCAGGCGTCGAGCGCCTCACCGCTGGAGCGGAACACACGCAGTTTGCGTCCATCCTCCAGCACCTTGAAGCCAACGCGCTCGCCCTTGCCCGTTGCCGGGTTGACGATCGCCACGTTGGAGATATGGATCGACGCTTCACGCTCGACCACGCCGCCGGCAACGCCTGCCTGCGGGTTCGGCTTGGTGTGGCGCTTGACGATGTTCGCGTTGGAGACGATCACCCGATCGCCGTCGACGCGGACGATTTCGCCCTGCTTGCCCTTGTCCTTGCCGGTAGTGACGACGACCTGGTCGCCCTTCTTGATACGGTTAGCCATGTGTATGTCCTCCGCTCACAGCACTTCAGGAGCGAGCGAGACGATCTTCATGAACTTCTCGGAACGCAGCTCGCGGGTAACAGGCCCGAAGATGCGCGTGCCGATCGGCTCCTGCTTGTTGTTGAGCAACACCGCAGCGTTGCCGTCGAAGCGGATCAGCGAACCGTCGGGACGACGCACACCCTTGCGGGTACGCACCACGACGGCATCGTAGACTTCGCCCTTCTTGACCTTGCCGCGCGGGATCGCGTCCTTGACGGTGACCTTGATGATGTCGCCAATGTGCGCGTAGCGGCGCTTGGAGCCGCCTAGCACCTTGATGCACATCACTTCCTTGGCACCGGAGTTGTCGGCGACGTCGAGGTAGCTCTGCATCTGGATCATGATTCAGATCTCCCTTATTCGGCCGAACGGGTGACGATTTCCACCACCCGCCAGTTCTTGGTCTTGGACAGCGGCGCAATCTCGGTCACGCGCACCACATCGCCTTCGTTGCAGGCGTTGTCGGCGTCGTGGGCGTGGAGCTTGGTCGAGCGCTTGATGTACTTGCCGTACAACGCATGCTTGACCTGACGCTCCACCAGCACGGTGACGGTCTTGTCCATCTTGTTGCTGACGACGCGGCCTTCGACCGTGCGCAGCGTCTTGCTTTCGTTAGTGTCGCTCATGGCGGCCATCCTTACTTCGTGCTGCCGATCAGGTACTTCACGCGAGCAATCTCGCGGCGCACCCGGCGGGTTTCGTGGGTCTTCGGCAGCTGCCCGGTGACCTGCTGCATGCGCAGGGCGAACTGCTCCTTGCGCAGATCGGTCAGATGGGCCTTCAAATCGTCAGCCGACTTCTCGCGGAGTTGTTTGATGTCCATCAGCGTACCGTCCGGGTCACGAAGGTGGTGGTCACCGAAAGCTTGGCAGCGGCCAGGCGGAACGCCTCGCGCGCGACATCTTCGCCGACGCCTTCGATTTCATAGATCATGCGGCCGGGCTGGATCTGGGCGACCCAGTACTCGACGTTGCCCTTGCCGGAGCCCATTCGCACTTCGATCGGCTTCTTGGTGATCGGCTTGTCCGGGAACACGCGGATCCACATCTTGCCGCCGCGCTTGACGTAGCGGCTGATCGAACGGCGCGCCGCTTCGATCTGGCGCGCGGTCAGCTGACCGTGCGCGGTGGCCTTCAGCCCGTACTCGCCGAAGCTGACGGCGTTGCCACTCCATGCCAGGCCGTCGTTACGGCCCTTGTGCATCTTGCGGTATTTGGTTCGCTTGGGTTGCAACATTGCCGTTACCTCGCTTCACGAGCCGGACGCGACGGACGGTCACCGCGGTCGCCGCGATCGTTACGATCGTTGCGCGGGGAATCGTCCTGCTTTTCCTGGCCAACCTGGGAGAAATCGAAGATCTCGCCCTTGTAGATCCACACCTTGATGCCGATGATGCCGTAGGTCGTCTTGGCTTCGGCGAAGCCATAGTCGATGTCGGCACGCAGCGTATGCAGCGGCACGCGGCCCTCGCGGTACCACTCGGAACGGGCGATTTCCGCACCGTTCAAGCGACCGGCGACGTTGACCTTGATGCCCAGGGCACCCAGGCGCATCGCGTTGCCGACCGAGCGCTTCATCGCGCGGCGGAACATGATGCGACGCTCCAGCTGCTGCGCGATCGACTCGGCGACCAGCTGCGCATCCAGCTCCGGCTTGCGCACTTCGGTGACGTTGATGTGGGCGGGGACGCCCATCATCTCGCTCACTTCCTTGCGCAGCTTCTCGATGTCCTCACCGCGCTTGCCGATCACCACGCCCGGGCGGGCGGTGTGGATCGTCACGCGCGCGGTCTTGGCCGGACGCTCGATCAGGATCTTGCTGATGCCCGCCTGCGCCAACTTCTTGCGCAGCATTTCGCGGACCTTGAGGTCGGCTGCCAGATAACCGGCGAACTCGGCCTTGCCGGCGTACCACTTGGAATTCCAGTCCTTGGAGACACCCAGGCGGATTCCAATCGGATGAACTTTATGACCCATCGTCTTTTCCTTTCCGCTTACTTGGCGGCGCCCACAACCACAGTGATGTGGCTGGTGCGCTTGAGGATGCGGGTACCGCGGCCTTTCGCCCGCGCCATGAAACGCTTCAGGGTCGGACCTTCATCAACCATGATGGTCTTGACCTTCAGCTCGTCGACATCCGCGCCCTGGTTGTTCTCGGCATTGGCGATCGCCGACTCCACCACCTTCTTGATCAGGTGGGCAGCCTTCTTATCCGAGAACTTCAGCAGGTTGACCGCCCGCTCGGCGGAAAGACCGCGCACCTGGTCGGCGACCAGGCGGGCCTTCTGCGGGGAGATGCGCGCAGTGCGCAGGATTGCTTTCGCTTCCATCGTCATCTCTCCTTACCGGCTCGACTTCTTGTCGCCACCGTGACCCTTGAAGGTCCGGGTGACGGCAAATTCGCCGAGCTTGTGGCCGACCATGTTCTCGTTGACCAGCACCGGAACGTGGTTCTTGCCGTTGTGCACGGCGATGGTGAAACCCACCATCTCCGGCAGGATCATCGAGCGACGCGACCAGGTCTTGATCGGACGCTTGCTGCCGGCCGCGGCCTCCACCTTCTTGACGAGGTGGTGATCGACGAACGGGCCTTTCTTGAGTGAACGTGCCATGGTCGATTAGCCCCTACGATCGCGGACGATGAATTGTTCGGTGCGCTTGTTATGGCGCGTCTTGTAACCCTTGGTCGGCACACCCCACGGGGTGACCGGATGCGGATTACCCTGACCGGCCTTCGCCTCACCACCACCGTGCGGGTGATCGACGGGGTTCATGGCCGCACCGCGAACGGTCGGACGCACGCCGCGCCAGCGCTTGGCGCCCGCCTTGCCGAGCTTCTCGAGGTTGTGCTCGTCGTTGCCGACTTCGCCGATGGTGGCGCGGCACTCGACCGGCACCTTGCGCATTTCGCCGGAGCGAAGACGCAGGGTGGCGTAGATGCCCTCACGCGCGACCAGCTGCACCGCGGCGCCGGCAGCGCGCGCGATCTGCGCGCCCTTGCCGGGCTTCAGCTCGATGCCGTGCACCGTCGTACCGACCGGGATGTTGCGCAGCGGCAGCGTGTTGCCGGTCTTGATCGGCGCGTCCGAACCCGCGATCACCTGGTCGCCGGCCTTCAGACCCTTCGGCGCGATGATGTAGCGGCGCTCGCCGTCGGCATAGCACAGCAGGGCGATATGGGCGGTGCGGTTCGGATCGTATTCGATCCGCTCCACGCGCGCCGGAATGCCTTCCTTGTTGCGCTTGAAGTCGATCAGGCGGTAATGCTGCTTGTGGCCACCGCCGACGTGACGGGTGGTGATGCGGCCGTGGTGGTTACGACCACCGGACTTGCTCTGCGGCTCCAGCAGTGCGGCATGCGGCGCGCCCTTGTGCAGATCGGGCGTGACCACGCGCACGGCCGAACGACGGCCGGGAGAAGTGGGTTTGAATTTCATCAATGGCATGGGATGGACCTCAGGCCTTGGCCGTTACGTCGATGGACTGGCCTGCGGCCAGACGCACGTACGCCTTGCGCCAATCGCCGCGACGACCGCTGCGCGAACGGAAGGACTTGTTCTTGCCCTTGACGTTCAACACGTTGACCGACTCGACCTTGACGTCGAACAGCTGCTCGACCGCGGCCTTGACATCGGCCTTGGTGGCTTCGCTCGAGATCTCGAAGACGTACTGATTGGAGAGTTCCTGCAGACGCGCGGTCTTTTCGGAGACACGCGGGGCACGCAGCACGCTGAAGATTTTTTCGTTGCTGCTCATGCCAGCCACTCCTCGACCTTCTTGACCGCATCGGCGGTGATCACGACCGTATCGGCCCCGACCAGCGACACCGGATCCAGGCCCTGCACGTCGCGCACTTCCACGTAGGGAAGGTTGCGGGCGGACAGGTACAGATGCTCGGACGCCTCTTCGGTCACGATCAGCGGACGCTTGCCCACGTCCAGACCCTTCAGCTTCTCGATCAGATCCTTGGTCTTGCTGGCCTCGACGTCGAACGCCTCGACGACCATCAGGCGACCCTGGCGGTTGAGCTCCGAAAGAATCGCGCAGATCGCGGCGCGATACATCTTGCGGTTCACCTTCTGTTCGAAGCTGCGCGGCTTGGCCGCGAAGGTCACGCCGCCGCCGACGAAGATCGGAGCGGTCAGCGCGCCGTGGCGAGCGCCACCGCCCTTCTGCTTCTTCGACTTCTTGGTGGTGCCGTTGACTTCCGAACGCGTCTTCTGCGCCTTGGTGCCGGCGCGGCCGGCGTTGCGATAGGCGACGACGACCTGGTGGACCAGATCCTCGCTGAAATCGCGACCGAACACGGCGTCGGAGACCGCGACCTTGTTGTTGCTACCCGTGATAACGAGTTCCATCGTCATCTCTCCTTATGCCTTGCTAGCCGGACGCACGATCACATCGCCACCGGCAGCGCCAGGCACCGCGCCGCGAATGGCGATGAGGCCACGCTCGACGTCGACCTTGACCACTTCCAGATTCTGCGTGCTCTGCTGCACCGCGCCCATGTGGCCGGACATCTTCTTGCCCGGGAAAACGCGACCCGGGGTCTGGCGCTGACCCAGCGAACCCGGCGCGCGATGCGACAACGAGTTACCGTGGGTGGCATCGCCCATGCGGAAGTTGTACCGCTTGATGGTGCCCTGGAAACCCTTGCCCTTGGTGACGCCCTGGACGTCGACCTTCTGGCCGACCTCGAAGATGTCCGCCTTGATCTCGCCGCCGATGGCGTAATCGCCCAGCTGCGCGTCTTCGACGCGGAACTCCCACAGGCCGCGGCCGGCCTCGACCTTGGCCTTGGCGTAGTGGCCGGAGGCGGGCTTGTTGACCAGCGCGGCACGACGGGCGCCCACGGTGATCTGCACGGCGCTGTAGCCGTCGCTCTCGACGGTCTTGAGCTGGGTGATGCGGTTCGGGGTCGCTTCGATCAGGGTCACCGGAATGGAGCGGCCGTCTTCGGTGAAGACGCGGCTCATGCCGGCCTTGCGGCCCACGAAGCCCAACGAATACTTCTTCGTCATGGTCGTAGTCCTCAGGTCAACTTGATCTGGACATCGACGCCCGCCGCGAGCTCGAGCTTCATCAGCGCGTCCACGGTCTTGTCGTTAGGGCCGATGATGTCGAGCACGCGCTTGTGCGTGCGGGTCTCGTACTGGTCGCGCGCGTCCTTGTCGACGTGCGGAGAAACGAGAATGGTGTAGCGTTCGATCTTGGTCGGCAGCGGGATCGGGCCGCGCACTTGCGCGCCGGTCCGCTTGGCCGTCTCAACGATCTCGCTGGCCGAACGGTCGATCAGACGATGATCGAACGCCTTCAGCCGAATCCGGATCTTCTGATCCGCTTTCTGACCGGTCTTTTGCTCCGCCATGGCGGTGGGTTCCTTCGTTAAAAGAGCGACGGGCAAGGCCTCTGGGATACCTGCCCCGATTATTTCCTGATGTCGAATACCGCCGAGCATCCAGCTGGCGAGGGCCATTCCTCCGCCCAAAAACTGAGGCAGACCAGTCACCCGGCCTGCCCAGACGGAAAAGTATAATGCGCAGATAAAGCTAACGTCAACAGCGCGAGGCCGTCGAATGCTCCATGCAGCGCGACCTTCCCGGTCTGGCGAACACGAGGGGCGTCCTGCCTCTCTTTTCGCGGTGTATCCGGCGCCCTACCCAGGAACGCCGAGCCGCGCATTATAGCGGCTGTTTCACCTGCCCGCAACATGCCGCGGCAAGAATTTTGCGTTGTCCACCCTCCCCTCAAACGACCCGTCCCCGAAACGACGAAGGGCCGGCTTGCGCCGACCCTTCGCTGAACCGCCAGCCGAAGCCGCGGTCGCCACCGGCCGGACGGCCCCGGAGGGCCGCCGACACATGCGGGCATTACTTGATGATCTTGGCCACCACGCCGGCGCCGACGGTGCGGCCACCCTCGCGGATCGCGAAACGCAGGCCTTCGTCCATCGCCACCGGGTTGATCAGCGTGACCACCATCTTCACGTTGTCGCCCGGCATCACCATCTCCACCCCTTCCGGCAGCTCGCACGCGCCAGTGATGTCGGTGGTGCGGAAGTAGAACTGCGGACGGTAGCCCTTGAAGAACGGGGTGTGACGGCCGCCCTCGTCCTTCGACAACACGTACACCTCGGCTTCGAACTCGGTGTGCGGCTTGATCGAACCCGGCTTGCACAGCACCTGGCCGCGCTCCACGTCGTCGCGCTTGGTGCCGCGCAGCAGCAGACCGGCGTTGTCGCCCGCCTGGCCCTGGTCCAGCAGCTTGCGGAACATTTCCACGCCGGTGACCGTGGTCTTCTGCGTGGCGCGGATGCCGACGATTTCGATTTCGTCGCCCACCTTGATCACGCCGCGCTCGATACGGCCGGTCACCACGGTGCCACGGCCGGAGATCGAGAACACGTCTTCCACCGGCATCAGGAACGGCTTGTCGACGTCGCGCTGCGGCTCGGGGATGAACGTATCCAGCGCCTCGACCAGCTTCAGGATCGACGGCACGCCGATCTCGCTCTGGTCGCCTTCCAGCGCCAGACGCGCCGAACCGTGGATGATCGGGGTGTCGTCGCCCGGGAAGTCGTACTTGCTCAGCAGCTCGCGCACTTCCATCTCGACCAGCTCGAGCAGCTCGGCGTCGTCGACCATGTCGGCCTTGTTCAGGAACACCACGATGTGCGGCACGCCGACCTGGCGCGACAGCAGGATGTGCTCGCGGGTCTGCGGCATCGGGCCGTCGGCGGCCGAGCACACCAGGATCGCGCCATCCATCTGCGCCGCGCCGGTGATCATGTTCTTCACGTAGTCCGCATGGCCCGGGCAATCCACGTGCGCGTAGTGACGCTTCGCCGATTCGTATTCCACGTGCGCGGTCGAGATCGTGATGCCGCGCGCCTTCTCCTCCGGCGCCGCGTCGATCGCGTCATAGGCCTTGAATTCGCCGCCGAAGCGCTCTGCGCCAATCTTGGTCAGCGCCGCGGTCAGCGTGGTCTTGCCGTGGTCGACGTGACCGATGGTGCCGACGTTGACGTGCGGCTTGGTGCGCTCGAACTTACCTTTTGCCATGATGTTTTTTACCTTCTAATTCGTAATGGGGGACAAGGGACCGGGCTGCGGGACTGGCGATGCCCGCGTCCCGAATCCCGCCGCTCTGATCTCAGCTCTTCTTGATGACCGACTCGGCGATGTTGGTCGGCGCTTCAGCGTAATGGTCGAACTCCATCGAGAACGTGGCGCGCCCCTGCGACATCGAGCGCAGCGTGGTGGCGTAGCCGAACATCTCGCCCAGCGGCACCATCGCGTTGATCACCTTGCCGGACGGACTGTCGTCCTGGCCCTGCAGGATGCCGCGACGGCGGCTGACGTCGCCCATCACGTCGCCCAGATAATCTTCCGGGGTCACCACTTCGACCTTCATGATCGGCTCCAGCAGCACCGGGCTGGCCTTGTTGAAGCCTTCCTTGAAGCCCATCGAGCCGGCGATCTTGAACGCCATTTCCGAGGAGTCGACGTCGTGGTACGAACCGTCGATCAGGCGCACCTTGATGTCCACGATCGGGTAGCCGGCCATCACGCCGTTGGCCACCGCTTCCTGGATGCCCTTGTCCACCGCCGGGATGTATTCCTTCGGCACCACGCCGCCGACGATCGCGTTCTCGAAGGTGTAGCCCAGGCCACGCTCCTGCGGCTCGATCTCGAGCACGACATGGCCGTACTGGCCCTTGCCGCCGGACTGGCGCACGAACTTGCCTTCCTGCTTGACCGCCTTGCGGATGGTCTCGCGGTAGGCCACCTGCGGCTTGCCGACATTGGCTTCGACGTTGAACTCGCGCTTCATGCGGTCGACCATGATTTCCAGGTGCAACTCGCCCATGCCGCGGATGATGGTCTGGCCGGATTCTTCGTCGGTGTTGACGCGGAACGAGGGATCTTCCTGGGCCAGGCGGCTCAGCGCGACGCCCATCTTTTCCTGGTCCGACTTGGTCTTCGGCTCCACCGCCATCGAGATCACCGGCTCCGGGAACACCATGCGCTCCAGGATGATGATGTGGTCCTGCGCGCACAGCGTATCGCCGGTGGTGACGTCCTTCAGGCCCACCGCCGCGGCGATGTCGCCCGCGCGCACTTCCTTGATCTCTTCGCGATTGTTGGAGTGCATCTGCAGGATGCGGCCCACCCGCTCCTTGCGCGACTTGACCGGGTTGTACACCTGGTCGCCGGAGTTCAACGTGCCAGAGTAGACGCGGAAGAAGGTCAGCGAACCCACGAACGGGTCGGTCATGATCTTGAACGCCAGCGCCGAGAACGGCGCGGTGTCGGTGGCCGGACGGCTGTCTTCCTTGTCGTCCTCGTCGATGCCCTTGACCGGCGGACGGTCATTGGGCGACGGCAGCAGCTGGATCACGCCGTCGAGCATCGCCTGCACGCCCTTGTTCTTGAACGCGGTGCCGCAGTACACCGGCACCACTTCCACCTTCAGGGTGCGCTCGCGCAGACCACCGACGATCTCCGCTTCGGACAGGTCGCCCTCGTTGAGGTACTTGTCCATCAGCTCTTCGTTGGCTTCGGCCGCGGCCTCGACCATGAACGCACGCGCCTCGACGGCCTTGTCGGCCAGGTGCGCGGGGATCTCGCGGTACTCGAACACGGTGCCCTGCGAGGCGGTATCCCAATGGACCGCCTTCATCTTGATCAGGTCGACCACGCCCTCGAAGCCGTCTTCGGCGCCGATCGGCACCTGCATCGGCACCGGGTAGGCGCCCAGGCGCGACTTCAGCTGCTCGACCACCTTGTCGAAGTTGGCGCCGGTGCGGTCCATCTTGTTGACGAAGGCAAGACGCGGCACCGCGTACTTGTTGGCCTGGCGCCACACCGTCTCGGACTGCGGCTGCACGCCGCCGACCGCGCACAGCACGAACACCGCGCCGTCGAGCACGCGCAGCGAACGCTCGACTTCGATGGTGAAGTCGACGTGCCCGGGGGTGTCGATGATGTTGAAGCGGTGCTGCGGCAGCGACTTGTCCATGCCGCTCCAGAACGCGGTGGTCGCGGCGGAGGTGATGGTGATGCCACGCTCCTGCTCCTGCTCCATCCAGTCCATCGTCGCGGCACCGTCATGCACCTCGCCGATCTTGTGGCTGACGCCGGTGTAGAACAGGATGCGTTCGGAGGTGGTGGTCTTGCCGGCATCGATGTGGGCCATGATGCCGAAGTTGCGGTAACGCTCGATGGGAGTGTTGCGGGCCACAGGGAGCCTCTCAGAATTCTTGGATTGCGGATGGCCGAACGCCGCCTTGCGGCGGCCTTCGGATTTGTGCGGCGCTCGGCGGCGCAGCTAGCAGCACGTAGAGATCGTGCTGACGGGCCTGGTTTCCAAGGCCCGGAAGGTCACCAGCGGTAGTGCGCGAACGCCTTGTTCGCTTCCGCCATGCGGTGGGTTTCTTCGCGCTTCTTGATGGCGCCACCACGGTTTTCCGAGGCGTCGACCAGTTCGGCCGCGAGCTTGCGCGGCATCGAGTTCTCGCCACGCTTGCGCGCCGAGTCGATCAGCCAGCGCATGGCCAGCGCCATGCGACGGGAGGAACGCACCTCGACCGGCACCTGGTAGGTGGCACCGCCGACGCGGCGCGACTTGACTTCGACCGCCGGAGCGACGTTGTCCAGCGCCTTCTGCACCAGCTCGACCGCATTCGGATTTTTCTCGCCGATGACGTCCATTGCGCCATAGACGATCTTTTCGGCGACCGACTTCTTGCCGCTCAGCATCACCATGTTGATGAAACGGGCGATGGTTTCGCTGGCGTGCTTGGGATCCCGCAGGACGATACGCTGCGGAGTAGAACCTTTACGAGACATTGTGCTTTCCCTTAGCTCTTCGGACGCTTGGCGCCGTACTTGGAACGACCCTGGCGACGCTTGGCGACGCCGGCGGCATCGAGCGAACCGCGCACGGTGTGGTAGCGCACGCCCGGCAGATCCTTGACGCGACCGCCGCGGATCAGGACCACGGAGTGCTCCTGCAGGTTGTGGCCTTCGCCGCCGATGTAGCTGATGACCTCTTCCTGGTTCGTCAGGCGCACCTTGGCGACCTTACGCAGGGCCGAGTTCGGCTTCTTCGGGGTGGTGGTGTACACGCGCGTGCAGACGCCACGGCGCTGCGGGCACTTGTCCAGCGCCGGAGAGGCGCTCTTGTAGGTGGTCGCCTGCCGCGGCTTGCGGACCAGCTGGTTGATCGTCGCCATCAGTGGATTCTTCTGATTGAGGCCGTGCGGCCTGGATGCGTGAAAACGAAGGCAGGCCGAAGGACGGCCTGCCGAGACAGGAAAGTATAGCGGCCAAGTCAAAGCCCCGTCAACTCAACGAAAACTTAACTTGCTGCCCATCCCGGGCCGGAACACGGGGCGCATCCGTTGCGCCCCCTTTCGCTTGCAACGACCGGCCCCGCGCACGGGCCGATCAGGCTCACTCTTCGCTGCTGGCAGCCGCCGGTGCGGGCGTTTCGACCGCCGGCTCGGCGTTGCCGCCGGACAGGGTCTGCATCTCCGACTCGGTCAGGCCGCTGGAGTTGCGCCGGCGCAGGCTGTGGTAGGCCAGGCCGGTGCCGGCCGGGATCAGGCGGCCGACGATCACGTTTTCCTTCAGGCCGCGCAGCGTATCGCTGGTGCCGCGGACCGCCGCCTCGGTGAGGACGCGGGTGGTCTCCTGGAACGAGGCCGCGGAGATGAACGACTCGGTGGCCAGCGAGGCCTTGGTGATGCCCAGCAGCACCGGGTCGTACTTGGCCGGCAGCTCGTTGCGGTTGCCCAGGCGGGCGTTTTCCTCGATGACGCGCTGGCGCTCGGCCTGCTCGCCGTTGAGGAACTTGCTGTTGCCCTGGTCGGTGATCTCGACCTTGCGCAGCATCTGCCGGGTGATGACCTCGATGTGCTTGTCGTTGATCTTCACGCCCTGCAGGCGGTACACGTCCTGGATTTCCTTGACCAGGTAGGCGGCCAGCGGCTCCACGCCGAGCAGGCGCAGGATGTCCTGCGGGCTCGGCTCGCCGTCGACCACGGTCTCGCCCTTGGCCACGTGCTCGCCTTCGAACACGATGATCTGGCGATACTTGGGGATCAGCTCTTCGTGTTCCGAACCATCGGTGTCCTTGATGATCAGGCGCTGCTTGCCCTTGGTGTCCTTGCCGAAGCTGATGATGCCCGAACGCTCGGCCAGGATCGCCGGATCCTTCGGCTTGCGCGCTTCGAACAGGTCGGCCACGCGCGGCAGACCGCCGGTGATGTCGCGAGTCTTGGACGCTTCCTGCGGGATCTTGGCGACCACATCGCCCACGCCCACCGCCGCACCGTCCTGCAGGTTGACGATCGAGCGCGGCGGCAGCAGGTACTGCGCCGGCAGATCGGTGCCCGGGATGGTCAGGTCGTTGCCCTTGCCGTCGACGATGCGCACGATCGGGCGCAGCTCCTTGGCCTGGGTGCCGCGGCGCTTGGGATCGGTGATCTCGCGCGAGGCCAGGCCGGTCAGCTCGTCGGTCTTCTCGATGACGGTGACGCCGTCGATGAAGTCGATGAAGCGGATGAAACCGGCCACTTCCGACACGATCGGGTGGTTATGCGGATCCCAGTTGGCGACCGACTGGCCGGCCTTGACCGCGTCGCCGTCCTTCGCGGTGATCGTGGCGCCGTAGGCCAGCTTGTAGCGCTCGCGCTCGCGGCCATGGCCGTCGAGCACCGACAGTTCGCCCGAACGCGACACCGCCACCAGCGAACCGTTGGCGTGCTCGACCGACTTGAGGTTGTTGAACTTGATCGAACCGGTGGTCTTGACCGTGATGTTGTCCACCGCCGCCGCACGCGACGCCGCGCCGCCGATGTGGAAGGTCCGCATGGTCAGCTGGGTACCCGGCTCGCCGATCGACTGCGCGGCGATGACGCCGACCGCTTCGCCGATGTTGACCAGGTGGCCGCGCGCCAGGTCCCGGCCGTAGCAGCGGGCGCACACGCCGAACGAGGAGGCGCAGGTGATCGTGGAGCGCACCTTCAGCGTCTGCACGCCGGCCTCTTCCAGCTTGGCCACCCACTGCTCGTCGAGCAGCGTGTTGCGGGTGACGATCGGATCCTCGTCGTTGCCCGGCAGGAACACGTCCTCGGCCACCACGCGGCCGAGCACGCGGTCGCGCAACGGCTCGACCACGTCGCCGCCTTCCACGATCGGGGTCATGGTCAGGCCTTCGGTGGTGCCGCAATCGGGCTCGGTGATGACCACGTCCTGCGCCACGTCGACCAGGCGGCGGGTCAGGTAGCCGGAGTTGGCGGTCTTCAGCGCGGTATCGGCCAGACCCTTGCGCGCGCCGTGGGTGGAGTTGAAGTACTCCTGCACGTTCAGGCCTTCGCGGAAGTTGGCCTTGATCGGGGTCTCGATGATCGAGCCGTCCGGACGCGCCATCAGGCCGCGCATGCCGGCCAGCTGACGGATCTGCGCCTGGCTACCACGCGCGCCGGAGTCGGCCATGATGTACAGCGAGTTCATCGACTTCTGGTCGATGATCTCGCCCTTGGCATTGGTGACCTTCTCGGTGCCGATGGTGTCCATCATCGCCTTGGCGACGCGCTCGTTGGTGCGCGACCAGATGTCCACGACCTTGTTGTAGCGCTCGCCGGCGGTGACCAGGCCGGACTGGTACTGCTCCTGGATTTCCAGCACTTCGGCCTCGGCCTCGGTCAGGATGCCCTTCTTCTCGTCCGGGATCAGCATGTCGTCGATGCCGATCGACACGCCGGCGCGGGTCGCGTAGGCGAAGCCGGTATACATCAGCTTGTCGGCGAACACGACGCTGTCCTTCAGACCCAGCTGGCGGTAGCTGGAGTTGATCAGGCGGCTGATGTTCTTCTTGGTCAGCTCGGTGTTGGCCAGCGCGAACGGCAGGCCTTCCGGCAGGATTTCGGCCAGCAGCGCACGCCCGATCGTGGTGTCCACGATCGAGGTCTTCTTGCTGCGGCTGCCGTCCTCGTCGATCACCGTCTCGGTGATGCGGACCTTGACCTTGGCGTGCAGCTCGACCGCACGGTTGTCGTAGGCGCGCTTCACTTCGGCGATGTTGGCGAACACCATGCCCTCGCCCTTCTTGTTCTCCAGGGCGCGGCTCATGTAGTACAGGCCCAGCACCACGTCCTGCGACGGCACGATGATCGGCTCGCCGTTGGCCGGCGACAGGATGTTGTTGGTGGACATCATCAGCGCGCGCGCTTCCAGCTGCGCTTCCAGCGACAGCGGCACGTGCACGGCCATCTGGTCGCCGTCGAAGTCGGCGTTGAACGCGGTACACACCAGCGGATGCAGCTGGATCGCCTTGCCTTCGATCAGCACCGGCTCGAACGCCTGGATGCCCAGACGGTGCAGGGTCGGCGCACGGTTCAGCAGCACCGGATGCTCGCGGATGACCTCTTCCAGGATGTCCCAGACTTCGGCTTCTTCGCGCTCGACCAGCTTCTTGGCAGCCTTGATGGTGGTGGCCAGGCCGCGACGCTGCAGCTTGGCGAACACGAACGGCTTGAACAGCTCCAGCGCCATCTTCTTCGGCAGGCCGCACTCGTGCAGACGCAGGGTCGGGCCGACCACGATGACCGAACGGCCGGAGTAGTCCACGCGCTTGCCGAGCAGGTTCTGGCGGAACCGGCCCTGCTTGCCCTTGATCATGTCGGCCAGCGACTTCAGCGGGCGCTTGTTGGTGCCGGTGATGGCGCGGCCGCGGCGGCCGTTGTCCAGCAGCGCATCCACCGATTCCTGCAGCATGCGCTTTTCGTTGCGCACGATGATGTCCGGCGCATTGAGTTCGAGCAGGCGGCGCAGGCGGTTGTTGCGGTTGATGACGCGGCGGTACAGGTCGTTCAGATCGGAGGTCGCGAAGCGGCCGCCGTCCAGCGGCACCAGCGGACGCAGGTCCGGCGGCAGCACCGGCAGCACGGTCATCACCATCCACTCCGGACGGTTGCCCGACTCGAGGAAGGCTTCGACCAGCTTGATGCGCTTGGTCAGGCGCTTGAGCTTGGTTTCCGAACCGGTGCTGGCGATTTCCTCGCGCAGGCGGGTCATTTCCGACTGCAGGTCGATCGTGCGCAGCAGCTCGTACACCGCCTCGGCGCCCATCGCGGCATCGAAGTCGTCGCCGTGCTCCTGGCGCGCGGTCAGGAACTGCTCTTCGGTCAGCAGCTGGCGGCGCTCCAGGGCGGTCAGGCCCGGCTCGGTCACCACGTAGGCTTCGAAGTACAGCACGCGCTCGATGTCGCGCAGGGTCATGTCCAGCATCAGGCCGATGCGCGAGGGCAGCGACTTCAGGAACCAGATGTGCGCGACCGGCGAGGCCAGGTCGATATGGCCCATGCGCTCGCGGCGCACCTTGGCCAGGGTCACTTCGGTGCCGCACTTCTCGCAGACCACGCCACGGTGCTTCATGCGCTTGTACTTGCCGCACAGGCACTCGTAGTCCTTGATCGGACCGAAGATCGCGGCGCAGAACAGGCCGTCGCGCTCGGGCTTGAAGGTCCGGTAGTTGATCGTTTCCGGCTTCTTCACTTCGCCGAAGGACCACGAACGGATCAGGTCCGGCGAGGCCAACGCAATCTTGATCGCGTCGAAGTCCAGCGTCTGGCGCTGCTGGTTGAAGAGGTTGAGCAGGTCTTTCATGGTGTTTCTCCGAAAGGAGGAATACGTGTCGATGGGCTGTCAGAGCGCTGCGGCGGCGCGGATGCCGTTGGGCACCCGCGCCTGCGCGATCAGTCTTCCAGTTCCATGTTGATGGCCAGCGAGCGGATTTCCTTCACCAGCACGTTGAAGGATTCCGGCATGCCGGCGACCATCTCGTGCTCGCCGTCGACGATGTTCTTGTACATCTGGTTGCGGCCCTGCACGTCGTCGGACTTCACCGTCAGCATTTCCTGCAGGGTGTAGGCCGCGCCGTAGGCTTCCAGCGCCCAGACTTCCATTTCGCCGAAGCGCTGGCCGCCGAACTGCGCCTTGCCACCCAGCGGCTGCTGGGTGACGAGCGAGTACGGACCGGTGGAGCGCGCGTGCATCTTGTCGTCGACCAGGTGGTTCAGCTTCAGCATGTGCATGTAGCCGACCGTGGTGTGGCGATCGAACGCCTCGCCGGTGCGGCCGTCGTACAGCTGGGTCTGGCCGCTGATCGGCAGGTCGGCGAGTTCGAGCATGTGCTTGATCTCCGCCTCGGTGGCGCCGTCGAACACCGGGGTGGCCATCGGCACGCCGTCGGTCAGGTTGCCGGCCAGGCGCAGCAGCTCCGCGTCGCTGAACTGATCCAGGTCCACACGGTCCTCGCCCAGCTTCTGGTCGTGGTTGTAGATCTGGGTCAGGAACTTGCGCAGGTCGGCGACCTTGGTCTGCGCCTCGAGCATGTTCTGGATCTTGCGACCCAGGCCCTTGGCGGCCCAGCCCAGATGCACTTCCAGCACCTGGCCGATGTTCATGCGCGATGGCACGCCCAGCGGGTTCAGCACGATGTCCACGGTCTCGCCGTTGGCCATGTACGGCATGTCCTCGATCGGCTGGATCATCGACACGACACCCTTGTTGCCGTGGCGGCCGGCCATCTTGTCGCCGGGCTGGATGCGGCGCTTCACCGCCAGGAACACCTTGACCATCTTCAGCACGCCCGGGGCGAGGTCGTCGCCGGCGGTGATCTTGCCGCGCTTGTCGGCGAAGCGACGCTCGAATTCCTTCTCGTGCGCCTGGATCTGCTTCTGCGCGCGCTCGATCGCATCCGACGGCTCCTCGTCCTTCATCCGCAGCGCGAACCAGTCGGACTTCTTCAGCCCGTCCAGGTAGGCGTCGCTGATGGTATCGCCCTTCTTCAGGTTCGGACCGCCGTTGGCGACCTTGCCGATCAGCTGCGCGCGCAGACGCGCATAGATCGCGCTTTCCAGGATGCGGAACTGGTCGTCGAAGTCCTTCTTGACCCGCTTGATCTCGTTTTCCTCGATCTGGCGGGCACGCTTGTCCTTCTCGATGCCGTCGCGGGTGAACACCTGCACGTCGATGACGGTGCCGTCCATGCCCGGCGGCACGCGCAGCGAGCTGTCCTTCACGTCGGAGGCCTTCTCGCCGAAGATCGCGCGCAGCAGCTTCTCTTCCGGGGTCAGCTGGCTCTCGCCCTTCGGCGTGACCTTGCCGACCATGATGTCGCCGGCGCGCACTTCGGCGCCGATGTACACCACGCCCGACTCGTCCAGGCGGTTCAGCGCCTGCTCGGACACGTTGGGGATGTCGGCGGAGATTTCCTCCGGCCCCAGCTTGGTGTCGCGCGCCACGCAGGTCAGCTCTTCGATGTGGATCGTGGTGTAGCGATCCTCTTCCACCACGCGCTCGGAGAGCAGGATGGAGTCTTCGAAGTTGTAGCCGTTCCACGGCATGAACGCGATCAGCATGTTCTGGCCCAGGGCCAGCTCGCCGATGTCGGTCGAGGGGCCGTCGGCCAGCACGTCGCCGCGCGCGATCACGTCGCCCACATTGACCAGCGGACGCTGGTTGATGCAGGTGTTCTGGTTGGAGCGCGTGTACTTGATCAGGTTGTAGATGTCCACGCCGGCATCGGTGCCGCCGCCGATCTCTTCCTCGTTGACCTTGACCACGATGCGCGCCGCGTCGATCTGCTCGATCACGCCGCCGCGCTTGGCGTTCACGGTCACGCCCGAGTCGCGCGCCACGGCGCGCTCGATGCCGGTGCCGACCAGCGGCTTCTGCGCACGCAGCGTCGGCACGGCCTGGCGCTGCATGTTCGCGCCCATCAGCGCGCGGTTGGCGTCGTCGTGCTCCAGGAACGGCACCAGCGCCGCGGCGATGGACACGGTCTGCATCGGCGACACGTCCATGAAGTGCACTTCGCCCGGCGGCTTCAGCAGCGACTCGCCCTGGTAGCGGCACGGCACGAACTGCTCGGTCAGGCGGCTCTTGGCATCGTGCAGCGCGTTGGCCTGCGCGATCACGTACTCGTTCTCCTCGATCGCCGACAGGTACTCGACGTCGTCGGTGATCTGGCCGTCCACGACCTTGCGGTACGGCGTCTCCAGGAAGCCGTACTGGTTGGTGCGGGCGTACACCGCCAGCGAGTTGATCAGGCCGATGTTCGGGCCTTCCGGGGTCTCGATGGTGCAGACGCGGCCGTAGTGGGTCGGATGCACGTCGCGCACTTCGAAGCCGGCGCGTTCGCGGGTCAGGCCGCCCGGGCCGAGCGCGGAGACGCGGCGCTTGTGCGTCACTTCCGACAACGGGTTGTTCTGGTCCATGAACTGCGACAGCTGCGAGGAGCCGAAGAACTCCTTGATCGCCGCAGCCACCGGCTTGGCGTTGATCAGCTCCTGCGGGGTCAGGCCTTCGGACTCGGCCATCGACAGGCGCTCCTTGACCGCGCGCTCGACGCGGACCAGGCCCACGCGGAACACGTTCTCGGCCATTTCGCCGACCGAACGCACGCGGCGGTTGCCCAGGTGATCGATGTCGTCGACCACGCCGCGGCCGTTGCGGATCTCGGTCAGTATCTTGATCACGTCGAGGATATCGGAGCTGTCGGCGTGCTCGGCGACCAGGCGCCTGGACTCCTCGTCGTTGCGTTCGCCGAAGTACTTCTTGTCGTACAGCACCGACTCGCCGATGACTTCCTTGCGGCCGATACGGCGGTTGAACTTCATGCGGCCGACCGTGGACAGGTCGTAGCGCTCGAAGGTGAAGAACAGGTTGTGGAACAGGTTCTGCGCCGCGTCCTTGGTCGGCGGCTCGCCCGGACGCATCATCCGATAGATCTCGACCAGCGCTTCGAGCTGGGTCTTGGTCGGATCGATGCGCAGGGTGTTGGACAGGTACGGGCCGCGATCCAGGTCATTGACCCACAGCGTGCCCACGGCGTCGACACCAGCCTTGCGGAACGCGGTCAGCTGGTCTTCGCTGATCTCGTCGTTGGCGCTGGCCAGCAGTTCGCCGGTCGCGGCATCGACCACGTCGTGCGACAGGATGCGGCCGACCAGGTATTCGTCGGGCACGGCCAGCGCGGCGATATCGGCGGCTTCGAGCTGCTTGACGTGGCGCGCGGTGATGCGCTTGCCGGCCTCGACGATGACCTTGTCGCCATCGGCCAGGTCGAAGTTCAGCGTCTCGCCGCGCAGCCGCTCGGGCACCAGCTCCAGCTGCACGCCTTCCTTGGGGTCGATGTGGAAGGTGTTGATCTCGAAGAACTCGGCCAGCATCTCTTCGTTCGAGTAGCCGAGCGCGCGCAGCAGGATCGACACCGGCAGCTTGCGGCGGCGGTCGATACGGGTGAACAGCGCGTCCTTCGGGTCGAACTCGAAGTCCAGCCAGGAGCCGCGATACGGGATGATGCGGGCGCTGTACAGCAGCTTGCCCGAGCTGTGGGTCTTGCCGCGGTCGCTGTCGCAAAACACGCCCGGCGAACGGTGCAGCTGCGAGACGATGAGGCGCTCGGTGCCGTTGACGATGAAGGTGCCGTTCTCGGTCATCAGCGGGATCTCGCCGAGGTAGACCTCCTGCTCCTTCACGTACTTGATGGCCTTGGTCGAGGACTCGCGGTCGTAGATCACCAGGCGCACGGTCACCCGCAGCGGGGCGCCGTAGCTCATGCCGCGCTGGCGGCATTCGCGCTCGTCGAACACCGGGTCGCCCAGCTTGTAGCCGACGTACTCCAGGGCCGCGTTGCCGCTGTAGCTGGAGATCGGGAACACCGATTTCAGGGCCGCGTGCAGGCCGTGGTCCGAACGCTTGTTCGGGTCGGTGTTCTCCTGCAGGAACTCGCGGTAGGAATCCACCTGGATCGCCAGCAGGAACGGCACTTCGAGGATCGAGCGCTGCTTGCCGAAATCCTTGCGGATACGCTTCTTTTCGGTGAACGAATAAGACGTCATGAGGTATCACCTTGGCTGTGCGGGCCGCGCGTCCGCGGCCCTGAGTGAACATAAATTGTCAGTTGGAAGTCGCTGGTATTGCCGGCACCAGCACGCCTTCTCTTGCTACTTCCAACTACCAACTCGGTAAGGCTGGGAATCGGGAATGGAGACACGGGAATCGGGAGAGCACGCACCGCGGCTTTTCCGATTCTCCATTCCCTATTCCCGATTCCCGCCTGAAACGGCCAAAGGCCGGGGACTCGCGTCCCCAGCCTTCGATGCATCACCTGACACGCTGGCGATGCAAGATGCCGATTACTTGATTTCGACGGTCGCGCCGGCGGCCTCGAGATCCTTCTTGAACTTCTCGGAATCTTCCTTCGACACGGCTTCCTTGACGGTCTGCGGAGCACCTTCGACCAGGTCCTTCGCTTCCTTCAGGCCCAGGCCGGTGATGGCGCGCACGGCCTTGATGACTTCGACCTTCTTCTCGCCGATAGCCTTCAGGATGACGTTGAACTCGGTCTGCTCTTCGACCGGGGCGGCAGCGGCGGCCGGACCGGCAGCGGCGACCGGGGCGGCGGCGGAGACGCCAAACTTCTCTTCGATGGCCTTGACCAGCTCCATCACTTCCATGAGGGACTTTTCGGCGATTGCGTCGACGATCTGTTCGTTAGACAGGGACATTGTGATTACCTTTGGAATTTTTTCTGGATGAGGTTCTAGTGAACCGTTTCAGGTGTCGCGAACTTAAGCCGTTTCGGCCGGGGCTTCTTCCACTGCGGCGGGGGCTTCTTCGCCACCACCGAGCTTGTCGCCCACGGCCTTGACCGCGCGGGCGAACATGCTCGCCGGCTCGGCGAGGACCCGTGCCAGCATGGCCAGCGCCTGCTCGCGGGTCGGCAGCGATGCCAGCACCTCGAGATGAGCGGCCGGATACAGCTGGCCACCCACAGACACGACCTTGGCCTGCAGCTTGTCGTTACCCTTGGCGAATTCCTTGATCAGACGACCGGCAGCGCCGGGTTCTTCCGTCGAGAACGCATACAGCAGCGGACCGACCAGCGCGTCCTGGACGCACTCGTATTCGGTACCGGCAACGGCACGCGCGGCCAGGGTGTTCTTGACAACACGCAAGTACACACCGGTTTCGCGCGCCTTCTTGCGCATCGCGGTCAGCTGGGCGACCGTGATGCCGGCGTACTCGGCAGCAACCAAGGAGTGAGCCTTCGCGGCAACGTCCGCCAGTTCGGCGACGACTTCTTGCTTCTGGGACAGATTGAGAGCCATTGCACTCCTCCGTTAAAGCCGGGTTCGAGGCCGATGGTTCGGGAGTCGCAGGAGCCGTGATGCGCTCTTGCCAATCCCCAATCCCGAATCCCGAATCCCTGCTTCAAACAAACTCCGCTCACGGCTCCTGCCGCTTGCGGTCCTGGGCGGCCTCCATCCTGGATGCCGGGGACGCCGAGTGGCATCCCAGTTGGTGGCCGTTCCAGACCTGGAGTGAGCGCGCCCGGGAAACCCCGAGCTGGCCTGAACCAGAAAAACTCCAGAAAGGCGGCACCATCTACGCCGGCCCGTCCCCGCGGGGACTGGATTAAGCGATCCCGCTGTACCGACGGCGACTCCTTGCCATATCGAGCTTCCGTGCCCGTCGCCGGTATGCGCCGACCGCGCCTGCGGTCTTTGACGGCTTCGCTCCGGGTTGCCCCTCGGCGACGCCTTCAAAAGGGTGGAACCGGCGCCGCCTCTGGCGAGGCGGCGCCGTGTCGCGATTACTTCAGGGACAGCGAAGCCTGATCGACGGTGACGCCCGGCCCCATGGTCGAGCTCACCGAGATCTTCTGCAGGTAGGTGCCCTTCGAGGTCGCCGGCTTGGCCTTGACCAGGTCCAGCAGCAGCGCCTGCAGATTGTTCTTCAGCGCGTCGTCTTCGAAGCTGGCCTTGCCGATGGTGCAGTGGATGATGCCGGCCTTGTCGGTGCGGTAGCGCACCTGACCCGACTTGGCGTTCTTCACCGCTTCGGCCGGATTGGCCGACACGGTGCCGACCTTCGGGTTCGGCATCAGGCCGCGCGGGCCCAGCAGCGTACCCAGCTTGCCGACGACGCGCATCGCGTCCGGGGTGGCGATGACCACGTCGTAGTTGAGGTCGCCGGCCTGCATCTTCTCGGCCAGGTCGTCCATGCCGACGGCTTCGGCGCCCGCGGCCAGGGCCTCGTCAGCCTTGGCACCGGCCGGGGCGAACACGGCCACGCGCACGCTCTTGCCGGTACCGGCCGGCAGCACGGTGGAACCGCGCACCTGCTGGTCGGACTTCTTGGCATCCACGCCCAGGCGCACGGCCACGTCGACGGCTTCGACGAACTTGGCCTTGCTGGTGGACTTGATGATCTTCAGCGCTTCGTCGATCGAATACGCCTTGCCCGGCTGCACCGCAGCACGGATCGCTTTCTGTCGCTTGGTCTGTGCCATCGCTTAACCCTCCACCGTCAGGCCCATGCTGCGGGCGGAACCCGCAATCGTACGCACCGCCGCTTCCAGCTCGGCTGCAGTCAGGTCGGCTTCCTTCGCCTTGGCGATGTCTTCGAGCTGCTTGCGGGTGACCTTGCCCACCTTCTCGGTGTTCGGGCGCTTGGAGCCGGAGGTGACGCCGGCCGCCTTCTTCAGCAGCACGCTGGCCGGGGTGCTCTTGGTGATGAAGGTGAAGGTACGGTCCGAATAGGCCGTGATGATGACCGGAGTGGGCAGGCCCGGCTCCAGCTTCTGCGTGGCGGCATTGAACGCCTTGCAGAATTCCATGATGTTCAGGCCGCGCTGACCCAGCGCAGGACCGACCGGCGGCGAGGGGTTGGCCTGACCGGCCTTCACCTGCAGCTTGATGTAACCGACGACTTTCTTTGCCATTTCAGTGGTCTCCGGGTGCTAGCGCCCAAACCGCAGGCTCCCCATCGCGACGGGAAAATCACGTGTCCCGCCATCACGTTTGAAGTGCGCAGAAAGCCGCCTCGCGGCGGCTTCCGGACCTGCCAGGCGACTAGCCTGGACAGCGAGCCGCGCAGTATAGCAGAGATTTTGGCGTCCGGCGCAGCCGCGCCGGCGCGGGCTCAGGCCTTCTCGACCTGGCCGAATTCCAGCTCCACCGGGGTGGAGCGGCCGAAGATCAGCACCGCCACGCGCAGGCGGCTCTTCTCGTAGTTGACTTCCTCGACCACGCCGTTGAAGTCGTTGAACGGGCCGTCGGTGACGCGGACCATCTGGCCCGGCTCGAACAGCACCTTCGGACGCGGCTTTTCCACGCCATCCTGAACGCGCTGCAGGATCGCATCGGCCTCTTCGTCGCGGATCGGCAGCGGACGGTCGGCGGTGCCGCCGATGAAGCCCATCACCTTCGGGGTTTCCTTGACCAGATGCCAGCTTTCGTTGTCGATGCGCGGGATGCCGGCTTCTTCGTGGGTCTCGATCTGCACCAGCACGTAGCCCGGGAAGAACTTGCGCTCGGAACGGCGCTTCTGGCCGGAGCGCATCTCGATCACTTCCTCGGTCGGCACCAGCACGTCGCCGAAGCGCTCCTGCATCTCGTCACGCACAATGCGGTCGCGCAGCGTTTGGGCCACGGACTTCTCGAAGCCTGAATAGGCGTGAACGACATACCAACGCTTCACTGCTGCACTCTCCTCAACGACTCACGAACCACTGCATCAGCTTCTGGATCAGGAAATCGAAGCCACCCAGCAGCAGACTCAGAATGATCACCACCACGATCACGACCCAGGTGGTGCGGATCGCTTCCTGACGGGTCGGCCAGACCACCTTGCGCAGCTCGAACCGGGACTCGGACACGAACTCGCGGGCTTCGCGCCCCTTGGCGGTCAGCAGGAACACCGCAGCGCCCGCGACCAGGCCGGCGATGACCGCCAGCCCACGCAACGGACCGGACCAGCCCCCCAGCTGCGTCGCACGACTCGGTTCGCCGAACCAGAACCAGACAAACAGGCCCGCAACCACCAGCAATGCAGCGATGACGTACTTGACGATATCGCCACCGGAGGAAGCGGTGGTGCCTTTGGAATGTTCGATCTTGCTGTTCATCCGACTCTTGCGGCTATGCGACCAAGGTCACTGGATAGGGTGCGGCAGATTGGCACGCCAGGAGGGACTCGAACCCCCAACCTGCGGTTTTGGAGACCGCTGCTCTGCCAATTGAGCTACTGGCGTGTAGTAAGAACGACTGCACTTCCCTTAGACGGCGAAGGCGGACCGAAGGTTCCGGCCCGCCCTTCGCTGAACCCGACGGCCGAAGCCGCCTGCACATCGTCGAACTGCGGCGAGCGAAGTCGCCGCAGCGGGCATTACTTGATGATTTTGGCCACCACGCCGGCGCCGACGGTGCGGCCGCCCTCGCGGATCGCGAAACGCAGGCCTTCGTCCATCGCCACCGGGTTGATCAGCGTGACCACCATCTTCACGTTGTCGCCCGGCATCACCATCTCCACGCCTTCCGGCAGCTCGCACGCGCCGGTGATGTCGGTGGTGCGGAAGTAGAACTGCGGGCGGTAGCCCTTGAAGAACGGCGTGTGACGGCCGCCCTCGTCCTTCGACAGCACGTACACTTCGGCTTCGAACTCGGTGTGCGGCTTGATCGAACCCGGCTTGCACAGCACCTGGCCGCGCTCCACGTCGTCGCGCTTGGTGCCGCGCAGCAGCAGACCGGCGTTGTCGCCCGCCTGGCCCTGGTCCAGCAGCTTGCGGAACATTTCCACGCCGGTGACCGTGGTCTTCTGCGTGGCGCGGATGCCGACGATTTCGATTTCGTCACCCACCTTGATCACGCCGCGCTCGATACGCCCGGTCACCACGGTGCCGCGGCCGGAGATCGAGAACACGTCTTCCACCGGCATCAGGAACGGCTTGTCCACGTCGCGCTGCGGCTCGGGGATGAACGTATCCAGCGCTTCCACCAGCTTCAGGATCGACGGCACGCCGATCTCGCTCTGGTCGCCTTCCAGCGCCAGACGCGCCGAACCGTGGATGATCGGGGTGTCGTCGCCCGGGAAGTCGTACTTGCTCAGCAGCTCGCGCACTTCCATCTCGACCAGCTCGAGCAGCTCGGCGTCGTCGACCATGTCGGCCTTGTTCAGGAACACCACGATGTGCGGCACGCCGACCTGGCGCGACAGCAGGATGTGCTCGCGGGTCTGCGGCATCGGGCCGTCCGCGGCCGAGCACACCAGGATCGCGCCGTCCATCTGCGCCGCGCCGGTGATCATGTTCTTCACGTAGTCCGCATGGCCCGGGCAATCCACGTGCGCGTAGTGACGCTTCGCCGATTCGTATTCCACGTGCGCGGTCGAGATCGTGATGCCGCGCGCCTTCTCTTCCGGCGCCGCGTCGATCGCGTCATAGGCCTTGAATTCGCCGCCGAAGCGCTCTGCGCCAATCTTGGTCAGCGCCGCGGTCAGCGTGGTCTTGCCGTGGTCGACGTGACCGATGGTGCCGACGTTGACGTGCGGCTTGGTGCGCTCGAACTTACCCTTGGCCATGGCTGCTTGTTCTCGGTGATCGTAGAAAGATTTGGAGACTGAATATGGTGCTCACGAAAGGAATCGAACCTTCGACCTCCTCCTTACCAAGGAGGTGCTCTACCGACTGAGCTACGTGAGCGTTGTTCCATTGTGACACAAGCGCGTTCAATGGAGCGGGAGACGGGAATCGAACCCGCACCATCAGCTTGGAAGGCTGAGGTTCTACCGTTGAACTACTCCCGCTACGGGATGCCGCACTGCCACAACAAAAAACTGGTGGAGGGAGGTGGATTCGAACCACCGAAGGCGTAAGCCAGCAGATTTACAGTCTGCCCCCGTTGGCCGCTTGGGTATCCCTCCAGCTACCCGCCCAGACCAGGCCGCAAAGCCGAAATCAGACCGGGGTGAAACAGCCCGCTATTCTTCCCTGACATCCCTGCCTTGTCAACAGTATTCTGACGCGATGTCGCAGGAAACGCGCGCCGCGCGCGCCGCGCCCGGCAGCGGGCGCAGGCGCACGCAGGCGGGTCAGACGTTGAAGCGGAAATGCAGCACGTCGCCTTCCTGCACGCGGTATTCCTTGCCCTCCAGGCGCAGCCGCCCGGCCTCGCGCGCGCCGGCTTCACCCTTGTACTTGATGAAGTCGTCGTAGGCGATGGTTTCGGCGCGGATGAAGCCCTTCTCGAAGTCGGTGTGGATCACCGCGGCGGCCTGCGGCGCGGTCGAGCCGGCCTTCACCGTCCACGCGCGCACTTCCTTGACGCCGGCGGTGAAATAGGTCTGCAGCCCGAGCAGCGCATACGCCGCACGAATCACCCGGTTCAAGCCCGGCTCGGCCAGGCCCAGGTCGGCCAGGAAGGTGTCGCGGTCGGCGTCGTCCAGCTGCGACAGCTCTTCCTCGATCGCCGCCGACACCGGCACCACTTCGGCGCCCTCGGTGGCGGCGCGCGCGCGCACCGCGTCCAGGTGCGGGTTGTTCTCGAATCCGTCCTCGAGCACGTTGGCGATGTACATCACCGGCTTGAGCGTGAGCAGGAACAGATCGCGCACCAGCGCCTTCTCCTCCTCGTCCAGGCCCGCGCTGCGCCCGGCCTTGCCGTCGGCCAGCGCGGCCTGCAGCTTGGCCAGCACCGGCTTGCGCGCGGCCGCGTCCCTGTCGCCGCCCTTGGCGCTGCGCTCGGCGCGGTTCAGCGCCTTCTCGACGCTGTCCAGATCGGCCAGCGCCAGCTCGGTATCGATGGTCTCGATGTCCGAGATCGGATCGACCTTGTTGTTGACGTGGATGATGTCGCCGTTCTCGAAGCAACGCACCACGTGGGTGATCGCATCGACCTCGCGGATGTGCGCCAGGAACTTGTTGCCCAGGCCCTCGCCGCTGGCCGCGCCGGCGACCAGGCCGGCGATGTCGACGAACTCGACCGCGGTCGGCACGACCTTCTGCGGATTGATGATCCTGGCCAGCTCGCCCAGCCGCGGATCCGGCACCGGCACCACGCCGACATTCGGCTCGATGGTGCAGAACGGGAAGTTGGCCGCCGCGATGCCCGCCTTGGTCAGCGCATTGAACAGGGTCGACTTGCCGACGTTGGGCAGGCCGACGATGCCGCATTTGATGCCCATGTTTGTAATCCGGGAATGGAGAATCGGGAATAGGGAATCGGAAAAGCATAGCCACCTTTCCATTCCCCATTCCCCATTCCCTACTTCCCTTGCGTATGCAAGCGCTTCATCGCCTCGTTGAAATCGCCCTGCACCGCCAGCGGCAGCACCGCGATGGCGTCGTCGATGGCGCGGTCGATCAGGATCTGCTCGTCCTTGCCGGCACGCCCCAGCACCCAGGGCACGACCCTGTCCTTGTGCCCGGGATGGCCGATGCCGATGCGCAGCCGGTGGAAGCCGGCATGCCCGAGCAGGCGGATGGTGTCGCGCAAGCCGTTCTGCCCGCCATGGCCGCCGTCGAACTTGAGCCGCGCCGTGCCCGGCGCCAGATCCAGTTCGTCGTGCGCCAGCAGCGCCTGCGCCGGTTCGATCTTCCAGTAGCGCAACGCGGCGGTCACCGATTTTCCGCTGAGATTCATGAAGGTGGCCGGCTTCAGCAGCCACACCGCCTGTCCGGCCACCTCGACCTTGGCGGTTTCGCCGAACAGCTTGGCGTCCACGCTCCAGCGCGCGCCGGCCCGCTCGGCCAGGTGTTCGACAAAACGAAACCCGGCGTTATGCCGGGTGTTCGCGTGTTCGGCTCCGGGATTGCCCAGACCGACGATCAGACGCAGACCAGTCATGCCGCAGCATCGCCGCAGCGCCCGGACCGCGAGGTCCGGGCGCTGCGCAGGCGATTACTTGCCGTCCTTCTTCGCCGGCTCGACGGCGGCCGGGGCCTCGACCGCTTCCGGCTCGGCCTCGACACGGCCGTGCTTGGCGATGACCACCGCCACGTCGTGCTCCTTGCCCAGCTTCAGTTCCGGCAGCTCGACGCCGGCCGGCAGCTTCAGGTCGGACAGGTGGATCACGTCGCCGACCGACAGCGCGGACAGGTCGACTTCGACGAACTCCGGCAGATCCTTCGGCAGGCACACGACCTGGATCTCGTTCAGCTCGTGGGTGACGACGACTTCGGCCGACTTGCCGGCCGGCGAGGTTTCCTCGTTGAGGAAGTGCAGCGGCACCGAGGCGTGCAGCGCCTCGTTGTCGTTCACGCGCTGGAAGTCGATGTGCATGATCAGCTGCTTGAACGGGTGGCGCTGCATATCGCGCAGCAGCACCTTCTGGATGTCGCCGTTCAGGCTCAGGCTGAGGATCGACGAGTAGAACCAGTCGTTCTGGCTGGCGAGCCAGACTTCGTTGTGGTTGAGCTCGATGTTGACCGGCTTCAGTTCGCCACCGTAGACGATGGCGGGGATCAGGCCGTCGCGACGGAGGCGGCGGCTCGCACCCTTACCCTCGACCTCGCGGCGCTGAACCTTGATTTCATGTGTGGTTGCCATTTGCGTTTACTACCTTGGTTGAATGAACCGCCTCGCGGCGGTTTTGAGGACTCTTCCGCGACCAGAAGAGTCTGTGAAGCCGGGAGTGGGGAATCGGGAATGGAGAATGGAAAAATCAAACGCCGGATGCGCGCTCGCGATTCCCTATTCCCGATTCCCCATTCCCAGCCTTAATCGACGTACAACGAACTTACCGACTCGCCGAAGGCGATGCGGCGGATGGTTTCGGCCAGCAGCTCGGCGACGCTGAGCTGGCGGATCTTGCTGCAGCCGCGCGCGGCGTCCGACAGCGGGATGGTGTCGGTGACGACCAGCTCGTCGAGCTGCGAATTGCCGATGTTGCTGACCGCCGGACCGGACAGCACCGGATGCGTGCAGTACGCGGCCACCTTCAGCGCGCCCTGCGCCTTCAGCGCGGCCGCGGCGGCGCACAGGGTGCCGGCGGTATCGACGATGTCGTCGACCAGCACGCAGGTCTTGCCTTCGACATCGCCGATGATGTTCATCACCGTGGACACGTTGGCGCGCGGGCGGCGCTTGTCGATGATCGCCAGGTCGGCGTCGTCCAGGCGCTTGGCCACGGCGCGGGCGCGGACCACGCCGCCCACGTCCGGCGACACCACGATCAGGTTGTCGGTGCCGTAGGCGCGCCAGATGTCGGCCAGCAGCAGCGGCGAGGCGTAGACGTTGTCGACCGGGATATCGAAGAAGCCCTGGATCTGGTCGGCGTGCAGGTCCACGGTGAGCACGCGGTCGGCGTTGACCGCGGTGAACATCTTCGCCGCGACCTTGGCGGTGATCGGCACGCGCGAGGAGCGCATGCGCCGATCCTGCCGCGAATAGCCGAAGTACGGCACCACCGCGGTGACGCTAGCGGCGCTGGCGCGCTTGAGCGCGTCGATCAGCACCAGCAGCTCCATCAGGTTCTCCGCGCTGGGCGCGCAGGTCGGCTGGATCACGAACACTTCCTGCCGGCGCACGTTCTCCTCGATCTCCACCTGCACTTCGCCATCGGAGAAGCGCGACACCATCGCCTTGCCCGGACGCACGCCCAGTTCCTTGCAGATGCTCTTGGCAAGCAGCTTGTTGGCGTTGCCGGAGAACACCAGCAGGTTGCGTTGATCTTGCATGAGGAGTGTCTCGGGCGGCGGCGGCGAAGAACGTGCAACGAAGAAACAGCATGGAACCGGAAGAACCCAGGAGGAGCGACGCTCCTACCTGTTGAATCCCCGCACACGGATGTACGGGCTGTTGCGAGGGACTCGCCCCGTTGAATCCCCGCACACGGATGTGCGGGCTGTTGCGAGGGACTCGCATATATGGCAGGGGCGGTAGGATTCGAACCTACGAATGCCAGGATCAAAACCTGGTGCCTTGGGCCTCTTGGCGACGCCCCTGCATGAAACTGTTGCTATGCCTCCAGCGCGTCGAGCAGCGGCGAGCGGGTCACGCCGCCAGCCACCCAGGCGCGCAACCCGTCCGGCAAGGCCGCCAGCGCGCGCACGGCGGCAGCGCGATCGGCGAACTCGACGAAACACCCGCTCCCCGACCCGGTCAGGCGCGGCGTGCCGATCTGCGCGAGCGCCTGGAACGTGGCCTGGATGGCCGGTTCGCGGCGGAGCAGCACCGGCTCGAACGCATTGCCGAGCAGGAAACCTGAAACGAAGTCCGCCATTTTCGCGGGCGCGGCATCCCGCGTCAAATCCGGGGCCTGGAACAGCGCCGCGGTGGGCACGTGAACCGCCGGATCGGCCAGCACATAGCAGGCCGGCGGCAGCGGCAGCGGGGTCAGCCGCTCGCCCACGCCTTCGGCCCAGGCATCGCGTCCGCGCACGAACACCGGCACGTCCGCGCCCAGCGCCAGGCCCAGGGCAGCCAGCGCGTCCTCGTCCAATCCGGCGCGCCACAACGCATTCAGCGCGACCAGCGCAGTCGCCGCGTCGGACGATCCGCCGCCGAAACCGCCGCCCGTCGGAATGCGCTTTTCGATGCGGATATCGACACCTTGGGCGATCTTGGCCTCTTTTTGCAGCAGCCGCGCGGCGCGCACCAACAGGTCGTCGGCCTCCGCGACGCCAGGCGCGGAGGCGCCGCGCCGCGCCACCACGCCATCGCCGCGCAGCCGCAGATGCACCGTATCGCCCCAATCGAGCAGGCGGAACACGGTCTGCAACTCGTGGTAGCCGTCGGCGCGGCGGCCGGTGATCTGCAGAAACAGGTTCAGCTTCGCCGGGGCCGGCCAGGCCGACCAGCCCTCCTTCCCCGCCGCGCTCATGGCGCGGCGAAGTCCCACTGGTCCAGCAGCAGCCGCACCTTGGCGTCGCCGTTGCGCGCCTCGATGCGCCGCGGCAGGGCCGGGCGACCGTCGCTGGGCGGGTACCACTCCTGGAACTGGATCTCCCAGCCCATCTGCCGCAGCGTCTGCAAACGCCCTTCGGCGTCGTAGCCGACCTGCTCGGGTGCGCCGGCGTCCACCGCGACCTGCCCGCGCACCCAATCCGGCAGCAGATTGACCGGAATCTCCCAACCGGTGGCCTCGCGCAGCACGTGCTGCGCGTCCGCGCCCGCGCGCGGACCGCCTTCCAATCCCTCCAAACGGCCGCCGCCGCGCTGGCTGTCGCCGCTCAGGCGCCAGCTCTGGCGGGTCACCGGCGCGCTGAGTTCGACCTGGTACTGCCGCTGCTGCTGCGTCCAATCGATGCGCCCGCTGCCGCCATTGCGGCCCTTGGTGATCGCCACCCGGCCCTGGAACGTCCACTGCGGATGCGCGTCCAGCCATGCCGTGCGCGCGGCGTCGGCCTGCCGCGCCGCCGCGCCGCGCGGCGCGGCCGCAGCCGGCGGCGCCTGCCGCGGCGCCAGCGAGGTACAGCCGGCCAGCGCCAGCAGCGCCGTCAGCGCCCATGCCGCGCGCAACGCCGGCCTCACGGCGCGACCTGGTCCATCGCCCGCTGCAACGCGCGATTCTTCGGATCGAGCTTGCGCGCCTCGTCGAAGTACTTGTTGGCCTCCTCGCGCTTGCCCTGCTCCCACAGCATCTGGCCGATGTGCGCGGCGATCTCCGGATCCTTGAACAGGGTCCAGGCGCGGCGCAGCTGCACCAGCGCTTCCTGGGTCTTGCCCAGCCGGTACAGCACCCAGCCGTAGCTGTCGATGATCGCGGCGTTGTCCGGATCGGCGGTGCGTGCGCGGTCGATCAGCTGCAAGGCCTCGCGATAGCGGTGGGTGCGATCGGCCAGGGTGTAGCCGAGCGCGTTGAGCGCGGCCACGTTCTCCGGCTCGGTGACCAGGATCTTGCGCAGGTCGGCCTCGGCGCGATCGATGCGGTCGCGCCGCTCCCAGGCCAGGCCGCGCGCGTAGAGCAGCGCGTTGTCGTCCGGATAGGCGGCCAGGCCGCGCTCGAACACCTGCAGCTCGCCGTCGTCGTCGCCGCTGCGCTGGCGCAATTCCGCCTCCAGCACGTAGGCGTCGCGGCGCGCGGCGTCGTCGGCCTCGGCATCGTCCTGCAGCGCGCGCGCCTCGCTGAAGGCGGCCTCCTTCTGCCCGAACTCGTACAGCGCGCCGGCGGCGCGCAGCCGCGCTTCGTTACGCCGCGGGCCGCCCGGCACGCCGCGGTACCAGGTCACCGCTTCCTGGTAACGCTTCAGGAACTCGGCGATCTTGCCGAGCAGCAGGCGCCGCTCCGGATCCGGCTGCGCCGCGCCCTTGCGCAATTCCTCGTACAGCGCGCTCAGCGCCGCATTGTCCTGCAGCTTGGCCAGCATCGAGGCGCGCAGGCCGTAGTTCTGGGTGTCCTGCGGCCCGAGCGCCAGCACCCGCGCCGCCGCGGCGGTATCGCCGATCGCGTCGTAGGCGTAGGCCAGCGCACCACGTAGCTCGGGGTCGCGCGGCGCTTTCGGCTCCACGCCCTGCAGCAGCGCACGCGCCTGCTCGGTCTTGCCGGCCTGTTGCAGCTGGGTGGCGTGCAGCAGGGCGACCCGCGGCTCTTCCGGGAAACGCTTGACCAGCTGGTCGACGATGCGCTCGGCCAGCTGCGGCTGCTCCAGGCGCAGCGCCAGGCGCCCGAACTCCTGCCAGGCCTCGAGCTGGTCGGGGATGGCGTTGGCGTCGAGCAACTGGTCCAGCACCTTCGCCGCCACCTCCGGATCGCGGTTGCCGCTGACCAGCGCCACCAGCGCATAGCGCCAGCCGCGCGGGTCCTTGTCGCGCAGCAGCGCCAGCAGCAGGCCGCGCGCCTGGCGCAGGTTGCCGTTGCGCAGCGCCAGCGAGGCCTCGGCACTGCGCATCGGCAGCGACTCCGGCGCACGCTGGCGCCACAGCGCCAGGGCCTGCGTCGCGGCCGCGTTGTCGTTGGCCAGCATCGCGATACGGGTCGCGCGCTCGGCCAGGCCGGCATCGCCGGGAGCGTCGTTCGCCGCCTCCAGGTACCAGTGCGAGGCATCGATCAGCTGCCCGGCCTGCAGCGCGAATTCGCCGGCCAGCACCGGCGTCAGCGAGGCCGGCGCGGCGCTCGGCGGCAGCTTGGCGGTGGTCGTCGGCATGGCCGCCGCGGCGCCGGTGGCGGGCAGCGCGGCGAGCGCGGACAGCAATAGAACGATACGGATGCGAATCAATGCGGGCATCGGGGGCAACCGGGCCGTAAAATGGGGCCCTGAATGGCCAGCAGCTTATCGCAAGCAACTGAACAGATGACGTTGTGGGTGCTCGGATTGAACCACCAGACCGCGCCGGTCGACCTGCGCGAACGGGTGGCGTTCGCCGGCGACGCGCTGCCGCGCGCGCTGCATTCGCTGCGCGCATTGCCCAACGTCGCCGAGGCCGCCTTGCTGTCCACCTGCAACCGCACCGAGCTGTACGCGATCGCCGACGACGCGCAGAGCCTGGCCGACTGGCTCGATTCGCACGCGGCCGGCCTGCACGGCTACCTGTACCAGCACCAGGACGCCGATGCGGTGCGGCATCTGTTCCGCGTCGCCACCGGGCTGGACTCGATGGTGCTGGGCGAGCCGCAGATCCTCGGCCAGGTCAAGGACGCCTGGGCGCTGGCGCGCGAACACGGGGCGATGGGCAACCGCCTGGACCGGCTGTTCCAGCAGACCTTCTCGGTGGCCAAGCGCGCGCGCACCGATACCCGGGTCGGCGCCAATCCGGTGTCGGTGGCCTCCACCGCGGTGCGCCTGGCGCAGAACTCCTTCGCCCGGCTCAGCGAATCGACGGTGCTGCTGGTCGGCGCCGGCGAGACCATCGAACTGGCCGCCAAGCACCTCAGCGAAGGCCGCGTGCGGCGCCTGCTGATCGCCAACCGCACCCTCACCCACGCCCAGGAACTGGCCAGCCGCCATGGCGGCGTGGCGCTGCCGCTGAGCGAGCTGGGGCGGCATCTGCAGGAGGCCGACGTGGTGTTTTCGGCCACCGCCGCACGCGAGCCGGTGGTGACCCGGGCGCAGGTCGAGCAGGCGCTGCGCGCGCGCAAGCACAAGCCGATGCTGCTGTTCGACCTGGCCGTACCGCGCGACATCGAAGCCGGCGTGGCCGAGCTGGCCGATGCCTATCTGTACACCGTGGACGACCTGGAACGCGCGGTCGAGGACAATCGCCGCGGCCGCCGCGAAGCGGCCGCGGCCGCCGAGGCGATCATCGACCTGCAGGTGCTGCGCTACATCGAGACGCTGCAGGCCAGCACCCGCCAGGCCCCGCTCAAGCGCCTGCGCGCGCACGGCGACAGCACCCGCGACGAGGTACTGGCCAAGGCGCGGCAGCAGCTGGCCAACGGCAAGCCGGCCGACGAGGTGCTGGAATTCCTCGCCAACACCCTGACCAACCGTCTGCTGCATCCGCCCACCGCGGCGCTGCGCGAGGCGGCGCTGAGCGGCGATGCCGAGCTGGCCCGCGCCGCCGAGCGCCTGTTCCCGGAAAAGCCGGGCTATCTCCATCCCATTCCGAAGACCGATGACACCGACCCTGCGCCGTAAGCTGGAGGCGCTGGCCGAGCGTCGCGAAGAACTCGAACGCCTGCTGTCCGATCCCGAGGTAGTGAGCGACAACGTGCGCTTCCGCGACTACTCGCGCGAATTCGCGCAGCTGGAGCCGGTCGCCGCCGCGCTGGCCGACGCGGCCGCGGCCAAGGCCGACCTGGCCGCCGCCGAAGCGATGCGCGCCGATCCGGAGCTGCGCGAGCTGGCCGAAGAGGAAATCGCCGCCGCGCAGGCGCGCCTGCTCGCGCTGGACGCACAGCTGGCGCTACTGCTGGTGCCGCGCGATCCGCGCGACGACGGCAACCTGTTCCTGGAAGTGCGCGCCGGCAGCGGCGGCGACGAGGCGGCGATCTTCGCTGGCGACCTGTTCCGCATGTACGCGCGCTACGCCGAGCGCCAGGGCTGGAAGGTGGAAGTGGAGTCGGACAGCCCCGGCGAACACGGCGGCTACAAGGAGATCGTGGCGCGCATCGTCGGCCGCGGCGCCTACTCCAAACTCAAATTCGAATCCGGCACGCATCGCGTGCAGCGGGTGCCGGCGACCGAGTCGCAGGGCCGCATCCACACCTCGGCGGCGACGGTGGCGATCATCCCCGAGGCCGACGACGTGGAAGAGATCGCGATCAACCCGGCCGACCTGAAGGTGGACACGTTCCGCTCCTCCGGTGCCGGCGGCCAGCACGTCAACAAGACCGAATCGGCGATCCGCATCACCCACGTGCCGAGCGGGGTGGTGGTCGAATGCCAGACCGAGCGCAGCCAGCACGCCAACCGCGACAAGGCGATGAAGCGGCTGAAGGCGCAACTGCTCGACGCCGAGCGCAGCAAGCAGGCGGCCGCCGAAGCGCAGGACCGCAAGCTGCAGGTCGGCAGCGGCGACCGCAGCCAGCGCATCCGCACCTACAGCTTCCCGCAGGGCCGCATCACCGACCACCGGGTCGAAGGCCTGACCCTGTACGACCTGCCGAACGTGATCGAAGGCGATCTCGATGCGCTGATCCAGCGCCTGAGCCACGAACACCAGGTGGACGAACTGGCGCGGCTGAGCGAGAGCCCATGAACGTGTACGTGCGCCGCGCCGATGCGCACGCGCCGGCCGCTGCCGCCGCCCGCACGTGAACGGCGCGGCGACGGACGAATTGCGGCGCTTGCAGGACGCGGTGCGCCGCGACCCGCAGGATTTCATCGCCTGGGTGATGCTGGCCGACGCCGAACTCGGCGCCGGTGCGCTCGCCGCCGGCGAGCAGGCCGCGGTGCACGCGCTGCAACTGCGCCCGGCGCATCCCGAAGCGCTGGCGCGGCTGGGCCGGGTGCGCTGGACCCAGGGCCGCCACGCCGAGGCCGCCGCGGCGTTGCGCCAGGCGCTGCAGCACGCGCCGCAGCATCCGGGCATCGCCCTGTGGCTGGGCCATGCGCTGGAGGACAACGGCGAGGCCGAAGCCGCCGCGCACGCCTATGCGCACGCGCATGCGCTGCTGCCGCAGGAACCGTCGATCGCCGCGCACCTGCTGAACTGGCGGCGCAAGCTATGCGACTGGCGCGCGCTGGACGCGCTGTCGCAGCAGGTCCGCGGCGCGGTGCGCCAGGGCCATCCGGCGATCGAACCGTTCGCCTTCCTCAACGAGGACGCCACTGCCGCCGAACAACTGCAGTGCGCGCGCAACCGTGCGCTTGCATTGGCGCGCACGCTGGCGCCGTTGCCGGCGACGCCGCTGCGCCGCGCCGGCCCATTGCAGATCGGCTTGCTGTCCAACGGCTTCGGCGCGCATCCCACCGGGCTGCTGATCGTGGCCTTGTGCGAACGGCTGCGCGCGCAGGCCGACCTGCAGCTGCAGCTGTTCGCGTTGAACCGCGACGACGGCAGCGCGATCCGCGCGCGCCTGCAAACCGCTGCGCACGCCTGGCACGACGTCGCCGGACAGCCGCACCGGGCGATCGCGCAACGCATCCGCGACGCCGGCATCGACCTGCTGTTCGATCTGCGCGGCTGGGGCGGCGGCGGCGCGCCGGAAGTGCTGGCGCTGCGCCCGGCACCGCTGCAGATCAACTGGCTGGCCTACCCGGGCACGTCCGGCGCGCCATGGATCGACTACGTCATCGGCGATGCGTTCGCGCTACCCGAGGCGCTGGCCAGCCAGTACAGCGAGCGCGTGCTGCGCCTGCCGCGCGCGTTCCAGCCCTCGGACGACAGCCGCCGCATCGAGGCGCCGCCATCGCGCCGCGACTGCGGGCTGCCCGAACACGGCACCGTATTTTGCTGCTTCAACAACAGCTACAAGCTGACCCCGCGCAGCATGACGCGGATGCTGGCGGTGCTGCGCCAGGTCCCGGACAGCGTGCTGTGGCTGCTGTCCGGCCCCGGCCAGGCCGATGCGCGGCTGCGCGACGCCGCGCGCCGTGCCGAGCTGGATCCGGCGCGGCTGCGCTTCATGCCCAAGCTGGCGCATGCCGACTACCTGGCCCGCTACCGGCATGCCGACCTGTTCCTGGACACGCATCCGTACAACGCGCACACCACCGCCTCCGATGCATTGTGGGCCGGTTGCCCGCTGCTGACCTGCCCCGGCGCGACCTTCGCCGCGCGCGTGGCCGGCAGCCTCAACCACCATCTGGGCATGGACGAGATGAACGTCGCCGACGACACCGCCTTCGTCGCCAGGGCCGTGCAGCTGGGCCGCGACCCGGCCGCGTTGCGCGCCCTGCGCGACACCCTGCAGCAGCGCCGCGCCAGCGCCGGCCTGTTCGACATGCGCGGCTTCGCTGCGGACTTCGCCGCGCTGTTGCGCGACACCGCGCGCCGGCATGGCTGGAGCGGGCCGCAGTAGGGCGCGCAGCGCCAGCCCGCGGCGCCGACCACGACACGCAGCGCAACGGAGCGCACGCGCGCTTGACCTCAAGCATGGTCGAGGTTCGACACTGCGCGCTTTCCGCTAGCGCACGCCTCCGATGCCGTCACGCCTGTCGCCCGATCTCACCTCCCCGCATGCGCGCAGCGTGCTTGTCGCCCACGCCTCGGCGCCGGTCTGCGCGACGCTGCTTGCGCGCTTGCGCGACATCCCCGGCGGCGACCTGCATGCCCTGGCCTGGCTGGAATCGCTGGGCGCAGCGCCGGACCTGCTGTACGCGCAATGCGGCGGCGACGCCACCGCGCAGCTCGGCCGCAGCCTGCGTCCGCGCGCGCCGGCGCCGCGACTGACCCTGCAGCGCTACCGGCGCATCCGCAGCGGGGTGTCCGATCCGCAGTGCCTGCCCGGCTGCGTGGTGGTGACCTGGCTGCCGACCCGCGACGCGGCGCAAGCGCAGCACTACGCCAACGCCGCCTTCGCCGCGCTGCAGGATGGCGCGCACGCGCTGCGCGGCCTGATCGCCTCGCACCTGCACCTGTCCGCCGACGGTCGCGGCCTGCTCGACTATGCCGAATGGAGCAGTGCCGACGCGCAGCGTCGCGCCCTGCAGCGCGACCCCGAGCGCCTGCCGTTGGCGTCCCATCCGGAAGCCAGCGTGGCCCATTACCGGCCGCGCGCGCTGGCCCGGCCCGGCGCGCCGGCGCAGCCGGCGCACGGACGCACCTGAACCGGCGTCGCCATCGCGCGCCGGTTCACGTCTGCGCGGCAAGGCGTGCCGCAGTCGATCTGCGCTCGTTGCCAACACGCCATCGCATTTGCATTGCTGTACCGCCCGCACCGATTCGCAGCGGCAGGCTGTACGCCGGCCGGGCGAGCCGCTAGGCTGCCGGCATGAGCGCCAAAGCCGATTTCATTGCATTGAACCTGTGCGTGCTGACCGTGTCGGACACGCGCCGCCTGGCCGAGGACAGCTCCGGCGACTACCTGGTGGCGGTGCTCGGCGCGGCCGGCCACCAGCTGTACGCGCGCGCGCTGCTGCCCGACGACCGCTACCGGATGCGCGCGGTGGTGTCGGCGTGGATCGCCGACCCGCAGGTCGACGGCATCCTGGTCACCGGCGGCACCGGCTTCACCGGCCGCGACTCCACCCCCGAAGCGCTGCTGCCGCTGCTGGACAAGCAGATGCCCGGTTTCGGCGAGTTGTTTCGTGCGATCAGCTTCGAGGAGATCGGTACCTCCTCGCTGCAGTCGCGCGCCTTCGCCGGCCTGGCCAACGCCACCTTCGTGTTCTGCCTGCCCGGCTCGACCTCGGCCTGCCGCACCGCCTGGGAAAAGATCGTCGCCGCGCAGCTCGACGCGCGCACCCGGCCGTGCAATCTGGCCACGCTGCGCCCACGCCTGAAGGAATGACCTGGAACCGCGCATGCCCCTGGATACCACCCTGCGCCTGCTGGCCAAGGCCAGCGGCATGACCGCGGCGGACATCGCCGCCGCCATCCCGCGCGCCGGCGCGGCCACGGTCAAGGCCTGGCTGGCCGGCGAAAAGATGCCCGGCCGCGACCAGCTCAATGCGCTGGCGCGCGCCTTCGGCGTCCCCGCCGGGGCGCTGCTCGGCGAACTGGCCAGCCAGCTCGACCCGGCCCGCACCCGCGGCGAACACGATCTGCTGCAGGCCTACCGCGCCCTCGACAGCCGCCAGCAGGGCGCGCTGCTGGAAGTGGCACGCAGCATGGCCGGCACCCGCACCAGACGCAGCAAATGAGCAAGCTCAAACGCAAGCAGTACCAGGCATTGATGCAACCGCTGCAACTGGAACTGGTGGCGCTGGCGCAAGCGCTGCAGCACAGCGGCGAACGCGTGCTGGTGCTGTTCGAGGGCCGCGATACCGCCGGCAAGGGCGGCGCGATCCAGGCCATCGCCGAACACCTCAACCCGCGCCAGTGCCGGGTGGTGGCGCTGCCCAAGCCGACCGACCGCGAAAGCACGCAGTGGTATTTCCAGCGCCACGTCGCGCACCTGCCGGCCGCCGGCGAGATCGTGCTGATGGACCGCAGCTGGTACAACCGCGCCGGCGTGGAACGGGTCATGGGCTACTGCGACGATGCGCAATACCACGCCTTCCTGCGCCAGGCGCCGCTGTTCGAGCAATTGCTGGTCGCCGACGGCATCCGCCTGTTCAAGTACTGGCTGTGCGTGGACCAGGACCAGCAGGAGAAGCGTTTCGCCGAGCGCCTGCACGATCCGCTGAAAGGCTGGAAGCTGTCGCCGGTGGACCTGCAGTCGCGCGCCCAGTACGCCGACTACACCCGCGCCCGCGAAGCGATGCTGGACGCCACCCACCGCGAACACGCGCCGTGGACGCTGGTCGACTTCAACGACCAGAAACGCGGCCGCCTGACCCTGGTCCGGCACCTGCTCGACCAATTGCCCGAGGCGCCGCTGCAGGAGCCGGAGCTGGAACTGCCGCCGCTGCGGCACAAGCCGCGCAAGGAGAAGTTCGGCCTGTTGCAGCCGTTGCCGCCGTATCTGGGGTGAGGCCGGGATTGGGGATTGGGGACTCCGGACTCGATGATGCGGTCCGCAACTGACGGTGCAATGGTTTTCTGTAAGCGGCTTCAGCCGCGACCGGACGTTTCCGCAAAGACGCGGCCGGATTGAAACTGCTTCTGCAGCGGCATGCGGTTGTGGGAGGGACTTCAGTCCCGACGCGCTACCGGCAAGGCCTCGTCGGGACTGAAGTCCCTCCCACAGCGAGCAGCCAAGGTTTCCGGGATGTCACCCGATCGCGAAACCCGCCGCCACCGGCTCCGGCCATGACTGGCGCAATACGCGCTCGACCCGCGCCGTCGGCGGGCCGTGTTGCAGCCACTCGGCCAGCGCCTCCAGCGCCGCGGTCTCGCCGGCGGCGACGACGTCGACGCGGCCGTCGGCCAGATTCAGCGCCTGCCCATCCAGCCCCAGCGCCAGCGCGCGTTCGCGGGTGGCGGCGCGGAAATACACGCCCTGCACCCGGCCGCAGACCAGGAAACGCGCCGCCGCCATCAGCCCGCGGCCTTCGCCTGGCCGGCGACCTTGCCGCCCGCCGCGGCGATCGCCGCCTCGATGTCGTGCGCATTGACCGGGCCCAGGAACTGCTTGGCGACCTTGCCGTCCGGGGCGATCAGATAGGTCATCGGCAACCCGCGCGGGGTGGCGAAATCGGCCGGCGGCGCGTAGGTATCGAGGATCGCCACCGGGTAGGCCACCGGGTGTTCCTTCAGGAACGCCTGCATCTCCGCCGGCTCGATGTCCTCGTAGGCCAGGCCCACCACTTCGATGTTGTCGCGCATCACGTGCAATGCCGACAGCTCCGGCATTTCCTTCAGGCACGGCGCGCACCAGGTGGCCCAGAAATTCACCACCACCCATTGCCCGCGATGCGCGGCCAGGTCGTAGTCGCTGCCGTCCACCGCCTTCACCTTCAGCGTCGGCTGCGGCCGGGTTTCCTGCACCACGTTCGGTCCTTCGCCAGCGGCGGGCGCGGTCGGCGCAGCGGGCGCGGCAGGTGCCGCCGGGGCGGCGGGAGCCGCAGGCGCCGACGCGCCCGGCGCGGTGCCGGCGGCGGGCGAAGGATGCCGATCGCAGCCCGCCAGCAGCGCGGCAACGGCGAACAATGGGAACAGGATGCGCAAGGTCATGCGAGGTCTCCGATATCGGTGTAAAGGTCGCCGACGCGACGTTTCAGCACGTCGCACAGCGGCATGCGCAATTCGTCCAGCGTGCGCCATGCCGCCTGCCCCAGCGCGTCGTCGCGGCACGGCAGGTAGGCTTCGGCGATCGGGATGCGCAGCTGGCAGTTTTCGTAGAGTTCGGTCAGCGGCACGTCGGCCAGGTCGCGCGCCAGCAGCCATTCGCCATGCTCGGCACGGCTGAGCAGGCAGCTGCGCTCCAGTTCGCACAGCAGTTCCTGCACCAGCGAATCGGTCAGCATCGGCTCCAGCTGCAGGATCCGGTCCTCGTGCAGGCCGTGGCCGTCCCTGCGCGCCTGCGCGAAGCGCCCGAGCAGGCGCAGCAAGGCATAGATCTCGTAGCCGGCCGGCAGCCGCATCGACGCCGGCTGATAGCGGAAGGCGGCGATCGAGGACGCCAGCGAGGCGCCGAGCAGGATCCCGATCCAGCTCAGGTAGGTCCACAGCAGGAAGATCGGCACGAACGCGACCGTGCCGTAGATGCGCTGGTAGGACTGGAAGCTGCCCAGGTACAGGCTCAGCCCCCACTTCACCAATTCCAGCAGCGCCACCGCCAGCAGCGCGCCGGGCACCGCGTGGCGCAGCTTGACCGTGTGGTGCGGCACCACCCGGTACACCAGCGTGATGCAGACGAATTCGATCAGCACCGGCGCCAGGCCCAGCGCCATCTGCGCCAGCAGCCGGCCTTCGCTGGTGCGGAACAGCGGCAGCGCGAAGAACCGCGCCGACGCCGCCAGCGACGCCGCGGCCAGCAGCGCGCCCAGGGTCAGCACCGTCCAGTACACCAGGAAGCGGGTCAGCCGCGGCCGCGCCGAGACCACCCGCCAGATCCGGTTGAAGGTCTGCTCGACGCTGTTCAAGGTGATCAACAGCGACACCATCAACGCGATCGTGCCGGCGCTGGTCAGCTGCCCGGCGCTGGCCGAGAACTGGCGCAGATAGGCTTCCACCGAACGCGCCGCGGCCGGCACGAAGTTGGAGAAGATGTAGTCGCTGAGCTGGTCGCTCCAGCGGTCGAACACCGGAAACGCCGAGAGCACGCCGAACACCACCATCGCCAGCGGCACCAACGCGAAGATCGTGGTGTAGGCCAGCGAGGCGGCGGCCTGGAACAGGCGGTCGTCGAGGAAGCGCCGCCACAGGAAGCCGGCGAAGCTGCGCATCCGCGCGCGGTCGCGCACCCGCTCCGTCCAGAGATTGACCGTGTCCAAAGGCTGCATCGGGCAAGGGTACCCGATGCGCACGGATGCCGGCATCGCCGATACTGGCCGCCGTTCTGGTGCAAGCAAGCGAGGGCCGCATGGCCGAGATCCTGGTCCTGTACTACAGCCGTGGCGGTTCGGTGGCGCGCCTGGCGCGGCAGATCGCGCGCGGCGTCGGCGAAGTGCCCGGCATAGCCGCGCGCCTGCGCACGGTGCCGGCGGTGGCCGCGGTCACCCAGGCCAGCGCGCCGCCGGTGCCCGACAGCGGCGCGCCGTACGTGGACGCCAGCGACCTGCGCGACTGCGTCGGCCTGGCCCTGGGCAGCCCCACCCGGTTCGGCAACATGGCCGCGCCGGTCAAGCACTTCATCGACGGCCTCGGCGCCGAATGGGCCAGCGCCACCCTGGCCGGCAAGCCGGCGGCGGTATTCACCTCCACCGCCTCGCTGCACGGCGGCCAGGAAGCCACGCTGCTGTCGATGCATCTGCCGCTGCTGCACCACGGCTGCGTGATCGTCGGCATTCCCTACACCGAACCGCTGCTCAGCAGCACGCGCAGCGGCGGCACCCCGTACGGCGCCAGCCACGTCGCCGGCGCCGACGACGACCCGCAGCCCAGCGAGGAAGAAGCGCAGCTGGCGCGCGCGCTGGGCCGGCGCCTGGCAAGCATCGCGCAACGCCTGGCGGCGCCATGAGCACCGCCCGCCTGCGTGACGCGCTGGCAGCCACGCTGCTGGTGCTGGCGCTGTTGTACGCGGCCTGGTTCCACGACGACCGCCATCGCCTCGCCGCGCTGCTGGTGTTCGCGCTGCCGCCGCTGCTGCTGGCGATCGGCGTGTTGCGCGGCTCGGCGGTGGCGCGCTTCTGGGCCGGCGTGTTCGGGCTGTTCTGGTTCAGCCATGGGGTGATGGCCGCCTGGAGCCATCCGCCGCAACGCGCCTGCGCCTGGGCCGAACTGCTGCTGGCGTTGCTGGCGATCGGGCTGTCCAGCGCACCGGGACTGCGCGCGCGTTTCGCCCGCAAGCGCGGCGCCAAACCGCCCGGCGGCGACACGCCCTGAGCGACCGCCGCCGGCCTGCCGGTATCATGGCGGCCTTGCGCGACCGCGGCCGCGCCCCGTCATGCTCTAGGAACCGGCAATGGAAGAACTCCTGATCGTCACCACCGGCGGCACGATCGACAAGATCTACTTCGACGACAAGTCCGACTACCAGATCGGCGATCCGCAGATCGGCCAGATCCTCAAGGAACTGGGCGTGACCTTCCGCTTCACGGTGATCCCGATCATCCGCAAGGACTCGCTGCACATCACCGACGCCGACCGCGAGCTGATCCGCGCCACCGTCGCCGCGCAGTCCGCGCGCCACGTGCTGCTCACCCACGGCACCGACTCGATGGTGCAGACCGGCAAGGTGCTGCAGAGCATCGCCGACAAGACCATCGTGATCACCGGCGCGCTGAACCCGGCGCGCTTCCGCGGCTCCGACGCGGAATTCAACATCGGCTGCGCGGTTGGCGCGGTGCAGTCGCTGCCGGCCGGGGTCTACATCGCCATGAACGGGCAGATCTGGGATCCGCAGAAGGTGCGCAAGAACGTGGCCGCGAACCGCTTCGAACCCGTCTGAACCGCCATGTCCAAGGCCACCCGCGCGACCCGGGCATTGGACGCGGCCGGCGTCGCCTATCGCCTGCATCCCTACGACTACAAAGCCGAGGCCGGCGCCAAGGGCCTGCAGGCGGCGCAGGCGCTCGGCCTGCCGCCAGCGCGGGTGCTGAAGAGCCTGATGGTCTGGGTCGACAGCCGCGCGGTGTGCGTGGTGGTGCCCTCCGATCGCCGCGTGCAGCTGAAGAAACTGGCCGCGGCCGCGGCCGGCAAATCGGCACGGATGATGGAGGTGGCCGAGGCCGAGCGCCGCAGCGGCTACAAGGTCGGCGGCATCAGTCCGCTGGGCCAGCAGCGGCCGGTGCCGGTGCTGATCGAGCAGTCGGCGCTCGCCCCGGGCAGCCTGTGGTTCAACGCCGGGCAGCGCGGACTGCTGCTGGAAATCGACGCCGAGCGGGTGCTGGAGGTGCTGCAGGCGCGCGCCTGCGATCTGTGCGAGTGAGGCATCCGCCGCAGCGGCGCGCGCTGGCGGCGCGGTGGCGCCGCAAAACCCGGCCGGCGGCGGCACCGATCGCGCGCAGCGGCGTCACCGCAGGGAGTCGCGCTTCCACGCCAGTGCATCCCCGCCATCCTCAGGCGCGGATCGCAGCGGGCAATGGCAGAAAAAAAGGCGCCGCGCGGCGCCTTTTTTGTTTTCTCCGCGCTGAATTACAGGCGGCTGGCGATGGCCTTGGCGAAGCCCATGGTGTTGCCGCTGCCGCCCAGGTCCGGGGTCAGCCCGTCCTTGGCTTCCAGGGTGGCGACGATGGCGCTGCGCAGGCGCTCGGCGTTCTGCGGCTGGCCGACGTGGTCCAGCAGCTGCGCCGCGCCCAGCAGCAGCGCGCACGGGTTGGCCTTGCCCTGCCCGGCGATGTCCGGGGCCGAGCCGTGCACGGCCTCGAAGATCGCCGCGTCGACGCCGATGTTGGCGCCCGGGGCCAGGCCCAGGCCGCCGACCAGGCCGGCGCACAGGTCCGACAGGATGTCGCCGAACAGGTTGGTGGTGACGATGATGTCGAACTGCTCCGGACGCATCACCAGCTGCATGCAGGCGTTGTCCACGATCATTTCCTGGAACTCGATCTCCGGGTAGTGCGCCGCCACGTCGCGCGCCACTTTCAGGAACAGGCCCGAGGTGGACTTGATGATGTTGGCCTTGTGCACCGCGGTGACCTTCTTGCGGCCGGTCGCCCGTGCCAGGTCGAAGGCGTAGCGGACGATGCGCTCGGAGCCCTTGCGGGTCACCTTGGCCATCGACACCGCGGTCTCGCCGTCGGCCGACACTTCCTGGCCTTCGCTCAGGTAGGCGCCTTCGGTGTTCTCGCGCACGGTGATCAGGTCCACGCCGGCGCCGAAGCGCGACTTGGTGTTCGGGAACGACTTGGCCGGACGCACGTTGGCGTACAGGTCGAACTGGCGGCGCATGGCCACGTTGATCGAGCTGAAGCCCTCGCCCACCGGCGTGGTCAGCGGACTCTTCAGCGCGATCCTGTTCTTGCGGATCGAATCCAGGGTGGCGGCCGGCAACAGATCGCCGTGCTTTTCCAGTGCGACCAGGCCGGCGTCGGCGTATTCGTAGGTGAGGCCGGCGTTCAGCGCGTCGAGCACGAACAGCGTGGCGTCCATGATCTCGGGGCCGATGCCGTCGCCACGGATGACCGTGATTGTCTGCGTCATAGAAGTGCGGTTTCCGTACATACAGAGGAGGAGCGCCGACCGGAAGCCCGGGCTGCAGGCGCAAGGAGATGTCACCGGTAATTATGCCCGAAGCCGGTGAAGGCTCCCAAACCGCGGCCGGTGCAAAACGCAGCACGCCGCCCGCAGGCGGCGTGCCGGCGTCCGCGCCCGGGACCACTCAGCCGTGCGCATGCTCCGACGGCGCGGCGGCCGCCCCTTGCTCGAGCTTGTCGAGGAAATCCACCGCCCGGCGCAGGTGCGGGATCACGATCGAACCGCCCACCACCAGGCCCACCGAGAAGGTTTCGAAGAATGCGTCGCGCGCCACGCCGGCCTGCTTGCACTGGGCCACGTGGTAGCTGATGCAGTCGTCGCAGCGCAGCACCAGCGAGGCGACCAGGCCAAGCAGCTCCTTGGTCTTCACGTCCAGCGCGCCGGCCTGGTAGGTCTGGGTGTCGAGCGCGAAGAAACGCCGCACCACCTGGTTCGGCTCGGCCAGGATGCGCTGGTTCATGCGCTGGCGGAACTCGGTGAATTCGCGCAGCCGATCCTGGCCCTCGCCGCCCTCGCCCGCAGCGCTCATGCCTGGGACGCCGGGGCCTGGCCGTCGAGCAGTGGCTGCAGCTTGCCGGCGCGGTGCAGCGCCATCATGTCGTCGTAGCCGCCGACATGGGTGTCGCCGACGAAGATCTGCGGCACGCTGGTGCGGCGCGCCAGCGCCACCATCTTCCCGCGTTCGGCCGGATCCAGGTCGATGCGCACCTCGGTCCAGCTGCGACCCTTGCTCTTCAGGAAGTTCTTGGCGGCCACGCAATACGGGCAGATCGCGGTGGAGTACAGGGTGATCGGCGGGCCGCCGGCCTGGCCGTTGTCGGCTTGTTGGGTGTCCACGGGAAACTCCGGGCGGGAAAAGGGGTCCAAGCCACTATGGTAGCGGCCAGCTGGATTTTCGAGTCCGCTGCCGCAACACTGCGGATCAGCCTGATTCAATCACCCTGGATTCACCCGCCGCCGCGGCCCCCCGCCTTGCCCTGGAGCCTCACTTGCGCCCGTTGCCGCTTGCCTTCGCGATCACCCTGGCTGCCGCCGTCGCGGTCGCGCCGGCGCCGGCGCAGGAGAACAAGCTGCCGGACATCGGCTCCTCGGCCGGCGAGCTGCTGACCCCGGCGCGCCAGGCCGAGTACGGCAAGATGATGCTGGCCGAGCTGCGCAACTACGACTACGTGCTCGAAGATCCGCTGATCGACGACTGGCTGCAGACCATGGGCACCCGGCTCGGCGCCAACAGCGACCAGCCGCAGCAGAAGTACACGTTCTTCATGCTGCGCGACCGCCAGATCAATGCCTTCGCCACGCTGGGCGGCTACGTCGCGGTCAACGCCGGGCTGGTGCTGACCGCCGAACGCGAGGACGAAGTCGCCGCGGTGCTGTCGCACGAGATCGCGCACATCACCCAGCAGCACGTGCTGCGCGGGGTGGAGCGGGCGCAGCGCGACCAGGTGCCGATCCTGCTCGGCATGCTCGCCGCGGTGGTCGCCGCGCAGCAGGCCGGCGGCCGCTCCAGCGGCGACGCCACCCAGGCGGCGATCGCCAGCGGCCTGGGACTGATGCAGCAGCGCCAGATCGACTACACCCGCTCCAACGAATCGGAAGCCGACCGCCTGGGCATCCGCACCCTGGCCCGCAGCGGCTACGACGTGGACGCGATGGCCGGCTTCTTCGAGCGCATGTCGCTGGCGATGCGCGGCAACCAGGGCGGCTACAGCACCCCCGACTACCTGATGACCCACCCGGTCACCACCACCCGCATCAGCGAGGCGCGGCAGCGCGCCGAACAGATGAAGAAGAACACCGTGGTGCTGACCACCAGCGTGCCCGGCGGCACCCTGCAGGAGCGGGTCGATCCCAACGACGTGTCGCTGAGCCAGCCGCTGGGCGCGCCCAGCAACCCGTTGCTGCCCGGGCGCCTGCAACTGCCGTTCGACACCTATGCGCGCGGCGCCAGCGGCCAGTTCGCGTGGGCCCGCGAGCGCCTGCGCGTGCTCAGCGCCAATACCCCGGCCGATGCGGTGCGCGAGTACGAGGGCCTGCGCCAGGGCAGCAAGCAGGGCCTCAGCGACGCCCAGCGCTATGGCCTGGCGCTGGCCCGGCTGCGCGGCGGCGGCAGCCCGCAGGAGGGTATGCAGACCCTGGAGGACCTGCTGCAGGGGCACCCGGACAGCTGGTGGCTGGGCCTGGCGGTGGCCGAGGCCGAATCGCGCAACGGCCGCAGCCAGCAGGCCAACCAGCGCTTCGATGCGCTGCTCAAGCGCCTGCCGAGCAACCGCGCGGTGGCGCTGACCTATGCCACCGCGCTGAACGAGCAAGGCGGCCGTGCGGCCGGGCAGCGCGCGCAGGCGGTGCTGCGTCCGCTGCTGGGCGCGGCCGCCGACGATCCGGTGTTCCAGCGCAGCTTCGCCCGCGCCTGCGAGCTGGCCGGGGACGGCAACCGCGCCGGCGAGGCCTATGCCGAGGCCGCCTATCTGAACGGACGCCCCGAGCAGGCGCTGATCCAGCTGAACAATCTGAAGAAGCGCGACGACCTCGATTACGTGGCGCGCGCGCGCATCGACGCGCGTATCGCCGCGATCACCCCCACGGTATTGGAGCTGCGTCGCCAGGGCGTGCAGGATCCGGACGTGAAACAGCGCTGAAACGCAGTATGGCGGCGGTCATCGAATAGTAATAAAACCGTAGTCTACTGGCGACCTCTCCTCCCAGTCCCAACGGTGCCGTCGTGCAGAAACGCATCCTGATCGTCGACGACGAACCCGCCATCCGCGACATGGTGGCGTTCGCCCTGCGCAAGGGCGACTTCGAACCGGTCCATGCCGGCGACGCGCGGGAAGCGCAGACCTCCATCGCCGACCGCGTCCCCGACCTGATCCTGCTGGACTGGATGCTGCCCGGCACCAGCGGCCTGGAGCTGGCGCGGCGCTGGCGCAAGGATGCGATGACCCGCGAGGTGCCGATCATCATGCTCACCGCGCGCGGCGAAGAGAACGACCGGGTCGGCGGCCTGGAAGCCGGCGTCGACGACTACGTGGTCAAGCCGTTCTCGGCCCGCGAGCTGCTGGCGCGGATCCGCGCGGTGATGCGGCGGACCCGCGACGACGACGAGGACGGCAGCGTCTCGGTCGGCAGCCTGCGTATCGACGGCGCCGCGCACCGCGTGTTCGCCGGCGACGCGCCGGTGCCGATCGGCCCCACCGAATACCGCCTGCTGCATTTCTTCATGACCCATCCCGAGCGCGTCTACAGCCGCGCGCAGCTGCTCGACCACGTGTGGGGCGGCAGCGTCTACGTCGAGGAGCGCACCATCGACGTGCACATCCGCCGGCTGCGCAAGACCCTGGAGCCGTTCGCGGTGGAGAACATGGTGCAGACGGTGCGCGGCTCCGGCTACCGCTTCTCCTCCTCCATCTGACTGTCGCCTTCGCCTGCTATAAACGGCGGAAGGACACGATGCCATTGCGACAGAGCGCGCTCCCGATGCCCCGCCACATCCGTTCCGCCTGGTTCAAGACCCTCGGCACCCTGGCCGCGCTGCTGCTGCTGGCGGTGCTGGTCGGCTGGGTCGGCGGTCACGTGTGGATGACGTTGACCCTGGCTTCGCTGGCGGTGATGGGCTGGCACTACTGGCGTCTGCGCCGCGTGCTGCGCCGGCTGACCGCACGCCAGCGCTGGGAACCGCCGGCCGGCACCGGCGTATGGAATGAGCTGGACCGGCTACTGTACCGCAGCCAGGCGGAAATGCGCACGCGCAAGCGGCGCCTGCTGGACATGCTGCGCGCCTACCGCGCCGCCGCCGCCGCGCTGCCCGACGCGGTGGTGGTGGTGGACCGCAACAGCCAGCGCATCCAGTGGTTCAACGAAGCCGCCGGCACCCTGCTCGGCCTGCGCCATCCCGGCGACCTGAACGTGCCGGTGGTGCAGCGCCTGCAGCCGATGCCGCTGGCGCACTGGCTGGCCGGCGGCCGCAACGCCGAGCCGATGCTGGACACGCCCTCGCCGATCGACGACCGGCTGCGCCTGAACCTGCGCCTGATTCCCTACTCCGACAACTACTGGCTGCTGGTCGCGCGCGACGTCAGCAAGCTGCTGCAGCTGGAGCAGGTGCGCCGCGATTTCGTCGCCAACGTCTCGCACGAACTGCGCACGCCTCTGACCGTGGTGCACGGCTACCTGGACATGCTCGATCCGGAGGATTTCCCCGATTCCGGGCCGATGATCGCCGAGATGCGCAAGCAGTCGCAGCGCATGACCCAGCTGGTCGAAGACCTGCTGACCCTGTCGCGGCTGGAATCGCAGGAACACGCCAACGAGGAGAGCATCGCGATGGCGCCGATGCTGGCCACGCTGCGCCGCGAGGCCGAGGCGCATAGCCAGGGCCGGCACCGCATCGAGGTGCACGACGAGGCCGATCTGGACCTGGTCGGGTCCAACAAGGAATTGCACAGCGCCTTCTCCAACCTGGTCACCAACGCAGTGCGCTACACCCCTGCCGGCGGCTCGGTCAGCATCGTCTTCGCCCGCGAAGGCGACGGCGCGGTGCTGTCGGTGCGCGACAGCGGCTACGGCATCCCCTCGCACCACCTGCCGCGCATCACCGAACGCTTCTACCGCGTCTCCAGCAGCCGTTCGCGCGAGAGCGGCGGCACCGGGCTGGGACTGTCGATCGTCAAGCATGTGCTGGGCCTGCACCAGGCGCGGCTGGACATCGAAAGCGAAGTCGGCAAGGGCAGCACGTTCTCCTGCCACTTCGGTGCCGGCCGCGTGCATCCGCGGCGCGACCATGCCACCCTGATCTCCGCCTAACGAGTACCGCCATGCCCCGCGCCGCCGCCCTGCCGCCCACGCCACCACCGGACGTTCCCAGCGACCCGCTGCGCGACCCGTCGCTGTACCTCAACCGCGAACTGTCGCAACTGGATTTCAACTTCCGCGTGCTGGCGCAGGCGCAGGATCCGAGCGTGCCGCTGCTGGAGCGGCTGCGCTTCCTGTGCATCTCCTGCACCAACCTCGACGAGTTCTTCGAGATCCGCGCCGCCACCGTGCGCCATGCGCTGGAGTTCGGCCTGCCGCCGGCGCCGGACGGGCTGAGCTCGAGCGCGATCCTCAACTCCATCCACGACCGCGCCGCGCAGCTGGTCGACCACCAGTACCGCTGCTGGAACGAAGTGCTGCGGCCGGCACTGAAGGACGCCGGCATCGGCGTGCTCGGCCGCAACAGCTGGAACGCGCGGCAGAAGCGCTGGCTGCGCGCCTACTTCCGCAACGAGATCATGCCGGTGCTGTCGCCGCTGGGCCTGGACCCGGCGCATCCGTTCCCGAAGATCCTCAACAAGTCGCTGAACATCGTGGTGGTGCTGAAGGGCACCGACGCGTTCGGCCGCGTCGGCCACCTGGCGATCGTGCGCGCGCCGCGTTCGCTGCCGCGCATCATCCAGCTGCCGGAAAGCCTGTCCGAAGGCGGCCAGAGCTTCGTGTTCCTGTCCTCGGTGCTGTCCACCTTCGTCGACGAACTGTTCCCGGGCATGGAGGTGATGGGCTCCTACCAGTTCCGCGTGACCCGCAATTCCGAGCTGGTGGTGGACGAGGAGGAAGTGGAGAACCTGGCGCTGGCGCTGCGCGACGAGCTGGTCAACCGCGGCTACCGGCCGGCGGTGCGGCTGGAGATCGCCGAGGACTGCCCGAAGTCGATCATGCGCACGCTGCTGCAGAACTTCGAATTGCCGGAAAACGCGGTCTACCGCATCAACGGCCCGGTCAATCTGAGCCGGGTCGACCAGGTCTACGACCTGGTGCAGCGCCCGGAGCTGAAGTATCCGCCGATGAATCCGCGCACACTGCGCGACAGCGAAGGCATCTTCGAGATCGTCGCGGCCGGCGACGTGCTGCTGCACCATCCGTTCGACGCGTTCACCGCGGTGCTGGACCTGATCAAGCAGGCCGCGGTGGACCCGCAGGTGCTGGCGATCAAGCAGACCCTGTACCGCACCGGCAAGGACTCGGGCATCGTCGATGCGCTGGTGCTGGCCGCGCGCAACGGCAAGGACGTGACCGTGGTGGTCGAGCTGCGCGCGCGCTTCGACGAGGAAGCCAACCTGGGCCTGGCCGATCGCCTGCAGGAAGCCGGCGTGCAGGTGGTGTACGGCGTGGTCGGCTACAAGACCCACGCCAAGATGCTGCTGATCGTGCGCCGCGAAGGCCGCAAGCTGCGCCGCTACGTGCACCTGGGCACCGGCAACTATCACAGCGGTACCGCGCGCGCCTACACCGACCTGAGCCTGATCACCGCCGATGCGGACATCTGCAACGACGTGCACCTGCTGTTCCAGCAGCTGTCCGGGCTGGCGCCGAAGATCCGCCTCAAGCGCCTGCTGCAATCGCCGTTCACCCTGCACCCGGGGGTGCTGCACCGGATCGAGCGCGAGACCAAGCTGGCCCTGGCCGGGCGCCCGGGCCGCATCATCGCCAAGATGAACGCGCTCAACGAGCCGCAGGTGATCCGCGCGCTGTACGCGGCCTCGCAGGCCGGGGTCAAGATCGACCTGATCGTGCGCGGCGCGTGCACGCTGCGCCCCGGCGTGCAGGGCGTGTCGGACAACATCCGGGTGCGTTCGATCGTCGGTCGCTTCCTCGAGCACAGCCGCATCTACTGGTTCGGCAACGACGGCGCGCCGGAACTGTTCTGCGCCAGCGCCGACTGGCTGGAGCGCAATCTGCTGCGGCGCGTGGAGACCTGTTTCCCGATCCTGGATCCGGAGCTGGTCAAGCGCATCCATCGCGAGGTGTTGCAGAACTATCTGGCCGACAATGCCAATGCGTGGGAGCTGGATGCCAGCGGCAACTACCGCAAGCTGGCGCCGGGCCAGGACCAGCCGCTGCATTCGGCGCAGCTGACCCTGCTCGACGGACTCTGAGCCACGCCGCCCGCGCGCCGATGGACGGCATCGGCCGTGCATCGGCTACCATCCCGCCCATGCCTCCCATCTCCCCGTACACGCCGTTGCGCGATGGCGACCTGCTGGCCGCCATCGACCTGGGTTCCAACAGTTTCCATATGGTCGTGGCGCGCTATCAGCTCGGGCAGCTGCGGGTGGTGGACCGCCTGCGCGAGACCGTGCGCATGGCCGACGGCCTGGACAACAAGGGCGGGCTGTCGGCGGACGCGCGGCAGCGCGCGCTGGAATGCCTGGCGCGCTTCGGCCAGCGCATCCGCGACGTGCCGTCGCTGCACGTGCGCGCGCTGGCCACCAACACCGTGCGCCAGCTGCGCTCGCCGCAGGCGTTCCTGATCCCCGGCGAAACCGCGCTCGGCCATCCGATCGAAGTGGTCAGCGGCCGCGAGGAAGCACGCCTGATCTACCTGGGCGTGGCGCATGCGCAGCCGCCCAAGCCGGACCAGCGCCGGCTGGTGATCGACATCGGCGGCGGCTCCACCGAATTCATCATCGGCCGCGGCTTCCAGACCCTGGAACGCGAAAGCCTGCAGGCCGGCTGCATCGCCAGCACGCGGCGCTTCTTCCCCGGCGGCAAGCTGTCGAAGAAGAAATGGAAGGACGCGCTGACCGAGATCGGTGCCGAATTCCAGCAGTTCGCCGGGCTGTACCGCGCGCTGGGCTGGGACGAGGCGCTGGGTTCGTCGGGCACGCACAAGGCGATCGGCGAGATCTGCGCGGCGATGAAGCTGACCAAGGGCACGATCACCGCCGAGGCGCTGCCGCAGCTGCGCGAACGCCTGCTGCTGGCCAAGCGCATCGAGGACATCGATTTGCCCGGCCTGTCCGCCGACCGCCGGCCGATCATCGCCGGCGGCGTGCTGGTGCTGGAAGCCGCGTTCCAGGCGCTGGGCCTGCAGCGCCTGATGGTGAGCAAGGCAGCCATGCGCGAAGGCATCCTGTACGACATGCTCGGCCGCGGCGGCGAGAACGATCCGCGCGCCACCGCGATCGCCGCGCTGACCCAGCGCTACGGCATCGACGCGGCGCAGGCCGCGCGCGTGGAAGCCACCGCGATGGCGCTGTTCGAGCAGGTCGCCACCGATTGGGCGCTGGATGCCGACGACGGGCGCATGCTCGGCTGGGCCGCGCGCCTGCACGAACTCGGCCAGGTCATCGCGCACAGCCAGTACCACGTGCACGGCGCCTACGTGCTCGAGCATTCCGACATCGCCGGCTTCTCGCGGCAGGAACAGCAGGTGCTGGCGACGCTGGTGCGTACCCATCGCCGCAACGTGCCCAAGACCGCGTTCGACGCCCTGCCCGACCGCGTGCTGCTCAGCGCCAGGCGCAAGGCCGCGCTGCTGCGGCTGGCGGTGCTGCTGCACCGCGCGCACGAATCCGAGCCGATCCCGTCGCTGGAGCTGAGGGCCAGCGGCGACGACCTGCACCTGATCCTGTCGCAGCCATGGATCGAATCGCGGCCGCTGCAGCGCGCCGACCTGATCGGCGAAGTCGAGGGCATGGCCGGGCTGGGCATCAATTTCCGGCCGTTTGTGGCTTGAAGGCTGGAAATCGGGAATAGGGAATCGCAAAAGCGGGGCTGTCACCGCGCTTGTTGCGAGCCGTATTGCCCTCACCCGGGGCCGGCGATGAAAGCGCGGCTAAACGCCCGCGATCGGCGTCATCATTCCTACATGCGCCGGACATGTTCGCTTCACCGCCTCGCGCCAAGCTTTGGCAAACCGGAGCCTGAAGCATGCGCTACGCGATCGTCACCGAGACGTACCCCCCTGAGGTCAACGGCGTCGCACTGACCGTGCAGGGGCTGGAACTGGGATTGCGTGCGCTCGGCCATCAGGTCGACGTGGTGCGCCCGCGCCAGGTCGGCGACGGACACGATGCCGATGCGCGCCTGGTGCGCGGTGCGGCGCTGCCGCGCTACCCCGGCCTGAAGTTCGGCCTGCCCGCGCCGCGGCGCCTGGCCCGGCTGTGGCAGGCCACGCCGCCGGACGCGGTCTACATCGCCACCGAAGGCCCGCTCGGCTGGTCGGCGCTGCGCAGCGCGCGGCGCCTGGGCATCCCGATCGCCACCGGCTTCCACACCCGCTTCGACGAATACCTGCCCCAGTACGGCGCCGCCTGGCTGCAGTCGACCGCGCTGCGCTGGATGCGGCGCTTCCACAACCAGGCCGCCGCGACCCTGGTGCCGACCCGCGAACTGCTGGGCTTCCTCGCCGGGCAAGGCTTCGAGCGCGTGCGCCTGCTGGCGCGCGCGGTGGACAACCGCCAGTTCGAACCGCAGCGCCGCGATGCGCAGCTGCGCCGCGAATGGGGCCTGGAGGCGGATGGCTGCGCGGCCCTGTACGTCGGCCGCATCGCTTCGGAAAAGAACCTGCCGCTGGCGGTGCGCGCGTTCCGGCAACTGCAGCAGGTGCGGCCGGACGCGCGCTTCGTCTGGGTCGGCGACGGCCCGATGCGCGCGCGCCTGGCGCAGGAAAACCCCGACTTCCTCTTCTGCGGCGTGCAACGCGGCGACGCGCTGGCGCGGCACTTCGCCAGCGGCGACCTGTTCCTGTTCCCCAGCCGCAGCGAGACCTTCGGCAACGTGACCCTGGAAGCGATGGCCAGCGGCGTGGCCACGGTCGCCTTCGACTACGGCGCGGCGCGCGAATACCTGCGCGACGGCGTCAACGGCGCGGCGGTGGCCGACGACGAAAGCTTCGTCGCCGCGGCAGTGCGCCTGGCCGGCGACGACGCCCTGCGCCGGCAGCTTGGCCAGGCCGCCTGCGCGGCGATGCAGCAGCTGCGCCCGGAACGGGTGGTGGCCGATTTCGACGCGCTTCTCGGCGAACTGGCTTGCAGCAGGAGGACCCATGTCGACGCGGCTTGAGATCCTGCGCGGGCACGAAGCGCGTTGGTGCCGGCGCGCCAACCACTGGTGCCGGCGGCGTTCGGTGCGGCGCTGCTTCGCGCTGATCAGCCGGCTCGGCGACGGCGTGTTCTGGTACGCGCTGATGACCTTGCTGGTGGTCTGCGACGGCATGGACGGCGTGTTCGCCTCCGCGCACATGGCCGCCACCGGCGTGGTCGCGCTGAGCCTGTACAAGGGCCTCAAGCGCTGGACCCGGCGCCCGCGCCCGTACGCGGCCGACCTGCGCATCCGCGCCTGGGTGGCGCCGCTGGACGAGTTCAGCTTCCCGTCCGGGCACACCTTGCATGCGGTGTCGTTCGGCATCGTCGCGCTGGCCTACTACCCCTGGCTGGCGCCATTGCTGATTCCCTTCATCGCCTGCGTGGCGCTGTCGCGGGTGGTGCTGGGCCTGCATTACCCCAGCGACGTGCTCGCCGCCACCGCGATCGGCGCACTGCTGGCCGGGGTGTCGCTGTGGGTGGTTTGAGACTGGGAATGGAGAACCGGGAATAGGGAATGGGAAGAGCCGGCGCCTTTTCCATTCCCGATTCCCCATTCTCCATTTCCGGCTCCATTACAATGCGGCAATGACGACGCTGTTCATCTCCGACCTGCACCTGGATCCGGCCCGGCCGGCGATCACCGAACTGTTTCTGGACTTCCTGCGCGGCGCAGCGCGCCAGGCCGAGGCGCTGTACATCCTCGGCGACCTGTTCGAGGCCTGGATCGGCGACGACACGCCGTCCGCGGCGGCCGATGCGGTAGCGCTCCAATTGCATGCGCTTGGCGATGCCGGCGTGCCGGTGTTGTTCATGCACGGCAACCGCGACTTCCTGCTCGGCGCCGACTACGCGCGCCGCGCCGGCATGCGCCTGCTGCCCGATCCGTGCGTGATCGACCTGTACGCCGAGCCGACGCTGCTGCTGCACGGCGACCTGCTGTGCACCGACGACACCGCCTACCAGGCGTTCCGCGCGCAAACCCGCGACCCGGCGTTCCAGCAGCAGTTCCTGGCGCAGCCGCTGGCCGCGCGCATCGCCTATGCGCAGCAGGCGCGCGCCGCCAGCCAGGCGCGCCAGGCGGAAATGAAGCAGGGCGACACGGCGCAGTTCGAAACCGTCACCGACGTGGCGCCGGACGAGGTCGTGGCCAGCTTCGCGCGCTACGGCGTGGCGCGGATGATCCATGGCCATACCCACCGCCCCGCCGTGCACACGCTGGACGTGAACGGCCGCAGCTGCACCCGCATCGTGCTCGGCGACTGGTACGCGCAAGGGTCGGTGCTGCGCGTGGATGCGCAGGGCAGCCGGCTGCAGCAGCTGTGATCGGCAGCGGCGAGAAACGCGCGCGCAGAACCCGCGGCCGTTACAGCATGCCGCCGGCGCTGTCGCGCGCACGCTGCGCATAGCCGACGAAGCCGCCCTCGGCCGCGTCGTACCACAGGATCGCGCCGGAGCGTTCGACCCGGTAGCGGTCCCTGACCGGCGCGGTCTGCGGATCGCCCGGACAGCCGTCGCCATGCTTCTCGCGCACCGCGAACTCGATCGCGGCGGATGCGGTGGCCACCGGCAGCGCCGCTGCGGCGTCGGCGGCGGATTCGGCATCGGTTTCGGCGGCGTATTGCAGGCACTGCGCGTCGGCATAGACGTGGTCGGCCGCCAGGCGCGCCTCCAGCATGTCCAGCGCGCGGCGCTCGTCGAATGCCGCCAGCGGCGCATCGTCTGCGGCGGGTGCCGGTGCCGGTGCGGGTGCCGGTGCCGCCGCGGTCGCCGGCGTCTGCGGCGCGGTCGGTGGATCGGCCGCCGGACCGCAGCCCATGCTCAACAGCGCCAGCGCCAAGGCGGCTGGCACGCCCATGCTCTTCAACACCATCGCCGATTCCAGGAGTAGTGAGCGGTGCACGCCCGGCCATGCCGGAGACGTCGCCGCGCAGCGCAGCATAGCCGAAGCCGGACGCCATGGCGTCCGGCCGGCCTGCGGATCGGCAAGCGCCCTCCCGGCGCACGCGCAGCGGCGCCGCCGCGCCTCAGCCGGCCTGGCGCTGCAAGGCGAGCAGCTCGTCCTCGTCGAAGCCGGCCAGCAGCCGCGCCGGCAGGTTGAACGGGCCGTGCAGATAGCCGCCGGCGTAGTCGCGCAGCAGCTCGGCGAACCGGGCGCGCGGCTCGATCCCGGCACGCGCGCAATACCAACGGTACCAGCGCGAGCCGGCGGCGACGTGCGCCACTTCCTCGCGCAGGATCAGTTCCAGAATTTCGACGGTGGCGTGGTCGCCGAGCGCGCGCAGCTTGACGATCATGCCCGGGGTCACGTCCAGGCCGCGCGCCTCCAGCACGCGCGGCACCAGCGCCATGCGCGCCAGGCCGTCGTGCGCGGTCTTCTCGCACATTTCCCACAATCCGTTGTGCGCGGCGAAATCGCCATAGTCGTGGCCCAGCGCGCGCAGCCGGTCGCGCAGCAGCGTGAAATGGCGCGCTTCGTCGGCGGCCACCGCCACCCAGTCGGCGTAGAACGCCTCGGGCAGCCCGCGAAAGCGGTACACCGCGTCCCAGGCCAGGTCGATCGCGTTGAGTTCGATGTGCGCGATCGCATGGATGAAGGCGGCGCGGCCTTCGGCGCTGCCCAGGCCGCGCCGCGGCAATTCGCGCGGATGCACCAACAGCGGCCGCGGCGGACGCCCCGGCATGCGGATCGGCTCGGGCTCGCCGGCAGCCGCCGGCACGCGCAGCGCGCCGGCGGCGAACGCGGCGGCGTAGCGCCGGGTCAGTGCAACCTTGTCCTCCGGCGCGCTGGCGGCCAGGCAGCGGCGTGCCGCGTGCAGCAGATCCCCACCGGCGTGCGCGTCGTGCATGCGTGCTCCACGCAAGGCCGCGTCAGGCGCGGCGCTTCTTCTTCGCTTCGTCCGAACGCAGCTGCAGGATGCGCTCGAAGTAGCCCGGCTCGATGCCGGTGGTGTATTCGCCGTTGAAGCACGAGGAATCGAAGGTCTTCAGTTCCGGGTTGCCCTCGCGTACCGCGGTTTCCAGGTCTTCCAGGTCCTGGTAGATCAGCCAGTCGCAGCCGAGGAATTCCTGGATCTCCTGCTCGCTGCGGCCGTGCGCGATCAGTTCCTCGGCAGCCGGCATGTCGATGCCGTAGATGTTCGGGTAGCGCACCGGCGGCGCGGCGCTGGCCAGGTAGACCTTGCGCGCGCCGGCCTCGCGCGCCATCTGCACGATCTGCCGGCTGGTGGTGCCGCGCACGATCGAATCGTCGACCAGCAGCACCACGCGGTTGCGGAATTCCAGGTGGATCGGATTGAGCTTGCGGCGCACCGACTTCACCCGCTCGACCTGCCCCGGCATGATGAAGGTGCGGCCGACGTAGCGATTCTTGACGAAGCCCTCGCGGTACTTCACCCCGAGCACGTTGGACATCTCCAGCGCGGCGTCGCGCGAGGTGTCCGGGATCGGGATGATGGTGTCGATGTCGTGGTCCGGGCGCAGGCGCAGGATCTTCTCGCCCAGCTTCATGCCCATGCGCATGCGCGCCTTGTGCACCGAGACGTTGTCGATCATCGAGTCCGGGCGCGCGAAGTACACGTACTCGAAGATGCACGGGGTATGGTCGGTGGGCGAGGCGCAGACCTCGGAGAACAGCTCGCCGCGGCCGGTGATCACCAGCGCCTCGCCCGGGCGCACGTCGCGCAGGCGGGTGAAGCCGAGAATGTCCAGCGCCGAGGACTCGGAGGCGACGATGTATTCGTCGCCTTCGGCGCTCTCGCGCTTGCCCAGCACCAGCGGACGGATGCCGTGCGGGTCGCGGAACGCGACCAGGCCCAGGCCCAGCACCACGCTGACCACCGCATAGCCGCCCTTGCAGCGGCGGTGCACGCCGGCCACCGCGCGGATCGCCGCTTCCGGGGTCAGCATGCGCTGCGCGTCCAGCTCGTAGGCGAACACGTTCAGCAGCACTTCGCTGTCCGAATCGGTGTTGATGTTGCGGCGGTCGGCCTCGAACACCTGCTGGCGCAGCGCCTCGGTGTTGATCAGGTTGCCGTTGTGCGCCAGCGCGATGCCGTAGGGCGAATTGACGTAGAACGGCTGCGCCTCGTCCATGCCCTCCGAGCCGGCGGTGGGATAGCGGCAATGGGCGATGCCGACCCGGCCTTCCAGCACCGCCATGCGCTTCTCGTCGAAGACGTCGCGGACCAGGCCATTGGCCTTCTGCACGCGCAGGCGGGTCCCGTCGGCGGTGGCGATGCCTGCGGCGTCCTGCCCGCGGTGCTGCAGCACGGCCAGGCCGTCGTACAGTTGCGCTGCGACATTCTGGTTGCCGACGATTCCGACGATGCCACACATGTGAACGCTCTCCGCGGCGACTGCGCCGCTATTGGGAAGGTGGCCGTGCCTGGCCGTTGGATTCGACCCGTGCCGGGTCGTTTGCTGCCGGACGCGCCTGCGCCGGATCGATGTTCGCAGGCAGGACCTGCGTCGGATCGCCACCGGGCTGCGCGGATTGGGTCCCCGGACGCCCCAAGACCTTGGACATCACCTCCTGCAGGCCGCTGGCCGACAGGGCATTGCCCAGGGCGGCATTATCGCCTGCCGCGGGCAACTTGCCCAAATCCATCTGCTGCAGGTTCATCTGCTGCAGGTCCAGTTGCGGCATCTGCGGCATGCGCCAGTCCGGCAGCTGCGCGCGCATCCAGTGCACGCCGGGGCTGAGCACCGGCAGCACCACCGACTGGCGCCAGGCCGGTTCGCGGGTCAGCGGGGTGAAGCTCATCAGCAGCACCAGCACCGCGGCGAAGAAGCCGCCGCGCAGCGTGCCCAGGCCGAAGCCGAGCGCGCGGTCGGTGGCGGACAGCGCGGTGGCGCGCACCGCGCTGCGGATCGCCATGCCGGTGATGCCGACCACCGCCATCGTCGCCACGAAGGTCAGCGCGTAGCCGCCCAGGTAGTAGGTCATGCTCGGCCGGGCGCCGTCGGCCAGCCAGCGGCCTGCGTCGCCGCCGAACTGGAAGGTGGCCCAGCCGGACAGCAGCCACGACAGCGTGCCGACCACGATGCCGACGAAACCGCGCAGCGCGCCGAGCAGCGCCGAGACCAGGATCACCGCCAGCAGCACCAGATCGATCATGCACGCCTCCTGCGGCGGCACCGCGCCATGGCGGCAGCGCATCGCGGTTCCCTTCCCTGGTACATGTTTGCGACTCCGCGGGCCGAGGCCCGGTTCAAGGGTGTGGACGTACCATACCGCTGATGCCGACCTTGGATGCGACCTGCGCGCGCAGCTGCTCGGCATCGGCGCGATTGGCGACCGGGCCGACCCGCACCCGGTTCAAGGCACCCTTGTCGGTGCGCACCTGTTCGACGAAGGCGCTGAACCCGGCGGCGCGGACCTTGTCGCGCAACGCGTTGGCATCCTCGGCCTTGGCAAAGGCGCCCAACTGCACGGCGAAGCCGGTGCCGGCCGCGGCCGGCACGCTCGGCACGCTCGGCGCCGGCTTGGCCGCGGCCACCGGGGCCGGCGTCGCCGCCGGTTTGGCCGGTTCGGACTTGGCAGGCGCTGGCTTGGCCGGCGCTGGCTTGGCCTGTTCAGGCTTGGGCGCCGCTGCGACCGGCGGCTTGGCGGCGGCCACCGGCTTGGCTGGCGCCGGCGGCAAGGTCTCGGTCCTGGCCGGCGCCGCGGCGGCGGCCACCGCGGACATGCTCGGCGCGTCCAGGGTCACCACCTGCGCATTGACGTCGTTGCGCACCTTGACCGCCTGCAGGCGCACCGACTCGGCCTGGGCGCGATCGGCATACGGGCCGATGCGCACGCGCCAGGCCTGGCGCCCGCCGATCGTGGCCGCCTCGCGGAAGCCGGGCAGTTGCGCCTGCTTGAGCCGCGCGATCACCGCATCGGCGTCGGCCGAGGTGGAGTAGGCGCCGAAATTGACCGCGTAGTTGCCGGCGGCCACGGTCGGCGGCAACGCCTGCGCGGCGCTGCCGGCCGCGGCCGGCGCGGCCAGATCGGCGGCGTCGGGGTTGTCCTGCACCGGCGCCGGCGCCGCGGCCGGCGCGCTGGCCATGCCCACCGCGCCGCCGCTGGGCGCGTCGCCCGGCGTCACCAGCGGCAATTCGCGGGTCTGGAACTGGCCGTCGGCCGGCGCGTCCGGCGCCTTCAGCGGAACATTGGCGACGCCGCTGTCGGGCGCGGGGCCCTTGACCAGCATCGGCAGGAAGATCACGGCGAGCGCCACCAGGACAAGGGCGCCAATCAGTCGCTGTTTCAGGACGGTATCCACGGAAAGCTTGAGGGGGCGGCATGGCGGAGTGCCGCAGCGATTATAAGGTCGGGCCGGCGGCGGGCGGGGTCAGCCGGCTGAATGCAGCCAGTGCAAGGCGGCGGCGGCGGTGAGGAACGAGCCGAACACCAGCACCCGGTCGCCCGGCCGCGCCTGCGCCAGGGCCTGCTGCAGCGCCTGCGCCACGCTGTCGGCGACCATGCCTGCGGCCGCATCGGTACCGGCCAGGCGCGCCTGCAACTGCGCGCCGCTCTGGCCGCGCGTGCCGGCCAGCCCGGCCAGATGCCAGGCATCGATCTGCCCGGCCAGCGCCTGCACCACGCCGGCCACGTCCTTGTCGGCCAGCGCAGCGAATACCGCGCGGCTGGCGCCGGCGCAGGGCTGCGCCTGCAGCGCCGCAGCCAGCTCGCGCGCGGCCTGCGGGTTGTGGCCGACGTCGACCAGCACCTCGACGCCGTCGCGCGCGAACGGCTGCAGCCGCCCACGCAACCGCGCGGTGGCGATGCCTTCGGCATAAGCGGTGCGCGGCAAGGTCTTGCGCAGCGCGCGCAACGCGGCGATGGCGGTCGCGGCGTTGGCGCGCTGCACCGGCGCGCGCAGCTGCGGCCACGGCAGTTCCAGCTCGGTGCCGACGTCGCGCCAGCGCCACTGTTCGGCATCGAGCGGCTCATGGAAGAAATCGCTGCCGGCGCGGATCGCGTTGGCGCCGATCGCGTAGGCGCGGCGCAGCACGCTCGACGGCGGATCGATCTCGCCCAGCACCAACGGCTTCCACGGCCGCGCGATGCCGGCCTTCTCCGCGCCGATCGCCTCGCGGTCCGCGCCCAGCCAGTCGGTGTGATCGATGTCGACGGAGGTGATCACCGCCACGTCGGCGTCGACCAGGTTGACCGCATCCAGGCGACCACCCAGGCCCACTTCCAGCACCGCCAGGTCCAGTTCCGCCTGCTGGAACAGCCACAGCGCGGCCAGCGTGCCGTATTCGAAATAGGTCAGCGGGGTGTCGCCGCGCGCAGCCTCCACCGCCGCGAAGCCGGCCACCAGCTGCGCGTCGCTGGCTTCTTCGCCGCCGATGCGGACGCGCTCGTTGTAGCGCAGCAGGTGCGGCGAGGTGTAGCTGCCTACCGTCCAGCCGCCGGCGCGCGCGATCGCCTCGACGAAGGCCACGGTCGAACCCTTGCCGTTGGTACCGCCGACGGTGATGACTTTCTTCGCCGGCCGGGTCAGACCCATGCGCGCGGCCACCGCGCGCACGCGCTCCAGGCCCATCGCGATGTCCTGCGGGTGCTGCTGCTCGATGTAGGCGAGCCATTCGGGGAGGGTTTTCATACGTTCGACTGGACTCGACTGATGCGCCGACAGCGCTTGAATCGCCGGGGTTGTGCTTTGCATTTGCTTTGGCTGTTGCGGGCCCCGTGAGGCACGGCAAGCCGATCGGACGAAAACCCCGAAGGGGCGGCGCGCACGACGCGCGCCGTTTTTCGACGGCACATGGATGTGCCGCCGAAAAATGTCCGGTCGGCTTGCGCACCCGGAGCGCGCAGCGCGGAGGGCGTGCCGCCCGGGTGTGCTTTCTTTTGGTCACTTTTCTTTGCACAAGCAAAGAAAAGTGACTCGCGCCAAGCGCGAAAGCATTTGCTCATGTTTTTGCGTCGCGCCAGCGAGCCATGATGCGAAAACTTGGAACAGAGCCCTACAGCGCCCGGTGCTTGGCCTCGCCGAAGAACGGGGTGTGGTGCGCGCAGTCGTTCAGCCGCACCACTTCCAGATGCTCCACGTCCGGGCCTTCGAGCAGGTTCAGCGTGGTCGGCGCCTGGCGGAAGCTCCACAGCTTGGCGATCGGCAGGCCCAGCACCCGGCACAGGATCACCCGGTTGACCGCATCGTGCGCCACCACCAGCAAGGTGTCGTCCTCGCCCAGACCCTCGGCGGCGCGGGTCAGGCCGCGCCAGGAACGGTCCAGCACCTGGCGCAGCGATTCGCCGCCCGGCATCAGCACCGTGTCCGGCTCCTCGCGCCAGGCGCGCAGCCGCGCCGGATCCTTGTCGTTGATCTCGCTGGCGAGCAGCCCTTCCCATTCGCCGTGGGCGATCTCCTGCAAGTCGGGATCGGTCAGCAGCATCGCTTCGCGCTCCGCGCCAAGCGCGTAGCGGGCGGTGCTCTGCGCGCGCGACAGCGGCGAGGCCACCGCGCGGGTCAGCGGCACCTCGCGCAGGCGCGCGCCGAGCGCCTGTGCCTGCGCCTCGCCAACCGGCGACAACGCGATGTCGATCTGGCCCTGGTAGCGGCCTTCGGCGTTCCACGGGGTTTCGCCATGACGAGCGAGCAGGATGCGCATGCGGTGGAATTCCGTTGGGGGGAGAGGTTGCCGTCTCGCGAACGAAACGGAGCGGCATGATACCTGCTCCGTTGCCGGAAACCCCCGAACCGCATCCCGCTGCGGCGCCGCCGCGCCGCGCCGCGCCGCGCGTTCAATGCCGGGCAGGCTGCGCGGCGGTGGCGCAGGCCGCCACCGTGCCCGGTGCGGTTACTGCGCCAGGTTCAGTTCCTTCAGCAGCCGCGGCGCCGGCGCCACTTCCTGCATGATCCAGTGCAGGTAACGCGCATCGACCGCGATCATCCGGGTCATGGCCGGGTCGAACACCCAGTTGGAACTCACCGATTCCCAGTTGCCGTCGAACGCCAGCCCGACCAGCTTGCCCTGCGCATCGAGCACCGGCGAGCCGGAGTTGCCGCCGGTGATGTCCAGGTCGGACAGGAAATCGACCGGCACCGAACCCAGCCGCTTGTCCTCCAGCCCGCCGTAGCGCCTGGCCTTGGCTGCGTCGAGCAGGGCCTTCGGCGAATCGAACGGATCGGCGCCGGTGTCCTTGGCCAGCACGCCTTCCAGCGTGGTGAACGGGGTGTAGGCCACGCCGTCCTTGGGCGTGTAGCCCTTGACGTTGCCGAAGGTGATGCGCAACGAGGAGTTGGCATCCGGATACACCGACTCGCCCTGGCTCTTCTTGTAGTCGGCCAAGGCCTGCAGGTAGCGCGGACGCGCCAGCAGTTCCTCGCCTTTGCGGCGCTTTTCCTCGCGCTCGATCTGCAGCAGCGCCGGCATCAGCGCCACCGCATAGCGCAGCGCCGGGTCGTCGCTGGACTCGAACGCGGCACGATCGGCATGCAGCCACTTCAAGCGCTCCTCGGTGCTGCCCAGGCGGGTGCCGGCCAGGCGCGCCGCGGCGGCCTGCGCATCGGCGCCGGCCAGCCATTGGTCCAGGGCGGGCAGGCGCTGCGCCTTCGGCAGCTGCAGGTATTGGTCGAACCAGTAGCGCTGCAGCTGGCTGTCCATCGCGGCGACGTAGCGGCGCTCCATCTGCTTCTGCGCGCCCTCGATCTCCGGCAGGTCGCGCTCCTGGTAGCCGGACTCGCGCTCGGCGTCGGGCTTGGCGCGTTCGATCGACACGCGGTACAGCGACAGCGCACTGCCGAGCACGCCGGTGCGGCGCAGCTGGCGCAGGATCAGGTCGCGGTCGCGGCTGGCCTTGGCCTGCTCGTCCAGCGCCAGCAGCTGCGCATGCGCCTGCAGCGCGGCACGGCCGTCGCGGCCCCGGCGCTTCAGCCAGGCCAGCACCGCGCGTTCCTCGGCCTGCTTCTGCGCGGCCGCGTCGATGCGCTTGAAGCCTTCCAGCTGCCCTTCGTAGTTCTTGGCGACGTTGTTCCAGCTGGCCATCGTCGCCGCGTACTTCACCTGGATGTCCGGGTCCTGCTTGCCGGCCTGCTCCACCAGCGCGATCAGGTCGCGGTACTGGCGCGCGGCGGTGGGATAGGCCCAGCTGGCGGTGGCGTCGAATTCCGAGGCCAGCGCATAGCGGTTGGTACGGCCCGGATAGCCGGCCACCATCACGAAGTCGCCGGCGCCCAGAGGCTGGTCGGCGAACTTCAGGAAATGTTTGGGCTGGTACGGCACATTGTCCCTGGCGTAGGCCGCCGGCTTGCCGTCCTTGCCGACATAGGCGCGGTAGAACGAGAAATCGCCGGTGTGGCGCGGCCACATCCAGTTGTCGACATCACCGCCGAACTTGCCGATGCCCGACGGCGGCGCGTACGCCAGGCGCACGTCGCGGATCTCCAGGGTGCGGAACAGCCGGTAGGTATTGCCGCCGGCGAAGCTGTACAGCTCGCAGCGGTAGCCGGCCTCGGCTTCGCAGGCCGCGACCTGGGCCTTGTCGAAGGCCTCCAGCGCCTGCGTGCGCTTGAGCGCATCGCCGCCGGCGGCGGCCATCGCCGTCTTGGCCTGCTCGGTGACATCGCTGATGCGGTCGAGCACGTAGATGCGCGCGTTCGGCCCGGCGCTGAGCTCGGCGCCATTGCTGGCCGCGCTGAAGCCGTCGCGGATCAGATTCTTCTGCGGCGTGGAGTTGAGCTGGATCGCGCCGTAGGCGCAGTGATGGTTGGTCACCACCAGGCCTTGCGGGGAGACGAAGCTGGCGGTGCAGCCGCCCAGCGACACCACCGCGCCCATCGGATCGCCGGTCAGGTCGGCCAGTTGCTGCGGCGACAGCTTCAGCCCGGCCTGCTGCAGCGGGCCGGCGATATCCGGCAATTGCTGCGGCACCCACATGCCTTCGCCGGCATGGGCGATCGGGGTACCGGCCAGGGTGGCGACAACGGCGACAGCCAACAGATTCGAGCGCATCGAATGGATTCCTTCGCGACTAACGTGAGACAGACGTTAGATTGTAACGAATGCAACCGACGCCACGACCGTGACCAATGGCACCCCGCACGCGCCGCAACATGGCCGCATTCGTGGCCGGCTTATACTTCGCGCCCTCTCAACCCGAGTCTTGCACCGCCATGGCGCAAACAATGAAGGCGCTGGTCAAGCGCGACGCGGCCAAGGGCATCTGGCTGGAACAGGTGCCGGTGCCGGTGCCCGGCCCCAACGAAGTGCTGATCAAGCTGGAGAAGACCGCGATCTGCGGCACCGACCTGCACATCTATCTGTGGGACGAGTGGAGCCAGCGCACGATCAAGCCCGGGCTGACCATCGGCCACGAGTTCGTCGGCCGCATCGCCGAGCTCGGCTCGGCGGTCGGCGGCTACCAGGTCGGCCAGCGCGTCTCGGCCGAAGGCCACATCGTCTGCGGGCACTGCCGCAACTGCCGCGGCGGGCGCCCGCACCTGTGCCCGAACACGGTCGGCATCGGCGTCAACGTCAACGGCGCCTTCGCCGAATACATGGTGATGCCGGCCTCCAACCTGTGGCCGATCCCGGACCAGATCCCGTCCGAGCTGGCCGCGTTCTTCGACCCGTACGGCAACGCTGCGCACTGCGCGCTGGAATTCGACGTGATCGGCGAGGACGTGCTGATCACCGGCGCCGGCCCGATCGGCATCATCGCCGCCGGCATCTGCAAGCACATCGGCGCGCGCAACGTGGTGGTCACCGACGTCAACGACTTCCGCCTCAAGCTCGCCGCCGACATGGGCGCCACGCGCGTGGTCAACGTCGCCAACACCTCGCTGAAGGAGGTGATGGCCGACCTGCACATGGAAGGCTTCGACGTGGGCCTGGAAATGAGCGGCAACCCGCGCGCGTTCAACGACATGCTCGACGGCATGTACCACGGCGGCAAGATCGCCATGCTCGGCATCATGCCGCGCGGCGCCGGCTGCGACTGGGACAAGATCATCTTCAAGGGCCTGACCGTGCAGGGCATCTACGGCCGCAAGATGTACGAGACCTGGTACAAGATGACCCAGCTGGTGCTGTCCGGCTTCCCGCTCGGCAAGGTGCTGACCCACCAACTGACCATCGACGAGTTCCAGAAGGGTTTCGACCTGATGGAAGAAGGCAAGGCCGGCAAGGTGGTGCTGAGCTGGTGAGGCCCGGCGCGGCGGCGGCGCGGCCGCCCGCTGCACCGCCGGGGCATGCGTCATCGGCCTGGCGATCGCACAAAATCGCACCAAAAAGAAGGGCGCCAAGGCGCCCTTCTTCGTTGGCGACGGTGTTGCCCGGATCAGAACGCGATCGTGGCCGAGACCGCGACGCGGTGGTCGGCCAGCTTCTCGCTGAAGTTCTGGTTGCCCTTGTCGTCGGTGTCGTAATAGCCCACGCTCAGCGCCAGCGGACCGATCATCTTGCCGACGCTGACGCTGTAGTCGGTGTAGTCCTGGTACTGGGCCAGCGCGCTGGCATAAGTGGTGCGGCCGACGTGCGCGCCGATGCTGAACTCGTACGGCAGCGTCCAGTTCCCGTCCAGCGCGTAGTAGAAGCTGTCCTCGTCCAGGCCGTAGACGTCGTCGGTGTAGGCGACGGTCAGCGCGTAGGTCTTCAGGAACTTGGTCTTGGTGATCAGTTCGTTGTAGTTGGAACCGCCGGCGCCGGGATAGCCGTAGCGGTTGACCATCACGTCGAAGTTCCAGTTCTCGGAGAAATCGACGTTGTAGCCGATGAAGCCGTCCACTTCCCAATCCGGGTCGCCAGCGCCGAAATCGACGTTGGAACCCCAGGTACCGACGTACAGGCCGAACGGCGAGGTATAGGTGACGCCGGCCTGGAATGCCGGGTCTTCCTGGGTCTGCGACACGCCGCGGAACACGTAGTCGCTGACCACGCCGTAGGAGCCGGTAAACGGCGAGGCAGGCGCCTCGTCCTGGGCCAACGCGCTCAGCGGGGAGGCGGCCAGCGCCACGGCCAGGGCGACACCAAGCTTGATCTTGTTCACCGGTAATTCTCCTGTGGTTTGTCGTAGGGGTGGTTCCAGCGCCTTGCCCCGCACTGGCTTCACACTTTTTTAACCGGTTTTTTCTTGCAGTGCAATACTTTCAAGACAAACCAAGTCATTGCAGGCCTTGCGACTGTGCGCTTCGGGTCAGGCCTTGTCTACGCAATGCGCCCGCGGCCAGCCCAGCGTCCAGGGCCTGGCGTGCTTTTCATTTGCTACCGGCAGAAAAACTTGTGGGAGTCAACTGTCAGTCGCGACGGGCGTTACCGGGAAGGCCCGTCGCGACTGAAGTCGCTCCCACAGCAATGCCGCCGACTGCGAAGACTGCGGTCGAAAACGCTGCATCGCCGCTGCGCGTTGTATCCCCGAATACCGCTACCCGCGCTGCTGCGCGAACAGGCCGAAACGGCGCGCGCTCAGCTGCAGCGCCTGGCCGGGCGCATAGCGCGCCGCGCCCTCGCCCGCCGGCAGCTCCACTTCCACTTCGTCCTGGCCATGCGCCAGCTGCGCGCGCAGGCGCAGGCGCGAGCCGCTGCGCTGCGAGGACAGCACCGTCGCCGCCCAGCCGCTGTCGCTGGGTGCCAGATCTTCCGGGCGCACGTACAGGTCGACCGGGCCGCTGGACAGCGGCGTATCCGGCGCCGGCAGCGCCAGCCCGGCGACCTGCAGCTGGCCGTCGTGCAGCTGCGCCGGCAGCCGGTTGACCGCGCCGACGAAGCCGTACACGAACGGCGACACCGGGCGGTCGTAGACGTCGGCCGGACTGCCGAGCTGCTCGATGCGCCCGCGGTTGAGGATCGCCACGCGGTCGGCCAGCTCCAGCGCCTCTTCCTGGTCGTGGGTGACGAACACCGTGGTCAGCCCGGTGCGGTCGTGCAGCTCGCGCAGCCAGCGCCGCAGATCGCGCCGCACCTGCGCGTCGAGCGCGCCGAACGGTTCGTCCAGCAGCAGCACGCGCGGCTCGATCGCCAGCGCACGCGCCAGCGCCACGCGCTGGCGCTGGCCGCCGGACAGCTGGGTCGGATAGCGCGCCTCCAGCCCGTCGAGCTGCACCAGCGCGAGCAGTTCGGTCACCCGCGCGCGGATCGCCGACTCGGCCAGACGCGCGTCGCCGCGGCGCACGCGCAGGCCGAAGGCGATGTTGTCGCGCACCGTCATGTGCCGGAACAACGCGTAGTGCTGGAACACGAAGCCGACCCGGCGCGACTGCACCGGCAGCCCGGTCGCATCCTCGCCGTCGATCAGCACGCGTCCGGCGTCGGCATGCTCCAGCCCGGCGATCACCCGCAGCAGCGTGGTCTTGCCCGAGCCGGACGGCCCCAGCAGCGCCAGCAGTTCGCCCTGGCGGATGTCCAGGCTGACGTCGTCGAGCGCGGCGAAATCGTCGAAACGCTTGCCCAGGTGCTGTACGCGGATGGTCATCGCAACCTCAGTGTCGGTGATTGGCGGCCAGCGATTCGCCGTGGCGCCATTCCAGATAGGATTTCAGCGCCAGGGTCAGCAGCGCGGTCAGCGCCAGCAGGCTGGCGCAGGCGAACGCGGCGCTGTAGGCGTATTCGTTGTAGAGGATCTCCACGTGCAGCGGCAGCGTGTTGGTACGCCCGCGGATGTGCCCGGACACCACCGACACCGCGCCGAACTCGCCCATCGCCCGCGCACTGCACAGCAGCACGCCGTACAGCAGGCCCCAGCGGATATTGGGCAGGGTCACCCGCCAGAACATCTGCCAGCCGCTGGCGCCCAGGCTCAGCGCCGCCAGTTCCTCGTCGCTGCCCTGCTGCTCCATCAGCGGCATCAGCTCGCGGGCGATGAACGGGAAGGTGACGAAGGTCGTCGCCAGCACGATGCCGGGCAGCGCGAACACGATCCGCGGCAATTGCAGCAGCACCTCGCCGACCACCGGCAAGTGCAGCCGCCAGCCCTCGTCGATCAGCGGCCAGGCCCAGCCGCTGCGGCCGAAGATCAGGATGAAGACCAGGCCGGCGACCACCGGCGATACCGAGAACGGCAGGTCGATCAGACTCACCAGCAGGCGCTTGCCCGGAAAGCGGTGCTTGCTCACCGCCCACGCCGCGGCCACCCCGAACACCAGATTCAGCGGCACCACGAGCGCGGTCACCAGCAGGGTCAGGCGGATCGCCGCGAGCGCGTCGGGATCGAAGATCGCCCGCCAGAACACGCCGATACCGCCGCGCAGCGCCTCGACGAACACCAGCAGCAGCGGCAGGAACAGGAACGACAGCAGGAAGCCCAACGCACCGAGGATCAGCAGCGCCTGCACCCACCACGGCTCGGTGGTGACCGACGCGGCGCGGCGGCGGACGGCAGGCGGCGACGCGCTCAACGCATTCTCCGGAAACGGCAGGTTCAAGCTGGACACGGTATCGTTCATCTCAGTGCGCCGCCAGGCCGCGCCGCGCGAAGCGCGCCTGCACGCCGTTGACCACCAGCAGCATCAGCAACGACAGCAGCAGCATCGCCGCGGCGATCGCGGTGGCGCCGGCGTAGTCGAATTCTTCCAGGCGGATGGTGATCAGCAGCGGCGCGATCTCGGTCGCGTTGGGCAGGTTGCCGGCGATGAAGATCACCGAGCCGTATTCGCCGATGCCGCGCGCGAAGGCCAGCGCGAACCCGGTCAGCACCGCCGGCCACAGCGCCGGCAGCACCACTCGGCGGACGATCTGCCAGCGGCCGGCGCCGAGCGTGGCGGCGGCCTCTTCCAGTTCGCGTTCGGCCTCGGCCAGCACCGGCTGCACGATCCGTACCACGAACGGCAGGCCGACGAACACCAGCGCCACCACGATGCCGAGCTGGGTGTAGGCGATCTTCAGCCCCAACGGTTCCAGCCAGCGGCCGACCCAGCCGTTGCCGCCGTACAGCGCGGTCAGCGCGATGCCGGCCACCGCGGTCGGCAGTGCGAACGGCAGGTCGATCATCGCGTCGAACAGGCGCTTGCCGGGAAAGCGGTAGCGCACGAACACCCAGGCCACCCAGGTGCCCATCACCGCGTTGAACGCGGCGGCGGCGAATGCGGTGCCGAAGCTGACCCGCAGTGCCGACAGCACCCGCGGCTCGCTCCACACCTGCCACACGCCATGCCAGCCCAGGCCGCTGGTCTTGAGCACCACGCCCAGCAGCGGGATCAGCACCACCAGTCCCAGCCACGTCAGGGTGATGCCCAGGCTCAGACCGAACCCGGGGATCACCCTGCGCCGCGACGGAGCGCGCGCGACCGCGGCGGCATTCACGCCCATTGCGTCACTTGCTCGCCTGGATCTGGTCGAACAGGCCACCGTCGTTGAAGTGCTCGGCCTGCGCCTTGGCCCAGGAGCCGAACTGCTGGTCGATGGTGACCAGTTGCACCTTCGGCAGGCGCGCGATGTCGGCGCGATCGGCGTACTCCGGGTGGCGCGGCCGGTAATAATGCTTGGCCGCGATCTTCTGCCCTTCCGGCGAATACAGATACTTCAGGTATTCCTCGGCGACGTCGCGGGTGCCGTGCTTGTCCACGTTCTTGTCGACCACCGCCACCGACGGCTCGGCCAGGATCGACAGCTTCGGCACCACGATCTCGAACTTGTCCTTGCCCAGTTCCTCCTGCGCCAGGAACGCCTCGTTCTCCCAGGCCAGCAGCACGTCGCCGATGCCGCGCTGGACGAAGGTGGTGGTGGCGCCGCGCGCGCCGGTGTCCAACACCGGCACGTTGCGGAACAGCGCGCGCATGTAGCCGAGGATGCGCTCGCGGTCGCCCTTGAAGATGCGGTCGGCATAGGCCCAGGCGGCCAGGTAGTTCCAGCGCGCACCGCCGGAGGTCTTCGGGTTCGGGGTGATCACCGACACGCCGGTGCGCAGCAGGTCCGGCCAGTCCTTGATCTGTTTCGGGTTGCCCTTGCGCACCAGGAACACGATGGTGGAGGTGTACGGCGCGCTGTTGTCGGGCAGGCGCCTGGCCCAGCCCGGATCGATCAGCTTGCCCTTGTCGGCGATCGCGTCCACGTCGTAGGCCAGCGCCAGCGTCACCACGTCGGCCTCGACCCCGTCGATGACCGAGCGCGCCTGCTTGCCCGAGCCGCCGTGCGAGGTCTCCACGGTGACCTTGTCGCCGCCGTGGGTCTGCTCCCAATGCTTGGCGAAGGCGGTGTTGTAGTCGCGGTACAGCTCGCGCGTGGGATCGTAGGACACGTTGAGCAGCTGCACGTCGCGCGCGGCGGCGGTGCCGGCGAACGCGCACAGCGCGAGCACGAGCACGAGCAGCGGACTGAATCGGCGCGGCAGGAGGCTGGGCATGGGCGGATCTCCGGAAGAGGGTCGGGGGGCACGGGCGGACCGGCCATGCAACCACGGCCAATGCGCCATGCTGCGCAGCCGCATTCGTCCGGTGAAATGACTTCGCCGCCGATGCTTATGCCATTTATGCATGACGCCCGCCGACCTTCGCACAGGCCGCGTTAAAATCTTCGCTTCTTCCGCCTGCGCGTGCCCGTCATGACCGATTCCCGCCTCACCCAGCGCTACGCCGACGAACTGGACGCGATCCGCGCGCAGGGGCTGTTCAAGGCCGAACGCATCATCGTCGGCCCGCAGGCGGCCGAGATCGTGCTGGCCGACGGCCGCCGCGTACTGAACTTCTGCGCCAACAACTACCTGGGCCTGGCCGACCACCCGGCGCTGATCGCCGCGGCCAAGGACGCGCTGGACAGCCACGGCTTCGGCATGGCCTCGGTGCGCTTCATCTGCGGCACCCAGGACCTGCACAAGCAGCTGGAAGCGCGCATCGCCGCGTTCTTCAGCACCGAGGACAGCATCCTCTACGCCGCCTGCTTCGACGCCAACGGCGGCCTGTTCGAACCGCTGCTCGGCGAAACCGATGCGATCATCTCCGATGCGCTCAACCACGCCTCGATCATCGACGGCGTGCGCCTGTGCAAGGCCAAGCGCTTCCGCTACGCCAATTGCGACATGGCCGACCTGGAAGCGCAGCTGCAGGCGGCCGACGCGGCCGGCTGCAAGACCAAGCTGATCAGCAGCGACGGCGTGTTCTCGATGGACGGCTTCATCGCCCCGCTCGACCAGATCACCGCGCTGGCACGCAAGTACGGCGCGCTGGTGCACATCGACGAATGCCATGCCACCGGCTTCCTCGGCGCCAGCGGCCGCGGCTCGGCCGAGGTCAAGGGCGTGATGGACCAGATCGACATCTTCACCGGCACCCTGGGCAAGGCGATGGGCGGTGCGCTGGGAGGCTTCACCACCGGCCGGCGCGAGGTGATCGAACTGCTGCGCCAGCGCTCGCGCCCCTACCTGTTCTCCAACTCGCTGCCGCCGCACGTGGTCGCCGCCGGGATCAAGGCGTTCGCGATGCTGGACGCGGCCGACGCATTGCGCGCGCAGCTGGTCGAGAACACCCGCCACTTCCGCGAGCGCATGGCCGCGGCCGGCTTCGACATCAAGCCCGGCACCCACCCGATCTGCCCGGTGATGCTGTACGACGCGCCGCTGGCGCAGCGCTTCGCCGAGCGGCTGCTGGAGGAAGGCATCTACGCGATCGGCTTCTTCTTCCCGGTGGTGCCCAAGGGCCAGGCGCGGATCCGCACCCAGATCAGCGCCGCGCATACCCGCGCGCAGTTGGACCAGGCGATCGATGCGTTCGTTCGCATCGGCCGCGAGTTGGGAGTGATTGAGTAACGGGACTCGGGACTCGGGACTCGGGACTCGGGACTCGGGACTCGGGACTCGGGACTCGGGACTCGGGACTCGGGACTCGGGACTCGGGACTCGGGACTCGGGACTCGGGACTCGGGACTCGGGACTCGGGACTCGGGACTCGGGACTCGGGACTCGGGACTCGGGACTCGGGACTCGGGACTCGGGACTCGGGACTCGGGACTCGGGACTCGGGACTCGGGACTCGGGACTCGGGACTCGGGACTCGGGACTCCAAGGCAGGATCTTTTGCCTCGTTTCTTTGTCAAGATGTTTTTTAAGAATTTTCCTCTGAGATCGGCATGAACAGCGCGCCACCTTCACAGGGCCGAGCCAGCGCTTTTACGCGTCCCGAGTCCCCGGTCCCGAGTCCCGACCACCCAACCCCTCCACCTCCGCCACACTGAGCTCGCGCCAGGCGCCCTTGCCCAGTTCGCCCAGCGCCAGCCCGCCGATCGCCACCCGCACCAGGCGCAGCACGCCCAGGCCGAGTTCGCCGAGCAGGCGCCGGATCTGCCGGTTGCGGCCCTCGTCCAGCACCACTTCCAGCCAGGCGTGCTTGTCGCCCTGGCGCAGCAGCCGCGCCTGCCTGGCCCGCAGCGGCTCGCCATCGGCGACGACACCGGCGCACATGCGCGCCAGCAGCGCCGCGTCGGGCAGCGCATCGACCTGCACGTGATAGGTCTTGTCCGGGCCGCTGGCCGGGTCGGCGACCCGCGCCGCCCATTGCGGATCGTTGCAGAACAGCAGCAAGCCCTCGCTGGCCTTGTCCAATCGCCCGACCGGGGCCAGCCAGGGCAATCCGGCACCGTCGAAACAGCGGTAGACGGTGTCGCGGCCGCGCTCGTCCTGCGCGGTGGTGACCAGGCCGCGCGGCTTGTTGAGCATCAGGTACAGGCGCTGCGTCGCGGCCAGCGCCACGCCATCGAGCGCCAGCCGGTGGCGGCCGCGCAGGATCGGAAATTCGGGATCGGTGACGGTGCGGCCATCGACCGCGACGCGGCCGGCGGCGATCCAGCGCGCGGCCTCGGTGCGCGAGCACAGGCCGAGCTTGGACAGGGTGCGCGCCAGGCCGTGGCGGACCTCGCCGGACGCGGCGGCGCGCGGCGATTGCGGGGCGCTGGCCGCTGGCGCCGACGTGCGCGATGCGGGGCGACGGGGACGCGGAGGCTTCACCGCTTGCGCTTCGGGTGCAGGCGCGGTCGGCGACCGCGCGCGGCGCTTACTGGGCGTCGACCGGCTTCGCCGCGTTGGGCACCGACGCGGCAGGCACCGCCGCCGGCGCCGGACGCGCCTTGACCACGCGCACGCCGCGCGCCTTCATCCACGCGTCGAACTCCTCGGCGGTCATGCGCTTGCCATTCTGGCTCATGTCGAAGCGCCACGGGGTGTTGTCGAATGCGGTGGTCGGCTTGTAGGCGGCCGGATCGTTCGGCTTCACCACGCCGCCGGCCGGCATCGCGTTGGCCAGGCTCTGGCAGCCTTCGGCGCGCAGGCGCAGCAGCACCCGGTCCAGCGACTGGTCGCTGCTGTAGGACTGCGCCAGCACGCCGCTGGGCATGCCCAGCGGCAGGTTGCGTGTGTACAGCTCCGAGGCGATCGGCGCACCGACCGTGGCCGGCAGCGGCAGCGGCTTGGGCAGCGCGTCGCCGGAGCAATCCGGTGCGGCATGAGCGGCAGGAATCAGGGCAAGACCAAGCAGGCCGGCCGTAACGATACGCAGCATCGGTTTTTTTCCATTCAGGCGAGACGACGCAGCGAGTGTAGGCAGGGCCGGGCGCAGTTTCAACCGATACCGGCACTGCATGCGCTAAATAATTGGGGAGGCTGAAAAAGTTCAGCTGGCTCGCATCCCTGTGGGAGCGACTTCAGTCGCGACGGGCTTTACCAGTGATGCCCCGTCGCGACTGAAGTCCCTCCCACAGGGACATGGGCGCGCTTACCGGACGCACAAAAGCAAAGCCCGGCGCGAGGCCGGGCTTTGCTTGAAACATGAAGCGTCCGATCAGTTCTGGACGTTCAGCTCGGTACGGCGGTTCTTCGCACGGCCTTCCGGGTTGTCCGAACCATCCGGGTTGGTGTTCGGCGCAATCGGGCGGCTCTCGCCGTAACCGATCGGACCGACCAGACGCGAAGCGTCCACGCCGTTCTTGGTCAGGTAGTCATACACCGTGGTGGCACGACGCTCCGACAGCTTCTGGTTGTAGGCGTCGGTACCCTTCGAGTCGGTGTGACCGGCAACCTCGACCTTCAGGTCGGGGTAACGCTTCAGGATCTCGGTGGCCTCGCTCAGGATCGCGACCGCGTCCGGACGCAGGGTCGACTTGTTGAAGTCGAAGTTGACGCCCTTCAGGTCGAGCGAGACCGGCACCGGGCAACCGTCCGGACCGATGGTCTGGCCAGGCTGGGAGGTCGGGCACTTGTCGTCGCAGTTGTTGACGCCGTCGCCGTCGTCGTCCAGGTCCGCGCAGCTCGGGGCAGCGGTCGGGGCCGGAGCGGCAACCGGTGCCGCCGGCGGCGGGCCGAGCGGGATCACGACGCCGACCGAAGCCAGCACGTCGCCGAACCAGTCTTTGTCATCGCCAGCACGGGCCGGGTTGACGCTCTGGTCGTCGAAGTCGGCGCGGTAGGCCACTTCGGCACGCACGGCAACGCGCTTGTCGAAGGTGGTCTGCAGGCCGACGCCGGCCTTGGCGGCGAAGTTGCCGTCCTTGCGCTGGCCCGGGGACACGGCGCCGCCGGTGTCGAACTCTTCTTCCGAGCGCTGGTAGCCCAGACCGAACAGCAGGTACGGGTTCCAGCCGCGGCCTTCCTGGATGAAGTGGCGGCGCAGGTCGAACGAGATGCCGTACTGGCTCCAGTTCAGGTCCTCGTTAGCGTCGAAGTTCGGGTTCTGATAGTTCAGTTCACCGTCGATCGACCAGTTCGGGCTGACGAACTTGCCCAGGCCCAGGGTCACGAACGGGGCGTCATTGGTGCCGCGATCGTTGTTCTGGAAGTTGAAGCCGGCCGAACCGGTCAGGTACCAGCGGTCGTCGAATTCCTGTGCGGACGCTGCCTGGGCGACGGCCAGACCGCCCAGCAACGCGGCGGTGAGAATTTTCTTGTTCATTAATACAGCTCCTTGTTTCGGGGATATAGAAACCGATAGGGCATGGTTCAGTACAGATGTCTCGTCACATCCAGACGGCCGTTCCGCACGCCATCGCCGCGCACATTATGCTCGGCATGGTGAAGACGGCGTTAACAGGCACGTAACATGTGAAACCCACGACCAGACCCTCAGCGGTCGTGGATACACCGTATACAGCTTCATGAAATGATGCAATGCGTTGCTGCGGGGCCGTCCGCGCTTGTCGACAGCGTGCCGGCGATCTCAGCGCAGACGCTCCCAGGGCGGTGGATCGGCAAGCTGAACCTGCATGAACTCGACGAAGGCGCGCACCCGCGGCGGCACCAGCCGGCGCTGCGGCATCACCGCGTAGATGCCGGTTTCGGCAAGCGCGTACTGCGGCAGGACCTGGCGCAGGCGCCCGTGGCGCAGGTCCTCGGCCACGTGCCAGACCGAATGCAGGGCGATGCCCTGGCCGTTCAGCGCCGCGTCGCGCAGTACCTCGCCGAAGTTGGACTCCAGCGGACCGCTCACTCTGACCGCGACTTCGCCCTCGGCGCCGAGCAGGCGCCAGGTGTCCTGGCGGCCTTCGGCACCGGTCAGCAGCAGGCAGGCGTGCGCCGCCAGGTCCGCCGCGCGCGCCGGTTCGCCGTGGCGGCGCAGGTAGTCTGGAGACGCGCACAGCACGCGGCGGTTGCCGGCCAGGCGCCGCGCCACCAGGCTGGAATCGCGCAGCGCGCCGATCCGGATCGCCAGGTCGAAGCCTTCGCTGACCAGATCCACCACGTTGTCGCTCAGGTGCACGCTCAGCCGCACCTGCGGATGCAGGGCCATGAACTGCGGCAGCAGCGGCGACACGTACTGGCACCCGAACGAGGCCGACATGGTCGCCCGCAAGGTGCCGGCGGCGGTGCGGCCGGCCTCGCGCAGGCCGCCGGCCAGCGACTCCAGGTCCTCGACCAGCGCGCGCCCCTGTTCGGCCAGCTGCAGGCCTTCGGGCGTGGGATGCAGGCGCCGCGTGGTCCGGTGCAGCAGGCGCACGCCGAGGTCGCGCTCGAGCCGCTGCAGGCGCTGGCTGGCGACCGCCACCGACAGCTCCAGGCTGCGCGCCGCGGCACTGATCGACCCCTGGTCGAGCACGCGCAGGAACAACGCGATATCGCCGATCCGGTCCATTTTGTCGATTCCATTGAAAGTCACTCAATATTTTGCCAGTTTCTGCTGATAAAGCACGGGCCTAGGCTGTGCTCCACCCCGCCTTCCGGAGCCGTCATGGTCTCGTTTCCCGCGCATCCGCCAGCCGCCGCGCCACCACGGCTGCCGATCGCCTTGTTCGCGCTGACCGCCGGTGCATTCGGCATCGGCACCACCGAGTTCGTGATCATGGGCCTGCTGCTGCAGGTCGCGGCCGACCTGCAGGTCAGCGTCCCGGCCGCCGGGCTGCTGATCTCCGGCTATGCGCTGGGCGTGTTCGTCGGCGCGCCGCTGCTGACCGTGGCCAGCCGGCGCTGGCCGCGCAAGCGCGTGCTGGTGGCGCTGATGCTGGTGTTCACCGCCGGCAACCTGGCCTGCGCGCTGGCGCCGGACTACGCCACGCTGATGGCGGCGCGGGTGGTCACCTCGCTGGCGCACGGCACCTTCTTCGGCGTCGGCGCGGTGGTCGCCACCGGCCTGGTGGCGCCGCAGCGCAAGGCCTCGGCGATCGCCACCATGTTCACCGGACTCACCGTCGCCACCTTACTCGGGGTGCCGGCCGGCGCCTGGCTGGGCCTGCAGTTCGGCTGGCGCGCGACGTTCTGGGCGGTGGCCGCGATCGGCCTGCTCGCCACCGCGGTGATCGCCACGCTGGTCCCGGCCGGCGACGACGCCGCGCTGGCGCCGCCGCTGCGCGCCGAACTGCGTGCGGTCGGCCGCGCGCCGGTGCTGCTGGGGTTGGCGACGACCGTGCTCGGCTATGCCGGCGTGTTCACCGTCTACACCTACATCCAACCGCTGCTGACCCGGGTCACCGGCCTGGCCGAGGGCGCGGTGTCGCCGTTGTTGCTGGTGTTCGGCGTCGGCATGATCGCCGGCAACGTGCTCGGCGGACGCCTGGCCGACCGCCATCCGCGGCGGGCGCTGCCGCTGACCCTCGGCCTGCTGGCGCTGGTGCTGGCGGCGCTGGCCTTGGCGCTGCGCTCGGCGCCGGCGATGGTGCTGTTCACCGGCCTGCTCGGCGTGGCCGCGTTCGCCACGGTGGCGCCGCTGCAGTTGTGGGTGCTGGGCAAGGCCGGCGACGCCGGCCGGCACCTGGCGTCGAGCCTGAACATCGGCGCGTTCAACCTCGGCAATGCGCTGGGCGCGTGGCTCGGCGGCCTGGTGATCGGCCATGGCGGCAGCCTGGCGCAGCTGCCGTGGGCGGCGGCACTGGTCACCGCCGCCGGCCTGGCGGTGGCCCTGCTGGCGCTGAGGCTGTCGCCCTCACTCGAAAAAGATGCACCGGCGGCGGCATGCGCCGCGGGCGGTGCGGCATGAGCCGGCGCCTGCGCCAGGCTGCAGTGGTCGGCACCTTGCTGGGGGCGCTGGCGGCGCCGGCCGGGGCCGCCGAGCGCGACTGGATCGCGACCTGGCAGGCCAGTCCGCAGCCGCTGTGGGCCGCCGACTTCCCGTTCCCGACCCAGACCCCGTTCAACCTGTGGCGGCAGACCGTGCGCCAGGTGGCGCGGATCAGCCTGGGCGGCGAGTCGGTGCGGGTGGAACTGTCCAACGCCTACGGCCGCGCGCCGCTGCAGATCGGCGCCGCGCACCTGGCGCTGGCCGGCGACGGCGCGGCGATCGTGCCCGGCTCGGACCGCGAGCTGCGCTTCGGCGGACAGCGCGCGGTGACCATCCCGCCCGGCGCACCGGTGCTCAGCGATCCGGTCGCACTGACCGTGCCGGACCTGGCCAGGCTCAGCGTCAGCCTGTACCTGCCGCAGCCGACCGCGCCGTCCACCTTCCATTGGGAAGGCCTGCAGAGCGCCTGGCTGGCCTCAGGCGAGCGCACCGCGGATGCGGCGCTGGACGATGCCACGGCACTACCGGTGCGGCTGTTCGTCAGCGGCATCCAGGTGCGCCGCGCCGACGCCGCCGGCGCGGTGGTGGCGCTCGGCGATTCCATCACCGACGGCGCCGCGTCCACCCCGGGCAGCGACCGGCGCTGGCCGGACCAGTTGGCCACGCGGCTGGCGACACGGCGCGTGGCGGTGCTCAACGCCGGCATCTCCGGCGGCCGCGTGCTGCGCGACCGCATGGGCAGCAATGCGCTGGCGCGGCTGGATCGCGACGTGCTGGCGCAACCCGGCGTGCGCACGCTGGTGCTGCTGATCGGCATCAACGACATCAGTTGGTACGCCACGCCGTTCGCGCCGGACGATGCGCCGGTCTCCGCGCAGGAACTGATCGCCGGCTACCGGCAACTGCTGCAGCGCGCGCAGGCGCGCGGTCTGCGCGTGATCGGCGCCACGCTGACCCCGTTCGAGGGCGCGCTGCCGGACACGCCGATCCGCGGTTACTACAGCGTAGACAAGGAGCGCGTGCGCCAGCAGGTCAATGCGTGGATACGCGATGGCAACGGTTTCGATGCGATGATCGATTTCGACGCCCTGCTCCGCGACCCCGCGCACCCCACCCGCATGCTGCCCGCGTTCGATTCCGGCGATCACCTGCACCCCGGCGATGCCGGCTATGCCGCCATGGCCGAGGCCGCCGCGCGCGTGCTCGGCGACACCCGCCATGCGCGCGCGGCCGCCGCTGCGCCGCGCTGAGTCAGCTCCTCCTATCTTCCCCCACAAAGGAATCTTCACCATGGAATACCGGCATCTCGGCGCCTCCGGCTTCAAGGTCCCCGTGCTCAGCTTCGGCACCGGCACCTTCGCCGGCTCGAACGCATTCTTCTCTGCCTGGGGCAATTCGGACGTGGACCAGGCGCGGCGCCTGATCGACATCTGCCTGGAGGCCGGGGTCAACCTGTTCGACAGCGCCGACGTCTATTCCGGCGGCGCCGCCGAATCGGTGCTGGGCGCGGCGATCAAGGGCCGCCGCGAACAGGTGCTGATCTCGACCAAGGCCACCTTCCGCTTCGACCCCGACGATCCGAACAGCGTCGGCTCCTCGCGCTTCCACCTGCTGCGCGCGGTCGATGCGGCGCTCAAGCGCCTGGACACCGACTACATCGACCTGTTCCAGTTGCACGGCTTCGACGCGAAGACGCCGGTGGAAGAAACCCTGTCCACGCTCGACGACCTGGTCCGTGCCGGCAAGATCCGCTATCTGGGCGTGTCCAATTTCTCCGGCTGGCACCTGATGAAGTCGCTGGCGGTGGCCGACCGCCATGGCTGGTCGCGCTACGTCGCCAATCAGACCTACTACTCGCTGATCGGCCGCGACTACGAGGAAGAACTGATGCCGCTGGGGCTGGACCAGGGCGTCGGCGCGGTGGTGTGGAGCCCGCTGGGCTGGGGCCGGCTGACCGGCAAGGTCCGCCGCGGCCAGCCGCTGCCGGACAGCAGCCGCCTGCACGACAAGAAGGTCACCGAGGCCGGCCCGCCGGTGGAGGACGAACGCCTGTACCGGGTCGTCGACGCGCTCGAGGCGATCGCCGCCGAGACCGGCAAGAGCGTGCCGCAGATCGCGCTGAACTGGCTGCTGCAGCGGCCCACGGTGAGCAGCGTCATCATCGGCGCGCGCAACGAGGAACAGTTGCGGCAGAACCTGGGCGCGGTCGGCTGGAACCTCGACGCGGCGCAGGTGCAGCGCCTGGACGCGGCCAGCGCGGTGGTGCCGCCGTATCCGTACTGGCACCAGCGCGGCTTCGCCGAGCGCAATCCGCGCCCGGTCTGAGCCGCGCGCAACCCACTGCGACACCCGCTTCCCCACTGCTGGAGACATCATGAAAGCCGTCGCCCTGACCCACTACCTGCCGATCGACGATCCGCAGTCGCTGTTCGATACAGACCTGCCCAAGCCGCCCGCCCCCACCGGCGTCGACCTGCTGGTGCGGGTGGAGGCGGTATCGGTCAATCCGGTCGATACCAAGGTGCGCGCGCCCAAGCCGCAGGTGGAAGCGCAGCCCAAGGTGCTGGGCTACGACGCCGCCGGCGTGGTCGAGGCGGTCGGCGCCGAGGTCGAGGGCTTCGAGCCGGGCGACGAGGTCTACTACGCCGGCGACATCACCCGCGCCGGCAGCAACGCGCAGTACCAGCTGGTCGACGCGCGCATCGTCGCGCGCAAACCGGCGACGCTGGATTTCGCGCAGGCCGCGGCGCTGCCGCTGACCACGCTGACCGCGTGGGAACTGCTGTTCCAGCGCATGCCGTTCGACTTCGACGACGAGCGCAACCGCGGCCGCCGCCTGCTGGTGATCGGCGGCGCCGGCGGGGTCGGTTCGATCGCGATCCAGCTGGCGCGGCATGCCGGCTTCCAGGTCATCGCCACCGCCTCGCGCGCGCAGACCCGCGACTGGTGCCTGCAGTTGGGCGCGCAGCAGGTGATCGACCATCGCCAGCCGCTGGCGCCGCAGCTGCAGGCGCTGGGCATCGACCAGGTGGACGCGGCGCTGAACCTGGCCGACACCGACCGCTACTGGGACGTGCTGGGCGAACTGGTCGCGCCGCAAGGCCATGTCGGCCTGATCGTGGAGCCGGCCGGCGCGCTGCGCATCGGCGATCCGTACAAGGCCAAGTGCATCGGCATCCACTGGGAAATGATGTTCGCGCGGGCGCGCTTCAAGACCGCCGACATGATCGAGCAGCACCGGATCCTGGCGCGCACCGCCAGCCTGGTCGACGCCGGCGAGCTGCGCACCACGCTGACCGAGACGCTGGCGCCGATCGACGCGGCCAACCTGCGGCAGGCGCACCGGCGGCTGGAATCGGGCGGCAGCATCGGCAAGCTGGCGCTGGTTGGCTGGGGCTGAGCGGCTAACGCAATTCGATCCGCAGCGATGTCATCTGTGGGAGCGACTTCAGTCGCGACGGGGCATTACCGAAAAAGCCCGTCGCGACTGAAGTCGCTCCCACAGCTTTAGGCCGGCAGAGGAGCAGCCCGCACCGACGGACCGATTGCACCGTCACGGATGCAACCCACGAACGCGCCTCTTGCCGTGGCGCGGGTTTCGCGGCACCCTGCGCCCATCCATACGCAAGCGTATCCAAGCCATGTCGCCCGCCTCCGGCCAGCCCGATCCATCCGCCGCCTATCCGCACCTGTTCGCCCCGCTCGACCTGGGCTTCACCCAGTTGCGCAACCGGGTGCTGATGGGCTCGATGCACACCGGCCTGGAGGATCGCGCGCGCGACTTCCCCAAGCTGGCCGCGTATTTCGCCGAACGCGCCGCCGGTGGCGCCGGGCTGATCGTCACCGGCGGCTTCGCGCCGAACGTGGTCGGCTGGCTGAAACCGTTCGGCGGCAAGCTGTCGTGGCCGTGGGAAGTGCGCCCGCACCGGCAGCTGACCCGCGCGGTGCATGCGCACGCCGCCAAGATCTGCCTGCAGCTGCTGCATGCCGGGCGCTATGCCTACCACCCGCTGTCGGTGGCGCCGTCGAAGCTGAAGGCGCCGATCAATCCGTTCACCCCGCGCGCGCTGTCCGCACGCGGGGTCGAGCGCCAGATCGGCGCCTATGCGCGCGCCGCGCGGCTGGCGCGCGAGGCCGGCTACGACGGCGTGGAAGTGATGGGCTCGGAAGGCTATCTGATCAATGAGTTCGTGGCCCCGCGCAGCAATCGCCGCGACGATGCCTGGGGCGGCGATGCGAGCAGGCGCATGCGCTTCGCGGTGGAGATCGTGCGCCAGATCCGCGCGGCCTGCGGGCCGGACTTCATCATCATCTACCGGCTGTCGCTGGTGGATCTGGTCGAGGACGGCAGCGACTGGCCGGAAATCGTGGCGCAGGCGCAGGCGATCGAGGCCGCCGGCGCGACGCTGATCAACTCCGGCATCGGCTGGCACGAGGCGCGCGTGCCGACCATCGCCACCTCGGTGCCGCGCGCCGCCTTCGCCGGGGTCACCGCCAAGCTCAAGCCGCATGTGCGGGTACCGCTGATCGCGACCAACCGCATCAACATGCCCGACGTGGCAGAACGCATCCTGGCCGGCGGCGGCGCCGACATGGTGTCGCTGGCGCGGCCGCTGCTGGCCGATCCGCAATGGCCGAACAAGGCGCGGCGCGGCCAGGCGCAGGCGATCAACACCTGCATCGCCTGCAATCAGGCCTGCCTGGACCACGTGTTCGAGAACAAGACCGCCAGCTGCCTGGTCAATCCGCGCGCGGCCGCGGAGACCGAACTGAACTACCTGCCCACCGCGGCGCCCAAGCGCATCGCCGTGGTCGGCGCCGGCCCGGCCGGACTGGCCTGCGCCACGGTGGCCGCCGAGCGCGGCCACCGCGTGACCCTGTTCGACAGCGCCGCGGAAATCGGCGGCCAGTTCAACGTGGCCAAGCGCATTCCAGGGAAAGAGGAATTCCACGAGACGCTGCGCTATTTCCGCCACCGGCTCGACGCCACCGGTGTGGACGTGCGCCTGCACACCACCGCCGATGCGGCGCAGCTGGCCGGTTTCGACGACGTGGTGCTGGCCACCGGCATCGTGCCGCGCGCGGTGGATTTCCCCGGCGCCGATCATCGCAACGTGGTCGGTTATCTCGATGTGCTGCAGGGCCGGGTGCAGGCGGCGGACAAGGTCGCGATCATCGGCGCCGGCGGCATCGGTTTCGATGTCGGCGAGTTCCTGGTCCACGCCGGCGCATCGACCGCGCTGGACCCGGCACGGTGGATGGCCGAATGGGGCGTGGATCCGCAGTTCGAGGCGCGCGGCGCATTGCGCAAGCCGCAGCCGGAAGCGCCGGCGCGCAAGGTGTGGCTGTTGCAGCGCAGTGCCGGCCGTCCCGGCGCGCGCCTGGGCAAGACCACCGGCTGGATCCACCGCGCCACGCTGAAGGCCAAGGGCGTGACCCTGCTCGGCGGGGTCGAGTACCTGGGCATGGACGACGCCGGCCTGCGTATCCGCGTGGACGGCGCCGAACAGCTGCTGCCGGTCGGCAGCGTGGTGGTCTGCGCCGGCCAGGAGCCGCGCCGCGACTTGCACGACGCGTTGCAGGCGGCCGGCCGCAAGGTGCACCTGATCGGCGGCGCCGACGGCGCCGCGGAGCTGGATGCCAAACGCGCCATCGCCCAGGGCAGCCGCCTGGCCGCCATGCTCTGACCGAACGCTGCAACCAAGCCTAGACCACACCCTGCTCCCACTCGGGAGAAGGTGGCCCGCAGGGCCGGATGAGGGTGCGGGCGCAGCCTGGCGTACCCGAATACAACGAGGCGCTTCGCGCCGTGCCCTCACCCCAACCCCGCTCCCGAGGGGAGAGGGGCGTTGCGCCCACCTGCGGAGTGCGACGGCAAATTTTCTCCGCTTTGTCGCCTTGCTCAGGTATATCGACGCGATGCGTCCGTCCTCGTCCCGGCCCGCCCCGCTCGACCGCGCTTCGCCGCTGGCGGCGCTGCCGTTGCCCATGGCCGGCCTGCAGGCCTACGCACTGGCGCATTTCGGCAAAAGCCTGCTGTGGTACGCTGGCGAACTGCTACTGATCTATTCGCTGACCGAGCACGCCGGACTGGGTGCGGCGGCGGCCGGGCTGGTGTTGGCGCTGGGCCTGCTGGCCAGTGCGGCGATCGGCCTCGGCGCCGGCTGGCGCTTGCGTCGGCACCTGCGCGATGCGGCCGGCAGCGCGCGCCTGCAATGGCTGGGCCTGAGCGCCGCGGCGCTGGCGCTGCTGCTGGTGTTCGCCGCACCGCTGCTGCCACCCTCGCTGCGGCTGGGGTACGTGCTGGTGGTCAGCCTGCAGTTCCGCATCGCCTACGCGATCTGCGACCTGGCCCAGAACACCTTGCTGAGCCTGGTGCGCTGGCCCTGGCGCGGCCACGACGGCGCCAGCGCGTTGCGCCTGGCCGGCAGCGGCATCGCCGCTCTGCTGGTCAGCGGCGTGGTCGGCGCGGTGCTGGCGCGCGGTGCCGGCGGCGCGGCCTTCGCCTTGCAGGCCAGCACGCTGCTGGCCGCAGTGGCGGTGCTGTGCGCGTGGCGCCTGCGGCACGTGCTGCAGCGTGGCGTGGCGGCGCACCCGGTCGCCACTCCCGACGCGCCTGTGCGCACCGAACCGGCGCCGTGCTGGCGCGCGATCCCGTGGCAGCCGCTGCTGTCGATCGCTGCGGTTTCGCTGACCCTGCCCGCCTTCACCAAACTGGCGCCGTACGTGGCCGCCTACGGCCTGCTGTCGCCGGGCTGGGGCAGCGCGGTGTTGGCGGCCTATGCGTTGGGTTCGGTGCTGGTGCAACCACTGGCGGCGCGGCTGAGCCGGCGGCATACGCCGCAGCAGCGGCTGGCCTGGCTCGGCATGGCGCTGCTGCTGAGCGCGCCGCTGTTCGCGCTGGCGCTGCCGGCGCTGCCGCTGCTGAGCCTGCTGGCCGCCGCCGGCATCGGCGCGATCGGCGGCAGCGCCGGCCAGTTGGTCTGGGCCTGGCATGCGCAGTTGACCGCCAAGCGCGCGGTCGCCCAGCACGCGCTGTGCTTCGCCGCCCTGGTTGCCAGCGCGCAGGTGGCGCTGGCCGCCGGCATTGCCGTGATCGGACTGCTGCTGAGCGCAGTGGACTACCGCGACGGCCATTGCCTGCTGCTGCGCTGGGCAATGGCCGCCGGTCCGCTGGCCTGCGGCGCGCTGTGCCTGCTGCTGGCGCTGCTGTGCGCGCAGCGGCCGCTCAGGCGAAGAAGGCTCGCTGCAGCGGCGTGAGCGCCGTATTCGAGATGATCGCGCCGTCGATGCTGCGCGCGATCCGCAGTGCGCACCGATGCGGCTGTCGATCACTGCATCGCGCAGCGCGCATTGCATGCCGCGCACGGCATCCGTGCTGCGCATGTGCGCAACGCGCATGATTCGCGCCGAGCAGCCATCGGCGCGGCAACGCTAGGCGCACTCCGCAGCGGCTGCGATAGCCGCGACGCGCACGACGCAAAGCGATCGCGGCGCCGCTGAATTACCAAGTTTCTGCGGTTCTCCGACATGGCACCGTGTGTCGAAGCCGGATTTGTGCATTGGCGAACCTGTGCGCGCTGCGCGCCGCAACCGCGCAGGCAGACTGCAGCGCCGCCAATGCGGATCTGCGCCTCGCTGTCGGGTGCCCGGTTCGCCGAGTCCTCCTCGTTTCGCGACGCACTCAACACCTGTCGCGCATCGCCGCGAAGCAGAACGCAATGCGTGCACGACGCGCGCCATTTGCGCATTGGCGCGCCACACAGCATTGGACTGGCGCTGCAATCCACCACAGATAGCGTGAACCCTGTCAACAACCGGGGTTCAGTTGCGATTGGGGAAGCGGCGCCTATTGTGCGCGCCACTTCCAATCCGCCCATCCTGGTGGATCCGCCGGCCTCCAGATTGCGCCGGCACCCGGGCGGCCCGTGACAGGCCGCCTCCCCATGACGCCAAGCCGCATCGCCTTGCCGCGCCGCCCGGCGCAGCCCCGATGACGGCCCATACGGAGCAAGGAGTCATATGAAACTGGCCTGGATACTCTGGCTGTCGCAGTTGTTGCCGCAACCCGCCGCCGATTCGCTGTGTTTGAGCACCACCGTCTACCTGGAAGCGCGCGACCAGACGCTGCGCGGCCAGCAGGCGGTCGCCGAAGTGGCGCTGCGGCGCCTGGACAGCGGCCTGTGGGGCAACTCGATGTGCCAGGTGGTCACCGCGCGCAAGCAGTTCGCGCCCGGGCTGGTGAAACCCGGCACCGAACTGAAGAACGACGACGCATGGGCCGATGCGGTCGACGTCGCCTTCGCCGCCGAGCGCAACTGGGCGCTGCCGCAGGGCCAGCGCAAGGAGATCGTGCCCGGCGCCAGCCATTTCGCCGCGCATGCGATCGCCAATCCGAGCTGGCGCAACGCCTACCAGGTGGCGACGATCGGCGACCACACGTTCTACCGCGTGCAGAAGCTGCGGCCGCGCAACGCGTCCTGAGCGAAGACGCCGCGCTATCGCCAACCGCGCGCAGCGCCGGGAACGCTTCCCGGCCCTGTGTTGGTGCGGAGTGCCGCAATGAAACTGGATGCCAAGCCCGGCGCCTGTTCGCTGGCCGACCACATCGCGCTGCGCTCTGGGCGGAACTGCCGTTCGAACTGGAAGTGCTCGACGCCGCATCGATGAAGGCACCGGCGTATCTCGCACTCAATCCCGCCGGCGCGGCGCCGGCTGACGGCCTGCCAGATCCAACCCGGCCTACTCGGGAATGGATGACACGCCCCAGGTGCTGACCCGGAACTCGGCGATCCTCCAACTGCTCGATGCAATCATGCCTGCAATTCGATGCGCAACGCGGCGGCCGCGGCGCGCGCGGTCTGGCGGGCTTCGTCGATGTTCGCGGCGCGCGCCAGGGTCACCCCGACGCGGCGGTGGCCGTGCACGCCGGGCTTGCCGAACAGGCGCAGCGCGGTGTCCGGGGCCTGCAGCGCGGCGGCGACGTTGCCGAACAGGGGTACGCCTTCGCCGTGCGCCAGCAGCGCGCACGAAGCCGACGGCCCGCTCTGCCGAATGACCGGGATCGGCAGCCCCAGGATCGCGCGCGCATGCAGCGCGAACTCGCTCAGTTCCTGCGACACCAGGGTGACCAGGCCGGTGTCGTGCGGCCGCGGCGACACTTCGCTGAACCACACCGCGTCGCCGTTGACGAACAGTTCCACGCCGAACAGGCCCCAGCCGCCGAGATCGTCGGTGACCGCGCGCGCGATCTGCTGCGCACGCTGCAGCGCCAGCGCCGACATCGGCTGCGGCTGCCAGCTCTCGCGGTAGTCGCCGTCCTTCTGCCAGTGCCCGATCGGATCGCAGAAGGACGTGCCGGCGGCATGGCGCACGGTCAGCAGGGTGATCTCGTAGTCGAAGTCGATGAAGCCTTCGACGATGCAGCGGCCGGCGCCGGCGCGGCCGCCGGTCTGCGCGTATTCCCAGGCCGCATCGATGTCGGCTTCGCTGCGCAGCGTGCTCTGGCCCTTGCCCGAGGACGACATCACCGGCTTGACCACGCACGGCAGGCCGACCGCGGCGATCGCGGCGCGGTATTCCTCGGGCGTATCCACGAAACGGTACGGCGAGGTCGGCAGGCCCAGCGTCTCCGCGGCCAGGCGGCGGATGCCCTCGCGGTCCATGGTCAACCGCGCCGCGCGCGCGGTCGGGATCACCCGCCGGCCGTGCTCGCGCTCCAGCGCCACCAGCGTCTCGGTATGGATCGCCTCGATCTCCGGCACGATCAGGTGCGGCTGCTCGCGCGCGATCAGCTCGCGCAGCGCCATCGCATCGAGCATGTCCAGCACGTGCGAACGGTGCGCCACCTGCATCGCCGGCGCATCGGCGTAGCGGTCGGCGGCGATCACCTCCACGCCGAAGCGCTGCAGTTCGATCGCCACTTCCTTGCCCAGTTCGCCCGAGCCCAGCAGCAGCACGCGGGTGGCGGAAGCGGACAGCGGGGTTCCCAGAGTGGTCATGGCGGCGGTGCCTGCGCGAAGAGTAGTGAGCGCGCCATTCTAACGACCGGGCGCGGCCGGCTGGTGCTCGCAGCCCCTCCCGGCGCCCACTCGCAGGCGGATATCGGGATGCTATCTTCTTCGCACATCCCCGGGACGCCACCATGAAAAAATGCACTATCGAGTGCAGGCGCGGACACGCCGACGAAAGCCGCCCATGCAATCCTTGATGCCGGCCGAAGCCTACATCGACGAGGCATGGTTCGCCCGCGAGCGCGAGCGCCTGATGCAGCCGCTGTGGCAGTTCGTCGCCCCGCGCATGCTACTGGACAAGCACAACGCCTTCGTGCGGCGCTCGGTGTGCGGGGTGGACCTGGTGGTGCAGAACTTCCACGGCGAACTGCGTGCGTTCCACAACCTGTGCCTGCATCGGCAGAACCCGCTGCAGCAACAGCCGCAGGGCGTGCGGCCGCTGCTGTGCAGCTATCACGGCTGGCGCTACGACGCCGACGGTGGCGTCGACAACATCCCGTTCCATGACGATGCCTACCGCCTGCCGCCGCAGCAACGCGCATGCCTGCGGCTCAAACGCCATGCCGTGGCCTGCATCGGCAATCTAGTGTTCGTGAATCTTTCCGCAGATCCGGTGCCGATCGAGGCGCAGTTTTCGCTGCCGGCGCTGGACATGCTGCGGACCGCGTCCGAACACTTCGACAGCGAGGTGCTGGTCGCCACCTTCGAGACGAACTTCAACTGGAAGCTGGCCTACGAGAACCTGCGCGACGCGCTGCACCCGCGCTTCGTGCATCCGCGCACGCTGTCCCGGCAGGTGAAGTTCCAGGTGCAGATGGACTCGGCCAGCATCGCCGATGCGCACCGTTACCACGCGCAAGGCAGCGCCTCGCAGACCGAACACCTGGCCCGGCTGCGCGGTTTCAGCGGCGGCGGACTGGACCAACCCTTGCTGTCGCTGCCGCACTACGCCTGGCACGACAAGGTCGAGCGCTTCGGCACCGACGACTGGTACCTGAACTGGTTGCTGTATCCCAATCTGCACATCGCCTCGGGCTCGGGCGGCTACTCCTTCATCATCGAGCACCACCAGCCGGTGTCCGCGCAACGCACCGACCTCACCGTCTACTACGTCACCGCACGCAAGAAACAACGCTACGCGACCTCCGATGCGGTGCTGCTGGCGCACCTGCAGGGCGCCGAGAAGGTGTTGCGCGAGGACATCGAGATCATGGAAAGCGTGCAATCGGGCCTGCATTCCGGCGCGCCGCGCGCGGTGCTGGGCGACTACGAGCACGCCAACATGCAGGTCGAGCGCTGGTACATGGATGTCATGGAGGGTCGGCATGCCCTCTGAGAAATACCTGATCGGCTCCGGGGCGCTGCTGCAGTGGGCGCTCGCGGCCTGGGCCGAGGTGGCGCCGGACAGCGTGCTGCACCCGGTGGATATCGGCCAGGACCAGGACTACCGCTTCAACCTGGGCGCGCTGCCTGCGCTGGCCGACGCCGACACGACCGCCTTCGTCGCCTGGGGTCCGCAATTCCTTAATTTCCGCCGCCTCGAACTGATGGGCGAGCTGAAATCGCGCGGGGTGAAGATGCCGCCGCTGATCTGCCGTGGCGCGCTGGTCGCGTCCGGCGCCAGGATCGGCGAGAACTGCATGGTCGGTGCCGGAGCGATCGTCGCTGCGCATTGCGACATCGCCTACAACGCCTGGATCGGGACGGCCGCACGGCTGGAATACGGCGTGAAGATCGGCGCGTCCGCCTGGGTCGAGGCCGGCGTGTTCATCGGTGCGGAAGCCTCGATCGGCAGCCATGCGACGCTGGGTGGGCACGTCGATATCGCCGCAGGCGTCCGCGTCGGCAAACGCTGCACCGTCGAGGTGCCCGGTTGCTACCGCAGCGACATCGCCGTCGGTACTCATCACCTGGCCACGCTCGGCACGCCGGTGGTCATCCTCAACGGTTGACGGCTGCTCGCCCCAGCTTTCCGTCGCGCACGCCCCGCTGCCTCCTCCACCCCGCTGCCCGTTCCGCGGGGCATGAGCGTGCCTGGACGAAAGCGGCCGCCACGGCAGCGGGCCAGGGCCACCGCCGCGTACGAGCGGCATGCACCCCTATTGCAAACAGATATCAAAGTGATATCTTTTCGCCACACACCTGGGGAGACCGTCATGAAAGAACGCACGCTTCGCTCGCTGCCCGGCATTCCGCTCCTGCTCGGCGTCCTGGCGCTGTCCGCCCTGGCGCTGTGGCTGTTCGTGGTCGGCGTCATCAAGGATCCGGTCAGCGGCGGGCCGAGCTCGCTGCCGCTGGTGCCGCTGTCGCTGCCGCTCGGCGCCGTCGCCCTGTTCAGCCTGTGCGGCCTGTACACGGTGCAGCCGAACCAGGCCGCGGTGCTGAGCCTGTTCGGCAAGTACGTGGGCACGGTCAAGGACAACGGGCTGCGCTGGAACAACCCCTTCTATTCGAAGAAGAAGGTCAGCCAGCGGGTGCGCAACTTCGAGAGCGGCCGGCTCAAGGTCAACGAACTGGACGGCAGCCCGATCGAGATCGCCGCGGTGATCGTGTGGCAGGTGATCGATGCGTCCGAGGCCGTTTACAACGTCGACGACTACGAGAGCTTCGTGCACATCCAGTCCGAATCGGCGCTGCGCGCGATGGCCACCAGCTATTCCTACGACCAGCACGAGGACGGCCAGATCTCGCTGCGCAGCCATCCCACCGAGATCAGCGAGCAGCTCAAGCGCCACCTCGACGAACGGCTGACCCAGGCCGGCGTGGACGTGATCGAAGCGCGCATCAGCCATCTCGCCTACGCGCCGGAAATCGCCCAGGCGATGCTGCAGCGGCAGCAGGCCAATGCGGTGATCGCCGCGCGTACGCGCATCGTCGCCGGTGCGGTGGGCATGGTCGAGATGGCGCTGGCCGAGCTGGAGAAGAACGGCACCGTGCAACTGGACGAGGAACGCAAGGCGCACATGGTCAGCAATCTGCTGACCGTGCTGTGCTCGGACCGTGGCGCGCAACCGATCGTCAACGCCGGTTCGCTGTACTGATGCGCCAGCCCCGCCATTGCCGCGCGGCGGCGGCCGCGCGGGCGTCAAGGAACCCCGCATGAGCGAAAAGAAGGCCTATCCGCTGCGCATCAACGCCGACGTGCTGGCGGCGGTGCAGCGCTGGGCCGACGACGAGCTGCGCAGCCTCAACGCGCAGATCGAATACGTGTTGCGCGACGCGTTGCGCAAGGCCGGGCGGCTGCCCAAGCCGCGGGACGACAAGGAACCGGAAGCATGAGCAAGCGCTGGGAATACCTCACCCTCGAAACCAAGACCAATCTACTGATGGGCCTGAAAATGGAAGAACTGCAGGCCGAACTGAGCAAGCAAGGCAAGCTCGGCTGGGAACTGATCAACGTCCTCACCCTGCCGGGCACCAAGCCGCTGCTGATGTTCAAGCGGGAACTCTGACATGCGCCGCCGCTGCTCGTTGCGCCTCGCGCTGCCGTTGCTGCTGGCGTGCTCCTGCGCGCTGGCGGCCACGCCGCAACAGGCCGCCGACACGCTGCTGGACCGCCTGCAGGCCGGCGACCTCGCCGCGGTCGAAGCCGAGTTCACCCCGGCGATGGCCCAAGCGGTGCCGGCCGAGAAACTGGCCGAGGCCTGGCACAGGGTGTCCGCACAGATGGGCGCGTTGCAGCAGCGCGGCACGGCCAGCGAACGCCAGCAGCAAGGGCTCAGCCTGATCGAGCAACGCCTGCAGTTCGAACGCGGGGCGATGCTGTTGCATGTCTCGGTGAACGCCGAAGGCAGGATCGCCGGCCTGCTGCTGACCCCGGCGGCCCCACCGCCGCCCGCCGCCGATGCCGGCTTCGCCGAACAGACGTTCGCGGTCGGTCCGCTGCCCGGCACCCTGGCATTGCCGGCCAGCAAGGGACCGTTCCCGGCCGTGGTACTGGTGCAGGGCTCAGGCCCGCTCGACCGCGACGAGACCATCGGCCCGAATCTGCCGTTCCTCGATGTCGCGCGTGGCCTCGCCGCGCAGGGCATCGCGGTGCTGCGTTACGACAAGCGCAGCTACGCGCTGCCGAAGAGCTTCGCCGGGGACGCGTCCTTCACCATGGACGACGAAACCACCGACGATGCGGTCGCCGCGGTCGCGGCGCTGGCGCGCACGCCGGGCATCGACCGCAAGCGCATCTTCGTGATGGGCCACAGCCAGGGCGGCATGCTCGCCGCGCGCATCGCGCGCATGTCCGGCAAGACCGCCGGCATCGTCCTGTGGGCGGCACCGGCGCGCGCGCTGCTGGACCTGCTGCTCGACCAGAACCGCTATCTGCTCGGCCTGCAAGGCACGCCGTCCGCGGAGGGCAAGGCACGCCTGGCCGAGATCGAGCGGCGCGTGGCCAAGGTCCGCGGCGACGGTGCGGTGGCGCGCACCGATTCGCCGCAGGACATGCCGGCCGCGTACTGGCGTGCGTTCGACAAGGTGGATCCGGTGGCCGACGTCCTCGCCCTGCGCCAGCCGGTGCTGTGGCTGCAGGGCGAGCGCGACTTCCAGGTCACCGCGCCGGACTGGCAGCGCTGGCAGCAGGCGCTGGGCGGCGACCCGCGCGCGACCCTGCACCGCTATGCGCAACTCAACCACCTCGGCATCGCCGGCAGCGGCGCGCCCGGGCCGGCCGAGTACGCGCAACCCGGGCATGTCGACCCGCAGCTGATCGCCGATACCGCGCAGTGGATCCGCGCACAGCAAATCCGCGCACAACAATGACCGCCATGCACAGCCATTCCCGCGCCGCACCGATCTCCCGCGACTACCGCGTCGCCGCGCCCGGGCGCCTGCCGCTGCTCGGCCTGTGGCTGCCGCTGCTGCTCGCCGCCGGTCTGGTCGCCACGGTGGGCCTGTCCAGTCCGGACCGCGGCCATCGCCTGCACTGGGCCACCCTGGCGCTGCTGCCAGCGACCGGCACGGTGCTGAGCCTGCTCTACCTGCGGCGCGGCATCCGCCTGCAAGGACGCACGCTGCTGGTCCGCTCCAGCATGTTCGCCTCGCGCACCGACATCGCCGCACTCGACCTGGCGCATGCACGCGTGCTGGACCTCGCCGAGCACGGCGAGTACGCGCCGACCCGCAAGACCCTCGCCTACGCGCTGCCCGGCTTCAAATCCGGCCATTTCCGCATGCGCAACGGCAACCGCGCGTTCTGCCTGCTCACCGATGCCAGCCGCGTGCTGGCGCTGCCGTTGCGCGACGGACGCTGGCTGCTGCTGAGTCCCGAACAGCCGCGGCAGTTGCTGCAGGACCTGCGGCAGCTGGCCGCGCGCGGCGCTTAGCCCTACCCTGTGCGGATGCGCCCTGCCCCCGCCCTGCTGCTCAATACCGAGTGCATCGAATTGCTGCCGGCCGCGCTGCTGCGCGCGCGCAGCAACGCCGATGCGCGGCTGCTCGCGCAGGCGACCTGGCTGCTGCGGCGCAAGTGCGACGGCCGCTACCTCGCCGTCGCCGCCACGCACGGCATGCACGCGCTGGTACCGCGGCTGATGCACGAACCGGGCATCGACGCGGCGCTGGACCGTCTCGACGCCCTGCCCGTCCGCGGGCAAGCCGACACCGCCGCGCTGCTGCCGCTGCACGCCTTGCACGAACGCCTGGCCCACCTCGGCCTGGACGCGGAGGACTACGCGCGCAGCACCGGGCTGCCTTTGCAGGCCGAACCCGCCACGCTGCGCGCCGCCGGCCGCGACCGCTACCGGCGCCCCCTGTGGCTGAGCGCCGGCGCCGCGCGCGCCTGGCCGGCGCTGCAGCGCGCCGCCGCACGCGACGGCGTGGTGCTGGAGGCGATCTCCGGCTACCGCAGCCACGCCTACCAACTGGGCATCTTCGCGCGCAAGTTCGCGCGCGGGCAGAGCCTGCAGCAGATCCTGCAGGTCAATGCCGCGCCCGGCTACAGCGAACACCACAGCGGCGACGCGCTGGACATCGGCACGCCCGGCGAAGCGCCGGCCGAGGAGAGCTTCGAACGCACCGCGGCCTTCGCCTGGCTGCGCGCGCATGCCGCCGACTTCGGCTACCGGATGAGCTATCCACGCGGCAATCCGCACGGCATCGTCTACGAGCCCTGGCATTGGCGCTGGCACGCCGGAGCGCCGGCATGAGGCATCGCGTACCAAGCGTGTTGCGCGGCAACCCGGCGTGTTGTGCCCTGGGCTTGCTGGCCCTGCCGTTTGCGGCCTGCGTACAGTGGCATGATCGCCAGGGCACGCCGCTGCCCGACAGCACCGAGCGCGCGCACGACAAGACTTTCGCGGCCACGGTCCACGTCGCCGACGAAGCCGCGGTCGCGCGTTTCGGAAAAAAGTGGACCGAGACCGACAGCCGCCACGGCCCGCAGCGTGTGGCGCTGGCGGACTATCCGGCATTCTTCACCGAACGCATCGCCGCCGACCCACGCGCGGTGCTGCACAACGCCGACCTGATGCCGCCGCGCTTCGACCGCCCGCTGGCGGCGACCTGGCTGCGCAGCGATGCCGCGCCCACCGACACGCGCCGGCTGGTGCCGCGCGGGCAGGACTATGCGCGCGAACAGAACCTGATCTGGGCCGCCTCGGAACTGCCGCTGGGTAGGCCGTTCTACTCCTGCGAGCGCGGCGTAGGCGCCTTGGTCGGCAGCGCCGCGTCGGCGATGCGCCACAGGTAGAAGCTGGCATAGCTGCGATACGGGCCCCAGCGCTCGCCGCGGGCCAGCAGATCCTTCGGGGTCGGCGGCAGTTCCAGCGCGTCCACGCGCTGCGCGCCCTTGCGCACGCCCAGGTCGTCCACCGGCAACAGGTCGGGGCGGCCCAGGCGGAACAGCAGCATCATCTGCACCGTCCAGCGGCCGATGCCGCGGATCGGCAGCAGCGCTTCGACGATCGCGTCCTGGTGCATCGTCGCCATCTGCCGCAGGCCGGGAATCTCGCCGGCCGCCTCGCGCAGCGCCAGATCGCGCAGCGCCAGCGCCTTGTTGGCGGACACGCCGCAGCCGCGCAGGCCGGGATCGTCGATCCGCGCCAGCGTGTCGGCATGCAGGCGGGTACTGCCGATCGCCACCTCGACGCGGCCGACGATGGTCGCGGCGGCCTTGCCGCTGAGTTGCTGGAACAGGATCGCGCGGGCCAGCGCATCGACCGGATCGAAGCGCCTGGACCAGCCCGGCTGTGCCGCGATCGGGCCGATCCGGCGCATCCACGCGCCGAGCTTGCGGTCGCGCCGGCTCAGGTGGTCGTAGGCGGCCTGGGTGTCGAATCCACGCGGGTAGCGGGGCATCTCAACGCCTCAGCGCATCCAGCGCGTACAGCACCCAGCCCAGCATCAGCGTGGTGCCGCCGACCGGGGCCAGCCGCGTCGGCCATTGCACCAGCGCGTTGCCGGCCAGGCTGCCGGCGAACAGCAGCGTGCCGAGCAGCAGCAGGGCCAGCCCGGCGCGCGCGAGCAGGCGTTCGCTGCTGCGGGCCAGTGCCGCCAGCGCCAGCCCGTGGCCGAAGGCGTACAGCGCGGCGGTCTGCAGATGCGACTGCGCCAGCGGCTCGCTGACGCCGTGCGAGGCATACGCGGACAGGCCGATCGCGGCAGCGGCCAGCAGGCCGCCGGCACAGGCCAGCCAGGACCGTTTGCGCGAACGTCGATCGAAATTCAGCATGACGATGCTCCGTTGCGGCCGGCGTTCCGGCCCCCATAAACGAAACGCGCCGCAAGCAGCGGCGCGTTTCGTGGTCGCTCATCCATGCAGGCGACGGCTTACTTGATCGCCCAGTAGATGTCGTACGTGCCGTCCGGCGTGAACGACTTGTCCACCCCGCCCTTCCAGGCTTCGTACGGACGGTCGGTCACGTCGTAGCCGCTGGTGGCGGCCCAGGCGCGAACCGCATTGCGTGCCGCATCCAGGCCCGCCATGTGCCCGGTGTAGCTGGCGAACGCGGAGCGGTGCGCCGCGGTACGCAGGTAGGTGACCGGCGCGCCCTGCGGGATGGTCGGCTTCAGCGCCTCGCCGCTGGCGGCGACCGGGGTCGCATCGACGACCGGAGCCGCAGGCGCGGCCGCGGCGTCCTTCTTCTCTCCCGGCTTGGCCGCCGCATCCGGCTTCGGCGCGCCACCGGCACGCTTGCGCACCGGCTGGGACACATCGAAGGCGTACTTGTCGGAACCGAAGTCGGTGGTGACGATGCGCACCGGACCGGCCGCTTCCAGGCCGTTGGCGTCCATCACCCGCTTGATCCACTCCTGGTTGTCCTTGATGGACTTCTTGATGGAGTCGTTGTCGCGGTCGATGTTGCCGGCGTTGACCACCAGCAGATCCTCGGCAGGAACGTCGACCACCTTCAGGTCCGTCAACGGGGTTTCCTCGGCGCGGTAGTCGACGTTCGGCACGGTGGCCAGCACGTTGCTCAGCCGCGACAGGCCCAGCTTGATGTCGTCGCCGACATGGCGGCTCACGTACAGGCCGGCGTAGCGGCCGAACAGGTCCCAGCCGTACCTGACCGTGTAGTCCTGGGTGATCTTGACGTTGCGGCCGCTCTTGCCGGTCGGCTCGAGCTTGAACGACGTGGTCTTGTCGCTGCCCCGGCTCTCGTCTTCGATGCCGATGACGACCTGCTTGTTCTTCTCGGTCGAGGTGATGGTCCAGCTGCCCTTGCCGATGTAGCCCTCGTTGGAGGCGTAGTCGAGGCGGGCGCCGACGCCGGCTTCGGGACCGGAAAGCTTCAGCTGGATACGCGGATCGCGCAGCACCAGAGGGTTCCAGTCCTTGAACCGACGCAGGCTGTTCACCGTGTCATAGACGATGGTCATGCGCCGATTGGTTTCGACGCTCTCGGACATGTGACGTTCCGAAGGCAGCACCAGGCCAACGATGACGAACAGGCCAACCACGATCCCCAGTGCGATCAGGAATTCGATAATACGGGTCATTCAGGAGGTCTCCGGGGCCGATCCCACGGCCGGGTTGATGAAGCGAAGCGCCCATCCTAGCAGGCTTCGCGGCTCGTGGTCAGCAGAGGGCGACGCGGAATTCGGCATAGTGGCGAAAACCCCGCGAACGCGCCGTGCAAAGCGCCGCCGCGCCGCCGTGCGGGCGACCAGCCCATTGTCGTCCGGGCCGTGGCGGACAGGCATGCAGCGGCGCCGTGCGGCCGCAGGCAAGCCAGACCCGGCGAGGCGTTTGCGGCTGCGCGCGGGGACTGCAGCCGGGCCAGGCGGCAGACCACTGCGTCCGAACCACGGCCGCGGTGGAGCATCGACCCAGGACGTCTGCGGGTTCGGCAGGCCTGCCGCTTCGTTTGTCGCGACTGAAGTCGCTCCCACAAAGGGCTGGCGCGCCGCCGGCGCGCGCGGACGGGAACTCCCGGCGAGCGCGGACCGAGCCTCCCGCCCGTGTCACACCAACTGCAGCTCGAACGCCTTCAGCACCGCGCGGGTACGGTCGCGTACGCCCAGTTTCGACAGGATGTTGGACACGTGGTTCTTGATCGTGCCCTCGGCCACGCCCAGCGAGTTGGCGATCTCCTTGTTGGAGAAGCCGCTGGCCATCAGCCGCAGGATCTCGGTCTCGCGGTCGGTCAGCGGGTCGGGCCGGTCCAGGCTGACGAAGTCGTTGCGCATGTGCTCCAGGCCCGACAGCAGGCGCTGGGTCACCGCCGGCTGCACCAGCGAGCCGCCAGCGGCCACCGCGCGGATCGCCCCGACCAGCTGTTCCAGCGACACGTCCTTGAGCAGATAGCCCTTGGCGCCGGCCTTGAGCCCGGCCAGCACCAGCTGGTCGTCGTCGAAGGTGGTCAGGATGATGGTCGGCGGCAGCGTGCCGTTGCGCGAGAGCATCTGCAGCGCCTCCAGCCCGGACATCGCCGGCATGCGCATGTCCATCAGCACCACGTCCGGCTTCACCTGCGGGATCAGCTCCACCGCCTGGCGGCCGTCGTTGGCCTCGGCGATCACCTCGATCCCGCCGTCCAACGCCAGCAGCGAGCGGATCCCCTGCCGCACCAGGGTTTGGTCGTCGACCAGGCAGACACGGATCATCACAGCACTCCTCGTGGAACGGCGGGCGGCAGCAACGCGGCCGCGCTCGGGACCGCGGCGCGCAGGCGGAAGCCCGTCCCCTGCGGCGCATCGATCTCCAGGCTGCCACCATACTGGCTCAGCCGCTCGCGCATGCCGCGCAGGCCGTTGCCGGGCAGCAGGGTCTCGCAGCCGCGGCCGTCGTCGTGGGCCTGGATCACCACCAGCGGGCCGTCGCGGCGCACCTGGATCCACAGGTTGTCGGCCTGCGCGTGGCGCACCGTGTTGGTGATGATTTCCTGGGTGCAGCGCAGCAGGACATGCGCGCGCTCCGGGTCCTCGACGGTCAGCGGCTCGTCCACCTGCAGGTGGATCTGCAGCGCCGGCACCCGTTCGGCCAGCGGTCGCAAGGCCGCGGCCAGGTCGATCGCGCCGCTGTCGCGCAGCTGGCTGACCGCTTCGCGCACGTCGGTGAGCAGCAGCTTGGCCAGGGTATGCGCCTGGTGCACATGCTCCTGCGCGCGCCCTTCGGTGATGTGCCCGGCCACTTCCAGGTTCAGGCTCAGCGCGGTCAGGTGGTGGCCGAGCAGGTCGTGCAGCTCGCGCGAGATGCGGGTGCGCTCGTTGATCCGGGCGCTTTCGGCCAGCAGCGCGCGGGTGGCGCGCAGTTCGGCATTGAGCTGGCGCTGCTCCTCGCGCGCCTGGACCTGCTGCCGCGCGACCAGGCTGGTGACGAAGATGAACATGGAGAAGCCGCCGTACAGCAGCGACTGCATCAGCGCCTCGAACACCGGGAAGCCCATCGCCAGGTACACCGGCAGCACCGCCAGCTGGCTCAGCAGCAGCCAGGCCACGCCGGCGCGCACCGGCAACAGCCAGGGAATGACCCCGGCCGCCACCATCATCAGGATGCTGCCCAGCCCGGAGCGGTGCAGATAGCCGACCGCCAGCGCGCACACGGTCAGCAACACCAGCATGCCGCGGCCGTACCAGCGCGCGCCGTCGCCGCTGTGCAGGCGCCGGGTCAGCAGGAAGTAGCCCAGGCCGAAGCCGAGGTAGCTGGCCAGCAGCAGCCACACCTCGCCGCTGGGCATGCGGCTCGATTCCTCGACCGGTTCCCAGTACAGGTACAACAGCGGCATGCAGATGACGGCCCAGGTGAACAGGCCGGCATAGCGCAGGACGCGGGCATGACTGAGAGACTCCAACATGCACGCATCTTAGGATGAACGGCGCGCATTGCACTCCCACGGAAGTCATGCATGCGCGGCTCGCCGCCCCGCGCCCCGCGTGCGATAATCCGGCTGGCGGTCCGCATCTGGCCGTGTGCGCATCAGCAACGGAGTCCCAATGTCGATCGTCATCCGCGACGTGCGCGAGCACGAGCTCGATTCGGTCCTGGCCCTGAACAACAACGCCGGACTGGCGATCCTGCCGCTGGATTCGGCCAAGCTGCACCGCTTCTACGAGACCGCAGAATACTTCCGCGTCGCCGAGCGCGACGGCAACCTGGCCGGCTTCCTGGTCGGTTTCGGCGGCGGCAGCGAGCACGACAGCAGCAATTTCGCCTGGTTTCGCGAGCGCTATCCGGCGTTCTTCTATATCGACCGCATCGTGGTGGCCAGCCGCCGCCGCGGCGGCGGCGTCGGCCGCGCGTTCTATGCCGACGTGCAGAGCTATGCCGAACTGCGCTACCCGCAGCTGGCCTGCGAGGTTTTCCTGGATCACGGCGCGGACGCGGCGCTGCTGTTCCATGGCAGCTTCGGTTTCCGCGAAGTGGGTCAGAACACGATGAACGAGGTGGAGGTGCGTGCCAGCATGCTGTTGAAGGATTTGTGCAGTTACGCCTGGGTCCGCGAGACCTACGGCGAGCAGTTGCCCGACCTGCCCTGGGTCGGCCATGCGCGCCGCCTGCAGCGGGCCCAGCGCCCGACCGGAACCTGAGCGTGTCCTCGGTGAATCTGGATTTCGAGCAGGCAGGCGAACTGAAGATCGGCCAGGTCGGCATCGCCAACCTGCGCATCCGCACCCTGGACGTGGCAAGGCTGACCCAGGAAATGCGCGAACGCGTGCAGCGCGCGCCCAAGCTGTTCGGCCGCGCCGCGGTGATCATCGATTTCGGCGGCCTGGCGCAGGCGCCGGACACCGCCACCGCGCGCGCGCTGCTGCAAGGCCTGCGCGAGGCTGGCGTGCTGCCGGTGGCGCTGGCCTACGGCACCCGCGAGATCGAGCAGCTGTCCGAAGCGCTGGGCCTGCCGTTGCTGGCCAAGTTCCGCGCCCAGTACGAACGCATCGACGGCGGCGCCCCCGCCGCCGCGCCCGCCCCGGTCTCGCCGCCCCCGCCCCCGCCGCCGCCCGCCCCTGCGGCGCGCCCGCAACCGGGCCGCATGCAGAAGACCGCGGTGCGCTCGGGCCAGCAGCTGTACGCGGAGAACTGCGACCTGACCGTGGTGGCCACGGTCGGCGCCGGCGCCGAGGTGATCTCCGACGGCAGCATCCACATCTACGGCAGCCTGCGCGGACGCGCGCTGGCCGGCGCGCAGGGCAACACCGAGGCGCGGATCTTCTGCCGCGACTTCCACGCCGAACTGGTCGCCATCGCCGGCCACTACAAGGTGCTGGACGATATTCCCAAGGAACTGCGTGGCAAGGCCGTGCAGGTCTGGCTGGAGCAGGACCAGATCAAGATCGCCGCGCAAGACTGACGCGGCCCAACCACCGAACGTATCAGGAGACATTCCTTTGGCTGAAATTATCGTAGTCACCTCCGGCAAGGGCGGCGTCGGCAAGACCACCACCAGCGCGAGCCTGGCCTGCGGGCTGGCGCGGCGCGGCAAGAAGGTCGCCGTGATCGACTTCGACGTGGGCCTGCGCAACCTCGACCTGATCATGGGCTGCGAGCGCCGGGTGGTGTACGACTTCGTCAACGTGGTGCACGGCGAGGCCACGCTCAAGCAGTCGCTGATCAAGGACAAGCGCTTCGACAACCTGTACGTGCTGGCCGCCTCGCAGACCCGCGACAAGGACGCGCTGACCCAGGACGGCGTGGAGAAGGTGCTCAAGGACCTGGCCGCCGAGGGCTTCGAATACATCGTCTGCGATTCGCCGGCCGGCATCGAGAAGGGCGCGTTCCTGGCGATGTACTTCGCCGACCGCGCGGTGGTCGTGGTCAACCCGGAAGTCTCTTCGGTGCGCGATTCGGACCGCATCATCGGCCTGCTCGACTCCAAGACCCGCAAGGCCGAGGAAGGCCAGAGCGTGCCGGCGTTCCTGCTGCTGACCCGCTACAGCCCGGGCCGGGTGGAAGGCGGCGAGATGCTCAGCATCACCGACGTGGAGGAAGTGCTGGGGCTGAAGGCGATCGGCGTGATCCCCGAATCCGGCGACGTGCTCAACGCCTCCAACAAGGGCGAGCCGGTGATCCTGGACGGCGAGTCCCCGGCCGGCCAGGCCTACGACGACGCGGTGGCCCGGATCATGGGCGAAGAGCGCCCGATGCGCTTCATCTCCGTGGAAAAGAAGGGCTTCTTCACCAAGTTGTTCGGAGGGTGAGCATGGGACTATTCGACTTCCTCAAGGCCAAGAAGAACACCGCCGAGACCGCCAAGAACCGCCTGCAGATCATCATCGCGCAGGAACGCAACCACCGCGGCGGCCCGGATTACCTGCCGCTGCTGCAGCGCGAACTGCTGGAAGTGATCAAGAAGTACGTCAACATCGACGCCGACGCGGTCAAGGTGGACCTGGTCAAGGACGGCGAACACGACGTGCTCGATATCTCGGTGGCATTGCCGGAAGGGCCGACGCCCTGAGTGGGCAGCGCGCTACGGTCGTAGATAGCGACCGTGGCGCGCAGCCTGTGCCGCATTGTTCGGTGGTGTGTTCGACGTAACGTCCCGACGAAGATGCACTGCGGCGCCTGCAATGCGCCATGGTGCGTGCACAACCTCAGCTGCGCTCACCGAACGCACGAGCTTGGGCGGCACGGTAGTCGAGCTGTCGGCCTGTCCAACCGCCGCCAATACCTTGCCGATTGCGTCACGCGCCGCTTTTCTTCCCGACCTCCCGATGCAGACCGACCACTCCCGCCCCGCTTCCGCCACCCAGGTGCTGACCGTCGGCGCCATCGGCCTGGACGCGCCGCGCGCGCTGCTGGCCCGGCATGGCCTGTGCCTGCACCGGGTCGCCGACGGCGCCGCGATTCCCGGCAGCTACTGGGGCGAACCGGAAGCCGGGGTGATCGCCAGCGACGTGTACGTGCGCGACGACACGCCGGTGCACTCACTGCTGCACGAGGCCTGCCACCTGCTCGTGCTGCCGCCGGAACGACGTGCGCTGGTGCATACCGATGCCACCGACTCGGTCGAGGAAGAGGACGCCACCTGCTACCTGCAGATCGTGCTGGCCGACGCGCTGCCCGGCGTCGGCAGCGCGCGGCTGATGGCCGACATGGATGCGTGGGGCTATACGTACCGGCTGGGTTCCACCCGCGCCTGGTTCGAACAGGACGCCGAGGACGCGCGCGCCTGGCTGCTGCAACGTGGACTATTGCCGCAATAGGGGAGTTGCCGAGGCTTTGCTTCCTACAGTGCACCCAGCACGCTCGTCGCGAGCCCCTTGTGGAGCGACTTCCGTCGCGACGGGCGGAGCGCGCAGCTCCCAGACTTCGGATGCTGTCGGGGCTGAAGCAGCACCGTCAGCAGCACCGTCGCTGCAACGCCCTACGCCGCGCCGCCGTCCTTCAATGCCGGACTCAGGTCCAGCGTCGCCCGCGTGCCCTGGCCCGCAAGCGAGTCGAGATGCAAGGCCCAGCCGAGGTGCTCGCACAGGCGCGCGATCAGGTCCAGGCCGATGCCGCTGCCCTCGCGGCCGCCGCCGCGGGCCATGCGCATGTAGATCGCGCTGATTTCCTCCGGGGTCATGCCGTGGCCAGGATCGTCGATGCACACCACGCCCGGCGCCAGCATCGCGATCTGGATCCGGCCCTGGTCGCTGTTCTCGATCGCGTTGCGCAGCAGGTTGCCGATCGCCGCCTGCACGATCGCCAGCGGCGCCAGCACCTCGCACGGCGGCAACGGCGCCAGCACCAGTTGCAGGCGCTTGTCGGCGCACAGGTGGCGATGGTCCTCGACGATGTCCGGCAGCAACTGGTCCAGCCGTACCAGGTCGCTGCCGCGCGCCAGCCGCGCCGGATCCTTGGCCAGCACCAGCAGCAGCGAGATCAATTGGCCGACGCCGCTGGCGGTGCGGCGGATGCGCAGCAGCTGGTTGCGCGCGCTGGGCGGGATGTCGGACTGCTCCAGCGCCAGGTCGGCGGCGCCGCCGATCACCGCCACCGGCGTGCGCAGCTCGTGGCTGGCGCTGTCGATGAAGGCGCGCTCGCGCTGGACGAACAGGTCGTTGCGCAGCAGGTAGTCGTTCAACGCATCGGCGATCACCACCTGTTCGGCGCTGGCGCGCGGATGCACTTCGATGCGCTGCCCGGGCCGGTCCGGGCGCAGGCTGCCGATGCGCTGCGCCATGTCGGTGAGCGGCTGCACCACGCGGCCCAGGCCCCAGGCCACCAGCGCGCCGAGCAGCAGCACCGCGATCACGTTGGACAGCAGCATCCACAGCGCCAGGTTCTCCTCGTGCTTCTGCAGCTCGGTGATGTCCAGCGCCAGCGCCAGGCGGTGGCCGCGCACGTCCTGCACCAGCACCACCTTGTCGCGGCCTTCCAGCGGCACGTCGTCGTGCAGGCCCGGCGCCAGCGCCGCCACCGCCGGCGGCAGCGGCTCGCCGCCTTCGTCGCCGTACAGGCTCACGGTGCGGGTGTCGATCCAGCGGTAGTCCGGATCGACCGCGCTGCGCGCCAGGAAATGTTCCAGTTCCGAACTCAGCAGCGAACGCCAGGTCAGCTGTTCGGCCTGGTCGTTGACGATGTAGCCATGCACGAACACCGCCAGCGACAGCAGCGCCGCATAGCCGACCAGCCACAGGGTGATGCGCTGCCGCAGCCCGGTCCTACGCGGCATGCTCTTGCTCGTGCGGGTCCACCACTGCGAGCCGGTAGCCGATGCGTGGCAGGGTGTGGATCAGCTTGGTCGCGAACGGGCCGTCCACGCTGCGCCGCAGGTCGTAGATGTGCGAGCGCAGCATGTCGCCGTCCGGCGGCTCGTCGCCCCACAGCGCCTGCTCCAGGCGGTCGCGGGTGACCGCGGCCGGGCTGGCCTGCATCAGCACTTCCAGCAGTTTGCGGCAGGCCGGATACAGGTGCAGGGTGCGGCCGCCGCGGGTCGCCTCCAGCGTGCCCAGGTCCAGTTGCAGGTCGCCCACGCGCAGCAGCTTGCTGCGGCCGCGGCCGTTGGCGCGCAGCAGCAGCGCCTCCAGCCGCACTTCCAGCTCCGGCAGCGCGAACGGCTTGGTCAGGTAGTCGTCGGCGCCGGCGCGGAAACCGGCGATCTTGTCCGGCAGCTCATCGCGCGCGGTGAGCATGATCACCGGCACCTCGGCGTGGTGCTGCTCGCGCATCGCGCGCAGCACCTGCGGGCCGTCCAGGCGCGGCAGCATCCAGTCCAGGATCACCGCGTCGTAGTGCTGGGTGGTGGCCAGGTGCAGGCCGGTGACGCCGTCCGGCGCCGCGTCCAGGGTGTGGCCGCGCACCTCGAAGTAGTCGAACAGGTTCGCGACCAGGTTCCGGTTGTCCTCTATCACCAACAGCCGCATGGCACTCGCTCGCATTCCGGGACAACGGGGGGGTGACGCCATGCTAGCGGATGCGCGTCGGAACGCGGTCGGAACGCTGCGTCTTGATCGAATCTCGATGAAACCTGGACGGAACCCGAATACCGCGACGGCAACCTGGGCTGAAGCGCCGCGTCTGCGGCGGCCCAATCCGACCAGACTCCGACACGCAGCGCAACACCATGACACTCGCCACCGTCCGCACCTCCAGCCCGCCCGCATCCATGCACAGCCCGTCCCTGCCCCTGCCTGCCGCCTCCTTCCTGCCCGCGCCGTCGGCCTTCTATCGCCGGCATCTGTGGCTGCCGCTGGCCGCCGCGCTGCTGGCCAGCACCGTGCTGATGGGCCTGGGCGGGGACTTCTGGTTCGCCGACCTGCTGTACCGCTGGGAAGGCGGCCACTGGGCGCTGAAGAACGCGGCGCTGACCCGCAGCCTGATCCACCACGACGGCAAGCTGCTCAGCACCGTGGCCTGGGTGGCGACGGCCGCCCTGGCGGCGTGGGCCTGGCGCCGCGCCGACGGCCAGCGCTACCGGCTGCCGCTGCTGTATCTGGCGCTGGCGGTGGCATTGAGCACCGGCGTGGTGTCGCTGCTGAAGTCGCTGACCCATATGGACTGCCCGTGGGACCTGAGCCGTTATGGCGGCCAGCTGCCCTACATCGGCCTGTTCGAAGCGCGTCCGGCCGGCATGCCGCATGCCGCATGCTTCCCGGCCGGGCATTCCAGCGCCGGCTATGCCTGGGTCGCACTGTACTTCGTCGCGCTGGCGCTGAAGCCATCCTGGCGCTGGCCGGCGCTGGCGGTCGGGCTCGGCGCCGGGCTGCTGTTCGGCCTCGGCCAGCAGCTGCGCGGCGCGCACTTCCTGTCCCACGATCTGTGGACGCTGTCCCTGAGCTGGGGCGTGGCCCTGGGCCTGTACCGCGGCTTGCTGTGGCGGCCGCAGATTTCGGCCCGGTCCATGCATGTGCCCTTGCCTGTCGTGAAGGAAAGCCGCGCATGAGCGTTTCGCTGCCGCATCCCGGCGCCCACCATTCCAGGACCGACTGGTGGCGCTACCGCCCGCTGCTCAGCAACGAAGCGCTGGCGCTGGCGGCCAGCGCGTTCTTCGCCCTGGTCTGCAACGGCATGTTCTGGCGCAGCGCGATGAGCGGCCATCCGGGCGACCTGAAGCTGGGCCTGTCGCTGTTCCTGCTGCTGCTGTCGGTACACGGGCTGCTGCTGGGGCTGCTGCTGTGGCGCGGCGTGGCCAAGCCGCTGCTGGCCCTGCTGCTGGTCACCACCGCGTTCGCCGCGCACTACATGAACAGCTACAGCGTCTACCTGGACGCGGACATGCTGCGCAACGTGCTGGCCACCGACCACAAGGAATCGCGCGAACTGATGACCCCGGCGCTGATCGCGCCGCTGCTGTGCTACGCCGCGCTGCCGATCCTGGCGCTGTGGCGGCTGCGCCTGGTGCGGCGCCCGCCGGGCAAGGCGCTGGCGATCCGCGCCGGCTTCCTGCTGGCGATGCTGGCGCTGGGCGGCGCCGGCGCGATGCTGTCGTTCCAGGACCTGTCGGCGATGATGCGCAACCACCGCGAAATCCGCTACCTGGCCACGCCGATCAACTACATCGTCGCGCTGCGGCAGACCCTCAAGTCCGACAGCCCCACGCACAAGGCGCCGAAGCTGCCGCTGGAACACGACGCGATCGCCACCGCGCGCGCGCGCGGCAGCAAGCCGCGCCTGCTGGTGGTGGTGCTGGGCGAGACCGCGCGCGCGCAGAACTGGGGCTTGAACGGCTACGTCCGCCAGACCACGCCGCAGCTGGCGCAGCTGGACGTGATCAACTTCCCCGACATGCATTCGTGCGGCACCAGCACCGAGGTCTCGGTGCCGTGCATGTTCTCCCCGTTCGGCCGCCACGACTACAACGAAGGCAACATCCGCAAGCATCAGTCGCTGCTGCACGTGCTCGAACACGCCGGCATCGCCACGCTGTGGCGCGACAACCAGTCCGGCTGCAAGGGCGTGTGCGACGGTCTGCCGATCCAGCGCCTGGACGAGGCCAAGGACCCGCAGCTGTGCAAGGACGGGCGCTGCATGGACGAGATCCTGCTGCAGGACCTGGCCACGCAGGTGCGTGCCAAGCCCGGCGACCGCGTGGTCGTGCTGCACCAGCTCGGCAGCCACGGCCCCAGCTATTTCGAGCGCTATCCGGCCGGCTTCCGCCGCTTCACCCCGACCTGCGATACCGCCGACCTGGGCAACTGCGAGCGCGACCTGATCGCCAATGCCTACGACAACTCGCTGCTGTACACCGACCAGCTGCTGGCGCGCACCGTGTCCACGCTGGAAGCGATGCCCGACTACGACACCGCGATGATCTACCTGTCCGACCATGGCGAATCGCTGGGCGAGAAAGGCCTGTACCTGCACGGCGTGCCGTATGCGATCGCCCCGCAGGAGCAGACCCACGTGCCGATGGTGATGTGGTTCTCGCCGGGCTTCGCCAGCGATCGCGGCCTGGACCTGGCCTGCGTGCGTGCGCGTTCGCGCCAGTACGCCGACCAGGACAACCTGTTCCCGTCGGTGCTGGGGCTGATGCAGGTCAAGACCGGGGTCTACGACCGCAAGCGCGACCTGTTCGCGCAATGCAGCGCCTAGCCGCACGGAAATCTCGGTCGGACTGAAGAACGGGTCGAGACCCGGCACCGGCGCGCCGGTGCCGCGGCGTGGGCGGCCCTTGCGGCGGGCGGGGCGGACCACTAGCCTCGTCGCATTCGCCATCGAAGGATTCGCCGTGAACCACCGCCCTCTGCTGCTTGCGCTGTGCATCGGCGCGAGCATGCTTGCGCTGTCCGCGTGCCGCAAGGAAGCGACCACCGAGACCGGCACCGCGCCGGCGCCGGCTGCGCCCGGCGAGAGCGCCGACCAGTTCGTCGCCCGCATCAACGAGCAATACCGCGCGCTGCTGCCGGAGCTGACCTCGGCGCAATGGCTGTCGATCACCTACATCAACGGCGACTCGGAACGGCTGGTGGCCAAGGCCAACGAGCGCTGGCTGACCACGCTCAACGGCTGGATCGCGCAGGCCAGGCGCTACGAGGGCAAGCCGATGTCCGCCGACAGCGCGCGTGCGCTGCAGCTGCTGAAGCTGATGACCGCGATGCCGGCGCCGCGCGACACGGCCAAGCTGGCCGAACTGGCCACGCTGGCCTCGAAGATGGAAGGCGCCTACGGCGCGGCCGCCTACTGCACCGGCGAGGGCGATGCGCGCCGCTGCCGGCAGCTGGGCGAACTGGAGGACGTGCTGCGCCGCAGCCGCGACTACGACCAACAGCGCGATGCATGGCAGGGCTGGCACGGCACCGCGCAGCCGCTGCGCCAGGACTACCAGCGCTTCGTCGAACTGGTCAACGAAGGCGCGCGCGCGATGGGCTATGCCGACACCGGCGCGATGTGGCGCAGCGGCTACGACATGCCGCCGGCGCAGATCGCCGCCGAAACCGACCGGCTGTGGAGCCAGGTCAAGCCGCTGTACGCGCAACTGCACTGCTACACCCGCGGCAAGCTCGACGCCGAATACGGCAAGGACAAGGGCGAGGTCGCCGGCGGCCTGCTGCCGGCGCACCTGCTCGGCAACATGTGGCAGCAGGACTGGAGCAACCTGTGGGATCTGCTGCAGCCCTACCCCGGCGCCGGCAGCCTGGACATCACCGACGCGCTGGAAAAGCAGTACCAGAGCAACCTCGGCGCGGCGCTGGCGCGGCGCAATAATGATTCCTCGCCGGAGGCGCGGTTCATGGCCCAGCGCGACGCGCAGCTGCAGAGCGCCAAGCAGATGACCGAGCGCGCGCAGGATTTCTACACCTCGCTGGCGATGCCCAAACTGCCCGACAGCTACTGGGCGCGCAGCCAGTTCATCAAGCCGCTGGAGCGCAACGTGGTCTGCCACGCCAGCGCCTGGGACATGGACATGGCCGGCGACGTGCGCACCAAGATGTGCATCGAGCCGAACGAGGAAAACTTCACCACCATCTACCACGAGCTCGGCCACGTCTATTACGACCTTGCCTACAATCCGCTGCCGCCGCTGTTCCAGGGCGGCGCCAACGACGGCTTCCACGAGGCGATCGGCGACACCATCGTGCTGGCGATGACCCCGCAGTACCTGCATTCGATCGGCCTGGTCGAAGCGCCGCAGCTCAGCCGCGAGGCGCTGATCAACGCGCAGATGCGCATGGCGCTGAGCAAGGTCGCGTTCCTGCCGTTCGGGCTGATGATCGACCGCTGGCGCTGGGGCGTGTTCGACGGCTCGATCGCGCCGGAGCACTACAACCAGGCCTGGTGGGAACTGAAGGCCAAGTACCAGGGCGTGGCCCCACCCACGCCGCGCGGCGAAGACTTCTTCGATCCCGGCGCCAAGTACCACGTGCCCGGCAACACGCCGTACACACGCTATTTCCTGTCGCACATCCTGCAATTCCAGTTCTACAAGGGCCTGTGCGACGCCGCCGGCTACAAGGGCCCGCTGTACGAATGCACGTTCTACGGCAACAAGGAGGCCGGGCAGAAATTCTGGTCGATGCTGCAGCGTGGCAGCAGCCAGCCGTGGCAGCTCACGCTGAAGGAGCTGACCGGCAACGACACGCTCGACGCCGCCCCGCTGCTGGAATACTTCGCACCGATGCAGGAGTGGCTCAAGCAGCAGAACCAGGGGCAGATGTGCGGCTGGGAGGCGCCCAAGGCGGTGCAGGAAACGGCGGCAGCCGCGCCCCCCACCCCGGCGCCGAAGCCGCAGTAAGCGCCGCGGCGCGGCGGCCTGGCCACCGACTCACTCGTCGGCCAGCCGCGCCCAGCGCTCGTGGTCGCGCCACACCCCGCCGATGCGTAGATAGCGTGGCGAATAGCCTTCGCGGCGGAAGCCGGCGCGCTGCACCAGCGCCAGCGAGCGCGTGTTGTCCGGTTGGATATTGGCCTCCACGCGATGCAGGCCCAGTTCGGAGAACGCGTAGGCCACGCACAGCCGCAACGCGTGGGTCATCAGCCCGCGGCCTTCGCAGCCGGCCATCGCGTGGTAGCCCAGGTAGGCGCTCTGGAAGCAGCCGCCGACCACCTGGCTGAAGGTGAACAGGCCGGCGACCTCGCCGCTGTCGCGCGCGCGCGCCAGCAGCGCGACGTTGCTGCCATCCAGGGTCTGCGCGTGCCAGGCGTTGAAGCCGGGCACGTCGGTGAACGGATACGCCCACGGATGATGCAGCGCGGTGCTGGCGCGGTGCGCCTGGATCAGGGCGAGCCCATCGCGGCGCCGCACCCGCGCCAGCGACACGGCGGCATCGGCGGCCTGGCTCGCGCTCTGGCCCATGCCCTCAGCCCGGCAGCGCCGTGCTGGCGCCGCGCTGCATGGCCTGCGCGTGGCGGTCCTTGAACTCGTCGAAGCTCAGCCCCTGCGCCTGCGCATCGGCCTGCGCGGCGTCCTTCAGCGCATCCGAATACACCAGCCGCACCGGCGTGCCGGCACGCTCGTGCAGCTCCGCCGCCTGCATGATCAGCGACAGCACCTGCGCGGCGCTCTCGCTGTGTCCGGCGATGCGCCCGTCCATGCCCAATACCCACTCGCCGTCGCGGCGCACGATGCCGGCCAGCAGCATGCGCTGCTGATCGCGCAGCTCCGCGTGCGGTTCGATCGCGGTGGCCGCAGCGGCGGCGGCCTCGCTGCGGTGGCGCAGGCGTTCGGCAAGCTTCTTGCGCACGTCGCGGCGCTGCTTGGACTGGATGGACATGCGGTTTCCTCAACGGTGACCCGACGACGATAGCCCAACCGCGGCATCGGCGTCACACCAGATCGGCCGGCTCCAGCTGCGGCACCTGCGTGCCCTGCCGCGGCAGGCGTCTGCCGCTGCGCCGCTCCCAGCGCCAGAAGCCCCAGCCGATCAGGAAGAACGCGCCCGAACCCAGCGCCAGATGCATCGGCCGGCCGCTGAGCAGCGGCGACAGCACCCCGGCCACCACGGTGTTGAGCATCAGTTGGGTGAAGGCCTGCAGCGACGAGGCCAGACCGCGCTGGCGCGGGTACATGTCCAGCACCGCCAGCGCCAGGACCGGGAAGATCAGCGCCATGCCCAGGCCGGCCACGAAGATCGGCAGCACCGCCCACGGTAGCGCGATCTGCGCTGCGATCGCGGTATAGCCGATGTTGCCGACCATCGACACGCCGCAGCAGATGAAGCCGATGCGCACCTGCCGCATCGACCCGATGCGCCCGGCCATGCGCCCGGACAGGAACGAGCCCAGGGTCATGCCGCCGATGGTCGGAATGAACAGCCAGGCGAAATCGCGCTCGGTCCGGTGCAGCAGGTCGATGATGAACACCGGCGCCGAGGCGATGTACAGGAACACGCCGGCGAAGTTGAACGCGGCGGCGGCGGCCAGGCGCTGGAAGCGCGCGTTGAACGCGATGGCGATGTAGTCGCGCAGCAGCGTGCGCGGCGCCAGCGGCGTGCGCGCCTGCAGCGGATGCGTCTCCGGCATCCAGCGCAGCGTGGCCACCAGCAACAGCAGCGAGAACCCGACCAGGAACCAGAAGATCATCGGCCAGCCGGCGCCGGTGGCCAGGATCCAGCCGCCGATGATCGGCGCGATCGCCGGGGCGATGCCGAAGATCATCGACACCTGGCTCATCAGCCGCTGCGCGTCGTGGCCCTGGTACAGGTCGCGGATCACTGCGCGGCCGACGATCATGCCCATGCCTGCGGAAACCCCCTGCAGCGCGCGGAACGCCAGCAGCGTGCCCAGATCGCGCGACAGCGCGCAGCCGGCCGAGGCCAGCACGAACACCACCAGCCCGCCGACGATCACCCGCCTGCGGCCCCAGGCGTCGGACAGCGGCCCGTGCGCCAGGCCCATCAGCGCGTAGGCCAGCAGGTATACGCTGACCGTCTGCTGGATCGCCACCGGATCGGCGCGCAGGCGCTGCGCCAGCTGCGGGAACGCCGGGAAGATGGTGTCGATCGAGAACGGGCCGAACATCGCCAGCCCGGCCAGCAGCAGTGCCAGGCGGCGGATCGGGATGGTCGGGAGCGTCATGCGCAGGATCCTGGAAGGCCGGCCGCACGCAGCCCGGCAGCGGGCGAACGCGCGACGACACCGTGCGCAAGGGACGCAACGATGGAAAGAGGGAAGGCCGCCATGATACCCCCTGGCCGATGCCGCGTTAAGCGCCGCGCCGCCCAGTCACGCCGCGGTCGGGACGCCGGCCTCCATGTTCAGCCGCGCCAGGCCCCGCCCGACATACCCCGCGCGGCGCCGTGAGCGCCACCGGCCACGCTATAATCGCCGGGCAGCATGGTGGGAGAAGCGGGGCGACCCGCTGCCGAAGGCGCAAACGCCCGTAATCGCTCAGGCCCGATACCACCCGCACCAAGACTCTGGAGAGACCGGTCCAACCCGGCGCCGAAGGGGCACGAAGCGCAGCGCATCCCGCCACCGCTTCCAAACTCTCAGGCAAAAGGACAGAGGGGCACTGGGAAGACCCGCGGCTTCCCGTCGGTCGTGTCCGCCACTGCGGCCGCCGGCGGCGTCCGCGCGTCACCCGCCCTTCGTGCCCTCCTCTGCCGGACGACCGCCATGTCTAAGACCCCCTCGCTGCGCGACCTCGAACACCACTCGGCCTTCGTCGAGCGCCACATCGGCCCGAACGACGCCGAGATCGCGCACATGCTGCATGCCGTCGGCCACGACTCGCTGGAGGCGCTGACCGACGCCATCGTGCCGGGCCTGATTAAAACAGGCACGGACAAGTCGCCGCAGCCGCTGGCGCTGCCCGAGGCGATCACCGAAGAGGAGGCACTGGCCAAGATCGGCGCCATCGCCGACAAGAACCAGGTGCTGCGCAGCTTCATCGGCCAGGGCTACTACGGCACCCACACGCCGAAGGTGATCCTGCGCAACATCCTCGAGAACCCGGCCTGGTACACCGCCTATACGCCATACCAGGCGGAGATCTCGCAGGGCCGCATGGAAGCGCTGATCAACTTCCAGACCATGTGCGCGGACCTGACCGGCATGGAGATCGCCAACGCCTCGCTGCTGGACGAAGCCACCGCCGCGGCCGAGGCGATGACCCTGGCCAAGCGCTCGGCCAAGGCCAGGTCCGACACCTTCTTCGTGCACGACGCGGTGCATCCGCAGACTCTGGAACTGCTGCGCACCCGCGCCGAGCCGCTGGGCATCGTGCTGCGCGTGGGCACGCCGGAGGAAGCGCTGCAGGCCGAGTGCTTCGGCGTGCTGCTGCAGTATCCGGACAGCGTCGGCCAGCTGTCGATCGGCACGCTCGGCGACCACAAGGCGCTGGCCGAAGCCGTGCACGCGCAAGGCGGCCTGGTCGCGGTCGCCACCGACCTGCTCGCGCTGACCCTGATCGCCGCGCCCGGCGAATGGGGCGCGGACATCGTGGTCGGCAACTCGCAGCGCTTCGGCGTGCCGTTCGGCTTCGGCGGCCCGCATGCGGCGTTCATGGCCTGCCGCGACGCCTACAAGCGCTCGATGCCGGGGCGCCTGATCGGCGTGTCGATCGATGCCGCCGGCAACCCCGCCTACCGCCTGACCCTGCAGACCCGCGAGCAGCACATCCGCCGCGAGAAGGCCACCTCCAACATCTGCACCGCGCAGGTGCTGCTGGCGGTGATGGCGTCCATGTACGCGGTCTACCACGGTCCCGACGGCCTGACCCGCATCGCCCGGCGCACCCATCGCCTGGCCGCGATCCTGGCTGCGGCGCTGCGCAATGCCGGCGTCAGCGTCGGCGAGCGCTTCTTCGACACCCTGCACGTCAAGGCGATCGACGCCGAGGCGATCCACGCCAAGGCGCGCGCGGCCGGCATCAACCTGCGCGCGATCGACAGCGAGGCGGTGGGCATCAGCCTGGACGAGACCAGCACACGCGCCGACGTGGTCGCGCTGGCGCAGCTGTTCGGCGCGAGCGCCGATGTCGATGCGCTCGATGCGGCCACTGCCGACGCATTGCCGCAAGACCTCAAGCGCCGCAGCGCGTTCCTGCAGCACCCGGTGTTCAACACCCACCACAGCGAGCACGAACTGCTGCGCTACATGCGCGCGCTGGCCGACAAGGACCTGGCGATGGATCGCACCATGATCCCGCTGGGCAGCTGCACGATGAAGCTCAACGCCACCGCCGAGATGATCCCGGTGACCTGGCCGCAGTTCGGCGCGATCCATCCGCTGGCGCCGGCCGAGCAATCCACCGGCTATGCGCAGCTGATCGGCGAACTGGAAGCGATGCTGGTCGAATGCACCGGCTACGACGCGGTCAGCCTGCAGCCCAACTCCGGCGCGCAGGGCGAGTACGCCGGCCTGCTGGCGATCCGCGCCTACCACCGCGCGCGCGGCCAGGCGCACCGCGACATCTGCCTGATCCCCGAGTCCGCCCACGGCACCAACCCGGCCTCGGCACAGATGTGCGGCATGAAGGTCGTGGTCACCAAGTGCGATGCCAACGGCAATGTCGACGTCGACGACATCCGCGCCCAGGCGGAGAAATACTCCGAGCGCCTGGCCGCGCTGATGATCACCTACCCGTCCACCCACGGCGTGTTCGAGGAAGACGTGGTGGCGATCTGCGAGATCGTGCATGCGCATGGCGGCCAGGTCTATACCGACGGCGCCAACATGAACGCGCTGGTCGGCGTGGCCAAGCCCGGCAAGTGGGGCTCGGACGTGTCGCACCTGAACCTGCACAAGACCTTCTGCATCCCGCATGGCGGCGGCGGCCCGGGCGTCGGCCCGTGCGCGGTGAAGTCGCATCTCGCCCCGTACCTGCCGAAGACGCTGGGCGGCGAAGGCGACGTCGGCATGGTCAGCGCGGCCAGCTTCGGCAGTGCCTCGATCCTGCCGATCAGCTGGATGTACATCACCATGATGGGCAGCGCCGGCCTGCGCAAGGCCACCCAGGTCGCGCTGCTCAACGCCAACTACATCGCCAGGCGCCTGGCTCCGCACTACAGGACGCTGTACACCGGCCGCAACGGCCTGGTCGCGCACGAGTGCATCCTGGACGTGCGCCCGCTGGAGAAGAGCACCGGCATCGGCGCCGAGGACGTGGCCAAGCGCCTGATCGACTTCGGCTTCCACGCCCCGACGCTGAGCTTCCCGGTCGCCGGCACGCTGATGGTGGAGCCGACCGAAAGCGAATCGCTGCACGAGCTGGACCGCTTCATCGATGCGATGATCCAGATCCGCGAGGAGATCGCCGCGATCGAGGACGGCCGCCTGGACCGCGCGGACAACCCGCTCAAGCATGCCCCGCACACCGCCGCGCAGGTCACCGCCGGCGAGTGGACGCATGCCTACCCGCGCGAGCTGGCCGCGTTCCCGCTGGCGACGCTGCGGCAGCAGAAGTACTGGCCGCCGGTGGCGCGGGTGGACAACGTCTACGGCGACAAGCACGTGATGTGCGCGTGCATCCCGGTGGAGGCGTACAAGGACGACGTGGTGGCGTAAGCCCGCCGTTTGCGTCCGCCGCACATCGCCACGCCAGCCCCGCACGCCGGGTCTGGCGTTTTTTTTGCGGGCCGGCGCTGCGCCATGGCGATGCCGGCGCGAACGCGGCACGCGCCGCGCCCGGCCGCGCGCCCTCAACCCGGCGCAGCGACGCCCTGCGCATCCGCCGCCGCATCCAGCGCATGCGCGCAGCAATTGCGGCCATTGCGCTTGGCGCGGTACAGCGCGGCGTCGGCGTGGTGCAGCAGATCGATCGCCGCCTCGGCGCTGGCCGGGTGGGTGGCGATGCCGATGCTGACCGTGACCACGCCCAGCGGGCTGGCCGGGTGCGGGATCTGCCGCTGTTCGATGGCCGCCAGCAGGCGCTGCGCGATCGCGTATGCGGCGTCGGCCACGGTGTCCGGCAGCACCACCGCGAATTCCTCGCCGCCGTAGCGCGCCACCGTGGCGGTCTGCGCGGGCAAGGCCTCGGCCAGCGCGGTGGCCACCTCCACCAGGCAGGCGTCGCCGCGCACATGGCCGTGGCTGTCGTTGAACTGCTTGAAGAAATCGATGTCGATCATCAGCAGCGAACAGTCCAGGCCGCCGTCCAGGGCGCGCAGCCGCGCCGCCAGGCCGACCCGGTTGGCGATGCCGGTCAACGGATCGCGCGCCACCTGCTGCTGCAGGCGGCGCGTGCCCAGGCGGCTCAGCCGCTGGATTTCCAAGTGCTCGCTGTGCAGCAACGCCACGTGCACCCCGTACACCACCACCGCCGCGGTGGCCGCGGCCATGCCCCAGAAGAAGCTCACCCGCGACACGCTGATCGCCAGTAACAGCACCGCCAGCGAGAACGCGATCGGCGCGAACGCGGCGATCAGCTCGGCGCCGCGCAGGCTTGGCCGCGCGCAGCGCAGCCAGCGGCCGCGCGGCAGCGACGCCACCAGCACCAACGCCGCGCTGGGCAGATCGATCAGCAACCCGCCCCACCATGGCAGCCCACCCAGTTCGATGCGGTTGTACAGCGCCGCCACCGCAGCGTTGACCCACAGATAGGCGCTGGCGCTGAGATAGAAGTGGCGGCGGCTGCAGCCGCCGGCGCCGAGCAGGCGCAGCGTGGCCATCGACGCGAGCAGCAGGCCCATCGCGTCGGCGTGATTGATGATCAGGTTGACGTCGGGTTCGGAAAAACCGTTGCTGGACGACAGCGCCAGGTCGATCAGCAGAAACAGCAGGCCGGCGCCGACCAGCGCCAGCAGCGCATCCAGCGCCACCACCAGCCGCGGCTGCGGCCGGTTGAACGAGCGCGCGATCAGGAACAGCGCCGGAATCATCGACGAGCCGGAAAACATCACCCCCAGCTGCAGCAGCAGCGGGCCGTGCTGCGGCAACAGCAGCGCCAGCAGGTTGCAGTCGGTCCACAGCATCTGCGCGCCGACCGCGTACGCCAGCAGCCGCCACGGCATCCGGTCCACCGCCGGCGCACGCCGCAACCGGCGCAGCACCGCCAGCACCGCCACGGCCTGCACCGCCAGGCCGCACCATTGCGCCGCAGGCGTACCGGTGCCGCCCGCCTGTGCGACCAGCGCATGGGCGATCACCAATCCGATGACCACGATAGGCAAGAACACGTTCGGTCTCCGTCGCACGCCACGCCGCACCGCATCGGCCGCTGCCGCTGCGCGCTCCCCACGCTCGCAGCCCCTGCGAAGGATCGATGCGCAACGCACTATCGGCCCCGCGGCGCCGTCCTGTAGCCCCAGCTTAGCGGCAATGCCTGCGCGTGGCGGCGCTGCGGCGGCGTTGCCGACGCCAGCCGCAGCAGGCACGACCGCGGTTCGCGGCGGAGGCCGGCTGGCTGCGACTATCAGCGGCAAGCAGCGCGCGGACACAGCGAACGCGCGCCGCGCGCGCCTTCCCGCTTTGTGCGATCTGCAGCGCCCGCCGCAACGCCGTCCTCACGCCATGCTCGGACAGGTTGCACGGACCGTTCACGCCGGCCGGCACAGCATCGGCCGGACGCCTCACACCCCTCTCCAAGCGCGCATCCTGCCGCCGTTCGCAGCGCGAATCCCTTCTGCCGTATCCGCCTCATCCCCCGGAGCGCTCATCCATGGCCAGCCCTCGCAAGCCCAGCAAATCCAGCACGCCCGTCGACACCAGCGCCGTCGCCGACCAGCGCGGTCGCGGCGACGAACTGCACCAGCACGCCGGCGGCACGCATCCGCCGCTGACCACCAACCAGGGCATCCCGATCGCCGACAACCAGAACTCGCTGCGCGCCACCCCGCGCGGACCGACGCTCCTGGAAGATTTCATCCTGCGCGAGAAGATCACCCACTTCGACCACGAACGCATCCCCGAGCGCATCGTGCACGCGCGCGGCAGCGCCGCGCACGGCTATTTCGAACTGACCGCCTCGCTGGCCAAGTACACCACCGCCAGGATCCTCACCGAGGTCGGGGTGAAGACGCCGGTGTTCACCCGCTTCTCCACCGTGGCCGGCGGCGCCGGCTCGGTGGACACGCCGCGCGACGTGCGCGGCTTCGCGGTCAAGTTCTATACCAAGGAGGGCAACTGGGACCTGGTCGGCAACAACATCCCGGTGTTCTTCATCCAGGACGCGATCAAGTTCCCGGACCTGATCCACGCGGTGAAGATGGAGCCGGACCGCGGCTTCCCGCAGGCGGCCAGCGCGCACGACACGTTCTGGGACTTCATCTCGCTGACCCCCGAATCGCTGCACATGATCATGTGGGCGATGAGCGACCGCACCATTCCGCGCTCGCTGCGCATGATCGAAGGCTTCGGCATCCACAGCTTCCGCCTGCTCGACGGCAACGGCAACAGCACCTTCGTCAAGTTCCACTGGCGGCCCAAGCTCGGCCTGCAGTCCACGGTCTGGGACGAGGCGGTGAAGCTGGCCGGCGCCGATCCGGATTTCCATCGCCGCGATCTGTTCGAGGCGATCCAGCAAGGCGATTTCCCGGAATGGGAGCTGGGCGTGCAGCTGTTCACCGAAGAAGAGGCCGACAAATTCCCGTTCGACCATCTGGATTCGACCAAGCTGATCCCGGAGGAACTGGTGCCGCTGCAGATGGTCGGGCGCATGGTGCTGGACCGCTGGCCGGACAACTTCTTCGCCGAGACCGAGCAGGTGGCGTATTGCCCGGCCAACATCGCGCCCGGCATCGACTTCTCCAACGATCCGCTGCTGCAGGGCCGCCTGTTCTCCTACCTGGACACCCAGCTCAGCCGCCTGGGCGGGCCGAACTTCCACCAGATCCCGATCAACGCGCCGAAGTGCCCGTTCGCCAACCTGCAGCGCGACGGGCACATGCAGATGGGCGTGCCCAGGGGCCGCGTCGCCTACGAGCCCAGCTCGCTGCAGGACGACACTCCGCGCGAGCGCGCGCGCGGCTTCCCCAGCCACGCCACGCCGAGCGAGGATGGCGGCAAGGGCCGCGTGCGCGCGGCGAGCTTCGCCGACCACTACAGCCAGGCACGCATGTTCTTCCGCAGCCAGAGCAAGCCGGAGCAGGCGCATCTCGCCTCGGCGCTGGTGTTCGAACTGTCCAAGGTGGAGACCGCGCATGTGCGTGCGGCGGTGGTCGGGCACCTGCGCCACATCGATCCGGCGCTGGCGCAGCGCGTGGCCGACGGCCTGGGCCTGGAGGCGTTGCCGCCGGCGCCGCCGGCCGCGCTGCCGCCGCAGGACCTGCCGCCGTCGCCGGCGCTGCAACTGATCGGCAAGATGAAGCACACCTTGCAGGGGCGCGCGATCGGCATCCTGGTCCACGACGGGTCCGACGCGGCGACGGTGAAGGCCCTGCAGAAGGCCGCGCGCGACGCCGGCGCCACGGTCAAGATCGTGGCGCCGAAGCTGGGCGGGGCCACGCTCAGCGACGGCAAGAAGCTGGCCGCGGACGGGCAGCTGGCCGGCACCCCGTCGTTCGTGTTCGACGCGGTGGCGGTGGTGCTGTCGGCCGCGGCCGGCAAGCAGCTGAGCAGGGAGGCGGCGGCGGTCGATTTCGTCGGCAACGCCTTCGCGCATCTGAAGGCGATCGCCGCCGATGCCGGGGCGCAGCCGCTGCTGAAGGCCGGCAATGTGGTCAAGGACGCCGGCGTGCTCGATGCCGGCAACGGCAAGGGCTTCATCGCGGCGGCCAAGACCCGCCAGTGGGACCGCGAACCGAAGCTGCGCATGCTTGCCTGAGCCTGCGCCGCGCGGCATGCCTGCCCGACCGCACCATGCGCCCGCATGGCGCGGTTTTCGTTTGCGACGGCGGCGGCGCCAGGTCGCGGCACGGGGGCCCGGCGGGGGCTGCCGGGTCCCGCCGGCCGGCGAGTCGCCGCCCGTGCCGGGGCGGATGCGGACGCCGAACATCGCCCTGCCTAATTTTTCGCCACGTCTCTTGACAGTCTTGTGGCATGCGGCCGCGACAGGCTTATCCACACCCTTATGCAGAAGTCATCCACACCCCGTGTGGACAACGTCGGTGCCGGTGGCACCGCAGCCGCCGTAGCCCAACTGGTTGAAACATAAGCAAATGCACTTGACACCTCTTGACAAACGCGGATCCGCATCCGGGTCCGCTGCTGTCCCGCAACAAACCCGGGACAAAACTTATCCCGAGGCATGTCCGCTGCGCGCGCGGTTCCGCGTGCATGGCTGAATGCGCATTGCCCTGGCGTCGCTCGCCTCCTGCGCAGGCCGCTGGGTCGGCGCCGTCATGAGACGGACATGGCGGCGGGTCGGGGGGGTGCGGGCGCAGCCTCGTGCGCCCAACTCGGCGAGACGCTTCGCGCCCTACCCTCACCCCAACCCCTCTCCCGAGGGGAGAGGGGCTTACAGCCCCTTCGCGGGCAGGTGGCGCGCAGCGCCGATGAGGGTGCGGCGGCGCGCCAGTTACGGCGTCAGGATCACCTTGCGGCAGTCCTGTTCCTTCCTGTCGAAGATCGCGTAGCCGTCGGCGGCCTGCGCCAGGCGCAGGCGATGGGTGATGATCTCGTTCGGCTTGAGCCGGCCTTCGCCGATGTGCCGCAGCAGCTCCGGCAGGAAGCGCTGCACGTGGGTCTGGCCCATCCTGAAGGTCAGCCCCTTGTCGAAGGCGTCGCCGAACAGGAAGCCGTGGATGAAGCCGGCATACACGCCGGGCACGCTGACCGTGCCGCCGCGGCGCGTGGCGGCGATGCACTGGCGCAGCGCGGTGCCGCTGCTGCCTTCCAGCTTCAGCGTGGCCATCACCGTTTCCACGCTGCTGCCCTTGGCCTCGAAGCCGACCGCATCGATGCTCGCGTCCACGCCGCGGCCGTCGGTCTGGCCGACGATGATGTCGGCCGGATCGTCGACCTGCTCGAAATTGAGCGGGATCGCGCCGTAGGTTTTCTGCGCGAAATCCAGCCGGTACGGATAACGATCGACCATGAAGATGCGCTCCGCGCCGAGCATGCGGCAGCACGCCGCGGTCATCAGCCCGACCGGCCCGGCGCCGAAGATCGCCACCGTGCTGCCCTGGCCGACGTCGGCGTTGCGCGCGGCCTGGTAGCCGGTGGGCAGGATGTCGGACAGGAACAGCACCTGCTCGTCGTGCAGCGCGTCCGGCACCACCAGCGGGCCGACGTTGGCCTTGGGCACGCGTACGTATTCGGCCTGGCCGCCGGCCACGCCGCCGTACAGGTGGCTGTAGCCGAACAGCGCCGCCGGCGGACGGATGCCTTTCTGGTTGAGTGCAGCGCCCTTGCCGGTATTGGTGGTCTCGCAGGCGGCGTACTCGGTCAAGCGACAGTGGAAGCACTCGCCGCAGGCGATCACGAACGGGATCACCACGCGGTCGCCTTGCTTCACCCGGGTCACGCCGGGGCCGACCTCTTCGACCACGCCCATGAACTCGTGGCCGAGCACGTCGCCGCTGTGCAGTTCGGGAATCTTGCCGCGGTACAGGTGCAGGTCGGAGCCGCAGATCGCGGTGGCGGTGACCCGCAGCACGATGTCGTCGGCATCGATCAGGACCGGATCGGGAACGGTTTCCACGCGCACGTCTCTGGTGCCGTGATAGGTGAGGGCTTGCATCGGGATGTTCCTCTTGCGACAACGTCTGCCGCAGTGTGGCCGCGGGCAACGTGCAACCCGGGTGACCATGCCGTGAGCCTGGCGTGGCGGCGCAGCGCAGATCGGTTCAGTGCGGCATTCAGGGAGGCAGCATGCGCGCGTCGATCGAATGTTTGGCGAGCATCGCCGCCAGCGCCTGGCGCGCCTGCGCGCGATCGCACGGATCCGCGGCATCCAGCACTTCCTGCGCGAGCACGCTGAACTGCGGCCAGAATTCGGCGGGATGGCGCAGATGCGCGGTCCATTGCGGCAGCATCGCCGCCAAATTGGCCAGCGCCGCCTGGGTCTGCGCCTGCGTGTTCATGCCGGCGCGCGCGGCTGCCGCCATTGCACGCGATGCACCTGGCCGTCGTCGGCCAGCGCGATGCGCGCGTCGTGCTGGCGCACGCCATCCACGAACAGGCCGCTGCCGTCGGCCGCATCGGCGTCGGCGTGCGCGCGATCGGCGGCGCCCTGCAGCAGTTCGATGTGATACGTACTGCTGCCGTGGCGGTACTGCAGTTCGCAGCGCTCCCAGTCGGCCGGCAGGCATGGCCGCAGCTGCAGGCTGTCGCCTTCGCGCTGCAGGCCGAGCAGCGATTCGACCAGCAGCCGGTACATCCAGCCGGCCGAGCCGGTGTACCAGGTCCAGCCGCCGCGGCCCACGTGCGGCGCCACGCCGTAGACGTCGGCGGCGAGCACGTAGGGTTCGACCTTGTAGCGCTCGCTGGCCGCCGCATCCAGGCTGTGCTGGATCGGGTTGATCATCCGCGCCAGTTCCCAGGCGCGTTCGCCGTCGCCGAGGTGGGCGAAGGCCATCGCCGCCCACACCGCCGCATGCGTGTATTGCCCGCCGTTCTCGCGCACGCCCGGCACGTAGCCGCGGATGTAGCCGGGATCGTGCGCGATGCGGTCGAACGGCGGCTCCAGCAGCTGGATCAGGCCGGCGTCGCGCTTGACCAGATGCTGGTCCAGCGCGGCCATCGCCTGCTGCGCGCGCGCCGGTTCGGCCGCGCCGGACAGCACCGACCAACTCTGCGAGATCGAGTCGATGCGACATTCTTCGTTTTGCGCCGAACCCAGCGCGGTGCCGTCGTCGAACCACGCGCGCCGGTACCAGCCGCCATCCCAGGCATGCGCCTCGAGATTGCCGCGCAGCGCATGCCCCGCCGCATCGCACTCGTCGGCGAAAGCGGCGTCGTCGCGGCCGCGCGCCAGCGCCGCGAACTGCTGCAGCACATGGAACAGGAAGAAGCCCAGCCACACGCTCTCGCCCTTGCCGCCCTCGCCCACCCGGTTCATGCCGTCGTTCCAGTCGCCGGTGCCGATCAGCGGCAGGCCGCGTTCGCCGAGCAGCGCCATGCCGCGGCGCAGCGCCTGCACGCAGTGCGCGTACAGCGGCGCACGCTGCGGCGACGGTGACGGCAGGTCGTAGTACGACTCCTCGTCGGCGCCGACGGCACGGCCTTCGATGTAGCGCACGTCTTCGTCGAGCACGCCGCGGTCGCCGGTGACCTGCAGGTAGCGGCACGCCGCCAGCGGCAGCCACAGGTAGTCGTCCGCGCAGCGCGTGCGCACGCCGCGGTCCTGCGGCGGGTGCCACCAATGCAGCACGTCGCCCTGCGGGAACTGGTGCGCGGCACTGGCCAGCAGATGCTCGCGCGCCAGCGCCGGGGTGGCATGGACCAGCGCCATCATGTCCTGCAGCTGGTCGCGGAAGCCGAACGCGCCGCCGGACTGGTAATAGCCGCTGCGCGCCAGGTAGCGGCAGGCCAGGGTCTGGTACGGCAGCCAGCCGTTGACCAGCAGGTCCACGCTGGGATCGGGAGTGTGCACCTGCAGCCCGCCGAGCAGCTGCCGCCAATGGATGCGCACCGCGTCCAGCGCGTCGTGCGCGGCATCGCCGCCGCGCATGCGCCGCGCCAGCTCCAGCGCGGCGGCGTGGTCCTTGCCGGCGCCGAGCCGGAACACGGTCTCGCACTCGGCGCCGGCGGCCAGGCTCAGCGGCACCTGGATCGCCGCGCACGGATCCAGCCCGGCGCCGAGGCGCCCGGACAGGCGTTCGCGGCGCAGCGCCTGCGGGTCGGCCATGTCGCCGTTGCGGCCGAGGAACTCGCTGCGGTCGCCTGTGCAGCTGCGCACGGCCGCATCCACGTCGAAGAACGCGGTGCGCGCGGAGAATTCGGCGTTGTACGGATTGCACGCCAGCAGCGCGCCCTGCGCGCCGTCCTGCGCGCTGACCACGTGCATCTGCGACTTCACCCGCAGATCGCCCAGCACCCATTCCACGTAGCCGGTCGCCGACAGGCGCCGGCTGCGCCCGGACAGGTTGCGCAGCTTGAGCACCGAGAACTTCACCGCCTCGTGCAGCGCCACGTACACCCACAGTTCGCTGGCGATGCCGTCGTGCACGTGCTCGTAGACGCTGTAGCCGAAACCGTGGCGGGTGCGGTAGTCGCCTTCGCCGCGGCGTGGCAGCGGCTGCGGCGACCAGACCCGGCCGCTGTCCTCGTCGCGCAGGTAGAATGCCTCGCCGCAGGCATCGGCGACCGGATCGTTGTGCCACGGCGACAGGCGGAACTCGTGCGCGTTCTCGAACCAGGTATAGCCGGCGGCGCTCTCGCTGAGCACCGTGCCCAGTTGCGCATTGGCCAGCACGTTGGACCACGGCGCCGGGGTCGGCGCGCCCTCGCGCAGCGCGATCAGGTATTCGCGGCCGTCGGCGGCGAAGGCGCCGGTGCCGTTGTCGAACAGCACCTCGGCCTGCGCCGGCGCGAACGGCCACGGATCCGCGTGGATGTCGGCCGCGGCCGCGGGCGGCGCCGGCGCCTGCGCCTGCGCCTGCGCCTCGGCCAGCGCGGCGGCCGGCAGCGGCACCAGTTCGGGCACGCCGCGCGGCGGCGGCAGGTGCCGGCCGATCTGCGCGGCCAGGGTGCCGCGCTGGTCGCTGACGATGACCCGCGCCACCACCTGCAGCAGGATGCGGTCTTCCTGCGAGATGTTCTGCACCGGGCGCACGAAGATGCCGCCGGGGCGTTCCAGCACGCTGGCGTCCGGATCGGCCGCGATCATGCCCAGAATCTGCTCCTGCAGCTGCTGCCGGTAGCCGCTCTGGCTCTCGTTCCAGATCACCAGGTCCGCATGCAGGCCCTTGAGCCGCCAGTACGCGTGCGCCTGCACCATCTGCCGCACCAGCTCGATGTTGTCGGCATCGCCGATCTGCAGCAGCGCGATCGGCAGGTCGCCGGAGATCGCATGGCCCCACAGCCCGGACTGGCCGCGCCGGTTCTGCAACAGCAGTTCGCTGTCGGCGCGCAGCGCCGGATGCACGTACACCATCAGCCCGGCCAGTCGCTCGTACAGCTGCGCATCGGCCTGCGAGGCGTTGATCTGGCGGCGCACCACCTGGCTGTGGGTCCAGGCCAGATCGAACACGCGGTCGGCCAGGCGCCGGTCGCGGTACTTGTCGATCAGCGCCGTGCAGGCGGCGCGGTCGCCGCCGACGCCGTAGACCATGTCGATCATCGCGGTCTGCTCCGGCGCCAGCACGATCCGGCAGCGGATCGCGACCACCGGGTCGAGCACCGAGCCGGCCGTGTCGGACAGTACCGCGTCCTCGCGCAGCGCGCGCGGGCTGCGCGCCGTATTGCCGCGGCCGAGAAAGCGTGCGCGGTCGGTCTCGTAGGAAATCGCGCCGATGTGGGCATCGTGCACCGCCACCAGATGGAACATCCACGGCGCCACCTCGTCGTGCGCGCGGGTGCGCCGCGTGCACAGCAGCGCCTGCGTGTCGCGGGCGATCTCGGTCTGCACGAACAGGTTGCTGAAGGCCGGATGCAGCTCGTCGGCGATGGCCGGCGCCAGCACCACTTCGGCATAGGTGGTGATCTCGATGGTGCGCGGCTGCCGCGAGCGGTTGCTGACCCGCAGCCGGCGCAGTTCGATGTCGTCCTCGGCGGAGATCGCCACTTCCAGGTGCGTGTCGAAGCCGCGCTTGCGACCGCGGAACTCGGCCTTGGCATCGGAGAAGATCGCCTCGTAGTGCTCCACCGCCACCGCGGTGGGCTGGTAGGCGGCCGACCAGTAGTCGCCGCTGTCCACGTCGCGCAGGTAGCAGAAGCTGCCCCAGTGGTCGCGGGTGCCGTCCTCGCGCCAGCGGGTGATGGCCATGTCGCGCATGCGGCTGTAGCCGCCGCCGGCGCTGGTCAGCAGGCCGTGGTAGCGGCCGTTGGAGAGCAGCTGCACCGCCGGCCGCAGCGCGCTGGGATCGCGGAACACGCGCAGCTGGGTCTCGCCCTCGCGCGCGTCCTGGGCATTGCGCTGCGCGGCGCCGTCCGCTTCCAGCGGATGGAATACGCCCACGCGCGGAATCCGTTCCTGCAGCAACAGCAAGGTGGCCTGGAATTCGGCATCGGCGGCGAAGCGCTTCTGCATCGGCTGCTCGCGCAGCAGGTGATCCAGCGCCAGCAGGCCCATGCCCTGGTGATGCGCCATGTACGAGCGGATCAGCGCATGCTCCTGGCCCGGCGGTACCCGGCTGGGGGTGTAGTCGATCGCCTCGTGCAGGCCGAAGCGGCCGCCGAAGCCGGCCGCGGCCAGCCGCTGCAGATTGCTGCAGGCCGCTTCCGGGGCCACCATCAGCGCCATCATGCTGGCGTACGGCGCGATCACCAGATCGTCGCCAAGCCCGCGCTTGAGGCCCAGCCCGGGCACGCCGAACGCGCGGTACTGGTAGTTCATCCGCGCATCGACCGCGTTGTAGCCGGACTCGGACACGCCCCACGGCAGCGCATGCCGCGCACCGTGCGCGATCTGCGCGTTGACCGCATGCACCGCGGTCTGGTCGAGCAAGGTGTCGGCATAGCTGGGCATCACCAGCTGCGGCATCAGGTACTCGAACATCGAGCCGCTCCACGACAGCAGCGTCGCCTCGCCATCGACCTCGGTGAGCTGGCGCCCGAGCGCGAACCAGCTTTCCTGCGGCAGCTGGCCCTGGGCGATGGCGACGAAGCTGCACAGCCGCGCCTCCGACGCCAGCAGGTCGTAATAGCCCTGGTCCAGGCGCCGCTCGTCGACGTTGTAGCCGATCGCCAGCAGGCGCCGCGCCGGGTCGTAGAGGAAGCCGTATTCCATCAGCGACAGCTGCCCGGCGATGTGCGCCAGGCGCTCGAGCTGATGGATGCGCGCGCGCGCGCGCTCGGCCGCCTCGGCGCTGCGGGTCTGCGCCGCCAGCTCACGCAAGGTCGACAGCGGCGTTTCGGTGGCGGCGGACATCGACGCGGCGTCGGGCTGGTCGGCCGCCGTCGCCCATGGCGCGAACTCGCGCAGTTCCTGCTGCGCGGCGCTGCACGCGTCCAGCAAGACCTGCGGCCAGTGCGGCGCCAGCGCATCGGCGGATTGCTCGGCCGTGGGCAGCGGCGGCGGCCACAGTTCGGCGATTGCCGCCGCCTGCGCAGCCAGCGCGCACAGCACCCGCCAGGTTTGCGCCAGCGTGTGCGGCGGGACCGCGCGCAGCACGTCCAGGCGCAGCTCGAAGTCATGCAGCGCCGGCTGCAGCGCGGTAGCCACGACAGGGTCGGCAGCTGCGGCCTCGCGCAGCACGCCAAGCGTGTCGGCCAGGCCGTCGAAGCTGGCCGCAGCCAGCAACGGCGCATCGCACAGCGCCAGCAGGCCCTGGCGCAGGGTCAGCAGATGCCCGGCCAGGTTGCCGCTGTCCACCGTCGACAGGTAGGCCGGCGGCAGCGGCAGCAGGGTCTCGGTGTCGTACCAGTTGTAGAAATGGCCGCGGTGGCGCGGCAGCGTCTCCATCGTCGCCAGGGTCAGCCGGGTGCGCTCGAGCACCCCGCCCGGCTGCAGGTAGCCCAGGTCGTAGGCGGCCAGGTTGCCGAGCAGGGCCAGGCCGATGTTGGTCGGCGAGGTGCGCCGCGCCACCACCAGCTGCGGATGTTCCTGCACGTTGTCCGGCGGCAGCCAATGGTCCTGCGCGCGCATGTGCACTTCGAAGAACGCCCAGGTACGGCGCGACAGCCGGCCGAGGAAGGCGCGCTGCGGCGGCGCCAGCTGCGCGCGACGCGGCGCGGCGGCATGCCCCAGCCACGCCATCAGCACCGGCGCGGCGATCCACAGCGCCAGGATCGGCGCGGCGACCCACAGCGCATGCGGCTGCCGCCAGGCCAGCAAGAGCAGCAGCGCCAGCGCGCACAGCGCCGCCGGTGCCATCCCGCCCAGCTCGGCCGCATTGCCGCGGCCGAGGCTGCGCGCCACATCGCTGGACGCATGCCATTGCAGCAAGTGGCGCCGGCTGAGCAGCACGCGCCACAGCGTGCGCGCGATCGCCAGCGCGGCGTAGCCGGCCTCGTACGGCAGGCAGGCCAGCGCCACCAGCGCGCGCTGCAGCTGCGTCGCCACCGCCTTGGCCAGCGTGCCCAGGTGCATGCGCCAGCCCATGTCCGACGGCTTGGCAACCAGGTCGTGCAGCGCCGGCACCACGATCGGCAGCACGAACAGGCCCAGCAGCCACGCGGTCCACGCCATCGGCCGCGGCAGCCACAGCCAGCCGGTCGCCAGCAGCGCGGTGGCGGCGAGCGGCACCAGGCTGCGGCGCAGGTTGTCCAGCAGCTTGCCGCGCGACAACGTGGACAGCGGATTGCGCCGGTAGCGGCCGGTGGCATCCGGCACCCACGGCAGCAGCCACGGCAGCAGCTGCCAGTCGCCGCGGATCCAGCGCGCGCGGCGCTTCACGTCGGCCGCGTAGCGCGCCGGATAGTCCTCGAACAGGCGCACGTCGCTGACCAGGCCGGCGCGCGCGTAGCAGCCTTCCAGCAGGTCGTGGCTGAGGATGCGGTTGTCGGGCAGGCGGCCGTCGAGCGCCTGCTCGAACGCATCCACGTCGTAGATGCCCTTGCCGACGAACGAGCCTTCGCCGAACAGGTCCTGGTACACGTCGGACACGGTGCGCGTATACGGGTCGATGCCCGGCTCGCTGCCGAACAGGCGCGCATAGCGGGTGATGCGATGGCCGCTCATGCTGCTGCCCACGCTCGGCTGCAGGATGCCGTAGCCGCGGGTCACCCGGCCCAGCGCCGGATCGATGCGCGCGCGGTTCAGCGGGTGCGCCAGGGTCGCGACGAACTCGCGCGCCGCGTCGCGCGGCAGCCGCGTGTCCGCGTCCAGGGTGATCACGTAACGCACCTGCGCCAGCAGCGCGGTCGCGCCGATCACCGCGCTGAAATCGGCATCGGCCGCGCCGCCGCGCAACAGCCGGTTCAGCGCCGCCAGCTTGCCGCGCTTGCGCTCGTGGCCGATCCAGGCGCGTTCGCCGGCGCTCCACAGGCGCGGGCGATGCAGCAGCAGGAAGCGGTCGTCGCTTTCCGGCGCGTAGCGCTGGTTGAGGCGCACGATGTGCTGCGCCGCATGCGCGAGCAGCGCCGCGTCGCCGGGCAGCGTCGCCTGCGCGGCATCCAGGAAATCGGTCAGCAGCGCGAAATGCAGCTGCGCATCGCGGTTGGCCAGGAACCGCACTTCCAGCGCCTCGGCCAGTTCGTCGATCGTGGCTGCGTCGCTGAGCAGGCTTGGCACCACCACCAGGGTGCGTGCGCCGGCCGGCATGCCCTTGGAAAAATCCATCCGCGGCAGCGTGCGCGGCGCCACCAGCAGCGTCGCCGCCCAGTTGACCAGCGCCACGCCCAGTTCGCTGAACACCAGTGCGCCGAGCAGCGCGGTCGTCGCCCACAGCCATGCCGGCACCGCGGCCAGCGCATGCAGCTGCTCGAGCAGGGTCCAGCTGCCGAATGCGGCGATCGCCGCGATCGGCAGCAGATAGACGGGCAGCGGCAACGTGCGCCGCGCCACGTAGGGCCGGCGGCGCGCACGCGGCAGCGCGGCGATCGCCGCCGGCAGGTCGCGCTGGCCGTCGTCGACCAGGTAGTAGCCGACATGGCGCCGGTCGTCCACGGCCGCCGCCTGCGCCAGCTGCAGCACGCACGCGGCCACCGCCTCCTCGCTGGCGCCGCTGCGCCGCGCCAGCAGCTCGACGCTGTGCCGGTAGCTGTCGCGGGTCTGGAAGTCCATCTGCGCGTAGGTGCCGTGCGGGTCGCGGCGCAGATGCGCTTCGACCACGCTCAGCTCCTCGACGAAATCGCGCCAATCCATCGTCGCCAGCAAGCGCAGGCTGGCGATGCTGTTGCTGATCGAGACCTGGTCGGCGGCCTGCTGCTGGCTTTCCGCATGCACCATGTCGTCGATGCGCTGGCCGCCGTCGGCCAGCCACTGCTCGACCCAGGTCACCGGCATCGCCAGCACCCCGCCGCGCCCGTGCAGCCCGCGCACCAGTTCGGCCACGAATGCGCCGGACAGCGGCGGCTGCGAGCGCGCCATGTCCGCGACCACCAGCACCACGCTCTTGGGATCCTGCACGGCGGTGCTGTTGAGCCGTTCGGCCCAGTCGCTGGCCAGGCGGTGGTCGATGCCGTCGCGCATCACCCGCGCCGCGACCCGGCGCAGGTTTTCCAGCAGGCCCAGGCGCAGCATGATCGGAATCGCCCACAGCTCGCCCAGCTTCAGCGGCGTCACCGTCTGGTAGGCGGCGATGAAGCGGCTGGCGGTGTCGGCATCGATGCGCCCGTCGCCGTGGGCGATCGCATCCATCGACAACGCGTAGACCCGCGGCAATCCTGCCGACGCCCCCTGCGCCAGCGCCGGCAGCTGGCGGCTGTAGCCGGCCGGCAGATGCCGCCGCGCGATCAGGATCTGCTCTTCGACCAGGTAGAAGTTGTCCAGCAGCCACTCGCCGGCCGGGGTGACGCGGATGTCGTCGCGGACCATCGCCGCGAGCATCGCCAGGGCGTCGCGCAGCACGTCCTCGTTCTGTTTCAGCCGCGCCAGCAACACCTCGGCGCTGCGCCCGCCGCGCACCCGATGGGTCCGCGCCAGCGCTGCGCCGTGCGCGGCCATCTGTTCGGCGCTGAGCAGCTGCGCGCGCAGCGGCTCTTCGGCCAGCGGCCGCGCGCGGCCATGCCGCAGGAATCGCGCGCGCATGCCGGAGAGGCCACGCCGATAAGGAAGCAGCCGTTTACGCAACGCACGCCAGGGGGACGCCATGATGATCCAGAGGGGCCACAGAGCCCGCATGGCTCCAGACTTAGCAGTCGCGGGCAGCGCCGGGCGTGAATGCGAGCAGCGCGCTGCGCGCCGCTGCCGATCGTGCTGGCGTCGCTGCGCGAGACACAGCCGCGCTGCGGTTGACGCTGCGGTCGACGCGCGGCGCGCCGATGACGTTCAGGTGCCGATGCATGCGTCGCCGCCGCTCGGCGCAATGTGCTGCGATTGCGGTGCGATTGCGCAGAAGGCAGATGCCGCAAAGCTAGGCCAACACGCCCCGACGATGGCCAATGGCGGCGGCGACGGTACGTCGCGCGCGCACCGCGTACGCGCATGACGCCGCAGCGCCGACAACGGAGGCGTTACGCCAGCAGCGACGACCGGCTCAGATCCGCGTGGTGGCCAGGAAGCGCTCGCGGTCCTGCTGGGTGCGGCGGCGGATCTCGGCCAGGGCCTGGCTCTCGGTGGCTTCCAGCATCGACTCGAACAGGCGCTGGAAGTGATTGCGCATCGCGTTGCGCGAGGCGGCCGGATCGCGCGTCTTCAACGCCTCCAGGATCGCGGCGTGCTCGTCGGTGCGGGTCGCATCGTGCTGGTGGCAGACGTGCGCATACACCTGGCGCACCCGCGGCAGTTCGTTGCGCATGCGCCAGATCAGGTGGATGCAGTATTCCACCACCGGGTTGCCGGACAGGCGCGCGATGCTCAGATGGAAACGGCGGTCGTATTCGCCGGCCATTTCCTCGGTGGTGGCCGGATCGGACATCGCCGTCACCAGGGTCTGCAGTTCCTCGATGTCGGCGTCTGTCAGCCGGCCGGCGGCCAGCGCCGCGGCTTCGGCCTCGATCACCGTGCGCGCGGCGGTCAGGTCGAAGGCGGTGACGTCGGGCAGCGCGCCCTGCGCATCGATCGGGCGCGGCCGCACGTACACGCCCGAGCCGGTCTTGATCGCGATCCAGCCCTGCGCTTCCAGCGCGATCTCGGCCTCGCGGATGGTCACCCGGCTGACCCCGAACCGCTCGGCCAGATCGCGCTCGCCCGGCAGCCGCGAACCGGTCGGGAATTCTCCCGATTCGATCAGCGTCAGGATCTTTGCGGCGATGGATTGGTAGAGGCGGCTTTCGGACATTCGAGCATGGACCCGTCGGTGAATTCCACAGCGGCGCCGGGACGACGCGCCGGCGCCTGCTGCGGCTCGAAAAACGGCGCGACCCGGGAGCCGCGCCGCTGCGTTCAGAACTTGTATCGTACACCGAAATATGCGCGCCGCCCGTAGCTCACGTACTCGCGGAAGTTGCCGTAGACAGGCTGGGATGCGACGCGCGGTTCGTTGGTCAGATTCATCAGTTCCAGCGACAGCGACAGCTGCTTGGTGACCCGGTAGCGGGCGCGGAAATCCACGCTGGTGTTGTCGTCGTAGTAGCGGTTCTGCTGCGCGGTGTTGCCGGTGAAGTCCTGGTAGTACTTGGAGCGGTACTTGCCGATCGCCTGCATGTCGAAGCGGCCCAGTTCCCAGTACAGCGAGCCGGACAGCACATGCCGCGAGAAGCCGCTGAGCCCGGCCGGGCTCACGATCGCCGGAATCACCGTGCCGGTGACCGCATCCACCTGCTCGCCCAGGCGCGGATCCTGGGTCTCGTAGTCGGTGTCGGCGTAGTTGTAGCTGAGCTTGAAACCGAGCCCGTCCAGCGGCTTGGGCAGGTAGGAGAAGCGGTGCGCGGCGCTGAGCTCGAAGCCGGTCAGCGTGCTCTTCTTGTCGGTGGTCACCTGCCGCGGCACCGCCACGGTCACGCTCTGTCCATCGACCACGAAGGTCTCGTCGAACAGCCCGGTCTCGGTGCCGCCGTTGAACTGCTTCCAGTACACCGCGCCGGCCAGCATGCTGTCCTCGTTCGGATACCACTCCAGCGACACGTCGCCGTTCCAGGACATCAGCGGCTTGGCCTCGGGATTGCCGGTGGCGGTGATGCCGGCCAGCGCTTCCTCCAGGCTGGTGAAGTTCTCGGTGCCGGTGAGGTTGACGTTGCGGCCCGAACCCAATGCGGCGATGTCCGGACGCGACATCGCGCGGTAGCCGGCCAGGCGCAGCAGCAGGTTGTCGCGCAGCTCGAAGGAGGCATTGGCGCTGGGCAGCAGCTTGTCGTTGCCGGCCTTGTCGACCAGGGTCTGATAGGTACCGGTCGGCTGCAGGCGCAAGGTGCCGGCGCCGTTGTCGATCAGCTCCAGGTCGGCGCGCACGCCTTGCGAGCGCACGTCGGTCTTGACCCAGCGCACGCCCATATTGCCCGACACCGGCAGCCCGAACAGTTCGCTGCGGAAGTCGGCCATCAGGAACAGCGCCTTGGTCTTCTCCACCACATCGACGTTGTTCGGATCCATGTAGTTCGGGTCCACGCCGGTGGCGCTGCTGCCGCGGAACGCTTCGTATAGGCAGCTCGGATCGAAATAGGCCCAGCTGGAGATGGTGTTGCCGCTGGCGTCGTCGAGGAAGTCGTCCTGCGGGAACGCCGCGCGGCAGGCCTGGTTGGCGGCGACGATCTGCGCGCGCCCGGCGCCGCTGGAGGCGATGTCGGTGGTGATGGTGTTGTCGAAGTAGCTGTAGTCGGCCTGGCTGGCGCGCAGGCCGAAGCTGAGCTTGGTCAGCAGGCCGTCCTCGGGCAGGTAGCTGACGTCGAAGCGGCCGGCACGGATGCGGTGATCGTTCTTTTCCTCTTCGGAGGTGATCCGCGCCGCGCCGGTGTAGGCGTCCCAGTCGTTGACGTCGAACGCCGGATCGAGCGCGATGCTCGGCACGTCGCCGCGGTTGTCCCAGTCGTAGTTGACGTAGCCGGTGGCGCCGCTGCTGATCCCCGGCACCACTGCGTTGTTGACGTCGCGGGCGTTGGCGCGCAGCCGGGTCATGCGCTGGGTGTCCTCGCGCACGGTGTGCGAGTAGGACAGGTCGGTGGCGATCTCCCAGGCCACGCTCGGGCGCAGCACGATGTTGAGGCCGCCGCCGGTGTATTCCTCGTTGCGGTCGTACAGGGTCGAGGTGGAGTCGATCGAAGTGTTGCCGGAATAGCTGCGCAGCACGCCGTTGTCGTCGACCTGCCGATCGACGATGCCGCGGCGGGTGTTGGACAGGCTCAGGTCGGAACGTTTTTCGTGCCAGTTGCGGTCGGTGTGTTCGTAATCGACATTGACCTCGAGCACGTCGTTGGGCTTCCACTGCACCGCGGCGAACTCGGACTGGCGGTCGTTGCGCTCCTGCTTGAGCCGGTAGATGCGGCTGCTCGGCACCAGGTAGTACGGCGCGCCGTTGGCGATGGCGTTGGCGCCGACCTCGGCGCAGTTGGCGTTGCGCACGTTCTGGGTGCCGTCGCAGGCGTACCAGGTCGAGCCGCTGGTCATGCTCTCTTCCGGATCGGTGCCGTCCAGCGCCTGCAGGCCGATCGATACGCCGAGCTTGCCGCCGTTGGCGAATTCGAACTGGTCGATGTAGCTGGCGGTGCCGCGCCAGCCGATGCCGTCCTTGTCGCGATATTTGTTGTCGTACTCGGCCCAGCTGCCGCGCGCGTCGAGCTGGAGCGCGCGCTTGCCGTAGTCCAGCGGCTTCAGCGTCTCCAGGCCGATGGTGCCGGCGACGCCGCCTTCGATCAGGTCCGCGCGCTGGGTCTTGTAGATGGCCACGGTGTTGATCAGTTCGGCCGGGAACATGTTGAAGTTCACCGAGCGGTCGCCGCTGCCGTTGGTGATCTCGCGGCCGTTGAACTGGGTGCTGCTGAGGAACGCGCCCAGGCCGCGGATGGAGATCTCCGAGGCGCCGGTCTTGTCGCGGGTGGAGGCGGCGCCGGTCAGCGTCTCGATCGCATCGGCCAGCGACGGCGCCGGCAGGTCGCCGATGTCCTCGGCCGAGAGCACGTCGGAGATCACTGTGTCGTCGCGCTTCTTGTTGATCGAGGACTGGATCGAGCCACGGATGCCGGTGACCTGCACCTGGTCCAGCGTCGTCGCCCCGCTGGTCGGTGCCGGCGCCGTGGCGGTCTCGGCCGCAGCGGTCGGCGCGTCCTGCGCCCAGGCCACGCCGCTGGTCAACGAGGCCGCGATGGCGCAGGCCAGGGCGCTGCGCAATGTGCGCGCGCCGGCGCGTCTGGCGGACGGGGCCGCATAGGGGTGCCGCATGGTCTCTCCTCCCGAGTGAACGCCGTAAGGGCTACGACTTGGGAGCGGAGCCTTTACTCGTCCATGACCAATGTCAATAAATTGGTAGAAATATCCGTCCAGGCCAATTGGTACGTACGATTGATCTAATTTTATGTGCGCTTGCAGCACGGATTCCGCGCCAAATTACCTTTCCAGATAAATGATTTTTGGTATGCAAATCTGGTTGACGAGTGTTCGACCTCTGCTACCATCCGGCCCACGGCGGCGCCGCCACGGCACGCATCGAGAGGAGGCAGACCATGGCATCGAACGCCGCGTGCAACCGCTTCGCCCTGCTGTTCCTCGCGCTCGCCGCCGGCCAGGCCGATGCCGCCGACATCCTCGTCGCCACCCCGGCCGAGTACCGCGCCGCCACCGGCGCCCTGCAACCTGGCGACCACGTGATCCTGGCCAACGGCGAGTGGCGCGACTTCCAGATCGTGTTCGCCGGCACCGGCACCGCCGCGCAGCCGATCCGGCTGAGCGCGCAGACCCCCGGCCAGGTATTCATCACCGGCCAGTCCAATCTGCGCATGGCCGGCGCCTACCTGGTGGTCAGCGACCTGGTGTTCCGCGACGGCTACAGCCCGACCGAGGCGGTGCTGTCCTATCGCGTTTCCAGCAAGGAGCGTGCGCGCCACAGCCGCATCACCCGGGTCGTGGTCGACCGCTTCAACCAGCCCGAGCGCAGCCGCTCGGACAACTGGGTGGCCATGTACGACAGCCACAACCGTTTCGACCACAACCAGCTGGTCGGCAAGAACAACGCCGGCCCGACCATGGTGGTGGTCCGCGATGCGGTGCAGGGCCTGGACAACCGCCACCGCATCGACCACAACTGGTTCGGCCCGCGCCCGAACCTGGGCGCCAACGGCGGCGAGACCCTGCGCATCGGCACCAGCAACGACGCCAGCTCCGATTCCAACTCGCTGGTCGAGAACAACTGGTTCGAAGGCTGCGACGGCGAGGTGGAGGTGGTCTCCAACAAGTCCGGCGGCAACACCTACCGCGGCAACGTGTTCAAACGCTCGCGCGGCGCCTTGGTGCTGCGCCACGGCGACGGCAACCTGGTCGAGGACAACGTGTTCTTCGGCGACGGCAAGGACGGCACCGGCGGCATCCGCGTCATCAACCGCAGGCAGACGGTGCGCAACAACTACCTGGAAGGGCTGGCCGGCGACGGCTATTCCTCGGCGCTGAGCATCATGTACGGCGTGCCCGATTCGCCGGCCAATCGCTACGTGCAGGTGCAGCAGGCGTTGATCGAGCACAACAGCTTCGTCGCCAGCAAGCAGCTGTTCTTCGGCGCCGGCAAGGACGACGAGCGCACTGCCGCGCCGATCGACAGCGATTTCGCCGAGAACCTGATCGTCGCCGAACGCGACCCGGTGCGCGTGCTCGGCGACCTGTCCGGCATCGCCTTCGCCGGCAACCTGCAGAGTCCGGCCGCCTCGCCGCGGCTGCCCGGCGGCGGCGCCGGCCGCACGCTGACGATGACGCGCGCGACGAGCGGCCTGCTGGTCGCCGCGGATGCCGGCGGCATCGGCGCCGATCCGGCGCTGAGCTACATTCCGCGCGAGGACGTCGGCGTGGCCTGGTACGCCAAGGAGACGCTGCCGCAGATCGACGGCGGCGCCGCGCCGGACGCCGTGGGCGATGCGGTGATCCGCACCGCGCCCGGTTCCAATGCCGCCAACTACGCGTTGATCGTCGAGCACAGCCGCATCCACGGCCTCGCCGGCAACCGCGGCTTCGACGCGATCGCGCCGGGCAAGGGCACCCTGGCCGAGCGCATCGCCACCCGCAACCAATTCCGCGGCACCCCGGCCTTGCCGGCCACTGCCGGCGCGGAGCCATTGCGATGACCCGATCCACTCGCCTGCTGCTGGTGCTGGCCGTCGCCGCCAGCGCGCCCGCCGCCTGGGCCGCGCCTGCCGCCAAGCCCGCCGCCGCGCCGGCCAGCGTCAGCGCTGCCAGCGACGCCGCGCCGGTGCTGATCAGCGCGGCAGAATGGCGGCAGATGGCCAGCGATGGCGCGCGCTACCCGCTGTTCGCGCGCGAACAGGCACGCGCCGAAGCCAGCCTGCGCAAGGCCATGCAGGCGGGCATCGACGTGCCGCTGCCGAAGGACCCCGGCGGCGGCGCCAGCCACGAGCAGCACAAGCGCAACTACCAGGCGATCCAGGCCGCCGGCGCGCTGTACCGGCTCAGCGGCGAGCGCGCCTACGCCGACTACGCACGCGACCTGCTGCTGGCCTACGCCAGGCTGTATCCGACCCTGGGCGCGCATCCGGCCGGGCGCGGCCAGGTGCCGGGCCGGCTGTTCTGGCAATCGCTCAACGACTCGGTGTGGCTGGTCTACGCCGCGCAGGGCTACGACGCGATCCGCGACAGCCTCAGTCCCGCCGAACGCAGCACCATCGACGCGCAGGTGTTCCGGCGCATGGCGCGCTTCCTGTGCGACGAAAGCGCCGACAACTTCGACAAGATCCACAACCACGCCACCTGGGCGGTGGCCGCGGTCGGCATGACCGGCTACGTGCTGCGCGATCGGACGCTGGTGGACAAGGCGCTGCGTGGCAGCAGGCAGGACGGCAGCGCCGGCTTCCTCACCCAGATCGACCAGTTGTTCTCGCCCGACGGCTACTACGCCGAAGGCCCCTACTACCAGCGCTACGCGCTGGCGCCGTTCGTGCTGTTCGCCAATGCGATCGAACGCAACCAGCCGCAGCAGCAGATCTTCCAGCGCCGCGACGGGGTGCTGCTGAAGGCGGTCGATACATTGGTGCAGAGCAGCTACGCCGGCTACTTCTTCCCGCTCAACGACGCGATCCTGGACAAGGGCCTGGACACCGAGGAACTGGTCGCCGGGCTCGGCATCGCCTATGCGCAGAGCCACGACGCGCGGCTGCTGTCGATCGCGCAACGCCAGCAGCGCGTGCTGCTCACCCCCGAGGGCCTGGGCGTGGCCGCGGCGCTGGCGCAGGACCAGGCCAAGCCGTTCGCGTTCCGCTCCACGCTGCTGCGCGACGGCGCCAACGGCACGCACGGCGCGCTGGCGATCCTGCGCGCCGGCGGCGAGGACGGCCAGACCCTGGTGATGAAGAACACCTCGCAGGGCATGGGCCACGGCCACTTCGACAAGTTGAACTGGCTGTTCTACGACAATGGCCAGCGCGTGGTCAGCGACTACGGCGCGGCGCGCTTCCTCAACGTGGAAGCCAAGTCCGGCGGCATCTACCTGCCGGAGAACAGCAGCTGGGCCAAGACCACGGTGGCGCACAACACGCTGGTGGTGAACGAGCGCAGCCACTTCGACGGCGACTGGCGCGTGGGCGAGGACCATGCGCCGACGCCGCTGCTGTTCGCCCACGACGACGACACCCAGATCGTGTCCGCGCGCATGGACCATGCCTACGAGGGCGTCAGCTTCACCCGCACCCAGGCGCTGCTGACCCATCCGGAGCTGGGCCTGCCGATCGTGATCGACCTGCTGCGCGTGCACGGCGCCAAGCCGGCGCGCTACGACCTGCCGCTGCATTTCAACGGCCACATCATGCAGGTCGGCTTCGACGCCAAGCGTGCGCTGGCCGAGCGCCCGGTGCTGGGCAAGGCCAACGGCTACCAGCACCTGTGGGTGGACGCGAGCAGCGAACCGTCGCCGGCCCCGCGCAGCCTGAGCTGGCTGCTGGACGGGCGCTTCTACAGCTATCGCTTCGGCAGCAGCGCGCCGTCGCGCGCGATCCTGGCCGAGAGCGGCGCCAACGATCCGGACTTCAACCTGCGCCGCGAACCGATGCTGCTGCAGCGCGTGGACGGCCAGGCCGATGTCAGCTTCTTCGGCGTGCTGGAGCCGCACGGCGAATACAACGGCAGCGCCGAATACGTGCACGGCGCCGACAGCCGCATCCGCGACATCGCCCGCGTGCGCGGCGACGATGCCGAGGTGATCGTGCTGACCCTGGCCTCGGGCAAGACCCTGGCGCTGGCGGTGGCCGACGATGCCGCCACCGAGCGCGAGCACAGCGTGCAGGCGCAGGGCCAGCGCTATGCCTGGCGCGGCGGCTATGCGCGCTTGGACCGCGCCGCGGGCGGCAAATGAGCACGCCCGCCTCCGCCGCCGCCAGGCCGGGCAAGCCAACCAAGCGCAGCGCGGTGCGCTGGATGATCGTCGGCCTGATCGCGGTGGCCACGGTGATCAACTACATCGACCGCAACGCACTGGCGGTGATGTGGCCGGCGATCTCGCAGGACATCGGCGCGACCAAGGAAGACTATGCGCTGCTGGTGACGATCTTCATGCTGTTCTACGCGGCCGGCCAGTTCGTGTTCGGGCGCCTGTTCGACATCATCGGCACGCGCATGGGCTTCGCGCTGTCGATCGCGGTGTGGTCGGTCTCGATCGCGCTGCATGCGCTGACCCATTCGATCGTCTCCTTCAGCGTCGTGCGGGCGATGCTCGGCATCAGCGAGGCCGGCGCCTGGCCGGGCGCGGTGAAGGCCAACGCCGAGTGGTTCCCTGCGCGCGAGCGCGCGCTGGCGCAAGGCATCTTCAACGCCGGCGCCTCGATCGGCGCGATCGTGTCGGCGCCGCTGATCGCGCTGCTGTTCCTGTGGCTGGGCTGGAAAGGCAGCTTCGTGCTGGTCGGCGCGCTCGGCTTCGCGTGGCTGCTGCCGTGGCTGGTGATCTACCGCGCCGGCCCCGACAAGCACCCGTGGGTGGATGCCGCCGAACGCGCGCTGATCCTGGACGCGCCGGCCGACGCCGGCGCATCGGCCAAGCCCGCCTACCTGCCGAGCCTGCGCCAGATCATGTCGTACCGGCAGAGCTGGGGCATCGTGCTGGCGCGCTTCTTCATCGACCCGATCTGGTGGCTGTTCGTGTCGTGGCTGCCGATCTACCTGGCCGAGACCTTCCATTTCGACATCAAGCAGATCGGCGCGTTCGCCTGGGTGCCGTTCGTCGGCGCGATGCTCGGCAGCCTGTCCGGCGGCTGGCTGTCCGGGCGCTTGATCGCGGCCGGCTGCAGCGTGGACCGCGCGCGCAAATGGACCATCACCCTGGGCGGGGCGATCATGGCACCTGCGCTGCTCGGCGCGGTGCTGGCCGCCGATCCGACCATCGCGGTGCTGACCATCGCCGCGGTGCTGTTCGGTTTCCAGATCGCGATCGGCAACATCCAGACTCTGCCCGGCGACCTGTTCGACGGCAAGTCGGTCGGCTCGCTGGCCGGCATCGGCGGCATGGCCGCGGTCGCCGGCACCCTGATCACCACCTGGCTGGTGCCGGTGATGACCGCCCACTCCTACGCACCGATGTTCATCCTGGTCGCCGCGCTGGTGCCGGCCTCGTTGGCCGCGCTGTGGCTGGTGACCGGCCGCATCGAAAAACTCGACGATCCCGCCACGCGCGGCTGATCGCCTTCCCATCCCCCACACCGCAAGGACTCATCGCATCATGCAATTCAACGACAAGGTGGCCATCGTCACCGGCGGCGGCCGCGACATCGGCCGCGAGGTTTCGCTGAAGCTGGCCGCGGCCGGCGCCAAGGTGTGCATCAACTACGCCAACGACGCGGCCAGCGCCGAAGAAACCCTGCGCCAGATCCAGGCCGCCGGCGGCCAGGCCATCGCGCACTGCGCCGATGCCGCCAACGCGCAGGCCGTGGCCGGGTTGGTCGCGGCGACGCAGCAGGCGTTCGGCGCGCGCATCGACATCCTGGTCAACGTCGCCGGCGGCATGCTCGCGCGCAAGCCGCTGGCCGACATCGACGAAGCCTTCTTCCACCAGGTCATGGACCTCAACCTGAAGTCGGTGTACCTGACCACGCAGGCGGTGGCCCCGCACATGCAGGCGGGCGCGGCGATCGTCAATTTCGCCTCGCTGGCCGGCCGCGACGGCGGCGGTCCCGGCGCGGCGATCTACGCCACCGCCAAGGCCGCGGTGATGACCTTCTCGCGGGCCATGGCCAAGGAACTGGGCGCGCGCGGCATCCGCGTCAACGCACTGTGCTGCGGCATGATCGCGACCCGCTTCCACGACGACTTCACCAAGCCGGAAGTGCGCGCCTTCGTCGCCAACGCCACCCCGCTGCGCCGCGAAGGCCGCGCCGAGGAAGCCGCCGATGCGGCGCTGTACCTGGCCTCGGATGCGGCCAGCTTCATCAACGGCGCCAACCTCGACGTCAACGGCGGCGTGTATTTTTCCTGATCACTGCGTAGGAGCCACGCTTAATGTTCTTGCGATCCCCGCGCTTGCGGCAGTTGTTGTGGAAAGTCGCGGCGGCCGCCGCGCTCGGATTGTGCCTGGCCGCACCGGCGGCGGCGCAGCAGACCGCGCATTGGCTGCCGGCCTGGATCGCCTCGCCCACGCCGGACCGGCTCGACGGTCCGGCCGGCAGCTCGCTGCAGTTCGAGCGGCAGAGCGTGCGCCAGGACATGCGCCTGGGCACGGCCGCGCAGGCCTTGCGCTTCCGCATCAGCAACGAACTGGGCACCGCGCCGCTGAAGATCGGCGCAGCGTCGGTGCGCCTGGCCGGTGCAACCCCGCCGGCGCAGCCGGTGCTGTTCGACGGCCGCGGCGAGATCGTGCTGCCGCCCGGCGGCGTCCTGCTCAGCGACCCGGTGGCGCTGCGCGCGCCGGCATTGGCCGAGGTCGCGCTGACCCTGTACTTCCCCGATGCCACGCGGCCGGCGGTGCGCCGCACCGCGCTGCGCGTGGCCGAGGGCAATGTCGAGGTGAGCGAGGCCACCGCGCTGAGCTACCGGCAGAACGTGGTGTCGGCGGTGTATGCGCAGACCACCGCATCGCCAAGGGTGGTGGTGGCGCTGGGCGATTCGATCACCGAAGGCGCCACCGCCGGCCGCGGCAGCAATGGCGACTGGCCGGCGCTGCTGGGCAAGCGCCTGGAGCAGGCCTGCCCGGGCCAGGTGGTGGTGCTCAACGCCGGCATCAGCGGCAACAAGCTGCTCGACGCCGGCCGCAGCCCCAGCGCGCTGGCGCGCCTGGACCGCGATGTGCTGGCGCTGCCCGGCGTCACCCACGTGGTGCTGTTCGAAGGCATCAACGACATCCGCCACAGCGGGCCGCCGGCGTTCGCGCCCGGGCGCACGGCCGCGGACATGCAGCTGGGCTACCGGCAGGTGGTCGAACGCCTGCGCCAGCACGGCATTGCCGGCATCGGCGCCACGCTGACCCCGTTCGGCGCATCGGAACGCTACGAACCGGTGTCGGCCGCGACCCGCCAGGCCTTGAACGGCTTCATTCGCGATGGCAGGACGTTCGCCGCGGCGATCGACTTCGACGCGATCCTGCGCATGCCCGACAACCCCGAATCGCTACCGCCCGCCATCACCCGCGACCACCTGCATCCCGACGGCGCAGGCTATGCGCGCATGGCCAACGCCATCGACCTGTCGCTGTTCGGCTGCAAACCGCGCTGACGGCGCGAAGCCGGCGGCGCCGCTGCCGCGACCGGCGCAAGTTCGCCAGCGCTTTTTCCATCCGCGATCCGCGGCGCTGTGACTCCGGGTGGCCTCGGGCCATCAGTCGCGACGGGCATTACCGCTAACGCCCGTCGCGACCGATGGACGCAGGGAACCGGTAGCTGAGGTTGCGCCGTCGCCGCAGGGCACGGCGACCGGATCCGGCGCTGCATTACCATGCGGTTTCCCGCCCGCGAACCCACCCCATGCCCGACAGCCTCCACGACCTGCAAGCCGCCCAGCGCGCGTTCGCCGACGCACGCGATTGGGGCCAGTTCCATACCCCGCGCAACCTGGCCGCGGCGCTGTCGGTCGAGGCGTCGGAACTGCTCGAGCATTTTCAATGGCTCACCGACGAACAGAGCCGGCAGCTGTCGGACGACAAGAAGGCCCAGGTCGGCAGCGAAGTGGCCGACGTGCTGCTGTACCTGCTGCAGCTGTGCGACAAGCTGGGCATCGACCCGATCGAGGCCGCGCGGCAGAAGATGCAGGTGAACGCGAACAAGTACCCGGTCGAGCGCGCCAGGGGGCGCATCACCAAATACACCGAGCTTTGAACGCCCGCCCGCGCCGATCCATGGCGATGCGCGGCCGCCGGCCATCGCTGCGGCCGCCGGCCTGCGCGATCCGCGGACTCAACCCTTAGCCCTTAGGCTTTCCTGGACGCGCGCTTGGCGCCGGCCGCCTTCCTGGCCGCGGCCTTGCGCACGGCCGGCGCCTTGGTCTGCGCAGCCTTCTTCGCCGCGGCCGAACGGCTGGACGCAGTGCGCTTGCTGGCCGCTCGCTTGGCCTGCGCCGACAACGCCTGCTTGCCGACCGTCTGCGTGGCGCTCTTGCCCTTGCTCGCCGTCGTGAGCGCCTTCCTGGCGCCGCGCGAACGCGTCGGCGCCGGCCTGGCCTTGCCGGCACCCCTGCGTTCTTCCTTGGCGACCTTCTGCTTGGTCGCCTTGGACGCGGTCTTCGCCGCGCCGGTCTTGACCCCGGCGCGGCGCGCCCTGGACAGGCCGATCGCGATCGCCTGCCTGGTCGATTTCACCTCGGTCTTGCCCGCGCGCACCCGCTCGATCTCCTCGCGGACGAATTCGCCGGCCTGGGTGCTGCCCGCCTTGCCCGCGCGCTTGTCGCGCCTGGCATGGGCAGCGGTGGCTTGCGTTGGCATGAGGTTGCCCTGCAACCGGCCACAACGGCCATCGCGGCAGGTGTAGCAAGCGGAAAGTAAAGCACCGGCATACGCCGTGCGAAGCCGACGTCCAGTGCGCGCCGCGGCGCTCTTCGGCGATGAACGCCTCGACCGACGGCCCGCGCGCGTGCGGCTCCAGCAATCGCGCCTGCGCATCCAGGCGGCGGATCGCATCGCGTGTTTCCTCGCGGCCCAACTTGGCCTGCGCCACCGCAGTCTTCAGGAAGTCGTGACTCCTTCCCACACCGCATGCAGTCGGGGCTGAAGCCCCTCCCACAAAAACCCGGACCGCCGCGGCTGCGGCTACACGCGCCTAAGGCGACGACGCGGTCAGGGTGCGTGCAAGGACAACACACGCTGCGATGGACCGGTGGAGCAGAACCAGCCTCCCGCACCGCAGCAAGCGCGCCTGCCCCGATCCGGTAAGGTTCCCGTTGGATCACTGGGGGAATGCAGATGTCGCTACACACCACGCGGCGCGGGCTGTTGCTCGGCGCCGGTTCGCTCGCATTGCTGTCGCAGGTGCCGATGGGCTTCGCGCTGCCGCGCGGTGCGGCGAAGACGCCGGCCTTTATCGATGCGCTGATCGCGCGCATGACGGTGGAAGAGAAGGCCGGGCAGCTGACCCTGTCCGGCTCGGCGCAGCAGACCGATGCCGCCGCCGCGGCCAATCCGGTCAACGTACGCCCCACCGCCGAGGGCCAGCTGGCCGCGGCGCGCGCCGGGCGCCTGACCGGCATCTTCAACGGCTCCAACGTGCGCTGGCACCAGCAGTTGCAGCAGGCCGCGCTGCAGAGCCGGCTGCAGATCCCGCTGCTGTTCGCCGCCGACGTGATCCACGGCTTCACCACCGTGTTCCCGGTGCCGCTGGCCGAGGCCGCCAGCTTCGAACCGGAGCTGGCGCAGCGCACCGCGCGTGCGGCGGCGCTGGAAGCCAGCGCGGTCGGCATCGACTGGACCTTCGCGCCGATGGTCGATATCGCCCGCGATGCGCGCTGGGGCCGCGGCGTGGAAGGCAGCGGCGAGGACGTGCTGCTCGGCCGCCGCTTCGCGCAGGCGCGGGTGCGCGGCTTCCAGGGCGACGGCATCGGCCACGCCGATGCGCTGGCCGCCTGCCCCAAGCATTTCGCCGCCTACGGCGCGGCCGAGGCCGGCCTGGACTACAACACGGTCGATATCTCCGAACGCACCCTGCGCGAGGTGTACTTCCCGCCGTTCCAGGCCGCGTTCGATGCCGGCGCGGTGACCACGATGGCCGCGTTCAACGAGATCGCCGGCATTCCCGCCACCGCCAACACCTGGCTGCTGCGCGAGGTGCTGCGCGGCGAATGGGACTACCGCGGGCTGGTGGTGTCCGACTACACCGGCGACCAGGAACTGATCGCGCACGGCTTCGCCCGCGATGCGCGCGACGCGGCGCGGCTGGCGTTCCTGGCCGGGGTGGACATCAGCATGCAGAGCGGGCTGTACCTGCAGCACCTGCCGGGCCTGGTCGACGATGGCGCGGTGACGATGGCGCAGCTCGACGCCGCGGTGCGCCGCGTGCTGCAGTTCAAGGCCGCGCTGGGCCTGTTCGACGACCCGTTCCTGCGCATCGTGCCCGAGCGCGCGCAGGCGCGGCAGCGGCGCCCGGAGACGCTGGCGCTGGCGCGCGAGGCGGCGCGCAAGTCGGTGGTGCTGCTGAAGAACGACGGCGCGCTGCTGCCGCTCAAGCGCCGCGGCCAGCGCATCGCGCTGATCGGGCCGATGGCCGCCAACTGGGTGGACAGCGCCGGGCCGTGGACGCTGTTCGGCGGCGACGACAGCGGCAACGACCTGGCCACCGCGCTGCGCGCGCAACTGGCCGACCGCACCGCGCTGCAGGTGGTGGAAGGCTGCGCGTTCGAACACAGCCTACCCGGCGGCGTGCAGGCCGCGGTCGCCGCGGCGGCCAGCGCCGATGTGGCGGTGCTGGCGATCGGCGAGCCGCTGCGCTATTCCGGCGAAGCGCAGTCGCGCACCGAGATCGTCATTCCATCGGCGCAGCAATCGTTGCTGGCCGCGGTGGCGGCGACCGGCACGCCGGTGGTGGTGGTGCTCAGCAACGGCCGCGCGCTGGTGCTCGACGGCGCCGTGCTGGAGGCGCCGGCGATCCTGGTGAGCTGGTTCCTGGGTTCGGCCTCCGGCGCGGCGCTGGCCGACATCCTGTTCGGCACGCACGGCCCGTCCGGGCGCCTGCCGGTGAGTTTCCCGCACGACGCCGGGCAAGTGCCGTACAGCTACGCGCACAAGCCCAGCGGCCGTCCCGACCCGCGCCCGGACGCGCTGCAGCCGTTCAAGACCCACTACCGTACCGCGCCCAACGCCGCACTGTTCCCGTTCGGCCACGGCCTGACCTACGGCCGCATCGAATACGGCGAACTGGCGCTGAGCGATGCACGGCTCGCCGCCGGCGGCACGCTGCGGATCAGCGCGCGCATCCACAATCGCGGCGCGCGCGATGCGGAGGAAGTGGTGCAGCTGTACGTGCGCGACCGCAGCGCCAGCGTCACCCGCCCGGTGCGCGAGCTGAAGGATTTCCGCAAGGTCGCGGTGGCGGCCGGCGCCAGCGTCGGCGTGGAGTTCGTGCTGCGCCGCGAGGATCTATTGTTCGTCGGCCAGGCGCTGCAGCCGACGGTGGAGCCGGGCGTGTTCGATGTATGGGTGGCGCCGTCGGCCGAGGCCGCCGGCATATCGGCCAGCTTCGCATTGGTGGGCTGAGCCGACCACGACGCGTCGGCCGCCGCCGGTTGCGCATGTCGGCAGCCATTGCATGGCGATGCGATGCGCTTGAGTGAGCCGTCCGCGGCAGACGAATCATTGTGCGGCGGGCGCACGGCGCCGCGCCAGGAACTGGTGGATCTGCGCGACCACCGCGGCGCCTTCGCCGACCGCCGCAGCCACGCGTTTGACCGAGCCGGCGCGCACGTCGCCGATCGCGAACACACCCGGCCAGTCGGTCTCCAGCGGCAACGCCGGCACCCGGCCCGGTGCCGCCTCGACGCCGGTGACGACGAAGCCGGCGCCATCCAGCCGCACGCAGCCGTCCACCCAGGCGCTGTTGGGATCGGCGCCGACGAACAGGAACAGGTGATGCAGAGCGCAGCGATGGGTGGCGCCGCTGGCGCGGTCGCGCAACTCCGCGCTGGCCAGGCGCTGCGCGGCATCGCCCTGCAGCGACACCACGTCGGTGCCGGTATGCAGCTCCACGTTCGGCAACGCGGCGATGCGCTCGATCAGGTAGCGCGACATCGACGCCTCCAGCCCGGCGCCGCGCACGATCAGGTGCAGGCGCTTCACCTTCGGCGCCAAAAACACCACCGCCTGGCCCGCGGAATTGCCGCCACCGACCAGCGCCACCTCCTCGCCCTCGCACAGCCGCGCCTCCACCGGCGAGGCCCAGTACGACACGCCGTTGCCTTCGAACGCGGCCAGATTGGCGATGTCCGGGCGCCGGTAGCGCGCGCCCGAGGCGATCACCACGGTGTGCGCCTGCACGCGCAGGCCGTCGCGCATCTGCAGTTGCAGCGGCGCCGCGGCGCACTCCTCGGTGCTGGCTGCGTCGCAGTGCAGCTGCGCCACTTCCAGCGGCAACGCCAGCTCGGCGCCGAACTTCAGCGCCTGGTTGTAGGCGCGCCCGGCCAGCGCCTGGCCGGAGATGCCGGTGGGAAAGCCCAGATAGTTCTCGATCCGCGCCGACGCACCGGCCTGGCCGCCGATCGCGCGCTGGTCCAGCACCAGCACCGACAGCCCTTCGGAGGCGGCATACACCGCGGTCGCCAGGCCGGCTGGACCGGCGCCGACGATGGCCAGGTCGTAGCGCTTGTGCGGATCCAGCTCCGGGATCATGCCCAGGCAATGCGCGGCCTCGGCATCGCTGGGGCGGCGCAGCACGGCGCCGCTGGGGCAGACCATCAGCGGCAGTTCGTCGTGCTGGATGCCCAGGCGCTCGACCAGCGCGCGGCCCTCGCCGTCGTTGGCCGCATCCAGGAAGGTGTTGGGATAGCCGTTGCGGGTCAGGAAGCCCTGCAGCCGGGTCAGCCGCGCCTCGCCCGGTTCGCCGATCAGCACCGAACCGGCGGTATCGCCTTCGATCAACCCGACCCGGCGCAGGATCAAGGCGCGCATCACGATCTCGCCGACATCGGCCGAACTGATCATCAGCGAGCGCAGATGCGCCGCATCGAACGGCAGCGCGACGCAGCCTGCGGACCCGGCGCGGCCGCCGGCCAGCGACGCGCGGCCGGCCAGCTGGCTGACCTCGCCGCTGAACTGCCCGGCGCCGTGCTCGGCGACCGGTTTCTCGTGGCCCAACCCATCGCGGCGCACCACCGCGATCGTGCCCTGCAGCAGCAGCCACACCGGCGCCGGATGGTCGCCGACGGCGAACACCTCCTCGCCCGGCGCGAAGGTCCGCGGCGCACCGCTGGCGAAGCGGCGCGCGGTCTCCACCTGCGCCGGCTCGAGCACCGGGAACATCTGATGGCGACGGGTATCGGCCAGGCTCATCGGCATCCTTGTGGGCAGCGGGCGGCAATGCGCGCAGCATGCGATGCGTGGACGCCGCGGGCAATCACCCATTCTGGGAGGATGTTGACCTAAACCCCCTCTCCCGCCGGGAGAGGGGTTGGGGTGAGGGTATGCCGCGAAAGCGACTCGCTGATCCAAGCGCACGAGGCTGCGCCTGTCGGCGTCGGGCGACTACGTCAACGACGGCAGCGCAAGCCTGCCTGCATCGTCCGCGGCGAACGCCTCGCCCGCCAATGCATGCATCCGCATCACCGCCGCCGTCAACGCACGCAGCACCGCCACGCCGCGCTCGGCGAATACCGCATGCAACGCGGCGTAGTACCACAAGGTGCCCTCGCGGCCGACAGTGAAGCGCTCGAATACCTCGGCGCCGACCTCCGGGTCTTCCAGGTCCGCAACGATGCTGCGCGCGTTGTACAGCTTGTCGCAGGCCGACACCAGCAGCACCGCGGCCGGCGCCTCGCTCAGGTGCGCCAGATAGGCCTGCTTGCGGATGCGCCAGTCGCGGCGCCTGGCCGGCACGTCGTCCTGCGCCGCCTTGCGCTCGGCGCTGGCGTCGGTGCAGCCCATCACGATCGCCGCCACCGGATCGCCGAACTGCGCGCGAATCACCGCCTCGTGGCCGGCGCCGCAGTCCTCGATCACGTCGTGCAGCAACGCGGCGATCGCCTGGTCCTCATCGCCGCCGGCCTCCAGCACCAGCGTCGACACGCCCAGCACGTGGCTGAAATACGGCACCGTACCGCCCTTGCGGAACTGCCCGGCATGGGCGACGCGGGCGTAGTCCACGGCGCGCGCGTAGCGTTCGGTGAGAGCGGTCATGCGGCCTTCCTGACGGGATGGAACCGCATTATCGCGGAATCCGCACGCCTTGGCGCCGCGGTCGGTTCAGCCCGGCCGCGGCCGCACCCGGAATACCACGCTCATCCGCGGCGCCACCGGCCTGCTGGTCTTGGGGATGCCGTGTTCGTGGGTGAGCTGCGAGGCATGGCTCATCGCCAGCAGGCTGCCCGGCGCCAGTTCCACGCCGAGGCAGTGCGGCGCGTCGTCGGGCTGGGCACACAGGTCCATGGGCGAAAGAGGGGGACGCGGCAGAGAAGACGCCATCCCAGCTTCTGAACGGATCAGCGGCTGCGACGCGGCGAACCATCGCAGCCCGCAACCGGGAATTCTTACTTTTCGCCCGCGCAGCGTTAACGTTCCGCTTGGGAGCATGCGCATGCCCCTCCCCACAGCACAGGCGATACGCACGCATGACAGCAGCGCGCAGCACGACGGCAGGCATGAGCACGGCCGGAATGACGACGACCCACGGCGCCGATGGCGCGAATACCGAAGCCTCCGGCAGCGGTGCCCAGGCGCCAGCCGAAGCGCTGCGCGCACACGGCGCACCAATCGCCCGAAGCAATGTGTTCCGGTCGCCATTGTCCGCAGGCAGCGCCGATAGCGACCTGCGCCGACGCGCGCGGCGCACGCAGTTGGCGACCCGGGTGGCGGCGATCGGCACGGTTGCCGCCTTGGCGACAGTCGCGTTGCTCGCCTGGCGGCGCGCGCGGCGCTAGCCGACTTCGACGACGGCGCACGGCTGCATCGCTGCCGCCGCATGCAGCGGCGCGAAGACGCGTTCATCGCCTGCAGCGTGTGGATGCCGGAAAGAATCCGTGCGCTCGGCGAGCAGGACCAGCCGCCGGCGATTCACACGGCCGCCCGGCAGTGGTGGACGGCCGTCGTCCTCGCCTTCACCGTGCAGGGGTAAGTCGCCCCCGGCAAAGCCGGGGATACTTACTTACTTACTCTCAAGCACACGGAAAGAAGCGCCATTGCGCGACTATTCGATCCAAGCAAGATCGCTCGGCATTGCCGGTGTCGCCGGCCACGCCTACTGGGTGCTGCGCGACGCGCACGGCAACGCGCTGGCCGAACTGCACGGCCTGGCCACGGACCGGGACACCGGCGCCCCGATTCCGATCGGCACCGACGCGCGCAGGCACGCGCTGCGCGCCTGGCACTACCCGCACGACGCCGGCTACGCCAGCGCCATCGGCGCCAAGCCCGACCACACCAGCTACATCCGCGACGGCCAGCCATCGCGCACCGTCGCCAGCGGCGGCAAGGACCGGATCCTGGCGCGCTGGAACAGCGCGGTCAGCGCCGTGCCGGAACTCAACGCGCAAGACCTGGACTACCCCAACTACGGCTTCAAGGTGTTCGGCGAGACCGTCAACAGCAACGCCGCCTACCGCACTTTCGGCGAACTGATGGACCTGCCGGTGGCTGGCTTCCCCGGCCGACTGCAACCCGGCATCGGCAACCGCATGCTGTCGCGCGAGCGCACCGAGGCGCTGCGCTACTGCGCGCGGCCCACGCAGGACCGGCAATGCGCCTGCGCACTGGCCAGTGCCTTCACCCGCCAGGACCGCCCCGAACGCCCTGTCCAGCAGCAGATCCATGGCAATGTCGAAGGCTTGCCTGGATAGGAAGCCGTTCGGTCGCGGCAGGGACGGCAGTTACCTGCCGCCCCCCGCACAGATCCGTTCGTGCGGAACTAGCGCATGCGGCTCCTGCCGCAGGGATGCGACGCGAAGCGATCCGCAGGATGCGCAGTTGTGCGATCGCGTATTGTGCGATTGCGGCCATACCGGAAGAACCGTTCGCCGAAGGCGTGCGAGAGCGCTATGGGCAAGCAGGTCGCAGTGCGGATTGCCGAGCGCCGTGAGCTGCATACCTTCAAGATCATGCGCGAACGTTGGATCGTCGAACGCAGCTTTGCGTGGCTGGAGAAGAACCGAGGGTGATGCAAGCACTGCGAGCGCAAGCTCGATACCCGCTTGCTCAATCCCGGCTCGCAGTTCATCCAGCTCCTGGAGTTCGGCGCGGCGGCGCGCCGCCGCGTGCTTCAGGTCCGGCGACAGTTGCTCCACGCGTTGGCTCTCGCCAATCCCCAGGCGCCTCGCCACGGCCGCAGGCCGCCAACCCCACTCCCCGATCCCGACGCCTGCCAATCCACCTCGCGCTAACGCCGCCTGGGCCACCATGGCCGGATGGCAGATGCGCTCCCCCTCCGACCGCCGCCGCCGCGCCTGGACGATGCCTGCGCATTGTTCCTGGACGTGGACGGCACCCTCATCGAATTCGCCGATCGCCCCGACGGCGTGCACCTGCTGCCCGAGGTGCGCGAAGCGATCGCGCGCATCAGCGCGCGCCTGCACGGCGCGCTGGCCCTGGTCAGCGGCCGGCCGCTGGCGCAGCTGGACGCGCTGTTCGCGCCCTTGCGGCTGCCCGCCGCCGGCCTGCACGGCCACGAACTGCGCAGCGACATCAACGCCCGCGCGGCGATGCCGGCCGATACCTCGCAGTGGCTGCATGGCTTGCACCAGCGCGCCGCGCACCTGCGCCAGGCACACCCAGGCGTATTGGTCGAAGACAAGGGCGCCAGCCTGGCGCTGCACTGGCGCGCCGCGCCGGAGGCCGGTCCGCATGTCATCGCTTTCGCCGAGGAACAGATCGAGGCGCTGCCCGGCTACCGCCTGCAGCCCGGCGACCACGTGGTCGAGTTCGTGCCCGAAGGCAGCGACAAGGGCGTGGCGCTGACCACGATGCTGCTGCAGCCGCCGTTCCAGGGCCGCCGCCCGGTCTTCGTCGGCGACGACCTCACCGACGAATTCGGCTTCGCCGCGGCCAATCGCCACGGCGGCTGGAGCGTGCTGGTCGGTGCGCGCGCGAACAGCGCGGCGACCTTCGCCTTGCCCGATCCACACGGCGTACACGCCTGGTTGCGCGACAACGCCGCATGAGTGCGGCGCCCAGCGGCAGCGCCCTGCTCCGCACCCTCCCCGACAGCGCACAAGGACTGCTTCCTCCATGAGTTCCCCCAATCTCGATCTCGGCGTGATCGGCAACGGCAGTTTCGGCGCGCTGGTCGACAAGCAGGCGCGTGTGGTGTGGAGCTGCCTGCCGGCCTTCGACGGCGACCCGGCGTTCTGCGCGCTGCTGTCGCCGCGCGATCACGCCGGCGGCGATTTCAGCATCGCGCTGGAGGATTTCGTCGACAGCGAGCAGCACTACCTGGCCAACACCGCGATCCTGCGCACCGTGCTGCGCGACGCGCACGGCGGCGCGGTGGAAGTGATCGACTTCGCGCCGCGCTGGCGCAACCACGGCCGCTTCTACCGGCCGGTCAGCATCATCCGCCAGGTGCGGCCACTGGCCGGCAATCCGCGCATCCGGGTGCTGGCGCGGCCGCTGGCCGACTGGGGCGCGCGCCAGCCGGAAAGCACCTGGGGCAGCAACCACGTGCGCTGGCTGCTGCCGGATTTCACCCTGCGCCTGACCACCGACGTGCCGGTGCGCTTCATCCGCGACGAGCTGCCGTTCGTGCTCAGCCACCCGGTCAACCTGATGCTCGGCGTGGACGAATCGCTGACCCGTTCGCTGACCGGCTACATCCAGGAAGCGCAGGAACGCACCGAGGAATACTGGCGCGAATGGGTGCGCTACCTGTCGGTGCCGCTGGACTGGCAGGACGCGGTGATCCGCAGCGCGATCACCCTGAAGCTGTGCCAGTACGAGGACAGCGGCGCGATCATCGCGGCGATGACCACCTCCATCCCCGAAGCGCCGGACACCCCGCGCAACTGGGACTACCGCTATTGCTGGCTGCGCGACGCCGCCTTCGTGGTGCGCGCGCTGAACCGGCTCGGCGCCACCCGCACCATGGAGCAGTTCCTCGGCTACATCTTCAACATCGCCACCACCGACGGCAGCCTGCAGCCGCTGTACGGCATCGGCTTCGAGGCGGCGCTGGAAGAGCACGAAGTGCCGTCGCTGGCCGGCTACCGCGGCATGGGTCCGGTGCGGCGCGGCAACCTGGCCTGGATCCAGAAACAGCACGACGTGTACGGCAGCGTGGTGCTGGCGTCCACGCAGCTGTTCTTCGACCTGCGCCTGAAGGACCCCGGCGATGCGGACACCTTCCTGCGCCTGGAGCCGCTGGGCGAGCGCGCATTCGCGCTGCACGCCGTGCCCGATGCCGGGCTGTGGGAATTCCGCGGCCGCGCCGAGGTGCACACCTACACCAGCGCGATGTGCTGGGCGGCCTGCGACCGCTTGGCCAAGATCGCCGCGCGGCTGGGACTGGACGCACGCGAGGCCTACTGGCGCGAACGCGCCGACACCATCCACGCGCGGGTGCTGGCCGAATCCTGGAGCGCCGAGCGCGGCCACTTCACCGACACCTTCAACGGCCATCGCCTGGACGCCTCGCTGCTGTTGCTGGCCGACATCGGCTTCATCGCCCCGGACGATGCGCGCTTCGTCGCCACGGTCGAGGCGATCGGCCGCGACCTCAAGCACGGCGACGCGCTGTATCGCTACGTGGCGCCGGACGATTTCGGCGCGCCGGAGACCAGCTTCACCATCTGCACGTTCTGGTACATCGACGCGCTCGCCGCGATCGGGCGCAAGGACGAGGCGCGCGAGCTGTTCGAGCGCATCCTGGCGCGCCGCAACCACCTGGGCCTGCTGTCGGAGGATCTGGCCTTCGACGGCGGCGAAGCCTGGGGCAATTTCCCGCAAACCTATTCGCACGTCGGCCTGATCATCGCCGCGATGCGATTGTCGCGCAGCTGGCAGGAGGCGTCATGAGCAGATTGGTGGTGGTATCCAACCGCGTGGCCTTGCCCGGCGAGAACCGCGCCGGCGGCCTGGCGGTGGGCCTGCTCGCCGCGTTGAAGGAACGCGGCGGAGTGTGGTTCGGCTGGAGCGGCAAGACCGTGCGCGGCGACAGCGGCGCGCTGCACGAACAGACCCAGGGCGACATCCGTTTCGTCACCATGGACCTCAACCGCGCCGACCTGGACGCCTACTACAACGGCTTCGCCAACCGCACGCTGTGGCCGCTGCTGCATTTCCGCCTGGACCTGGTCGACTACGACCGCGCCACCCGCGAGGGCTACCGCCGGGTCAACGCGATGTTCGCCGAAAAGCTGGCGCCGCTGCTGCGCGAAGACGACACGGTATGGATCCACGACTACCACCTGATCCCGCTGGCCTCGTTGTTGCGCGAGCGCGGCATCGGCTGCCGCATCGGCTTCTTCCTGCACGTGCCGTTCCCCTCGGCCGACCTGATCCAGGCCCTGCCCGACCATGCGCGGCTGTTCTCCGGCTTCTACGCCTACGACCTGGTCGGCTTCCAGACCCAGCGCGACGTGGACCGCTTCCAGGCCTACGTGCGCCTGTTCGGCGGCGGCAAGGTGATCAAGGACGGCGTGCTGGAAGCGCCCGGCGGGCGCCGCTTCCGCGCCGAGAAATTCCCGATCGGCATCGACACCGAACTGATCGCGCAGCAGGCGCGCGCGGCGGTGTCCAAGCCGGCGGTGCGCGACCTGCGCAGCAGCCTGCGCGAGCGCCAGCTGGCGATCGGCGTGGACCGGCTGGACTACTCCAAGGGCCTGCCCGAACGCTTCCTCGGCTTCGAGCGCTACCTGGAGCGGCATCCGGACCAGCGCGGCAGCCTCACCTATCTGCAGATCGCGCCGGTCTCGCGCGGCGACGTCGCCGAATACAAGCAGCTGCGCAACCAGCTCGAACAGATCGCCGGGCACATCAACGGCGGCCATGCCGAGCCGGACTGGACGCCGCTGCGCTACGTCAACCGCAACTTCACCCACGCCACCCTGACCGGCTTCTACCGCGCCGCCCAGGTCGGCCTGGTGACGCCGCTGCGCGACGGCATGAACCTGGTGGCCAAGGAATACGTGGCCGCGCAGGACCCGCAGAATCCCGGCGTGCTGGTGCTGTCGCTGCTGGCCGGCGCCGCCGACGAGCTGAAGGAGGCGCTGCTGGTCAATCCGCACGACCTGGACGGCGTCGCCGATGCGATCGCCACCGCCGCCTCGCTGCCCAAGGCCAGGCGCATCGAGCGCTGGCAGACGATGATGGAACACCTGCGCAAGAACGACATCGGCGTCTGGCGGCAGCGCTACCTGCAGGCGCTGGAGCGGCGCTGATCGACGCAGGCGCACCGCGTCTTCGCACTGCCGGCCGAAGCGCCGGCGCACAACCGCCATCGCCTATCCGCCACGGCGGTCGGCTCGCGGCTCGCAGCTCGCAGGTTTCCGCGCGGTCACGGACGGCGCACATGCATTGTCTTAAAATCGCCGGCAGACGCCGCGCATCGCCCTCCTGGGAGGGCAGCGCGGCGCGATCGTTGTGCGCCAGGCCGCCGCCGCTGCAGCCGAACCAGTGCCCAATCCCCCTCCACGATCCCTCTGCGCCAGCGCGGCGCCGCCGGATCTTTTGCAGACCCTCTCCATGACCGTTCTTTCCCCGCAACACGGACCCGGCAACTGGCTGTTCGTCGCCTATGCCGTGGTCATCGCCCTGATCGGCGCCGCCCTGGCCGCGCTGGGCGGGCAACTCGTCGCCGTCGGCGGCTCCTGGTACTACCTGCTCGCCGGCCTGGCCCTGGCCGTGTCCGGTGCGCTGCTGGCGCGCGGCCGCCGCGCCGGGCTGTGGCTGTTCGGCCTGACCCTGGCCGCAACCATCGCCTGGGCGCTGGCCGAAGTCGGCCTGGACGGCTGGGCGCTGATCCCGCGCCTGGCGATGCTCTCGGTGCTGGGCCTGCTGCTGTTGCCGTTCTGGAAAGTGGCGCGCCGGCGCCTGGCGCCGCTGTCCGGCCTGGGCTACGCGCTGGTCGCCGGCGTGCTGCCGGTGCTCGGCGCGCTGCTGGTGTTCGGGCCGCTGCTGTTCCCGCGCAGCATCGAACTGGCCGACCCCGCGTTGGCCGCGCAGCGGCCGCAGGCCGCGTTCAGCCGCGCCACGGTGCACAGCCCCGACGGCAACGTCGCCGCCAACCACGACGCCGGCAACTGGACCGCCTATGCCGGCTCCAACCTGTCCAACCACTACAGTCCCGGCGCGCAGATCACCCCGGACAACGTCAAGGACCTGAAGATCGCCTGGGAATTCCATACCGGCGACCTCAAGCCCGCCGGCTCCAAGCTCGGCTATGCGTTCCAGAACACGCCGCTGAAGGTCGGCGACCTGGTCTACATCTGCACGCCCACGCAGCAGGTGATCGCGGTCGAGGCCACCACCGGCAAGGAGCGCTGGCGCTTCGACCCGAAGACCAACCCCAAGGCGATGGCCGGCGTCGCCGCCACCACCTGCCGCGGCGTGTCCTATTTCCAGGCCACCACCGCGGTCGCCGAATGCGCCAAGCGCATCTTCTGGCCGATGGTCGATGGCCGCCTCGGCGCGCTCGACGCCGCCACCGGCAAGCTGTGCGAGAGCTTCGGCGACCACGGCTACGTCGATCTGAACACCGACACCGGCAACACCAAGCCCGGCTTCGTCGGCCCGACCTCGCCGCCGGTGGTGATGCGCGGCGTGGTGATCCAGCCCACCGGCCAGGTCCGCGACGGCCAGGAACGCGATGCGCCGTCCGGCGTGGTGCGCGCCTTCGACGCGATCAGCGGCCAGCTGCGCTGGGCCTGGGACCTGGGCAACCCGGCGATCACCGCCGCGCCGCCGGCCGGCCAGACCTATACCCGCTCGACCCCGAACGTGTGGTCGCTGATGGCCGCCGACGACGAACTGGGCCTGGTCTACCTGCCCACCGGCAACGCCTCCGGCGATTTCTTCGGCAAGGGCCGCACCGCGCAGGAAGAGCAATACACCGCCTCGCTGGTCGCGGTGGATGCGGCCACCGGCAAGGAGCGCTGGCACTTCCGCACCGTCAACCACGACCTGTGGGACTACGACATCGGCCCGCAGCCGAACCTGGTCGATTTCCCGGTCCCCGGCGGCGGCACGCGCCCGGCGGTGATCCAGGCCACCAAGTCCGGCCAGGTGTTCGTGCTCGACCGCGAGACCGGCACGCCGATCATGCCGGTGCAGCAACTGCCGGTGCCGCAGGGCACCGACCACGGCGACTGGACCGCCAAGACCCAGCCGGTGTCGCCGGGCATGCCCAACACCGTCGGCGCGCCGGGCAAGGGCTACGAGACCCTCGTCGAATCCGACGCCTGGGGCATCACCCCGTTCGACCAGCTGGCCTGCCGCATCCAGTTCAAGCAGCTGCGCTACCAGGGCATGTTCACCCCGCCCAGCCTGGGCGGCTCGCTGGCGTTCACCGGCAACCACGGCGGCATCAACTGGGGCGGCGTATCGGTGGACCTGCAGCGCGGCATCATGGTGATGAACAGCAACCGCCTGCCGTACACCGAGCACGTCTACCCGCGCGCGGAGATGGACAAGCTGGGCGTGGTCTCGGTGTTCAACGGCAAGAGCAGGACGCCCGGCTACATGGCGCAGGAAGGGCTGGCCTACGGCGCGCGCAAGGAGCCGTGGATGTCGCCGCTGAACACGCCGTGCATCGCGCCGCCGTGGGGCTATATCTCCGGCGTGGACCTGCGCACCCAGCAGGTGATCTGGCGGCGCCCGCTGGGCACCGGCTACGACCAGGGCCCGATGGGCATCCCGTCGAAGATGAAGTTCGAGCTGGGCACGCCGAACAACAGCGGCTCGCTGGCCACCGCCGGCGGCGTCACCTTCATCGGCGCGGCGCTGGACAACTTCCTGCGCGGCTACGACACCCGGACCGGCAAGCTGCTGTGGGAAGTGCGGGTCCCGGCCGGCCCGCAGGCCGCGCCGCTGAGCTATACGGTGAACGGCAGGCAGTACATCGTCGCCGCGATCGGCGGCCACGACCGCATGGAAACCAAACCCGGCGACAGCGTCATCGCCTGGGCGCTGCCGGACGCCGCCGCGGCGAAATAACGCTCGCCGCCGCCTGCGTTCGACCCGACCGACCGTCGCAAGACGGCCGGTTTTGTTTTTGCCGGGGGCAGCGGCGCGGGCGACGTGCCGCACTGCGGCACAAAAGAGAAGGTTTGCAGCGACCTATCGCGCCTATTCAGGTGCCACGTTTCCGACGAACGGTCGCCGCCACGGTCAAGTCCGCGGACCTGCCAGCCGATACTGAGAAGCACATTCACGAAGCATCCGTCGACGCGAATGGACTGCGCCGACGCTTCCCAGCCGGTAGCCGCCATGACCTCGCCAGACGCCCCATCCCTTCGCCCGACCGGCAGCGCCCGCCTGCACCCGCGTGCGGCGCTGCTCGCACTGGCCTACGCGCTGGGCCTGCTGGCGATGGCGCTGTACGCGTTGCACGTCGGCCGCCAGCTCGGGCCGAACGGCCCGGCCCTGGCGCGGCTGACGCCGGCGCTGATCGCCGCGGCGCTGCTGGTGGCGGCGCTGTACTGGGCCGGCCTGCGGCTCGCGCCGGCGCCATCGCCACGCGTCGTGCAGGCGCTGCAGGCGCTGGGCGAAGGCCGCTGCGAGCAACGCCTCGACCCCGCCGGCCATGGCGCGGACGCCACGCTGCTGCGTGCGCTGCACACCGCGCAGGCGCGGCTGGCCGCGCGCCAGGCCGAGACCGAGGCCGAACTGCGCCGCGGCCGCTTCGTACTCCAGGCGCTGGACGACCTGGACACCATGGTCCGCATCGCCGACGACGACGGCCGCGTGCACTTCGCCAACCGCAAGCTGCTGCAGATGCTGCGCGCGATCGAGCCGGACGTGCAGCGCTTCCGCCCCGAATTCCGCGCCGAGCAGTTCGTCGGCGGCAGCATCGGCGACATCTATCCGGACAGCCAGGCGGCGATCGAGCGCATGCGCGCGCTGACCGGTTCCAAGCGCGTGCGCGCGCCGTTCTTCGGCCGCCAGATCGACTTCGTCTACAGCCCGATCGCCGGCGCCGACGGCGTGCGCCTCGGCACCATCGCGCAGTGGGAAGAGGTGACCGCGCAGGTCGAAGCCGAGCAGGCGCTGACCACGGTGATCGAGGCCGCCGCACACGGCGATTTCAGCCGCCGCCTCGACACTGCGGCGATGGGCGGCGTGCTCAAGGCGCTGGCCGAAGGCGTCAACCGCATCTGCGATTCGGTGGAGAGCAACCTGGCGGCGCTGGCCAGCGCGCTGACCGCGCTGGCCGAAGGCGATCTCACCCACCGCATCGCCGGCGACGCGCAGGGCGTGTTCGCGCAACTGCACGAGGACACCAACCGCACCGTGGCCAAGCTGACCGAGATCATCGTCGGCATCCAGGGCGCGGTCGAGGCGATCCGTCGCGCCTCGATGGAGATCGCCGCCGGCAACACCGACCTGTCCGACCGCACCGAGCAGCAGGCGGCGAGCCTGGAAGAGACCGCCAGCGCGATGGAGGAACTGACCTCGGCGGTGAAGCACAACGCCGACAACGCGCAGCAGGCTAACGGCCTGGTGCACAGCACCGGCGAGATCGCCCAGTCCGGCGGCAAGGTGATGGACGAGGTGGTCGCCACGATGAGCGCGATCAGCGCCTCCTCGCGGCGCATCGGCGAGATCATCGGGGTCATCGACGGCATCGCCTTCCAGACCAACATCCTGGCGCTCAACGCCGCGGTCGAGGCCGCGCGCGCCGGCGAGCAGGGCCGCGGCTTCGCCGTGGTCGCCGCGGAAGTGCGTTCGCTGGCGCGGCGTTCGGCCGACGCGGCCAAGGAGATCAAGACGCTGATCGAGGATTCCACGCAGAAGGTGACCCAGGGTTCGGCGCTGGTGAACCAGGCCGGCACCACGATGGGCGAGATCGTGACCTCGGTAAAGCGCGTCACCGACCTGATGGGCGAGATCAGCGGCGCCAGCACCGAACAGTCCAGCGGCATCGAGCAGGTCAACCGCACGGTGATGCAGCTGGACGAAGTGACCCAGCGCAACGCCGCGCTGGTCGAGGAAGCGACCGCCGCGGCGCGCAGCCTGGAAGAACAGGCCGGCGGCCTGGCCACGGCGGTGGCGGTGTTCCGCATCGAGCCCGCCCGCGCGGCGCATGCCGGCGGCGGCAACGTCACCCCGCTGCTGCGCAGCGCGAGCAGCTAGGGCGTCTTCCTCTGGCCGGCAGACAACACACGTGGAACGACCCGGGGAGCTCGGCACTCCGCGGCGACAGGCGATAGAGCCAGTCGCGACCGACGGCCCAAGGCCATTCGCAGTCGCTGCCAACGCTCGACTGAGCAAACATGCGGGTTGCAAATGCACTGCCCGAATCGGCAACCCGGCGTCCGCATCTTGCGGAAGTTCGGCGGTTTGCAGGAATGGCGCTGCGCGGCCGCGGGCCATCAGCCGACGCCTCCGACTGCGCCAAGGGAGTTCGCCCGCCACGCCAACCGCTCTTGCAGCGGCGCCGCTCCTCCCGCCGCGCGCACCTCGCGACGCGCTACTCCAGAAACCGCGAACGCTGCGCCGGGTCCGGCAGGAAGCACGGCGCCGAGCTGCCGAACCAGCGATAGCGGTTGCGCGCAATGAGTCGGTAGCCGGCATCGCGTAGCGGCCGTCGCGCTCGCTTTCGCGGCAGTGCACGCCGGCCAGCCCGCGCCGCGGCAGCGGCCGCGCCCCGAACGCCCACGCGCGCATGGCGCGCCAGACGATCGTCCCCGCCTCCACGCGCAACGCGAATGCGAACTCGACCGCGCCCAGGCGCTCGCGCAGCGGTCCGTCCTGCAGCCACAGCCGCGACGGCATCGGGCGCGCGCCGAAGCGGCGCAGCCAGCGCTCGCCGTTTCCATCGACGACGAAGTCGACGCTGATCTCCAGGCTCGCGGCCGCCGCCGGCCGCCGCACCAGCCACGCGCACGGCGGCGCGGCCCGCATGGCGCTGCCGCCGCGCCACCGAATGCAGCGCACGCGGCGCCGGCGGCAGCTGCGCGAAGCCGTCGCCGAGCAGCTGCGCGAACGGCGGCGGGCTCAGCGCCCGATCCACGCCAGCGTCGCCATGCGCCCGCAGCGGCGGTCGCGGCGGTAGGAAAAGAAGCGCGGCGCATCGGAGATGGTGCACAGCCCGCCGCCGTGGACGTGCGCAGGATCGATCCCGGCCGCGGTCAGGCGCTGCCGCGCCAGCGCGTACAGGTCCACCCGCCAGTGCCCGGGACGGGTGGCGGCGAAGGCGCTGGCCGCAGCCGGATCGTGGCCGAGGAAGGCATCGCGCACGTTCGCGCCGATCTCGTACGCCTGCGGCCCGGCGGCCGGCCCCAGCCAGGCCTGCAATTGCGCCGGCGCGGTGCGCAGCGCGGCCACGGTGGCCTCCAGCACGCCGCCGGCCAGGCCCTGCCAGCCGGCATGCGCGGCGCCGACTTCGCTGCCGTCGCGGGCGGCGAACACCACCGGCAGGCAGTCGGCGGTGAGGATCGCCAGCACCACGCCAGGGGTCGAGGCGACCGCCGCGTCGGCGACCGGCTCGGCGTCGACGCCGGCCACGACGGGCGGACGGTCGAAGCGCAGCGCCTGCGTGCCGTGCACCTGGCGCAGCCAGTGCGGCGGCGAGGGCAGCGCCAGCCGCGCGGCCAGCTCGTCGCGGTTGCGCTGCACCATGGCCGCATCGTCGCCGTCGGCGGCGCTGCGATTGCCCAGGTTGAAGCGGTCGAACGGCGGCAGCGACGCGCCTGCGCCATGCCGCAGCGTGGTCAGCGCATGCACCCGCGGCGGCGCCGGCCAGTCGGCGAGCAGGGCGAAGTCGGTCATGCGCGTGCGGCCCGCCGCGGCGATCCTGCGGCGGCCGCGCAGGCGAACGGTGCCACCGGACGCAGCGCCGTGCTCCCGGCGGCGGCCGGCCGCGCTGCGCCGGCCGCGCGGGCGGCTTCGCATCCAGGCAGACAGCGCGCGCGCAATGCCGGCGCCGGCACCGAGGCGCCAGCCCCGCCTGCGCGCGTCCCGTCCCGACCCGGCATCGCCATGCTCAGCGCCGCGCCTGCTCGGCAGCCAGGCGCGTGTCCTCGCGCAGCACCGCGAGCAGGCGCTGCAGGTCCGCCGGCACCGCCGCGCTGGCGCGCACCGGTTCGCCGCTGGTCGGGTGCTTGAACTCCAGCGTCTCGGCATGCAGCGCCTGGCGCTTGAAGCCGCGCAGTTCGGCGATCAACGCCTCGGTGGCGCCCTTGGGCAGCTTCAGCGCGCCGCCGTACAGCGGGTCGCCGATGATCGGGTGCTTCAGATGCGCCATGTGCACGCGGATCTGGTGGGTGCGCCCAGTCTCCAGGCGGCATTCCAGCGCGGTATGCGCGCGGAACCGCTCGCGCAGCCGGTAATGGGTGACCGCGTCGCGGCCGTCCTCGCGCACCGCCATGCGCAGGCGGTCGCGCGGGTGGCGGTCGATCGGCGCATTGGCGGTGCCGCCGGAGACCAGCGGCCCGGCCACCACCGCCAGGTACTGGCGATGCACGTCGCGCGCCGCCAGCTGCGCCACCAGCGAGGTGTGCGCCGGCAGGGTCCGCGCCACCACCATCGCGCCGCTGGTGTCCTTGTCCAGGCGGTGCACGATGCCGGCGCGCGGCAGCGCCGCCAGCGACGGATCGCGGTACAGCAAGGCGTTGACCAGGGTGCCGCCGGGGTTGCCGGCGCCCGGGTGCACGACCAGCCCGGCCGGCTTGTTCAGCACGATGACCTGGTCGTCCTCGTACAGCACCTCCAGCGGGATATCCTCCGGCAGCGCATGGGTCTGGGTCTCCAGCACCACGTGCAGGCTGGCGATCTCGCCGCCGCGCAGGGCGTCGCGCGGCCGCGCCCGGGCGCCGTCCAGCAGCGCGTCGCCGGACTTGATCCATTCGGCCAGGCGCGAACGCGAGAATGCGGGAAACAGTTCGGCCAGCACCGCGTCGAAGCGGCGGCCGGCGGCGTGATCGGGCACGCGCACCTGGCGCGGGCCGTCGGAGACGGCGTCCTCGGGGGAGTCCGGGAGGGTGTTGGGCATGAAAAGGGGACGGCCAGGTCGGAAAGGGAGGGTCGCGGCGGCCATAGTCAGTCGCCGGACAGGCCACTAGGCTATCATCGCCCCCTTGTATTCCTGACGTGTCCTGCCCGAACCCATGATCCGACGCTCCGTCCCGCTCTCCGCGCACGTCCGTTTCATCGCCTTGATGCTGGTCATGGTCGTCGTGGCGACGGGTTGCCACCGCCAGAAGAACAAGAATCCCGAGGAAGGGATGCCGGTGGAGCAGTTGTACCAGAAGGCGCACACGCAGATGCAGACCGGCAACTGGGCCGGTGCCGAGGGCAGCTTCAAGCGCCTGATCGCGCAGTACCCGTACGGCCAGTACACCGAGCAGGCGATGATCGAGTCCGCCTACGCCCAGTACAAGGCCGGCAAGCACGACGACGCGGTGTCCAGCATCGACCGCTTCATCCGCACCTACCCGACCCACCGCAACATCGCCTACCTGTACTATCTGCGCGGGCTGTCCAACGGCAACCGCGACACGGTGTTCCTGCGCCGGGTGTGGTCGCTGGACCCGAGCCGCCGCGACCTGTCCACGCCGCAGCAGGCCTACGCCGACTTCAACATCGTCGCCGAGCGCTATCCGAACAGCCGCTACGCCGCCGATGCGCGCCAGCGCATGATCGCGCTGCGCAACGTGTTCGCCCAGCACGAGCTGGACAACGCGCTGTACTACCTGCGCCGCGACGCCTGGGTGGCGGCCGCCGGCCGCGCCACCTACCTGCTGGAAACCTACCCGCAGAGCGCCTACCAGTACGATGCGGTGGCGGTGCTGGCCGAGGCCTATACCCATCTGGGCAACAAGCCGCTGGCCGACGACGCGCGCCGGGTGCTGGAACTCAACGATCCCCAGCATCCGTGGCTGACCGGGCATTGGCCGAAGTACCCGTGGATGATCCGCAAGCTCAATCCGTTCGCCGGCGAGAAATCCGCCGCCACCGGCCAGTCCAATTCGCAGATGGCGCGCTGAGCCACGCTGCAGGAGGCAAGCAGACAGGGGCCGCAAGGCCCCTGTTGCGTTTGGCGACGCAGGCAACGGCCGGCCGCTATGCCGCTCGACCAGGCGCAATCTGTGCGTGGCCCGCGACCACCGCCACCGACGTGCCCTCGCCTCGTTGACCCGGCTTCGCCGACCGAGCACGTCCACGCCTTCGCGCGCCGACCAGCGCGGCCCGGCTATGCTGATGGCATGTTCGAACTGCATCAGGTCACCCGCCGCTACGGCGAGGCACTCGCACTGGACCGGGTCGATCTGCGCATCGCCGCGGGCCGCAGCACCGCGCTGATCGGTCCCAGCGGCGCCGGCAAGTCCAGCGTGCTGCGCATGCTGCTCGGGCTGGAATGGCCGGACGCCGGCGAGGTCCGCTTCCAGGGCGAGCCGCTGCGCCGCGCCACCTTGCTGGCGCAGCGCCGCCGCATCGGCTATGTGATCCAGGAAGGCGGGCTGTTCCCGCACCTGAGCGCGCGCGACAACGCCGCCTTGCTGGCGCAGACCCTGGGCTGGGCGCAGCCGCGGATCGACGCGCGGCTGCACGAGCTGGCCGCGCTGTGCCGCCTGCCCGAGGCCTTGCTGGCGCGCTATCCGGCCGAGCTGTCCGGCGGCCAGCGCCAGCGCGTCGGCCTGATCCGCGCGCTGCTGCTGGACCCGCCGGTGCTGCTGCTGGACGAACCGCTGGGCGCGCTCGACCCAATCGTGCGCCACGAACTGCAGACGCAGATGCGCGAGCTGTTCGCACTGCTCGGCAAGACCGTGGTGCTGGTGACCCACGATGTCGCCGAGGCCGCTTACCTGGGCGATACCCTGGTGCTGATGCGCAGCGGGCGCATCGTGCAGCAGGGCAGCGCGCGTGAGTTACTGGATGCGCCGGCCGAGCCGTTCGTTGGCCAGTTCCTGCACGCGCAGCGCACGCTGGAGGATGCGCGGTGAGGGCCGCAGCGCGCCGCCGCGCGGCGGCGCTGCTCGCGCTCGCGGCGTTGTTCGCCCTGCTCGCCGGCACGGCGATGGCGGCGCCGGCGAAGGTGGTGGTCGGCTCGAAGAACTTCACCGAGGCGGTGGTGCTCGGCGAGATCGCCGCCGGCGCCGGGCGCCAGGCCGGGGTGGAGGTCGAGCACCGGCGCCAGCTCGGCGGCACCCGCATCCTGTGGCGCGCGCTGCAGCAGGGCTCGATCGATGCCTATGCCGAATACACCGGCACCCTGGCGACGGAACTGCTGCAACTGCCCGATGCCGACGATGCCGCATTGCGCCGCGCATTGGCGCAGCGAGGCCTGGCGATGAGCGCGCCGCTGGGCTTCGACAACACCTATGCGTTCGGCATGCGCCGGCAGCGCGCGCAGGCGCTGGGCATCGCCCGCCTCTCCGACCTGGCCGCGCATCCGGCGCTGCAGCTCGGGCTCAGCAACGAGTTCGTGTCGCGCGCCGACGGCTGGCCCGGCGTGCGCGCGGCCTACCGGCTGCCGCAGACCCCGACCGGGTTGGACCACGACCTGGCCTACCGCGCGCTGGACAGCGGCGCGATCGACCTCACCGACCTGTACAGCACCGATGCCGAGATCCCGGCGCACGACCTGCTGGTGCTGCAGGACGACCGCCATTATTTCCCGCGCTATGCCGCGGTGTTCCTGTACCGCAGCGACCTGGCGCAGCGCGCGCCGCAGTTCGTGCAGGCGCTGCAGGGCCTGGGCGGGCGCATCGACGCGGCGACGATGCAACGGCTCAATGCCGAGGCGAAGTTGGACAAACGCGCCGAAAGCGCGGTGGCCGCGCACTGGCTCGGCATCGCCGCACCGGCGCAGGACACCAGGCTGACGCGCCTGCTGCAGCGCAGTCGCGAACACCTGGCGCTGGTCGGCCTGTCGCTGGGCCTGGCGCTGCTGGTGGCGCTGCCGCTGGGTGTGTTCGCCGCGCGCAGGCCGCGCCTGGGCCAGGTCGTGCTGTCGCTGACCGGGGTGCTGCAGACGTTGCCGTCGCTGGCGGTGTTCGTGTTCATGATCCCGCTGTTCGGCATCGGCGCCAGGCCGGCGATCGCCGCGCTGTTCCTGTACAGCCTGCTGCCGATCGTGCGCAACACCCATGCCGGCCTGACCGGCATCGCCCGCGAGCTGCGCGAGACCGCCGCGGCGATCGGCCTGCCGCCGCGCACGCGGCTGTGGCGGATCGAGCTGCCGCTGGCGTTGCGCACCATCCTGGCCGGGATCAAGACCGCGGCAGTGATCAACGTCGGCACCGCGACGCTGGGCGCGCTGATCGGCGCCGGCGGCTACGGCCAGCCGATCCTCACCGGCATCCGCCTGGACGACATCGGCCTGATCCTGGAAGGCGCAATACCGGCGGCGGTGCTGGCGCTGCTGGTGCAGGCGCTGTTCGAGGGCCTGGAGCGCTGGCTGACCCCACGCGGCCTGCGCCTGGCGGCGCGGCACTGAGGCCGGCGCGTCCCGGGCGCTGCTCATCGGCGCGACAGCGGAAACATCGTGTGCTCAGCCCATCGATCGCACCGCGGCGGCGCCGGCCAGCGATCGGCTCCGGAACCCGTCGGGACTGAAGTCCCTCCCACAGTGCACCCAGCCGGCGCGCCGCAAATCCCTGTGGGAGCGCTTCAAACTCAGCGCTCAACCGCGCGCCGCGGCGACCATCTCGCGCGCCAGCCCGCGCATCGCCTCCGGTGTCAGCTGCAGATACGGCGCGATGCGCAACGCGCCATGGCGATGCGTGCAGATCACCTGCGCGCGCTGCAGCCACGGCAGCAAGACCTGCATGGCTGGCGCCGGCGGGCGCAGCGCGCTCAGGTGCGGCGCATGCCCGGGCACGCTCCAGTCGCCTGCCCCTTGCGCCTGCAGCTCATCCTCGAACGCCGCACCGAGTTCGCCCAGCCGCGCCGCGATCCGCGCCGGCTGCCAATGCTGCAATTGCTGCAGCGCCGCGCTGGCCATCGCCAGCCGCAGCGGCTCGGCCACGCCGCCGGCATCGAAACGGCGTGCGCCGGTGCGGAACGGGGGCGGCGCCGCGGCCGGGAAGTTCCAGTCGGCGCCAGGGTCGCGGGCCTGCCAGTGGTGCTCGATCGGCACGCCATGCGCGCGCCAGTGCGGCGCCGCCCACAGCCAGGCCAGCCCCATCGGCCCGAGCAGCCACTTGTGCCCGACCGACACCACGAAGTCCGGCCGCCACGCCGCCAGCCGCGCCGGCAACACGCCCAGGCTCTGGCTCAGGTCCAGCACCAGCGCCGCGCCCGCCGCATGCACGCGCGCGGCGATGCGGTCCAGGTCGAGCAGCGCGCCGTCGCGCCAATAGGCATTGGGCAGGGTTGCGATGCGCACCCGCGGCTGCGCATCCAGCCTCGCCAGCACCGCCTCGGTCCAGTCCTGCTGCGGTCCGCGCCGCACCACCGCCAGCTGCGCGCCGGTCTCGGCGCAGCGCTGCTGCCACAGCAGCAGATTCGACGGGAACTGGCCGTCGAGCAGCAACACCGCCTCGCCGGCCGCCAGTGGCAGTTGCCGCGCCGCGCTGGCCAGGCCGTAGGCGGCCGACGGCACCATCGCCACGCCATCCACGTCGCCTTCGAACACGGTGGCCGCGGCCAGGCCGCGCAGGCTTTCGATCTGTGCGCGCCAGGCCTCGAAGGACAGCGTCCACGGCGCCACCGACGCGGCCAGCGCCGCCTGCCCGGCGGCGAGTACGCTGGCCAAGCGTGGCCCCTTGCTGGCGGTATCCAGATAGCGCACCCCCGCGGGCAGGATGAAGCCGTGCCGTGCCTCGGCAAGGTCGAACGGAGCCATTGGCGGCGCACTGCACGCCATGAGGGAAGTGCTGGGCGGAACGGTGGGCATGTTCACCTGCGGCGGTGCCGGCCATTGACGACACAATCGTGTCCCATGCCCATGATAGAGACTGTGCGGCGAGCGGTCTGGAATTGCAGCGGAAAAGCGGACAGGTACATGACCAGCCTCATCGCTGGTCGGCGCTGTGCGGCGGCGCGTGCCTTGTCTCGACCCTTCGCGCCGGCTCCGCACTCATCTCGATCTGGGTCAGGCGCGCTACCGAACGTTGTTGACCGGGCCTGCGCGCTGCCGCACGCGCCTGCAGCGTGGCCAACGCGCGCTGCACGCCGATCGCGCTACCTGGCAGGCCGAAGCAATCCTGGGCGACCGCACCGCACGGATCGGATAAGCGGTGACCGCAGCCAGACGCACGCCGCTTTCGATGGGCGGCGGACATCAGGGGTAGCCGGGCGGCATGGACTGGCCGAGCAGCACACGGCCCGCGCTCTGCCAGTGGCCTTCGGCCAGCAGCGCGTGCTGCGCCACGACCAGCGCATCGTACAGATACCGCTGCATCGGCGCGGCGCGAAAGATGCCGGGCGTGCCGGCCAAGGTGAAGGCGGCGCGCGCCACATCGGCGCCTGCGCGGGCGGCATTGGTCGAGGCCAGGCGCAGCAGCTTGGCCTGCTGCGCGTCGATCGCCTCGCCAGCCAGCACCGCCTGCCAGACGCTTTCGGTGGATTCGTAAAAAAGACGCGTGCCGAAACGCAACTGGGCTTCGGCCTTGGCCAATTCGATCTGCACATAGGCGCGGTCGGCCAGGTTGGGCGCACCGGTGATCGACACGCGGCCATCGGCCGCGGCCGTGATCTCGTCCAGCGCCGCACGCGCCACGCCCAGGCCGACCACCGCCAGCACCTGCGCGGCAAAGGCGAGCGACGGGTAGCGATACAGCGGCGACGCCAGGGCCGGCGCGCCACCGCGGATGCAGGTCCACTCCGGCCGCACTACCGCGGCATCCACGATCACGTCGTGGCTGCCGCTGCCTTGCATGCCGATGACGTCCCAGTTGTGCTCGATGCGCACCTGATCGCGCGGCAGCACCGCCATGCGCGGCAGGCCCGGTACCGGGTCGGGTATCCAGGTGATGCCCACCCCCACCAGCGACGCCGCAGTGCAGCCGCTGCCGAACTTCCAGCGACCGGCCACGTGGATGCCGTCGCCCCTGGCCTGCGCGGCCTGCGGCGGGAACACCGCGCCGGCGAACACCACGTCCGGGCCGTCGGCGTAGATCCGCTGCAGGGTTTCCAGCGGCAACGCGGCCAGGTATTTTACCGACACCCCGAAACTGGCGACCCAACCGGTGGACCCATCGGCCTGGCTGATGCGTTCGACCAGCTTGCAGAAATCCGCAGGGCCAAGCTCGTCGCCGCCCATGTTGCGTGGCACCAGCGCGCGGTACACGCCCACCCCACGCAGCTTCTCCACGATGTCCTGCGACAGGCAGGCCTGCGCGGCGAACTCGGCGCGGCGCGCGTGGATTTCCGGCAACAACGCCTCCAGTGCGGTGTCCAGTGGCACAGGCGGCCTCACATCGCTGGCAAGAGCGGCCATTGTGCGCGCGATGGTCGCCGCGTTTCTGCGATGCCCTAGCCTATCGGCACGCCTCACCGGTTCAGCCGGCCGAATCGGTGACCGCTTTCGCGAAGCTGATTGCGTCGGAGCGCATGCCGCCATGCCGTCCATACAGAATGGGACGGCCGCGCGCGACAGGCTGGCGTCATCCTTCGACGCACGTGACGGCATATTCACGGTCTTCCCCTAAGCTTGCCGGATGCAAGCGACCTCTCCGGCGGCATCCCCCTCGCCCGCAGCGTCCGCCATGCCGCTGGCGGCACGGTTCGGCAGCGTGCGCCAGCGCACCGGCCTGCTCGCCGCGCCGCTGAGCGAGGAAGACGCGATGGTGCAGAGCATGGACGATGCCAGTCCTGCGAAATGGCATCTGGCGCATACCACCTGGTTCTTCGAACGCTTCGTGCTGGGCGCCGACGACGACTACCGCGCGGTCGATCCGCAGTGGGACTATCTGTTCAACAGCTACTACCAGAGCGTCGGCCCGATGCATGCGCGGCCGCGCCGCGGCGTGCTGTCGCGCCCGTCCATGGCGCAGGTGCGCGACTACCGCGGCGAGGTCGAGGCACGGGTGCTGGCGCGGCTGCAGGCCGGCGCGCTGTCGGCGCAGACGCTGCAGGTGCTGGAACTGGGCCTGCACCACGAGCAGCAGCACCAGGAGCTGCTGCTGACCGACATCAAGCACGCGTTCTGGAGCAATCCACTGGCCCCGGCGTATCGCCACGATCTTGCCGCGGTGCATGCGCCGGCCACTGCGCTGCGCTGGATCCAGCGCGACGAGCAACTGTGCGAGATCGGCGCCCCCGGCTGGCCGGCGCATGCGGCGTTCGCCTACGACAACGAATCGCCGCGGCACCGCGTGCTGGTGCCGGCGCATGCGTTGGCCAGCCGACCGGTGAGCAACGCCGAATACGCCGCATTCGTCGCCGACGGCGGCTACCGCAACGTCGCCCTGTGGCTCAGCGACGGCTGGGCGCGGCGCAACGCCGAGGCGTGGCAGCGGCCGCTGTACTGGCATGCCGATGGCGTGCGCGAGTTCACCCTGGGCGGCTGGCGCGAGCGCGATCCGCATGCGCCAGTCTGCCATCTCAGCCTGTTCGAGGCCGACGCCTATGCGCGCTGGGCCGGCGCGCGGCTGCCGACCGAGGCCGAATGGGAACAGGCCGCCACCGGCGTGGCCATCGCCGGCAACTTCGTCGAGGCCGATGCGCTGCATCCGCACTCGGCCGCGCAGGGCGAAGCCGGCCTGCAGCAGTTGTTCGGCGATGTCTGGGAATGGACCGGCAGCGCCTATCTGGCCTATCCCGGCTTCCGCCCGTGGGCGGGCGCGCTGGGCGAATACAACGGCAAGTTCATGAACGCGCAGTGGGTGTTGCGCGGCGGCAGCTGCGCCACGCCGCACGACCATATCCGCGCCAGCTATCGCAACTTTTTCCCCTCCGATGCGCGCTGGCAATTCGCCGGCGTGCGCCTGGCCAAGGATCCCGCATGAATGCCGCGACCGCCCGCGCCCTGACCGAAGCCGCGCTCACCGACCTGCACCCGCAGCCGGACGACATCGCCGCCGATGCGATCGCCGGCCTGTCGCGCCGTCCCAAGCAGCTGCCGTCCAAGTATTTCTACGACGCCGAAGGCTCGCGCCTGTTCGAAGCGATCACCCGCCAGCCCGAGTACTACCTGACCCGCACCGAGCTGGATCTGCTGGAAGCGCGGATGCCGTCGATCGCGCAGGCGGTGGGCAGCGGCGCGCACGTGGTGGAACTGGGCAGCGGCAGCGGGCGCAAGACCGAATTGCTGCTGGAAGGCCTGCGCGAGCCGGTGGCCTACACCCCGATCGAGATCTCGCGCGACATGCTGATGTCCAGCACCGCGCGCCTGGCCGAGCGCTTCCCGCGCATCCAGATGCTGCCGGTCTGCGCCGACTTCACCACCCCGGTGGCGCTGCCGGCACCGCAGCGCAGCGCGCGCCGCACCCTGGTGTTCTTTCCCGGCTCCACGCTCGGCAACTTCACCCGCGACGACGGCATCCAGCTGCTGCGCTCGATGCGCCAGACCATGCGCCACGACGGCTGCGCGCTGATCGGCATCGATCTGGACAAGGACCCTGCAATGCTGGAAGCGGCCTACAACGATGCGGCCGGGATCACCGCCGAGTTCACCGTGAACCTGCTGCGCCGCCTCAACCGCGAGATCGGCAGCGATTTCGACCTGGCACAGTTCCGTCACCGCGCGGAGTATGTGCGCGAACGCCAGCGCATCGAGACCTTCCTGGTCAGCCAGCGCGCGCAGCAGGTGCGCGTGGCCGGACACCGCTTCGACTTCGCCGCCGGCGAAGCGATGCAGGTCGAATACAGCCACAAGTACAGCGACCAGAGCTTCGGCGAGATGGCCGCGGCCGCCGGCCTGCGGGTCAGCCACGGCTGGAACGCGCAGGGCGATGCGTTTGGATTGCGGCTGTTGCAGAGTCGGGACCCGGGACCGGGGATCGGGGACCCGGAAAAGCACGCGCCGCTATCGTGACAGCGCCGGGATCCCGCAGATCCCGAAACGCAACCGTCTCAGGCGCGGCGCACCATGCGCCTACGCCTGATACCCATTGGTGATCGGATAACGCCGCTCGCGGCCGAACGCGCGGCGCGACACCTTCGGTCCCGGCGCGGCCTGATGCCGCTTCCATTCGGTGATGCGCACCAGCCGCACCACGTGATCGACCACCTCCGCGGCGTAGCCGGCGGCGACGATCTCGTCGCGCGATTCCTCCTGGTCGACGTAGCGGTACAGGATGCCGTCGAGCACATCGTAGGGCGGCAGCGAATCCTGGTCGGTCTGGTTGGCGCGCAGCTCCGCCGACGGCGGCCGCGCGATCACCGCCGGCGGGATCACCGGCGCGCCGCCGACCGTGTTGCGCCATTTCGCCAGCCCGAACACCTCGGTCTTGTACAGGTCCTTCAGCGGCGCATAGCCGCCGCACATGTCGCCATAGATGGTGGCGTAGCCGACCGCGTACTCGCTCTTGTTGCCGGTGGTCAGCAGCAGCCCGCCGAACTTGTTGGCCAACGCCATCAGGATCACGCCGCGGCTGCGCGACTGCAGGTTTTCTTCGGTCACGTCGGCCTGGGTGCCCTCGAACAACGGACCGAGCGCCTGCAGCAGGCCCTCGAACGCCGGCTCGATCGCCACCGTCTCCAGCGTCACGCCCAGCGCGTGGCACTGCTCGGCCGCCAGGTCGTTGGACATCTCGGCGGTGTAGCGCGACGGCAGCCGCACCGCGGTGACGTTGTCTGCGCCCAGTGCGTCCACCGCCATCGCCAGCACCAGCGCCGAATCGATGCCGCCGGACAGGCCCAGCCACACCTTGGAAAACCGGTTCTTGCCGCAGTAGTCGCGCAGCCCGCGCACCACCGCGCGCCAGGCCAGCGCGTCCATGCTCTCGTCGCCGTCGTCGATCCAGCGCAACGGGGTGAACGCACGGGTCTGCGTCGCGTAGTCCACCACCAGCCATTGGTCGGTGAACGCCGCCGCGGCCGGATGCACGCTGCCGTCGCCGTCGGCGACCACCGAGGCGCCGTCGAACACCAGCGCGTCCTGGCCGCCGACGACGTTGAGATAGGCCAGCGCCACGCCGGTCTCGCGGGTACGCTCGGCCAGCAGCGCGTCGCGCTGCGCGTGCTTGCCGCGCTCGAACGGCGAGGCGTTGGGCACCAGCACCAGTTCGGCGCCGTGGCGCGCGGTATCGGCCAGCGGCTCGGGGAACCACAGGTCCTCGCAGATCACCAGGCCGACCGGGGTGCCCTTGACCTCGAACACGCAACTGCCGCCGTCCGGATCGACATCGAAATAGCGGCGCTCGTCGAACACCGCGTAGTTGGGCAGTTCGCGCTTGCGGTAGGTGGTTTCGATCTGCCCGCCGCGCAGCACGCTGGCCGCGTTGTAGACCACGCTGCCGGCGCTCTGCGGCCAGCCGACCACCGCGACGATGCCGTGCACGCGCACCGCGATGCGCTGCACCGCCAGTTCGCAATCGGCGAGGAAGCCGGGCCGCAGCAACAGGTCCTCCGGCGGATAGCCGCTGACCGCCAGCTCCGGGAACAGCACGATGTCGGCGCCGTACTCGTCGCGCGCCTCGTCGATCATCGCGAGGATGCGATCGGTGTTCCGGGCCACGGCGCCGACCGGAAAATCGAACTGGGCCATGGCGATGCGAAGGGAAGAAGACATGGACAACCTTGCAGAAGCGGGAGGGGGAAGACGCGCCACGGCCGCGCGGATGCGCGGCCGCGCCGACCGCGCGGCGCCAGCAGCAGCAGCGGAGCCGGCACATGCGCACGACGGTAAAGCGCAGTGTAGCGCCGCACCGCGGCCGGCGACCCGGCTCAGCCACCTCACGCTGCGCCGCCCACCGGCTGGATGCGCTGGAGGGACTTCAGTCCCGACAGGTTCCGAAGCCGGCCGCCGACCGACCGCGCGTCGCGACTGAAGTCGCTCCCACAAGCAACGGCATGTCGCGCATCGCCTCAGCCGTTGCCGCGACTGCCAGCCCGCGCACGACGCCGCCGGCGCCAGCGCCGCCACAGCGTCACCACGCCCGCGAGCAGCCCCAGCGCGACGCCGCCCAGGGTCGCCATGCGCGCGGCCACGCCATGCTGGAACACCACCTCCTTGCCCTCGCCGTCGAGCGTATAGGCCACCACGTAATCGCCCATCGTCCCCATGCCCTCGCGGCCGCCGGCGGCGATCACCACGTACTGCTTGCCGTCCACCGCATAGACCGACGGCGTGGCCTGACCGCCGGCCGGCAGCTTTACGTCCCACAGGGTCTTGCCGCTGGCGCTGTCGAGCGCGCGCAAGCGCGAATCGGCGGCCGCAGCGATGAAGGTCAACCCGCTGGCGGTGGTCACCGCGCCACCGAGCAGCGGCGTGCCCACGTCCAGCGGCAGCCACGGCAGCCGCTCTTCCAGCGTGCCGAGCGGGCGTTCCCAGGCGATCTTGCGCGTGCGCAGGTCCACCGCCACCAGCCGCCCCCACGCCGGCTTGACGCAGGGAATGCCGCCGGACGAGGCCAGCATGCCGCGGCGCATGTAGTACGGCGTGCCTTGCATGTCGTTGAACTGCTGGTCGGGATGGCGCGCGTGGTCGCTATCGCGGAACTGCGCGCGCGGGATCAGCGCCACCTGCATCGGCAGGTCCGACACCGGCATGATCGCCAGCTGGCGCTGCGGGTCCACCGCGATGCCGCCCCAGTTCACGCCGCCGGCCCAGCCCGGCAGCGCGATCGTGCCGCGCACGCTGGGCGGGGTGAACAGGCCTTCCGAACGCAACCCGGCGATCAGCGCGGCGCACTCGCGACGCGCGCCCGGCGTCGGCCCCCAGGCGTCGGCCGCGCTCAGCGGCGTATGCCGGGCCAGGCGCAGCGCCGGCTCGGGCATCGGCTGGGTCGGCGAGATGCGCTCGCCAGGCACATCGGAGGCCGGCACCGGCACTTCGCTGATCGGGAACACCGGGCTGCCGTCGCGGCGGTCGAAGGCGAACAGGAAGCCGGTCTTGGTCGCCTGCAGCACCGCCTCGCGCGGACCCTGCGCGGTCTGCAGCGTCGCCAGCACCGGCTGCGAGGCCAGGTCGTAGTCCCACAGATCGTGATGCACCAGTTGCTGCGCCCACACCCGGCGGCCGCTGTGCAGGTCCAGCGCCACCAGCGAATTCGCATCGCGGTTGTCGCCGAGCCGTTCGCCGCCGTAGTAGTCGGGACTGGCCGAGCCGGTCGGTACGTAGACCAGCCCCAGCGCCGGATCCACCGCCAGCGGCGCCCAGGCGTTGCCGCCGCCGACCGTGGCGGCCTGGTCCGGCTGCCAGCCGGCCGCGGCCGCGGCGGCCGGATCGCGCGGCACCGGATCCCAGCGCCACAGCGCGCGGCCGCTGCGCGCGTCGTAGCCGCGCACCACGCCCTGCTCCAGCGCATGCCCGCGGTTGTCGCCGATCGAGCTGCCCACCACCAGCACATCGCCGGCCACCACCGGCGGCGAGGTCACCGCATAGTTGGCCCAGGCATCGCTGGGCCTGTCGTGCACGTCGATCCCGGCGTGCAGGTCGATCGTGCCGGCCGTGCCGAACCCGGCGCAGGGCCGGCCGTCGGCGGCGTCCAGCGCGATCAGCCGCGCATCCAGGGTGCCGAACACGATGCGTTCGCGGCACGCGCCTGCGGCGGCCTGCGCGTCGCGCCAGAAACTCACCCCGCGCGAGGCCGGATCGCTGTAGTGCTTGCCGCGCGACACCTTGGCGTCGAACGACCACAGTTCGCGGCCGCTGGCCGCATCCAGCGCGAAGGCGATGCCGGTGCCGGTGACCAGATACATGCGCCCGCCCAGCACCAGCGGGTTGGCTTCGAAGCGGCGCCGTTCCGGATCCGGCAGGCCCGCGCCGAGTTCGCCGGTCCGGAACGACCAGGCGATGCGCAGCCGTCCCACGTTGTCCGGGGTGATCTGGGTCAGCGGCGAATGCTGGCCGCCGCCGGGCGCACCGGCATAGCTGGACCAGTCGCCCGGCGCCGCCGCGCAGATCCCGCCGACGCCGAACGCCAGTCCCGCACCACACATCGCTGCCCGCCATCTGCTGCCCACCGGTGCCGCTCCTGTCATCGCTTGAAGGAGCGGCAAGTATGCGTAGCGCCCATCCGCCCGCCGCGGCCAAGGGACGGCGGCGGCCACGGCAGTGACCAATGGCGGTCCCTTAGGGACGACCGGTGCGCGGACACATACCGCCAAGTGCAGCCGCCGCACACCACTCGCAAATGTCTGCAGCCTCAAGCCCCTCTCCCCCCGGCGACCGAAGGAAGTCCCGTGGGAGAGAGGGGTGGGGTGAGGGTACGGGGGCGAAGCCCCTGCCCAACTGACAGCAGTGGCGCCCCCCCGCCAAACGCTGCGCCACCGAAAAACGCCGGCACAAAAAAACCAGGCCCCGCTTTCGCGAGGCCCAGTTCGACGCTGACCGGTATTGCCGCCAGCGAACGGCCGCCGGCATGCGGCACCTGAGCGCCGCATGTCGCAACCGCCGTGTCGCTTACTTCACCAGCGAAGCGATCGCCGCGCCCAGGTCGCCCGGCGAACGGACGGTCTTGACGCCAGCGGCTTCCATCGCCGCGAACTTGCCGGCAGCGGTGCCCGAACCGCCCGAAGCGATCGCACCGGCGTGGCCCATGCGCTTGCCCGGAGGGGCCGAGGCGCCGGCGATGAAGCCGACGACCGGCTTCTTGACGTGGGCCTTGATGTACTCGGCACCGGCTTCCTCGGCGTCGCCGCCGATCTCGCCGACCATGATGATGCCCTGGGTCTGCGGGTCTGCGTTGAACAGCTTGAGGCAGTCGACGAAGTTCAGGCCGTTGATCGGGTCGCCGCCGATGCCGATGACGGTGGACTGGCCCAGGCCGGCCGCGGTGGTCTGCTTGACCGCTTCATAGGTCAGGGTGCCCGAGCGCGACACGATGCCGATCTTGCCCGGCATGTGGATGTGGCCCGGCATGATGCCGATCTTGCACTCGTCCGGGGTGATCACGCCGGGGCAGTTCGGCCCGATCAGGGTCACGTCCGGGTGCGACTTCAGCACGTTCTTGACCCGCAGCATGTCCAGCACCGGGATGCCTTCGGTGATGCAGACGATGACCTTGATGCCGGCCGCGGCCGCTTCCAGGATCGCGTCGGCCGCGAACGGCGGCGGCACGTAGATCACCGACGCATCGGCGCCGGTGGCGTCGACCGCTTCGCGCACGGTGTTGAACACCGGCAGGTTGATGTGGGTGGTGCCGCCCTTGCCCGGGGTCACGCCGCCGACCACGCGGGTGCCGTACTCGACCATCTGGGTCGCGTGGAAAGTGCCCTGCTGGCCGGTGAAGCCCTGCACGATGACCTTCGTATTCTTGTTGATCAAAACAGACATTCGTTTGAGTCCTTGAGAGTTCTGCTATTTGGTCGGCTTCGGAACGACGCGGCATTTCGCGATGCGAAACGCCGCTCAGGCGTACTTCCACAACCCCCGCAACGCCGCTGCGCGGCGCTGCCGCCCCCTTGACTCAAGGGGGCAAGATGGCTTCGTCCCGAACCAGGAATGCGTCAGGCAGCGACAGCCGCGACGGCCTTCTTGGCGCCATCGTTGATGTCGTCGGCCGGGGTGATGGCCAGGCCGGATTCGGCCAGCAGCTTCTTGCCCGCTTCGACGTTGGTGCCTTCCAGACGCACCACCACCGGCACCTTGACGTCCACTTCCTTGACCGCGGCGATGATGCCCTCGGCGATCATGTCGCAGCGGACGATGCCGCCGAAGATGTTGACGAAGATCGCCTTGACCTTGTCCGAGGACAGGATCAGCTTGAACGCCTCGGTCACGCGCTCCTTGGTGGCGCCGCCGCCGACATCCAGGAAGTTGGCCGGCGCACCGCCGTTGAGCGCGATCACGTCCATGGTGGCCATGGCCAGACCGGCGCCGTTGACCATGCAGCCGATGTTGCCGTCCATGGTCACGTAGTTCAGGTCGTACTCGCTGGCGCGCACTTCGGCCTCGTCTTCCTGGGTCTTGTCGCGCATGGCGGCCAGATCCTTGTGGCGGAAGGTGGCGTTGTCGTCGGAGTTGACCTTGCCGTCGAGCGCGTACAGGTCGCCGCTGTCCAGGATCGCCAGCGGGTTCAGTTCGACCAGCGCCAGGTCCTTTTCGTTGAACAGGGTGTACAGGCCGCCCATGATCTTGGCCAGCTGGTTGGCCTGCTTGGCGGTCAGGCCGAGCTTGAAGCCGATCTCGCGCGCCTGGTAGGGCTGCAGGCCTTCGACGAAGTCGACGTTGAGGGTCTGGATCTTCTCGGGGGTCTCGGCGGCGACCTGCTCGATGTCCACGCCGCCTTCCGACGAGGCGATATAGGTGATCGACTGGGTGCCGCGGTCCACCAGCACCGACAGGTACAGTTCCTTGGCGATCTCGCCGGCCTCGGTGACCAGCACCAGGCCGATCGGCAGGGCCACGCCGGCGGACTGGTAGGTTTCCATCGAGGTGCCGAGCATCTTGGCCGCAGCGGCCTTGACGTCGTCGGTGGTCTTGCAGAACTTCACGCCGCCGGCCTTGCCGCGGCCGCCCGCATGGATCTGAGCCTTGACCATCCAGGGGCCATTGCCCAGGGCATTGGCCGCTTCGACGGCGTCTTCGGGCGTGGACGCGACGCGTCCGGCCGGGACCGGGATGCCGTAGTCGGCAAACAGTTGTTTCGCCTGGTATTCGTGGAAATTCATGCGTCACCGTGGGGAAGAGGAACGACCGTTCCGCAGCGATCCGGCCCTGAGCTGGCGGCCGCGACGATGTGGACGGGGCGCACATTGTCGCCGACCCGGGGCAGCGGCGCAAAAGCGCCGGTTCGGCGCCCGCGAAACGGCGCCGCCGGACCGCTGCCAGCGCCCCCCGATCGCGCACCCGCCATCGCATTCGCCGACCCGGCGCCTATACTCGCGCCGTCTGCCGCCTGGCTGGAGTCCGGCTTGCCCACAAGCGCCTCGCTCATCGACCGCATCGAGTCCATCCCCCGCCGCGAGCTGTATTTCTTCGCGCTGTACCGGGTGCTGGTGGCCGGGCTGATCGCGGCGCTGGTGTTCAGCCCGTTGAGCGTGCTGGTCGGCGCACCGCGCTTCCCGCAACTGGCGGTCGGGCTGGCCGGCGCCTACCTGCTGGTGGCGCTGCTGCTGCTGCTGTGGGGCCGCAACGAACGCCACCTGACCCCGATCGTGTTCTTCAGCGCGGCCGCGGACATCGCCGCGGCCACCCTGGCCGCGCACGCGCTGCCGGCGGCCAGCGCCGGCATCGCGATGATGCTGCTGTTCAACGTCGCCGCCGCGGCGATGCTGCTGCCGCTGCGCTACGGCTTCGGCGTCGCCCTGACCGCGGCCGCGGCGACGCTGCTGGAATACCTGTGGACCTCGCTGGACGGCGGCGAGAGCACCCGCAGCCTGGCCGAACTGGCGATGTTCGCCACCAGCTACCTGGCGGTCGCCTACATCTGCTATCAGATCGGGCAACGCGCGCGCAGCAGCCAGACGCTGGCCGAGCGGCGCGGCGCCGAAGTGGCGAATCTCTACGAAATCAACGAGCTGATCATCCGCCGCATGCGCACCGGGGTGTTGGTGGTGAATGCGCAGAACCGCGTCACCCTGGCCAACGAGGCGGCCTCGGCGCTGCTCGGCGACGCCGACGGCAACAGCGCCAGCGGCCGCCTGGAGCTGCTCAGCGCCGCACCGGAACTGGGCCGGCGGCTGCAGCGCTGGCGCAACGGCTGGAACCAGGAAGAGACGCCGCTGCAGCTGTCGCCGGACCAGCCGGAGGTGCAGCCGCGCTTTGCCCGGTTGCTGATGGAAGAGGACCTGACCCTGGTGTTCCTGGACGATGCGACCGTGGTGTCGCGGCGCGCCGAGTCGCTAACCCTGTCGGCGCTGGGCCGCTTCTCGGCCAGCCTGGCGCACGAGATCCGCAACCCGCTGGCCGCGATCAGCTACGCCTCGCAGCTGCTCGAGGAGTCGCCGGCGATCGGCGATGCCGACCGCCGCCTGCTGCAGATCATCCACATGCAATGCCAGCGCACCAACGGCATCGTCGAGAGCGTGCTGGGGCTGGCGCGGCGCGAGCGCTCCAATCCGGAGAACCTGGACCTGGGCGTGTTCGTGCGCCGCTTCGTGCTGGAATACCAGCAGACCCTGTCGATCGAGACCGACAGCCTGGAGGCCATCGGCGCGCCGCAGCCGGTGCACGCGCTGGTCGATCCCAAGCACCTGCACCAGATCCTCAGCGCGCTGGTGCACAACGCGCTCAAGTACGGCCGGGTGATGGAGGAACCGGCGCGGGTGCGGCTGCGCGTGGCGGTGCAGGAGCGCAACGCCATCGTCGACGTGATGGACCGCGGCCCCGGCATTCCCGAGGCAGTGGCCGCGCAGCTGTTCCGCCCGTTCTTCACCACCTCCGAGCACGGCACCGGACTGGGCCTGTACATCGCCCGCGAGCTGTGCCGGGCCAACCAGGCGCGGCTGGAATACGTGCCGGTGCCCGCTGGCGGCGCCTGCTTCCGGGTGGTCCTGCCCGGCCCGCACACCATGCTCTCGGCTTGAGACCGCCGCCGCCCCGACCCTGCCGCGTCGATAATTTGGCGCCACCCTCCCCCACCTGGGCTATCTTTTCCGCACATGAACGAAACCCGAAGCGCCCTGGTCGTCGACGACGAGCGCGACATCCGCGAACTGCTGGTGCTGACCCTGGGCAGGATGGGGCTGCGCATCAGCACTGCCGCCAACCTCGCCGAGGCCCGCGAACTGCTGGCCAGCAACCCCTACGACCTGTGCATCACCGACATGCGCCTGCCCGACGGCAACGGCATCGAGCTGGTCAGCGAGATCGCCCGCCACTACCCGCGCACGCCGGTGGCGATGATCACCGCCTTCGGCAGCGTGGACCTGGCGGTGGAAGCGCTGAAGGCCGGCGCCTTCGACTTCGTCAGCAAGCCGGTGGACATCCACGTGCTGCGCGGCCTGGTCAGGCACGCGCTGGAACTCAACAACAGCGAGCGCGCCGCACCGCCGGCGGCGCCGCCGGAACAGGCCAGCCGCCTGCTCGGCGCCTCGGCGGCGATGGACGTGCTGCGCGCCACCATCGCCAAGGTCGCGCGCAGCCAGGCGCCGGTCTACATCCTCGGCGAGTCCGGCGTCGGCAAGGAGCTGGTCGCGCGCACCATCCACGAACAGGGCGCGCGCGCGGCCGGGCCGTTCGTGCCGGTCAACTGCGGCGCGATCCCGGCCGAACTGATGGAAAGCGAGTTCTTCGGCCACAAGAAGGGCAGCTTCACCGGCGCGCATGCCGACCAGGCCGGCCTGTTCCAGGCCGCGCACGGCGGCACCCTGTTCCTGGACGAAGTCGCCGAGCTGCCGCTGCCGATGCAGGTCAAGCTGCTGCGCGCGATCCAGGAGAAATCGGTGCGCCCGGTCGGCGCCGCGAGCGAAGTGCCGACCGACGTGCGCATCCTGTCGGCCACGCACAAGGACCTGGCCGACCTGGTCGCCGACGGCCGCTTCCGCCACGACCTGTACTACCGCATCAACGTGATCGAACTGCGCGTGCCGCCGCTGCGCGAGCGCGGCGGCGACCTGCCGCAACTGGCCGCGGCGATCCTGGCGCGGCTGGCCAAGAGCCATGGCCGGGTCACCCCGCTATTGTCGCCATCGGCATTGGACGCGCTGAACCGCTACGCCTTCCCCGGCAACGTGCGCGAACTGGAGAACATCCTCGAGCGCGCCCTGGCGATGGCCGAAGACGACCAGATCAGCGCCGCCGACCTGCACCTGCCGCAGCCCGGCAACAGCGCCCGCGCCGCGGCCGAAGCCGCCCCCGCGCTGCCGCCCGGCGTGGTCGACATCGACCCCACCTCCTCCGCCCTGCCCACCTACATCGAGCAGCTCGAACGCGCCGCGATCCAGAAGGCGCTGGAAGAGAACCGCTGGAACAAGACCCGCACCGCGGCGCAGCTCGGCATCACCTTCCGCGCGCTGCGCTACAAGCTCAAGAAGTTGGGGATGGAGTAGAGAAGCCGGGAATGGAGAATGGGGAATGGAGAATCGGAAAAGCCTGCCTGCGCTTCTCCCATTCCCCAGTCCCGATTCCCCATTCTCGGCTTTCGGTCCTTGGTAATGCGATTGATCTCGGCCAGGCTGGTGATGCCTGGCAGCAGTGTGCTTTTTAGACTACACTCGAGCAGTGATCGAACTCAAGCAGACCGAGACGTTCCGCAAGTGGCGCACGAAGCTGAAGGACGAGCGCGCTCGCACCGCGATTGCCTTGCGCTTGACCCGACTTGCCTATGGTCATGCCGGCGATACGGAACCGGTTGGGCAAGGCATCAGCGAGCTGCGTATCCACTACGGCCCCGGATATCGGGTGTATTTCCAGCGGCGCGGCAACACGATCGTCGTCCTGCTCTGCGGCGGCGACAAAAGCACGCAAGCGAAGGACATCAAGACCGCCAAACGCCTTGCCGATGAATGGAGCGAATGACCATGACCGAAAACCTGACCACCTACGATCCGGCGGAGGATCTGAACTCCGACCAGGCGATTGCCGATTTCATGGCGGGCGCCTTTGCGACCAACGACCCCGGCTTCATCGCCCATGCACTCGGCATCGTCGCCCGTGCCAAGGGCATGACCCAGATCGCGCGGCAAACCGGCCTTTCCCGGGAGCAGCTCTACCGCTCCTTCAGCGAGGACGGAAATCCGACGCTGCGCACCACCCTGGCCGTGATGAAGGCACTCGGGATCGAGCTGACGGCCAAGGCCGCCATCACGCATTGAGCGACGACATGCCGGATTCCAGCCCCATCAATCCTTGGTCACGCGATTGATCTCGGCCAGGCTGGTGATGCCGGCGCGCGCCTTGATCAGCGCCGACTGGCGCAAGTCCTTGACCCCGATCTTCTGCGCCGCATCGGCGATGTCCATCGCATTGCCGCCCTGCAATACGATGGCCGCGATCTCGTCGTTCATCGGCATCACCTGATAGATGCCGGTGCGGCCCTTGTAGCCCTCGGTGCACTCGTCGCAGCCCACCGCCTCGTACAACTGGATGCCGGCGGCGACCTCGGCCTCGCTGAATCCCTCCGCCAACAGCGCATTGTTCGGTAGCTGGGTCGGGCGCTTGCAGTTGTTGCACAGCCGCCGCGCCAGGCGCTGCGCGATCACCAAGGTCACCGAACTGGTGATGTTGTACGGCGCGATGCCCATGTTCATCAGACGCGCGATGGTCTGCGGCGCATCGTTGGTATGCAGCGTGGACAGCACCATGTGGCCGGTCTGCGCCGCCTTGATCGCGATCTCCGCCGTCTCCAGGTCGCGGATTTCGCCAACCATGATGATGTCCGGATCCTGGCGCAGGAACGAGCGCAGCGCCACGGCGAACGTCATGCCGCGCTTGTTGTTCTGCTGCACCTGGTTGACCCCGGGCAGGCGGATTTCCACCGGATCTTCGGCGGTGGAGATGTTGCGGGTATCGTCGTTGAGGATGCCCAGCGCGGTGTACAGCGACACCGTCTTGCCCGAACCGGTCGGGCCGGTCACCAGCACCATGCCGTAGGGCTTGTGGATCGCATCCAGAAAGAGCTTTTGCTGCTCCGGCTCGTAGCCGAGCTTGTCGATGCCCAGCCTGGCCGCACTGCCGTCGAGGATACGCAGCACGATCTTCTCGCCGAACAGCGTCGGCAGCGTGCTGACGCGGAAGTCGATCTGCTTGCTCTTGGACAGGTTGAGCTTGATGCGCCCATCCTGCGGCACGCGCTTCTCGGCGATGTCCAGCTGCGACATCACCTTCAGCCGCGCGGCGATGCGCTGATTGAGCTTGATCGGCGCCTTGGCCACGCTCTTGAGCAGGCCGTCGATGCGCAGGCGCACCCGGTAATCGTCCTCGTACGGCTCGAAATGGATGTCCGAAGCGCCGCGGCGGATCGCATCGACCAGCATCTTGTTCACGAACTTGACCACCGGCGTATCGTCGCCCTTGGCATCGACGCCGGTATCGCCGCCGCCGCCCATGTCCTCGTCGCCGGCACCGACCTCGAGGTTGTCCATGCCTTCGTCGTCGCCGCCCAGGCTGTTGCCGATCGCATCGTTGCTCGCCTGCCACTGCTCCAACGTGCGCCGGATCTGGTCCTCGTCGACCAGGATCGGCTCGACCGTCAGATTGGTATGGAACTTGATGTCGTCCAGCGCCCGGGTCTGGGTCGGATTGCTGACCCCCACAAACAGCCGGTTACCGCGCTTGAACAGCGGCAACACCTGATGCTTCTGCAGCAACTCCTCGCTGACCAGCTTGATCGCGCTCTGGTTGGCATCGAACACCGACACGTCCAGCAGCGGCATGCCGAACTCGACCGCATTGGCGGCCGCCAGCTGCGCCGCGGTGACCAGCTTCTTCTCGGAGAACCACTGCGGCAGCGGGATCTTGGCCTCGGCGGCATGCGCCATCGCGGTCCGCGCGACCGTCTCTTCCAAGGCGCCATCCTGGACCAGGCGGCGCGCGATGCCGGTGATGCCGACGAGATTGGCGGATGTCAGAGCGTTCATCATGGCCCCCTAGGCTACCTGGGCAAGAATAACGCATCGGTCGTTCCCGCACGTCCCGCGGGAACGGCAACCTCGGGAGGCAGGTCCAACGTTCGATACGCGCTCGGCAACCATGAAGACGACGACCAAGACTGACTACACTACAGCCGGTCGAAATTCCGCCTACTTCGGTTATTCTGACCCAGCGGCAGCGAACGAGGCTTTACCATGAAACCGTCCTTGGCATTGGAAACCCATCGAGAAGCGATTCGTCGCATCGTGGCCGCCCACAATGCCGGCAATCCGCGCGTGTTCGGGTCGGTGGCGCATGGCCAGGACAGCGAAGACAGCGATCTGGATCTGCTGATCGACCCGACGCCGGAAACCAGCCTGTTCGACATCGGTGCGATCCGGCACGAATTGTTGCAGCTGCTTGGCGTGCAGGTCGATGTAATGACCCCGAAGTCCCTGCCGGAAGGCTTTCGTGCCGAGGTCGTTGCGCAAGCGGTTCCCGTATGAAGCACCCGGAACGCCGACTTCGCCACTACCTTGGCGATATTCTCAATGCCGTAGCGCGGATCGAGAAATACGTCAAAGACATGCAGGACGACGACTTCCTCGCCAGCGATCTGGTGCAGGATGCCGTGGTACGCAATTTCGAGATCATCGGCGAAGCCAGCAAGCACATCCTGCAACGCTTTCCGGACTTCGCCAACGCGCACCCAGAGCTGCAGCTTGTGCAGGCTTACGAAATGCGCAACTTCGTGACGCACGGCTACCAGCATGTGGATTACGAAGTGGTCCTGAAGACCATCCGACACGACCTGCCGATACTGGGCCAGCGAATCGCAGCCTGCCGGAGTGCGTTACCGGACAATGCCGACTGACTCTCCCAAAAGGGGCCAGAGGAAATATCCGTTTGAAATCGCCGGCGTTTCTCGACATGGTCGTGCGACAAACTCCTATACGACATAGGCAGGACCTTGGCACACGATGTGCCATCCCCGTCTGTAGCTTCTGCCATGCCGCGTCGCCCCCGACTCGAACTACCTGGCTTTCCCTTACACATCACCCAGCGTGGCGTCAATCGCGGCGCAGTGTTCCTGGACGAGGATGACCACGCGCGCTATCGCGCGCTCCTTGATGATGCGTTGAAGGCACATGACATCGCCCTGCATGCCTATGCGCTAATGACCAACCATGTGCATCTACTGCTGACGCCGCCGGCACCTGGGCGGCTATCGGCCGCGATGCGCGAAGTGGGGCAGCGCTACGTTCCGGCATTCAATCGCAAGCACCGACGTACCGGCACCTTGTGGGAAGGACGTTTCAGGTCATGCCTCGTCGAATCCGAGCGCTATCTGTTGATGGTCCAGCGCTACATCGAACTCAATCCCGTGCGCGCCGCCATGACTGCCTTGGCAGAGGACTACCGCTGGTCCAGCACGCGTGTCAGCCTTGGGCTTGTGACCGACCCAGCCCTTTCGCCACACTCCTCCTATCTTGCGCTCGATGCCGACCCGGCACGTCGAGCTGCCACTTATCGCGAATGGCTGTATCAAGGCATCGCTGATGACGAGGTGCAAGCCATTCGCCTTCATCTTCAACAAGAACGCGCCCTCGGCCATCCACGCTTTCAAGCCATGGCAGCACGAACGCTGAATCGCCCGGTGCACCTCCGGCCGCCAGGGCGACCGAGAAAGTCGGAACCTGCTTGAACAGAAAGTTCAAACGGATATTTCCTCCGGACCCTCTGCGTCAGGACCCTTTGCGTCACTTTACCGGGAACCTTTATATCGGAAATTCAAACGAATATTTCCTCTGACCCCTTTATTCCCCGACCCTTTATTCGCTTCCGGACCCTTTATTCGCTCTGCTGCATCTGGTTGCGACGCAGCGGCTTTGAACGTCAGGCGACTCTCTGCGCGTCCGCGATGGAGATGCAACGCTCGGTCGCTGAGAGCGTCCTTTCGCAGAGAAGAGGGCTTGCGGCGGCTACATGAACGGAAAGTTCAAACGGATATTTCCTCTAGCCCCGTTATTTCATTTTTTATAAAATCTTATTCCAAGAATACAAAAACCCGCCAGCGGCGGGCCTTTGCATCAACCACTACCAATTAATTAGTAGCTGCAGCACCACAAGTTGCAGGACGCAACTTCTCCACTACAGCAGTAGTACAGGTCCAAACACCAGTGGTGCCATTGGCAGTATCGGCCGCACGCGTCCATTGAATGGTCTGACCATTGATCTGAGCATTACCCTTAAGCGTACAAGTCAGCGTAGCCGCGCCACTCGGATCAACGCTTACGGCTATACCACAACGACTCGTGCTGGCCTGCAGACCAACATCGGCCTGAGTCGTTGTAACCGCCTTACCCTCAGCGATACGGGTTTCAGCCTGCACCTTTCCAGGGGTAATTTCGGCCAGGCCTGCCGAAACCTGTGACTTGGCAACATAATCCTGGTACATCGGCAGTGCAATGGCGGCCAGAATGGCAATGATCGCAATCACGATCATCAGTTCGATCAGGGTAAAGCCCTGTTGCTTCTTCATTGGTGAATCCCCTAGAGATGGTGTGTAAGTTGGCAGACACTCGGCCCGCGGAGCTTGCTACCCCTCGAGCGCCGCGCGGCAGAGCGCCACGTGCGGGTGATACAAGCAGGCTGCGTGCCAACTTCCCCACGCGCACCCTTTGCTCCCCCGAAGCACATGATGCCTCATTGCATCGAGGTCAGGCACAAGGGAGAAAGCGATTTGCGATGAGATAGCCCCACTATCAGAATAGGTCACAAAGTGACGCTAAACGTCACCTCGACAGATTTCTGGCGTTGCTCGCCCTGACGCGCTCCCTGGCCGTTGACCGCGGGTGCCAGACGCCGCGGAAACCGATACCATGCTGGTATGTCCGCCTGGGGATGGCTGGACGGGGAGCACACCTGATGTCCGCAACTCGTAGCGCAGTACCCAAAGAGCCCGTGGCGCGCAATACCAGCCAGCAGGTGCCGTTCGTCTGGGAGGGGACGGACAAGCGCGGCGTCAAGATGAAGGGCGAGCAGGCCGCCAAGAACGCCAACCTGCTGCGTGCCGAGCTCCGCCGCCAGGGCATCACACCGTCGGTGGTCAAACCCAAGCCCAAACCCCTGTTCGGCGCCGCCGGCAGCAAGATCAGCACCAAGGACATCGCCTTTTTCAGCCGCCAGATGGCGACCATGATGAAGTCGGGCGTTCCCATCGTGGGATCGCTGGAGATCATCGCCAGCGGGCATAAGAACCCCCGCATGAAAAAGATGGTGGATCAGGTCCGTACCGACATTGAGGGCGGCTCGTCGCTTTATGAGGCGATCAGCAAGCACCCGGTCCAGTTCGACGAGCTCTACCGCAATCTGGTCAAGGCCGGCGAAGGCGCCGGCGTGCTCGAAACCGTCCTGGAGACGGTAGCGAACTACAAGGAGAACATCGAAGCGCTAAAGGGCAAGATCAAGAAAGCCTTGTTCTACCCGGCCATGGTCATGGCGGTCGCGTTGCTGGTCAGTTCGATCCTGCTGGTGTGGGTGGTGCCGCAATTCGAGGATGTATTCAAAGGCTTTGGCGCCGAGTTGCCTGCGTTTACCCAGATGATCGTGGCCGCCTCGCGCTTCATGGTGTCTTATTGGTGGATCCTGCTGATCCTGCTGATTGGCACGATTGGCGGCTTCATCTTCGCCTACAAGCGCTCGCCCTCGATGCAGCACGGCATGGACCGGTTGGTCCTGAAGGTACCGATCATCGGCCAGATCATGCACAACAGCGCCATTGCGCGCTTTTCGCGGACGCTGGGCGTGACCTTCCGTGCGGGCGTCCCGTTGGTAGAGGCCCTGGACATCGTTGCCGGCGCCACCGGCAACAGTGTGTACGAAAAAGCCGTGCTACGCATGCGCGATGACGTATCAGTGGGTTATCCGGTCAACATGGCGATGAAGCAGGCCAACCTGTTTCCGCACATGGTCATCCAGATGACCGCCATCGGCGAAGAGGCCGGTGCGCTGGATGCGATGCTGTTCAAGGTGGCCGAGTACTTCGAGCAGGAAGTGAACAATGCGGTGGATGCGTTGAGCAGCCTGCTCGAGCCGCTGATCATGGTGTTCATTGGTACCATCGTCGGCGGCATGGTCGTCGGCATGTACCTGCCCATCTTCAAGCTGGCCTCCGTCGTTGGATAAGCATTAATGGCATTTCTCGATCAACACCCCGGCCTCGGCTTTCCCGCCGCGGCGGGGCTGGGCTTGCTGGTAGGCAGTTTCCTCAACGTGGTGATCCTGCGCCTGCCCAAGCGCATGGAGTGGCAGTGGAAGCGCGACTCGCGCGAGATCCTGGAGCTGCCGGACATCTACGATCCGCCGCCGCCCGGGATCGTGGTCGAGCCGTCGCACTGCCCGCACTGCAAGCACAAGCTGTCCTGGTACGAGAACATCCCGCTGTTCAGTTGGTTGGCGCTGCGCGGCAAGTGCCGGCATTGCCATGCACCGATCTCGATTCAGTACCCGCTAGTCGAGATGCTGACCAGCCTGCTGGTGGTCGCCAGCGTCTGGCGCTTCGGCTTCGGTTGGCAGGGGTTCGGCGCGATCGTGTTCAGTTGTTTCCTGGTCGCGATGTCGGGGATCGACCTGCGCACTCGCCTGTTGCCGGATCAGCTGACCTTGCCGCTGATGTGGCTGGGCCTGGTCGGCAGCATGGACAATCTGTACATGCCGGCCAAGCCGGCGCTGCTCGGCGCGGCGGTCGGCTATGTGTCGCTGTGGTCGGTGTGGTGGCTGTTCAAGCAGATCACCGGCAAGGAAGGCATGGGCCATGGCGACTTCAAGCTGCTGGCGGCCATCGGCGCCTGGTGCGGGCTGAAAGGCATCCTGCCGACCATCCTGATCTCCTCGCTGGTCGGCGCGGTGCTCGGCTCGATCTGGCTGGCGGCCAAGGGCCGCGACCGGGCCACGCCCATTCCGTTCGGCCCGTATCTGGCCATCGCCGGCTGGATCGTGTTCTTCTGGGGCACGGAAATCATCGATACCTACATGCGCTGGTCCGGGCTGCGCTGAGCGGAGCCGCACCGTGAGCGATTTCATCGTCGGCCTGACCGGCGGCGTGGCCTCCGGCAAGAGCGAACTGAGCCGCCGCTTCGAGGCCAAGGGCATCGTCGTGGCCGATGCCGACGTGGCCGCGCGCGCGGTGGTCGCGCCCGGGCATCCGGCACTGACGCAGATCGTGGCCCGTTTCGGCCCGCAGATCCTGCGCGAGGATGGCAGCCTCGATCGCGCCGCGCTGCGCCAGCGCATCTTCGAAGATCCAGTGGCGCGCCGCGACCTGGAAGCGATCACGCACCCGGCGATTCGTACGCTGATGCAGCAGGCGTGCCGCGAGGCCGCCAGCCCCTATGCCGTGGCGGCGATCCCGCTGTTGACCGAAGTCGGCGCGCGCACCGCGTATCCCTGGCTGGACCGGATCGTGGTGGTCGATGCGCCCGAGGCGACGCAACATGCGCGCCTGATGCAGCGCGACGGCATCACCGCCGAGCTGGCGCAGCGGATGATCGCGGCGCAGGCCACGCGCGCGGCACGGCTGGCCATCGCCGACGATGTCGTGGTCAATGACGGCGATGCCGGGCGGCTGCAGGACGCGGCGGATGCGCTGGATCGGCAGTACCGTGCATTGGCGGCGGCGAAGACCGCTTAGGCCGTTTCGATCGGCAGACCTTGCGAGCCTCGGGGCTGAAGCCCCTCCCACAGTGCACCCAGCCAGATGACCGCGAGCCCTTGTGGGAGCGACTCCGGGTGGCCTCGGGCCATCAGTCGCGACGAGCGAAGCGGTGTACCAGACGACTTCGGACAACGTCGGAGCTGATGACCCAAGGCCAATCGGAGTCCTTCGTTGTATCTGCACCAAGTGCGGCGGCAGCAAGCCCCCCAGCACGCCGCGCCGCGGGCTGGTCCTGCGAAGCGAACCTCAGCCCCTCGCCGGCCTGAACCACAGCGTCGCCACCACGCCCTTGGGCGCGCCCGGGCGCACGTTGACCTGCCAGCCGTACAGATCGCACAGGCGGCTGACGATCGACAGGCCGATGCCGCCGCCCTGCGAGTGTCCGGCGTGGGTGCCGCGGTAGCCGCGCTGGAACAGCTTGGCGGCGTCTTCCGCGCTGAGGCCGGGGCCGGAGTCGATCACCTGCACCGCATCGCTCAGCACCCGCACCACCACCTGGCCTTCCTGGGTGTACTTGACCGCGTTGCCGATCAGGTTGCCCAGCGCCACCGACAGCGCCGACTCCGGCGCGTCGATGGTCAGGTTGCGCTCGCCCTCCAGCAGCAGTTGCAGCGGCTTGCCGCCGAGCTGCGCGCGGTGCGATTCGATCAGTTGCTCGGCGACCTTGGCCACGTTGCTGTTGCCCTGCCCGCGCTCGTTGCGCGACAGCAGCAGCAGCGAGCCGATCAGGTCGCTGCATTGTTGTTCGGCGCGCTGGATGCGCTGCAGGCGCTGCAACACCTTGTCGTCGAGATTGGGACGGGTCAGCAGCAGTTCGGTGGCGCCGCGGATCACCGCCAGCGGCGTGCGCAGCTCGTGGCTGACGTCGGCGTTGAATTCGCGGTCGCGCTGCACCACCTCGGTGAGCCGGCCCGAATAGTCGTCCAGCGCTTCGGCCAGCTGCCCGACTTCGTCGTCGGGGAAATGCGGCGCCAGCGGCTTGGGATCGCTGCTGCCGCGGTAGGCGCGCAGCCGCGCGGCCAGATCGGAGACCGGGCGCATCACCCGCGACGCCGACCACCAACCGATCACCAGCGACAACGCGCTGAACACCAGCACCGACAGGATCAGGGTGCGATTGAGTTGCACCTCTCCCTGCATGGTCTGGGTCATGTCGTAGGCGAGGAAGAACCACACGTCCGGCGTCTTGCGTACCGCGAGCTTGTAGGAGAACTGCTTGCCTGACTCGTCGCGCCCGAACATGTTGTGGATGCCGTCGGAGAAGCTGTACCAATCCGGCTCCTCGCGCTTGAGCGCCTCAAAGCCGTCGCGCTTGACCACCCGCCCGACCATCTGCTGCACCTGCAGATCGGGATTCTTCGACGGCTCGGAAAAATATCGGCGCGAGTATTCGTCGATGTTGCGGTTCATCACCACTTCGACGAGCTGGTTCTCCACGCGCGCGCGCGCCCAATTCGTGGCGAACGCGAACAGTGCGGTCAGGCCGAAGCCCAACAGCACGAAGGACAGAATGATGCGGCTGCGCAGGCGGCGGCGGTAGCGTCCGCGCCGCCGCACCGCCCGCGGCAACTCTCCAGCTTCAGGCATCGGGCGCGGCGATGCGGTAGCCGATGCCGTGGCGGGTCTGGATCATTGGCACCTCGAACGGCTTGTCGACCACCGCGCGCAGGCCGTGGATGTGCACGCGCAGCGAGTCCGAATCCGGCAGCTCTTCGCCCCAGACGCGGGTTTCCAGTTCCTGCCGGGTCACCACCGCAGGCGAGGCTTCCATCAACGCCTGCAGGATCTTCAGCGCAGTCGGGTTGAGCTGCAGCAGCTTGCCCTGGCGCCGCACTTCCAGCGTGTCCAGGTTGTATTCCAGGTCGCCGGTCTCCAGCACGCGGGTGTGCACGCCCTTGCCGCGGCGCGACAGCGCGTTGAGCCGCACTTCCACTTCCTGCAGCGCGAACGGCTTGATCAGGTAGTCGTCGGCGCCGGAATCGAAGCCTGCCAGCTTGTTGTCCAGCGAGTCGCGCGCGGTGAGCATCAGCACCGGGGTCTGCTTGCGCGCTTCGTTGCGCAGCTTGCGGCACACTTCGATGCCGTCCATGCCCGGCAGGTTGAGGTCGAGCACGATGGCATCGAATTCGTGCACTACCGCCAGGTGCAGGCCGGTGACGCCATCGGCGGCGAAATCCACCGTGTGCCCGCGGTCCTCGAGGTAGTCGCCCAGGTTGGCAGCGATATCGCTGTTGTCTTCGATCACTAGAATTCGCACCAACATTTACCCCGTCAGTCGTACTTGCCAGTTGGATTGCGCCGCATCAATTCCTGCGCATCCTCGTTGTCGCGGCGGCGTTCCGCCACGGTTTTGCATTGCGTCGTGGTGCGCAACGATCCGATGACCGCTTCGCGCCTGCAGATCAGCCGGCTGTCCGACGACGCCTTGGACAGCAGCGTGTTGACCGTTTCCTGATCGTTGAACAACACGACCTTGTCTTCCTCGCGCAGCGTGTCCACATCGGGGTGGGCGTTGAGCACCATCGCCATGCGCGACAGCGCGGCTTCCACCTCGTTGCGATTTTCTGCACTGCGTTCGGAACAGGTCTTGCCATCATCCAACTGCTGGCGAATTGTAACGAGTTGCTGTGCGAACGATTTCTTCACGTTTATGGGCGCCTCACCTTTCGGCGCCGCCGCCGCGCTGCGCGCCAGCGCCATCCCCGGCATCGAACCGATCACCTTCTTCGTCCCTGCCCACTACGCGATTGGTGGCGTGAATCACAATGTAGCCGCCCCGCGAACGGGGCCGCAAGCTGCGCGCCGTGGGGTTTCCGTGCATGGGCGCAGCCGCCGACCTGCAAAACAAAAAGGCCCAAGCGGCGACGCCGCTTGGGCCGAAAGATATATCCCGATTACCGTTCCTGCTGAGGAGGGCAGAGCTGCGGTCCGACGAAGCATACGCAGGGGGGAATTAAACCCGTGTTAAGCCAGAACGGAGGGCCGAACATCGCTCTAAGTCACTGATTTCTTTCGAATCAGACTGGCTTCGAGGTGCTCGATGACCTTGCCGGCGATATCCAGCCCGCAAACCGCCTCGATCCCTTCCAGGCCGGGGGTGGAGTTGACTTCCAGCACCAGCGGGCCGCGCCGCGAGCGGATCAGGTCGACCCCTGCCACGCCCAGGCCCAGGGCTTTGGCCGAGCGCACCGCCACCTCCTGCTCGCCGCGGCTGGCCACCGCCAACTGCGCGCTGCCGCCGACATGCAGGTTGGAGCGGAAGTCCCCTTCCGGCGCCTGCCGGCGCATCGCCGCGACCACCTGGTTGCCGACCACGAAGCAGCGCAGGTCGGCACCCTCGGCCTCGCCGATGAACTCCTGCACCAGGAAATTGGCGTACAGCCCGCGCAACGCCTCGACCACGCCGCGCGAGGCGCTGGTCTTCTCGGTGAGGATCACGCCGGTGCCCTGGGTGCCTTCGTTCAACTTCACCACATGCGGCGGCGGGCCCAGCATCGACAGCAGATCGCCGGTGTCGTCGGGGTTGTCGCCGAACACGGTCATCGGCATGTCGATGCCCTTGGCCGCCAGCAACTGGTGCGCGCGCAGCTTGTCGCGGGCGCGCAGGATCGCATCGGACGGGTTGGGCGTGCGCACGCCCATCATCTCCAGCTGGCGCAGCACCGCGGTGCCGTAGCGGGTGACGGAATTGCCGATGCGCGGGATCACCGCGTCGTAGCCGGTGATCGGCTTGCCCTTGTAATGCATGGTGAAAGCCCCGGCCGCGATGCGCATGTAGCAGCGCAGCGGGTCGAGCACGCGCACCGTATGCCCGCGCTCGCGGCCGGCCTCGACCAGGCGCCGCGTCGAATACAGCTTGGTGTTGCGGGACAGGATGGCGAGCTTCATCGAGGCGCGACGGCGGTGGCTGGCTCGGCATCATACGTTGCGCCGTCGGCGCTGCGGGACTGGCGCCTCGCGCGCGAACGCGGCGGCAGCGGGGGCCGGCCCCGGCATGCGCGTTCGGCCGCCGGCATCTGCCGACACGCTGTCCCACAGCCGACACGCAACCGCCCCGAAACGTTCACAAAACCGTTGCATGGTGGCGAGCGGGCCGCCTGGGCCGTGTGCTGGCTGTCACCCACCACGCGGCAGGTCCCGACGCCTCCCCCCATTTTATCCTGGTGAATTCCGATGACCCCCACCTCCCGATCCTTGCGCCTGCATGCGCTGGTGCTCGCCGTCGCGTCCGCGCTGCCGGCCTTCGCCGCGCTGGCCGAGACCGCGCCGGCCGACGCCGCTGCCACGTCCACCGCCGGCAGCGGCGACGCGACCATGCTCGATGCGATCACCGTGGTGTCCACCGGCACCACCCGCCAGGTGCAGCGCATCACCCGCGAGGACATCGGCACCGCCGCGCCCGGCACCAGCGCGCTGAAGGTGCTGGACAAGCTGCCCGGCGTGCAGTTCCAGTCGGCCGATGCGTGGGGCGCGTACGAATGGTCGACCGCGATCAGCCTGCACGGCTTCGACCAGAGCCGCCTCGGCTTCACCCTGGACGGCGTGCCGCTGGGCACCATGAGCTACGGCGTCAGCGACGGCCTGCAGGTGACCCGCGCGATCATCTCCGAGAACGTCGGCTCGGTGGAGCTGTCACAGGGCGCCGGCGCGCTGGGCACCGCCTCGAGCAGCAACCTCGGCGGCACCGTGCGCTACTACTCCGACGATCCGGACGCCACGCCGGGCATCCGCTTCAGCCAGACCTTCGGTTCCGATTCCACCCGCCGCACCTACCTGCGCGGCGACACCGGCGACATCGACGGCTTCTCGATGTACACCTCGCTGGTGCACGGCGAGACGGACAAGTGGAAAGGCTACGGCAACAACGAGTACAACCAGGCCAACGTCAAGGCGCTGTACCAGTGGGGCGACGGCAACCGGGTCAGCCTGTTCCTGGACAGCTCCAAGCGCAAGGAATACGACATCATGGACCTGTCGCTGACCTCGCAGAAAGCGCTGGGCTGGGACTGGGATTACCTGATGCCGGACTGGAACAGCGCGGTGCAGATCGCCAACGCGCTCAACGGCAACGGCAGCTACCCGGCCTCCTTGAACGGCCTGCCCGCCGACTACGGCAAGGCCGATGCCTCCTACTACTCCGGCGCCGGCCTGCGCGACGACAACCTGGCCGCGCTCAGCGGCGCGTTCAACCTCGGCGGCACGGCCACGCTGAACCTGACCGGCTACTACCACGACAACAACGGCGAAGGCCAATGGACCACGCCGTACGTGGCGTCCTCGGCCACGGTGCCGCTGTCGATGCGCACCACCGACTACCGCCTCAACCGGCATGGCATCACCGCGTCGCTGAACTTCACCGTCGCCGGCAACGAGATCGAGATCGGCGGCTGGTACCAGAACGCCAAGACCGTGCAGGAGCGCAACTACTTCCTGCTCGATGGCCCGTTCACCGATCTGCACTACTTCAACAAGTCCGGCACCTTGTTCGCGCGCCAGTTCGACCAGCACTACGACACCGACACGCGCATGTTCTATGCGCAGGACACGCTGCGCCTGCTCGACGAACGCCTGACCGTGAACTTCGGCGCCAAGAAGCTGCAGGTGGACACCACCGCGCAGTCGCTGGTACCGACCACCTCCAACGCGGCCGGCGAGATCAAGGCCGATTCGGATCTGCTGCCGCAGCTGGGCGTGAACTACAAGCTCGACGCGCACCAGGAAATCTACGCGTCCTACAACAAGAACATGGCCGGCTTCGGCTTCACCCCGTTCCAGGAATCGCAGGCGGCGTTCGACGCGATCAAGCACTCGCTGGAGCCGGAGACCGCGCAGACCTACGAACTGGGTTATCGCGTGCGCGGCGACGGCATCGAGGCCTCGCTGGCGCTGTACCACACCACCTTCGACGACCGCCTGCTGGTGACCTCGCCGTGCAGCGCAATCCAGACCTGCTCGGCCACGCTCAACAACGTCGGCTCGGTGCGCAGCCAGGGCGCCGATCTGGCGGTGATGTGGCGCCCGATCGCGCAGCTGCGCTGGCTCAACTCGCTGTCCTACGACGACTCCACCTACCAGGACGACTACCTCAACGGCGGCGTGGTGGCCACGTCCGGCAAGCGCGTGGTCGGCATCCCGGAGTGGATGTTCTCCAGTAGCCTGGCCTATGAGAACGCCGGCTGGCACGCCGCGCTGGACGGCAAGTACACCGGCCGCCGCTACATCAGCTACCTCAACGACTCGTCGGTGCCGAGCTACTGGCGCTTCGACCTGAGCGCGGGCTACGACTTCGGCGAAGTCGGCATGTTCCAGAACCTGGGCCTGAGCGCGAACGTGACCAACCTGTTCGACAAGCGCTACTTCGCCACCGTCGGCACCAACGGCTATGTGGTCTCCGATCCGAACGGCTACAACCAGACGCTGATGGCCGGCGCGCCGCGGCAGTTCTTCGTCACCTTCAGCGGCAAGTTCTGAATTGACGCAGCGCCAGGGAAGGCGATGGCGCCGTCGTTTGCGAAAGCAGCGGCGGCGCCTTGCGTTTGAGCGGTGAAAAAACCGTACGAATGAAGCCGCCATCTGGCGGCTTTTCCGATTGTGCGTGGTGCCGTTGGAGGTCGCGCCGACAGCGACATCGGTCGCGGCTGAAGCCGCGACACACGGCCTGGATGCCACATTTATTGAATAAACCGACAGCTAACCGGCGACAGCGCGGCCGATCGCCGGATCGCTCATGCTTGGACGGCCGGTCTCGACATGCCCGGCCAGGCGCCGCCGCCACTGCGGCATCGCCTCGCTCGCAATTTCAAGGTCGTACCAGTGGTACTGCGTCTGCAAGTCAAAGCGCAGCAACTTGCGCTCGCCGGCGGCCAGCGCATGCATCTGCTCCGCCCCGCCGCGATAGCCATCGCGAATGCGCAGCCGGCATGCCTGCGCACCGGCATTGCGCAGCTCCAGCAGCAGGCATTGGCTGGCCGCGTCGTAGTCGGCATCGGCCTGCAGCCCCACGTCGACCACGCCATCGCCATGGAACTCGCGCAGGAAACCGTTGGGGCCATGCACGCGCAACGCGTAGCCGGGATCGGCCGCAGCGCCGCGCCAGGCGCGCGCATCGTGCAATTCGCTGCCCGCCGCCAGCGTGTAGAACCACGGCCCGGCGCTGCCGCCATCGGCATAGGCGTTCAGCGCGACGCCGACGGTGCTGCGGTTGAGCATCCGCAACGTCGGTTGCTGCGGCCCCGTCTGCAAGCGCACGTCGAAATCGTAAGGCAGCGCGCGCGCCGGGCGCTGGCCCGGCTCCTGCGCCGGCAAGGCCTGCTGCGCGGGCCGCTGCGGCGCCGGCAAGGCCGCGGTCGCGTCGACGCGGGCGATGAAGTCGCGCGTGTCCGGCAAGGCGACGCGGGCGTCGTCGTGCCCGGCGAAATCCAGCGCCGAGGTCAGGTCGCCGGCGATCGCGCGGCGCCATGGGCTGATGTTGGGTTCGGCGACGCCGAAGCGGCGCTCCAGGAACCGGAGCACCGAGGTGTGGTCGAACACCTGCGAATCGACCCAGCCGCCGCGGCTCCACGGCGACACCACCAGCATCGGCACGCGCGGACCGAGCCCGACCGGGACGCCGTGGTAGTCCTCGCCGCGCACATCGACATTGCTGGCACCCATGGCCGGATCGGTCGCCGGCAGCGCCGGCGGCACGTGGTCGAAGAAGCCGTCGTTCTCGTCGTAGTTGATCAGCAACACGGTCTTGGACCACACCCCCGGCGAGGCCGCCAGCACCTCCAGCAGGCGTGCGCTCAGCGATTCGCCGTAGGCCGGGGTGGCCTCGGGGTGCTCGCTGAGCAGGTACGGCGCCACGATCCACGACACCTGCGGCAAGCTGCCGCTGCGCACGTCGCGCTCGAAGGCGGCGACCAGATGCTCGCCGCGCGAGGCCTTGGCGTTGTCGGCGGTGGAACCCGGCACGATCGCGCGGCCGCGCCGGTACAAGGGAGAGGCGCGGTCGAGATTGCGGAAATTGGCGAAGTACGGATGGCTGTTGTCACCGTAGTTGTCGAATTCCTGGTACACCTGCCAACTGACGCCGGCCTGCTGCAGGCGCTCGGAATAGGTGGTCCACGCGTAGCCGGGAAACTTCGCGTTGTCGCGCGCCATGTCGGCGGTCCAGTTGCCATCGTCGCGGTTGTTCACCGCCTGCTCGCCGTCGTTGCCGACGCTCAGGCCGCTGGTGCCGGTGAACATGTACATGCGGTTGGGATTGGTCGGGCCGAACAGCGAGGCGTGGTAGCCGTCGCAAATGGTGAAGGCGTCGGCCAGCGCGTAGTAGAACGGCAGGTCCTCGCGCTGGAAGTGGCCCATGCTCATCGCGCTCTTCTGCGCGATCCAGGCGTCGTGGTGCTTCCAGATTTCGTGCGAGCCCTTCCAGTCGTGGTTGAGGTCCTGCATCCACTGCGCGCTGCTGGTCTGGCTGTTGAGGCGGAACGGCAGCACGTGGCGATCGCCGGCACCGGCTTCGGGCTGGTACCAGACCGGGCGGCCGCCGGGCAGGCGCAGCGGCCGCGGGTCGCCGAAGCCGCGCACGCCGCGCAGGCAGCCGAAGTAGTGGTCGAACGAGCGGTTCTCCTGCATCAGGATCACCACGTGCTGCACGTCCTGCACGGTGCCGGTGACCCGCGCCGGCGGCACCGCCAGCGCACTGCGGATCGCCCCGGGCAGCAGCGGCATGACCGCCCCGGCGCCGAGGGCCAGGGACGCACGGGCGAGGAAACGGCGACGACTGTGTTCGACCACGGAGGGACTACCGGCGACGAGCCTGGGCTCACTAATCGCTCAGCGTAGATGGCGCCGATGAAGCGGCGTTGACAAGGCGAGGCGCAAGCGCTGGCGCATGCGCGCGACCGCACCGATGGCCGCCCACTGCACGCCGTGCTCGCCCTGATGTTCCAGCACCGGCCGCACGCCCCGCTCCCGTACCTCGGGGAAAACGTCGGGGTGCGAGCGTAGCCTCGCGCACCCAAACTCCGCGAGGCGCTTCGCCCCGGACCCTCACCCCAACCCCTCTCCCGGAGGAAGAGGGGCGAAGGCACGCCGCGGCTGTTCCCTTCTCCCATCGGGAGAAGGTGGCGCGTAGCGCCGGATGAGGGCAGGTCACGCCAGGGAATGCCCACTCGGTAGCGATGCAGGCCGTCGCTTCCGGCGCTCGGTCCGCGATTACCAGCAGTTGGCGTACCCTTGGTGCGACTGCATTGCGCCGTGCTCGCCGGCCAATTCGCGAAGAAGCGCCGTGCGCTTACGCTCGGCATTCGAGCGCAAGCGCGAGCGCATGGCCAGCGCCGATGGCACCGTTGCCCCATGGTTGTCGCCACCGGTCTGCTGCGCCGCCACGGCCCGGGGCTGAACATCCGGGCTCATGTGCAAGCCCGGTCTCTGCCCGCCTGCTTGGCCCGGTAGAGCGCGGCGTCCGCCTTATCGACCAGGTCCGTCACCGTCCATTGCTGATTTCCCATGTCCGCGCAGGCGATACCGATGCTCACGGTCACCCGCGCATCGGTCGGGCTGGATGCGTGCGGCAGCGCCAGTTCGCGCACGGCCGAGCGAACCTGCTGGGCCACCCGCTCCGCGCCCTTCTCATCGGTGAACGGCAGGATGATGGCGAATTCCTCGCCGCCGTACCTGGCGGCCACGTCGTTCAGCCGCAAGGCGCAGGAGGCCATGGCCTGTCCCACTTGGCGCAGGCAGGCATCGCCATTCACGTGTCCATAGGTGTCGTTGTAGAGCTTGAAATGGTCGACGTCGATCATCAGCAGCGAGACCGGAGAATGGGTGACCTGCCTCTGTTGCAGCGCGCGCTGCAGCTTGTAGTCGAAGCCTCGTCGGTTGTAGATGCCGATGAGCGGGTCGATCCACGCCTCGGTGCTCAGCTTGGCTTCGCTCGTGTGGACTCGTCGCAGCTGCAGGTGCAGCCAGATGCCCAGGCCCACGAACAGCGCGCATCCGGCAATGGTGATAAGCGAGCGCTGCAGGGCCATTTTCCGCCATGACGCCAGTACTTCGTTGGAGGGCATGCTGACCAAGAGCGACATTGGAAATGGCCGGACCGGGGCGAATCCGGCAACCCATTCCTCCCCGTCGATGGGCGAACGGTAGATGGCCCAGCCTCGGTGCAGCTCCCGCATCGTGCGGTGGATCTGGCTGCCGGCGATGCTGGCGCCTTTCAGGTATTGGTCGCCGAGGCGGAAGGGCACGACATCGCCATCGTCGTAGATGATGGCGATCGAGCCGCTACGTCCGACATCGAACGTGTTACCGAGATCTTGCAAATACTCGAGCCGGATGCTGGCCAGCGCAACGCCGCCGAAGGAGCCGTCGGCGTTGTCGACGCGCCGGCTCAACGTTATGGTCCAGGAACCGTCGGAATGGCTCGGGCGGCCTATGAATGCTAGGCCGTCGCTGTACTTTTTGTGGTGCTCGAAATGGGCTTGATCGGCATTGTTGCCGCGCTGAGAACCTCTTGGCGGGGAGGAATTCACCCATTGCCCGCTCGCATCGCAGACCGCGACGGTGTGCAGTCGGTCCGAGAGATTGGCCGCGTCCACCAGGACCTCGTGCAACGTTTTCGGTTTGCGACCCGCTCCGGTCTCGACCCGGGCAACGACTCCCGAGAGCACGGCGTCGGCAATGACGAGCGAGTCGCTGGTGTGCTGGGCGAGCGAACTGGCCAGATTCAGCGAGCTAGCCTGCGCGGTTCGCAACGTTGCGCTCCTGGCGTCGCGAAGCGAGGAATACTCCGATGCGGCCAGCATCGCCCACGCTGCCGTGATAAACACGTTCAGCGCCACTCGCTGGACCAGGTTCCTCCGCTGTGTTGTGCCTTTTGACATGCCCGCCTCCGCTCTGCAGCTCGATCAGGCCAGATATGCAATCTATGTGCCCCAACCCGGCCGGCCCTGACCCTGTCGCGCATTCATCAGGAAGCCGGGCATGCCCTGCGGCTGCAAAGATCGGAACGTCCGCGGCGCGTCCAGGCATCTGGCCATGGTGATCGCCGGTACCGGGCTGGCCGGTACGGTCAGGTCGTGGAGCACCGCCTCGACAGCCCTGTCATCGGCTCGCCGGCGCACCGTTCGCAAGCCTGGAACCTAGGCTCGCGCGCCAGGCCGTCGGTAATTGGCCGTACGGCACCGTGCTACGCCAGGCGGCAGTGCGCGAGGCGGCAGCGGCCAGCGGCTGCAGATGATGTGATGGTAGGCGCGGCGATTGCGGCACCTTGCGCACGATCAGCGCCAGCGAATACCTGTTGGCGCCGCCGGGTGGACTCGCGGCTACGTCGCCTTCGCTACTAGGGCGTGTCGGCAGACTGCTCTTCCAGGATCGGTCCAGCCAGTGCGAAGGCGTGGTTGGCCGCCGGTACGCCGCAGTAGATCGCCGCCTGCAGCAGCACTTCCTTGATCTCGTCCGCAGTCACGCCGTTGTTGCGCGCGGCGCGCACGTGCAGCTTGAATTCCTCGTCGTGGCCGAGCGCGACCATCATCGCCAGGGTCAGCAGCGAGCGCGTGTGCCGCGGCAGGCCGTCGCGGGTCCACACCGTGCCCCAGGCGGTGCGGGTGATGAACTCCTGGAACTCGCTGGTGAAATCGGTGCGCGCGGCCAGCGAGCGCTCCACGTGCGCCTCGCCGAGCACGGCTTTGCGGACCTGCAGTCCGGCGTCGTAGCGTTGTTTCTCGTCCATGGGGGGTTCCGTTGTGAGATGGGGAGGATGCGGCGCCGGATCGCCCGAATGCGGCGTTCCCGGCAGCCTGCGCAGCGGCGCAGGCGCCGTTCTAGGGATGCTGGAGAAACTCGCGCAAGTGTTGGTTGAATGCCGGCGCAGACTCCACGTTGCAGATATGGCGGCCAGGTACCTGCGCGTAGCGGCCGTGCTGTACCGCCTCGGCGATGGCGCGCAGGTCCTGCGGCGGGCACACCGGATCGTCGTCGCCGGCGATCGCCAGCAGCGGCACCGCCAGCGCACCGAGCCGGTCGCGGAAATCGGCGGTGGCCACGGCGTGGCAGCATGCCGCGTAGCCTTCGGGCGAGGTGGCGAGGAAGCTGGCGATGATGCTGTCCAGCCGCTGCGGATGCAGCGCGGCGAAGGCCGCGGTGAACCAGCGCTCGCGCGTGGCCGCCGCCAGCGCGGCCAGGCCCTCGGCCTGCACCTGCGCGATGCGCGCGCGCCAGCTGTCCTCGCTACCGATCTTCTGCGCGGTCGCACTGACCACCAGCCGCTGCAGCCGCGCGCCGGCGTGCAGGCCCAGCCACTGCCCGGTCAGGCCACCGATGGACAGCCCGCAGAAATGGCTGCGTTCGATCCGCAGCGCATCCCACAACGCCAGCACGTCGCCGCCGAGGTCGTCCACGCGGTACGCGCCGGCCGGCACGCCGGACGCGCCATGCCCGCGGCGGTCGTAGCGCAGCAGGCGGAAGTGCGGCGCCAGCGCGTCGATCTGCGCGTCCCACATGTGCAGGTCGGTGCCGAGCGAGTTGCAGAAGGTCAGCCACGGCTTGCCTTCGCTGCCGTCGAGACGGTAGTGCAGGCGATGGCTGGGCAGGTCGAGGAAAGGCATGGCGGCTCCGCGGGATTCAGGGAAACAGGCTCAACCGTTGGCGAGCACGCGATCGATCCAGGCATCGGCCATGCCGCGCCAGCTGTCGGCGGCGAACAAGGCTCGCAGCCGGTCGCCGTCCAGCACCGCGCTCACCCGCGCGTCGGCAGCCAGCACCTCGCGCAGGTGCAGCCCCTGCTGCAGCGCGTGGCGGGCCGATTCCTCCACCAATGCGTGCGCGGCCGCCTTGCCCAGGGTCGCAGCAAGCGCGACCGACACCGCCTCGGCGTAGAGCAGGCCGCCGTGGCTGTCCAGGTGCGTGCGCATGCGCGCGCGGTCCAGCTCCAGGCCGTCGATCACGCTGCGCATCTGCGCCAGGCTACCGGCGCTCAGGCGCACGATCTCCGGCACGGTCTCCCACTCCGCATGCCACTGCCCGGCGGCGCGTTCGTGCGGCTGCGGCAGCGCCGCGTACAGCGTGGACACCAGGCCGGGCACGCGCGTGGCCGCGGCGATGGCGGCCACGCAGCCCACCGGGTTGCGCTTGTGCGGCATCGCCGAGGAGCCGCCCTTGCCGGCCGCGGCCGGTTCGAAGGCCTCGGCCACTTCCGACTGCATCAGCAGCACGATGTCGGTGGCGATCTTGCCCAGGGTCCCGGCCAGCAGCGCGAACGCGCTGCCGACCTCGACGATGCGGTCGCGCGCGGCATGCCAGGGCAGCGCCGGCAGCGGCAGCCGCAACGCCTGCGCCAGCGCCTGCGCCACGTCCAGGCCCTGCGTCTGCAACGAGGCCAGGGTACCGGCGGCGCCGCCGAACTGCAGCACCAGCGCGTCCTCGCGCAGCGCCTGCAGCCGGCGCTGCGCGCGTTGCAGCGCATCCAGCCAGCCGGCCGCCTTGAGTCCGAAGGTCACCGGCACCGCCTGCTGCAGCAAGGTACGCCCGGGCAGGCCGGTATCGCGTTCGCGCTGGGCGAGCGCGCGCAAGGCATCGCACAGCGCGGCCAGCTTCGGCTGCAGCACGTCCAGCGCGGCGCGCAGCTGCAGCACGCTGCCGCTGTCGATCACGTCCTGGCTGGTGGCGCCCCAATGCACCCAGCGCGCGGCGTCCACGTCGGCCGCCTCGACCCGCGCGGTCAATGCCTTGACCAGCGGGATGGCCGGGTTGCCGGCCAGCGCGGTGGCCTGGCCGAGCGCGCCCAGGTCGTACTGCCGCGCCTGGCAGGCGGCCTGGATCGGCGCGACCGCCGCCTCCGGGATCACCCCGCAGCGCGCCTCGGCCTGCGCCAGCGCGGCCTCGACATCGAGCATGCCCTGCACGCGCGCGGCGTCGTCGAACAGCGCATCGATGTCGGGGTCGCCGAACAGGGGGCTGAGCAGGGAAAGGCTGGAACTCATGGGTGACGTCTCTGCGGGTCGTGCCGGCGCATCGGGCCGGCCAAGGGTAGCGCCAACGCGATGACGGGATGCGGTGGATAGCGCCGAACGGGGGACATCGCCCGGCTGCCGCGGCCGCATGTGGGAGCGACTTCAGTCGCGACGGGCCTTACCGGTAGAGCCCGTCGCGACTGAAGTCGCTCCCACACGACCGCCAGCGCTCAATAGCTGAAGAACACCGTCTCCTGCTCGCCCTGCATGCGCACGTCCCAGGCGTAGTGTCCCGGCGCGGTGCGCTGGGCCAGCAGCGTGTCGCGCCGTTGCGGCGGCACCAGCGCCAGGATCGGGTCCTCGCCGTTGCCGGCGGCGTCGGCGAAGTACAGCCGCGTGGACGCGGCGCGCAGCAGCCCGCGCATGAACACCAGCACCACGAGATGCGGCGCCTGCGGCGCGCCTTTGGGACCGGCCACCACACCAGGCTTGATGGTGGTGAAGGAGAAACGGCCATGCGCGTCGGTCGGCACGCGGCCCCAACCGTGGAAGGCCGGATCGTGATCGTCGTGGCGCGGATCGTCGCGATGCGCGTAGATGCCGGCGGCGTCGGCCTGCCAGATCTCCAGCACCGCATCGGCGACCGGCACGCCGGCGCCATCGAACACCGTGCCGCTCACCTGCACGCGCGCGCCGCGCGCCGCGGCCGGTGCGATCTCGGTGCGGTACAGCGACTCCAGGCCCAGGCGGTAGTACGGGCCGACGGTTTGCGAAGGGGTTGCCTGAAAACTCATGATGTCACTCCCAGACGGTCTGCTTGCGGCCGCGCAGCACGATGTCGAAGCGGTAGGCCAACGCGTATTCGTTCATCGCGTTCTCCCAGTCGAACGCTGACACCATCCGCGCCTTGGCCTTGGCGTCGTCCACGCAGTTGAAGATCGGGTCGAAGGCCAGCAGCGGGTCGCCGGGGAAGTACATCTGCGTGACCAGGCGCTGGCCGATGCCCCCGCCGTGCAGCGAGAAGTGGATGTGCGCCGGACGCCAGGCGTTGTAATGGTTGCGCCACGGGTAGGCGCCGGGCTTGATGGTCTTGAAACGGTAGCGGCCGTGCGCATCGGTCAGCACCTGGCCGGTGCCGGTGAAGTTGGGGTCCAGCGGCGCGTCGTGCTGGTCGCCCTGGTGCAGGTAGCGCCCGGCGGCGTTGCACTGCCACACCTCGACCACGCTGTCGCGCACCGGCTGGCCGTTCTCGTCGAGCACGCGGCCGGAGACGATGATGCGCTCGCCCAGCGGTTCGCCGGAAAAACCGGCGGTGAGGTCGGCGGCATGCGCGCCCAGGGTGATGCGGTCCAACGTCGGACCGGTGACTTCCGACAGCGTCGCCGGGATCGCGATCGGGTCGCGGCTGGGGCCGCGGCGCACGGTCGAGGCGTAGGCTGGATGAATGTACGGCGGCTGCGTGCCCGGATACGGCTTGCGATAGCCGAGCAGTGCCTGGTTGGTGGAATCGCTCATCTTGCTTCTCCCGGTGGCTCCGCACGGGAGCCTGTTTCGTCTGCGGTTGCCTGCGCTTGGCAGGAACGTCCGCGGCCGCGAGGGCGCTGCCCGCCACACTCGCGGCCGAAGCCGCCCCTACAGTAGTATTCGCTCAGACCCGCTCGATCGCCAGCGCCACACCCTGGCCGACGCCGATGCACATGGTCGCCAGGCCGCGACGGCCGCCGCCGGCCTCCAGCTGGCGCAGCAGGGTCAGCGCCAGCCGCGCGCCGCTCATGCCCAGCGGATGGCCGAGCGCGATCGCGCCGCCGTTGGCGTTGACGTGCGCGGCATCGTCGGCCAGGCCGAGTTCGCGCAGGCAGGCCAGCCCTTGCGCGGCAAAGGCCTCGTTGAGTTCGATCGCATCGAAGTCCTCGATCTTCACGCCGAGCCGCGCCATCAGCTTGCGTGTGGCCGGCACCGGACCGATACCCATGTAGGCCGGCTCCACGCCGGCCGCGGCGAAGCCGAGCACGCGCGCACGCGGGCTCAGGCCCAGCGCCTGCACCTGCGCGGCCGAGGCCAGCAGCAATGCGGCGGCGCCGTCGTTGATGCCCGAGGCGTTGCCGGCGGTGACCGTGCCCGGCTGGCGGAAGATCGGCTTGAGCCTGGCCAGCGCCTCCGCCGTGGTGTCCGCGCGCGGATGCTCGTCGCGCGCGACCTCGATGGTCTCGCCGCGCTTGCCGCCGGGCACCGTCACCGGCACGATCTCGCCGTCGAAGAAGCCGCACCGCTGCGCGGCGGCGGTGCGCTGCTGGCTGCGCAGCGCGAACGCATCCTGGTCCTCGCGCGACACGCCGTAGCGCGCGGCGACGTTCTCGGCGGTCTCGCCCATCGACTCCACGCCATACAAGCGTTTCATCTCGGGATTGACGAAGCGCCAGCCCATCGTGGTGTCCTCGAGGCGCTGCTCGCGCACGAACGGCGTGGCCGCCTTGCCCATCACATAGGGCGCCCGCGACATCGACTCCACGCCGCCGGCGATCGCCAGTCCCAGCTCGCCGGCGCGGATACCGCGCGCGACGGTGCCGACCGCGTCCAGCCCGGAACCGCACAGGCGGTTGATGGTGCTGCCGGGCACGCCGAACGGCAGCCCGGCCAGCAGCAGGCTCATGCGCGCGACGTTGCGATTGTCCTCGCCGGCCTGGTTGGCGCAGCCCAGATAGACGTCCTCGAGCAGCGCCGGGTCCAGTTGCGGATGCCGCGCCAGCAGCGCCTTGATCGGCAGCGCGCCGAGGTCGTCGGCACGCACGCCGGCCAACGCGCCGCCGTAGCGGCCGATCGGGGTGCGGATGCCGTCGATGATGAACACATCGGTCATTGCGCCGTCTCCATCGCCAGTTGCAGTCCGGTCAGGCGTTGCAGCTCGTCCAGCGACACGCCGTCGATCAGCTCGATGACCGAGGCGCCGTCCTTGCCGAGCGCGAACACGCCCAGGTCGGTGTAGACGCGCGAGACGCAGCGCAGGCCGGTCAGCGGGTAGTCGCATTCGGCGACCAGCTTGCTGTCGCCACTTTTGGTCAGCAGGTCCATCATCACGAACACGTCCTTGGCGCCGATCGCCAGGTCCATCGCGCCGCCGACCGCGGGGATCGCGTCGGGCGCGCCGGTGCTCCAGTTGGCCAGGTCGCCATGCACCGAGACCTGGAACGCGCCGAGCACACACACGTCGAGCCGGCCGCTGCGCATCATCGCGAACGAGTCGGCATGGTGGAAGTAGCAGCCGCCGGTCAGCAGCGTCACCGGCTGTTTGCCGGCGTTGATCAGGTCGGGGTCCTCCTCGCCGGGCGCTGGCGCCGGGCCCATGCCGAGCACGCCGTTCTCCGAATGCAGGAAGATCTCCTTGTCGGCCGGCAGGAAGTTGGCGACCAGGGTCGGCAAGCCGATGCCGAGGTTGACGTAGGCACCCTCGACGATGTCGCGCGCCACGCGCGCGGCGATCTGTTCGCGGCTCAGGCGGTTCATGCGCTCTCTCCGGCGGCGACCACGCGTTGCACGAAGATGCCCGGGGTGACCACCGCTTCCGGATCCAGTTCGCCCAGCGCCACCACCTCGCCGACCTGCGCGATCGTGCAGTCGGCGGCCATCGCCATCAGCGGGCCGAAGTTGCGTGCGGTCTTGCGGTACACCAGGTTGCCCCAGCGGTCGCCCCGATGCGCCTTGATCAGTGCGAAGTCGGCGCGGATCGGGTATTCGAGCACATAGTGCCGGCCATCGATCTCGCGCGTCTCCTTGCCCTTGGCCAGTTCGGTGCCGTAGCCGGTCGGGGTGAAGATCGCGCCCAGGCCGTTGCCGGCGGCATGGATGCGCGCGGCCAGGTTGCCCTGCGGCACCAGCTCCAGCTCGATCTCGCCGGCGCGGTAGGCCGCATCGAAATGCTGCGAGTCGGCCTGGCGCGGGAACGAGCAGACGATCTTGCGCACGCGCTTGCGCTTGATCAGCGCGGCCAGGCCGGTTTCGCCGTTGCCGGCGTTATTGTTGACGATGGTGAGTTCCTGCGCGCCCTGCACGATCAGCGCGTCGATCAGTTGGTCGGGCATGCCGGCGCTGCCGAAGCCGCCGATCATCACCGTGGCGCCGTCGTGAATACCGGCCACGGCCGCCTCGAGCGAGACGACGGTCTTGTCGATCATGGCTGCACCCGCTGGCGGGGCGCGTGCGATATCGCAGACGCCTCCACACCTTCGACCGGCAAGCCAGCATAGTTCTCGGCGATCGTCGCGCGCCCGCCGGGACTGGCCAATAGGTAATCCAGCTCCGCCTCGTGCAGGCGCCGGTCAAAGGCGTCCTCGCCGGGAAACGTGTGCAGCATGGTGGTCATCCACCACGAAAAGCGCACCGCCTTCCATACCCGACGCAGAGCCAGTTCCGAATAGCGATGCAAGGGTGCATCGCTGCCCTCCCGCCGCGCCTGTGCGAACAGCATAGCCAGCAGCCCGACGTCGCCAGCGGCCAGATTCAGGCCCTTGGCCCCGGTCGGTGGCACGATGTGCGCGGCATCGCCGGCCAGGAACAGCCGGCCGTACTGCATCGGCTCGGCAACGTAACTACGCAGAGGCGCGATGCTTTTCTCAAGTGACGGGCCGGTCACCAGGCGCGCGGCCACCTCGGCCGGCAGGCGTGCGCGCAGCTCGTCCCAGAACCGGTCATCGGACCAATCCTCGATGCGTTCACCGGCCGCGACCTGGACGTAGTAGCGGGTGCGTACCTGCGAACGCATCGAGCACAGCGCGAAGCCGCGTGCATTGCGAGCGTAGATCAGCTCCTCGTTGACCGGCGGAGTATCGGCGAGCACACCGAGCCAGCCGAACGGATAGATGCGTTCGTACTCGCGCAACACGCCTGCCGGGATCGAGGCGCGACTGATGCCGTGGGAGCCGTCGCAGCCGATCACGTAGTCGCACTCCAGCCGCCCAGGCGCACCGCCATGCTCGAACTCCAGCCATGGCTGGCTGCCGTCGATCCCATGCAGGGTTACATTCTCCGATTCATAGAGGGTAACACCACCGGCTTCGGCGCGCGCCCGCATCAAATCGCGGGTGACCTCCGTCTGCCCGTAGATCGTGACGGCGCGTGCGCCGTCGTGACCGCCTAGGTCGATGCGCTCGCGGCGACCGTCCAGCACCAATTCGAAACCATGGTGCACGATGCCGTCACGGCGAACCCCCGCATCGGCACCCGCGGTGGACAACAGCTCGACCGTGCCCTGCTCGAGTACCCCGGCGCGAATGCGCGTGAGCACGTACTGGGGCGAACGGCGCTCGACGACGATGTTGTCGATGCCTTGGCGCAGCAGCAGTTGGCCGAGCAACAGCCCCGCCGGCCCGGCGCCGATGATGGCAACCGTGGTTCTCATAATGTCCTCCCGAACATGTGGTTTCTGTACTTTTTACCAGTCTTCCTCCAAAGACCCGGCATTCCAATGGACAAACCCAAGGATTTGCTGCATTTTCCGACGATGCCCGCCTCCGACCGCCCAATGCCGCCCGTGCTGTCCGTGCCCGCGTTCGGCCTGTATGGCGAAGTTGACGGTAGCGCGGTAGAGGACACGTTGCACTGGGAATCGATTCCGGCGCGCAGCCGCCTGCACGGCTGGCGCATCCATCCGCACCGACACCACGATCTGTCGCAGCTACTGTACGTGCAGGCCGGTCCCGCCGGCATCCATATCGACGGGCACAGCCAGCGCGTGAACCACGCCACGCTGGTGTGGATGCCTCCGCTGTACGTGCACGGCTTCGATTTCCATCGCCGCATCCGCGGCCATATCGTCACCCTGTCCGCATCGCTGCTGCAAGCCTGGCTCGTGCAATGGCCGCAGATGGCGCAGGTACTGGCGCGTCCAGCGTGTTTGGAGGTCGGACGCGATCGTGCCATGCTCGATGCCTGCTTCGCCGGGATCGCCGCCGAGCACGCGCACCATCGCGACGGGCGCGTACCGATGCTGTCCGCGCTGGCCGGCCAGGCTCTGGTGTGGGCTGCGCGGCGCGCGCTGCACAAGGCCACGCTGCCGCGCGGGGCCGGCCCCGCGCGGAGCGCCACGCAAGTGCGGGCGTTCCTGGCGCTGGTGGACCGTCACTACCGTGAGCACTGGCCGCTGCAGCGCTATGCAGACCAGCTCCAGCTCAGCCCGAGCCATCTCGGCGCGCTGTGCCGGCAGGAAGCCGGCGCGCCGCCGCTGCAGTTGATCCAGCGCCGGATCATCCTCGAAGCCCAGCGCAGCCTAGTCTATACGACCCTCACCGTGCAGCAAGTGGCCACGTTGCTCGGCTTCGACGACCCGGCCTACTTCAGTCGTTACTTTGCTCGCAACGCAGGCTGCTCACCCAATGCATTCCGGCGCCGCGCGGCAACCGGCAAGGCCGCCCCGACGCAGCGTCGATCGACAGCAGCCGGCGAATCAACCGTTGACCTTGGCGAAAACGCGGACAGCGACTGAGGCATCCCCCACAGCGACAATCGGCCTTCAGATCGGACCCGTCGACCACGATCACCGGCTGCTGCCCGCGTTGCAACCACCGTGCCATGTCAGCGGCGATGCGCTCACGCTGGCAATGCAACTGTCCGTTGCAAGCACGCGGTCGAATGTCTTCAGCGGGCGGCAGCACGCTCAGCGCCCGGCCATGCCCGCGCCACATCGATCAAGGTCGGGCCGCGTCCGACAAGGAGCGCGTCTACCGCACGCAACAACACCGCCTCACGCAGCGCGCATACCGCCAGGCGATTCGCGCAGCACTTTCTGCAATGCGCCGCTGCGCGCATGGTCGTTAGTCCTTTTTTGTTTCGTCGCCTCGAAGACTGCGCCATGCGCGCGCGGCATGGTCGGCTGCAAGCCGCTGATCCCACGATGCAACAACGTGGGCATGCGTCCGGCTAGTCGGTCAGGGCGCGAAATCCGCCGACGACGAAGCGCATCATCGTCGGATAGGCGGCGCGCAGGTCCTCGCTGGCCATCCTGCCGTCCGAAATGATGTCAAGCCCACCGTTGATCGCAAACGCCCCCATGATGACCGAGATGAAGCAGCTGAAAGCCCTTAGCCCAGCGGCCTTGTCGAGCCGCGGCTCCGCAATCGAAATACGCTCCATCGCCGCAAAGCCGATATCGCGGAAATAGGCCTGCAATAGCGGCATCCAGCGCCTTTGCTGCTCCAGCACCGCGATGAGCTGGCCGTAGGCGCGCCAACCTGGATCGCCGCTGCTCATCAGTTCAAGGATCGGGCGGGTGAAGGCGTCCATGACGTCCTCCAGCGTATCGCTCGGGGAAAGCCGCGCGAAGGCGGCGAACTGCGCGTCCTTCAGCGAGCCCGCACGACGTGCGATGACGGCCTCGAGCAATGCCTCCTTGGCCGGGAAATGGTAAGTGAGCAAGCCCAGCCCGATACCGGCGCCGCTGCTGATGGTGCGCATCGGCACACCATCGAACCCATTCTCGGCGAACAGCCGTTCAGCCGCATCCAGGATGAGCGCCCTGGATGTGGCGGCATCTCGCTTTACCTTGACGTAATCTCGTTTTACCTTGACGTTGGTCAACTCGGCTCCTTCTCCGTCGGCCTGAGCCAACGATCATTTCACAGGCGTCACGATACCGTCCGCTTCGTAAACAATCGATCAGCGGCAATCGGTCAGACGCCTTCAGAACGAGGTAGTCCCAGCGCCCGCAAGTGCTGCACTGCACCACGAAAAAAGTTTGACGAACGCCAAAAAACCCATTGACGAAGCGCTTCCGCAACTTTATGGTGCGCTTGCATTGTCGTACGTACGTACAGTTCCGACCTCCTCAAAAAAGACCAACCGAATCCACCGCGCGAGCCGCAAGTTCGTTCGCTAGAGAAGGATCCGCACCATGGCGACCCGTAGAGCATTCATCCAAGGTGTACTCGCGACGAGCACGGCGGCGATCATCGGGTCGGTCCCTATGATCATCGCCGAGTCGCAGGCGAACCGACGCCGCTTCCACAGCGTGCTCGTCGATGCACGTTTCCACCAGTGCCTGGCATTTGGAGCGGCCGCCGCGCGTCTCGGCGAGCGCGTCCATTCGTTCAAGGCCGATCTCAACGACTTCTGGGTCGACAACATCGAACGCGCCGCACCGGGCAAAGGCTTCGCGATCGCCGGCATGACGACCCACAGCGCGCTGTTCTGCCTTGCGCAGTTGGGGGATCCCAGAATCAACAAGATCGTGCTGATGACCCGGCATGCGTCCGTCGCGGGCGTCTGCCGCCATGAGATCCATGCCGCGCCGCCCCTCGTGGCGGCGGCAGATGCGCTGCTTGCGGGCGATGACTGGCCGACGCGTTCGGCCCAACTTGCAATTGCGTGTGCCCGGCAGGCCCAGCCCGTAGCCTCATCGTTCCTCGACGGTCCCGGCGCGAATGCACGGGAACGCGACACGCTTGTCTCATGGGCCATCGTGCCTGTCGATCGCCCCACGCCGTGGGCTCAGTCATTCGGATCATTCTCATGACGCTACCGCTTCCACCCCAGGTGAGCGCTACCGCGTTCGCCACCGCCCTGGACAAGTTTGCGTCCGTGCTTGGACCAGAATGGGTCTATCGCGAAGAAAGCGACGTCCTGCTCTACCGCGACGCCTATTCCCCGGCGTGGGGCGAGCCCGACGAGCGCCTGCCCTCGGCCGCCCTGGCGCCGGCGACCGCCGAACAAGTCCAGCAGATCGTCCAGATCGCCAATCAATACAAGATTCCGCTCTACCCGATCTCGACCGGCAAGAACCTCGGCTATGGCGGCTCGGCTCCGAACATGACCGGTACGGTCGTGGTCGATCTGAAGCGGATGAACAAGATCATCGAGGTCGATGATCGCCGGCATTTCGCGATCGTCGAACCGGGGGTCTCGTATTTCGATCTCTATCAATATATCCGCGAGCGCAATCTCAAGGTGATGATCGACTGCCCCGATCCGGGCTGGGGCAGCCTGGTCGGCAACGCGCTCGATCACGGCGTCGGCTATACGCTTGGCCACTACCGCGATCATTTCGGCAGCCATTCGGGCATGGAAGTTGTCCTGCCGAACGGCGAGATCATGCGCACCGGCATGGGCGCGCTGCCGAACTCCAAGACCTGGGGTGAATTCCGCTACGGCTTCGGACCGTGGGTCGATGGCCTGTTCGGCCAGGGCAATTTCGGCATCGTGACCAAGATGGGCTTCCGCCTGATGCCGGAGCCTGAGCATTTCCTCGCCGGCACCATCACCGTGCCGCGCCGGCAGGACCTGATCCCGCTCGTCGACATGGTCAACGTACTCGAACATATGAACGGGCTCGGCGCTCCGTTCTATAGCAGCCCGCTGCTGCCCATCAGTTTCGCGGATCCCGCGGTCGCGAAAATCGCAAACGATCCGAACGTCACGGATGCCGACCTCAACAAACTCGCGTCCGACCGGAACCTGCACTACTGGCACGTCGAGCTGCCGTTTTACGGTCCGAAAGAAGTCGTGCAGGCGGCCTGGAATGTCGCCGCGCGGCAGATTACCAGCAAGATTCCCGGCTCCAAGGCCGAGATCCTCTACGACGTCAGCTTCCCGATGGCCGACAGGGAACGCCGTGGCTTCCCGCACAAGGTGGCGCTCGGCATTCCCAACCTCGATATCTTCACCGGCCGCAGCGAGCACAATCCGATTCCACCCGATGGCCATTTGTGGTTCGCCTCGGTCGTCCCCAAGACCGGCGAAGCCCTGTTCGAGGCGCACAAGGTCTTCGCCGAAGCATCCCGGAAAGTCGGTGCACAGCCGGTGTTTTCGCCCTTCAGTCCACCCTGTCCCTGGATGCCCTACACGTTCATCCTGATCAATTTTCTGCCGATCTCGAAGAGCGACCCGGAACTCAACAAGCGCTCCCGGCAACTCTTCGAGCACTACATCAGGGCCGCAGCGGATGCAGGCTATGGCGAGTACCGGGCGCCGCCGATGTTCCATGACGTCGTCTCCGACGTCTATTCCTTCAACGACCATGCGTTGCGCAAGTTTGTCGAGACGATGAAGGACGCCGTCGATCCGAACGGGATCTTCGCGCCCGGCCGCTGCGGCATCTGGCCCAAGCGCTTCAGGGGGAACCGCCAATGAGCCTCCACGAGTTGGGAGGCCGCATGGCCGCCCTGGCTACCATTCTTGCCACGCTGACGCTTGCCAGCGCATGCGCTCAGACCAGCCAACCACCGGCCGCGGCCACCGCCACCGCCACCACCCCGCCCGACCATGCCGCCACGCAAGCGGACCCGAACGCGCCGATGCCTCGCCCCAGCGGTTCGGCGCTGGTGCAGCGCGGCTACGACGTCTTCCAATACAACTGCGCGGCCTGCCATGGCCGCGGAGACGGTGGCCGCGACTTCTTCAGCGGCCAGATCAACCCGCGCAAGCCCGGCACCGAGGCGCTCTATGCCCGCAGCAAAGGCGCGGTCCCGGCGTTGCTCGAAGAACGCACCGACTTGCCCCCGGAAGTCATCGCCTATTTCGTGCGCAACGGCATATCGCTGATGCCGGCGTTCCGCAAAACAGAGGTGAGCGATGAGGATCTGCAGGCACTGTCGGCCTATCTCACCCGCAACAACAAGTAGCGCGACAGAACGACGTCGGCACCTCCCGCCCGCAGGAACGCATAGATGAGCATCCCATCGCAACAGCACGCGCCGCGGACCGTCCGCCCGCGCACAACGACCGCCATCGAACCGAGGAGGAGCCTGAGCATGCGTGCCGGAAGCCGGAGTTCGAACATACTCATCTGCCTCTACGCCGGCCTAGCCGCCGCCGCCGTGGGCAAGGCCATACCGCTCATCGGATCGATCGATGCGGATCTTGGCACAAGCCCCTCGCAGTCCTCATGGCTGATCTCGATCGTCATGGCCGTGGGCATCCTGGTCGCGCCGTTTGCCGGGCGGGTCGGCGTTCGTTTCGGCGACAAGGCGATGCTGGCCGCCGGCATCGTCTTCGAGGTCATCGGCTCTTCGGTCGGCGCAACGGCCACGAGCTTCGTGCTGCTCATGCTGGGGCGCATCATCGAAGGCCTGGCCTTTTTCCTGATCGTGAATTCGGCCATGACGCTGTTGATGAAAACCAACGACGGCGCGCGTCGCTCCGGCGCCGCGGCGCTGTTCATCGCCTGCATTCCGCTCGGCATTGGCGTGTCTGCGGCACTATCGGCACAGATCGTGGCGCTGGGGTGGCGAAGCGTGTTCTGGAGCCACGCCGTGATCATGGCGATCGCTCTGGCGGGTTGCGTGTTCTTCCCCAAGGCGGTTGCGGGGCAAGACAACGCTCATGCCGCCAACGGCGTGCTTTCCGCGTATCGCCGCATGCCGCCGATCTGGCTGGGCATGGTTATCGCCATACTCAGCATCGTGCAGCTGGGCAGCACTGCGCTGCTGCCGACCTACCTGACGCAAACCTATGCGCTCTCGATTGGCACAGCCGCAGGCATCAGCTCGATCGGCCAGATCATCGGAATATCCGGCAACCTGCTGGCCAGCATCCTGCTGAGTCGCGGCGTGCGTGGCAGCAGGATCGGCCTGCTTTCGATCGCACTCAGCATCCCGGCCGGCGTGCTCGTCTTCGTCCCGGCCCTCGGTCTGCATGCCAATTCGGCGTCCTATCTCGCAGTTCTGCTGTTGTGCGGATGCGCCGGCAGCGCGCTGGTGACGCTGGCGCCCACGCCCATGGTCACAGAAAGCCCGGTTGCGCTCGGCCAAACCAATGCCGTCATCAATCAGTTGAACAGTCTGGGCTTGCTTGTCGGTCCGCCACTGATGTTCGCCGTATATGCGAACACCGCGCAGTTCGGACCGAGCCTCGTGGCGATCCTGTGCATGATCGTACCGATTCTCATCCTGAATCTGTCGGGATTGCTCAACAGCGACGCGTCTAGCCCAAACGGCAAAGCCACCGCCCGACGATAGGGAAGCAAGCTTCCGCCCACGATGAAGCGAAGCGCCTGCGCCAAGGCTAGCCGATTGTCTAGCGCCTGCGGACAGATCCGTCACCCGTCGTGGAGACCGTAGCCGGCAGACGCTCAGTCGGGCACACGACACCGACTGGCGTTGCAACGACAGCGCTCATGACCGGCTTGTACGCTTTCCAGCCCCCAACACACAAGGTCCCCGTATGCAGTACCTTCGAATCGATGCAGCGCCCACGCCGGCAGACGCGCAACTGGTCAAAGTGCGAATGCGCGACGGGATCGAGCTGGCGGCCGATCTTTATGCGGCCGACGCCGAGCCGAACCTTCCATCGCCGACGATCCTGATCCGGACGCCCTACGACAAGGCGGGCAAGAGCTGGACCTATCCGGAAATCGCGCGGACCTTCGCAGCCCACGGCTACGTCGTGCTGATCCAGGATGTTCGTGGCAAATTCGGCTCGGGTGGTACCCCGGAGTTCATGATCCATGAGGCCGAGGACGGCTACGACACGATCGAGTGGATAACCAGGCAACCCTGGAGCAATGGTTCTGTCGGCATGTGGGGAACGTCCTACTTCGGCTTCACCCAGCTTGCCGCCTTGAGTTCGGCACATCCGGCCCTCAAGTGCATCACACCGCGGATGACCGGTTCGCATCTCGGCATGCCGCTGACGCACCGCGACGGATCGCGGGATGTCGAACATGTGGTCAACCGCTGGTATTACGGCGCGGCCTATCTCGACGATCATCTCTATTTTTCCGATCTGAACTGGACCAGGCCCTGGGTTCATCTGTTCGACGATCTCTTCAAGGAGCTCGGCAAGGACTCCGCCGATTTCAGGGCTTCGTTCGAGAAGACCTTCCTGGATCGCCCGCTGAAGCCCGCGACGCTGATCGCGAACCCGATCCCGACCCTCTTCACTATCGGCTATTACGACTTCGCCTCGCACTGGACGTGGCGCGACGTCAACACTCTCGCGCGCGCGCCTTCCTGGGCCGGGAAGGTGTTCCTGCGCCTCGAGGCAATCGATCACGAAGGTTACAGCCTCGACCAGGCGCCATTCGGGCCGGAGGACAATCACAGTCTCGAGCAGAATCAGAAGGCGCGCCACAGGCGGCTTCGCCGGATCGTCGACCCCTATCTGCCGTTCTTCAACAAGCACCTCAAAGGCTTTGGCGAAGGCGTCGCTCCGGTTTCCTACGAGATCTGCCACGGCGACTGGCAGACGGCTACCGCCTGGCCACCGGCACCCAGCCAACCGGTGCGGCTGTACCCGCACGCGACGGCCGCCGGGAAAGGGACACTGCAGGAGTTTCCGCCGTCCCGAACGCTCGCGCGCTGGACGCACGATGGCGGTGATCTCGTGCCGTCGGTTTCGACTGGCGGTCCGCCTGCTGGACCTGCCGCCAAGGCATTGCTCATGGTTTGGCCGGACATGGCGCCGCTCGGCGAGCGCGCCGACATCCTGAGCTTCGTCGGCGCTTCGGTAGCGACGGACGTCACGCTCGCGGGGCAGGTCACCCTGAGCGGACGCGTCGCCTCGACGCTCGACAGCGTCGATGTCTTCGCGCGTTTGCTCGATCTCGGCCCCGATGGCAAGGCGCATCTCATCCTGCGCGGCCAGGTCCGTCTTGATCTCGATCCCACCGAGCGGATCGATGACGACGCGGCAGTGAGCCGAGGTCTCCTGCCGTTCTCCGTCGATCTCACCCATACCGCCTACGTTCTGAAAACGGGACACCGCCTGCTGCTGCACGTGTTCGGCAGCGACTATCCCGAGTTTACCGCCAATGGCGGCGCCGGGGTCGATCCCTGGCTCGTCGAGACCGTCCCGTCCGGCATCCATGTGCTGGAATTGGGATCCGAAACAGGAGCAGTGCTCGAATTCCGCGTGCTTGGCACCGCGGATCAGCTTGGCGCTGCCTTTTCCCCGCATCGCAGCTGAATTGGAGTCGAGCATGACTGATTATCAAGGTAAGGTCGCATACATCACCGGAGCGGGAAGCGGCATCGGTCGCGGACTCGCTCTTGCCTATGCCAGGCGTGGCGCCGCGCTGGCGCTGGTCGATGTTTCGAAGGAGGGACTCGCAGAGAGCGAGCACCTGGCGCTCGCCGCGGGCGCGCCGAAGGTCACCACCCATGTGACCGACGTGTCGCAATGGGACCAGGTCGAGCGTGCTTCGACCGAGGCGCTCGCCGCCCATGGCGAGATCCATTTCGTCTGCGCCAACGCCGGCGTCGGCTTCGCCGGCGTGCCCTTCACCAAGGCGACGCCGAAGGAGATTCAGTGGGTGTTCGGCGTAAATTCGCTGGGCGCCTTCTACACGGTGCGCTCGCTGCTCCCGTCGATGCTCGCTCACGGCAAGCCAGGGCACATCGTCTGCACCGCATCGGTCGCAGCGCTCATCGCCGCTCCGGGCTGGCACATCGGTTTCTACGCAGCGACCAAATCGGCTGTCAGCATGATGGCCCAGAGCATGCGGGACGATATCGGCGATGCTCCGATCGGCGTCTCGGTGGTCTACCCCGGGCTGATCGACACCAACATCGGCTCCAATGCGGCCAGGTTGCGCCCGGATGGCGGCGTCAAATCCCAAGGCGTCTCCGGTCTCGACACGACGCAGGGACTTTCCCCCGACCGCGCAGCGGAAATCATCTTGGCCGGTGCGCAAGCCGGTGTGCGCCACATCTTCACGCATCCCGAGCTGTCGAGGGAAGAGCAAGAAAGGCGCCACGCCGAGATCCTGGAGGGGATCGCCGCCTCTATCTCCATCAACGCCAGCGGCCGGACAGAGACCCGCGCCTAGGCAACCAGGCACGGTGTGCGTCCGTAGCCATCGGGCGCACGCCACGCAGCGCAGTTCCGCAGCATCGGGTCATCCCGATGCTGCGCCCCCCAACGCAGCAACACCGTTGTATGTACATCGTGCCTGCCGCGCATCAGCGCAGCGCTGCGACGAGCCTTTAGCTCTGAATCGTCGCAGCGATCGTTGCCACTGCCACCGTGCTGCTATTCGGCCGATGGCAGAAGGACGATCAAGACAATAGAAGCGCTAGCGCAAGCGGCTGGTGTGTGGACGAGCCATCGATTCCAACTGGGGGAGGAACACCATGAACACATTCAAACGACTCGCTTTCTCGCTGACCATGGCGCAAGCCTTGTTTCCATGCGCCGCGTGGGCTGGCGAAGGCATCAAAGCTGCCGGGCCGATCGGCGGCACCGACATTCGGCAGGCCTGGCTGCCCCCGCCTGGGCTCTATGCGGCCGGCGTGGGTATCAGAGGCCGATTCAAGGAGTTTCTAGGGTCGGACCAAGACTACGCTGCCACCGGCGACTTCATGGTTGGCGGTGGCGGACTTCTGGCCGTCTACCCCGTTGAAGTATTCGGCGGATCCCTTGCCTCAAGCGTCTTCGTCTCCGGCGGCAAGACCTGCTTTGGCCTCAAGTCGGGTCGAGAAACCTGTTCGAGAGGCATGGGCGATACGTATGCGGACCTGCTGGTGTGGTCGCGTCTTTTCCCGAGCAAGGGACCCGAGGCGCAACGCGATCCGCATATTCCGTATGGCCTGCAGGTGCTGTTCGGGCTGGGCGTGAGTTTTCCGAATGGCGTCTACAAATCCTCCAAAGCGGTCAACAACGGCAGCAATGTCTATGACACGGCACCGAATGTCGCACTTACCTATACCAGTCCCAGCATCTTCGGTGAAACGCTTGGGGACGCCACCGAGTTCAGCGTGCGCATGTTCTACAACCACTACAGCCGCAACGACGATACCAACTACCAGAGTGGGGATCTGGTCAGCGCCGATTTCTCGGTCAGCCAACGTGTCAGGCAGTGGCAGTTCGGGGTCACCGGCACCGGCTATGTTCAGATCGAAGACGACGAGAACGCAGGAGTGAAGGTACCCAATGGCGGCAATCGGGGCCGGCTACTGCAACTGGGGCCAGTGGTATCTTATGACTATATGGCGAGGGGCCGCCCATGGAACGTCACGCTGAAAGGGTATTTCGCTGCTGGCGGCGAGAACATCGCTTCCTCCAACATTCTCATTCTTAGAATAGGTACGAAATTGTTCTGAGCTTCACGGTACCGAGGCCAACGCGTTGGCCTCACCCAAACTCCATTCAAATAAAATTATTAGCAGGACAATAAACATGATTCGTAATCTCATTGCCGCTTCCGTACTTTTTATGGCATTCAATACATCGATGGCGGCGGAATGCAAGGCTACTGTCGACTCCAATGACCAGATGTCCTTCAATACCAAGCACATCGATATCCCAAAGGCCTGCAAGACCTTCACTGTCACCCTCACCCACTCCGGCAAATTGCCGCGGAACGTCATGGGTCATAACTGGGTGCTGAGTAAAGAGGCCGACATACAGTCGATCGCCACCGACGGCACGGGCGCTGGTCTTGGCAAGAATTACCTGAAAGATGGCGACGCGCGCATCATCGCCCATACCAAAATCATCGGCCCGAAAGAGTCGGATTCGGTGACATTTCCCGTCTCGAAACTTTCCCCGGGCGAAAAATACGGCTTCTTCTGCTCGTTCCCAGGCCATTTCAGCATGATGAAAGGCAGCGTGGACCTGAAGTAGGAGTTTGATTAAGGTGGCGGTCGAATCGGCCGCCAGGACACGATGGCGAATAACCTTCCCTATGCCAGGGCTGCGTGGGTTTCCCATCGCGCACGCCGGTGGATCAGTTCGGCCTTGTACAACCCGTTGATGATTTCGGCCAAGGCGTTGTCGTAAGCATCGCCGACGCTGCCGACGGAGGGTTCGATGCCGGCTTCGGCCAGGCGCTCGCGGTAACGGATCGAGACATGCAGGCTGGCTGCCGCGGTCGGAGCGATGGAGTAGCGCGCCCTCCCGCTGCCCGGCGCGGGCGTACAGCGCCTGCTCCGGCGCATCGAGCACGACGTCGGCCTTCATCGAACGGCTCACGCGCCAGCCGACGATGCGGCGCGCGGACACGTCGATGACGAAGGCGCCGGACACGACGCCCTGCCAGGTGCTGACATAGGGGAAGTCGCCGACCCACAACGGGTTCGGCCGCGCCGCCTGCCGTGGCGGCCGCGCTCCACCTGGGCGAAATACGCGCTGGCCAGCGTCAGGATCGGGTTGGTGCGGCGCAGCTCGCGCACCTCGCGTGCGATTTCCTTGATGCGCTGCTGCTCATCCGTCGTCGCTCCGGCGCGTACGCCGCGGTCACACGCATCTTGGCGGACCCAGCGCCGCAGCGTTCGCTGCTACAGCCGATCTTGCCGGCGATGGATGCGCTCGCCGCCCACTGCGACGGGTACTGATCCTTGGCCTCGAACACCAGGCGCACCGCACGCTCGATGACCTCGGGGGTGAACTTCGGGGACGTCCTCGTCATGGCGCCCTCTTCTCAAACGAAGGAGCCTGCGGGAAAGCCGGGGCGCGCGGCCGACGACACCGCTCAGCCGTTCCAGCGCGTCTTGGCCAGCAGCTCGTCGTCCCAGTCGTAGCCGATTGCACCGTCCTTCAGGAACAGCGCGACGAAGTTGTAGACGTTGCGCGCGTACATCTCGCTGGCGTGCACGGCGCCCATGCTGGCCAGGTCGAGCGGGCCGGCGACGACCACGCCGGCGTGCTCGATGGTCTCGCCGGGGCGGGTCAGTTCGCAGTTGCCGCCGGTCTCGGCGGCCAGGTCCACCACCACGCTGCCCGGCTTCATGCCCTCGACCATCGCCGCGCTGAGGATCTTCGGCGCCGGCCGCCCGGGCACCGCGGCGGTGCACACCACCACGTCGATGCCTTTCAGGTGCTCGGCCAGGCGCCGCTGCTGCTCAGCGCGCTCCTCGTCGGTCAGCTGCCGCGCATAGCCGCCCTCGCCCGTGGCGCTGACCCCCAGGTCGAGGAACTTGCCGCCCAGCGATTCGATCTGCTCGCGCGTCTCCGGGCGCACGTCGAAGCCCTCGACCTGCGCGCCCAGGCGCTTGGCGGTGGCGATGGCCTGCAGGCCAGCCACTCCGGCGCCGACGATCAGCACCTTGGACGGGCGGATGGTGCCGGCGGCGGTGGTCAGCATCGGGAAGAAGCGCGGCGCCAGCTGCGCGGCGATCAGGGTGGCCTTGTAGCCGGCCATGCCGGCCTGCGAGCTGAGCACGTCCATCGCCTGGGCGCGGGTGGTGCGCGGCAGCCGCTCCAGCGGGAAGGCGAGCAACTGCCGCGCCTGCATCGCCTCGGCGCGCGCCGGATCGGCCTGCGGCTGCAGGATGCCGACCACGCCCGCGGCGGGCTTGAGCTGGCTCAGCGCGGCGACCGGCAACGGCTGCACGCACAGCACCAGATCGGCCTGCGCCGGGGTCGCGGCATCGGCGAGTTGCGCGCCGGCCGCGAGATAGGCCGCATCGACGAAGCCGGCCGCGACGCCGGCACCGGGTTCGACATGCACCTGCGCGCCGAGCGCGACCAGCTTCTTCACCGTCTCCGGCGTTGCCGCCACGCGGCGTTCGCCGTGCGCCGTTTCCTTTACCACCAGCACCTGCACTGCCATGCGATTCCCCATCCGTTACCCGCCGTAGTCGTCGCCGATGCTACAGGGTCCGCGCGGCGATGGCAGCGCCGGTCGTCCTGGCCGGTCGCGCTGCCGATGCAGGAAGCCACTTGTGTGCGACTTCACTCGCGACAGGCGTTCTCGGTAATGCCGTCGCGACTCCCACCTGACAGACCCAACGCGACCTGCTCGGAAATCGATGACGCGCCTAGTGCAAGGTCGCGTTGTGCGGATCGAGCCGGTCGATGACGCCCTGCATCGCGCTGTCGAAGGCGCCGTCGTTGATGTGGCTGCGCAGCCGGCCCAGCCGCACCATCACCGCCAGTTCTTCCGGCGAGGCCACGCAGAAGCGTACGCCGCGGCGGTTGACGAACAGCAGCCGCGCCGAGATCGGGCTCACCCACGACAGCTTGCCGGTCTGGACCTTGCCGTCGCGGTCGATGAAATCCAGCCAGGTGCCGATCGGCATCGCGCGGAAGCGGTCGGCGTCGGCGTTGTCGTAGTCCTCGACCGTCTCCGCCGCGGTGACCTCCACCGGCTGCGCCTCCTGCGCCGGCGGCTGCGGCAGCGCCACCTGCGGCAGTTGCGGCAGCGGGCGTTCCAGTTCCGGGCGCAGTTCGGCGACCGCCTGCAGCGTGTCGTGCAGCACGTTGATCGCCGCGGCGGCCGCCTCGGCATGCAGGCCGACGCTGGCGAAGACCTTGTTCAGCGGCCCCTGCCAGGCCTGCAGCCAGGGCTTGCCGACGATGTGCCGCCGCGCCTCGGCCGCTTCCTCGAGCAGGCCGTCGGCCAGCGCCAGCGCATCGCACACGCCAGCGCCGTCCTCGCCCTCGCGCAGCACCGCCATGGTCAGATGGTGCTGCCACGGCAGGCGCAGGAAGTCGTCCAGCGCCTGCGGCAGCTGCACGCCCTGCAGCCGCACCTGCAGCTCGGCCTCGGCGCGCTGCCGGGCCAGTTCCAGCTTTTCCTGGCCGCGCTGGGTCTCGGCGGCGCGGCGCTCGGCGATCTCGATGCGGCGCCGGTGCTGGGCCAGGAAATCGCGGAATTCCTCTTCCAGGGTCAGGAAGATCGCCAGGTTCTCGTTGAACTCGGCGACCAGCCGCTCGATGATCTCCTCGACCTTGCCCATCAGCACGCGCTCGGCCGGGCTTTCGCCGTTATTGCCTTCGCAGGCCTCGGCCAGCGAGTTGAGCAGGCGCCGCGCCGGGTGGGTCTTCTGCACGAACATGCGCCGGTCCAGCAGCGCGACCTTGACGAACGGCACCACCAGGCGCCCGATCAGCTCGCGCGAGCGCCCCTCCAGGTCGCGCTCGTCGAGCATCACGTCGAACAGCATGCCGACCAGGTCGATCGCGTCCTCGTCGACCGGATCCAGCCGCGCATGCGCCGGATCCACGCCGAACTGGGTGGCATTGGACAGCACCTCGCTCTTCAGCCGCTGTGCCAGCGATTCGCCGTCGTCGCCGATCGCCGCACGCAGCGTGGCGCTGGGCGTGGCCTGCAGCAGCGACAGCACCGAGATCATCTCGCGCTGGCTCAACGAGCGCTGCTGGCCGACCGCGGCGCTCGCCGCGGAGGTGGCGCTCTCGCGCACGCTGCGGGTCTGCTGCAGCAGTTCGTGCAGCGCCTCCAGCAACACGCCCTGGCTGCCGCCGGGCAGGTTGGCGCCGGCCTCGGCGTAGCCCTCGGCGGACTGCAGGCGACCGCGGCTCTCGGCCCAGCGGTCGACGAAGCGGCTGGCCCAGGCCGGCGTGTAGTGCTCGTCGGACTCGCCCGCCCCGCCGGCAACGCCGCCGTCCTCGCCGAAACCGGCATGATGCTCAGCGCGTGCCTGGCGTTCTTCCGGTGCCGGCGCACGCCGCGGCGGCGGTCGTGGCCGCGAGATCTCCGGCATCACCCCGGCCCGCGCCAGACTGTCGTCCAGCTCCTGGTAGAGCTTGCCGATGCCGGCGGTGAGATCGCGCTCGCACAGCTTGATCAGCACCAGCCGCACTTCCGGGGCCAGGTCGCTGGTGGAGAACGCGGCATGCACCGCGACGCCGATGTGCTCGGGGCCGACCGGATTGGTGTCGGCGTCCAGTTCCAGGCCGCCAGCGATCCAGCCCAGGCGGCGGTCGATGCGATTGAGCACCGGCTTCCATTCGCGCAGCAGCACGCTGGCCAGGTTGCGCACCGCCAGCCGCGATTCCAGTTCGCTTTCGGAGACCAGGCTCAGGCCCTGGCCGTAGCCGGCCAGCGCCACTTCGGCCGACAGCGGCGTGCCGGCGTCCAGCGCCTGCCAGGCCTGGTCCAGCTGCGCACGGAAGCGCGCCGCGATCTCGTCGCGGCGGCGGCGCAGCTCGCGCATGCCGTCCAGGAACAGCAACTGCGAGGCGCCGGCGCTTTCGGCGCGGTCGAACAGCACGTCGTCGAAATGCGCCAGTGCGGCGGCGAACGCCTGCCCCAGCACCGGCAGCATGCCGTCGCGCGCCTGCATCAGCAGATGCGGGTCGCGCGCGGGATGTGCGTGCGGCGAGCTGGGGCTGACACTCATGCGCGAAGGCTCCGCGCCGGGAGCAGCGCAAGGGAAAGAGTAGAAGGAAGTCGAACGGACACAGCCCCTGTTTCCGCCTCTGCATGGTAGGCAAGGGACCTGAACGTCAACTGTGATGTACCTCGCATTTCAAGCTCCGGAGTGTGACCTCATGCCTCATCCTAGGCGGTCCTTGCGTAACGTAGGCTGCGCCGCGGTGCGAACCCGCACCTGGCGCCGTATGGTTCAGGCCGCGACCGCGACCCGCTCCAGCCGGTCCACCGCGCCCTGCATCGCGCTGTAGAACGCATCGTCGTCGCGATGCAGGCGCAAGCGATCCAGTTGCACCATCATCGCCAGTGCTTCCGGCGAGGCGACGCACAAGCGGCCGCCGCGGCGGTTGACGAACATCAGCCGCGACGAGATCGGGCTGACCCAGGACAGCTTGCCCGGTTGCACGCGCCCTTCGCGATCGACGAAATCCAGCCAGGTGCCCATTGCCAGGGTGCGGAAATACTCGGCGGTGACATGGTCGAAATCGCTCGCCTGCGCCGGCTCCGGCAGCGCCGGCACCGCCTCGGCCGCCGGCGCCTCGGGCGCGACGGCCACCGGTGCGGGCGCCACGGTCTGCACCGGGCGCGCATGCGCCAGATCGTCCAGGGCCGCGTGCAGGCCCAGCCAGGCGGCCTCGGCGGCGGCCGCATCCAGGCCGACGCTGGTCCACAGCCGCAGCAGCTCGGCGCGCTGCGGCTGCAGCCAGCCGCCGGCCGGCACGCCACCGCCGGTCTGCGCCTGACGGCATTGCGCCAGCACCGCGTCGCCGAGCGCCAGCGCCGCGCTTACCGCCGCGCCATGGCCGTCGTCGCGCAGCGCCGACTGTTGCAGGTACTGGCACCAGGGCTGGCGCAGGAAGGTCTCGATCGGCGCCGGCGACGCCGTGCCGTCCGCGCCGCGCTGCAGGCGTTCGTGCACGGCCTGCGCGGCCAGGCGCCGCGCCTTGTCGCGGCGCTCCTCGGCGCGCTGCAGCTCGGCCGCGCGGCGCTCGGCGATCTGCACCCGGCGCCGGTACTGCTCGTAGGCGCTGCCAAATTCCGCTTCCAGGGCCAGGAACACCGCCAGGTGTTCGTCGAAATCGCGCAGCACCCGCTCCACCACGTCCTGCGCCTGCGCCAGCAGCACCTGCTCGATCGCGCTGTCGCCGGCGTTGCCGTCGCAGGCATCGGCGAGCAGGTTGAGCAGGCGCCGCGCCGGATGCCCGTCGCGCACGAACAGGCGGCTGTCGATCAGTGCCACCTTGGCCAGCGGCACCAGCATCTGCCCGAGCAGTTCGCGTTGCGCCGGCTGCAGCACGCATTCGTCGAGCATGACCTCGAACAGCAGCCCGACCAGCTCCAGCGTGTCCGCATCGGCCGGATCCAGGCGGGTGGCGGCCGGATCCAGCCCCAGCGACGCGCCGATCGCCACCACCTGCCGGCGCAGCCCCTGCGCCAGCGCTTCGGCGTGTTCGCCGATCGCGGCGAAGCCGGCCAGCGGCGTGGTCTGCAGCAGCGACAGAATCGACAGCAGTTCGCGCGGCGACAGACTGCGGCGCGTGTCGGCGGCCGCCTCCGCCGCTGCCGGCTGCGCCTCGTGCAGCAAGGCGCGCAACGCCGGCGGCAACACGTCATGGTCGTCGCGCGCATGCGCGTCCAGTGCGCATGCGGCGCGGCGCTGCGCGGCCGACAGCGGCGCGGCGGCATTCCAGGTCTGGAAGAAGCGGCTGATCCAGTCCGGCGCCGGGTCGTCGTCGCCGGCGCCGTTGCGCGGGATGGCGCGGCGGCGCGTGCGCCCGACCGGCAGCGAACGCGCCAGCGCGACCTCGTCCAGGCGCCGTTCCAGCCGGCCGTACAGCTCGCCGACCCGTTCCTGCAGTTCCTGCTCGCAGATCTTGACGATCGCCAACTGCACCTGCGGCGCCAGCACCAGGCCGTGCAGCGCAGCATAGACCGCGGCACCGACGTGCTCGGGGCCGAACGGGTTGTTGTCGGCATCGATGCGCTGGCCGCCGGCGATGAAGCCGAGGAAGCGGTTGAGCCGCATCAGTTCCGGGCGCCAGCGGTGCTGGATCGCGCCGGCCAGGTTGCGCACCGCCAGGCGCACGTCCAGTTCCTGCTCGGAGACCAGGCTCAGGTCGCCGCGCGCGCGCGCCAGGGTGCGCTCCACCGACAGCGGGCGGGCCGCCTCCAACGCCTGCCAGGCCTGCGCCAGGTGGCCGCGGAAGCGCGCGGCGATCGGCTCGCGCTGCTGCCGCAGCAACTGGATCGCCTCGAGATAATCGTTCTGTGCCGACCCCGCCCGCTCGGCCATGCGGAACAGCGCGTCGGCGAGCACCTCCAGCACCTCACCGAACGCTTCGGCAAGCGGCACCGACACCACGTCCCGGACCTGGTCGAGCAGGTCCGAATTGCGGCTGGGCAGCGGCTCCTCGGCATATTCGGCGATTGTCATGGCAGTGTGATACGCACGCGCAAGTAAGACCGACGTCAATTCGGAAGTTAGCGGCAGATCGAGGATGGAACTTGACTCTCCGTGTAACCGCGGCATCCGCTGCCGCTGTCGGGCGCGCGACTATAATCCGGCACCCGCCCCACGGAATCGAGACTATGCGCACACTTCACTCGCTGCAAGCGCTGGATGAGCGCCGCTCGGTGCCGTCCAAGCAATTGGGCGAGCCCGGACCCGACCACGCGACCCTGCTGGCGATGCTGCGCTCGGCGGTGCGCGTGCCCGACCACGGCAAACTGGTGCCGTTCCGGTTCCTGCGCATCGCCGGCCAGGCGCGCCTGGCGCTGGGCGCGTTCCTGGCCGAGCGCACGCTGCAGCGCGACCCGGACGCGCCGCCCGCCGCGGTGGAGAAGGATCGCGAGCGCTTCGCGCATGCGCCGCTGGCAATCGCGGTGATCGCGCGGCTGCAGCACGAGGAGAAAGTGCCGGAGATCGAACAATGGCTGAGCGCCGGCTCGGTCTGCTTCGCGCTGCTGCAGGCGGCGCAGGCCTATGGCTTCGGCGCGCAGTGGCTGACCGCCTGGATGGCCTACGACGCCGCGGTGGCGGCGCGGTTGGGCCTGGCCGAGAACGAGCGCATCGCCGGCTTCATCCATATCGGCACGCCGCGCCTGCAGGTGCCGGAGCGCGAGCGTCCCGATCCGCAGCAGCTGCTCAGCGACTGGACCCCGTGAACGCGGCGACGCCGACGCGACCGCTGTACCTGGTCGATGCCAGCCTGTACGTGTTCCGCGCCTGGCACTCGATCCCCGACGAGTTCCAGGATGCGCAGGGCTGGCCGACCAACGCGGTGCACGGCTTCGCCCGCTTCCTGCTCGACCTGCTCGAACGCGAGCGCCCGCAGCACATCGTCATCGCCTTCGACGAAGCGCTGGACAGCTGCTTCCGCAATCGCCTGTATCCGGCCTACAAGGCCAACCGTGCGCCGGCCCCGGACGCGCTGCGGCGCCAGTTCGCGCACTGCAAGGCGCTGTGCGCGGCGCTCGGCCTGGGCGTGCTGGCGCACCACGACTACGAGGCCGACGACCTGATCGGCAGCGCGCTGCACAGCGTGCGCGGCGCCGGCTTCCACGGCGTGATCGTGTCCGCCGACAAGGACCTGTCGCAGCTGCTGCTCGAATTCGACGAGCAGTGGGACTACGCCCGCGGCCAGCGCTGGGGCGCAGCCGGGGTCAAGGCGCGGCACGGCGTGCATGCGCACCAGATCGCCGACTACCTGGCGCTGACCGGCGATGCGATCGACAACATTCCCGGCGTCGCCGGCATCGGCGCCAAGTCCGCGGCGATCATGCTGGCGCATTTCGGCGACCTGGACACGCTGCTGGCGCGGATCGACGAGGTCGCGTTCCTGCGCCTGCGCGGCGCCGCGCAGATGGCCGTGCGCCTGCGCGAACAGCGCGAACAGGCGCTGCTGTGGCGGCAGCTGGCCACGATCGCGCTGGATGCGCCGCTGCATTCGGCCGCGCCCGGCTTCGCCCGCGGCCAAGCCGACGCCGACATGCTGCACGGCCTGTGCGAAGCGCTGCGCTTCGGCCCGCTGACCCGGCGCCGGCTGCTGCGGGCGGGGCTGGACAGTCCGCTCGGCTGAGCACGGCATCACCGCACGGCGCCGCGCGCGCATCGCCGCGACACCAATGCCACTACACTGCGGCACAGCCCGGCCGCGCGCTGTCGCGGCCGCTTCACCCTACTTCCGAACCGAGCGAACGCCGCCCATGACCCGCCACGATTCTCCGCCCCGCATCGTCTACGAAGGCAAATACCAGCGCATGGTGGTGCGCGGGACCTGGGAGTATTCCGAACGCGTGCACGCCGGCGGCCTGGCCGCGATCATCGTGGCGGTAACCCCGGACGACGACGTGCTGTTCGTCGAGCAGTTCCGCGTGCCGCTGCAGGCGCGCACCATCGAGATGCCGGCCGGGCTGGTCGGCGACATCGACGCGGGCGAATCGATCGAGGTGTCGGCGGTGCGCGAACTGGAGGAAGAGACCGGCTGGACCGCCGACCACGCCGAAGTGCTGATGATCGGCCCGACCTCCTCCGGCGCCAGCAACGAGAAGGTCGCCTTCGTCCGTGCCAGCGGCCTGCGCAAGGTCGGCGACGGCGGCGGCGACGCCAGCGAGGACATCACCGTGCACGCGGTGCCGCGCACCTGCGCCGCGGCCTGGCTGGTGCAGAAGATGGGCGAGGGCTACGCGCTGGACGCCAAGCTGTGGGCCGGGCTGTGGATGATCGAGCACCAGTTGGACGGCACCCCGCGTGGCTGAGCCGACGGCACGCGCGGACGCCAGCCCGCCCCTGCTCGGCGCCGGCGATCCGCCGCCCTATCGCGTGTACCAGGCGCAGGGCCGCTCGCCCTATCTGCTGATCGCCGACCACGCCGGGCAGCAGGTGCCGCAGGCGCTGGCCGGCCTCGGCCTGCCGCAGCACGAACTGGACCGGCACATCGGCTGGGACATCGGCATCGCCGGGGTGACCCGCGCGCTGGCGCAGGCGCTGGATGCGTTGGCGATCGTGCAGACCTATTCGCGGCTGGTGATCGACTGCAACCGGCCGCTGGCGGCGCCGGGTTCGATCGCCGAGGCCAGCGACGGCACCGCGGTGCCGGGCAACCAGGGCCTGGACGCCGCCGCGCGCGCGGCGCGCGCCGAGGCGATCTTCTCGCCCTACCACGCGCGCATCGCCGCAGAACTGGACCGGCGCCGCGACGCGGGCATCGCCACCATCCTGATCGCGATGCACAGCTTCACCCCGGCGATGGCGGGGGTGGCCCGGCCCTGGCACGCCGGCGTGCTGTACCAGCGCGACACGCGCTTTGCCCACGCGCTGCTGGCCGAACTGCGCGCCGAGCCGGGACTGGTGGTCGGCGACAACCAGCCGTATTCGGTCAGCGATGCCACCGACTACGCGATCCCGGTGCACGCCGAGGCGCGCGGCCTGGCGCATGTGGAACTGGAGATCCGCCAGGACCTGATCGCCGACCCGGCCGGGCAGCGGCAGTGGGCGCAGCGCTTGCTCTGCATGCTGAATCGGTTGCAAGCTACCTTCACGCCGGGCTGAGCGCGCGCTGCGCACTCTCGGTGCATGCTGTCCGCGTCTGGACCCCCTCAGCTTCACGCACCGGACCCACTCCCATGCTCATCCGCCTCGGCTACGAGATCCGCTACCGTTTCCTGCAACCGACCCCGGTGCTGGCGATGCTCGACATCCACGACAGCCGCCGCACCGACATCGTCGTGGCCACCGCGCTGCAGACCGAGCCGGCGGTGCCGTTGCGCGGCTATCGCGACCAGTACGGCAACAGCTGCACACGCATGCTGGCCCCGGCCGGCGCGCTGACCCTGCGCGCCGACGCGGTGGTGCGCGACAGCGGCCTGCCCGACCAATACCGCTACGACGCGCCGCAGACGCCAGTGCAGGAGCTGCCGGAGCACACCTTGATGTACCTGCTCGGCAGCCGCTACTGCGAGACCGACCTGCTCAGCGGCATGGCCTGGGATCTGTTCGGCAGCGCGCCGACCGGCTGGGCGCGGGTGCAGGCGATCTGCGACTACGTGCATGCGCAGATCGAATTCGGCTACGTGCACGCGCGCCCGACCAAGAGCGCCGCGCAGGCGCTGCAGGAAGGCCGCGGCGTGTGCCGCGACTTCGCCCACTCGGCGATCGCGCTGTGCCGCTGCATGAACATCCCGGCACGCTATTGCACCGGCTACCTGGGCGACATCGGCGTGCCCGCCTCGGCGGCACCGATGGATTTCTCCGGCTGGTTCGAGGCATTCCTGGACGGCCAGTGGTACACCTTCGACGCGCGCCACAACCTGCCGCGCATCGGCCGGGTGCTGATCGCCCGCGGTCGCGACGCCGCCGACGTGGCGATCAGCAATACCTTCGGCTACAACACGCTGGAATCGTTCGTGGTGTGGACCGACGAGACCGACCAGGCGCGGCTGGATCCGCGTCCTGCCGCCGCAGCCAACGGCGCCGGCACCGGGGCCGCCGCGCTGCACACCGAAGGGCTTTATCTCTAGCGCGGTTTCGCTGCGGATGCGGGCGCTTGCGGCAGCGGGAGTCTAGGGCGAAGCCACCCAGATCCCCCTGCAGGGACATCGGGCCAGGCGATGGACGGCCCGGTGTTTTGTGGGAGGGACTTCAGTCCCGACTGCAGCGAACTCCCAGGACTTCGTCCGTCCCTTCATCCGCCCCTTCGGGGCAGCTTCCCCCAAAAAGGGGGGACATGGTCCCGCAGGAGAAGGAAGCGGCACACCGCGTGGCTGGCCGCGACATGCCCCGGCAAGCGCGCGCAAACGGCGCGACGTAGCATCGCGCGTCTCATCGCTTGCTGGAGGCTCGCCTTGCTACCCGCCCGCCGTCGCTGTCCACCTCTTCTGCTGCTGGTGCTGCTGCTGCAGGTCCCGGCATTCGCGCAACAAGTGGCCACCGATCCGCCGACGCAATGGCAGGCCGACGCCAAAGCCAACAGGAAAGCCGCCAAGCAGGCCGAGAAAGCCGCCGAACGCGCGGCGCCGCGACGCGCGGCAGGCGGCGGACCACCGCCTGGCGGCGAGGGTCCGGGTGGAGGCCATGACGATCCTGGCGGTCCAGGCGGCCCCGGCACACGCCGCGCCAGCAGCCCGCTGCAGATGCTGCGGCCGGAGATGGACTTCGCCGCGCCGTTGAGCGACACGCTGCTGCTCTACCGCACCCGCGAATCGGTGGTGTTCGGGCGCCGCGACAGCAGCGAGGTGGTAATGCTGCCGCTGTCCGGCGCGCCCGTGCAGATCGCACCCGGCGTGCAGGCGCTGCTGCACGACAACGCCGACGGCATGGTGGTGGAGATCAGCACCAGCAACGGCATCCGCGTGTCCTACCGCTATGTCGCCGATGCGCAGGATCCGGACAGCCTGCGGGTGCACATCCGCGCCGAGGGCCATGCCGAATCGCAGCGCGGCGGGGTATTCGAGGTCGAGCGCGTGTACCACCGCGGGAACGCCGCAAACCGCAAGCGCTGAGCCGCGCGACGGCGCCCGCAATGCCCGCGTCGCGAATGGCGGAGCCGATGCTCCCGGTCTGTCGCAATGCCGCCCGCGCGAGGCCGGCGGTGCGTGCATGGGCGTCCGCCGCGCATGCCGTGCGCGGCGACCGGCGGCGCACGCCATGCCCAGGTCAGGCGAAGGCGTCGGTCGCGCGCACCAGGGCGTCGATGTTTTCCGCCTCGAACGCGGAATGGCCGGCGCTCGGGGTGATCTGCAGCGTCGCCTTCGGCCAGGCCTTGTGCAGCTCCCAGGCGCTCTGCAGCGGGCAGATCACGTCGTAGCGGCCCTGCACGATCGCGCCGGGGATATCGGCGAGCTTGCCCGCGTCGCGCAGCAACTGGTCTTCCACCTCGAAGAAGCCACCGTTGACGAAATAGTGGTTCTCGATGCGCGCGAACGCCAGCGCGAACTGCGCGTCCTCGTGGCCGTCGACGAAATCCGCATCCACGTGCAGGAAGCTGGTGGCGCCTTCCCACACGCTCCACGCGCGCGCCGCGGCCAGGCGCGTGGCCTGGTCGTCGCTGGTGAGGCGGCGATGGAACGCGGAGATCAGGTCGGCGCGCTCCACCGGCGGAATCGCGGCGATGTAGTGTTCCCAGGCATCCGGGAACAGCCGGCTGGCGCCTTCCTGGTAGAACCACTCCAGTTCCCAGCGGCGCAGCATGAAGATGCCGCGCAGCACCAGTGCGGTGACGCGCTGCGGATGGGTCTGCGCGTAGGCCAGCGCCAGGGTCGAGCCCCAGCTGCCGCCGAACACCTGCCAGCGCGCGATGCCGAGCGTTTCGCGCAGTTTCTCGATGTCGGCCACCAGATCCCAGGTGGTGTTGTCGACCAGGTCCGCATGCGGCGTGGAGCGGCCGGCGCCGCGCTGGTCGAACAGCACGATGCGGTACCTGGCCGGATCGTGGAAGCGGCGCATCTTGGCATTGCAGCCGCCGCCCGGCCCGCCGTGCAGCAGCACCACCGGCTTGCCCTGCGGGTTGCCGCACTGTTCGTAATACAGCGTATGGCGCGCGTCCACCGGCAGCGTGCCGCTGTCGAACGGATCGATCTCGGGATATAGCGTGCGCATGGCGGCTCCTGCGGAAAACCCCGATTTTAGCGGGGAAGGCGCGGCCCTGCCGGGTTCGCTGGCGCTGTTCCGCGGCCCAGCGCCCGCGCGGCATCCGCCTGCGATCGCTTCAAGCGGCCGCCCAGCGCCCCAGCGTGACCCGCTCGCGCGCTTCCAGATCCTGGTGGGTCGCCACCGCTTCGAAACCGGCTTCAGCCAGCAGCGCACACACCGCCGCGCCCTGCTCCCAGCCGTGCTCCAGCAGCAGCCAGCCGCCCGGCAGCAAATGCGCCGATGCGCCGGCGACGATCGCCCGGATGGCGTCCAGCCCGTCGGTGCCGGAGACCAGCGCGCTGGCCGGTTCGTAGCGCAGGTCGCCTTGCGCCAGATGCGGGTCGTTGGCAGCGATATAGGGCGGGTTGCTGGCGATCAGGTCGAAGCGCTGTCCGCCCAGCGGCGCGAGCCAGGAGCCGTGGGCGAAGCCGACGTTGTGCAGGCGATGCGTGCGCGCATTGGCCTGCGCCACCGCCAGCGCCGCTTCGCTCAGGTCGGTGGCCAGCACCTGCGCCTGCGGCCGCTCGCTGGCCAGCGCCAGCGCGATCGCGCCACTGCCAGTGCCGAGATCGGCGACGCGGCGGCCCGGCGCCGTGTCCAGCCGCTCCAATGCCAGTTCCACCAGGCGCTCGGTGTCCGCGCGCGGGATCAGCGTGGCCGGGCCGACCGCCAGGTCCAGGGTCCAGAAACCGCGGCGGCCGGACAGATAGGCCACCGGCTCGCCTTGCGCGCGCCGCGCCAGCAGCTCGCCGAAGCGCTGCGTCGCCGGCGCCGGCAATGGATCGCGGGCGTGCGCGAACAGCCAGGCGCGATCGCGCTGCAGGGCGTGGATCAGCAAGGCTTCGGCATCGGCGCGGTCGATCTGCGCGCAGGCCGCGCGCAGCAGGGACTCGGGGGTGGGGGCATTCATCGGCGTCACGATGCCGCAGCGGGGCGGAAAAGCCAACGTGGTAGTACCAAGAAACGGTGCGCGCGCAGCGCAGTGCAGCAAAGAGCCAGGCTTGAATAGCGATAGACAGAATCTATCTACTCAATTCCATCAATCGATTTGAGATATCTATCGAGCCCTCCTATGATGAGCCTCGTTGCATCCCCCGTCCCCTTCGCAACCACTGAGGAAACCCCCATGTCTTTGATCAACACCCAGGTCCAGCCGTTCAAGGCCAACGCTTACAAGAGCGGCGAATTCATTGAGGTCAGCGACGCGGACCTGAAGGGCAAGTGGTCGGTGCTGATCTTCATGCCGGCCGCCTTCACCTTCAACTGCCCCACCGAAGTGGAAGACGCCGCCGACAACTACGCCGAGTTCCAGAAGATCGGCGCCGAGGTCTACGTCGTCACCACCGACACCCATTTCTCGCACAAGGTGTGGCACGAGACCTCGCCGGCCGTCGGCAAGGCGCAGTTCGCGCTGGTCGGCGACCCGACCCACCAGCTGACCCGCGCGTTCGGCGTGCACATCGACGAGGAAGGCCTGGCCCTGCGCGGCACCTTCGTGATCAACCCGGAAGGCGTGATCAAGACGCTGGAAATCCACGACAACGCGATCGCCCGCGACGTCACCGAGACCCTGCGCAAGCTCAAGGCCGCGCAGTTCGTCGCCGCGCATCCGGGCGAAGTGTGCCCGGCCAAGTGGAAGGAAGGCGAAAAGACCCTGAAGCCGTCGCTGGACCTGGTCGGCAAGATCTAAGCCGCCCCACTCCCATCTCCGCCGCTTCGGCGGGGGTGGGGGTGAACCGCAGCCCGCGTCGCGGTCGCTTCGCCCGCCTCACGCCAGCCGCCGGCTGCGCGCGCCGGCTGCGGTTCACCCCTCCTCCCAATTCTTACGGCGGTCTGCCCCTGCGGCAGCAACGCCTTCCCCTCGCTTTGCCCATCGTCAGGAGTCCGCCATGTTGGATGCCGATCTGAAAACCCAGTTGAAGGCTTACCTGGAGCGGGTCGTTCGGCCCATCCACATCACCGCGTCGGTGGACGACGGCGCCAAGTCGCGCGAGATGCTCGATCTGCTCGAAGACCTGGTGCTGCTGTCGGACCAGATCAGCCTGGACGTGCACCGCGACAGCGCCGAGCGCACCCCGTCGTTCGCGCTGGGCAGCCCCGGCCACGCCATCCACCTGCGCTTCGCCGGGCTGCCGCTGGGCCACGAGTTCACCTCGCTGGTGCTGGCGCTGCTGCAGGTCGGCGGGCACCCGTCCAAGGCCACCGCCGAGGTCATCGAGCAGGTGCGCAACCTGCCCGGCGAGTACGTGTTCGAAACCTATTTCTCGCTGTCCTGCCAGAACTGCCCGGACGTGGTGCAGGCGCTGAACCTGGCCGCGGTGCTGAACCCGAACATCAAGCACGTGGCGATCGACGGCGCGCTGTTCCAGGACGAGGTGGAGGCGCGGCAGATCATGTCGGTGCCCACCGTGTACCTCAACGGCGCAGTGTTCGACCAGGGCCGCATGAGCCTGGAGCAGATCGTGGCCAAGCTCGATACCGGCGCGGGCAAGCGCGATGCCGCGGCCATCGCGGCCAAGGCGCCGTTCGACGTGCTGGTGATCGGCGGCGGCCCGGCCGGCGCGGCGGCGGCGATCTATGCCGCGCGCAAGGGCATCCGCACCGGCGTGGCCGCCGAGCGCTTCGGCGGCCAGGTGCTGGACACCATGGCGATCGAGAACTTCATTTCGGTGCAGGAGACCGAAGGCCCGAAGATGGCCGCGGCGCTGGAGCAGCACGTGCGCCAGTACGACGTGGACATCATGAACCTGCAGCGCGCCGAGCAGCTGATTCCGGCCGGCACCGACGGCCTGGTCGAGATCAGGCTGGGCAACGGCGCGTCGCTGAAGAGCCGTAGCGTGATCCTGTCCACCGGCGCGCGCTGGCGGCAGATGAACGTGCCCGGCGAGGACCAGTACCGCAACAAGGGCGTGGCCTATTGCCCACATTGTGACGGCCCGCTGTTCAAGGGCAAGCGCGTGGCGGTGATCGGCGGCGGCAATTCCGGCGTGGAAGCGGCGATCGACCTGGCCGGCATCGTCAGCCACGTCACCCTGCTCGAGTTCGACGCCAAGCTGCGCGCCGACGAAGTCCTGCAGCGCAAGCTGCGCAGCCTGGGCAACGTGGACATCATCGTCAACGCGCAGAGCACCGAGGTCAGCGGCGACGGACACAAGGTCACCGGCCTGGTCTACAAGGACCGCGTCGGCGGCGACAGCCACCGCGTGGCGCTGGAAGGCATCTTCGTGCAGATCGGCCTGCTGCCCAACACCGAGTGGCTGCAGGGCACGGTGGCGCTGTCGCCGCGCGGCGAGATCGTCGTCGACGACCGCGGCCAGACCTCGCTGCCCGGCGTGTTCGCCGCCGGCGATGCGACCACGGTGCCGTACAAGCAGATCGTCATCGCCATGGGCGAAGGCTCCAAGGCGGCGCTGAGCGCGTTCGACCACCTGATCCGCAGCAGCGCGCCGGTCGACAGCGCGGTCGCCGAAGCGGCCTGATTGCGCGACTACCCCCGCCGCGACCCGGCGCGGGGCCTATGCTGTTTCCGAGCACAGCCCGCACCGCCAAGGAACCTGCCGATGAACCTGCGTGATCTGAAATACCTGGTGGCGCTGGCCGATCACAAGCATTTCGGGCGTGCCGCCGCGGCCTGTTTCGTCAGCCAGCCAACGCTGTCCACGCAGATCAAGAAGCTGGAGGACGAACTGGGCGTGCCGCTGGTCGAGCGCGCGCCGCGCAAGGTCATGCTGACCCCGGCCGGGCGCGAGGCAGCCAGCCGCGCGCGCGGCATCGTCGCCGAGATCGAGCAGATGAAGGAAGCGGCGCGGCGCAGCCAGGACCCGGAAGCGGGCACGGTGCGCCTGGGCATCTTCCCGACGCTGGGTCCGTACCTGCTGCCGCACGTGATTCCGGGCATTCGCGCGCGCTTCCCGCAGCTGGAACTGCTGCTGATCGAGGAAAAGAGCGACGTGCTGCTGAGCCGCCTGCGCGAAGGCCGGCTGGATGCGGCGCTGCTCGCACTGCCGCTGCACGACGACCAGCTGCACGCCGAATTCCTGTTCGAGGAACCGTTCGTGCTGGCGGTGCCCGAGCAGCATCCGCTGGCGCAACGCGGCGAGCCGCTGCAGCTGAGCGAACTGCACGAGCAGCGCCTGCTGCTGCTCGAGGACGGGCATTGCCTGCGCGAACAGGCGCTGGACGTGTGCCACCTGTCCGGCGCGCTGGAAAAGGCCGAATTCCAGGCCACCAGCCTGGAGACGCTGCGGCAGATGGTCGCCGCCAACGTCGGCGTGACCCTGCTGCCGCTGCTGGCGGTGCAGCCGCCGGTGGCGAACCCGTCCAACATCCGCCTGCTCGACTTCGACCAGGCCTGCGGGCCGAGCCGGCGCATCGCGATGCTGTGGCGGCGCAGCTCGGCGATGAGCGCGTTCCTGGAACACCTGGCGCAGCTGTTCAAGGCGCTGCCCGCGGAACTGTTCGTGCTGCCGCCGCAGGCGCGCGCCGCGCCGCCGGCGACCAGCAAGGCCGCTGCCTGATCCTGATCCGCGAGCGGCGAGTGGCGGCCACGCCCGCCGCCGCGGCATCGCATCGGCGCCGGCTTGCTTGCCCAATGGGCCGGGGGCGGCATGGTGCCGCCCTCGTCTTGTGCCGCTACCGGAGCGTTCCCATGTCTTCGCAACACCGCAGCGGCCTGCCGCCGTCGTTGCTTGTGTCCAGCCACGAGCTGGCCCGTCTCCAGGCCTTGCTCGAGTCTCCCGCATTGCAGCAGCACCCGGCCGCGCTCGCGCTGGGCGCAGAACTCGGCCGCGCCCTGCTCGGCCTGGCCGTGGGCCAGTCGGTCGACTGGCAGGCCCCCGGTAGCCGCGCGCTGCGCCTGCGCGTGCTCGCGGTGCAGGCCGCAGACGCCGCCGCGCGCGCAACGCGTTAACGTGCGCAGGTCTATCCTCCACTTCATTCGTTCCGAGAACTATCGATGACGTCTTCCGCTCCTTCCAAACTGGCTCAGCTGCGCGAGTTGTCCGTGGTCGTGGCCGATACCGGCGACTACGATGCGATCAAGCGGCTCAAGCCGGTCGATTGCACCACCAATCCGACCCTGGTGAAGAAAGCCCTGGACCTGCCGGTCTACGCCGAGCTGATCGACGAGGCGCTGGCCTGGGCACGCGGCCAGGATGGCGACCACGCCACCCTGGTCGAGGAGATCGCCGACCGCCTGACCATCGGTGTGGGCAGCAAGCTCAGCGCGCTGGTGCCCGGGCGCGTGTCCACCGAAGTGGACGCCGACCTGGCCCACGACACTGCCGCCACCATCGCCAAGGCGCACAAGTTCATCGCCATGTACGCCGAGCGCGGCGTGCCCAAGGACAAGATCCTGATCAAGGTCGCCGCGACCTGGGAAGGCGTCGAAGCCGCGCGCCAGCTGCAGCGCGACGGCATCGACTGCAATCTGACGCTGATCTTCAACCGCACCCAGGCGCTGGCCTGCGCCGAGGCCGCCGTGTTCCTGATCTCGCCGTTCGTCGGCCGCATCCTGGACTGGTACGTGGCCAACGGGCAGACCCCGGCCAGCATCGACGCAGACCCGGGCGTGCAGTTCGTGCGCGACGTGTATGCCGAGTTCAAGCGCCGCGGTTCGCAGACGGTGGTGATGGGCGCCTCGTTCCGCTCCACCGCGCAGATCGAGGCGCTGGCCGGCTGCGACCGCCTGACCATCTCGCCGGAGCTGCTGGAAAAACTCGATGCCGACCGTGGCGAGCTGCCGCGCAAGCTCTCGCCCGGCCAGGCCGACGGCGCGCAGATCGCACCGATCGATGCCAAGCAGTTCGCCGCCGACCTGGCCGCCGATCCGATGGCGACCGAGAAGCTGGCCAGCGGCATCGACACCTTCGCCAAGGACCTGCAGGCGCTGCGCGCCACGATCCGGCAGACGCTGGCGGTGTAGCCATTGCCGCCGCACGGGCACGAACCGTGAGCGGCGGCGACGCCGCTCTTCTTGTTCGAACCTGCGCAAACAACGCCCGGAAGGCGCTGGGCACGGTGCGATACGCCCGGCTGAAATGCTGGCGCAGCGACACCGCACTGCCGAAGCCGGCCAGTTGCGCGACGGCGTCCACCAGCTGGCGCGTGGTTTCCAGCATGCGTTGCGCAACCGTCGCCCCGCGCGCATCGGCCTCGCGCACGGCGTTGACCATGGCGCGGGGCGGGCGCTCTTGCGCATCGCGCCCGCGCGACCACTCCCTGCGCAAGCCCCTGCCCAGCGCGTCTCCGGAGACCGACCCGGCGCAGTGGCTGCAGGCGCGCTGGATCGGCACGCTCACGGTGGTCGGCTACATGACCCACAACTGCGATGCCTCCCCCGTCAACCACGCATTGCACAACAGCGCGGAGGTCGGAGGTCGAGTTCCTGCACGATGCTTCCGGCGCGCTGCCGTATCGCAACCAGGCCGGCTTTGCCAGCGCGGCAGAAATCCAGCGCGCGTTCAGCGTAGCGTTGCAATCGCGCTTTGCGGCGGTGATGTCCACCGCGCAAGGGCAAGACTGCGTGAACACCGGTGCGCTGCCGGTGCGCGACAACACCTCCCTGTGCAACCGGCGCGCACGCGGTCTGGTGCAGCAGGCCGGTTCCAGCGCGATACGCAGGTCGCCGCGCTCGTGGCCACCACACCGATCGCTATGTAGTGATGCCGCGTGGTTCTGGCACGCGCTGGCCGCGTGCAGACGACGCGAACGAAATCATGGACTTATCGTGACACCCGGCGCCAGATGCGGCAGCACGCCGCACCTGCGCCCAGGCGGCGCATTGACGCCCCGCAACGGATTCGCAAGATGGGGGCGCAGTATCGCCAGGGGATCGACGCCATGTCTGCGCCCAGCCTGTCGCGGCGACTCGTCGCCGACGCCGGACCGCCACCTGCCATCAACTTTCCGGGCGCGAGCGCCCCACCTTCGCAGGACCTGCCATGAGTCATCGCGCCATCGCAACGCGGCGTCGGTCCCTGTGCGTTGCCGTCTTCGCCAGCCTGCCCGTCGCCGCCTCCGTCCATGCCCAATCCAGCGCCGCCGATGCGGCGATCACCCGGCTCGATCAGGTCAGCGTGATCGGCAGTCGGACCCAGGCCCGTACCGTGCTCGAATCGCCGGTGCCGATCGACGTGTTCGGCGCCGAAGACCTCCGTCGCAGCGGCTACACCGACCTCAGCCAGATCCTGCAATCGCTGCTGCCATCGTTCAACTTCCCGCACCCGACCACGCCGGACGGCAACACCCATATCCGCTCGGCCACGCTGCGCGGGCTGTCGCCGGACCAGACCCTGGTGCTGGTCAATGGCAAGCGTCGCCACCCCAGCGCCTGGGTCAACAGCGGCGGCACCGTCGGCAAGGGCGCGGTCTCCACCGACCTCAATGCGATACCGGTCAGCGCGATCGCACGCATCGAGGTGCTGCGCGACGGCGCATCGGCGCAGTACGGCTCCGACGCGATCGCCGGGGTCATCAACATCGTGCTGCGCGAGGACGCCGGCTTCGAGGGTCGGGTCAGCCATGGCAGCACCCGCGATGGCGGCGGCGACACCAGCACCGCTGCACTGGATACCGGAGTGGCCCTGGCCGATGCGGGTGGCCTGCACCTGACCCTGGACTATCGCAAGCGCAAGGCCGCCGACCGCGGCTTGCCCGATACCCGCCAGCAGTACTTCGGGATCGGCCGCAACGGCGCGCCGGTGGCGCCATCCAGCAGCTACGGTTCGGGCATCGGCCTGGCCCCGATCGGCGGTGCGGCGGCGGGGGCCGTGGCCGATCCACGTGAAGCCACGATCGACCGCGGCGCGCTGTGGCGTTTCGCCGACTCGGCCGACACCGTGGACAAGACCGTGTTCGGCAACCTGCGCAAGCCGCTGCCGTGGGGCGACGCACTGGAGACCTATGCGTTTGGCGGCTACGGGGTCAGCGAAGGCAGCTCCAACGCCTCGCTGCGCCGCGCCGGCCAGGCCGAGAATGTGCGTGCGATCTACCCGGATGGTTTCCTGCCATGGGTGGACACGCGCAGCACCAACGCCTCGCTCGGCGCAGGGCTGAAGGGTCGTGCCGGCGACTGGCAGTGGGACCTGAGCAGCGTCTATGGCCGCAACAAGTTGGTCTACCGCACCCACAACACGCTCAACGCCACCCTTGGCGCGGACAGCCCGACCGCGTTCTACAACGGCGCGCAGGCCGCCTCGCAGTGGACCACCAACCTGGACGCACGCCACAGCCTGGAACTCGGCTGGCATGCGCCGCTGCAACTGGCGCTGGGCGCGGAATTTCGCCGCGATACCTACTCCATCTCCGCCGGCGAACCGGCCTCGTATGCGTGGGGACCGTACCGCGTGCTCGATGGCCCGGCGGCCGGCACGGTGCCGACGATCGGCTCGCAGGGCTTCGCCGGCATCCAGCCCGGCGATGCGGGCAACCATCATCGTCACAACGTCGCCGCTTATGTCGAAACCGAGACCGACCTGAGCGAACGCCTGTTGCTGTCGCTCGCCGGGCGCTGGGAGGACTACAGCGACTTCGGCAGCACCACCAACGGCAAGCTGGCGCTGCGCTACCAGCTGAACGGCGGGCTGGCGCTGCGCGCGGCGGCCAGCACCGGCTTCCACGCACCGGCGCTGGCCCAGCAGCACTTCAGTTCGACCAGCAGCCGCACCCTCAACAACGCGCAGACCCAGTTACCCGAGTACGTGCTGGTGCGCACTGCGCCGGTCGATTCCGTGCAGGCGCGGGCACTGGGCGCACGCCCGCTGCGACCGGAAAAGGCCAGCAACCTCACCGCGGGGCTGACCTGGGGCATCGGCGGCCTGAGCGCCTCGCTGGACGCGTACCGGATCGACATCGACGAGCGCATCTTCCTGTCCAGCAACTACGTCGATGCGGCCGGCTCCAGTACGATCCGCGACTACCTGGCCGCGCTCGGCTCGCCTGGCGTCACCAGCGTGCGCTACTTCAGCAACGCCGCCGACACCCGCACCACCGGCGTGGACGCCTCGGCGCGCTACCGCTGGGAACTGGGCGATGCCGACCACCTGACCGCCACGCTCGGCTACAACCGCAACAAGACCGAATTGACCCGCGTCGCAGCGACGCCAGCGCAACTCATCCTGCTGGGCGTGCGCACCCCGCAGTTCGACATCACCGAACGCACCCGCGTCGAAAAGGGCCAACCGCGCGACAACCTGATCGCGGCGCTGCGCTGGGATGTCGGCCGTTGGAGCTGCAACCTCGGCACCCACCGCTACGGCGAGATCGAAGGCGTGGCCGCCACCAACCAGAGCGCGGCCAACGTCGCCGCGTTCGCGCAGGGCTCGACACGTTTCCGCACCCTGCCGACCGAGGCCGGCAGCGCCGGCAACTTCGACGTGATCCAGAAGCTGGAGGCGCGCTGGGTCACCGACCTGGACATCGCGTTCCGCGCCAGCGATGCATTGACCGTGGTGCTCGGCGCCAACAACTTGTTCAACACCTATCCCACCCGCAATATCGCCAGCACGCCACAGGTCTCCGGAGCCGATACCTTCGGGGTGTTCCCATACAGCGAGCTGTCGCCGTTCGGCTGGAGCGGAACCTACTACTACGTGCGCCTGGAGACCCGTTTCTGATGAAGATCGCAACCGACAGTCCCACCGCCACGCCGGGCGACCCCGATCGCCGCCGCTGGTTGCGTGCCGGCATCGCCGGCGCCGCCGGGGCGGCACTGCTGCCTGCGCTGCCCGCCGCCCGCGCAGGCACGGCGACGGCGGCCAACCCGATCGGCGCAGCGGCATCGCCGCTGCGCCTGGACCTCAACGAAAGCAGCTACGGCCCCTCGCCACGGGTCGCCCCGGCGATCACCCGCGCAATGGGCTCAGCGCCGCGTTACGTGAGCGCCGACCAGTTGCAGGCACTGCAGCGGCAGATCGCCACACTGGAAGGCGTGGCGCCGGAGCAGGTGATCGTGGGCGAAGTGCTCCAGGCGCTTGGGCAGCATCTGGCGCTGAGCCAGGGAGCGGGCAGTTTCGTGTATTCGGTGCCTGGCTATGGCGCACTGGTCGATGCGGCCAGACCGTTCGGCGGGCGCGCCGTCGAGGTGCCGCTCAATGCCGCGCTGGAGAACGACCTGCCCGCGCTGCTGGCGGCCATCGGCGGCGACACCCGCGCCCTGTTCGTGGTCAACCCGCACAACCCGTCCGGCACGCTCAGCCGCGGCGGCGAGTTCGACCGCTTCGTCAGCGCGGCGCAGGCGCGCACGCTGGCGATCGTCGATGAAGCTTATCTGGACTACCGCGACGATGCCGCGTCGCTGAGCGCGGTGCGGCTGCTGCGCCAGGGCCAGAACGTGGCGGTGTTCCGCACCCTGGGCAAGATCCATGCGCTGGCCGGCCTGCAGGTCGGCTACGCGCTGGCCCCGCCAGCGCTCGCCGATGCGCTGCGCCAGCGCGATGTCGGCGCCGCGCATGCACAGAACCAGCTGTCGCTGGCCGCGGCCAGCGCGGCGCTGGCCGATCCGGCGCACATCGCGCGGGTGCGTGCCAGCGTCGGGGTGGAAAGGCAACGCTGGCAACTGGCGCTGCGCCAACTGAAACTGCGTTCGACCGAGGCCACCGGCAATTTCGTGTTCTTCGACAGCGGCCATCCGCATGCGCGGGTGGCCGCCGCGCTGTTGCGGAACGGAGTGCGCATCGCCCGTGCCTTCGCCCCATACGACACCTGGCTGCGGATCAGCATCGGGACGCCGCAGGAAAACCAGCGCGCGCAACAGGCGCTGCGCGCCGTGTTGGCGGAACTGGGCGGCGTAAGCGCCTGACCGCCATCCACCGCGCCGCCGCCCACGCCGTGATCGATTGCGGACACACCATCCGGGCCATGTCCGGGTTGGCAATTCCGAGGCGTTCCTGCGCGAGCACCTGGGCGCCTATGCCGGCAGCGCGCATCATCGCGAGCACCACGCATCATCGCGAGCAGAAGGTGGTGCGCGCGGACGGGCCGATCGCCGCGCCCGGCACCAGCCCGGTCAGCTACGCGGTGGAATGCCTGCGCCAGCTGCATCCGCAGCGCGAAGAACGGATCGCGCAGATGCGGCGGATGTTCGCTGCCGAGTTCGTGTGAGGCCGCGCGCGCAGCGCGTGGGCGCGGCGGCGCCGGCTCAGGCCTCCAGCCCCAGCGCGCAGCTGACCCCGGTGCCGCCCAATCCGCAGTAGCCGCCCGGGTTCTTGGCCAGGTATTGCTGGTGCTCGTCCTCGGCGTAATAGAACGGCGGCGCCGGGAAGCGGATCTCGGTGGTGATCTCGCCATAGCCGGCCGCGCGCAGGCGCTGCTGGTAGGCGTCGCGGCTGGCGATGGCCGCGTCGTACTGCACCTGCGTGCTGCAGTAGATCGCCGAGCGGTACTGGGTGCCGCTGTCGTTGCCCTGGCGCATGCCCTGGGTCGGGTCGTGGCTTTCCCAGAAGGTCTGCAGCAGGCGCTCGAACGTGACCGCCTGCGGGTCGAACACCACCAGCACCGCCTCGGTGTGGCCGGTCTGGCCCGAGCACACTTCCCGGTAGCTGGCGTTGGGGGTCTGCCCGCCGGCATAGCCGACCGCGGTGCTGAACACGCCCGGCAGCGACCAGAACGTGCGCTCGGCGCCCCAGAAGCAGCCCAGGCCGAACTGCACCTGCTGCAGGCCGGCGAACGCGTCGCGCAGCGGGTGGCCGTTGAGGTAATGGCGATTGTGCAGCGGCAGCGGCTCGCTGCGGCCGGGCAGGCTTTCGCCCGGGCGCGGCAGGCGCTGCTTGAAGGCACCGATTCCCAACATGGCGCGGACTCCTGGCATCGAAAGGGATGCCTCCTGGATGGCGCTGGTGGGGGTGGGTTTCAAGGTGTGGTGGGGCCGGGACTGGGGACTCGTGGGCGCCGCGAGTGCAAAGATCGTGAGAGGCTCGAGCCGGTGGTGCTTCCACACAGCGACCCGACGCTCTTCGAGTCCCGAATCCCGGCCCCCGGCTACATCGCCCGCGTCACCTGCCCGCCCAGGCCCAGCGCCATCAGCACCTCCTGCGCCTTCTCCAGCAGTTCGTCGGCCACGCACACCTGCACCACCCCGAACGGCAGTTCGCCGGCACCGCCGAGCAGCGCCTCGCCGAACACGAACGCGGTGATGCCGGCATCCTCCAGCGCGTGCTTGGCCAGGTGCGCGTCGATCAGGTGCTGGGCGCGGTAGGCGATCTGCATGGCCCGCCCTCAGCCGCGCGCCGCGACCGCGCGCGCCTGCGCGCGCGCACCCCGCGCGGCCGGCCAGCCGCGGCCGCCCAGCCAGCGCGCGTTGGCGTAGTCGCAGATCGCCAGCGAATCCCGGCGTTGCAGCGCGCCGTGCCACAGCGCCGGCACCCGCCCGGTCGGCGAATAGGCGCCGATGCGCGCGGCGAACTCGGGCGTGTCCAGCGGCAGCGGCCCTTCCTCGAACAGCACCTCGAAGTGCCGCAGCAGCCGCCACGGCCGCAGCGACCACGAAGACAGGTTCTTGTCGCCGATGACCAGACGGGGAAGCGGCATGACGGAATCTCGCGCATGGACCGACCCGCAGCGTACGCGGCGGGGCGGTCGGCGGCCAGCTCGGCTAAACTTGCGCTTTACTTAATCTGCTGAAGCGCGCATGTCCGAGACCCCCGCCACCGACGCCACCGCCCCGGCCGAGAAGAAAGACTTCATCCGCCAGATCGTCCGCGAGGACCTGGCCAGCGGCAAGCACGCGGCCGTGCGCACCCGCTTCCCGCCCGAGCCCAACGGCTACCTGCACATCGGCCACGCCAAGGCGATCTGCCTGGATTTCGGCATCGCCGCCGAGTTCGCCGGGCGCTGCAACCTGCGCTTCGACGACACCAATCCGGCCAAGGAAGACCCCGAGTTCGTCGCCGCGATCCAGGACGACGTGCGCTGGCTGGGCTTCGACTGGGCCGAACTGCGCCACGCCTCGGACTACTTCGAGGTGTACTACCTGGCCGCGGAAAAACTGATCGCCGACGGCCACGCCTTCGTCTGCGACCTGAGCGCCGAGCAGGTGCGCGAATACCGCGGCACGCTGACCGAGCCGGGCCGCAATTCGCCGTACCGCGAGCGCAGCGTGGAAGAGAACCTGGACCTGTTCCGGCGCATGCGCGCCGGCGAATTCCCGGACGGCGCGCGCACCCTGCGCGCCAGGATCGACATGGCCAGCGGCAACATCAACCTGCGCGACCCGGCGCTGTACCGGATCAAGCAGGTCGAGCACCAGAACACCGGCAATGCCTGGCCGATCTACCCGATGTACGACTTGGCGCACGCGCTAGGCGATGCGATCGAAGGCATCACCCACTCGCTGTGCACGCTGGAGTTCGAGGACCACCGCCCGCTGTACGACTGGTGCGTGGACAAGGTCGACCTGGCCGGCCATCCCGAGCTGCTGCAGCCGCTGCTGGACCAGGGCCTGCCGCGCGAGGCGGCCAAGCCGCGGCAGATCGAGTTCTCGCGCCTGAACATCAACTACACGGTGATGAGCAAGCGCAAGCTGACCCAGCTGGTGGCCGAACAGCTGGTCGATGGCTGGGACGACCCGCGCATGTACACGCTGCAGGGCCTGCGCCGGCGCGGCTACACGCCGGCGGCGCTGCGCCTGCTGGTGGACCGGGTCGGCATCAGCAAGCAGAACTCGGTGATCGACTTCTCGGTGCTGGAAGGCTGCCTGCGCGAGGATCTGGACGCCGCCGCGCCACGGCGCATGGCGGTGATCGAGCCGCTCAAGCTGGTGCTGACCAATCTTCCGGAAGGCCACAGCGAGACGCTGCGCTTCTCCAACCATCCCAAGGACGAGAGCTTTGGTCAGCGCGAAGTGCCGTTCTCGCGCGAGCTGTGGATCGAGCGCGAGGATTTCGCCGAGGTCCCGCCCAAGGGCTGGAAGCGGCTGGTGCCGGGCGGCGAAGTGCGCCTGCGCGGCGCGGGCATCGCCCGCGTCGACGAGGTGGTCAAGAACGCCGCCGGCGAGATCGTCGCGCTGCGCGGCTGGCTGGATCCGGAATCGCGCCCGGGCATGGAAGGCGCCAACCGCAAGATCAAGGGCACCATCCACTGGGTCAGCGCCGTGCATGCGCTGGAGGCGGAAATCCGCCTGTACGACCGCCTGTTCTCGGTGCAGAAGCCCGACGACGAATCCGACGGCAAGACCTACCGCGACCACCTCAACCCGGCCTCCAAGCGCAGCGTGCGCGGCTACGTCGAGCCGGCCGCCGCGCAGGCCGCGCCGGAGCAGGCGTTCCAGTTCGAGCGCAGCGGCTACTTCGTCGCCGACCGCTATGACCACAGCGCAAGCAGGCCGGTGTTCAACCGCAGCGTGACCCTGCGCGACACCTGGAGCGGCGGCCAGGGCACGGCCTGACGGTAGCGCACGCGCGCCGCGCCGACCGTTTCCCGGTAGCGGCCGGTGGCGCCGCGCTTCCCTGCGTACCGCAGCCGCGCTAGCGTAGCGCCCATGTCGCCCGCCCCCACCCTGAGCCTGCGCAGCTACGGCCGCGACGGCGATGCCCACCAGCACGCGCACGTGCAGATCGTGCTGCCGCTGCGTGGCGAACTGGAAATCGAGGTGGGCGGACGCGGCGGCCGCCTGGACGCGTTCCGTGCCGCGGTCGTTGCACCGCACACACGGCACGCGCAGTCGGCGGCCGGCGCCAACCGCTTCCTGGTCGTCGACTGCGCCAGCAGCGCGTTCGACGCTGCCGCCCTGGAACGGCTGCAGCGCCATCCGTTCATCGACCTGCCGCCGGAGCTGCAACGCCGGCTGGCCGCGCTCGATCAGCCGCAGACGGCGCACGCCAGCGCCGATGCCTGCGCCGCGCTGGCGCTGCAACAGCTGCAGGCGCAGCGCCGCTCCTGGGCGCGGCTGCAGCTGCTGTGCCGGCGCATCGAATCCGCCCGCGGACAGGCATGGCCGGTGCAACGCATGGCCGCGACGGCGCACCTGAGCGTGAGCCGCCTGCATGCCCTGTTCCGCGAGGCGCTGGGACGCACGCCGCAGGACTGGCTGTCGGCGCGGCGGCTGGACTGGGTACGCCGGCAACTGGCGCACGGCGAACGGCCGATCGCGCAGTTGGCGCTGGACAGCGGCTATGCCGACCAGAGCGCGCTGACCCGCGCGCTGCGCCGCGCGACCGGGCACACCCCCGCCGCCTATCGCCGGCACCATCGCGCCCCGGCCGTGCCGCCGGAACAGTAGCCTGGGACAAGCCGCGGCAGCGCGCGCAGGCCATGCTGACGCACTACGCAACTGAAGAAACGGGACACGGCATGCGCGAGCGTTTGTGGGCGGGAGTGGGCAGCGGCATCGCCGCGGGCGCGTTGTGGGGCCTGGTGTTCCTGGCGCCGCAGTTGCTCGCCGGGTTCTCGCCGCTGCAGCTGTCGGTGTCGCGCTACCTGGCCTACGGCACGGTCGCCGCGCTGCTGCTCGCGCCGCGCTGGCGCGCCGCCACCGGCGCGCTCGGGGCGCCGGAATGGTGGGCGCTGCTGCGGCTGAGCCTGCTCGGCAACATCGTCTATTACGTGTTGCTGGGCAGCGCGGTGCAATGGGCCGGCGGCGCGGCCACCGCGTTGATCATCGGCCTGCTGCCGGCGGTGGTCACCGTGCTCGGTTCGCGCGCGGCCGGGGCGATGCGGCTGCGCCGGCTGGCCGCACCGTGCGCGCTGTGCGTGCTCGGGGTGGCGCTGGTGGCGGCGCAGACCCTGGGCGCCGCGCCGCATGCGCAGACCAGCGTCGGCACGCGTGCAACGGGGCTAGCCTGCGCGCTGGGCGCACTGGCGTGCTGGGCGGCGTATTCGATCAAGAATGCGCGCTGGCTCACGCACCGGCCCGACATCTCCGGACGCGACTGGTCGCTGCTCACCGGCGTGGTCACCGGCGCGCTGGCGCTGACCCTGGCGGTGCCGGCGTTCGCCTTCGAGCGCAGCGCGCACGCAGCCGCGGACTGGGCGCGGTTCTGGGGCATGGCGACGGTGCTGGCGGTGTTCGCCTCGGTGATCGGCAACGCCTGCTGGAACCGCGCCAGCCGGCTGCTGCCGCTGACCCTGGTCGGGCAGATGATCGTGTTCGAGACCGTGTTCGCGCTGCTGTACGGCTTCCTGTGGGAGGCGCGCTGGCCCACGCCGCCGCAAGCCTTGGCGATCGCCTGCCTGCTCGGCGGCGTGCTGTGGTGCGCCTGGCTGCACGCTCCACCGCAGGTGCGCAAGGCCGATGCAACATTGGGTTAGGCCGCGCCGCCTGACGAAACTGCGCAGCAACTGGCGCATGCCACCGGCTGCGGCAGCCTCTACGACGATGCGGCGCTGGCGCCGCTGCAGGTCAATGTCGTGCGGGGCCGGATCGGCATCCGCCAGGCGCTGCATCGGGCGATCGACGGCACCGTGATCCAGGTCGAGCGAGAAAGCGCGAATACGATCGCCGTCAGCCACCGCTGACCGGACCGGCGGCCATGCGCGCTGCTACCATGGCCACACTGTCTTGCACGGTGAGTGGCCATGTTCAGTCGTTCCGCGCTGTTGTTATGTTGCCTGTGCCTGTTCGCCGGCATTCTCTTCTTCGGTCCATGCGCACGTAGCGAAGGCGCCACGTCCGGCTTGCCGGTGAAGGTGGATACCCATTGCCGCAGCGATGCCGATTGCACGGTCAAGAACGTCGGCAACTGCTGCGGCGCGATGCCGGCCTGCGTCAACCGCGGCAGCCCCACCGATCCGCAAGGCGTGATGGCGCAATGCCAGGCCAGCGGCCGCATGAGCGTGTGCGGCGCGCGCGCGATCGGCGGCTGCCAATGCGTGAGCGGACGGTGCAGCGCCAAGGGCGCGCCAGTCGATACACTGCGCGGCCCGCAGCCTGCCGAACCCGTCCGCTGATGCTCTACGCGCAAGTCCATCTCACCCTGCCCGCCTGGATCCACGACGCGGTCGATCCGCAGGCGGTCTATCCCGGCGATGCCGACAAGGTGGCGCTGGCGGTGGAACTGTCGCGGCTGAACGTGGACGCCGGCAGCGGCGGCCCGTTCGGCGCGGCGGTGTTCGGCCCGGACCACCGCATCATCTCGGTCGGGGTGAACCGGGTGGTGCCGCAGACCACCTCGCTGGCGCACGCCGAGAACATGGCCTACATGCTCGCGCAGCAGCGCCTGCAGACGCCGCGGCTGAACGCGGTGCTGGCGCCGGTGACCCTGGCGACCTCGGCGCAGCCGTGCTGCCAGTGCTACGGCGCCACCATCTGGGCCGGCATCGACCGCCTGCTGATCGGCGCCAGCGCCGCGGACGTGATGGCGCTGACCGCGTTCGACGAAGGCCCGTTGCCGGCGGACTGGATCGGCGAACTCGAACGCCGCGGCATCGAGGTGGTGCGCGGCCTGCACCGCGATGCCGCCTGCGCGGTGCTGCGCCGCTACGGCGAACTCGACAGCCCCCGCTACTGACGCCACCGGCGAAGGCGCTTACCGCATGTCCTCCCTGAACGGCCTGCTGTGCTATTGCCGGCAAGGCTTCGAACCCGAGCTGGCGGCCGAACTGAACGACCGCGCCGCGCGCGCCGACCTGCCGGCCTACGCGCGCACCGAACGCAACAGCGGCTACGCGCTGCTGCTCTGCGAAACCGCCTTGCCGCCGCGCGCGCTGCCGTGGCGCGGGCTGATCTTCGCGCGGCAGAAACTGCGCCTGTTGGCCGAACTGCGCGAGCTGGATCCCAGCGATCGGATCGCACCGATGCTGCAGGCGCTGGCCGGACAAGGCCGCTTCGGCGATCTGTGGGTGGAGCACCCGGATTCGGACGAAGGCAAGCAGCTGTCCGGGCTGGCGCGCAGTTTCGGCAACGCGCTGCGTCCGGCGCTGCGCAAGGCCGGCCTGCTCAGCGACAAACCGCAGCCGAAGCTGCCGCGCCTGCACGTGTGCTTCCTCACCGGCACCCACGCCTTGCTGGCCGTCGCCGACAGCGACGACAGCGCGCCGTGGCCGCTGGGCATCCCGCGCCTGAAGCTGCTGTCGGAGGCACCCTCGCGCTCGGCACTGAAACTGGAAGAAGCGCTGCTGGCACTGCTGGCGCCGGAGGAACGCGAGGCGCTGCTCAAGCCCGGCATGCGCGCGGCCGACCTCGGCGCCGCGCCCGGCGGCTGGACCTGGGTGCTGACCCGCCAGCACCTGTACGTGACCAGCGTCGACAACGGCCCGCTGCGCCAGCACGTGCTCGACAGCGGCCTGGTCGATCACCTGCGCGCCGACGGTTTCCACTGGAAGCCGCCGCAGGCGCTGGACTGGATGGTCTGCGACATGGTCGAGCAACCGCGCCGCGTCGCCGAGCGCATGGGCACCTGGTTCCGCGAAGGCTGGTGCCGGCATGCGATCTTCAACCTCAAGCTGCCGATGAAGAAGCGCTGGGACGAGACCCAGCTATGCCTGGACCTGTTCGCCGAACGCGCCGAGCGGCCGTTGCAGATCCGCGCCAAGCAGCTGTACCACGACCGCGAAGAGATCACCGTGCTGGCGATGTCGGCCTGAGGCACTGCGCAAGTCGCGCGATACAGCTTCGATGCGAAGCGCACACCGGGGCTTCTAGGAGTATTCCAGTTCGGATGCTTCCAGCTGGCGCAGTGTTGTGGGAGCGACTTCAGTCGCGACGGGCTTTACCGGTAATGCCTGTCGCGACTGAAGTCGCTCCCACAAAAGAGCAACCCGCGCTGGCCTTCGCCATCCCTTGGCACGGAACCACGCACACCCGCTACAGCACGATCCGCTTGCCGCCCTCGCGCGCGGAACGGTAGATCGCGTCGATCACCCGCATGTCGCGCAGGCCTTCCTCGCCCGGCGCGCGCAGCGGCGTGCCGTCGAGGATCGCCAGCGCGTCCTCGTCCATCTGCAGCGCCTGCTGGTGGCGCACCTTCGCGTCGAACACGCGCCCATCGCTGGCGCTGCCGCGGATGCCGTCGTAGCTCTGAAACGGCGCCAGTTCGTACCAGCCGCGCTCGCATTCGGCGCGCAGCCGATTCATGTTGCGGCCGAAGCTGGTGGCGCAGTCGGCGAGCACCTCGTGCGGGAATTCCAGCTTGAACTGCATGTGCTCGTCGACCTCGTCGAACAGCGCCGGCCGGTCGGTGCTGCGGGTGGCGCTGACCGCCAGCGGCTCGGCGCCGACCGTGTAGCGCGCCGCATTGAGCGGATACACGCCCATGTCGTACATCGCGCCGCCGCCGAACTGCGCGCGCAGCCGCCACGGCCGCTGCGCCGGATCGGTGTCGCCATAGCCGTTGTAGCCGGCCTCGGCGCGCACCGTGCGCAGCGCGCCGAACGGGCGCTCGCCGGCCAGGGCGATGATCCGCCGCGTGTTCGGCTCGTGCTGCATGCGGTAGCCGATGCTCAGCCGCAGCTTGTTGCGCGCGCACGCGGCGATCATCGATTGCGCCTCGTCGGCATGCATCGCCATCGGCTTCTCGCACCACACGTGCTTGCCGGCGGCGGCCGCGCGCAGGCTCAGCGGCGCATGCAGATGGGTCGGCGTGACCACGTAGACCACGTCGATGTCCGGGTTGTCGGCGATGCGCTCCAGGGCGTCGTAGCTGTAGACGTTGCGATCGGGAATGCGGTAGCGCGCCTGCCACGGCGGAATCTTGTGCGGCGAGCCGGTGACGATGCCGGCCAGCCGGCAGTGCCTGGCCAGCGCCAGGCCCGGTGCCAGGCGTTCGCTGGCGTAGCTGCCCAGCCCGACCAGCGCCACCCCCAGCGGTTTCTTCGGCTTGCCGCGCGGGGCGGCCCACCGCGGCGATCCCAACAGGCCTGCGCCCGCCGCGGACAACCCGGCGAGCAGCACACGGCGGCGATTCGGCGAAGACGGCGACATGCGCAGCTCCCTGGCGGCCGGACACGGACCGCCCGAACCTTAACGTATCCAGCGCCCGCCGTTGTGAGCGCCATCCCGGCCGCGCCGGCACGTCTGGCACACTGCCCGGCCCTGCATCGCTTCGGGTCGTTGCATGTCCCTTCGCCTGCCGTTCCGTTCCTTGCCGCTACCGGCGCTGCGTTGCTGCCCGCCTGCACAGCGGTCGCGGCATCCGCTTCGACCGCGCCGGGCGCATGTCCGTGGCCGACTACGGCAACCATCGCATCCTGCGCATCGCACTGCACCGCACGAATCGCACCGCACAACAAGCGCATCGCGGTCTAGGCCACGCGGCGCGGCGCGTTCCAGCGCAACGACAATGCCGCCTTCGGCGGCAAGGACGGACGCGACGTCTACGTGGCGCTGCAGGACCGCGGCGCGATCGAGACCTTCCGCGGCGATCGGCCCGGGCGCGAACACGGACGTTCGTCCATACAATGCCACCGGGATGCGCATCGCATCGCCGTCTCAGTCCGCGCAATCGGCGTCGGGCATCCTGCCTGCACTGACTGGAGGGCCGCGCACATGCAGCCGATCGAACTGAAAGACCCGGCCGGCTTCGCCGACGAATTCCTGCGCCTGACCCTGTTGCAGGGCTTCCAGTCGCTGACCAAGCGCGATCTGGAGTTGCTGATCTTCGTGCTGCTGGAACGCGATGGCGCGATCTCGCGCAGCGACTCCAACAACGCGGTGGCGCTGCGCCTGCGGGTGACCCCGGCCAAGGTGAAGGGCCTGCGCCGCGACGGCTATGCGCGCTGGCGCGCGCTGGTGCCCGAAGACGGCGATGCGGCCTTGCAGCGGATCGTGGCGAGCGTGCTCACCGAGGACAACCTGCGCGCGGGCACCAAGCACGTCAGCGAACGCAGCAAGAAGGAAGGCTTCCTGGCCATCCGCATCGCGCATCCGGACGACCAGCAGCGTTTCGAACAGGCCATCGTCGATGTCGGCGCGATGCCGGTGTACGAACGCAACCGCGACGTGGTGGCGGTGCGCTTCGACACGCTGCTGAAGATCGCCGAGCGCTGGAACTATCTGCAACCGGAGCCGGAGAAGGTGCTGCGCGCACTGGAGAAGCTCAGCCCGACCGCCGAGGAAGTGGCGGACCTGTTGACGAAGGACCTGGGCAGGCTAGGCTGGGAGGATGTGCGCCGCGCGCTCAACAGCCTCGGCGCCAAGGCCATCGCCAGCAGCGCCGAGGGCGGGCTGAAGGGATTGCTGAAACTGGCGTTCCCGTTCATCCCCGGCTGAGCCTGCATCGCCCCTCATTCGCTCGAACCATCGGAGTCCGTTGTGTCCATGCACTGCCGTTTGTCGCTCCTCGCCACCGGCCTGCTCGCCGCCGCCATCGGCGCGGCCGCCGCACAGAACCTCACCGCGACTTCGAGCGCGATCACCGAGCCATTGCGCGACGTACCAGCGAGCGTGGTGCTGGCGCAGCCGCTGAGCAGCGGCGAGGTGACCCACCAGGTGCGACTCGAGGTCGCGCATGGCCAGGCGCCGGTCACCGTGCGCACGGTCCAGCCCGACCGCGTCGCCGGCAACTACCGCATCGACTTCGACGCGCTGGACAGCGACCACGACGGCTACCTCAGCCGCAGCGAAGCGCAGGCCAACCCGGCGCTGGCCGACGAATTCGACGCCCTGGACACGCAACGCGGCGGGCGCCTGAGCCGCGAGCAGCTGGCCGGCTGGCTCAAGTAACGCCGTCGCGACCGGCGCAAGCCCCTGTGGGAGCGACTTCAGCCGCGACCAGCGAAGCCACAGCCCCGACCCGCGCGGGGCAGCATCGGCGCTATCGCTATCCCCCCGACGCGCGCTTCCAGAACCCATGCAGCAGCAGCGGCAGCCTGCCGGCCAGGCCCAGCAGCGGGCCGCGCAGCAGGGTCAGGTGCATGTCGTCGTTGGAGAACAGCCGGTTGATCGCATCGAAGCCGTAGGCGGCCACGGTGTTGTCGCTGCGGCGGCCGCGCGCCCAGCGCGCCAGCCGGTGCGGCGCCGACCAGTCGACCCGCCGCGCCTGCGCCTGGCGGACCTGCGCGGCCAGCGCGGCGACGTCGCGCAGGCCGAGGTTGACGCCCTGCCCGGCCAGCGGATGCACCACGTGCGCGGCATCGCCCAGCAGCAGCAGGCGGCCGCGGTGGTAGTCCTCCACCAGTTGCCGGCGCAGCGGGAAACCGATTCGCGGCGACAGCGCGCGCACCGCACCCAGCCGCGCGCCGAAGGCCTGGGTCAGTTCGGCGCCGAATGCGGCAGCGTCCAGCGCCAGCACCCGCGCCGCGTCGGCCTCGGGCAGCGTCCACACGATCGAACTGCGGCCGTCGGCGAACGGCAGGAAGGCCAGCGGCCCGCCAGGCAGGAAGCGCTGCCAGGCGGTGTCCTGGTGCGGCACGTCGGTGTGCACGAAGGCGACCACGCCGCGCTGGCCGTAGTCGTGCGCCGGCGCGTCCAGCCCGACCAGGCCGCGCAGCGTGGAATCGGCGCCGTCGGCGGCGATCGCCAGGCGCGCGTCGAGCCGGCTGCCGTCGTCCAGGCGCAGGCGCACGCGCTCCTCCGCCATCTCCACCGCCTCGACCCGCGCCGGACAGTGCAGTTGCACCCCGGCCGCCGGCAGCGCCGCCCACAGCTGCTCGACCAGCAACGCATGCTCGACGATCCAGCCCAGTTGATCGCGGCCCAAGGCATCGGCATCGAAGTCCAGCTCGCCACCACCACCGGCATCCCACACGCGCATGCGCCGGTAGGCCTGCGCGCGCCGCGCCAGCACCTGCGGCCACACGCCCAGCGCCTGCAGCAGCGCGGCGTTGTCCGGGGCGAACGCATACACGCGCAGGTCCGGCTCGGCCAGCGACCAGCGCGGCGGCTCGCGGCCCTCGACCAGGGCCACCGCCAGGCCTTCGGCGGCCAGCGCCAGCGCGCAGGCGGCGCCGACCACGCCACCGCCGACCACCACCACGTCCAGCACCCCGCGCCGGCTCATGCCCTCGCCTCCCGGCACAGCTGCGGCACGTCGCCGCGGAAGCCCATCGCGCCGCCGACCAGGAACGACTGCAGCGGCGCGGCCTGCGCCGCCGCCAGCAAACCCAGGCTGCGCAGCGGGCGCAGCAGCGGCGCCGGGTTGGCGGTCAACCGCGCCAGCCCGCCGGAGAAGGTCACGGTGCGTTGCCGGTCCTGTTCGCGGCGCTGCGCATAGTGCTGCAGCAGCGCCGGCGCGCCCGGATCGGCGCGGTCGCGCTCGATCAGTTCGGCCAGGGTCAGCGCATCGCGCAGGCCGAGGTTGAAGCCCTGCGCACCCAGCGGGTGCAGGGTCTGCGCGGCGTTGCCGAGCAGCACCGCGCGCGCGTCGGTCAGGCGCCCGGCCAGCACCTGCACGATCGGGTAGGCGCTGCGCTCGCCGCTGCCCAGCAGGCGGCCGACGCGCCAGCCCAGCGCGTCCTGCAGGCGCTGCAGCCAGGCGGCCTCGTCGAGCGCGGCCACCGCCTCGGCGGCCTCGGCGGCGACCGCATGGATCGCGCCGTAGTGGCGGTCGCCGCGCGGCAGCAGCGCGGTCGGGCCATCGTCGCGGAAACGCTCGTAGGCGGTGCCGTCGGGCTGGCGGCTGCCGCGCACCCGCGCCACGAACAGGGTCTGGCGGAAATCGTGGCGGTCGGCGGCGATGCCCAGCGCGCCGCGCACCGCGCTGGCGCTGCCGTCGGCGCCGACCAGCAGCCGCGCCTGCAGCACCTCGGTCGCGCCGTCCTGGGCGATGCGCACCGAGCGCAGCGCAGCGTCCTCGCCGGCCTCCAACGCCAGGAACTGCGCCGGCCGGTAGCGGCTGACGTGGGACGCTTCGGCCAGCCGCGCTTGCAGCGCCTCGCCGAAATCGCGCGCCACGACGACTTGCCCGAACGCCTCACGCCCATAGTCGGCCGCGTCCAGCCGCACCCGGCCGAAATCGCCTTCGCGGCTGACGTGGATGCGCCGGATCGGACCGGTCGGCGTACGCAGCCGCTGCATCACCCCGAGCGCGCCCAGCGCGTTGACCGTGGCCGCGGCGAAGCTGAGATTGCGCTGGTCGAACACCGGCGGCAGCGCGCCCGGCGGCGCGGCCTCGACCAGGCCCACGTCCACGCCCAGGCGGTCCAGCGCGATGGCCAGGCTGGCGCCGACCAGGCCGCCGCCGACGATCACTACGTCATGTCGTTTGCTCATCCGGCCATGATACGACCGGCGCCCGAATCGTCGGTGAGCGGGCTGCAGGGTCCGCGCCGTCGGCCGCGCGGCCTGCGCCGGCGCGCGCCTGGGCCGGACCGGCACACTCCGCTGCGGCCCGCTTCCAGTAGAATCGGCGATCTCCGTACCGGTGCCCGCCCGCCATGACGCCTTCCAGCCACCGCCTCCCCGCCCTGCTGCTGCTGGCCGCGCTGCTGGCCGCGACCCGCATCAACCACTTCGGCGCGATCCCGGACGCCTCCTGGGCGGTGTTCTTCATTGGCGGCTTCTACCTGCACGGCTGGACCCGCTGGGCGTTCCCGTTGCTGATGGCGCTGGCGGTGCTGGTCGACTATCTGGTGATCCGCGGCCAGGGCCTGAGCTTCTGGCAGCACTACTGCGTGTCGCCGGCGTACTGGTGCCTGATCCCGGCCTACTTCGCGCTGTGGGCGGGCGGCAGCTGGCTGGCGCGGCGCTACCGCGGCGCCGGCTGGCGCGCGCTGGGCCTGGCCGCGGCCAGCCTGCTGGTGGCGGTGGCGGTGTGCCACCTGATCGCGCAGGGCAGCTTCTACTGGGTCAGCCGCAGCGTGCCCAATCCGAGCGTCGCCGGCTGGTGGCAGAACTACAGCGACTGGCTGCTGCCGTACCTGGGCAGCGCGGCGCTGTACACCGCGCTGGCCGCGGCGATCCAGGTCGGCGTCGAGCAGCTGGCGCGGCTGGGCCAGCGCGGCCAGCCGACCGGCCACTGAGCCGGAGCTGGCAGCCGGCGATGGGCAATCGTCTCTCCAAGATCTATACCCGCACCGGCGACGACGGCAGCACCGGCCTGGGCGACGGCAACCGGGTCGGCAAGGATTCGGCGCGGGTGGCCGCCTACGGCACCGTCGACGAGGCCAACTCGGCGATCGGCGTGGTCCTGGCCAGTCCGCTGGCCGACGACGTACGCCACCTGCTGACCGCGATCCAGCACCAGTTGTTCGACCTCGGCGGCGAGCTGTGCATTCCCGGCCACGCCGCGATCCACGACGCCGACATCGACGCGCTCGAGCAGCACCTGGACCGCTACAACGACACCCTGCCCGCCCTGCAGGACTTCATCCTGCCGGCCGGCGGCGAGGCCGCGGCGCGCTGCCACCTGGCGCGCACCATCGTGCGCCGCGCCGAGCGCGAGACGGTGGCGCTGTCGCGCCAGGACACGGTGCGGCCGCAGGCGCTGCGCTACCTCAACCGCCTGTCCGACCTGCTGTTCGTGCTGGCGCGGGTGCTGGCCCGGGCCGATGGCCAGGGCGAGGTGCTGTGGCGCCACGACCGCCGCCAGGCCTGAGCGGCGACGGCGGCGCGCGCAGCGGACGGCCAGCATGCTGATCTACACCCATCCCGCCTGCCTGGGCCATGACCCGGGGCCGGAGCATCCGGAGCGGCCGGAGCGGCTGCAGGCGGTCACCGCGGCGCTGCGCGAGGCCTTTCCCGACCTGGAATGGCGCGAGGCGCCGCTGGCCAAGCTCGGCGACCTGGCCCGGGTCCACGCGCGCGAGCTGATCGACAGCGTCCTGGCCGACATCGACGGCAAGCGCATGCTCGACGTGGACACGGTGATCTCGCCCGGCTCGCGCGCCGCCGCACTGCGTGCCGCCGGCGCCGGGCTGGCCGCGGTGGACGCGGTGATGCGCGGCGCGACCGATACCGCCTTCTGCGCGGTGCGCCCGCCCGGCCACCACGCCACCGCCGCCACCGCGATGGGCTTTTGCCTGTTCAACAACGTCGCCGTGGCCGCCGCCCACGCGCGCGACACGCACGGCCTGGAACGCATCGCCATCGTCGATTTCGATGTGCATCACGGCAACGGCACCCAGGCGATCTTCGAGCGCGATCCGCGCGTGCACTACCTCAGCACGCACCAGTCCGGGCTGTTCCCGCACTCCGGCGGGATCCACGACCGCGGCGTCGGCAACCTGCACAACGCGCTGCTGCCGCCGGGCAGCGGCGGCTTCCGCTTCCGCAATACCTGGGCCGACCAGATGCTGCCGCTGCTGGACGCGTTCAAGCCGCAACTGCTGCTGATCTCGGCCGGCTTCGATGCGCATATGCGCGACCCGCTGGCCGACCTGATGCTGGAAACCGAGGACTTCGCCTGGCTCACCGCCGAGCTGCGCGCGCTGGCGCAACGGCATGCGCGCGGCCGCGTGGTGTCGCTGCTGGAGGGCGGCTACGACCTGCAGGCGCTGCGCGAATGCAGCGTCGCCCACGTCGACGCGCTGCGCTGAGGCCGGCCCGGGCGGATGAACCCCGTCCCCTGCCCGGGGGAGGCCTTCATTGCCCCCATGCATGGGATCGGGCAAGCTAGCGGTCGTTTTAGCCCGATACCTGACGCGCGTGCGCCGAGCCCTCCGCCTGCTACCCCTTCCGTTCAGTATCGCTTTCTGCCTGCCGGCGATGGCGGCCGAGAAGCCGCCCAACTGGGGCCTGTGTCCGACCCCGGACGTGCTGCCCAAGTTCGACGATGCGCCCAGAGTCGACCCGAAAATGGCCGCGATCCGCGACCAGCAGCCGACCGAGATCGAAGGCGACCGGCTATCTGGCACGCCCACCCTGCCGAACTACGACGGCAATGTGGCGCTCAAGCGCGGCGACCAGTTCATGGGCGCGGACAGCCTGCACGTGGATACGGAAACCGGCAACTACATCGCCGAAGGCCACGTGCGCTACCAGGATTCGTCGATCCGCATGGTCGCCGACCGCGCCGAAGGCAACCAGGACACCGACACCCACAAGATCACCAACATCCGCTACCAGTTGATCGAGCGCCGCGGCAACGGCAAGGCCGACGCGGTCGATCTGCAGGGCGCGCTGGGGCAGATGCACCGCTCCACCTACACCACCTGCGATCCCTCGCAGCGGGTGTGGGAGCTGCATGCCCCGGAGATCGACGTCGACAACGACGAGGGCTTCGGTACCGCGCGCAATGCGATCCTGAAGATCTACAACGTGCCGATCCTGTACGCACCGTGGTTCAAGTTCCCGATCGACGATCGCCGCAGCAGCGGCTTCCTGTTCCCGGCGATCGGCTTCTCCGGGCGCAACGGCTTCGACTACATGCAGCCGTACTACCTGAACCTGGCGCCGAACTACGACGCCACCCTGTATCCGCGCTACATGAGCTCGCGCGGCTTCATGTTCGGCAGCGAGTTCCGCTATCTGTACGACGGCGGCAAGGGCGAGATTCAGGCCACGTACCTGCCCGACGACCAGTTGCGCGACAAGGACCGCGGCAAGTTCGAATACCAGGGCTACCACAACCTCGATTCGCACTGGCAGGCGCGCGCCTCCATCGCCTGGGTCAGCGACGAGCGCTACACCGAGGACTTCTCCAACCGCCTGCTCGGCAACGCGACGTCCAACCTGCAGAGCACGATCGGCGTCTACGGCACCGGCGAGACCTGGACCGCCGGATTGATGGCCGATCGCTGGCAGCTGACCGACTACACCCTGACCGAGGACGCGCTGCCGTACGACCGCCAGCCGCGCGTCTTCTTCAACTGGGACCAGTCCTTCGGCAACTACTTCGAGGCCGGCCTCTACAGCGAAGCGGTGCGCTTCGTGCACGACGACATCCACGCCAAGGACGCGCTGTACAAGCGCACCGGCGCAACCACCGAAAAACCCGGCGGCACCCGCCTGGATCTCAAGCCCTACATCTCGATGCCGCTGGCCGGCGCCGCCTGGTTCCTCAAGCCGACCGTGGCCTGGCGCTACACCGCCTACCAGCTGGACAAGGACCTGGCGGCGACGCTGGGCGGCGACACCTCGCCCTCGCGCAGCCTGCCGATCGCCACCGTCGATGCCGGCGTGTACTTCGACCGCGACATCAAGTTCGGCGACACCCACTATCTGCAGACCCTGGAGCCGCGGCTGTTCTACCTGTACACGCCGTACCGCAACCAGGACGATCTGCCGATCTTCGATACGCGCGAATTCACCTTCAGCTGGGGCCAGCTGTTCCGCGATTCGCGCTATACCGGCGCCGATCGCCAGAACGACGCCAACCAGCTGACCATGGCGCTGAGTTCGCGCCTGCTGCGCCAGGACGACGGCAAGGAAAAGCTGTCGGTCAGCCTCGGCCAGATCCTGTACTTCAACGACTCCAGGGTCAGCCTGCCCGATAGCGACACCACCATCGAGCAGGGCAAGTCGGCGTGGGTCGCCGACGCCAACTACATGATCAACGACCGCTGGACGATGGGCGCCACCTACCAGTGGGATCCCAAGTACCGGCGCAAGGACCTGGCCAGCTTCCGCACCCGCTATCTGCTGCCGGGCGACGGCATCATCAACGTCAGCTACCGCTTCCGCCGCGACCTGCTGGAGCAGACTGACGTGTCGGTGCTGTACCCGATCAACCCCACCTGGAGCCTGGTCGGCCGCCACTACTATTCGCTGGAAGACAAGAAGCCGCTGGAAATCATCGCCGGCGTGCAGTGGGACAGCTGCTGCCTGGCCGTGCGCGCATTGGCGCGGCGCTACGTGCGCAACCGCGAAGGCGATCTGGACACCGCGCTGCAGGTCGAGTTCGTGCTGAAGGGACTCTCCTCGCTTGGCCAGGACACGGACCGCGTTCTGCGCCGTGCTATTCTCGGCTACAACCGCGACGACCTGTATTTGGTCCCGCCCAGCAACACCACGACCGATCCGGACGCTTACGATCCGAACCTGATTCCATGACCAATACCCTCTCCGCTTTCCTCGCCACCTTGCTGGCGATCGCCGGCGTGTCCGCTCCGGCCGCCGCGCAACAAACCCAACCGCTGGACCGCATCGCCGCGGTCGTCGACGAGGATGTCGTCCTGCAGAGCGAACTGGATCGTGCCGTTCGCAACGTGAAGGCGCAGTATGCCGGCCGCGAAGCGCAGCTGCCGCCGGACAACGTGCTGCAACGCCAGGTGCTCGAGCGCCTGGTGCTGGTCAAGCTGCAGGTGGCGCGCGCCAACAGCACCGGTATCCGCGTCGGCGACGACGAACTGAACCGTGCCATCGGCAGCATCGCCCAGCAGAACGGCACCGACGTGGACGGCCTGCGCAAGAAGCTCGCCGCCGACGGCATGGCGTTCGACGACTTCCGCAATTCGGTGCGCGACGAGATCACCGTGCAGCGCCTGCGCCAGAGCTTCGCGCAGAGCCGCATCAACGTCAGCGAGAGCGAAGTGGACGCGGCGCTGGCGCAGCAGGCCACCACCGGCGCCCAGTACCACCTGGCGCACATCCTGGTCGGCCTGCCGGAAGGCGCCACCGCCGACCAGATCAAGACCGGGCAGGGCAAGATCGACGGGGTCAAGAGCCTGATCGACAAGGGCGAGATCGATTTCAGCGCCGCCGCGGTGCGCTATTCCGACAGCCCCAACGCACTGGAAGGCGGCGACCTCGGCTGGCGCAGCCTGGACGAGATCCCGAACGCCTTCGCGCAGCTGATCCGCGACATGAAGCCGGGCCAGGTCGCCGGCCCGCTGCGCGGCCCCAGCGGCTTCCAGCTGCTGAAGCTGGTCGAGATCCGCGATGCCTCGGCCAATCCGGAAAAGAAGACGGTCACCGAGTACCACGCCCGCCACATCCTGATCCGCGTCAACGAGGCGCAGCCGGACGCCGCCGCCAAGGCCAAGATCGAGACCCTGCGCGCGCGCATCGCCGGCGGCGCCGACTTCCAGGCCGTGGCCAAGGAGTCCTCCGACGACGCCAACAGCCGTGGCCAGGGCGGCGATCTGGGCTGGTTCCCGGCCGACGCGTTCGGCCCGGACTTCGGCCACCAGATCGAAGGCCTGAGCGACAACCAGATCTCGCCGCCGTTCCGCACCGAGGCCGGCTGGCACATCGTGCAGCGCGTGGCCACGCGCCAGACCGACGTGACCAGCGACAGCCAGCGCGCGCAGGTCCGCGAGACCATCGGCCGCCGCAAGCTGGAGGAGGAGTACAACCGCTTCCTGCAGGAAATGCGTGGCGAAGCCTATGTGAACCTGCGCGTCGGCGGCGCCGAAAACGCCGCCGCGCCTGCTGCCGACGCCACCGCGCCGGCGGCAACCCCGGCGGCGGCCGCCACCAAGCCGTAAAGCCGTGCTGCCCTCGCTCGCGCTGGTGCCGGGCGAGCCGGCCGGGATCGGCCCGGAACTGTGCGTGCGGCTGGCGCAACAGCCGCGCCGCGACTGCCAACTGCTGGCCTTCGCCGATCCCGACACCTTGCGCGCCGCGGCCGCGGCGCTGTCACTGCCGCTGCAGCTGCTGCCCGAATCCGCCCCCGCATTGGCGCCTGGCGACCTGCGCCTGCGCGCGGTCGGCAATGCCGTGCCCAGCCGTTTCGGCCATACCGAACCGGCCAATGCCGCCGCCGTGATCGGCGCGCTGACCCAGGCCGCCGACGCCTGTCTGCGCGGCGAACTGGCCGGTCTGGTCACCGGCCCGGTGCACAAGGCCGCGATCAACGACGGCGGCATCGCCTACACCGGCACCACCGAACTGCTCGCCCGCCACGCCGGGCGCGAAGTAGTGATGATGCTGGCCAACGACATCGTGCGCGTGGCCCTGGCCACCACCCACCTGCCGTTGCGCGCGGTTGCCGACGCACTGACGCCCGCGTTGCTGGAACGCTGCCTGCGCATCGTCCACGCCGCGCTGCGCAGCGAATTCGGCATTGCCGAGCCGGTCATCGCAGTGCTCGGACTGAATCCGCACGCCGGCGAAGACGGCCACCTGGGCCGCGAGGAAATCGAGGTGATGGCGCCGGTGCTGAACGCCTTGCGCGGCGAAGGCATGCGCCTGGTCGGCCCGCTGCCGGCCGACACCGCCTTCCTGCCGCAGAAACTGGCCGGCTTCGATACGGTGCTGGCGATGTACCACGACCAAGGCCTGCCGGTACTCAAGTACAGCGGCTTCGAGCAGGCGGTGAACCTGACCCTGGGCTTGCCCTACCCGCGCGTGGCGGTCGACCACGGCACCGCGCTGGAGCTGGCCGGGCGCGGCAGCGCCGACCCGTCCAGTCTGTTCGCCGCGGTCGCGCAATGCGCGCAGCTGGCCGCGCGCAGGGCGCTTGCATAGGACAGCGCGCGCCTTCCCGGCCCCAGCCCGCTAAGATGCACCGATGACGTTCTATTCCGGCTTCAGCGCCCCGGCCAAGAAATCGCTCGGCCAGCACTTCCTCAGCGACCGCCATTACATCGACAGCATCGTGCGTGCGGTCGATCCCAAGCCCGACGAGCTACTGGTCGAGATCGGCCCCGGCCAGGGCGCGATCACCTTCCCGCTGCTGCGCCGCCATGGCCGCCTGACCGTGATCGAATTCGACCGCGACCTGATCGCGCCGCTGACCGCCGCGGCGGCCGGCGTCGGCGAACTGACCATTCTCAACCGCGACGTGCTGTCGGTGGATTTCGCCGAACTGGCCGGGGCCGGCCGTATCCGCCTGGTCGGCAACCTGCCCTACAACATCTCCTCGCCGATCCTGTTCCATGCGCTGGACCATGCCGCGGCGATCGCCGACATGCACTTCATGCTGCAGAAGGAAGTGGTCGACCGCATGGCCGCGGGGCCGGGCAGCAAGGTCTACGGCCGGCTCAGCGTGATGCTGCAGGCGTACTGCGCGGTGACCGCGCTGTTCGTGGTGCCGCCGGGCGCGTTCCGGCCGCCGCCGAAAGTGGATTCGGCGGTGGTGCGGCTGGTGCCGCATGCGCCGCAGGACATCGGCATCGCCGATCGGCGGCGCTTCGCCGACGTGGTCCGCGCGGCCTTCGGGCAACGCCGCAAGACCTTGCGCAATGCGCTGGGCGGGGTCTGCGATGCGGCCCAGTTCGAGGCCGCCGGAGTACGCCCGGATGCCCGCGCCGAGCAGCTGGAGGTCGCCGATTTCGTGCGCCTGGCCAACGTGGCGCAGGCCTGAGTCCCGGGTCCGCGCGTCGCAGCGCGATCCGCATCGGCCCGCGCCAGGCGCGCGCCGACGCCGTGGACACGCACGGCGCGGCCGGCGACAGCACCGCACCCGCGCAGCGGCCGCAGCACGCGCTGCCTGCAGTGCGCGCGTGTAGACAGCTCGCAGTCCATTCCTGCGCCGGCTTTGCTTACACTGTGGGGCATGAACGATGACGCCCCCTATCGGATCGAGGTCGAAGTGTCGCCCCGGTTCCTCGACGACCAATCGGCGCCGGAGGACGGACGCTACGCGTTCGCCTACACCATCCGCATCCACAACCGCGGCCGCGTCGCCGCGCGGCTGATCGCCCGGCACTGGGAAATCACCGACGGCAACGGCCGCGTGGAGCGCGTGGACGGCGACGGCGTGGTCGGCGAACAGCCGCGGCTGCGTCCTGGCGAGGACTTCCGCTACACCTCCGGGCTGATGCTGGAAACCGAGCACGGCACGATGCGCGGCCACTACGACATGGAAGCCGATGACGGCACCCACTTCGTCGCGCCGGTCGCCCCGTTCGTGCTGGCCGTGCCGCGGACCCTGCACTGATGGCGCCCGCATGAGCGTGTGGGCCATCGGCGACCTGCAGGGTTGCTACGACATCACCCAGCGGCTGCTGGAGAAGATCCGCTTCGACCCGGCGGTGGACCGGCTGTGGTTCTGCGGCGACCTGGTCAACCGCGGCGGGCAGTCGCTGGAAACCCTGCGCCTGGTGCACGCGCTGCGCGCGCACAGCGTGGTGGTGCTGGGCAACCACGACCTGTCGCTGCTGGCGATCGGCGAACGCAGCCCGGACGAGCAGCGCAAGGTCAATCCGGACCTGCAGCGCATCGTGCTGGCCGAGGACCGCGACGAGCTGCTGACCTGGCTGCGCATGCAGAAACTGCTGCATGCCGACCGCGAACTGGGCTGGATGATGATCCATGCCGGGCTGGCGCCGAAGTGGACCACCACCCTAGCCGAGAAGCATGCGCGCGAGGTCGAGCAGCAGTTGCACGGCAGCGGCTACCGCAAGCTGTTCCGCAACATGTACGGCGACCGCCCGGCCTGGTCGCCGGCGCTGACCGGCTACGACCGCGCGCGCGCGATCATCAACCTGTTCACCCGCGCCCGCTATTGCACCCCGCGCGGACGCATCGCGATCGAGGAGAAGGGCGCGCCGGGCACCCAGGCGCAGGGCCTGTATCCGTGGTTCGAAGTGCCTGGCCGCGCCGAGCGCGACCTGAAGATCGTCTGCGGCCACTGGTCCACGCTGGGCCTGACCATCACCCAGGGCGTGCATGCGATCGACACCGGCGCGGTCTGGGGCGGCAAGCTCACCGCGCTGCGGCTGGACAGCGAAGACCTGCAGGTGGTGCAGGTGCCGGGGCGCCCGATCGAAGGGCCGCCACCGGTGCCGCGCGGGCGGCCGCCGCGGCGTCGCTCCGGCCCCGGACGCGGTGCTGGCGCTGGTGCGGCTGCGTCGCCGCCGCCCGATCAGGAATGACGATGGCTGGCGGCAGGCAATGCGCATGACTGCCAGGCACTTCCGATCCAGAGGCCGCCACTTGTAGGAGCGGCCTCAGCCGCGACCGGGCTTTATCGGTGAAGTCCGGTCGCGGTTGAAGCCGCTCCTACAACACGCCGCGCCGCCGGCGCGAATGCGCTACGGCGCGCTACGCTTGCGCCGGTAATCGACGAATTCGAACGCCAGCGCATGCTTGGCATCGGCCGCGTGCGCCTGCCGCGCCACGACCTCCCACTGCGCCGGATCGAACGCCGGAAAATGCGCATCGGCGCGCTCGACCAGGGTGTCCACATGGGTCAGATACAGCATCTCGGCGTGCGGCAAGGCCAGCGCGAAGATGTCGCCGCCGCCGATCACCGACAGCTCTTCGGCGCCGCTGGCCTGGGCCGCCTCGATCGCCGCCTGCAGCGAAGCGACCGCCTGCATGCCGTCGAACGGCACCTGCCCCGAGCGGGTCATCACCAGGTTCAGGCGGCCCGGCAGCGCGCGGCCCAGCGCCTGCGCGGTCTTGCGCCCCATCAGCACCGGCTTGCCCAGGGTCAGCGCCTTGAAGCGCTTCAGATCGTCTGGCAAGCGCCACGGCAGGTCGTTGTCGCGGCCGATGGCGTTGCCGCGATCGAGCGCGGCGATCAGGGTCAGCCTCGGCTCGCGAACCGAGACCTGGGATGCATCCACATCCGTCCCCGCCGCCGCCGCCTTTCCCGATTCCCGATTCCCCATTCCCGACTCCCCGCCGCTCACACCGCCACCGGCGCCTTGATCGCCGGATGCGGCGCGTAGCCCTCGATCGCGATGTCGTCGTAGGTGAACGCGAACAGGTCGCTGACCGCGGGATTCAGGCGCAGCGTCGGCAACGGCCGCGGCGTGCGCGCCAGCTGTTCGCGCGCCTGCGCGACGTGGTTCGAATACAGGTGCGCATCGCCCAGCGTGTGCACGAAATCGCCCACGCCCAGCCCGGTGGCCTGCGCCACCATGTGGGTCAGCAGCGCGTAGCTGGCGATGTTGAACGGCACGCCGAGGAAGATGTCGCCGCTGCGCTGGTACAGCTGGCAGCTGAGCTTGGCGTCGACCACGTAGAACTGGAACAGGCTGTGGCACGGCATCAGCGCCATCTGCGGCAATTCCGCCACGTTCCAGGCGCTGATCAGCAAGCGCCGCGAATCCGGATTGCGCTTGATCTCGTCCACCAGCCATTGCATCTGGTCGATCTCGCGGCCATCCGCGCCGGTCCAGCGCCGCCACTGCTTGCCGTACACCGGGCCGAGCTCGCCCTGCGCGTCGGCCCATTCGTCCCAGATGCCGACCTTGTTGTGCTTGAGGTAGGCGATGTTGGTCTCGCCCTTCAGGAACCACAGCAGCTCGTGCACGATCGAGCGCAGGTGCAGCTTCTTGGTGGTCAGCAGCGGGAAACCGGCGTTGAGGTCGAAACGCATCTGCCAGCCGAACACGCTGCGCGTGCCGGTGCCGGTGCGATCGGATTTCTCCGCACCGTGCTCGAGCACGTGGCGCAGCAGGTCCAGGTAGGCCTTCATGGCTTGTTCCCCGCCACCACCGGCGCCGGCTGCAGCACCGGCGCGCGGCGCGAGCGCCACAGCAGGAACAGGCCGAGCAGGATCAGCGGCGTGCTCAGGATCTGGCCCATGGTCAGCCAATGGAACGCCAGATAGCCGATCGGCGCATCCGGCACACGCACGAATTCCACCGCGAAGCGGAACACGCCGTACAGCAGCGCGAACAGGCCGGACACCGCATAGCGCCGGCGCGGCCGCAGCGAGAACGCCCACAGCAGCGCGAACATCGCCAGGCCTTCCAGCACCGCCTCGTACAGCTGCGAGGGATGCCGCGCGAACTTGTCCAGCGCACCGCTGGCGTACTGCGCCTGGATCTGCGCCAGCGGCCAGTCCTGCAACTCCGGCGTGCGCGGGAAGATCACGCCCCAGCCGGCATTGGTGAACTTGCCCCACAGCTCGCCGCCGACGAAATTGCCGACGCGGCCGAAGCCCAGGCCCAGCGGCACCAGCGGCGCGACGAAATCCATGGTGTCGAAGAAATGCAGGCGCGACTTGCGCGACCACCAGGCTGCGGCCACCAGCACGCCGATCAGGCCGCCATGGAAGCTCATGCCGCCGTCCCAGACCTTGAAGATCAGCAGCGGGTTGGCGAGGAAATCGCCCAGCGCGTAGAACAGCATGTAGCCGATGCGCCCGCCGAGCACCACGCCGAGCATCGCGTAGAACAGCAGGTCGGAGAATCCCTCCATGTCCACGCCGGGCAGGCGGCCGGCGCGGATGCGCAGCCGCCCCAGCCACCACGCCGAGGCGAAGGCGGCCAGGTACATCAGCCCATACCAGTGCACCTTCACCGGGCCGAGCGAGAAGGCGATGGGGTCGATCTGGTGGAGATAGGTCATGCGGGAACATCGGCCGGAGGGCGAAGGTCGCCTATTCTGCCACTGGCGCCGGCCACTGCTGTGGTCCCGCTCGACGCGGACGGCGCCAGGCTTCATCTGCCGGCAGGCGCAAGCGTCTGCCATCGGCGCCGGCAGAAGCCGCGGTTGCGACCGACGCGGCCAGCGCTACGCTTCATCTGCCGGCAGGCGCGAGCGTCTGCCATCGGCGCCGGCTGCTGCCGCGGTCGCGGCGACCTCAGGCGGCGCTCAATCCAGCAGCTGCGGCATGTTCGGCAATTCGTCGCGCTCGGCCTGACCCGGCTGCGCCGGAAAATGCGCGGCCAACAGTGCCGACACCGCCACCACTCCGGCGATCACCGCCTGCTCGGGCTGGCCGGCGCGCATGTCGCGTTCGATCAGCGCGCAGACCTGGCGCCATTGCTCCGCATCCACGCGCCCGTGCAGGCCACGGTCGGCCACGATCTCGATGCGGTGGTCGGCCAGCAGCAGGTAGATCAGCACGCCGTTGTTGGCCTCGGTGTCCCAGCTGCGCAACTGCGCGAAGGCCTGCTCGGCGCGCGTGCGCGGCGCCACGCCGCGCAGCAGCGCCGCCGGCGCCAGCGCCGCTTCGACCGCGAACATCACCTGGCCGCGATGCAGCCGTTCGCCGTCGGCGATCGTCGCGCCGATGCGCTCCAGGCTGGCATTCGGGAACAGGCTGCGCGCCGCCGGCGCGAACAGATGACGAAACAGCCGCATCACCAACTCCCCGAGGCGCCACCGCCTCCCGAACTGCCGCCGCCACCGCCCCAGCCGCCGCCGCCGCCGAAACCACCGCCGCCGCCACCACCGAAGCCGCCGAAGCCGCCCCCGAAGCCGCCGCCGCCCCAACCACCGCCACCGCCGACCGAGCGGCCCGGCGAGGTGCCCGACAGCAGCCCCAGCACCAGCCCGATGGCGCCGGTCAGCGCAGCGACGAACAGCGACAGGCTCAGCAGCAGGCCCACGCCGCCGCCGGCGAGCGCCGCCAGCGCGCCGCGCAGCGGCCGCGGCGCGCGTGCGAACAGCAGTTGCGCGACGAAGGCGGCGAACAGGCCGCCGAAGAAGCCGAGCGGCAGCCTGCCGCCGGAACGCGCCTCGGACGCGTGCGCGCTCACCGGCGCCGGCAGCTGTTCGCCGTCGATCAGCTTGACCAGCATCGCGGTGGCCTCGGCGATGCCGCCGCTGTAGTCGCCGGCGCGGAACCGCGGCACCAGGTACTCCTGGATGATGCGGTTGGCGGTGGCATCGGGAATCGCGCCTTCCAGGCCATAGCCGGGCTGGATGCGCACGCGCCGGTCGTCCTTGGCCACCACCAGCAGCACGCCGTCGTCCACACCCTTGCGGCCGATCTGCCACTTGTCGAACACCCGCTGGGTGTATTGCTCGATCGTCTCCGGCGCGGTGCTGGCGACCACCAGCACCTGCAGCTGGCTGCCCTTGCGCTGCTGCAGCTGCAGCGCCTGCTGCTCCAGCTGCAGGCGCTGGGTCGGCTGCAAGGTGCCGGTGGTGTCGACCACCGGCGTGTCCAGCGGCGGGATCGGCGCCTCGCCGGCGGCCTGCGCCCAGGCCAGCAGCGGCACCAGCGCCAGCAGCAGCGTTCCGATCCAGGCACGCCGGCCGCGGCGCGCAGGGCGCTGGCGGGTGGTCGCATCGCGCATTGCAGACTCCTGCCGGCGCAATCGCGCGGCGGCATCGAAGGGAAGAAAGCGCAGCGGCGGTAACATCGCCGGCGCCGCCGCGTGACGCGCTGCGCTTACTGCGCCGGCTGCGGCGCCGGCTGCGGCTTGGGCGGCGCCGGCTGGCCGCCGAAATTCACCGCCGGCGCCTCGGAGATCTGCGCCTCGTTGGCCACGGAGAAGTTCGGCTTTTCCTTGTAGCCGAAGATCTTCGAGGTGATCACCTGCGGGAACGAGCGGATGTAGGTGTTGTAGTCCTGCACCGCCTGGATGTAGCGGCCGCGGGCCACGGTGATGCGGTTCTCGGTGCCTTCCAGCTGCGCCTGCAGGTCGCGGAACGACTGGTCGGACTTGAGGTCGGGATAGTTCTCGGTGACCACCAGCAGCCGCGACAGCGCGCCGGACAGCGCGCCCTGCGCCTGCTGGAACTGCTGCAGCGAGGCCGCATCGTCGGCGTTGACCTGGACCTGGCCGACCCGCGCGCGCGCATTGGTCACGTCGGTCAGCACCTGCCGCTCCTGGTCGGCATAGCCCTTGACCGTGTTGACCAGGTTCGGGATCAGGTCGGCGCGGCGCTTGTACTGGTTCAGCACCTCGGACCAGCCGGCCTTGACCGCCTCGTCCTTCTGCTGGATCGCGTTGTAGCCGCAACCGGACAACAGCACCGCCACGGCGGCGAGCAACAACGAGCGGGACAACAGGCGCATGGCGCGCTCCTGTGGAAGACAGGGTGCAGCTTGCCACGCCCCCGCTAAAAACGCAGCCGCGGACGGCATCAGCCGTTCACCACTGGCCGGCGCCGGGCACGTGATGGGCGGCGGCGCGGCGGCGCATCAGCAGGTTCAGCCATTCCACCAGCACCGAGAAGCCCATCGCCGCGTAGACGTAGGGCTTGGGCACGTGCACGTCCACGCCGTCCAGGATCAGCACCACGCCGATCATCAGGATGAACGCCAGCGCCAGCATCTTCACCGTCGGGTTGGCGTCGATGAAGCGGCCCAGCGGGTTGGCCGCCAGCAGCATCGCCGCCACCGCCAGCAGCACCGCCGCCACCATCACCGGGATGTGCTGGGCCATGCCGACCGCGGTGATCACCGAGTCCAGCGAGAACACGATGTCGATCACCGCGATCTGCGCGATCACCATCCAGAACACGCCCGAGGCCTTGCTGGTGGTCGGATCGGCGTCTTCGCCGCCGGTGATCATTTCGCGGATCTCCATCGTGCCCTTCACCAGCAGGAACGCGCCGCCGACGATCAGCACCAGGTCGCGCACCGAGATGCCCATGCCGGCGACGCTGAACAGCTCGCCCTGCATCCGCGCCAGGAACGCCAGCGACACCAGCAGCGCGATGCGGGTCAGGCACGCCACCGCGATGCCGAACTTGCGCGCGGCCGGGCGCTGCGCCTCCGGCAGCTTGCCCACCGCGATGGAAATGAACACCAGGTTGTCGATGCCCAGCACGATTTCCAACGCGCTCAGCGTCAGCAGCGTCAGCCAGGTGTTGGGATCGGCGAGAAACTCGAAAGCCATGGGGGTCGAATCCTTTAACGGTAAAAAAGACAGGTGGACGTCACCGCAGGCGCGGCAGCAGGATCAGGCCCCAGCACAGCAGCACATTGGCCAGCATCAGCAGCACCGCGGCCGAGCCCATGTCCTTGGCGCGGCCGGCCAGTTCGTGGTGCTCCGGGCCGTAGCGCTCGATCAGCGCCTCGATCGCGGAATTGAGCAGTTCCACCGCCAGCACCAGCAGCAGCGAGCCGATCATCAGCGCCTGCTGCACCGGCCCCTGCCCCAGCCACAGCGCCAACGGCGCCAGCACCACGAACAGGCACGCTTCCAGCCGGAACGAGGACTCGTGCAGCCAGGCGGCGCGCAGCCCCTGCCAGGACCAGCGCAGCGCCATCAGCATCCGCCGCGGCCCGCGCGGCAGGTGCCCGAATTGGTCGGCCATGGATCAGGCCCGGCCTGCGGAACGGAGACGCGACGGCAACGGCCGGAAGGGAACGGTCATGGGCAATGGCGAAGCGGGCTAGGCGCCAATTTTGCCACAAGCCCCCGCTCGCCGCTGGGCCGGGCCGCCGCCGGCGGCGGATTTGCCTGCGGCGCAGCGCCTGCGGCACCATCGCCGCTGCGTCGTAGTTAGGAGGTACTCCATGTCCCGTTCGCCGCTGCGCACCGCGCTGCTCGCCACCGGCCTGTTCGTGCTGGGCCTGCATTCGGCCCTGGCGCTCACCCCGGCGGCCGTGCCGAAGATCCCCGAACAGGTCTCCAGTCCGGCCTGGGAAGCAGACATGCAACGCTTCGCCCAGGCCGACGCCGCGCATCCGCCGAAGCCCGGCGGCGTGCTGTTCGTCGGCAGTTCCTCGATCCGCTTCTGGCAGTCGCTGGCCAGCGACTTCCCCGGTGTGGACACGCTCAACCGCGGCTTCGGCGGCTCGGAGATCCGCGACAGCACCTGGTATGCCGACCGCATCGTGGTGCCGTACCGGCCGCGCCTGGTGGTGTTCTACGCCGGCGACAACGACCTCAACAGCGGCCGCAGCCCACAGCAGCTGCGCGACGATTTCCTGGCCTTCGTGGCGCGGGTGCGCCGCGACCTGCCCGGCACCCGCATCGCCTACCTCTCGATCAAGCCCAGCCCGGCGCGCGCGGCGCTGCTGCCGCAGGTGGCCGCAGCCAACGCGCTGATCCGCAAGGCCGCCGCGGGGCTGAAGCAGGTGGACTTCATCGACGTATACACGCCGATGCTCGGCGCCGACGGGCAACCGCGCGGCGAACTGTTCGGCGCGGACCATCTGCATATGAACGCCGCCGGCTATGCGCTGTGGCGCGACATCGTGCGCCCGTATCTGCAGCGCTGAGCGCGCCGCGCGCGCCGACGCCGCCGATTCAGGCGCTCCGGCCGCTCACTTGACCGGATCGAAGCGCACGGTAGCGGTAGTGCCGCCGCCTTCGGCGCTTTCCAGCCCGATCCGCCAGCCGAAGCGCTCGCACAGCCGGCGCACGATCGACAGGCCCAATCCGGTGCCCTGCGGGCGGTCAGGTTCGGCGCGGAAGAACGGCTCGAACGCGCGCTGCAGCGCTTCGTGGGACATGCCGATGCCGGTATCGCGGATGCTGATCCGGTCGCTGCCGATCTCGACCACGATGCTGCCGGCATCGGTATAGCTGCAGGCGTTGCGCAGCAGATTGCTGACCACCACGTGCAGCACCCGCGGCGGCGCATGCAACTGCGTGGCCGCCAGCACGCTGACGCGCAGCGTCACCGGCTTGCCGGCCAGCAGTTCGCGCGCATTCTCGGCCTCGTGCTCGACCACGTCGGCGACCTCGAAGGTCTCGCTCTGCGGCACCACGTCCGCTTCGCGCGCCAGGATCAGGAACGCGTCGATCACCGCCTCCATGTCGCGGCCGGCGCGCTGGATGCGCTGCAGGCTGCGGCCCAGCCGCGGCGGCAGGTCCGGATCGGTCATCGCGATGTCGCTGGCGACGCGGATCACGGTCAGCGGCGTGCGCAGTTCATGGCTGGCGTCGCGGGTGAAGTTGCGCTCGCGCGAGACATGGTCGGTGACGCGCAAGGCCAGCGCATGCAGCGCGGCGGCCAGTTGCCGCGATTCACCCTGCACGTCGGCCGGCAGGTTTTCCGGCGCCAGGTCGGCGGTGGACGGATGCCGCGGGTCCCATTGCGAGACGCGCCGCGCCAGCCAGTTCAGCGGCGACAGCCGGCGCCGCGAGGCGCGGTGGGTCAGCCATCCCACCACCGCCACCGCGATCAGGGTCAGCAGCGCCGGCACGATGCCGAACCAGAACGCCAGGCGCTGCGCCTGCGCGCGCAGGAACACCAGATACAGGCGCCCGGCCTTGGTCTCGTCGACCAGCACCATCTCGCCGCCGGGGCGGTTCTCGTGCAGGCCGGGATCGAGGCCGCGCAGCTGCGCCGGCAGCGCCGCATCCGATTGCCCGGCCGGTACCAGATAACCACGCAAGGTGTGGCTGTTGGGCGGCGGCTGCGCCGGCGACTGCGCGTACAGGCGCCAGTAGTGCGCCGCTTCCTGGCGCATCACCGACCCCACCAGCGAGTGCTGCACCACCGCCACCACCAGATAGCTGCCCAACCCGACGATGCAGCCAGCGAACAGGATCCGGGCGATCAGGGCAAGGCGGATTTTGCGCGGCAAACCGTACGGCATTACAGCTTCCGTGTGACGTCGCCGCGATTATAAGAGGGCGAATCGTGAATCCGCCGTGCAAGCAGGCCCCGTTGCCGGGGCCTGCCGCGCAACGCTCGCGAGTACTACCGCTCAGCTCATCGGCTGGGCGATGTCGGCGATGCGGTAGCCGGCGCTCTGCACGGTGTGCAGCAACGGCCGGTCGAACGGCTTGTCGATGATCTTGCGCAGGTTGTACAGATGGCTGCGCAGCGTGTCCGAGTCCGGCAGGCCGTTGCCCCAGATCTCGCGCTCGATCTCCTGGCGGGTGACCACCCGCGGCGATTCGCGCATCAGGATGGTCAGCAGGCGCAGGCCGATCGGCGACAGCTGCAGTTCGGTGCCGGCACGGGTCGCACGCATGCTCACCGGATCCAGCACCAGGTCGGCCACCTTCAGCACTTCCGAACCCACCTGGCGGCGCTCGCGGCGGATCAGCGCGCGCAGCCGCGCTTCCAGTTCCTGGATCGCGAACGGCTTGGTCAGGTAGTCGTCGGCGCCGAAACCCAGGCCGGTGAGCTTGTCGTCGAGCGTGTCGCGCGCGGTCAGCATCAGCACCGGCGTGGACTTGCGCGCGTCGTTGCGCAAACGGCGGCACACTTCGATGCCGTCCAGGCGCGGCAGCATCAGGTCCAGCACCACCACGTCGTAGCTGTTCTCCGCCGCCAGGCGATAGCCGTCCAGGCCATCGCAGGCGTAATCCACTTCGAATCCGCGACCTTCCAGGTATTCGCCGATCATTTCGGAGATGTTGCGGTTGTCCTCGACGACCAGAACGAGTCCGGAGGTTTCCTTGGTCTGACGCATAGAGCTTCCTCAGTCTTCAGCTTTGTGAAACATGCCGGAAGCCCGGTGGTGACCGCGTGAAGAACGCCTCAGGTGCCTGACCGGCGCAAAAATCACCCGCCGATCAAGGGCTTGAGCTTGGGCCACACATTGTCCAGCAGCGTCGGCTGGCCGGCGGCGGTGGGATGCAGGCCGTCGTCCTGCATCAGCGCCGGATTCAGCGCCACGCCCTCCAGCAGGAACGGCAGCAGCCCGGTCTGGTACTGCCTGGCCAGGTCCGCGTAGACCGCGCGCAGCCGCTGCCGGTACGCCGGCCCGTAGTTCGGCGGCACGTCGATGCCGAGCAGCAGCACCTTGGCGCCGGCGTCACGGCTGAGCACGATCATCTTCTCCAGATTGCCGCGCAGCTCCGCCGGGGTCAGCCCGCGCAGCGCATCGTTGCCGCCGAGTTCGATCACCACCACCGCCGGCCGGTGCTTGAGCAGCAGCGCCGGCAGCCGGGTCAGCGCGCCGGAGGAGGTCTCGCCGCTGATGCTGGCATTGACGACCGCCGGCGGCGCCCGCATCTGTTGCTGCAGGCGGCGCTCCAGCAGCGCCACCCAGCCGGACTGGAGCGGGATGTTGTGCGCGGCGCTGAGGCTGTCGCCGACCACCAGCACCGGCCCCGCCGCACCTTTGGCACAGGCGATGGCGGGCAGCAGCAGACACCATGCCAGACAGGCCCAGAGCCAGGCGCTGCGCGTCCAGGCCGGCGTTCCTTTCGTATCGTTGCCACGCATCCGGAGATTTCCTCATCGACAATCTGGCCCCCACTCCCCGCACCGGCATCGCGATCGACGTACGCGATGTCGGCAAATCCGTCAGCGGACCGGAGGGTACGGTCCACATTCTCGACAAGGTCGGATTGACCATCGGTGAAGGCGACAGCGTCGCCATCGTCGGCGCCTCCGGTTCCGGCAAGACCACCCTGCTCGGCCTGCTCGCCGGCCTGGACCTGCCCACGCGCGGCGAGATCGTGCTCGCCGGGCAGTCGCTCAACGCGCTGGACGAGGAGGCGCGCGCCGCGCTGCGTGCGCGCGAAGTCGGTTTCGTGTTCCAGAGCTTCCACCTGCTGCCGTCGCTGACCGCCGCCGAAAACATCGCACTGCCGCTGGAACTGGCCGGGCGCGAGGACCCGGCGCGGGTGCGCGAGGTGCTGGAGGCGGTCGGCCTGACAGCCCGTGCGCGGCACTACCCGCGGCAGCTGTCCGGCGGCGAGCAGCAGCGCGTGGCGCTGGCGCGCGCGTTCGTGGCGCGGCCGCGGATCCTGTTCGCCGACGAACCCACCGGCAGCCTGGACCAGGCCACCGGCCAGCAGATCAGCGACCTGCTGTTCGCGCTTAACGCCGGCAGCGACACCACCCTGGTGCTGGTCACCCACGATCTGCGCCTGGCGCAGCGCTGCGAACACCGCTACCGGCTCGACCGCGGGCGCCTGCGCCAGGCCGACGCGGTGGCCGACGCATGAACGTGTTGCGCCACGCCGCGCGCGCGCTGCGCCGCGAGCTGTTCGCCGGCGACCTGCTGACCGTGTTCGCCGCGCTGGTGCTGGGCGTGGCGGTGATGACCGCGGTCGGCACCCTGGTCGATCGGGTCACCCTGGCGCTGACCGGCAGCGCCGCCGAGGTGATCGGCGGCGACCTCGGCGTGACCGGGCGCCAGGACATCCCCGCCGCGTTCGCCGAGGAGGCGCAGCGGCGCGGCCTGCGCCACACGCGCCTGGTCAGTTTCCCCAGCGTGCTGTTCCATGGCGATGCCAGCCAGATGGCCAACATCAAGGCGGTCGCCGCCGGCTATCCGTTGCGCGGCGAATTGCTGGTCGCGCGCGACGCCGCTGGCGCCGGCAGCGAGCGCGCCGGTCCGCCGCCGCGCGGCCAGGCCTACGCCGATCCGCGCCTGCTCGAAGCGCTGGGCCTGAAGCTCGGCGACGACCTGGAATTCGGCGCCGGCACGCTGCGCGTGACCCGGGTGCTGCGTGCCGAGCCGGATGCGTCCGGCGAACTGATGCAGCTGTCGCCGCCGCTGCTGGTCAACCGCGCCGACGTCGATGCCGCCGGCCTGCTCGGCCCCGGCAGCCGCGCCTCGTACCGGCTGATGTTCGCCGGCGCGCCGGGCGAGATCGCCGCATTGCGCGAGTGGCTGGCGCCACGCGCCAAGGCGTTCCGCCTGGTCGGCATCGAGGACACCCAGCGCGGCGTGCGCGGCGCCTTCGACCGCGCCGGCCGCTTCCTGGCGCTGACCGCGCTGCTGGCGGTGCTGCTGGCCGGCGTCGCCACCGCGCTGGCGGCCAACCGCTTCGCGCTGCGCCGCATCGATACGGTCGCCGTGCTGCGCTGCCTGGGCGCGCGCCAGCGCGACATCCTCGGCGCGCTGGCGCTGCAGTTGCTGCTGCTGGCGATCCCGGCCTGCGCGCTCGGCGTGGGCCTGGGCATGCTGGCGCAGATCGGCCTGGTCGAGGCGCTGGGCAGCCTGATCCCGAACCGGCTGCCGCTGCCGCAGGCGACCCCGGCGCTGGCCGGCGCCGGCATCGGCCTGTTGCTGCTGCTCGGTTTCGGCCTGCCGCCGCTGCTGCGGCTACGCAACGTGCCGCCGATGCGCGTGCTCAACCGCAGCTTCGCCGCGCTGCCGCCGACCTCGCTGCTGGTCTACGCCGCCGCGCTGGTCGCCACCGTGGTGCTGGCGGTGTACGCCACCGGCGACGGCGTGCTCGCGGCCTGGGTGCTGGGCGGGCTGACCCTGCTGGCCGCGCTCGCCGCGGCAGTCGGCGGCCTGCTGCTGGCCCTGCTGCGGCGGCTGCAGTCGCGCCTGCGCGGGCCGTGGAAGCTGGGCCTGGCCGCGCTGACCCGGCGCCGCGCGCTGAGCGTGGTGCAGCTGGTCGGGCTGTCGCTGTCGCTGTGCGCCCTGCTGCTGCTGGCGGTGATCGGCCCGGGCCTGCTCGGCCAGTGGCGCGAGCGGCTGCCGGCGGACACGCCGAACTACTTCCTGATGAACATCCAGCCCGACCAGGCCGAGCACGTGCTCGGCACGCTGCGTGGGCTGGGCGTCACCGACGCGGCGGTGGAGCCGTTCAGCACCGGCAAGCTGGTGGCGATCAACGGCAAGCCGCCGCAGCGCCAGGACCAGGGGCCGGAAGACAACGGCGATGGCGACGGCATCGACCGGCCGATCAACTTCTCCTGGCGACACGCATTCCCGGCCGCCAACCGCTTGCTGTCCGGGCGCTTCTGGGCCACCGACAGCACCGCGGCGGAGGCCTCGGTGGAGGAAGCCTGGGCGCAGCGCTACGGACTCAAGCTCGGCGACCGCATCACCCTGCTGCTCGGCGAGCAGCAGCGCAGCTTCACCGTCACCAGCATGCGCAAGGCCGACTGGGATTCGTTCCGGGTCAATTTCTTCCTGCTGCTCAACGCCGGCGCGGTGCAGGACGCGCCCTACAACCTGATCTCCGCGTTCCACCTGCCGCGCGGTTCGGCGGCGCAGCTGAGCGGGCTCAGCCGCACCTATCCGAACGTGTCGCTGCTGGACATCGACGCGATCCTGGGGCGGGTGCGCGAAGTGATCGACCAGGTGGCGCAGGCGGTGCAGCTGGTGATGGGCTTCAGCCTGCTGGCCGGCGTGCTGGTGGTGCTGGCGGCGCTGCAGGCCACCGCCGGCGAGCGCCGCTACGACAGCGCGGTGCTGCGCACGCTGGGCGCGCGCCGCGGCCAGCTGCGCGGCGCGGTGCTGGTGGAATTCGGCGCGCTCGGCCTGCTCGCGGCGATCCTGGCGGTCGGCGCGGCGGCGGGGATCGGCGTGGTCGTGGCCAAGCAGGCGTTCGACCTGGCGCTGGCGCCGCCGTGGCCGGCGCTGCTGCTGGGCGGGGTCGGCGGCGTGCTGCTGAGCCTGCTGGCCGGCTGGTCGGGCACGCGCCGCATCCTGCGTACGCCGCCGGCGCTGGCGCTGCGCGAGAACTGAGCGCAGCGCGGCCCGGCACGCGTGCGCGTGGCGAGGACGCAGGCGTCGGTTAACGCGTGCTCGCGGCCGTCGGCAGCGATGCGCACCGCCGATAGAGATCGGCGGTGCACTACGAATTCCCAATCCCGAATCCCGCGCAAGCGGCATATGCCGGTTGCGTATAAGCACCATCCGAATGGTTGCTTCAGCGCGCGCCTGGCGCTGCCTACAGTGGATCGACGCCGCGCGCGGGACGCGCGGCATCGCCTCTTTCGCAGACGGAGGTCAGACGATGGCGCGCGCATCCACCGCAACACGGCCCGCTCCTGCCGCGGCACCGGCAGTCCGCATCGAACCGTTCGCCGCGCCGCTGGGCGCGCAGGTGCTGGGTCTGGACCTGGCGCAGCCGCTGGACGCGGCCACGTTCGCGCTGCTGCATCGCGCGCACCTGCACTACCACGTGCTGGTGTTCCGCGATCAGCGCATCACCCCGGCGCAGCAGGTCGCCTTCAGCCGCCGCTTCGGCCCGCTGCAGATCCACGTGCTGCGCCAGTTCCAGCTGCGCGAGCAGCCGGAAGTACTGGTGGTGTCCAACATCAAGGAGCACGGCCAGCCGATCGGGCTGGGCGACGCCGGGCACTACTGGCACTCGGACCTGTCGTACAAGCCGACCCCGAGCCTGGGTTCGATGCTGCTGGCGCAGGAGTTGCCGGCCGAGGGTGGCGACACCTTGTTCGCCAACCAGCACCTGGCCTGGGACACGCTGCCGCCTGACCTGCAGCGCGCGGTCGACGGGCGCCTGGCCGAGCACAGCTACCTGGCCAAGTACGAGGAACTGCGCGCGCGCAATCCGTGGCGCCCGCCGCTGACCCAGGCGCAGATCGACGAGGTGGCGCCGGTGCGCCATCCGATCGTGCGCACCCATCCGGAAACCGGGCGCCGCGCGCTGTTCGTCAGCGAGCATTTCACCACCGGCATCGTCGGCCTGCCGCAGGACGAAAGCGATGCACTGCTGCAGGCGCTGTTCGCGCACAGCAGCACCGATCCGCTGGTCTACCGGCATCGCTGGCAGGCGCACGACATGGTGTTCTGGGACAACCGCGCGGTCACCCACCTGGCCGGCGGCACCCCGGACCATCTGCGCCGGCGCCTGCACCGCACCACCATCGAAGGCGACGTGCCGTTCTAGGCCGACGCCAGCGCACCGCACACGACGCTGCCGCGCAACGTAGCCCTTCCCCGCAACGGAGCGACGCATGACCGCTTTCGATTCACCTGCTTTCCTGGCCACAGCGCCGTCCGCCGCCATGTCGCGGCAGCCGTTGTGGCTTGCCGCCGCACTGTTGGCCATCGCCCTGCTGCACGGCACCCCGGCGCATGCCGAAGGCCGGCTGCGCATCGCCAAGCAATACGGCATCGTCTACCTGCTGCTGGACGTGGCCCAGCAGCAGAAGCTGATCGAGAAGCACGGCAAGGCCGCCGGCATCGACATCGCGGTCGAGACCGTGCAACTGTCCGGCGGCGCGGCCGTCAACGATGCGCTGCTGTCCGGTTCGATCGACGTGGCCGGCGCCGGGGTCGGCCCGCTGTTCACGCTGTGGGACCGCACCCGCGGCCGCCAGAACGTGCGCGGCGTGGCCTCGCTGGGCAACTTTCCCTACTACCTGATCAGCAACGATCCGCGGATCAAGACCCTGGACGATTTCGGCCCGCGCGACCGCATCGCGGTGCCGGCGGTCGGCGTGTCGGTGCAGTCGCGGCTGCTGCAGCACGCCTCGGCGCAGCGCTGGGGCGAGAAGGCCTACAACCGGCTGGATGCGCAGCAGGTGGCGTTGCCGCATCCCGACGCGACTGCGGCGATCATCCGCGGCGGCACCGAGATCACCGCGCATTTCGCAAGCCCGCCGTTCCAGGAGCAGGAGCTGGCGCGCAATCCGAAGGCGCACATCGTGCTCGACTCGTACACGATCGAGGGCGGCCCCACCTCGGCCACGGTGCTGTATGCCACCGAGACGTTCCGCCGCGACAACCCCAAGACCTACCAGGCCTTCGTCGCCGCGCTGGCCGAGGCGGCCAGCTTCGTGCAGCGCCAGCCGGAACAGGCGGCGGACCTGTTCGTGCGCGCCAACGGCGGCAAGATCGATCGCGCGCTGGTGCTGCGCATCCTCAAGGACCCGAAGGTGCAGTTCAAGACCGCGCCGCAGAACACGCTCAAGCTCGGCCAGTTCCTGTACCGGATCGGCGCGATCAAGCAGGCGCCCGGCGCGGTCAAGGACTATTTCTTCGACAGCGCGCAAGTCGCCGGAGGCAGCTGAGATGAGCGCATTCGCACTGGCGCCGGCGCCGCTGTTGCAGGTCGAGCGGGTCAGCCTGGAGTACGCCACGGGGCAACGCGTGGTGCGCGCCACCCACCAGGTCAGCTTCGACGTGTACGCCGGCGATCGCCTGGTGCTGCTCGGCCCGTCGGGCTGCGGCAAGTCGACCCTGCTCAAGGCCATCGCCGGCTTCGTCGCGCCCTGCGAAGGACAGATCCGCCTGGACGGACAGACGCTGCGCGCGCCGGGACCGGACCGAGTGGTGGTGTTCCAGGAATTCGACCAGCTGGCGCCGTGGAAGACGGTGCGCCAGAACGTCGCCTTCGGCCTGCGCGCGGCACGCAAGCTGGGCCGGCGCGAAGCGGCCGAGCGCGCCGAGCACTACTTGCACAAGGTCGGCCTGTCCGCGTTCGCCGACACCTATCCGCACACCTTGTCCGGCGGCATGAAGCAGCGCGTGGCGATCGCGCGGGCGCTGGCCATGCAGCCGCGCGTGCTGCTGATGGACGAACCGTTCGCCGCACTCGACGCGCTGACCCGCCAGCGCATGCAGGAGCAGTTGCTGGAGCTGTGGGACGAGGCGCGCTTCACCCTGCTGTTCGTGACCCATTCGATCGACGAGGCCATGCTGGTCGGCAACCGCATCGTGCTGTTGTCGGCGCATCCGGGCCAGGTCCGCGCCGAACTCAACAGCCATGGCTTCGGTCCCGCCAGCGTCGGCAGCACGCCGTTCCGGCACGCCGCGCAGCGCATCCACCGGCTGCTGTTCGATCCGCCCGGCGACACCGGCAGCGAAGCTGACGCAGACGCAGATGTTGCGACGGCCGCCAGCAACGTGGCGCCGTTGCGCCGGCGCGCGCCATTGCGCGAGGTCGCGCCATGAGCGCCACCGCGCCGTTGCGGCCGCCGATCCGCGCCGAGTACGAACGCAGCGTCGCGCCCTATGTCGCGGCCGCGGCGGCGGTCGCGGCGCGGCGCCGGCGGCTGCCGGACTGGCTGCGCCAGGCGCTGATCCTGCTGGCGCTGGCCGCGCTGTGGGAACTGGCAGCGTACCTGCTCGATGACGACCTGCTGCTGCCGGGTTTCGTGCAGACCGCGCGCGCATTCGCTGACGGGCTATGGTCGGGCGAGTTGCCGGGCCGCGTCGGCGCCTCGCTGCGCATGCTCGCGCAAGGCTATGCGCTTGGCGTGGTGCTGGCGTTCGGCCTGACCGCGCTGGCGGTCTCGACCCGGATCGGCCGCGACCTGCTCGGCACGCTGACCGCGATGTTCAATCCACTGCCGGCGATCGCACTGCTGCCGCTGGCCCTGCTGTGGTTCGGCCTGGGCAACGGCAGCCTGGTGTTCGTGCTGGTGCACGCGGTGCTGTGGCCGCTGGCGCTGAACACCTACGCCGGCTTCCAGGGCGTGCCGGAGACATTGCGCATGGCCGGGCGCAACTATGGGTTGCGCGGGCTGCGCTACGTCGTCGCGATCCTGATGCCGGCCGCGCTGCCGGCGATCCTGTCCGGGCTGAAGATCGCCTGGGCCTTCGCCTGGCGCACGCTGATCGCCGCCGAGCTGGTGTTCGGCGCCACCTCCGGCCAGGGCGGCCTGGGCTGGTACATCTTCCAGAACCGCAACGAGCTGTACACCGACCGCGTGTTCGCCGGGCTGGCCATGGTGATCCTGCTCGGCCTGCTGGTGGAAGGCGCCGGCTTCCGCGTGCTGGAGCGGCTCACCGTGCGCCGCTGGGGCATGCAGCGCTGAGCAGCGGCGAGGCGCGCCGGCCCGCTCCGTGCGGGCGCGCGCGGCGCTTGTTGACTGCCGGCCTCGGCTTCGCCCAGCATCGCCGCGACTGCCGCTGGCGCACCGTCGTGCGCAGGTCGGCCCGCGCCCGGTCAGCAGCGGCGAGCACGAGGACCATGCCGGCAAGCCACACGCCCACCGCACAACACGACGACCCGGTGAGCGCGACGCCCGCCCGCAACGGCGTGCCGTACCTGGCCTGCATCCTGGCCGAGACCCGCAGCGGCCCGTACTACATCGCCACCGCACCGACCCCGCAGGCGCTGGACGGACTGGGCAGAACCCTGCGCGAGCGCCACAACGTGCGCGGGCAACGCGAAGACCCGGTCGCAATCCTGGCGGTGTGGTACGAGGAGTGCGAGAACGAAGTGGCCGCGTTGCTGCGGGCCGCGGAGATCTCCCGGCTCAGTCACTGCTGGCAGCGTGGCCTGATCGAGTCGCGCAACCCGCAGTGGCTGGACCTGAGCGGGTTGTCGGTCGGCTTCCCGCTGATCGTCACCCTGCCCGAGCACAAGGGCTTAAGCTATCACCTGGTGACCGACCTGTAGGCCCTCGCCGCCGCGCAATGCGCGCGCTGCGCAACCAAAAAAGGGAAGGCGCCAGTCCCGGCCGCCTTCCCACCCTGGCGCTGCGCCGGCAGCGGCGTTCAACGCTCGGCCGGCGCCGGCTCCACCCACTGCGCGAACACCGCGGCGATCCTGGCATCGGCCACCGGCTTGCCCTGCTGCACCGCCTCGGCCTGCTCGAACAGCGGCATGATCATCGCCATGCCGTCGAGCTTGGTCTTCAGGTGCACGCCCGGCGGCTTGCCGAGGAAGCCGTCCCAGTGCGCGCGCACCTTGGCCCAATAGCCTTGCGTGGCCTTCCAGTAGGCGTAGGCCGGGGTGAAGTCGACCTCGCCGGTCTTGACGTAGTCGTTGAAGCCGAATTCGCGCGCGATCGGCTGCTGGCTGCCGTCGGGCTTGCGCAGCAGCTTGGTGTTGAACTGCTCGTGGGTCCAGCCGGCCGGGGTCAGCGTGTGCCGGTTGATCACCGCCAGCGCGTTGTAGTCGCTGCGCCTGGTGTATTCGCGGCGCGGCAGCGGCCGCCAGCTCAGGTCGCTGGTCCAGGTCGGGTGGCCGTCGGCGTAGTCCCAGCGGCCGGTGCCGCAGTAGCGCGGCGCGTCGCTGACTTCGTACACGCATTGGGTCCAGGCGCCGCGGGTCGCGGCCGCGTCCAGCGGGCGCACCTGCCAGGTCTGGTCGGCGCTGAATTCGAAGCGCTGCGGCGCCTCGTAGCTCCAGTCCTGGCGCCAGTGCTTGGTCACGTGGCCGCTCTTGGTGTCGACCAGCAGATGCTGCAGCACCACCTTGCGCGGGCTGTCCTCGACCACGATCACCACTTCGTTGGCGCCGCTGCGCATTGCCGGCGCGCGCTCGTAACCGGGCTTGAGCAGCACGGTCTCGTCGAAGGCGAAATCCACCATGTACTCGCCTTGCATCGCCAGGATGCTGGTGCGGTCGCGTTGCGGATCGGCGTCCTGGGCTTGGGCCAGGCCGGTAGCGGCGAGCAGGAGCAGCAGAAGCGGTGATTTCATCGTCGTGGTCGGTCGCGATAGCTGAGGAAGAAAGGAGAAACGCGCCCTACAGGCGCAGCAGCGGCCACGGCCGTTGCGGATCGTGGCGCGGGGCCGGCAGGCCGGCGCGGGCGCAGCAGCAGTCGTCGACCAGCACTTCGCCCTCGGCCGCTTCCAGCCGCGCGATGCGCCGCGCGATGCTGGCGCCCAGCGGCGACACGCTGGCGACGCTGGCCGCCAGTTCGCCGTCGCTGGCGTGCAGGCGCAGCGCCCGCGCGCGCCAGCTGTCGCCGCTCAGGCGGCCGGCCACGCGTCGCCACAGGCGTTCGGCGACACCGGCATCGGCGCTGCCGCCATGGACCGCGGGCAGCGCCGACAGCAACGCGTCCCAGGCGACGAAATCGCTGTCCGGCAGCAGGTACAGACGCCAGCAGCAGCGCTCCTGGCGATCATAGAAGCACAGGCTCTCGAGCAAGCCGTCGCTGTCCACGCCCAGTTGCGCGCCGACGCGCAGCGCATGGTTCCAGCCCATCAGTTCCGTGCCCAGCTGCGCGCGGTACAGGCACAGCACGGTGCCCAGCGCCGCCAGCTGCGCCGGACGCGGCAGCGGCGCGGATGCCGCACTCCGGGTCGCATCGATGCTCGCTGGCGACGCCCTGCGCATGTGCCGCTACCAGTCCAGCGCCAGGCTGACCGAGACGTTGCGCCCGGCGCCGGTATAGCGGTCGAGCACCGCGCTGCTGGCCAGGGTCGCGCTGGGCAGATTGTTCCAGTCGATGTAGCGGCGATCGGCCAGGTTGAACACGCCGACGTTGAGCTTGGCGCCGGGGGTGAAGTTCCAGTGCGCGAGCAGGTCCAGCGTCGCGTAGCCGGCCGGCGTGTAGTACGTCGCCAGCGCCGGGCGCTTCTTCTTCGCCACGAAGCTGCCGACCAGTTGCGCGCCCCAGCGGTCGCGCTCGTAGGCCAGGCCGAGCACGCCGCGCAGCGGGTCGATCGAGTTCAGCGGCGCGGCGTCGGTCTTGTTGTCGCCGCGCGCATAGGCGGCGCTGGAATGCAGCGACCAGCCGGCCCAGCGCGCGTCCAGCGCGCCGAAATCGACGCCGGCCTTGGCCTCCACGCCCTTGATCACCACGTGATCGACGTTGCGCGACTGGTACAGCATCAGGCCGTCGGCGTTGTAGCCGACGAAGCTGTAGGACTCGATGAAGTCGCGGTAGTCGTTGTAGTAGCCGCTCAGCCCGACATACCCGGCCGCGGCGGTATAGCGCAGGCCCAACTCGGCGCCCTTGCTGGTCTCCGGCTTCAGGTCCGGATTGGCGATGGCGGTGTAGCCGAACTGCAGGTTGGTGAAGCCGATGTTGACGTCGTTGTACGGCGGCGCGCGGAAGCCGTGCGCGTAATTGGCGTACAGCGACCAGGCGTTGTCGATGCGCCAGATCGCGCCGAGCTTGGGCGAGACCTTGCTGTCGGTGACCTTCTCCGCGGCCACGCCGGGGTTGTCGGCGGCGAAGATCGCATCGACCTGCGGCGACAGCCGGTAGTAGTCCACGCGCACGCCCGGGATCAGGCTGAAGCGGCCGTCGGCCAGGCGCATCTCGTCCTGCAGGTAGGCGCCGGCCTTGGTGGTCTCGGTGACCGGGAAATCGCGCACCGGGAACGTCTCCACGCCCACCGTCTTGCTGATCGCGCCGGTCGTCAGGTTCTGCGCGTAGCCATCGCGCTTTTCGTGGGTGTCGCTCCACGACAGGTCGATGCCGTAGCTGAAATCGTGGACCACGCGGCCCTGGTCCACGTGCTTGTGCAGATTCGCCTGCAGCCCGTACAGGCGCTGGTCGAAGTCGTGTTCCATGTGCCGCAGGGTGTTGTTGCTGCGGCGCTCGTCGGTGCGTTGCAGGCTCTCGCTGTCCTGCCGGTACAGCTGCCACTGCAGGTCGTCGGCGAGCAGCGTGTCGAGCTGGTCGATTTCGTGGGTCAGCGACACGCGGGCGCGGGTCTGATGATCGCGTCCGCGCTGCGACAGGATGCTGGAGGTGACGTTGCTCAGCGCATCGATGCTGGAGTAGTCCTCGTTGCCTTCCACGGTCAGCTTGAAGCGCTGGTGCGCGCTCGGCGCGTACACCAGCTTGCTGAGCAGGCTGCGCCCGTCGCTGCTGAGCGGATTGGGCGCGGTGCGCGCCGCGCCGGTGCTGCGGTTGTCGCCCTGGGTCTCGCTTTCCTGGCCCTGGCGGTGGCTGACCGCGGCCATGCCGCTCCAGCGCTCGCCGCCGAACGCGACCAGCGCGCCGGCGAACAGGCCGTCCCATTCGCTCTCGTCGCCGAACTTCAGGCCCACATAGCTGTTCTTGCCCGGCGCCAGGTAGTCGGCCGGATCCTTGGTCACGTAGGCGACCACGCCGCCGAGCGCATCCGAGCCGTACAGCGCGCTGGCCGGGCCGCGCACGATCTCGACCCGCTTCAGCGTTTCCATGTCGACGAAGTTGCGGTTGGCGTTGAGATAGCTGCCGAAGCTGAAGGTGTCCGCGACCGGGATGCCGTCGGTCAGCATCAGCACGCGGTTGCCGTCCAGGCCGCGGATGCGGATGCCGCCGATACCGCTGAAGCGGCCGCTGTTGCCGGTGACCGAGACGCCGGGGGTGTAGCGCAGCAGGTCCTTCAGGTCGTAGACCAGCTCCTGGTCCATCTGCTCGCGGTCGATCACATCGACGCTGCTGGGGACGTCGACGATGGCGCGCTGGGTGCGCGTGGCGGTGACCTGCAGGCGGTCGAAATCGCGCGGCGTGGCGGAACTGGCTGCATCGACGGCATCAACGGCATCGGTGGCGGCGACGGGTGCGGCATGCGCGCAGGCGGCCAGGGCCAGCCACAGCGCGCCGGTGAGCGGAGCGGTACGGATCATGGAAGTCATCGGTGGGTCGCGAAAAGTCCCGGCCACGCCGGCGCGAGCCGGCGCAAGGGCCGAGGAGAGAAACGGTCGCGACTGCGGGCGGCCGCGGCGGACCCATCGGGTCCGGCCAGGTGGCGGCAGTGTCGAGCGGGTGGCCTGGCCGCGCGCTGCGCGGCCGGCCGGCTTACTTGGTCAGGATCAGCTTGTCGTTGCTGGTATGGCGCAGGCGATACACGCGATCGCCATGCTGGATCAGCACTTCGCGGCGCCCCTTCAGCAGCGCTTCGCTGCTGATCGTCTCTTCGACCGGGACCGCGCGCGGCAGCGCACGCTCGCGCAGGCTCAGGGTTTCGGGGTGACGCAACAGGACGGGTTGAGCGGTCATGGTCGGGCTCCGTACACAGGGGTCGATATGGATGATAATGATTCTCAATAATTAAGCAAGAGCCGTTCTCGTTTGCGGCGATTCAAGCTGCGAATAGGAAATCGAATTTCGACAGCCCCGACGAATCAACCATTCGCACGGCTCTCGCGAACCGTGCCCACCTGCCTTCGCGCCGAAGACGGCGCCGACTCAGGCCACCGCCGCCTCGACCTGCGCCCACCACGCCGGATCTTCGCGCGCGGCCAGTTGCAGCGCGTCGAAGTTCTGCAGCAACTGGGCGACGCGGCTGGCGCCGAGGATCACCGTGGACACCTGCGGATTGCGCAGGCACCAGGCGATCGCCAGCGCCGCCGGCGCCACGCCCTGCGCGGCGGCCAGCGCGGTGAAGCGGCGCGCACGCTCCACGCGGCGCTGCGCCGGCGGCCCGATCACCTCGTCGTGCAGCCAGGCGTTGCCGGCCTGGCCCAGGCGCGAGGCCGGATCGATGCCGTCGTTGTACTTGCCGGTCAGCAGGCCCGAGGCCAGCGGCGACCAGATCGTGGTGCCGAGGCCGAGTTCGGCGTACAGCGGCGCGTATTCCTGCTCCACGCGCTGGCGGTGCAGCAGGTTGTACTGCGGCTGCTCCATCGACGGCCCCTGCAGGCCGAGCGCCTGCGCCACCTGCGCCGCTTCGCGGATGCGTTCGGCCGGCCACTCGGAGGTGCCCCAGTACAACACCTTGCCCTGCCGGACCAGCGCGTCCATCGCGCGTACGGTTTCCTCCACCGGCGTGTCGGCGTCGGGACGATGGCAGTAGTACAGGTCCAGGTAGTCCACCCGTAGCCGCTTCAGCGCGGCATGGCAGGCGTCGGTGACGTGCTTGCGCGACAGCCCGCGCTGGGTCGGGCGCGGTGCGTCGACCGCGCCGAAGTAGACCTTGCTGGACACGCAATAGCCATCGCGCGGCAGCCGCAGATCGGCGATCACATCGCCCATCACCTGCTCGGCGCGGCCCTGCGCGTAGACCTCGGCGTTGTCGAAGAAGTTGACCCCGTGGTCCCAGGCGGCGGCGATCAGGTTGCGCGCTTCGTCGCGGCCGATCTGTCCGCCGAAGTTGATCCAGGCGCCGAACGACAGCGCCGACAGCTGCAAGCCGGTGGCGCCAAGGCGACGGTAGTGCATGCGAATTCCTCCTGCGGTGCGAGCCGGCGAACGTGGCCGGCGGGCGGCCGCACAGTGTAGCGAGGCGACCGGCACGCGCCCGCAATCCGCGCACTGCCTTGATCGGCAACCGATTTCCGGCGCTGAACGGGGTTTACCTTGCCGCCCGTCACCCCCTGCACTACGCTCCCTCTCTTTGGTCCGGCGATCCAGGGGAAGCAGATGGTCGAGGGTTTGGGGAGGATCGGCTTCGGCCTGTTCGGGTTGGCGGTGTTGATCGGGATCACCTGGCTGTTCTCGAACAACAAGCGTGCGGTCGATTGGCAGCTGGTCGCGACCGGCCTGATCCTGCAGATCGGCTTCGCCTCGCTGGTGCTGCTGGTGCCCGGCGGACGCCAGGTCTTCGACTGGCTGGGACAGCTGTTCGTGAAGGTGCTGAGCTTCGTCAACGAAGGCTCCAGCTTCATCTTCGGCAGCCTGATGGACACCAAGACCTACGGCTTCATCTTCGCCTTCCAGGTGCTGCCGACGATCATCTTCTTCTCGGCGCTGATGGGCGTGCTCTACCACCTGGGGGTGATGCAGGCGGTGGTGCGGGTGATGGCCTGGGCCATCACCAAGGTGATGCGCGTGTCCGGCGCGGAGACCACCAGCGTCTGCGCCAGCGTGTTCATCGGCCAGACCGAGGCGCCGCTGACGGTGCGCCCGTACATCCCGAAGATGACCGAATCCGAGCTGCTGACGATGATGATCGGCGGCATGGCGCACATCGCCGGCGGCGTGCTGGCCGCCTACGTGGGCATGCTCGGCGGCAGCGATCCGGAGCAGCAGGCGTTCTACGCCAAGCATCTGTTGGCGGCGAGCATCATGGCCGCGCCGGCGACGCTGGTGGTGGCCAAGCTGCTGATCCCGGAGACCGGCACCCCGCTGACCCGCGGCACGGTCAAGATGGACGTGGAGAAGACCACCAGCAACATCATCGACGCGGCCGCCGCCGGCGCCGGCGACGGCCTGCGCCTGGCGCTGAACATCGGCGCGATGCTGCTGGCCTTCATCGCGCTGATCGCGCTGGTCAACGCGCCGCTGACCTGGCTCGGCGACGCCACCGGCCTGGCCGCGGCGATCGGCCGCCCGACCAACCTGTCCACCCTCTTCGGCTACCTGCTGGCGCCGATCGCCTGGGTGATCGGCACGCCGTGGGCGGATGCGACCACGGTCGGCGCGCTGATCGGGCAGAAGGTCGTGCTCAACGAATTCGTCGCCTACAGCGAGCTGTCGAAAATCGTCAAGGGCCAGATTCCCGGCATGCGACTGAGCGAGGAAGGCCGGCTGATCGCCACCTACGCGCTGTGCGGCTTCGCCAACTTCAGCTCGATCGCGATCCAGATCGGTGGCATCGGCGGGCTGGCCCCGGAGCGGCGCCAGGACCTGGCGCGGTTCGGCCTGCGCGCGGTGCTGGGCGGCTCGATCGCCACCTTCATGACCGCCACCATCGCCGGCGTGCTGTCGCACTTCAGCTGATGCAGCCCCCCTTTCCCCCAGTACCCGTTGAGAAGCAGCACATGCCTATGAGTTCAGTCATCGTCGTCGGTTCGTTCAATGTCGACCACGTCTGGCGCTGCGAAACCCTGCCCGCCCCGGGCGCGACCATCGCCGGCCGCTACAGCACCGGCCCCGGCGGCAAGGGCTTCAACCAGGCGGTGGCGGCCGCGCGCGCCGGCGCCCGCACCACCTTCGTGTGCGCGCTCGGCGACGACCCCGGCGGCGCGATGGCGCGCGCGCTGGCGGCGCAGGACGGCATCGACCTGGCCGCCGAGGCCAGCACCGAGCCGACCGGCACCGGCGGCATCTACGTCGATGGCCACGGCCGCAACACCATCGTCATCGGCGCCGGCGCCAATGCCGCGCTGAGCCTGGGCTTCGTGCAGGCGCAGCGCGCGCTGCTGGGGTCGGCGCGGGTGCTGCTGGCGCAGCTGGAATCGCCGATCGAGACCATCGAGGCGACCCTGGCGCTGGCGCGCGAGACCGGCCTGACCACCGTGCTCAACGCCGCGCCGGCCAATGCGCAGACCAGCATCGGCCTGCTCAAGCTGGCCGACGTGCTGACCCCGAACGAAACCGAGTTCGCCGCGCTGCTGACGCGCCACGTCGGCGAGCGCGTGGATGCCGACGACGTCGCCGCCACCGATGGCGGCAGCCTGCACGCGCTGTGCCGCAAGCTGCTGCCGGGCGGCACCGTGGTGGTGACGCTGGGCGCGGTGGGCGCGTTCATCTCGCACCCCGAAGATCGCCAGCGCGGCGATGCGCAGCCGTATTACCGCATCGGCGCGGAGGCCGCGCAGACCGTGGACACCACCGGCGCCGGCGATGCGTTCAACGGCGCGCTGGTGGCCTCGCTGGCGCAATCGCCGAACGCCGGCTTCGCCACCCACGTGCGCTTCGCCAACCACTACGCGGCGCGTTCGACCGAGGCCGAAGGCGCGGCGGCGTCGATGCCGCGGCTGGTGCCGGAGGCCGGCTGAGCCGTTCGCCTTGAGCAAACGGCCCACAGCGGTTCGCGCCACAGCCTACGTCGTGCTGCCGACCCTGGACGGCAGCGCCGACGGCTTCCAGTTGTACTCGTCGATCCGCTGAACCGCACGCGTTTGGCAGCGGCCGCGGCGGCGGCGACAATGGCCGCATGCGCATCGGCCCCTACACGATCGAACCGAAGGTGATCCTGGCGCCGATGGCCGGGGTCACCGACAAGCCGTTCCGGCTGCTGTGCAAGCGCCTCGGCGCCGGCCTGGCGGTGTCGGAGATGACCCTTTCCGACCCGCGCTTGTGGCAGACCCGCAAATCGCTGCAGCGCATGGACCACGCCGGCGAACCGGACCCGGTCAGCGTGCAGATCGCCGGCACCGAGCCGCAGCAGCTGGCCGAGGCCGCGCGCTACAACGCCGACCACGGCGCGCAGCTGATCGACATCAACATGGGCTGCCCGGCGAAGAAGGTGTGCAACGCCTGGGCCGGCTCGGCGCTGATGCGCGACGAGGCGCTGGTGGCGCGCATCCTCAGCGCGGTGGTGAACGCCTCGCCGGTGCCGGTGACGCTGAAGATCCGCACCGGCTGGGACGGCGACCACCGCAACGGCCCGGCCATCGCGCGCATCGCCGAGGACTGCGGCATCGCCGCGCTGGCCGTGCACGGCCGCACCCGCGATCAGCAGTACAACGGCCAGGCCGAATACGCCACGATCGCGCAGATCAAGGCCGCGCTGCGCATCCCGGTGATCGCCAATGGCGACATCGATTCGCCGCACAAGGCCGCGCAGGTACTGGCCGCGACCGGCGCCGATGCGGTGATGATCGGCCGCGCCGCGCAGGGCCGGCCGTGGATCTTCGGCGAGATCGCGCACTACCTGGCGACCGGCGAACTGCTGCCGGCGCCATCGCTGCAGTTGGTGCGCGACACCCTGCTCGGCCACCTGCAGGCGCTGCACGATTTCTACGGCGAAGCGCAGGGCGTGCGCATCGCGCGCAAGCACCTGGGCTGGTACGCCAAGGACCGGCCCGAGAACGCGGCGTTCCGCGCCGTGGTCAACCGCGCCGAGAGCGCAACCGCGCAGCTGGCGCTGACCGCCGACTACTTCGATGCGCTGATCGCCGGCCTGGCGCCGGCCTTGCCCGCCGCGGCCTGAACGTTGCGGGCCCAGGACCACGCGATGCGTTCGCAGCGCGTCCCTGCACCAACTGTGCGGCGTCTCCGATAGCCCGCAAGTGCGGCCGCTGCAACAAGCGCGCCTGCTCTGCTTCATGCCTTCGTGCCTTCATGCCTTCGACCAGATCGACGGCACCGGCGCGTGCTCCCCTGGCGGACGTGGCAGCATCCGCACGCGGACCGAGGGAGTGCGGCGATTCCCAGATCCGCTCAGGGCAGTCCGGACTGCGTCGGCGCGCCGATCGGCGCGACCGCTGCAGGCTCGGTCCAGATCCGCCGCCACATCCGCGCCAGCGCCGCGCCGATCTGCCCGCGCGCCACCGGTGCGCGATAGGCGGCCTGCCGCTGGCGCGGTTCGATCGCCTGCCAGCCGGCGCCGTGCTGCCGGGCCACCGCGAAGTTGAAGTTGTAGTCCGGCTCCAGGCCCATGCGCAGGTCGCTGCGGACCAGTTCGCCATCCTTGACCTGGGCGCGCATGAAGCCGCGGTTGAACCAGGCCAGCCGCTGCACCGCCGGCAGCGCGCGCACGTCGCCCAGCGCCGGGGTGTTGGAGGGATGGCCCTGGAAGCGCATCGGCCCGCGGTCGGCGACCAGCGAGCGCTCGCCGATCACGTAGCCGCTGGGCGTCATCGCCACTACCCGCCACAACAGCGTGTTGAATGGCATCGGCACCGAGAAGCACGGCGCGTGCTGCAGGCCCATCGCCGCCAGCGCGCGGTCGACCTGGCGATCGACCAGCTGCTTGGCAGCGACCAGCCCAGGTAGGCGCTGCTCAGGAGCAGCCCGGCCAGCAGCGCCTGCTGCGCCGCGCGCGCGCCCACCAGGCGATGGCGCAGGCCAGGAGCAGCCACAGCGTGTAGCCCGGATCGATGATGAACACGCTGGACCACATCGCCGGCGGCGGCCGCAGCGGCCACCACAGTTGGGTGCCGTAGACGGTGAACGCATCGAGCAGCGGATGCGTGATCAAGGCCAGCTGCATCGCCCAGAACCAGCGCCGCGGCGCCGCGGCCGCGCGGCCATGGCCGAAGCGCCGGTACAGCCACCAGAGCAGCCAGCCGAGCAGCGGCAGCAGGAGCAGCGAGTCGAGGTCGGGCACGGTGCCGAGCGCCGCGCCGGCGAGCAGGGCGGCGCGGCGATGTTGCGCGGGCGCAATGGCAGCGGCGACGGCGGCACCGAGCACGCTCTGGGTGAGGGAATCCATCGGCCGATGCCAGCAGGCGTGGACGTTGCCGCCATGTGCGCGGGCTTGGCGACCGGGCAAGGTTGCGCCGGAGGTCGCGCGACGACGTCATGGCATGCCTTTTTTGTAGAAGGACCCCAGTCCCGACAACGTCCAGGCTCGGCAAGTTCATCGCTGCGTTCGTCGCGACTGAAGTCGCTCCCACAAGGGGCGCTCACTGCGAGTCCGGCATGCCGGCTTTTGCGGGAGCGAGTTCAGTCCCGACTGCATCCCCGCCCGGCAAGCCCTGGCGCTTCGCTTGTCGCGACTGAACTCGCTCCCGCAAGGAGCGGCAGCGCCTGGCGGAAACCGGTCGCGCAGATACGGCGAGAACCGCGCGGCCTTCGGCGCTACAGCGCGTAGGACAGCACGTCCTCGAAGCCGAACTTGCCGAAGTCGCGGATCCGCGACGGGTACAGCCGCCCGATCAGGTGGTCGTGCTCGTGCTGCACCACCCGCGCATGGAAGCCCTCGGCCTCGCACACCACCGCGCTGCCGTCCGGGTCCAGGCCGCGGTAGCGGATGTGCCGGTAGCGCGGAATCACCGCGCGCAGTCCGGGAATGGACAGGCAGCCTTCCCAGCCGTCCTCCAGTTCGTCGGACAACGGCTCGAACTGCACGTTGGCCAGCGCGGTGCGCGGTACCGCCGGCGCCTCGGGATAGCGCGCATTGCTGTCGAAGCCGAACACCATCAGCTGCAGGTCCACCGCGATCTGCGGCGCGGCCAGGCCGACGCCGCGCGCGGCGTCCATGGTCTCGAACATGTCGGCGACCAAGGCGTGCAGCTGCGCGCTACCGAAGTTGCCGACCGGCTGCGCAAGGCGCAGCAGGCGCGGGTCGCCCATGCGGATGATGTCGCGGATCATGCCCTGCTCCTGTGGCCGAATGCCGCCCCGATTATCCGCCGAGCGGCGCGCGCCTGCAGCGTTGCCGGGCGTTGGTGCGACGGCAAGCGTTCCGGCTGCGGAGGGCGTCGGGGCTGAAGCCCCTCCCACAGTGCACCCAGCCCGGCAACCGCAAGCGCCCCAACTATCCCCTGCCCTACTCGCCCATGAACGGCGAGGCCAGCACCTGCGGGCGACGGCCGAGGCCGGCGCCGAGCCGGTCGAGCACGAAGCGCACGTAGAGGTTGGTGCTGAACTGGTTGTAGTCGCGGGCGTTGTTGAAGATCAGCCGCCCGCCCAGGAACAGCTGCGGGGCCAGCTGCCACTCGGCCGCGCCGGCGAGGTTGTAGGACACGCCGGTCTTGCTCTGCCCGGCATAGACCGGCGCAGTGTAGGTGTCCACCAGGCCCAGCAGCGCGGCCAGCGATGCCGCGTCGTAGGCGTCCTGCTGCATCTGCGCGCTGGTCGGGAAGTAGTTGCTGTCGTCGCTGCGGAAATGCTGCACGCCGACGCTGGCGTCCACGCTCCAGTTGACCTTGCGCCCGGACGAACGCCCGCTCCAGTGCACCGGGAAACCGAGGTCGACATAATCCTGCGGGCTGAAGTAGCCGCCCTGGCCGTAGGTGTAGCCGCTCAGGTTCTTGTCGTACTGCATCGCGGTCAGGTTGAGGCCGGCGGTCAGCGACTGGTTCTCGGTTTCCAGCGCGTGCACGTACACGCCCAGGTCCACCTGGCGGTGGTCGTTGTCGGCGACGTTGTGGCCGACCAGGCGATCGGCGGTCAGGTTGGCGTAGCCGCCGAGCAGGCCGTTGTCGAGCGTGGCCGACAGGCGCACGCCGTTGCTGGTCACGCCGCCCCAGCGCAGCCCGGCGCGGCCGTCGTCGACGCCGGCGAAGGACAGCAGGCTGTCGCTGACCGCGCGCCGGAACGCCTGGCCCGAGTAGGTCAGGTTCTCGCCGATCTGGCCGCGGTAGCCGACGCCGCCGACGATGCGCTGTTCGGGGAAGCCGATCGGGGTGCTGCCGAGGTCGGCCGCGAAGCCGCCGTGCTTGTATTTCACCGCCACGCCGACGCCGCTGGCGTCCTGGTCCATGCGCCGCGAGGCCGACCCATTGGCGGCCATCGTGTACAGCGCCTGGCTGAAGCCGGCCGGGGTCAGGCTGGCCGCGGTGCTGTTGGCGGCCAGCGCCTGGAAGCGGGCGATGTCGGCCGCGCTGAGGTCGGCGCTGCGCGAGGCGTCGCCGAGGATGGCGCTGGCCAGGGTGCTGATCGACACGTCCGCGGCGATGTTGCCGAGCAGGAACGCCGACAGCGGCTCGGCATACAGCGCCTGCAGGGCCGCGGCCTCGCGCTGCGCGTTGGTCAAGCTGGCGTCGGTGTCGTTGTACAGCTCGTTGTACAGGCCGGTGTTCACCGCATAGGTGCGCAGTGCGTTGCGGGTGGCGTTGCTGTCGCCCTCGGTGAGCAGCAGCTGGTACAGGTCGCTGCCGACCAGATCGTCGATCGGGGTGCGATCGGCGGCCAGCGCATCGCCCATCGCCGCGCTCGGGCCGGCGCCGAAGCGGCTGGCGGTGGAATAGGCGGTGTCGAGCGTGCCGGCGTCGAGCAGGGTCGGGGTGACGTCGACGCTGAGCTTGCCTTCGCCGACCGCGAATTCGCCGTGCAGCGGCACTTCCAGGTCGTTCAACTTGCCCAGTCCGGCCTCGCCGTCGCGCGCACGGTAGGTGGCGCCGGCGGCCAGGCTGTCGCTGTTCTCCGACTGCACTTCGCGCAGTTCGTCGAGCACGCTGCCGCTGCGCGCCGGATTGGCCAGCGCCTGCGCCTGGCGCGCGCTGCCGGTGGTGGCGACACGGTCGTCGGGATAGTAGGACGGGGCCACGCTGGCAGCTGCCGGCGCGCGCTGGCCCGGCACCGGTAGCGCCGCCAACTGCACACCGCCGGCAGCGCTGGCGCTGGCCGGCGGCGGCAGGTCGTCGCCGCCGCTGGCGTAGGTCGCGCCGGCGGCGGCCGGCATCGCCGGGAATGGGCCCGCACCGGCCGCGCCCGGCATCGCCGGGAGCGGAACCTGGCCGGCCGCGGCATAGGCCGGCGCCGGATAGCCGCCGCCGAGGCTGTCGGAGACCACCGCCGGACTACGCGGCATGCGTCCGCTCATGCCGGCGAACGGGTTCAGCGGGCGCCCGGCGCCGGCGAAGGACGCCGGACCGTTGGCGGCCGGCAGGCCGTTGTCGTGCTGGCCGGCCTCGCGCGCCTGCGCCGCCAGCGCGGCGCGGAAATAGCTTTCGGCCTTGCGGCTCTTGCCGGCGCTGCGGTACACGCGGCCGGCGGCGCTCAACACCGCCGGCGACTCCGGCGCTTTCGCCAGTGCGCGCTGCAGGTAGTCCTCGGCGCTGCCGAGGTCGCGCAGCGCGGCGGCGGTGTTGGCCGCGGCGATCAGCGTGTCCAGGTCGTCGGGCGATTGCTGCAGCTGCTGCTGGTACAGCACCAGCGCCTGGCGCTGGTCGCCGGCGCCGGCGTACAGCCGCGCCAGCGCCGCCACCGCCTTGGGATCCTGGTTCTGCTGCGCCAGCAGCGGCGCCAGCGCGTCGTAGGCCGCTTCCAGGTTGCCCAGTTCGCGCAGCGCATCCACCTGACGCAGTGTGTAGCCGCTGCGCAGCGCCTGGTAGCGGCGCTGCTGCTCGGCGTTCATGTCGGTGTCGCGCAACTGGCGCAGCGTCGCCGCCAGTTCGGCGTCCTGCTGCGCGCGCAGCAGCACGCTGGCGTACTGCAGCCGCGCCTCGGTGTTCGGGTTCTGCGCGACCAGGCGCTGCGCCAGGGTCAGCGCGCGCTGGTTGCTGCCGATGTCGGCGTAGGCGCCGGCCATCGACGCCAGCAGCGCCGGTTGTTCCAGCGCGCCGCCGAGCGCGGCCTCGGTGCGCGCCAGCAGCAGCTGCGCCTCGCCGGCGCGGCCCTGCTGTTGCAGCAGCCGCGCCTGCGCAGCCTGCTGCTCGACCCAGGCGGTGTTGCGCAGCGCACTCATTTCCGCGCTCCGCGCCGCGCTGGGGATGCGTTCCAGGCTGGCGTAGGCGCCGGCCCAGTCGCCGCGGTCCTGCGCCAGCAGCGCACTGGCGTACAGCGCCTCGGGCATGTCGCCGTGCACCGCGAGCAGGCCGTCCATCACGCTGCGCGCCTGGTCCGGGCGCCCGGCCTGCTGGTACAGCCGCGCCAGGTCCAGCCGCACCCACGGATCGGCCGGACGCTCGACCATCGCCGCTTCCAGTTCGCCCTGCGCGGACACCGTGTCGCCGGCCTCCAGCGCCTGCTTGGCGCGGGCGCGCTGCACGTTGGAGCGCAGCGTGGCTTCGCCGCCGGCCTTCTCGCGCTGCGCCGGGCTGAGCCTGGCGAACAATGCGCTGGCCTCGTCGGCACGGCCCTGGCGGCTGTACAGGCCGATCAGGCCCTGCAGCGCGCCGGCATTGTCGGCGCCCAGCGCCAACGCCTGGCGATAGCTGCGTTCGGCCGCGGCCGCATCGCTGGCCGCCTGCAGGTCGCCGAGCAGCACGTAGCCGGTGGCTTCGTTGGGCTGCAGTTTCAGCGCTTGCTGGGTCAGCCGCAGCGCCTCGTCGCTGTCGCCGCGGCCGCGCGCGGCCTGCGCCTGCTGCAGTTGCAGCCAGTAGCGCGCGCTGTCCAGCGCCGAACGCCATTTGCCGTTGCCGGCCGCGGCCGGGCGCAGCAGTTCCTGCGCCTCGCCGAAGCGCTGCTGGCGCAGGCGCACCGAGCCCAGGCCGCCGAGCGCGTCGGCATCGCGCGGACGCGCGCGCAGCACCTGGGTGAAGCGCTGCTCGGCCACCGCGAGATTGCCCGCGTTGAGCGCCTTGAACGCCTCGCCGAGCTGTTCGCCGGCCGGATCGCCGGCCTGCGCGGCACGCTGCTCGCCCAGCTTGGTGGCCTTGGCGGCAACCTCGGCATCGTTCGGATTGGCCGCCAGGAACGCCTGGTACAGCGGCGCGTCGGCGCTGCCGGCATTGAGCCACAGCAGCGCCTGGCGCCAGGCGGCGCGGGCCGGGCCGCCGACATCGGGGCGCTTGCTCATCGCGCCGAGCTGGGCGATGCCTTCGCGCCGCGACGGTTCGCGGTAGGTCAGCACCTGCGCCAGCGCCAGCGCGACGGCGCTGTTGTTGGGCTGCGCGGCGGCCAGGCGGCGCAGGCCATCGCGGGCGCCGTCCCAGCCCTGCGGGGTGCCGGCCAGGGCCTGGTAGTACTCCAGCGCCAGGTGGTCCGGCGGCGCCTTGCCGTCGAACAGCGCCTGGTACTCGCGCACCGCTTCCACGTAGCGTCCGGCCGAGGCGGCGCGGCGCGCGTTGCGCAGGTTGACGCTGTCGCCGCTGCCGCCGATCGCCTGGCTCAGGCGCTGCGTCTGCGGCGCCTGCGGATGCGTCTTCTGCAACTGCTGCAGGCGCTTGCGCGCCTCGCTCTGGCGGCCTTGCGCCAGGTCGATCTGGGCCAGGCCGAGCAGCGCATCGGGCTGGTTCGGGTCGACCCGCAGCAGCTTGCGCCAAGTATCGGCGGCCAGGTCGTCGCGGCCCTGGTCGTGCCAGTAGTTGCCCTGGCCGACCAGTTGCTGGGTGGCGTTGCCGGTCTGCGCGTGCGCGGTGCCGGCGAGCAGGCACAGGTCGATCATGCCGGCCAGGCAGAGAGGCTTGAGTTTCATGCGGAACATTGGGTTCTCCAGGCGGGCTGCAGCAGGCCGTCTGCGGAAAAGCGATAGCGGTTATCGAGCCAGCCGCGCCCGAACAGGACCAGCACCCGATCGTAATAGGGAAGTTTCGCCGCGGCGGCATCGCCGGGCGCGGGAATCTGTTGCGCCTGCGCCTTCAGCAGCAGCGGCTGGCGCAGCGCGCTCAGGTACGGCAGCAGCGCGGCGGCGAAGCCGGGCGGCGCGGTGCCGCTGCCGACGCCCAGGCGCGTGTCCACCTTCTCGCTGAAATGGCCCTGCGCCTGCAGCTGTTGCAGCGGACCGGACAGGTCCTCGAGCAGCGCCTTGCGCAGCGGCTCGCCGGCATCGAGCATGCCGGCCCACAGGTACACGCGGACCGCGTCGTAGCTGCCCAGCGCGCCCTTGCCCGGATCGACCGCGAACGCGCGGCCGTCCCAGCCGATCCAGTCCGGGGCGAAACCGACCGGCGCGCTGTCGCGCAGCAGGCGTGCGCTGCGCTGCGCCAGCCCGGCCCACGGCCCTTTCGGATTGGCGGCGGCGAAACGGCGCAGCAACTGGATCGGCAGGTAGCTGGGGTTGAGCGTCCAGCGCGGCGGCTTGGCGAAGCCCTTCATTGCCGGCAACAGCATGGCGCTGAAGCCGGGCAGCTCGGCCAGTTCGTGGCGCCTTACCAGCGCCAGCATCTGCATGCCGGCCTGGGTGTAGCCGGGCCGCTTCCACAGCCGCCCGGCCTCCAGCAGCGCATAGGCGATCCACAGGTCGGCGTCGCTGGCGGTGTTGTCGTCGAGCACGCGCCAGCTGCCGTCGCCGGCGCGGCCCCACAGCCAGGCCGGCAGCACCTGTTGCGGACGGCCGCCGCTGAGGTTATGCCGGGTCCAGCCGAGCAGCCGGTCGAACAGCACCTGGTCGTTGGCCACCAGCGCGAAGAACAGCGCGTAGGACTGGCCTTCGGAGGTGCTGCGCTGATCGGGGTTGCTGAAATCGATCACCCGTCCGTTGGCGTCGATGTGCTTGGCGACGAAGCCGCTCCACTCACGCCATGGCGCACAGGCCGCCGCCGCGGCCGGCGTTGCCGGCAGCAGCGCCGCCGCGCCCGCGGCGAGCACGCCGCCGAGCACGCGGCGGCGCTGGCGCGCGTGCGCGGTCATTGCCCTTCCCGCAACCGTTGCGCCGAATGCCGGCGCAGCACCACGCGTGCGGCCAGCGCCAGCAGCAGGCTCAGCACCACCACCGCCAGGCCGAGCAGCAGCGGATGCTGCGCGAAGTACCAGCGCGCCCAGGTCGGCAGCGGCAGGTGGCCGACGTAATAGGCCTGGTTGCCGGCCAGGCTGCGGATCTTGCCCTGCTGCAGCAACACCACGCTGCCCTGGAAATCCTTCAGCGTGGCCGGCTCGAACCAGGCGTCGAACAACTGGCCGACGCTGGCCGGGTCCTCGGCCAGCAGCGCGACCACGCTGCGCCCGGGCTTGAGCGGCGACTCGAAGCCCATCAGCACCACGTCGCCCGGGGCCGGCTTCACCGCCACTTCGGCGGTGGTCGGCAGATCGGTGCGGCGCGCGTCGAAGGACAGGAAGCCGGGCAGCTTGTCCAGCACCCAGTCGCTCATCGAGAAGCGCCGGCCGCTGGCGCCGTCGCCGATCGGCAGATGCTCGCTCCAGCGCTGGAACAGCGGCTGCGAGCGCGAGGAGCCGAACACCAGCAGGTCGCTGTCGGCGTGCTGGTCCACTTCGCCGGCATGGATCAGGGTCGCGCGCAGCGCCGGGTAGCCGGTGGACGCGCCGAGCTTGCCGAGCAGGGTCAGCAGGTTGGACACGTCCTGGTCGCTGGCCTCGTCCGGCACCACGATGGTGGATTCGGACAGGTCGGCCAGGCGCGTGAACGGATAGCCGGCATTGCCGAACGCGGCCAGGTTCGGCATCGCCATGTAGTGGTGGAACGAACGCAGGTCCACGCTCGAGTCGGCGTCGATCGCGCCGGACACGTCGGGGAAGGTGTTCTTGCATTCACCGGCCTGCGGGCGGTCGAAGAAGAAGTGGAAGCGCAGCTGGCTGTTGGCCGAGAACGGACCGGTCGGCAGCAGCAGCTTCTGCTCCACCGGCATCGCGCCCTTGGCCTTGAGGTCGTGCCACCACTGCAGCGGCAGCGATTCGGCGTAGGGGCGCCCGCTCAGCGGCAGGGTGGTGACGAAGGCATCGTTGATGCTGACGTTGAGCGCGGACTTGTTGCGCACGTCCGGCACCGTGTAGCGGTAGCGCAGGTTGACCGGGATGCCGTCGCGCTGCCACACGAACAGGTCCGGCGGCAGCTGCAGGCCGACCCGGATCAGGTCCGGATGGTAGCCGCTGACATTGAGCTGCGAGGTCTGCGCGACCAGGTCGGCGAAGCGCACCGGGGCGTCGCTGGAGATCCAGTTCGGCGCGTCGTAGGGCTTGCGCGGCTGCGCCTGCGTGAGTTCGCCGATCCTGGCCACGGCGCCGTTGAACGGCGTGCCCAGCGCCAGCGCGGTGGCGGCCTGCTGCAGGTCGGCGTCGTTGCGGCCGAGCACCAGCAGCAGCTTGCCGGCCGGATCGCGCGGGTTGGACACTACCGCCAGGGTCGGGCCGGCGATCTCGCCCAGGCCGTTCTGCGCGGTGGCCAGTTCGGCCGGCAGCGTGTTCGCGGTGGCGAACAGCACCGCGTTGCCGGTCGCCGGCACGTCGCCGATGGAGACGTTGAACAGCGCGCCGCGGTAGCCGGCCTGCGCGCCGAACCACGAGGACACGATGCCGGCGCTGCGCAGCGTGGCCAGGTCCGGACGCTGCGGGAACACGAACGGCAGTTCCAGCCGGCGCGTGTCGCGCTTGTCGTAGAACGGCACCGGCAGCAGCGCCAGGTCGTTGGCCAGCACCAGCGGCGTGGTGCGCAGCGACAGCCGCGTGGCCGGGTCGATGTTCGCCCACAGGCTGGTGTGGTCGGGGTCCTCGCACTCGCGGGTGTAGTGCCCGATCAGCTGCAGGTTGAGCTGGTTGTAGTCGCCGACCAGGCGCGGATCGATCGGCACGTCGCTTTGCTGCAGCTTGCCGGCGTTCTCGCGGCTCACCGGCAGGGTCGCCACGGTGACGCCGTTGACGGTGACCTTCAGGTGCGACAGTTCCGGCAGCAGCGCCGGCGAGTAGCTGTAGCTCAGGTGCAGCGTCGCCGCCTCGACCACCTCGTCGGTGCGCGCGCTGAACGCCACCCCGGCGCTGCCCTGGATGCCGCGCAGGGTGATCTCGTAGTCCATGCCCAGCTGCTTCAGCGTCGCCGACCGCTCCTGCACGCCCAGCGTCGGCGCGGCGGCAGTGCCGGTTGCGGCCGGCGCCGCCGGGGCGGCGGGAAGCGCGGGCTCCTGCGCCAGCGCCAGGCCGGACAGGATGGTGAGGCAGCACGCAGCCAAGGCAGGTAGGCGCATCGAGGGCAACCGGAAGAAAGAGGGAAGAAAAACAGAAAAGACGCGGCTCACGGCGCGGATTCCTCGCCGGCCGGACGCGCCGGACGGAAGCCGCTACGTACGCTGTCGCCGATGTGCTGGCCCAGGCGCTTGAAGCCGCGCATGCTCGCCGCGAACACCTGGCCCAGCGATTTCCAGAACTTGTCGCGGTCGTGGCGGCCCCACTGCGACACCCAGATGTCGGCGCGGGCGAAGGTGCAGGCGACCAGCCAGCGCTCCTGCTCGATCGACATGGCGCGGAACTGCACGCTGATGTGCCCGTCGCGGTCGTGGCGCACGATCGCCGGCAGGCGCTTTTCGACGTTGCGGTGCGACAGCGCCACCTCCACCAGCGCATCCGGTTCCACCGGCACCGCCTCGATCAGGCGCAGCGCCATGCCGCCGGTGGAGAAGTTGACGCTGCGGCAGGCGATCTCCTGGCCGTCCGGCAGGTACAGCGTGGCCGGGATGTCCAGCGGCACCCGGTGCGAACGGCGCACCTGGCGCATCTCGCTGGCGGTGGCGATGGTGGCGCCGAGCAGCAGCACGTTGTAGACGGTCCAGACCAGGTTGAACCAGATCGTCTGCGCTTCGCCGGTGGCATCCACGTAGATCAGGCGCAGTACCCCGGCGGCCAGGCCGGCCAGGTTCAGCACCAGCAGGAACAGATAGGGCTTGGCGATCTGCCGGTCGAAATAGCTGCGCGTGACCAGGCCGCCCTTGGGGGTGACGTTGAACGTGCCGAGCTTGGGATTGAACAGCGCCACCAGGGTCGGACGCAGGATGTACCAGGCCAGCGTGGTCTCGTAGACCTCGTTCCACAGCAGATGGCGGAACTTGCCCTGGGTGCGCAGGTTGGTCAGGTTGGCCTGCAGGATGTGCGGCAGCGCGTAGGCCAGGATCATCAGCGCCGAGGCGTGGATCACGTGCGCGCCGAAGAACAGGTAGGCCAGCGGCGCGGTCAGGTAGATGATGCGCGGCAGCCCGTAGAAGAAGTGCAGCATCGCGTTGGCGTAGCACAGTCGCTGCGACAGACGCAGGCCCTTGCCGAGCAGCGGGTTGTCCAGGCGCGCGATCTGCGCCATGCCGCGCGCCCAGCGGATGCGCTGGGCGACGTGGCCGGACAGGCTCTCGGTGGCCAGGCCGGCGGCCTGCGGCACGGTCAGATAAGCGCTGCGGTAGCCGTGCCGGTGCAGCTTCAGCGCGGTGTGCGCATCCTCGGTGACGGTTTCCACCGCCACCCCGCCCACTTCCTCCAGCGGCTTGCGCTTGATCACCGCGCACGAGCCGCAGAAGAAGGTGGCGTCCCACTGGTCGTTGCCGTCCTGCAGCAGGCCGTAGAACAGTTCGCCCTCGTTGGGCACCTTGCCGTGGTTGCCGAGGTTGCGCTCGAACGGATCGGCGGAGAAGAAGTAGTGCGGCATCTGCACCACCGCCAGCATGCGGTCGCGCAGGAACCAGCCCATCGCCACCTGCAGGAACGAGCGGGTCGGGATGTGGTCGCAGTCGAAGATCGCCACGTACTCGCCGCTGGACTTCTTCAACGCGGCGTTGATGTTGCCGGCCTTGGCGTGGAAGTTGTTGGTGCGGGTGACGTAGTGGATGCCGGCCTGCACGCAGAACGCGCGGAACTCGTCGCGGCGGCCGTCGTCGAGCAGATAGATGTTGAGCTTGTCCGCCGGCCAGTCCATCACGCTGGCGGCCAGGATGGTGGAGCGCACCACCGACAGCGGCTCGTTGTAGGTGGGAATGAACAGGTCCACCGTCGGCCATTGGCGCTGGTCGGCGGGCAACGGCACCGGGCGCCGGTTCAGCGGCCACAGCACCTGGAAATAGCCCAGCACCAGGATCGTGAAGGCATACACCTCGGCCAGCAGCAGGCACAGGCCGAGGCTGAGATCGACCACGCTGCCCACCCCCATGGTCTGGGTGATGCGCCACCAGATGTAGCGCGAGGACATCGCCAGCGACAGCGCCATCATCACCAGCACGGCGAGCCGGCTGCCGCTGCGGCGCAGCAGCATCGCCGCGGCGAACACCACCAGCGAGAACAGCAGCTGCTGCGGCACGTCCATCGGAATGGCGACCACGAACACCAACAACAAGGCGCCCAGCGCCCACAGCGACCAGGTGGCCAATGTGTGCATGGGTTGACCGGTACGCGATGCGGACGCAGCGCTCATCAGCGATTCCTAACGAAAGGGGGGAGAAGCCGGCGCGCGGTTTCCCCTCCGCGCGGCAACAGGACGACGAGGCGCGGCGCCAGCGGCCGCGCACGGCTCAGCGGTTCTGGAAGCGCTTGAGCGGGCTATCGGGCGCCGCTGCGCGATCGCGGCCGCTGTCGAGCAGGCGCTGGAACAACCCGGTCAGCGGCGTGGCCGTGCCGGCCGACGCCGGCAACGCCGGCTCCGCCGCCGCGGGCCTGGCGAGCGGCGCCGGAGCCGGCTCGGCAGCGACCGGGCGGGCCGCGGGCGGCGCCACCCCCACCCCCAGCTTGGGTTCGGCCGGCGCACGTACCACCGACAGCGTCGGAGCCGATGCCGCCGACGCCAACGCCGCGGCAGGCGGCAGCGGTGCGACAGCAGGCGGTGCGGCGGCCGCAGGTTCCGGCGCGCTCAGCCGCGCCCCGGAAAAATCCTGGTACGCGCTGGCGCCCTGGCTGCCGAGCTTGGCGAACAGGCTGGAAATGTCATCGGCCGCATCGGCGCCCGCATGGTCGGTCTTGTTGGACATCGATCACCCCCTAAGATGATTGTGTAGCCGGTGGAATCGGGTGGCCCGTTCAGGCGACCCGGCACAATACGAAACGACGGACGTCCTCCTCGACGGCCGGCACCGCGCGGATCCCCAGACCCGCCAACATGCCGGCCTGTTCGAACCAGGCGTGGTACACCCCTTCCAGGAACCCATCCGCTCCGGCCGTCTCCCCGGCCAGGGCGATCTGCAACGGCGAGCCGACGTGGTGCAGGTCGACCCGGTCGGCCTGCTCCTCGAAACGCGCATACCCCCACTCCATCCGGTCCCAGACCCGGTTGACCCCGGCCTGCACCTCGTCCAGCGTCGCGCAGACCCCGATCGGATGCTCGCTGGCGAAACGGCGGCCGATCCGCGCCATCAGCAACGCCATGTCCTCCGCCGCCAGTTCTGCCGCGAACTCCTGAGCCAACGCGCGCAGGAAGCCGCGCCACTGCCGCGAACAGGCCTGGGTGCGGAAATGCGTGTGTAGCTCGGGAGAGCTCATCGGGTGATGCCTCTGACGGGAAATTGGCACGGCGGATACTGGATGCAAGGTACTTAGCAAGCACAGTGCCAATACGGCGGGACCGCCATTAATGCGACACAGTTCTCACTTTGCCGCAAATGGTAGCGCACTGTTGCGCCACAGCAAAGTCCCTCTGCGGCGGCGCACGACGGCCGCCATTTTCGTCGCAAGCGGCCGGGGCGTGGCAGGCGCACGTCCCATTATCGAGGATCGGCCGCCACGTCGAAGACGTGCCGCAGATAGGCCAGATAGGCCGGGTCGTCGCACAGGTTCTTGCCCGGCGAGTCGCTGAGCTTGGCCACCGGCTGGCCATTGCAGCGGACCATCTTGATCACGATCTGCAGCGGCGTCGGCCCCAGGTCGTTGGTCAGGTGCGTGCCGACGCCGAAGGCGAGCATGCAGCGGCCGTGAAAATGCGCGTACAGCCGCATCACCTTGTCGATGTCCAGGCCGTCGCTGAACACCAGGATCTTGCTGCGCGGGTCCACCCGCTGCCGCTGCAGGTGCGCCAGCACGCGCTCGCCCCATTCGAACGGGTCGCCGGAGTCGTGGCGCATGCCGTCGAACAGCTTGCAGAAGTACAGGTCGAAGTCGCGCAGGAAGGCATCCAGCCCGACCACGTCGGACAGCGCGATGCCGAGGTCGCCGCGGTATTCGCGCGCCCACGACTGCAGCGCCGCGGCCTGCGAATCGCGCAGCCGCGGGCCCAGCGCCTGGAACGCCTGCAGGTACTCGTGGGCCATCGTGCCCAGCGGGGTCAGCCCGTAGCGGCAGGCGAAATACACGTTGCTGGTGCCGACGAACTGCGCGCCCAGGGTCTGCTGCAGCACCGGCAACAGCTCGCCGTGCCAGGCCCGCGAATAGCGGCGGCGGGTGCCGTAGTCGGCGATCGCGCACGCACCGTAGCCGCTGCTGTCGCGCAGCAGCGCGATCTTGGCCTGCAGCCGGCGCAGGCCCTCGGCATGGTCGTCGCCGCCGGTATTGCGGAACCAGACCTCGTTGACGATCGCCAGCAGCGGCACCTCGAACAGGATGGTGTGCAGCCACGGCCCGCGGATGCTCAGTTCGATCTCGCCCGGCACCGTGGCCGAGGCCTGCAGCTGCAGGTACTTGCGGTCCAGATGGAACAGCGCCAGGAAATCGGCGAAGTCCGGCTTGATGAAGCGCAGGCCGCGCAGGTAGTCCAGTTCCTCGGCGCGGAAGCGCAGCGTGCACAGCGCATCGATCTCGGCCGAGATCTGCTCCAGGAATTGCGCCAGGTCGATGCCCGGGGTACGGCACTTGAAGCGGTATTCCACCTGCGCGCCGGGATGCTGGTGCAGCACCGCCTGCATCATCGTGAACTTGTAGAGGTCGGTGTCGAGCAGCGAATCGATGATCATCGCGCGATTATGCGCCCACCGTGTTGCCGGCTCCCGCCTTTCCCGTGTAGGAGCTCCGGGTGGCCTCGGGCCATCAGCCGCGACGGCGTTTCCCGGCGAAGCCCGTCGCGCTTGAAACTGCTCCTACACAGGATGCGTCAGGGCGCGGGGCGCCGCGCCAGCACCGCCTGCGCCGGCTTGTGCTGCACGGTGAAATCGCTGTCGTGCGCGCCGCCGGCGTCCGGATCGGTGTACCAGCACCAGAGCGCGATGCCGGCGATGCGCTGCTCGCCGAGCACGCGGCGCCAGTCCTGCAGCACCTGCGCCTGCAGCGCGGTGTCCACCGCGGCATTGCGTTGCTCGGGACTCTCCCATGGCGCGGCCAGGCTGCCGCGCGCCGAGCGCAGCCCCAATTCCGCCACCCACACCGGGCGCCCGCTGCGCGTGCCCAGCGCCTGCACCCGTGCGGCCGCCGCGCGCATCTGCGCCAGCCGCTGCGCCGGCACCGACGCCAAGGCCGGATACAGGCTGGTGCCGACGAAATCGAAGCGGTCCCAGTAGCCGAAGCGCTCGGCCTGCTCCAGGCCGTCGGCCACATAGCCGAGCGGGCCGCGATAGACCTGGCGCACCGCCGCCACCAGCGCCGGCCACTGCGGCGCGTCCTGCAGGCCGCGCAATTCGGTGCCGACGATCAACGCCCCGGCCTGCTCGTCGACGGCGACCTGCGCCAGTTGCAGCAGCACGCGCCGGTAGGCCGCGAACCAGGCCTGGCGATCGGCCGGTGCGGCATCGCCGGCCCAATGCCCCGGGATCCACAGATGCACCTTCAGCACCGGCTGCAGGCCGGCCGCGCGCATCTGCCGCAGGCCGGCACGCACCTGCTCGGGACTGCTGTCGCTGCCCAGCACCGGATCGTCGGACTGCGGCGTGGCCTGCCAGACGAAGGCGACCAGCAGCGCGCGCTCGGCACCGGCGTCGGCCAGCTGCTGCAGCGAGCGCTGCGCCGCGGCGCTGCCCCACGGCGCCTGCGCCGACACCTTGACGTTGGCGCCCATCCACGGCGCCGGCGCCGGCGGCGCCGCGCCGCAGCCGCCCGCGCTCAGCGCTAACAACATGCCGGCCAACACCCTCACGGCAATCGACGCCATACCCGGTAGGCCCCTTGTCGGTAAACCAGACTGTAGCCCGGCAAGCCCTGTTGCCACAGCTGCGGCAGGCGCCGGTTGACGCTGTCCAGGGCGCCGGCCTGACTGGCCGGGTCGGCCACCACCACCTGCGCCGGCATCTGCCCCGGGTCGTCCAGGGCGCGCTTGAAGCGCGGGTCGAACGGCAGGATCAGGCCTTGCGCATCGCCGCGCGCCGCGATCACCGCGTAGCCGGCGCGATCGTCGAGCAGGGTCGGCAGCCGCGCCTCGGCCAGCCAGGCACCCAGCCGCGCTTCGTCCGGGTGCCGCGGCACCACCGGCGCGTACAGCGCCGCCGCCCAATCGCGGGTGGTCGACGCGGCAGTCTGCGCGATGACCCAGGCGCTGACGGCGGCGCCGAGCAGCAGCAAGCCCAGCGCCAGCCAGCGCAGCGCGCGGCGCAGGTCGCCGAGCACCAATGCCGCCGGCACCACCATCAGCGCCAGGAAATCCAGCGGCTGCGCGCTGAAACGCGCCCAGGCGGCCAGCGTGCCAGCGCCGATCACGGTGCAGGCCGCGACCAGCACGCAGCGCCAGGTGCTGCGCAGGCGCGTGTGCCGCGCCAGCAACAGCAGCGGCGTGGTGACCAGGCCGGCCAGCGCCAGCCACAGCGGCGGCCACCACGGCCGCGCCATCGCCTGCTGCAGCCACGGCTGCAGCGCCGCCTGCGCGTAGCTGCCGCGGAACGCCGAATGCTGGTCGCGCACGAACAGCAGCGCATCGCCGAAGAACAGGTAGTTCAGGTACATCCAGGTCGCGACCGCGAACAGGAACGGCAGGTAGCAGACCAGGTAGAACGACAGCGGCGCGCGCCGCAGCATGCCCTGCGGCGCGATCAGGCCCAGCCACGGCGCCATCGCCACGGCCAGGAAGAAGGCGCGCTCGTCGACGAAGAACAGCAGGCACAGGCCCAGCGCCAGGCGCAGGTAGGCGAAGGCTTCCGGGTCGCCGCGGAAATGGCGCAGCGCGCGGCAGGTCAAGTAGAACAGCAGCAGGCCCACGCCCTGGTTGTTGCCCGACAGCGTCGGCCACAGGAAGAACGGCTGCAGCAGCAGCGCCGCGCACAGGCTCCAGGCCCAGGCGCGGCCCAGGTCCGCGGCGATGTCGCGCCACAGCAGGGTCACCATCGCCGCGCCGGCGAGCACATCCACCAGGTACGGCAGCAACGGCGTGGACAGCCCCGGCACGCCGCCGATCAGCAGGCCCAGGTACAGCGAGGCCTGCGCATACAGGAAGCCGAGATATTCGGTGCGGAAGCCGGCCGCGTCGCGCAACAGCAGCAGCTTGGCGTACTGCGCCATCGCGTCGTCGCTCATGTAGCCGTGCGCGAGCAACCGCTGGCACAGCAGCGCCAGCACTGCGGCGGTGGCCACGAACACCGCCACGCCGCGCGGGCGCCGCGGCGTCTCAGTCGTCGAGTGCGGCGCGGCGCTCTTCGGCCATGTGCTTGCTGATGCCATGGGTGGTCTTTTCCCAGTAGAACGGATTGTGGATGAGCTGCCACAGGCCCTTGTAGGCGGCGACCGATTGCAGCAGCCAGTACAGCGGCACGGTCAGCGCGTACGGCGCCAGCCGGAAGTAGTCGCGCTTGAACGCCGCCAACAAGGTCATGTAGATCAGGAAGCCGTTGCCGAGCAGCAGGTTGAGCAGGCTCAGGTACAGCAGCGCGGGCGGGAAGAACGGATCGAAGAACCTCGATCCGGCCACCAGCCACAGGCCGTAGCTCAACCACATCAGCGGCGCGGCCAGCGCGGTGAAGAAGGTCCCGCCGACGAACAGCTGGAAGCCCCAGAAGCCACGGAAGCCGACCGAGCGGTACAGCTGCAGCGGATCGCGCATATGCACCAGCCAGGTCTGCATATAGCCCTTGAGCCAGCGCGAGCGCTGCCGGATCCAGTTGGGAATGCTGACGTTGGCCTCCTCGAACGTGGTCGAGTTGACCACGCTGACCCGGTAGCCCTGCTGGGTCAGGCGCACGCCCAGGTCGGCGTCCTCGGTGACGTTGTACGGGTCCCAGGCGCGGACCTTGCGCAGGATGTCCAGGCGGAAATGGTTGGAGGTGCCGCCCAGCGGAATCGGGATGCGCAGCGTTTCCAGCGCCGGCAGGTAGAAGTCGAACCACAGCGTGTATTCCAGCGTGAACATGCGCGTGAGCCAGTTCTCGTCGGCGTTGTAGTAGTTCAGCCGCGCCTGGATGCAGGCCACGTCGGCCGGCGACTTGCGGAACGCGGCGACCGCGCGCTTGAGCTGATCCGGCTCCGGCTTGTCCTCGGCGTCGTAGATGGTCAGCATCTGCCCGCGCGCGAACTGCAGCGCGTAGTTGCACGCCTTCGGCTTGGTCTTGGGCTGCGACGGCGGCACCCGGATGATCTCGAAGAACGCCTCCAGGCCCAGCGCCTTGGCCGCCTCGATGGTCTCGATATCGTCGGCCTCCAGCACCAGCTTCACGTCCAGCTTGGAGGTCGGGTAGTCGAGCCGGCGCAAGGCGTTGGCCAGGATCGGCAGCACGTCCGGCTCCTTGTACATCGGCACCAGCACCGTATACACCGGCAGGTCCTCGTCGCCGAGCGCGGCGACCTCCTCGTCGCTGACCTTGATGTCGATGCGGCGGTGCGCGCCGCGCCAGGCCAGCACGAACTTCAGGCAGAAGGTGGCCAGGAACCCCACCCCGATCACCGTGTTGATCGTGATCAGGCTCGGCACCGGCCACAGCACCAGGACCAGGCTCAGCAGCAGCACCAGCGCCCACAGGAACACCACCTGCCTGCGGGTGATCACCTGCTTGGCCGAATGCTCCGGCGCATGCTCGGCGAGCAGGTTCAGCGCATCGTGGGTGAGCTGCGCATCGGCCTGCTGCTGCAGGCCCCAGACGATGTCGAACTTGGAGGTGCCGACGAAGCGCACGTCCTCACCGTACAGATTGCGCGCCCAGGCGAAGGTCTCCGGGCCGGGATCGGCCACCGCCAGCACCAGCCGGCCCTCTTCCTGCCGCCACGGCAGCACCAGCCGCTGCGCGTAGTCGGCCAGCCGCTGCGGTTCGAACAGCGCCGAGTCGATCGGCTGCTGCAACAGGTTGACGAAGTTCAGCCCGAAATGCGCCGACAGCACGGTATAGAAACGCAGTGCGGTGACCCCGCGCTGCGCCAGCACCACATCGCCCAGGCGCGAACGCCAGCGCGCCTGCAGCGCCAGCGCATCCTGCAGCTGCGCCGCGTCGATGACCCCGGCCTCGACCAGCGCGGTGCCGATCGGGGTCTGCCAGCCGCGCGGCTCGGGCACGCTGCCGAGCAGGACGATCGCCTCGCCGGTGCTGCCGTCGACCACGGAATCATTCACTGCGGTCACCGTCAGAACCGCCACCAGGCGGCGACGAACGGGCCGCCGGCGCCGCCGGTGTTGCGCCCGGCCAGCGGCTGCTGGTAGCCGAGCTGCAACTGGGTGCCGCCGGGCAGCGTGTGCAGCAGCGAGGCCTGCAGCTTGGTCAGGTCGTAGTTGTTGCCGCGGATCGGAGTGCTGTCGCCGGGCGCGTAGACCGGGTTGGGGCCGTTGCCGTTGCCCAGGCCCTGGATCACGTTGAGTTCGCCGATCAGCATCCAGCGCGGCGCCAATGCCAGGCCGCTGCTGATGTCCAGGCGCGCCTCGTCGGCGGCGTCGCCGCCGCGCAGGCGCACCGCCGCGCCGAGGTCCACGTAGCCGTCGAGGCTGCCGGCCCGATAGCCGCGGCCGACGCTGTAGCGCAGTTCGGCGCCGTAGTCACCCTGCCCCAGCGCCGGATGGTCGCGGTCGTTGGCCACGTCGCGCCAATCCTGCCGGCCGTAGCCGGGAATCAGCGCCAGCACCTGCGCCGCGCCCTGCCACGGGCCATCGCGGCCGTCCGGATCCAGGCGGTAGCGCAGCCCCACTTCCTGGTCGGCCCAGCCGGTCGCGTGCCGGTCGCCGTAGCTGGCGTCGTTGCGGTAATCGGCCTTGCTGAAATAGAAGTTGCCGACCAGGGTCAGGTCGGCGCTCAGCGCGTATTCGGCGTACAGGTTCAGCTGGTCCTGGCGGCTGCGCCCGGCATCGGGGAAATTCCGGCTCTGGCTGTGGCTGTTGTAGACCGCGCCGCCGTCGCTATGGCTGGCCTTGAGGATCACCAGCGCGGCGCCTTCGTCCTGCACCCAGGCACCGGCGAAACACGGCCCCGCGGCCAGTGCCAGTGCCAGTGCCGCCAGGCCCAGCGCCGATCGCGACAGCGCGCGTGCGCGCCGGCCCGAGCGGTGCCGCGCGCAACCGTTGCTTGCCATGGAAGCGGGTGCCGCGCATGCGCGCGAGCACGAGTGCGGGCACTCGCCGTACGACTGGTTCATCGCTATTGTTTCCTGGTGGGCGGCCCCTGGAACAGGGGGCAGGAAACGATCCCGTAGCGGAATCGCGACAGGAACGTAGCACCTTTCCCGCGTGATTCACATCACGCGATAAAAGAATTTGTCATCCCGCATACGGACTGCCGCTACGCTCGCACCAGTCTGGTGCTGCGTTCAGCCAGGACGGCGCCAGCACAAGCGGGCGAAGGTCACCCCGGCATGCAGCCAGATCGCCGCCCACACCGCCGCACGCACCGGCGCGGCGCGCCTCGGCGCCTCGAACTTGCGGAAATAGCGCCACAGCCCGCGATGCTTGTGCCATTCCACGAACCAGGGCCGCTTGCGGCTGGAAACGCCGCGCACATGCAGCACGCGCAGGCTGTTGAGTACCGCCACCGTGGCCCCGGCCTGGCGCGCGCGGCGGCACAGGTCCAGGTCCTCGGCATGCAGGCGGTAGCCGGCGTCCCAGCCGCCGATGCGCGCGAACAACGCGCGCGGCAGCAGCATCAGCGCGCCGGAGATCGCGTCCACGCGCTGCAGCGGCTGCGCCGGATCGGCCGCCAGCGCCAGCCGCGCACCGGCCAGCGGCCGCCGCAGCATCGCCGCGAAATCCGGATCGCGGCGGCGCACCGCAGCGTCGGCGCGGCCGTGCTCGTCGACCTGCTCCACGCCGAGCAGCGCGTCGCCGAGCGCGGCCACCTGCGCGCGCAGCAGCGCCAGCGTGTCGGCCTCGACCATCAGGTCCGGATTGACGAACGCCAGCCACGGCGCGTCGCTGGCCGCCGCGCCCTGGTTGCAGGCGCTGGCGAAGCCGGGGTTGTCGGGATTGGCGATGAAGCGCACGCGCGGATCCTCCAACGCGTGGCGCTGCACGATCGCCAGGGTGGCGTCGCGCGAGGCATTGTCGACCACGCGGATCTGGGCGACGTCGGCCGCCGCGCGCAGCCGCTGCAGGCAGGCATCGATGGTGCTGCCGCTCTCGTAGGTCACTACCACCGCGGCCATCTGCTGTTCGCTCATGCGCCGATTATCCCGCAACGCGGCGGCGCCGACACGCGGCGGGCGTGGCGGGCACCCGCATTGCCGCGCATAATCCTCGCGCGTCGACGCGCAGCCCGCCTGGCAGCAGGCCGCCGTCCACGGAGCTGCGGAGATCTCCGCGTCTTTTTCCCCTTGCACAGTGCAGATGCCGGCCAGCGCTCGTTCCTGTCCAACGCTGCCGCCACGACTCAGAAACCGCGCACGCCGCTCCGGCCTGCGCGCGTGCCGACGGCCCGGCGGCGGCACCCATTCAGCCGATATATCCATCGGACGTATCCATAGCACCGCAGATCATTGGTCTAGACCAGATCGCGGGGCAAGTATGCGCTTCCCGCTCCCGCCGGCAGTCCCCGCCGCCATGCGCCCGCTGCGCGTCATGCTCGAATACTTCCACCCGTGGCCGAACTCGGCCGGCTTCTACCTGGCGCGCGAACGCGGCTGGTACCGCGACTGCGGCCTGGAGCTGGTGCTGCAATTGCCCGATCCCTGGCACGGCGACGGCCTGGCGCACCTGCTGCGCGGCGACTGCGACTTCGCGGTGTTCCCCAGCAACCGCCTGCTGGTGCGCCGCGCCGGCGGGCAGCCGCTGCGCGCGATCGCGGCGATCAACCAGTGCGGGCTCGAGGCGATCCAGACCCTGACCGGCCTGGGCATCGGCCGCCCGCGCGACCTGGGCGGACGCCGGCTGGCGATGAACCCGACGCCGCGCGGGCTGGCGATGGTGCGGCACCTGGTCGCGCACGACGGCGGCGATCCGGATGCGCTGACGATCGTGGATGCCGGCACCCGCGAACTGCGGCCGGAAGACCTGGCCGCCGGCGTCGCCGATGCCAGCTTCGGCGGCTACTGGGCCTGGGAAGCGCTGATGGACAGCCGCATCGATGCCGCGCGGCGCGTGACCTGGCCGGTCGCCGCGCTCGGCGCGCCCGCCTACCACAGCTATCTGCTCGGCGCGCATGAACGCACCCTGGCCACGCAGGCGCAGCAGGTGCGCGCGTTCCTCGCCGCCACCGCGCGCGGGTTCCTGGCCGCGGCGGCCGCGCCGCTGGACGCGCTCGACGCCTACGAGCGCGCCACCCCGTATTTCCCGCGCAGCCTGCTGTCCGCCTCGCTGCACGCGATCGCGCCGACCTGGCTGCACGCCGGGCGCTGGGGACAGATGCGCCAGCCGCTGCTGCAGGGCTATGCGTACTGGCTGGCGCAGCATGGCGTGCTGGCCGACGCCGAGGCCTGGCGCGGCGCCGCCGACCCGCGCTTCCTGGCCGGGGCCGCGGCATGAGCGCGCAGCACCAGATGCACAGCATGAGCGCGGCCACCGCGGCGCCCGACTGGCCGCCGCTGCGCGCCGACGAGGTGGACACGCTGCTGCGGCGCTTCGCGCTGCCCGACGCGATCCACGCGTTGCGCTGGCACAGCCCGCGCCCGTTCTCCGCGGCGGCCGAGGTCGAGACCGGCGCCGGCGCGCTGTTCGTCAAGCGCCATCACCGCCGCCTGCGCGACGTGCGCACGCTGGGCGAGGAGCATCGCTTCATCGCCCACCTGCGCGCACGCGGCGCGCCGGTGCCGCTGCTGCTGCATACCGCCGAGGGCGCCACCGCAGTGCAATTGGGCGACTGGACCTACGAGGTGCAGCGCGCCGCCGAGGGCGAGGACGCCTATCGTGAGGCGGCGTCGTGGACCGCGTTCGCCGGCACTGCCCACGCCTATGCCGCCGGGCGCGCACTGGCCGGCCTGCACCGCGCCGCCAGCGGCTATGCCGCCGCACCGCGCAGCACCACGCTGCTGGTCGCCAACCTGCGCCTGTTCGGCCAGCCGCAGCCGCTGCCGGCGCTGCAACGCGATCTCGCACGGCGGCCGGCACTGGCCGCCTGGCTGCAGCGCCGCGACTGGCGCGCCGATCTGCGCACGCACCTGCTGCCCTGGCACGCGCAGGCCTGGCCGCTGCTGCGTTCGCCGCCGCCGGCGCTGTGGACGCACGGCGACTGGCACGCCTCCAATCTGCTGTGGCGCGGCCAGGGCGATGCCAGCGCGGTCAGCGCGGTGTTCGACTTCGGCCTGGCCGACCGCAACTTCGCGCTGTACGACCTGGCCACCGCGATCGAACGCAACCTGGTGCCATGGCTGCACCTGGACGACGGCGGCCGCGCCGTCGCCGAGCTCGACCAGCTCGACGCACTGCTGCGCGGCTACGCCGCACTACTGCCGCTGGACCCTGCGCAGCTGCGCGTGCTGGCGGCGCTGCTGCCGCTGGTGCATGCCGATTTCGCGCTGAGCGAGATCGAGTACTTCGCCGGCATCACCGGCTCGGACGCGAATGCGGACATCGCCTACCGGCGCTACCTGCTCGGCCACGCCGACTGGTTCGGCGGCGAGGAGGGCCAGCGCCTGCTGCAACACCTGCAGCGGCGCGCGGCGGCGTGGCGATGAGCGCTCCCGCCACGCCGCTGATCGACGTCGCCACCCTGGCCGCACAGCTGGACGCGCCGCGGCTGCGCCTGTTCGACGCCAGCGTCGAACTGCCGGCACCGCGCTTCGACGGCGACTACCGCCCGGCCAGCGGCGCCGACGGCTGGCGCCAGGCGCACATCCCGGGTGCGCGGCATGCCGACCTGCTGCACGCACTGAGCGATCCGCAGGCCGGCTTCGGCTTCGCGCTGCCGGAGCGTGCGGCGCTGCTCGCGGCACTGCAGCGGCTGGGCATCGGCGACGGCTGCCTGCCGGTGCTCTACGACCGCAGCGACGGCTTCTGGGCCGCGCGGCTGTGGTGGATGTTGCGCAGTGTCGGCATCGACGCGCAGGTGCTGGATGGCGGCTGGCGCGCCTGGCGTGGCGCCGGCCTGCCCAGCGCCAGCGGCGAGCCCGCAACGCCGGCATCGGCATCGGCATCGGCAATGCTCACGGCCGCGCCGCGGCCGGCGGCGTGGGTGGATCGGCGGTATATCGAGGCGGTGCTGGCCGGGGACGCAGCAGGAACCCTGGTCTGCGCGCTGTCGGCGCCGCTGTTCGCGGGCCGCGCGCCGAGCCGCTACGCCCGCCGCGGGCATATCCCCGGCAGCCGCAACCTGCCGGCACGCGCGCTGTTCGACGCCGCCGGCCATTACCTGCCGCCGGCGCAGCTTGCGAGGATCCTGGCGCCGCTGCAGGCCGCAGCGCGGCCGCTGCTGCTGTATTGCGGCGGCGGCATCAGCGCCGCCGCCGTGGGGTTGGCGCTGAGCCTGCTCGGCGAGACCGCAGTGGCGGTCTACGACGGCTCGCTGCAGGAATGGGCGGCCGATCCGGCGCTGCCGCTGGTGGCGCTGGCGAATGTCTCCAGCGCGAGCGAACGCGCGTCCGATGCCGATGCCGGCGCGGCGATGCCGCGCGCGACGGACGGCTCGCCCACAGACGCGGCGGAGCCGCGCCGATGACCTCTCGCTCGCAACGCATCGCGCGTCGCAGGCGCTGCCGCGGCCGCGCGCTGCGCCGCCGCGCCCCCCTCCTTGCATCCGTTTGAGGTTACGCATGGCACACCTTTCCCCCTCTCCCGCGCCGCTCGCACTGGCGCTCGCGCTGGCGCTGGCGCTGGCCGCAGACGACGTCGACGCCACCAGCGCCACGCAGACGCCGGTCGAACTGGATGCGGTCAACGTGCAGGGCGAGCAGCCGCGCCACCGTTCCGCGCTGGGCGGTTACGGCGACGCCGCGCTGCTGGACACGCCCGCCGCGATCGCGGTGATCGACCGTACGCAGCTGGACGACCGCCAGGTGCGCGTGCTCAGCGAAGTGCTGCGCGCCGACGCCTCGGTCGGCGACAGCTACGCGCCGATCGGCTACTACGAGAACTTCGTGGTGCGCGGCTATTCGCTCAACGCCGCCAACAGCTACCGGATCAACGGCCTGACCGTCACCGGCGAGCAGAACGTGGCGCTGGAGAACAAGGAACAGGTGCAGGTGCTCAAGGGCCTGTCCGGCCTGCAATCCGGCCTCGCCGAGCCGGCCGGCGTGATCGACTACACGACCAAGCGCCCGCAGCAGGTGCGCGCGCTGGTGCTCGGCACGGACGACGACGGCGGCCGCTACGCCGCCGTGGACCTGGGCGACTGGTTCGGCCGCGACCGCCAGTTCGGCCTGCGCGTCAACGCCGCGCACGAGGACATGCGCAGCTACGTCGAGCATGCCGACGGCCACCGCAATTTCCTGTCGCTGGCCGCGGACTGGAACATCGATCCGCAATCGACGCTGCAGCTGGACGTGGAATACCAGGACCGCCAGCAGCGCTCGGTGCCGGGCTACCAGTTGCTCGGCGGCGAGCGCGTGCCCGGCGCCGTGTCGGTGCACCGGCTGCTGGCCTACCAGCCCTGGTCCAGGCCGGTCGGCATCGACGCGCTCAATGCGCAGCTGCGCTATCAATACCGCTTCAACGACGTCTGGCGCGCGCAGCTGGCAGCGGCGCACAGCCGCGCGGTGATCGACGACTATTCCAGCTTCGCCTGGGGCTGCTATGGCGCGGCCAGCTGCGCCGGCGACGCGGTCCCCAACTATTTCAGCCGCGAAGGCGACTACGACATCTACGACTACCGCAGCCCCGACGACACGCGCCGCAACGACCAGTTGCAGGCGAGCGTGTCGGGCAGCTTCGCCACCGGCCCGCTGCAGCACCAGCTCAACGCCGGCCTGGACTACCTGCACCGGACCATCGACCAGCATGGCTCGATCAACGAATGGATCGGCAGCGGCAACATCGCTGCCGATCCGCCGCTGCTGGCGCAGGCCGACGCCGACCTCGGCCCCAAGCGGCGGCGCCTGGACAGCACCCAGCAATCGCTGCTGGCCAGCGACCGCATCGGCATCGGCGCGGCCTGGCAGCTGCTGCTGGGCGCGCGCCAGGTGCGCTACGACGAGCGCACCTGGGACCGCGACGGCGCGCTGACCCGGCGCACCCGCCGCTCGGAACTGCTGCCGCAGGCGGCGCTGCTGTTCAAGCCGCAGCAGGCGCTGTCGCTGTACGCCAGCTTCGCCAAGGGCCTGGCGCCGGGCGGTACCGCGTCGTGGTTCGCCAGCAATGCCGATGCGATCCTCGCCCCGACCACGGCCTACCAGACCGAGGCCGGCCTGAAATACGAACGCGCCGGCCTGGCCCTGGGCGCGGCCGTGTTCGACATGCGCCAGGCCTATCAGTACGCGCAGCCGCAGGCCGACGGCAGCTTCCTGTACCTGCAGCAGGGCCGCCTGCACAACCGCGGCATCGAGCTGTCGGCCGACGGCGCGATCGGCGAACGACTGCATCTGCAGGCCAGCGTCGCCGGCATCCGCGCGCGCGCCGAGGACACCGGCACGCCGGCCTACGAAGACCACCAGGCCTTGAACGTGCCCAGGCTGCGCGCCAGCGCCCAGGCCAGCTGGGACGTGCCCGGGGCGAGCGGCCTGGCGCTGCTGGGCGGCGCGCAGTACAGCGGCGCCAAGTACGCCGACCGCAGCGGCCACGTCGCCGTCGGCGGCTATACCGTCTACAACCTGGGCGCGCGCTACGCGACGCGGCTGGGCACGGTGCCGACCACGCTGCGGCTGAGCGTGGACAACCTGGCCGACAAGCGCTACTGGCGCGACGTCGGCGAATACCTCGGCGACGACTACCTGTTCCTGGGCGCGCCGCGCACCGCGCGGCTGGCGCTGCAGTTCGATTTCTGAGGGCCGGGATTGGGGAATCGGGATTGGGGATTCGTCAAGGCCGGGAGCGGGACACGGAGCGTCACTGTCGTAGCAGCGGCTTTGGCCGCGACGGGACGTCCCTGGAAAGCCTGTCGCGGCTGTAGCCGCTCCCACAAACGAGCGCATTGCTTCGCGCTCGCGGAACATCTTCAATCCCCAATCCCCAATCCCGGCCTTCCAACAATGTCCCTCCTCGAACTCCTCGCCGTGCTGGTCAACGTGCTCGGCGTGTGGCTGACCGCGCGCCGGGTGCGCTGGTGCTGGCCGCTCAACGTGGTCGCGGTGCTGCTCTATGCGTGGCTGTTCTACCAGTGGAAGCTGTACTCGGACATGTTGCTGCAGGGCGTCTACGTATTCCTGCAGGGCTACGGCTGGTGGCGCTGGAGCCAGGGTCGGCTGGAGCATGGCAAGGTCCGGGTTGGCCCGCTGCCACGGCGCGAAGGCGCGCTGTCGCTGCTGGCCGGCGCCGCCGGCGCGGCGCTGCTGGGCTGGCTGATGCATCGCCACACCGACGCCGCGCTGCCGTGGCTGGACGCGGCGCTGTCCGCCTTCAGCCTGGTCGCCAGCTTCTGGGCGGCGCGCAAGCGCATCGCCAACTGGGGCCTGTGGATCGCGCTCGACAGCCTCTACGTCGGCGTCTTCGTCTACAAGGGGCTGTATCCGACCGCGGCGCTGTACGCCGGCTTCGTGCTGCTGGCGATCTACGGCCTGCGGCTGTGGCAGGCGGAGCAGCGCAGCGCAGCCGCTGCGGCGCCATGAGCCGCAGCGGCGTGCGTCATTGCGGCGACAGCCCGGCGCAGCCGCTGCCAGCACCGCGCCGCGTGCACCACCGGCACCGGCACGTTAGCCTCTGCCGCACCGCGACGGAGACCCCATGCCCACGCCGTTGAATCCAGCCGCCGGCTTCGGCCAGCGCATCGTCGATGCGCTGCTGGCGCGCATCGCCGGCGGCGAGTGGGCCGCGGACCAGCGCCTGCCGGTGGAGCGCGAGCTGGCCGCGCTGTTCGGCTGCACCCGCATCACCTTGCGCGAGGCGCTGCAGCAACTGGAATCGGAGGGCCACATCTACCGCGAGAACCGGCGCGGCTGGTTCGTCAGCGCGCCGCGCGTGCGCCACGACCCCACCAGCATCGCCGGCTTCATGCAGTACGTGGCCGCGCAGGGCGGCACACCACGCACCGAACTACTCGGCGCGCGACGCCAGCCGGCCGGCCCCGTGCTGGCGCGGCAGCTGGAACTGGACGACGCCGAGGCCGAGCTGTTCGTGCTGCAGCGGCGGCGCTGGATCGGCCGCCGCGCGGTGCTGCTGGAGACCAATGCGATCCTGGCCGCGTGGGCGCCGACCCTGCTCGAGCACGATCTGGCCGGCTCGCTCAGCGCCGTGCTCGGGCAGCGGCTCGGGCTGCGCCAGGCGCGCAGCCGGCTGTCGATGTATCCGGCCACGCTCGGCGCCGAGCAGGCCGCGCTGCTGCAGTCCACCGCCGGCACGCCGTGCTTCCGGCTGCAGCGGGTCAGCTATGCCGCCGATGGCCGCGCGGTGGAATTCGATATCGAGTCATGGCGCCACGACGCGCTGGAAGTGACGGTGCAGGTGCAGGCGCCGCCTGAGTGAGGCCGGCCTGCACAACATTGGCAGTGCAACGCGCCAATGCAGACCGGCGAGGCGCCGCGGATGCGGCCAAGGACCATCCCTCAATCTCACGCAGGGGCAGCGCACCCTCTGCGACTTGTGGGAGCGACTTCAGTCGCGACGGGCTCTCCCGGTAAAGCCCGTCGCGACTGAAGTCGCTCCCACAACACTCCGCCGACTGACAACACTCCGCCGATTGGCCGATTGCAAATACCCGCGTCGAAAGCGCGCTAGGCGTCGAACAGCGCGCGCTGCGGGTCCGGCGGCGGCAGCTCGGCGTACAGGCGTTGCAGCTCTTCGCGGCGCGCGCGCAGCGGATCGTGCATCAGGAAGCCGGCCAGGCGCGCGTGCCAGGCTGGCCAGCGCGTGGCCAACGCGTCCATGTCGCCGTCGGCGGCGCGGCCCTCGCCGCTGCGCGCCACGTAGGCGGTCTCGCACAGCACGTTGCGCCAGCCGAGTTCGGCCATGCGCAGCGACAGGTCGATCAGCGCCGCGTACCAGGAACCGTAGCTGCTCGCATCCAGGCCGCCGGCGCGCTGCCGCGCCGCGCCGCGCAGGGCCACCGCGTGGCACACCGCCGAGGGCAGTTCCGGATGCTCCGGCGGCAGCGCCGCGCAGGCGCGCGCCAGGCGCTCGCCATCCTCGGGCACGGGATTGATCTCGCCCAGCCGCGGCCAGGCGCAGGCTTCGCCGGCGTTGCTCCACGGCGTGGCGCTGGCGATGGCCGCATCGCGCGCCAGGCACGCGCTCAACTGCTGCAGCCAGCCGGGCAGCGGCTGCGCATCGGCGGCCAGCACCACCACGTCGGCAGCGGCGCAGGCGCGCAGCATTTCGTCCAGGTGCGCGACCTCGCCGAGCATGCGCGGGCGCCGGGTGTAGTCGGCCTGCAGGCGGGTGCGCGCCAGCCAGGCCTCGACCACGCGCTGGCCGCGCGGGCCGGCCTGCGCGTCGTCGGCCAGCCACACGCGGGTGCCGGCCGGGGTGTGCGCCTCCAGCGCGCCCAGGCATGCGTCCAGCGCCGCGTCGTCGACACCGACCGGCAGCAGCACGACGGGCAGGGTCACCTGCGCCTACTTCTTGCCCGATGCCGGCAGCGGCTGCATCGCCTTGAACTTCTGCCCGTACTCGTCGGTGAGATTGCGCGCTTCCTGCGGGTTGCGCACGATCGTCGGGGTCAGCAGCACGATCACTTCGTTGCGGGTCTTCTGCTGCGTCTTCTGCCCGAACAGCGCGCCGACCACCGGCAGCTTGCTCAGCAGCGGCACGCCGGCGCTGCCGTCGCTGGTGCTGTCGTTGATCAGGCCGGCGAGCATGATGGTGTCGCCGCTCTGCACCGCCGCCTCGGTCTTGACCCGGCGCGTGTTGATGTCCACGTTGCAGGCCGAGCTGTTGGTCACGGTGGAGGTACCCGAGGTGCACGCCGCCGGCCGCGAACCGGGCGTGCTGACTTCCTGCACGATGTCCAGGAACACCATGCCGTCCTTGGTCACCCGCGGGCGCACCTTCAGGATCACGCCGGTGTCGATGTACTGCACCGACGAATAGCTGGTGTCGGTGCCCAGGCCGGTGTTGATCGAGGTCGAATTGATCGGGATGCGCGTGCCGACGTTGAGCGTGGCCTCGGCGTTGTTGCGCACGAACACCGACGGGGTCTGCAGCAGCTTGAGGTTGGTGACCTTGTCCAGCGCGCTGATCACCGCCGCGGCGTTCTTGCCGAGGAAGGTCCAGCCCAGGCCGCTGCTGCCGACCTTGCCGGCGATGTCGCCCCAGATGTTGCGCCCGGCGGCGCTGGGCAGGCCGGCGCCGGCGCCGAGCCCGGTGCTGTTGCTCACCGTGCTGTCGGCGGAGGCGTTGACCGAATTCTCGAAGAACCAGTTCACGCCGTACTGCAGGTCGCCGGTCAGGCTGACCTCGGCCACCTGCGCCTCGATGTGCACCTGCATCGGCATCACGTCGAGCTTCTCGACCACGTCGCGGATCGAGCGCCACGACTGCGGCGTGGCGCGCACCAGCAAGGTGTTGGTCTCCTCCACCGCCGACACGCCGACCTTGTCGCCCTGCACTTCCAGGGTCACGCTGCCATTGCCGGCAGTGCGCGGCGACAGCTGCAGGCTGCCGTTGCCCAGGCCGCCGCTGCTGCCGGAGGAGGAACTGCCGCTGCTCGAGGACAGGCTGTCGCTGCTGCCGTTGAGGCTGCTGCCGCCCAGGCTGCCGTCGCTGCTGCCGTTGAGGCCGCCGCTCATCTGGCTCAGCTGCATGCCCGGCATCAGCGAGACATTGGAATCGCCGCGGCTGCCGCCGGCGCCGAACACTTCGGCCAGGCGGTCGGCCAGGTCCTTGGCCTTGATGTACTTCAGCTCGTAGGAGAATAACCGGCTGCCGCCGCCGGCGCTGTCGATGCGATCCAGCCATTCCTGGATCTGGTCCAGGTAGCGCGCCTGCGGGGTGATCACCAGCACCGCGTTGGCGTTCTCCAGCGGCATGAAGCGGAACATGCCGGCGCTGGGGGTCTTGCTGTTCTCGCCGAACACCTTCTCCAGATCGGCGGCGACCTGCTCGGCCTTGCCCGACTGGATCGGGAACACGCCCACCGACATGCCCGACAGCCAGTCCACGTCGAAGATCTGCACCGTGCGCAGGTAGTTCTCCAGTTCCGCGCGGGTGCCGCCGAGGGTGATGAGGTTGCGCGCGCCGTCGATGCCGACGATCGCGTTCGGCCGCGCGTACGGTTCCAGCACCTTCTTCATCTCGCTGGCGGAGATGAATTTCAGCGGCACCACCCGCACCTCGAAGCCGCGCGCGCTGGCCGGCGAGGCGGTGCTCGGCGCCACCGTGCCGGCCAGCGCCTGGTCGGCGGGCACGATGTTGTAGCGGCCGCCGCTGTAGACCATGCGCGCGTTGTTCCAGCCCAGCACCATCTCCAGCAGGTTCAGCGCCTGCGCCGGCGACACCGGCTTGGGCGTGGCCAGGGTCACCGTGCCCTGCACGCCCGGCGCGATCACGTAGTTCTGCCCGAGCATGTCGCCGAGGATCGCCTTGACCACCGCGTGCACCGACTCGCCTTCGAAGTTGAAGGTGGCGCTGCCGCTGCTGGCGTTGGCCAGCGACGGCGCCGGCGCGGCGGCGGCACTGGAGTTGATCATGGTGCCGCTGCCGCGGCGGATCACCGGGGCGACGCGGTCCGGCACGGCGTTGGGATCGGCCGCGCCGGCCGGCCCGCCGGCCGTGCTGCTGGTGCTGCCGGCGGCGCCGACGTGGGGGTCGATCGCGGCGCCGCGGCGGACGTCCGGCGAAGGCGTGGTGGCGCAGCCGGCCACCAGGCCGATCGCGAGGAACAGGGAAAACAAGCGCGGCGTCATGCGATCACTCTTCAAGGGTTCTGGCCGGGGGTGGTGCCGTTCTGGCGCTGCTGCTGCAACTGCCGGCGGCGGGCTTCGATGCGTTCGCGGATGGCCTGCAACTGTTCCGAGGAGGGCGCCGGCGCGGCCGCCGCTGCGCTCGGCGCCGGCGTTGCGGTTGTTCCGTTCGCGCCCGCCTGCGGCGCGGCGGCGGTCGTGGCCGCGGTGTTGACCGCAGGCGCGGCCGGTGGCGGCGGCGACCCCGGCAACGGCGGCATGCCCGGCGGCCGCGCGCCCTGGCCGAGCGCGGTCGGCGGCTGCCCGCCCTTGCCGTCGAACACCTGCAGCTCCAGGGTCTGGGTGCCGCTGCTGCCGCTGACCACCGCACGGCGCGGTTGCAGCGACAGCAGCCGCCAGCCCTTGACCGGGTCGCGGCCTTCCTGCAGGCGCAGCGATTCGCCGTGCTCGGTGGTCAGCGTGGCCATCTTGAAGCTGTCGGTGAGCAGCACCCCGGTCAGGCGCACGCTCGGCGCGGCGGCCTGGCCGTTGTCGGCACTGAGCAAGAACGGATGCGGCAGGCGGTCTTCGGCGAACACCGGACGCGCGGCGATCTCGGCATAGCGCGCGTAATTGCCGAGGCGCTGCCCGGAGGCCGCCGGCAAGCTCGGCAGGCGCTGGGTCATGGCCGGATCGTCGGGCAGCGGCACGATGCGCTGGCCGAGGCCGGCCAGGCCCAGCGCCCAGATCAGCAGCCCCCACAGCGCCAGTGTCGCCAGCCACACGGTGCGCAGCCCGATCGCTTCAATTCGCATGCGCGCCCTCCACTTGCTGCGGCGCCGGCGCCGCATCCGGCGGCATGGCCGGCGGCGTTTGCGCAGCGCCCGGCTCGCTCGGCCCGGATCCGGCGGGCGTGCCGGCGTCCATCGCCGGCGCGCCGGGCGGCGGCATGCCTGAGGCGATGCCCGCTGCCGCGGGCGGCGCCGGCATCGCGTTCGGGCGCAGATAGCCGGCCAGTTCGAAGGCCACGTCCAGGCCGTTGCCGCTCTCCCCCGGCGACAGCTGGTAGCGCTGCGCCATCACGTTGAGGTTGTCCACGAACAGCGCCGGAGTGCCGCTTTCCAGCGCATGCAGCACCGCCGCCAGTTCCGGGGTGCCGCAGCGCAGCCGTACCTGCACCGCAACGCGGGTGAAGCGGTCGCGGCGGTTGTCGGCGGCCAGCGGCGAACGGTTGCTGATCGCGCAGCTGCGGTTGCCGGGGCTGGCGGTGGCCACCGCGCTTTCCAGGCGCTGCACCAGCCCGGCCGAGGCCAGCTCGGCCGAGGTCTCGCGCAGGAAGCCCGGGCGCGCGGCCAGCTCGCGTTGCGCCTGCTGCAGCCCCTGCGCCACCTGTGGCGCCTGCTGCAACTGCATGCGCACGCGCAGTTCGCGCTGGCGCAATTCCTGGATCTGCACCTCGACCTCGCGCATCGGCAGCGTCCACCACGGATGCACCAGCAGCAGATAGGCCAGCGCCAGCGCCGCCAGCAGCAGGCCCAGCGCCAGCCAGCGGTCGCGCTTATCGACCTGCACCGGCATTGGCGGCCTCCTTGCGCTTGGTCCCGGCCAGTTCGGCGGTCAGGGTGAAGCGGTCGCGGTGGCTGCCCGGATCGGCCTGCAGCACGCCGGTCAGCGACGGCGTGCGCCACAGCGGCGAGCCCTCCAGCCGCCCGACCAGCGAGGACGCCTCGCTGCTGAGTCCGATCAGTTGCAACTGGTTGCCCTCGACCGAGAATTTCTCCAGGTAGGTGCCCTCGGGCAGACGCTTGCTCAGCTCGTTCCAAATTTCCAGCGCGGTCGGCCGCTCGGCGCGCAGTTGGTCGAAGAAGGCCGCGCCTTCGACCAGATCGACCAGTTGCTGGCGCTGCGCGGCCACGCCGCGCGCGCGCTGCGCGCCGCTGTCCACTTGCGCGCGCAACTGCGCGAGCGCGTCGCGGCGGTTGTCCAGCAGCTGCCAGCCGGCGGCGCACAGCGCCAGCAGCGCGGTCGCGGCGAGGATCGCGTTCCAGCGCCGCATCGGGTCGGCGCGGCGATGGCGCTGCTCCGGCGGCAGCAGGTTGACGCCCAGCGGCGCGCCGTCGGCCGCGGCGACATCGACCCCGGCCAGGGTCGGGCGCAGCGCACCGGCGCTGGCGTGCAGTTCCTCCAGCACGCGGCGCGGCGCCACCACCAGTTCGGCGTCGAGTTGCGCATCCTCGCGGCGCGCGCCGAGGCGCACGTCATAGACCACCTGGTCGGCCTGGAACGGCGTCTGCCGGTCGATCTCGAACCGGACCACGTCGCGCAGGTGTTCGGCGGCCGCGGCCGGCAGGCGCAGCGTGCGTTGCAGCGCGGCCTGCGCCGGCAGCAGCCAGACCCGCGGCAATGCGGCCAGGCGCGGGCCGAGCACGGCCTCCAGGTCGCTCGGCAGCAGCGGCCACGGCAACGCCAGCGGCGTGCCCAGTTCGGCATCGATCTGGCGCGCGACGTACAGCTGTTCGCCGTCGCGCCACAGCAGCAGCCGCGCCTGCGACCAGCCCAGCTGCAGCTGCCAGCGCGGCGGCAGCCACGCCATCAGCGAACGCTGCCACCAGACCAGCACGCCGCCGGCGCCGGGCGTCATGCGCACGCCGAGCCTGTCCATCGTGTCCCGCCACGCAGTCATCGAACGGTCGATCCTTCTTCCCATCGCAGCACAGTGTAGGCGGTGCCCGGTAGCGCCGACGAGCCTGGGCACACCACGGCGCGCAGCACCGCCGCGCGCCCGGCGGCCAATTGCGCGCGGCTTTCGATGCTGTAGGTGCCGCCCCCCCCGCCCATCGTCGCGGCCGGGGTCGGGTCGTTGCGCTCGCGCTGCGCCAGCACCTGCTGCGCATCCAGGCCAAGCGCGGTCAGCACCGGCGCCGGCGCGAAATCCGGCGCCGGGCGCGAAATCCCGCTGTACAGAGTCAGGTTCGGCAGCAGCTTGGCGTACAGATCCGCATCCATGCCCAGCACCAGTTGCAGTTCGGCCAGGCTCTCGAACGGCGCATCCTTGGCCCCGTACGGCAGCCCGGCGGCGGCGTAGTCCGGGTCCTCGGCGCCGCCATTGGGTTGGCTGAGAGTGTCCGGGTCGCGCCAGTCCGCGATCGCCGCGGCGATGCGCTCGGCGCGCTGCGGATCGCCGCCGACCGCGCGCACCAGCGCCGCCAGCAGCGGCGCGTCGGCCAGGTTCAGATCGAGCTTGCCGCTCTCGTCGGTGATCCGCAGGTCGATCGTGGCGTCTTCGTACTGCCAGCGGTAGCGGCGCCCGTCGGCGCGCCAGCCCGGCTGTGTCGGCGTGCCGGCGAGCCGGGTCAGCGCGTACTCCAGCCCGGCGCGGGCGCGTTCCTGCGCCGCCGCGCCGTCGCCCAGCACCTTGCCCTGCAGGCCCTCGGTGCGCGCGGTCAGCGCGAACGCGCCGATCAGCGCGGTCAGCAGCGCGATCAGCCACAGCACCAGCACCAGCGCCGCGCCGCGCGCCTGCCCCGGCGCCGCGCTCATTGCCGCGCCTCCGCGCCGCCGGCCTGGCGCAAGGCCACCACCAGCGGCGGCCACAGCATGCCGTCGTCGCTGCTCAGTTCGATCGACACCAGCAGCGGCAGCTGGTCGGTGCGCTCCCAGCGTTCCTGCCAGGGGCCGATGCTGCCGCGTTCCGGGTCGATGCCACGGTAGCGGAAGCGCACCTGGCGCAGGCCCTCGGCCAGCGGCTCGGGCGCGCGCGGCTTGGCCTCGGCGATCTGCTTGCCGGCCTGCACCTGCAGCAGCGCGATCGCCAGGCGCTGCTGGCCGCCGGCGCCGCTGACGCTGAGGTCGTGCACGTAGGGGCCGCCGCGGCCCAGGTAGTCGGGAAGATCGGCGACGAACAGCATGCGCTGCGGTTCGCCGACGAAGCGCACCGGCTGCAGGGTGCGGCTGTCGATCTCCAGCGCCAGCGCTTGCGCGCCGCTGAGGCGCCGGCGCAGGAAACCCTCGACCGCGCGCATGCGCTCGCTGCGCCCGGCGATGCTCTCGCCGCGGCCGCTGATCGCGGTGGCCGAGCGCAGCGTGGCGAAGGCCAGGGTCAGTCCGCCGACCAGCAGCACCGTGGCCAGCAGCACTTCGATCAGGGTGAAGCCGCGCGTGGCGGCGCGGCGCGGTGCGCGGCTCACTGCGACACCGCGCTGCTCTGCGCGCTGACCAGGCGCAGCGTCTTCCACTGCAGCGCCTGCGCCGGCGCCTCGCCCCAGCGCACCTGCAGGCTCAGCTGCAGCAGGGTCGGCGCGCCCGGCGTCATGGTCGTGTCCGGCGGCCGCCGCGCATCCACGTACGGCGCCACGTCCAGGGTCCAGCGGTAATGGCCCTGCTCGAAGCTGCCTTGTTCGCGGCCGGGCCGCAGCGGCTGCTCCACATCCTGCGCGGCCAGCAGCGATTGCGCGTACAACGTGGCGCGGCTGAGCTGGTCGGCACGCTGGACCTGGCGCGCGGCGCCGGACAGCGAACCCAGCAGCAGGGTCAGCGCCAGCGCCAGCAGCGCGAACGCCACGATCACCTCGATCAGCGTGTAGCCGCGCTGCGCCTTCATGGCCCGGCCTGCTGCGGCGGACGCCCGACCTTGACCTCGCCGGTCAGCCAGGCCACGTCGATGCGCCAGCTGGCCTTGCGCGCCTGCAGCTCGATGCGCCCGCCGGTGGCGGCGCCGTCCTCGAAGAACTGGATCGCGCCTTCGTCCTGGCGCCGCTGCGCCTCGCGCGCGCCGCTGAAGCGGATCGCCAGCGATGGCGGGATCTCGCCGTGGCGGCCGTTCGGCGCCTGCCAGCGGTGCGCCTGCGGATCGATCAGGAAGCGCTGCGGCTGGCCGCTGGCGATCGCCTGCGCCCGCGTGTAGCGCAGCTGCGCGGCGATCTCCTTGGCCGCCGAGCGCAGGCGCATGCCGTCGATGCCGCCGGTCAGCACCGAGGCGGCCAGCATCGCGGCGATCGCGATCAGCCCCACCACCAGCAGCATCTCCAGCAGCGACACGCCGCGCATGCGCGCACGCGCCAGCGGTGCGCACGCGTGCGCACTGCGCTGGACACCGCGCTGGATACCGCCGGCAGGGGCGTGGATCACGGCGCCGGGATCACTCGTACTTGATGTCGGCGTCGTAGCTGCTGCCGCCGGGCTGGCCGTCCTTGCCCAGGCTGATCAGGTCGAACGGCTTGCCGTCGCCGGGCACCTTGTACTCGATCGGATGGCCCCACGGATCGTTCAGCTCGGTGGCCTTGGCGTACGGGCCGAGCCAGCCGCTGACGCCGCCCGGCGCGGCGACCAGGTCGTCGAGCTTGGACGGCAGCTTGCCGGTGTCCAGCTGGTAGTTGTCGATCTTGCCGGCCATGGTCTGGATCTGCGACTTGGCCAGATTGGCCTTGCCGCGATCGGCGCCGCCGAGCACGCGGCTGCCGACCAGGGTCAGCACCGCGCCGATCAGCACAATGACGATGATGATTTCCAGCAGGCTCATGCCCGATTGGCGCGCGGCGGAGGGGGAACGGGTCAGGGAGCGGATATTTCGCATTGCATCGGATCCTTGCGGTGGAGAGCCTATGTAGCCGAACGCGGTGACGAACGTCGCCGCTGCGTGCGGGTCGTGCAGCTGCGCTTCATGCGCGGCAACGGGAGTTCGGCATCGATGGACGCATGCCGCGCTTGCCGCGTGACGTGGTGCGCGCATGCTGCGGGGACGGCCGCCGCCATCGCTTCGACCGTCCGCGGCGCCACAGGTTCACGCCGCCATCCCTGGCGCGGCGCGCGCATGCTGCCGGCATGCCGCTGCCGTCCATGGCGCGACATCGCCGCGCCCTGACAGACCGGCCCGGCCATCCATGGCCGGGCGTTCGGCCATGCGCGAACCTGTGGTTCGCAAACGCATGGCCTCCTTCGTTTCCACAATCCGCTGCGCAACGGGTCCACGCTGCCATCCCTGGCGCGACACCACGGGCGCCGGAACCGCCAGCCCGGCCGTCCGTGGCCGCGCGTTCGGCGCCATATGCGCCATGGCGCATGAGCGTGGCGCCTCACCCAATCGCATTGGTGAGGTCGTACAGGGGGACGAGGACGGAGATGATCACCAGGCCGACCACCGAGGCCAGGACCAGGGTGATCAGCGGCACCAGCGCGGCGAGCAGGCGGTCGATCGCCTGCGCGGTTTCCTGCTCGAAGGTGTCGGCGGTCTTCAGCAGCATCGTGTCCAATGCGCCGGATTCCTCGCCGACCTGGATCATCTGCAGCGCCAGGCGCGGGAAGCGCTTGCCCTTGGACAGCGACGCCGACAGGCCATAGCCGTTCTTGACGTCGTCGGCGGCGGCGCCGACGTCGGCGGTCAGCGCCAGGTTCGACAGCACGTTGCGCGAGATGCCCAGCGCGGACAGCAGCGGCACGCCGTTGCGCAGCAGGGTGCCCAGGGTGCGGGTCAGGCGTGCGGTTTCCAGCCGCGCGATCAGCACGCCGATGAAGCGCTGCTTGAGCAGCCAGGCGTCGAACGCGGCGCGGAACACCGGATCGCGGCGCTTGCGGTCCACCGCCAGCAGCCCCAGCCCGGGCACCACCAGCAGCGCGATCCACCAGTCGCGCACGAACAGGCCCACGCCCAGCACCGCCTCGGTGAACCACGGCAGGGCCACGTCCAGGCTCTCGTACATCAGCGCGAACTGCGGCACCACGTAGCCGAGCAGGAACAGCAGCGCGCAGCCGACCACGCTGACCAGGATCGCCGGATAGATCAGCGCGTTGATCACCCGCCCCTTCAGTTCGCGGCTGCGCTCCAGGTACTCGGCCAGGCGCTGCAGCGTGTCGTGCAGGCTGCCGCCGGCCTCGCCGGCGCGGACCATGTTGATGTACAGGCGCGAGAACAGGCCGTGCTGCCGCTCCAATGCGGCGGACAGCGGCGCGCCGCCGCGCACCGCGTCGCGGATGTCGCCGACGGTGCGCTTGGAGCGCTCGTCCTCGGGCAGTTCGAGCAGGATCGACAGCGCGCGGTCCAGCGGCTGGCCGGCGCCGAGCAGGGTCGCCAGCTGCTGGGTGAACTGCACCAGCGCCGCGCCGTCGAACGGCTTGGGCCGGAACAGGCCGCGCAGCGAGGTGCCGCCGCCCTGCGCCGCGAGCCTGGCCTGCATCGGCATATGCCCCTGCTCCTGCAGGCGCAGCACCACCTCGGCGTCGCTGGCGGCCTCCATCTGGCCCTCCAGGATCTCGCCGTGCGGATTGAGCGCTTTGTAGCGGTACAGGGGCATTAGGGCTGGGAATGGGGAATGGGGAATGGGGAATCGGAAAGCAGGCTCCGCGCGTGCTGGCGCGACCGTCGCAGAGCTATGGCGCCAGGCGCTTTCGCGCTGGGTGCCGCGCGCATCAGCTTTCCTCCGCCACGCGCAGCACTTCCTCGATCGTGGTCTGGCCGCTGAGCGCCTTGCCCAGGCCGTCCTCGTACATCGTGCGCATGCCGGCCTCGCGCGCCAGCTGTTCGATCTCGCCCATGCCGGCGTGGCGCATCACCGCGCGGCGCAGCGCATCGTTCATCACCAGGAATTCCATGATCGTGGTGCGGCCGAGGTAGCCGGTCGGCGCGATCGCCGAGGGCCGCGGGCGGTACAGGCAGATCTCGCCCTCGGGCTGCAGCCGGCGCAGTTCGAACTTCTCGATCTCCTCCGGCGAGGCCGGATAGCGCTCGGCATGGGTCGGCTCCAGCCGCCGCACCAGGCGCTGCGCCAGGATGCCGTTGATGGTGGAGGTCAGCAGGTAGTCCTCCACGCCCATGTCGAGCAGGCGGGTGATGCCGCCGGCGGCGTTGTTGGTGTGCAGCGTGGACAGCACCAGGTGGCCGGTCAGCGCCGACTGGATCGCGATGCGCGCGGTTTCCAGGTCGCGCATTTCGCCGATCATGATGATGTCCGGGTCCTGGCGCACGATGCTGCGCAGCGCGTGCGAGAAATCCAGCCCGATCTGCGGCTTGGCCTGGATCTGGTTGATGCCCTCGATCTGGTATTCGACCGGATCCTCGACGGTGATGATCTTGACGTCGGCGGTATTGAGCTGGCTCAGCGCGGTGTACAGCGTGGTGGTCTTGCCCGAGCCGGTGGGGCCGGTGACCAGCAGGATGCCGTGCGGCTGCTCCAGCACCTTGCGGAACTGCGGCAGGAACGCGTCGGTGAAGCCGAGCCGGTGGAAGTCGAACACCACCGTCTCGCGGTCGAGCAGGCGCATCACCACGCTCTCGCCGTGCGCGGTGGGCACGGTGCTCACGCGCAGGTCCAGTTCCTTGCCCTGCACGCGCAGCATGATGCGCCCGTCCTGCGGCAGGCGGCGCTCGGCGATGTTGAGCTTGGCCATGATCTTGACCCGGCTGATCACCGCCGCGGTCAGGTTGACCGGCGGGCTTTCGCCGTCGATCAGCACGCCATCGACCCGGTAGCGCACCTTCAGCCGGTTCTCGAACGGCTCGATGTGGATGTCCGAGGCGCGCAGTTCCACCGCGCGCTGGATCACCAGGTTCACCAGCCGGATCACCGGCGCTTCCGAGGCCAGGTCGCGCAGGTGCTCGATGTCGTCGGCGGCCGTGCTGTCGCCGTCGGCGGTTTCCACGATCGCGCCCATCGCGCTGCGGCCCTGGCCGAACCAGCGCTCGATCAGGTCGTCGATCTCCGAGCGCAGGCCGACCCGCGGCAGCACCCGGAAACCGGTGGCCAGGCGCACCGCGTCGGCGGCATAGGCCTCGTGCGGATCGGACATCCACAGTTCCAGCGCGCCGTCGCGCTCGCCCAGTGGGCACACGTGGAACTGCTTGAGGAAACGCAGCGACAGCGGCTGCGCCTCGGGCAGGTTCTCCGGCGCGGCGGCCGGCAATTGCTTGGCATCGAGCAGCGGCAGGCCCAGCACTTCGGCGCTGACCTCGGCATGGTCGCGTTCGGAGACCAGCCCCAGCCGCGCCAGCAGCGACAGCAGGCCGCCGCCGGATTCGCGCTGCAGCTGGCGTGCGCGCAGCAGGTCGCCCTCCTTGAGCCGGCCCTTGGCCAGCAACGCATCGACGATGCGCGCCTCGGGCGTATCGACAGCGGCAGCAGTGTCCTTCACAAGCGCGTTCACACAATCCCTCCAGAGCGTGCGGCGACTTTAGCAGTTCGGCGCGACCTGCCGCCCGCCCGCGCCGCACCGGGCGGCGCGACTGTCTACGACGGCCAGCGCTGCGCGCGTCATTGGCATGACACACGCGGCGCGGCGCATCGCGCACTGCGGCGCCGTGTGCATGGCGAGCGCGCCAGCGGCGCTGCAGCGCACAAGCGCAACCGACGGCGGCGCACGCTGGCGCGCCGGCCGCCATGCCGGCAGCGGCAGCGCCTGGCGCGCTCACGGCTTTTCCAGTGCCGGAACCCAGGAAACCCGGCCGAAGCCGGGTTTCCTGGGTTCCTCCGGCGCCGTTGCCGGCACCGTCCAGCGCACGCTTACTGGCGCGCGACCAGGCTGACGCCGCTGTAGCTCGACGCGCCGACCAGCTTGACGTAGTAGATGCCGGCCCGCGGCGCGGTGAAGCGCACCGCCTCGTTGTTGCCCGGACGGGCCGACCTGGCGTCGTAGCTGGTGCTGCTGGGTTCCTTGTCGAAGCTCACGTACAACGACACGTTGCCGCTGCCGCCGTAGCTGAGGAAGCTCAGCACCGCGCCGGCCTTGGCCTCGAAGCTGTACAGCGCCTCGTTGCCGGCCGCACCGGTCAGGCCGGCCACCGCCACCTTGTTGGTCAGCGCGGTCGCCGGCGGCGCGCACTCTTCGGTCTGCGGATCGCACGGCACTTGCAGCGCCTTGTCCAGCGCCGCCTTGGCATCGACGATGCCGCTGCCGATCGGGGTGCTGGTCGGGATCGACACCGGGAACGGACGCGCGGTCTGCTTGAGCAGGGTTTCCAGCGCCGCGGGGGTCAGCGGCGCGTTGCCGGCGGCAATCACCGCGCTCTGCACCAGGGCCGCCACTGCCGCCACGTGCGGCGAGGCCATCGAGGTGCCGCCCATGCCCATGTAGGTATAGCTGCCCGAGGTCGGCGTGGTCGCGCCGGTATAGCCGTTCTGCCAGACGTAGCCGCCCGGGTTGCCGTCGACGCTGCCGCCGCCGCCCGGAGCGGACAGGTCCACCGCCGCGCCATAGTTGGAGTAGTAGGCGATGCCGCCGGTGATGCGCGTCGCGCCGACCGCGATCACGTTGGCGCAGCTGGACGGACGGAAGTTGGCCGCGTTGCCGGCGCTGTTGCCGGCCGCCACCACCACGCTGGTGCCGCGCGCGACCGCGCCGTTGATCGCGTCCTGGTACCGCGTGTCGCAGGTCCCGCTGCCGCCCAGGCTCATGTTGATGACCTCGGCCGGATTGGCGTTGGCCGGCACGCCGGCGACGGTGCCGCCGGAGGCCCAGGTGATCGCATCGGCGATGTCGGACAGGTAGCCGCCGCACTTGCCGAGCACGCGCACCGGCAGCACCGTGGCGTTCGGCGCGACGCCGGCCATGCCGACGCCGTTGTTGGTGGCCTCGGCGACGGTGCCGGCGACATGGCTGCCATGCCAGGAACTCTCCTCGGCCAGCGACCCCGCATAGCATTCGTTGTCGTTCTCGACCCAGTCGCCGTAGTCCAGCGCGCCGGGCACGCGCGCGTCGCTCGCACGCCGCGAGGTCTCCGCATCGGAGATGAAGTCGTAGCCCTGCAGCAGGTTCACCGCCACGTCCGGATGGTTCGGCAGGATGCCGGTATCCAGCACCGCCACGACCACGCCGTCGCCCTTGGACAGGTCCCACGCGGCCGGCGCGTTGATGCCGCCGGTGGCGCTGCTCAGGTGCCACTGGTACTGCGCGTACAGCGGGTCGTTGGGCACCAGCTGCGGCTGCTCCAGCACCGCCTTGGGCAGCTCGGCGCGCTGCAGCTTGACGTCCACCTGCGCGTATTCGACCGCCGGGTCGGCGGCGATTTCCACCACCACCTTGTCCACGTCGGCCTTGCTCAGCTTGCCCGACAGGCGGATCAGGTCGGCGCCCACGCCCAGGCTGCGCACGTATTCGGCACGTGCGCTGGCGGCCGCGGCGCGCGCGATCGGGTTGCCCCCCCGAGGCTGGCGCGGGTCACTGCCGATTGCACCGCCGACAGCTTGGCCGAGCGGTCGCTGGCTGCAGGAGTGCCGGGGTTGTAGCGCACCACGATGCGGCTGGAAGTCTGCGCGTTGGCCGGTGCGGCCTTGACCGGCTACTCGACCGGCAGCGGCGACGCGGCACCGGCCGCGAACGCGCTTGGCCCCCTCAGCGACATCATCAGCATGGCGGCGGCGATGGCATCGATACGAAGATTTTGCTTGTCGATCACGTTGACGTCCTCTTCAAAGTTTTCGTGGATCAGGCGACAGTTGCGGCCGTAAAAAAGCTCCTTTTTCCCGAATCCGTTGGCCGGCCCAGCCAAGGTCCTTCGGTCTGCCCCCTCAGGCCATTGCATGGGCGGACGGCGGCACGCGCCGCCGTCCGCGATGGCTCACCAGCCGAAGCCGGGGCTATCGATCGCCTGCCGACTACGAGAAAGCCACCACCTGAAATCCCCTATCTCCGTGTCCACCAAAACTTGACCACGACAGAGCAGCCGCGCCGCGCTTTAGCCCCTCTCCCATCGGGAGAGGGGTTGGGGTGAGGGTGCGGCGCGAAGCGGCTCGCGGATTTGAGCGCATCGATGCCGCTGCGGCTCCCGGCTCGCTCCGTCGCGACTGAAGTCGCCCACAAGGGCACGGATCAGGGCGTCGGCCCGACGCGGCGCGCAGGGCGCGCACCGCAGCGGACCTTATGCCGGGTCGGCGCTGGGCGTGCTCGCTTGCAGCATGCAGCCACGCCCGCCAGCGGCGGACGCGTCATGCGGGCGCTCAGCCCACCCACACCCGCGCGTTGCGGAACATGCGCAGCCACGGTGCATCGTCCGCCCAGCCCGCGGGATGCCAGCTGAGGTTGAGCGAGCGCGGGGTGCGCTCGGGATGCGGCATCAGGATCGTCACCCGGCCGTCGTCGCTGGTCAGGCCGGTGATGCCGTCGGGCGAGCCGTTCGGGTTCAGCGGATAGCGCTGCGCGACCTCGCCGTTGCCGTCGACGAAGCGCAACGCCACGCGCGCGGCGGCCTGGTCCACGGCGTTGTCGAACTCGGCGCGGCCTTCGCCGTGCGCCACCGCCACCGGGATGCGCGAACCGGCCATGCCGCGCAGGAAGATCGACGGCGATTCCACCACTTCCAGCAGGCTGGTGCGCGCCTCGAACTGCTCGCTGCGGTTGCGCAGGAAGCGCGGCCAATGCTCGGCGCCGGGGATGATGTCCTTGAGCTGGCTGAGCATCTGGCAGCCGTTGCACACGCCCAGCGCGAAAGTGTCGGGACGCGCGAAGAACGCCGCGAACGCATCGCGCAGCGCGGGCCGCTCCAGGATCGAGGTGGCCCAGCCGCGGCCGGCGCCGAGCACGTCGCCGTAGCTGAAGCCGCCGCAGGCGGCCAGGCCAACGAAGCCGGCCAGGTCCACGCGGCCGGCGATCAGGTCGCTCATGTGCACGTCGAAGGCGCGGAAGCCGGCGCGCTCGAACGCATTGGCCATCTCGATCTGGCCATTGACGCCCTGCTCGCGCAGGATCGCCACCTTCGGCCGCTGGCCGCTGGCGACGAACGCCGCGGCCACATCCTCGGCCGGGTCGAAGGCCAGCTTCGGCTTCAAGCCCGGCGCGGCGAAATCGCGCGCCACCGCGCGCTCCTCGTCGGCGCTGTCGGGGTTGTCGCGCAGCTTCTGCATGGCATGGCTCGCCGACCACCACGCGTCGAACAGCTCCTCCCAGCGCCATTCGACCAGGGTCTTGCCGGCCAGCCCCACGCGCACCACCGCGGCGGTGCTGGGGCGGGCGATGCGCTGCGCGCACTCGGTCAGCGCGTGCCGCTCGATCAGGTCGGCGAACGCGGCGCGGTCCTCGTTGGCGACCTGCACCACCGCGCCCAGTTCCTCGTTGAACAGGCTGCGGAACGGATCGTCGCCCCAGGCGTCGAGATTGATCTCCAGGCCCCGGCGCGAGGCGAACGCCATCTCGCACAGGGTGGCGAAGGCGCCGCCGTCGCTGCGGTCGTGGTAGGCCAGCAACAGCCCGGCCGCGCGCGCATCGCGGATCAGTTCGAAGAACGCGCGCAGCCGCTGCGCATCGTCCAGGTCCGGCACCGCGCCGCCGAACGCCGGCAAGCCGCCCTCGGCATGCACCTGCGCCAGCACCGAACCGCCCAGGCGCTGCTTGCCGCCGCCCAGCCCGATCAGCCACAGCTCGCTCTCTGCCTCGCGCGCCAGCAACGGCGTCAGCTGCGCACGCGCATCGGCGACCGGCGCGAACGCGGAGACGATCAGGGAGACGGGGGAAACGCTTTTGTGCGTTGCGCCGGGACTGGAGAATGGGGAATCGGGAATCGGAGAAGCGACGGCACCGGTCGCGGAAGCGTCACGCTCTTCCCCATTCCCGATTCCCGATTCCCGATTCCCGGCCACATTCCACTGCGCCTGCATCGACAACGAATCCTTGCCGACCGGAATGCTCAGGTCCAGCTGCGGGCACAGCTCCATGCCCACCGCCTTGACCGCGGCGTACAGCCGCGCGTCCTCGCCGGCGTGGTTGGCCGCGGCCATCCAGTTCGCCGACAGCTTGACCTGGGCCAGCGCCTCGACCGGCGCCGCGCACAGGTTGGTGATCGCCTCGCCGACCGCCATGCGCGCCGCGGCGGCGGCATCGAGCAGCGCCAGCGGGGTGCGCTCGCCGATCGCCAACGCTTCGCCGGCGTGGGTATCGAACCCGGCCAGGGTGATCGCGCAATCGGCCAGCGGCAGCTGCCACGGACCGATCATCTGCTCGCGCGCGGTCAGCCCGCCGACGCTGCGGTCGCCGATCGTGACCAGGAAACTCTTCGCCGCCACCGTCGGATGCGCCAGCACGCGCAACCCGGCGTCGCGCAGGTCCAGCGTGTCGGTGTCCAGCTCCGGCCAGCGCGGCGCCGGCGGCTGCCGCGCAGCGCGGTGCATCTTCGGCGGCTTGCCGAAGAGCACGTCCATGGGTAGGTCGATCGGGTGCTGGGAATGGGGAATCGGGAATGGGGAATGGGGAGAAGCGGGTTCGGCTGGCTGTTCACCATTCCCGATTCCCGGTTCTCCATTCCCGGCGCCGAAGACGCCATAGCCCACGACGAGTCGTTCCTCGGCGGTGGCCACGCCGACCGCGGCGAACGGGCAGCGCTCGCGTTCGCAGATCGCGGCGAATTCGGCCAGGCGCGCCTGCGGCACGCCGAGCACGTAGCGCTCCTGCGATTCGTTGCACCACAGCTGCAGCGGCGACAGCGACGGGTCGTCGCTGGGCACGCGGTCCAGATCGATGAGGCCGCCCACGCCGGAGTCGTGCAGCAGTTCGGGAATGGCGTTGGACAGGCCGCCGGCGCCGACGTCGTGGAACCAGCGGATCGGGTTGTCCGCGCCCAGCGCCACGCAGCGGTCGATGACCTCCTGCACGCGCCGCTCCATCTCCGGGTTGTCGCGCTGCACGCTGGCGAAATCCAGGTCCTCGGCGCTGTCGCCGGAGGCCACCGAACTGGCCGCGCCGCCGCCCAGGCCGATCAGCATCGCCGGGCCGCCGAGCACGATCACCGCATCGCCCGGCTGCAGGCGGATCTTCTCGACCTGGATGCGATCGATCGCGCCGAGGCCGCCGGCGAGCATGATCGGCTTGTCGTAGGCGCGGGTCAGCTCCTGCGTCTCCGGCAGTTCGAAGCTGCGGAAGTAGCCGAGCAGGTTGGGCCGGCCGAATTCGTTGTTGAACGCGGCGGCGCCGAGCGGGGCCTCGAGCATGATCTCCAGCGCCGGGGCCATGCGCGGGTTCAACGGGCGCTCGGCTTCCCAAGGCTGCGGCAGCGTGGGGATGCGCAGGTGCGAGACGCTGAAGCCGGTCAGGCCGGCCTTGGGCTTGCCGCCGCGGCCGGTGGCGCCCTCGTCGCGGATCTCGCCGCCGGCGCCGGTGGAGGCGCCCGGGAACGGCGCGATCGCGGTCGGGTGGTTGTGGGTCTCGACCTTGATGCAGAACGCCGACGGCGTCACCGCCTCGCTGCGGTACTCGCCGCTGGCCGGGTCCGGGCGGTAGCGCGCGGCCGGATGCCCCTCCACCACCGCCGCATTGTCGCTGTACGCGCTGAGCGTGTGCTGCGGGGTCTGCTGGTGGGTGTGCTTGATCATCCGGAACAGCGAGCGTTCCTGCTCCTTGCCGTCGATGCTCCAGCTGGCGTTGAAGATCTTGTGCCGGCAGTGCTCGGAGTTGGCCTGCGCGAACATCATCAGCTCGACGTCGGCCGGATCGCGGCCGAGTTCGCCGAAGCGCTGGCGCAGGTAGTCGATCTCGTCCTGGGCCAGGGCCAGGCCCAGCCGCGCGTTGGCCGCGTCCAGCTGGTCCAGCGCGATGCGCTCCACGTCGCCGCGCGCCAGCGCCTGGAACAGCGCCTGCGCCTGTTCCGCGCCGTCCAGCAACGACTGGGTCATCGGGTCGTGCAGCAGCTTGGCCAGCGCGGCCTGCTGGATGGCGTCTTGCGGCCAGCCGGCCAGGTCCAGGCGGGTGCCGCGCTCCACGCGGCGGATCGCCAGGCCGGCGCCGCGCACCAGTTCGGTGGCCTTGCTCGACCACGGCGAACGGGTGCCCAGCCGCGGCACCACGTAGCGCGAGCAGGTGCCCACCGCGGCCACGGCCGGCGCGGCCGGCGCCTGCAGGATGCGCTGCGCGGCGGCGGTATCCACCGCGCCGTCGGCGGCGCTGTCGATGAAATACACGTGCCAGGCGCCGGCGATGCGCAGACCGGGAACGACGGATTGCAGGCGGGTTTCGAGCCGAGCGCGGCGGAACGGCGAAAGGGCGAAAGCGCCCTCGAGGACGATCATGTCCGGGGAACCGTGTGAGGTAACGGGCTGCGTAGTGTAGCCGGGACTCGGTACCGGGGACTCGGGACTCGCAAAAGCAGTTTCCGGCGACCGGAAAAATTCCAATCCGATCAGTAACTAACGCCCGCAAGACGGACCGTCTCCGTCAGCGGATCACCTGCCCGGGACGCGCTTTTCCGAGTCCCGATTCCCTATTCCCCATTCCCGGCCTTTCAGCGACCACCGCCCGCCCGACCCGCCTCGGCCGCACGCTTGTCCAGCGCCTCGCGCAGCTGCGCCGGCGGCAGGTAGCCGCCGAGCTGGGTGCCGTCCGCGGCGAAGATCGCCGGGGTGCCGTTGACGCCCAGGCGCTGGCCCAGGGTGTACTGCATGGTCACCGGGTTCTTGCAGCTGGCCGCGCCCGGCACCTTGCCGCTGGCCTTGGCCTCGGTCAGCGCCTTCTTCTTGTCGGCCGCGCACCACACCGCGACCATGTCCTTGTAGTCCTGGCTGCCCAGGCCCATGCGCGGGAACGCCAGGTACTCCACCGCGATGCCCTGCTTGTTGAGCTCGGCGATCTCGCTGTGCAGCTTGCGGCAGTAGCCGCATTCGATGTCGGTGAACACGCTGATGGTGTACTTCGGGTTGGCCGGGGCGAACACGATGCGCTCGGTGCGCGGCGCCGACTCGAGCAGCTTGCGGCGGTAGCTCAGCAGGCCCTCGCTGGAGGCGAACTGCCTTTCCTGGATGTCGAACGGCTGCGCCTGGAACAGGTAGCGGCCGTCGTCGGACACGTACAGCACCTGCCCGCCGACCACCACTTCGCGGAAGCCCGGGAACGGCGCGGCGCCGATGAAGTCGGGCTTGAAGTTCGGATCCAGCTGCAGCAGCGCCGCACGCACGCGCTGCTCGCCCGGGGCACCGGCAGGCGCGGCGGCCGGCTTGGCCGGGGCGGCGGCGGCGCCGGTGGGCGAAGCCGGCTGCGCGCAGGCGGAAAGGGACGTGGCGCCCAGCAGCGCAAAAAGAGCAAGACGGAGCATTGGCTATCCATGAGGGCTGCGAACCGGCTGGATTGTCGCATACCCCCTGCTCCGCTCCATGTAGACAGGCTGAGCGGGCTGCTGCCGGCGCGCGCGCCGGCCGCGCGCCTCAGCCGCGCGGATGGTGCTTGCTGTGCAGCTTCTGCAGGTGCTCGCGCGCCACCAGGGTGTAGATCTGGGTGGTGGACAGCGAGCTGTGGCCGAGCAGCATCTGCAGCGCGCGCAGGTCGGCGCCGCGGTTGAGCAGGTGGGTGGCGAAGCTGTGGCGCAGGCCGTGCGGGCTGACCGAGGCCGGGTCGATGCCGGCCAGCGCCGCATAGCGCTTGACCAGGCCCCAGAACTGCTGCCGGCTCAGCGGGTGCCGCGCCGCATCGATGAACATCGGCACGGTGCCGTCGCTGGCCGGCACCGCCTGCCCCGCCGCCAGCGCCGGCCGCGCCGTGTCCAGGTAGCGCTGCAGCCAGTGCTGCGATTCCTCGCCCAGCGGCACCAGGCGCTCCTTGCTGCCCTTGCCGGTGACCCGCAGCACGCCCTGGCGCAGGTTCACCGCGTTCGCCGGCAGGTTCACCAGTTCGCTGACGCGCAGCCCGGCGGCGTACATCAGCTCGAGCATGGCGCGGTCGCGCAGGCCGGTGGGAGCGGTGTCGTCCGGCGTCGCCAGCAGTGCGTCGATCTGGCTCTCGGCCAGCGCCTTGGGCAGGGAACGCGGCAGCTTCGGCGGGTCCAGCAGCGCGGTCGGGTCGTCGCTGCGCTCGCCACGGCGCAGGCGCAAGGCGAAGAACGCGCGCAGCGACGACAGCCAGCGCGCGTTGCTGCGCTGCGAATAGCCCAGCCGGGTGCGCCAGGCCAGGTAGTCGAACAGGGCCTGGCGATCGGCCCCGGGCAGGCCGCCGCCGGCACCGTCGCGCCAGCGCGCGAAGCCTTCCAGGTCGCGCCGGTAGCTGTCGAGGCTTTGCCGCGCCAGGCCCTGCTCGGCCCAGGCCGTGTCCAGGAACTGCTGGATCGCGGCGGCATCGGCATCGCGCAGCGGGGCGAGCCGTTGCGCCTGCTGGCGGCGTTCGGCGGGGGTGCGGAGGTCGGGCATGGGGGAAGCTTACGGGACTCGGGACTCGGGATGGCCAGCCTGCGGCCGCCGAAGAGCGCGCGGGATTCGGCAAAAGCCTGGCCTTTGCGCGCTGCGGCGCAAGACGACCGCGGCGCAGGTCGGTGACGCGCCGGTGGCGCTGCCGCTAAGCTGTGGCGATGACCGCCGCGTCCACCGCCACCGCTTCCCGCCCGCGCGCACTGCTGCCGTGGCGGCTGCTGGCGCTGTTCTACGATGCCTGGCCGGTGCTGGCGCTGTGGTTCGCGATCTCCGCGCTGTTCACCCTGGGCTACACCCTCGAAGGCCACGCGCCGCGCGAGAACATCGCTCCGTTCAGCGCCTTGCAATGGCTGTTGTGGCTGTGCTGCTGGCTGGCCGCCGGACTGTACGCCACGCTGAGCTGGCGCCGCGGCGGCCAGACCCTGGGCATGCGCCCGTGGCGGCTGCGCCTGCACGGCGCCGATGGCGGCACGCCGAGTTGGGGCGCGCTGTGGCGGCGCTACCTGGTCGGCACGCTGTCGCTGCTGCTGGGCGGACTGGGGTTCTGGTGGGCGCTGTTCGATCGCGAACGGTTGACGTGGCACGACCGCGCCAGCGGCACTCGGTTGGTTCGACTTCCGAAGCACAAGCCCTGACCACTCCCCATCGGCGCGCTCAACTGCTGCGTTTGCGGAACAGCAGCCACGACACGGTCAGCATCACCAGCGGCGGCAGGGCGTAGGCGATGCGGTAGTCGAACTTGAGCGCGCCGGCCATGCGTCCGAAGAACAGCTGCAGCAGCCAGAACACCAGCGCGAACAGGATGCCCAGGAACAGGCGCTTGCCCATGCCGCCGCTGCGCAGCGCGCCGAACGCGAACGGAATGGCGGCGAAGCACAGCGCCAGCACGTTGACCGGATAGAACCAGCGGCTCCAGTACTGGTCCTCGTAGTCGCGCGCGTCCAGGCCGTTGCGGCGCCGGTACTCGATGCTGGTGTGCAGATCGTGCGCGGACAGGTTGCGCGGCTTGGCCAGGCCCGAGGCCAGCGCGGCGGCGTCCAGCCGCGAGGCCCATGGCAGGCTGTCGAAGGTCTCGCGCTGCACCGCGCGCTCGGCGAAGCTGTCGCGGTACACCTGTTTCAGCGTCCAGCTGCTGTTGCGGTGCTCGGCGGTGGTGGCGTGGGTCAGCGAGGCCAGGCGGCCGTCCTGGTCCAGCGTGTACAGGCGCACGTCGCGCAACTCCAGCCAGGTGCCGCCGTTGCCTTCCAGGTGTTCCTCGCCGGCCTGCGCGTTGAGGAAGGTGTCGCCCTCGCGCGCCCACACCCCGGAATAGCGGGCCATGCTCATGTTGCCGTTGTACTTGGCGTTGGCCTTGATCGTGTCGGCCTGGTTCTGCGCCCACGGCGCCAGGGTCTCGCCGCTGAACACCATCGCCACGGTCAGCAGCAACATCGTCGCCGCCGCGGCCACGCTCAGCCGCGGCCGCGACAGGCCCAGCGCGCGCAGCGCGGTCAGTTCGGAGGTCGCCGCCAGCTGCCCCAGGCCCATCAGCACGCCGATCACGGCGCCGGTCGGGAACAGGGTGTAGGCGCGCCGCGGCACGGTGTAGGCGACAAACGCCACGGCGTGGCCGAGGCTGTAGCTGCCCTTGCCGATGTCCTTGAATTCGTTGGACAAGGCCATGATCACGTCGAGCCCGAGCAGGACCGCCCAGGTCAGCAGGACGGTGCCGAGCACGGCGCGGCCGACGTAGACGTCGTGCAGGTGCGGACGCAGCCTCATGCCGTCTGCCTCCGCGGCCGCGACAGGTGGCCGTCGCGCAGATAGGTCCACACCGCCAGCACCAGCAGCGGCACGGTCAGCCACCACAGGCCCAGCGCGCGCGGCAGCTTGTCGGTGCTCAGCCACTGGGTGCCGATGAACATCAGGTTGGTGCCGACCAGGTAGGCCAGGAACGCCAGCATGATCCGGCCGTAGCGCTGCTGCCGCGGCGAACTGCGCGACAGCGGCAGGGTCAGCAGGGCGAAGGCCAGCGCCAGCAGCGGCGGCGCGATGCGCGCGTGCAGCTGCGCATTGGCCTGCGGGCGCGGGTCGCCGATCAGCTTGGCGGTGGGCAGCAGCTCCGGATCGTCGTCCTTGCGCGCCTCGCTGCGGTCGGGCAGGGCCACGTCGTTGCTGGCGTAGCGCATCAGCCGGTAGTCCATGCCGTCGCCGGCCAGCGGGCCCTCCACGCGGTAGCCATCCTCCAGGCGCAGGTAGCGGTCGGCCTTGCCCTCGAAGAACATCGCGCCGCGCTGCGCGGTGACCACGTCCAGGCGGCCGTCCTTCTGCCGCTGCATGAACACCTTGCCCAGCTTGGTACCGTCGCCGGACAGGGTGCTGATGTAGACGATGCCGCCGTCGGACAGCGGGGTGAAGCGCCCGGCCTCCAGCCCGGCCATCAGCAGGCTGCGGTTGGCCTCGTCGATCAGCCGGTCGGCGGTGCGGTCGGCCCAGGGGCCCAGCCACAGCGAGCACAGCCCGACCAGGGCCACCACCGGCACCACCAGCATCAGGATCGGCCGCAGCAGGCGCCGCGGGCCGACGCCGATGGCGGCGATCACCGCCATCTCCGAGTCGCGGTACAGCCGCGCCAGCGCCAGCAGCAGGCCCAGCATCAGCGCCAGCGGCAGGATCAGCGGCAGGTACACCACGAACTGCAGGCCCAACTGGGAGAACAGCAACTTGGCCGGGATGCGGCCATCGGCGATGTTGCCCAGGATGTCGACCAGCACGCCGCCGACGCTGACCACCAGCAGGACGATGAGGGTGGCCAGGAAGCTCTGGATGAAATCGCGCAGCAGGTATCGATCGAGCTTCGGCATGGGGGTGGGTTGATTTAAACTCTCGGATTCGTTCGCGGCGGAGCCAGCCTAACCCGGCTGGACGTAAACAGCCCGCGATTGTACGGATTTGCCAACGGAATCTGATCAATGGCCCTGGAATTCACCCTGAACCACGACGCCCCGGCTACTGCGGCGTTCGATTGCATCGTCGTCGGCGTGTTCGCCGACAAGCGCCTGTCGCCCGCCGCCCAGGCCCTGGATACGGCCAGCGGCGGACGCCTGACGGCCCTGGCCGGCCGCGGCGACCTCAGCGGCAAGACCGGCGCCAGCGCGCTGCTGCACGACCTGCCGGGGGTGAGCGCGCCGCGCGTGCTCGTGGTCGGCCTGGGCGAGGCCGCCAAGTTCGGCGTGCCGCAGTACCTGAAGGCGGTCGGCGACGCGGCGCGCGCGCTGAAGAGCGGGCCGGCGGCCACCGCGCTATTCACCCTGTCCGAACTGGAGGTCAAGGGCCGCGACCGGGCCTGGGCGATCCGCCAGGCGGTGATCGCCAGCGACCACACCTGCTACCGCTACACCGCCACCCTGGGCAAGAAGAAGCCCGACGACAGCGGCCTGGCCAGCCTGGCCGTGCTTGGCGAAGACGTCACCGCGCTGGCCCAGGGCCAGGCCATCGCCGCCGGCGTGACCTTCGCCCGCGAGCTCGGCAACCTGCCGCCGAACCTGTGCACCCCGGCCTACCTGGCCGAGACCGCGGCGGCGTTCGCCCATGGCATCGACGGCGCCGCGGCCGAGATCCTCGACGAGACCCAGATGCAGGAGCTGGGCATGGGTTCGCTGCTGGCGGTGGCGCGCGGCTCGGCCAACCGCCCGCGGCTGCTGGTGCTGAAGTGGAACGGCGGCGGCGACGCCAAGCCCTATGTGCTGGTCGGCAAGGGCATCACCTTCGATACCGGCGGCGTCAACCTGAAGACCCAGGGCGGCATCGAGGAGATGAAGTACGACATGTGCGGCGGCGCCAACGTCATCGGCACCTTCGTCGCCACCGCCAGCGCGCGCCTGCCGCTGAACCTGGTGGTGGTGGTGCCGGCGGTGGAGAACGCGATCGACGGCGACGCCTACCGCCCCTCCGACGTGATCACCAGCATGTCCGGCAAGACCATCGAGGTCGGCAACACCGACGCCGAAGGCCGCCTGATCCTGTGCGACGCGCTGACCTACGCCGAACGCTTCAACCCCGAGGCGCTGATCGACGTGGCCACCCTCACCGGCGCCTGCATGGTCGCCCTCGGCCACCAGACCGCCGGCCTGATGAGCAAGCACGACGACCTGGCCAACGAACTGCTGGCCGCCGGCGAGCACGTGTTCGACCGCGCCTGGCGCCTGCCGCTGTGGGACGAATACCAGGGCCTGCTCGATTCCAGCTTCGCCGACGTCTACAACATCGGCGGCCGCTGGGCCGGCGCCATCACCGCCGGCTGCTTCCTGTCGCGCTTCACCGAGGGCCAGCGCTGGGCGCACCTGGACATCGCCGGCGTGGCCAGCGACGAAGGCAAGCGCGGCATGGCCACCGGGCGCCCGGTGGGGTTGTTGAGCCAGTGGTTGCTGGACCGCGTTGCGGTCGGGAATTGAGAATGGGGAATCGGGAATCGTGAAAAGCGCTCTGTCTGACCCAACCGCGCACGGCGCACTCGCCGCCGCCGGCTGTTCCCATTCCCTATTCCCTATTCCCCGTTCCCCGCTCTTCTGATGCGCGCCGATTTCTACCTGATCGCCAAGCCGCGCTTCCTCACCGAACCGCTGCGGCTGGTCTGCGAGCTGGCGCGCAAGGCCAACGACGCCAACCTGTGGACGCTGGTGCTGGCGCGCGACCAGACGCAGGCCGAGGAACTGGACGAACTGTTGTGGGCGTTCGACGACGACGCCTACATCCCGCACCAGATCGCCGGCGCCGATGTCGACGAGGAAGAGGCGCAGGTGCTGATCGCCCCGCCCGGGGTGGAGGCGCCGGCGCGCGCGCTGGTCATCAACCTGCGCGACGACGCCTACCTCGGCGCCTGCGAGCGCGTGCTGGAAGTGGTGCCGGCCGACCCGGCCGCGCGCGCGCCGCTGCGCGAGCGCTGGAAGCAGTACAAGGCGCTGGGCTTCGAACTCAGCAAATACGACATGTGAGGCAATGCAATGGCGCTGATCGAAGGGTTCCGTGTTCGCAACTACCGGGCACTGCGTGACATTACGCTAGGAAGGCTCTCCACCGAGCAGCAAAGCGATCCGTTGACGCCCTTCACAGTTGTCATTGGCAAGAACGGCGCGGGTAAAAGCACCCTGTTCGATGCTTTTGGCTTTGTCGCCGATTGTTTATCCACCAACGTGGAGTCGGCATGCGACGCCAAACAACGTGGCGGTTTTGAGCGGATGCGTTCACAAGGGATCGAAGAACCCATTCGGTTCGAGATCTACTATCGCGAGGCGAAGGGCGAACGCCCCATCACATACGAGTTGGCCATCAATCTGGACAGCAGCGGCCGGCCGTTCGTGGAGTCCGAGGTCCTTAAACAGCGCCGCAAGGGACAGAAGCGCGGTAGGCCCTATCCGTTCCTACGCCTGCACCATGGCGTCGGCAAGGTCTGGGCAGGCGAAGAGGCAGTGGAAACCGCCAGTGGCGAGGAAGACCGCGCACAGGAAGACGTCGAACTGACCGATCTGCGGCAATTGGGCATCGCCACGCTCGGAACGCTGAAAGAACACCCGCGCATCAAGCGCTTCCGTGACTTCCTGAAGGGCTGGTACCTGTCGTACTTTCATCCGGATGCCGCCCGCTCGATTCCAACGGCCGGACCGCAACGGCATCTCGACATCCATGGCGAGAACCTCGGCAATGTCGTGCAGTACATGGAGCGCGAGCACAAGGAGCGCTTCCAGTCGATCCTGGACCGTATCGCCACCAAGATTCCTGGCGTGCACAGCATCAGCACGACAGTGACAGAAGACAAGCGAGTACTGTTGCAGTTCAACGATGGCGCATTCGCCGATCCATTCTATGCAGGCCAGATGTCCGATGGCACATTGAAGATCTTCGCCTACCTGCTGCTGATGGAAGATCCCGACCCACCGCCATTCATCTGCATCGAGGAACCCGAAAACGGGCTGTACCACCGTCTGCTCGACGCGCTCGCACACGAACTGCGCAACCATGCGACCGGGAAGAAGAACGCGCCCCAGATTTTCGTCACCACGCACCAACCCTATTTCGTGGACGCGCTGTCCCCAACGGAAGTGTGGATCCTCGAAAAGAGCAGCGACGGTTTCTCGAACATTCGTCGTGCTTCGGACATAGAACTGGTGCGCAACCTGGTGGATGAGGGATTGCCGTTGGGCGGCCTGTGGTACAGCGACTATCTGGACACGAAATAAGCATGCACATCGAAGTCTTGGTGGAGGACAGTTCCGGAGCGAAGCTGATCGAAATTCTCCTGCCTCGGGTCATCGGCCAACATGGGCAGCCGCACACCTGGCGCATTATCGACTACAAGACCATTGGCCGGATCCCCCGCGGTCTTTCAACCGCATCGGACCCCGCAAAGCGAGCACTGCTGAACCAATTGCCCGGAGTGCTAAATGGCTACGGCAATACGCCAGGCATCGATGCGGTCGTCGTCGTCGTGGACACCGACCAACGTGACTGCAGCGCGTTCCTGAAGGAACTGAAGGACGTTCTGGCGCGCTGCCATGCAAAGCCCAACACGCTGTTTCGTCTGGCAATCGAGGAAATGGAAGCCTGGCTACTAGGCGACAGGCAGGCGCTTCTTGCCGCCTATCCAAAAGCGCGGAAAGACATTCTTGCCAACTACCAGCAAGACAGCATCTGCGGCACCTGGGAACTGTTGGCGGATGCCATCCACCCTGGCGGTTCGATCGCGATCCGCAAAGCAGGGTGGCCGTTGCCCGGTGAGGTCAAACATGCATGGGCCAGCCAGATCGGCCCAAGGATGGACGTGGAACGCAATCAATCTCCAAGCTTCCGCAAGTTCCGGGATGGAATACGGAAGTTGGCGCAAGTCAACTAGCGACGCAGAAGCCAACATTACATTCCTACGCGCACTTATTTCTTCGCATTCATTTCCCGGTTCCGCCATGACCCAACTCGCCCCCAGCTACGACCCCACCTCCTTCGAATCGCGCCTGTACGCCCAGTGGGAAGCGGCCGGCTACTTCAAGCCGTCCGGGCAGGGCGAGGCGTACACGGTGCTGCTGCCGCCGCCCAACGTGACCGGCACCCTGCACATGGGCCACGCCTTCCAGCAGACGCTGATGGACGCGCTGGTGCGCTACCACCGCATGCGCGGCTTCGACACGCTGTGGCAGGTCGGCAGCGACCACGCCGGCATCGCCACCGAGATGGTGGTGTCGCGCAACCTGGCGCTGGCAGGCAAGGGCGAGACCCGCGACTCGCTGGGGCGCGAGGGCTTCATCGCCAAGGTGTGGGAATGGAAGGCGCAGTCGGGCGACATCATCGAGCGGCAGATGCGTCGCCTGGGCACCTCCAGCGACTGGTCGCGCAGCACCTTCACCATGGACCCGCAGCCGTCGGCGGCGGTGGTCGAGGCGTTCGTGCGCTGGCACGAGCAGGGCCTGATCTACCGCGGCCAGCGCCTGGTCAACTGGGACCCGGTGCTGAAGACCGCGATCTCCGACCTGGAAGTGGAGAACGTCGAGGAAGACGGCTTCCTGTGGTCGATCGCCTACACGCTCGAAGACGGCGCCAGCTACGAACACGTCGAGCATGATGCCGACGGCAACGAGACCCTGCGCGAGACCCGCGACTATCTGGTAGTGGCCACCACGCGCCCGGAAACCCTGCTCGGCGACACCGCGGTGATGGTGCACCCGGAAGATGCGCGCTACGCGCACCTGATCGGCAGGACGGTGACGCTGCCACTGACCGGCCGCCAGGTGCCGGTGATCGGCGACGACTACGTGGACCGCGCGTTCGGCACCGGCGTGGTCAAGGTGACGCCGGCGCACGATTTCAATGATTACCAGGTTGGCGTGCGGCATGGGCTGCCGATGATCAACATCCTCACACCAGACGCGAAGATTATCGGGATATCTAGCTATCGTGAGCGGCGCAATACTGAAAATCCCCGCGATCCGATTCTGACTCGGGAGCGCGATGCTCTACCTTTCGATATCGGAATTCCTGAAAAATATTGGAACCTTGACCGGTACGAGGCTCGCAAACTTATCCTAGCCGATCTAGAAGACGAAGGTCGATTGGTCGAGACCAAGCCGCACAAGCTGCAGGTGCCGCGCGGCGACCGCACCGGCCAGGTGATCGAGCCCTACCTCACCGACCAGTGGTTCGTGAAGATGGACGCGCTGGCCAAACGCGGCCTGGAGCTGGTCGAGTCGGGCCAGGTCAAGTTCGTGCCGCCGAACTGGATCAACACCTATCGCCACTGGATGGAAAACATCCAGGACTGGTGCATCAGCCGCCAGCTGTGGTGGGGCCATCGCATTCCGGCGTGGTTCGACGACGCCGGCAATTGCTACGTCGGCCGCGACGAGGCGCAGGCGCGCGCGAAGAACGGCCTCGGCGCCGAGATCGCCCTGCACCAGGACAGCGACGTGCTGGAGACCTGGTTCTCCTCGCAGCTGTGGCCGTTCTCGACGATGGGCTGGCCGGATCCGCAGGCGATGGCCGAGCGCGGCTTCGCGCGCTACCTGCCGTCGAGCGTGCTGGTCACCGGCTTCGACATCATCTTCTTCTGGGTGGCGCGGATGATCATGGCCACCGACAGCTTCACCGGCCAGGTGCCGTTCCACGACGTGTACATCACCGGCCTGATCCGCGACAAGGACGGGCAGAAGATGTCCAAGTCCAAGGGCAACGTGCTCGACCCGCTGGACATCATCGACGGCATCGGCATCGAGGACCTGGTCGCCAAGCGCACCAGCGGGCTGATGCAGCCGCGCATGGCCGAGAAGATCGAGAAGGCCACGCGCAAGGAATTCCCCGAGGGCATCATCGCCCACGGCGCCGACGCGCTGCGCTTCACCATCGCCGCGCTGGCCGGCCACGGCCGCGACATCAAGTTCGACCTGGGCCGCGCCGAGGGCTACAAGAACTTCTGCAACAAGCTGTGGAATGCCAGCCGCTTCGTGCTGATGAACACGCGCCCCGAGGATCCCGGGGCTGCGACAGCGACGAACGCGTCGCCACGCGCCCAGATGGCGAACCATGCGGACACCGCTTTGCATCTGGACCCGGGCAAGCACGCGCCGGTCACCGATGCCGAGAAGTGGATTTTGGTGCGGCTGGACAAGGTCGCCGCCGAGGCGCAGGCGCACTACGCCGCCTACCGCTTCGACCTGCTGGCGCAGTGCCTGTACGAGTTCGCCTGGAACGAATTCTGCGATTGGTTCCTGGAGCTGGCCAAGCCTGCGTTGAACGGCGACGATGCCGCGGCCGCCGACAGCACCCGCCACACCCTGCTGCAGGTGCTGGAGACGCTGCTGCGCCTGCTGCACCCGCTGACCCCGTTCGTCACCGAGGAACTGTGGCAGCAGGTGGCACCGCGCCTGGGCATCGCCGCGCCGACCATCTCGCTGCAGCCGTATCCGCTTGCCGGCGCGCTGGACGTGGCCGCCTATGCCGGCGCCGAAGCCGACATCGAGTGGCTCAAGGCGATGGTCTCGGCGCTGCGCCGGGTGCGCAGCGAACTCAACGTGCCGCCGTCCAAGCGGGTGCCGCTGCTGCTGCAGGGCGGGCACGCCGAGGACCGCGCACGGGTGCAGCGCTTCGCCTCGCAGCTGACGTTCCTGCTGCGGCTGGAGGCGATCCAGTGGCTGGACGCAGCGCAGGACGCACCGCCGGCCGCGGCGGCGATCGTCGGCGAGCTGCGGCTGCTGGTGCCGCTGCAGGGCCTGGTCGACCTGGACGCCGAGCGCAGCCGCCTGGACAAGGAGATCAAGCGCGTGGACGCGGAGATCGGCAAGTGCACCGGCAAGCTCGGCAACGCCACCTTCGTGCAGAACGCCCCGGCGGCGGTGGTCGAGCAGGAGCGCGCGCGCCTGGCCGACTGGACCACGCAGCTGGCCGGCCTGCGCGAGCAGCGCGCCAAGCTGTAGGGTTCTGGCACCTGCCGCTGCCGGTATCCGCACCGGGTGGCGATGTGCGTCGGCAGGCGCGTTTTGTTCTCGATGGCCGGCAAGTTGTGGGAGCGACTTCAGTCGCGACGGGCTTTATCGGTAGTGCCCGTCGCGACTGAAGTCGCTCCCACAATGTCCTGCATGCCGCCGCCCGGAATCTGGCGGCGGCACACATCCCTCAGAGCTTGCCGGCACCCGCCTTGGCCTTGACGTCGCTCGCCACCTTGTTCGTCGGCAGCAGCGCATAGGTGTACGGCGGCGTCCAGCCGATGCTGTTGTTCCACGAGCAGGTCAGCGCCTTGCCGTTGAGCAGCGAGCCGAAATCGCGGTACACGCTGCCGCCGTAGTTGGCGGCGATCTTGTCGCAGCTGCTGACCCCGCTGATGTCGAAGGCGTTGTTCTCGGAGAAGATCTTCGACTCCTTGCCGACGCCGTGCGCGTGCGAGAACGGGTACACCGCGTGGCTGGCGCTGCCGACGTGGTAGTTGTTGTACAGATGCACCTGGCCGAAGCGCACCCGCGGCGCGCGCCCGGAAATGTTCTCGAACAGGGTGTTGTGGATGGTCACCTTCAGCTTGCCGCTGTCGGTGCCGGAGGCGCTGTCGCTGGAGCCGATCAGGTTGTTCTTCTCGTGCGACTTGAACGCCGAGTACGAGATGGTCACGTAGTTGGCGCCCTTCTTCACGTCCAGCGCGCCGTCGTGGTGCTGCTTGGGGCGGCCGTTGGCGGTGCCGTTCTGGTCGTCGGTGCGGCGCCCGTCGGTGAAGGTGACGTGGTCCACCCACACGTTGCTGGCGCCTTCGATGGTCAGCCCGTCGTACTCGGCATTCCAGTTGCCGTCGCTGCCGTCGTCCGGATCCCACACCGGCTGCGGATCCCACGGGTTCTCGATGGTGAGGTTGCGGATGATCACGTCGTTGGCCTTGACGTACAGGTAGGCCTCGCGGATCTGCGCATTGGAACCGGCCCCGATCAGCGTGGTCTTGGTGGGAATGTCCAGGCGCGCGCGGCTCTCCATGTCCGCGGTGGTGGTATAGGCCTTGCCTTCGCTGACATCGACGATGCCGTTGATCTTGATGATGCGGCCGTTGCTGCCGACGCTGGCCGTCAGCGCGGCCTTCAGCTGCGCGGCGGTGCTGACGCTGTAGACGTTGGCGGCCGCAGCCCTGGAACCGCCCTTGGTGCCGCCGTTCTGCATCGCCCAACCGGTAGTGGCGACCTCCAGGCTGGCATCGGCATGGGCGCTGCCGGCCGCGCCTGCGAAACAGAGTACGAACGCGAGCGCGCGGACCGGCGTGCACGGGAACGGTGCGATGAGGGACTGTGTCTTCATCCTGGGACCTCGTGAGCATGAGTGGAGTCGTCGCGCTCGCGGCGCGTTCCGCATCGCGGAGAGCGCGTGACCCGAGCGCATTCGCTGTCCCTTCGGACAACTGCGCGTCATGCCGTTGAAGGACGCAGCGCCGAAGAGGCGCGCACTGTAGGGAGTGGGTTCGGCTTGGGAAGAGGCAAATGCGCCGCGCGCGTATTCGGCGCTGCGATATGGGGAAGGCATCCAGCAAAACCTGCGCGCGGCAGGCCTTATTCGCCGGCTTCCGCTGCGGGACAACAATGCTGTCCCGACGACAAGTCGCGACATTGCGCAAACGCGCAATGCACTCCAGAAACCTGCGGAAAAAAGCCAGCGCCAGGCTGCGATCGGAGCGGCTGGCATGCCGCCATGCCGGCACGGCGCCAGCAGCAGGACGGCTGCGCCCGCTACGACATGCCTTCGAAGAACAGCTCGATCGCCATCACCAGCGCGTCCTCGCGACCGTTCGCCGCCGGGTAGTAGCGCGGGCGGCGGCCGATCTCGTTGAAGCCTTCGCTGTGGTACAGCGCGATCGCGCCGGGATTGGACGGGCGCACTTCCAGGAACACGCGGCGCGCGCCCAGGTCGGCGCCGTACTTGATCAGCGCGCGCAACAGCAGGCGGCCGTAGCCGCGCGACTGCCGTTCCGGCGCGACGCAGACGTTGAGGATGTGCGCCTCCTCGGCGGCGACGCTGATCACGCCGTAGCCGACGATCCGGCCCTGCTCCTGCAGCACCCAGCCCGGATAGCCGGCCTGCAGGCAGTCGCGGAAGATGCCGCGCGTCCACGGGAACGGATAGGCGCGGTGCTCGATCTCCATCACCGTATCGAGGTCGGTTTCGCGCAAGCTGCGCAGCGTCGCCGCCGCCGGCGAGGACGCCGAACCCAGCGCGCTCACCGCGGCGCCTGCTTGCGCAGCGCGCGCAGCTGCGGCCACAGCGCGCGCTTGGCGGCGGCGTTGCCGCGCAGCTCGGCCAGCGGCCAGGTCGCCATCAACGCCTGCGTGGCCGGATCGTTCGGGTTGCATGCGCAGGCGCGCAGCAGTGCGATCTGCAGCCGGTCGGGCAAGCGCAGCCCGGCGCGGCGCGCGGCCGGCGCCGGCGCGGTGCGGTGCGGCTCGGGATAGGCCGCGGGCGCGGCCGGCGCCCGCCCGCGCGGCGACGGCTGCGCCGGCGTGGGCGCTGCGGCGCGCGGCGCAGACGCCGGCGCTGCATGCTCAGACAGCAGCGCCGGCGCAGCCGCATCGGCGGCAGGGGCAGCGCCCACCTCCGCCTGCGCCGCCTGCGCGACCACGGCGCCGACATCGGCATCGGCCCCGACATACAGCGTATAGCCCAACGCCTGCAGCCAGCCGTGCTGCTCGGCCGACCACAGCGGCGCAGCGCTGGCTGCCGTGCTGGCCATCGCCTCGCTCACGTCGCGTCCGGCAGCTTGCGCCAGCGCCGCCACAGCCAGTAGCAGGGACCGGACAAGGCGTACAGCACCCCGATCGCCAGCAGCGCGCGCGACAGGTCGATGACCAGCACCGCGATCACCACCGGCGCCAATACCAGCATCAGGAACGGCACCCGGTCGGCGCGCGGGCCTTTCGCGGCACCGCCCTTGAAGCTCCAGAAACGGATCCGGCTGACCATCAGCAGCGCCGCGGCCACGGTCAGGCCCAGCGCCACGTAGCGCAGCTGCTCGCCATCCCAGCCGAGATTGCCGTCGGCGAACGCCCACACGAAGGCCATCATCAATCCCGCTGCGGCCGGGCTGGCCAGGCCGACGAACCAGCGCTTGTCGACGGTGCCGACCTGGGTGTTGAAGCGGGCCAGGCGCAGCGCGGCGCAGGCCGCATACAGGAACGCCACCGACCAGCCGACCCGGCCCATCACGCTGCCATCGAACTTCAGCGCCGACAGCGACCAGTGGTACATCACCAGCGCCGGGGCCATGCCGAAGCTGACCAGATCGGCCAGCGAGTCGTACTGCACGCCGAATTCGCTGCTGGTGCCGGTCAGCCGCGCCACGCGCCCGTCCAGCCCGTCCATCAGCGCGGCGACGAACACCGCCACGCTGGCGTGCACGAACTGGCCGTTGGCAGCGGCGATGATGGCGTAGAAGCCGGAGAACAGGCCGGCGGTGGTGAACAGGTTCGGCAGCAGATAGATGGTGCGCGAACGGGGAGGCGGTCGGGATGGGTCCATGTGCGGCAGTTTAATCGACTTGCCAGGTCCGACGGCCGGTGCTGCAATCGGCGCTCGCCCCCGTGCCCCTGGAGAACGTGATGCGCGCCCTGACCCGGCTTTGCTGCCTGTGCCTGCTCGCCGCCAGCGGCGTGGCCGGCGCCGCCACCCTGTACCAATGGAAGGATGCGCAGGGCGTCACCCACTATTCGCAAAGCCCGCCGCCGGGCGGCAAGTACCAGGCGCGGCGGGTCGACGGCCACGGCGGCGCCCCGGCCGAGGCCACCGAAGCCGCCGCGCCGGCGGAGAACGGCAACTGCCTGAGCGCGCGCAAGAACCTGGACATCCTCGCCAAGCCGGGCAAGGTGATGCGCGACCGCGACGGCGACGGCAAGCCGGACGTGGAGCTGGACGAGGTCCAGCGCGGCGCGCAGAAGGCCCTGGCCGAGGCCGCGATCAAGGCCTATTGCGCGCAACCCGCCGCCGCGGAGTGAGTGCGCACGGCCGGCGCCGAGGCGGCGCGGGCCGCCCTGCATTCCCGCAGCGCCGGCAATGACTGGCAAAATGGGCGCCCGCCGTCAACGAAGCCCCTCGATGCGCCTTTCCCAGTTCCACCTGCACACCACCAAGGAAACGCCGGCCGATGCCGAGCTGGTCAGCCACCGGCTGATGCTGCGCGCCGGCATGATCCGCAAGCTCGCCTCCGGCCTGTACACCTGGTCGCCGCTGGGCCTGCGCGTGCTGCGCAAGGTGGAAGCGGTGGTGCGCGAGGAAATGAACCGCGCCGGCGCGGTGGAAGTGCTGTTCCCGACCATCCAGCCGCGCGAGCTGTGGGAGGCCACCGGGCGCTGGAAGAAGTTCGGCGGCCTGATGCTGCGGATGCAGGACCGCAAGGAGCAGGACTACTGCTACAGCCCCACCGCCGAAGAGGCCGCCGCCGACTTCGCGCGCCAGGAGCTGAGCAGCTACAAGCAGCTGCCGGTCAATTTCTACCAGATCCAGACCAAGTTCCGCGACGAGATCCGCCCGCGCTTCGGGGTGATGCGCGCGCGCGAGTTCCTGATGAAGGACGCCTACTCGTTCCATGTCAGCGACGAGGACCTGGCGCGCGAGTACGCGAACATGAAGGCCGCCTACGGCCGTATCTTCACCCGCCTGGGCCTGCAGTTCCGCGCGGTGCAGGCCGATTCCGGCGACATCGGCGGCGACGCCTCGCAGGAATTCCACGTGCTGGCCGAGTCCGGCGAGGATTCGCTGGCGTTCTCCACCGGCTCGGACTACGCGGCCAACGTCGAGGCCGCGGTCGCCGCCGATCCGGCGCCGCGTCCGGCAGCGCAAGAGGCGCTGCGCAAGGTCGCCACGCCCACCCAGAAGACCTGCGACGCGGTGGCGCAACTGCTCGGCATCGCGCTGCAGCGCACGGTCAAGTCGGTCGCGGTGATGGCCGGCGAGGCCTTCGTGCTGGCGCTGGTGCGCGGCGACCACGCGGTGAACGAGATCAAGCTGGGCAAGGTCGCCGGCCTGGCCGGCTACCGCATGGCCAACGAGGCCGAGATCCGCGCCCACCTCGGCAGCGAACCGGGCTTCCTCGGCCCGCTGCACCCGCGCCAGCCGATCCGCGTGGTCGCCGACCGCGACGTGGCGGCGATGGCCGATTTCGTGGTCGGCGCCAACGCGGCCGGCTTCCATCTGGCCGGGGTCAACTGGGGCCGCGACCTGCCCGAGCCGGACGCCGTGGCCGACCTGCGCAACGTGGTCGAGGGCGAGCGCGCCCACGACGGCGGCGAAATCCGCCTGGCGCGCGGCATCGAAGTCGGCCACGTGTTCCAGCTCGGGCGCCAGTATGCGCAGGCGCTGGACGCCACCGTGCTGGACGAGAACGGCAAGACCGTGGCGATGGCGATGGGCTGCTACGGCATCGGCATCTCGCGCATCGTCGCCGCGGCGATCGAGCAGAACCACGACGAGGCCGGCATCCGCTGGCCGCCGCCGATGGCGCCATGGCCGGTGGCGATCTGCGTGATCAATCCCAAGCGCGACCCGGCGATCGACGCGGCCGGCGAGGCGCTGCTGGCCGAACTGCAGCAGGCCGGCCTGGACGCGGTGCTCGACGATCGCGGCCTGCGTGCCGGCGCGATGTTCGCGGATATCGAGTTGATCGGGATTCCGCACCGGGTGGTGGTGTCCGAGCGTGGGCTGACGGCCGGCACCTTCGAATACCGCGCGCGCAGCGGCGGCGAGGCGCAGAACCTGGACCGCGCCGCAGTGCTGGCGCGCCTGCAGGGTTAATCGGGAAGGCCGGGAATATATCCCGGCCTTTTTCCTTGCATGGCCGTCGCGACGACGCGGCCTCGACATTTCCTGTGACAATATCCCGGTCGAATCGGTGCCGTAACGGCGCCTTGATTTGACAATCTGAATTCGGCGCGTATAAGTGTGAGCCACGCCGATCCAGCGGCGGCCAGCGATCGAAATAACCGGAATGTTTGTCAATCCGATAAAGCGATATTATGATTCCGCCCTAGCCAGGGAATGGCTGTATGCCCATCGTCCATTTTCCGGAGTAAAGATGACCATCGATCTCAGTGGCCTGTCGGCCAAGCAGTTGGGCGCTCTTATCAAGACGGCCAAGAAGCAACAGACCATCGTCGCCAAGCGCACGCCCATCGCCAAGGTCCGCACCCAGCTGGCACGCCTGGCCAGGTCCCACGGTTACAGCATCGACGAAGTCTTCGATGGCCCCGCTCCGGCCGAGCGCGGCCGCAAGGCCGCCGGCAAGCCGGGTCCGAAGCCGGGCCGCAAGCTGGGCAAGGTGCCGCCGAAATACCGCAATCCGGCCGATACGACGCAGACCTGGACCGGTCGCGGCAAGCAGCCGCGCTGGCTGGCCGAGCAGGTGGCCAAGGGCAAGAAGGCCGACGACTTCCTGATCGCGGGTCCGGCCAAGCCGGCGGGTCCGGCCAAGAAGACCGCGAAGAAGGCGGTGAAGAAAGTCGCCAGGGTCGCCAAGAAAGCCGGCAAGTCCGCCGCCCCGAAAAACTGATCCGGGAACCGATCCGGGAACGGCCGATTATCCGAGAAACGCCGGCGCAAGCCGGCGTTTTTTATGCCTGCCGCGGGGACGCTACGGCTATAGATTCTTCCGCGCCGGCACCAGCAGGTTGCCGAACAGCAGGCCGGCCACCAGCGCCATCACGATATTGGTCACCGCCAGCAGCGCCGACTGCCCGCCGGGCACGTCGTGCTGCTGCACCAGCGTGAGCAGCCCGCGCAGGCTGGCGCTGCCGGGCACCAGCATGATGATGCCGGGCAGCCGGATCAGCGCGCCCGGCCGTTGCCCCAGCCGGCCGAACAGATTGCCGGCCGCGGTCAGCGACATCGCCGACAGGAAGATGCCGACCGGGCTGCCCCAGGCCTCGCCGGCGAAGCGCGCGATCGCGTAGCCGGCCACCGAGGCCGCCATCACCCAGGGATAATCGCGGCCGTTGGCCTTGAACAGCAGCGCGAACGCATACGCCGCCACCAGCAGCGAGGCCCATTCCACCCACACCGCCTGCGGCCGCGACGCGTGCACCAGCGGCTGCAGGCCCAGCAGCTGCGCCAGGGTCACCGCGATCGCCGCGCCCACGGTGAGCTTGAGGATGGTGGTGACCGCACCGGCGAAGCGCGCCGTGCCGGACACCCAATGCTGGCTGGTCAGTTCGTTGACCGCATTGGTCAGCGCCATTCCCGGCAGCAGCACCACCAGCGAGGCGATGATCACCGAATTGAGGTTCAGCGGCGCCACGAAGGTCGCCACCAGTGCGGCGACGACGCCGGCCAGCAGCGCTGCCAGCGCCTCGTTGGCCTCCTTGGCCGCCGCACGCTTGTCGGTGAGCTGGGTCAACGCACCGATCAGCAGGCCGATCGCGGTGGCGGTGGCGATGTCCAGCCACGGCAGCCGCCACAGTCCGGCCACGCCCATCGCGGCCAGGCCGAAGCCGAGCACCTGCATCGCCTTCCAGCGCCGCCCGGGCGGGCGGTCCAGCTGGCGCAGCGCGGTATGGCCCTGGGCCACGCTCATGCGGCCGCTGGCGACCGCCTCGGCGATGCTGTCGGCGACGCTGAGCTTGTGCAGATCGTTGTCGCCCGGCGCCAGCCGCACCACGCGGGTGATGTCGCTGGAGCCGATCGCCTTGGTCGGATCGCTGAAGCTGAGGATCAGCCCGGTCGGGTTGGACCAGGGCTCGCAGTCCAGGTCCAGCTGTTGCGACAGCGCCACCACCGCCGCCTCCAGGCGCTGCGCGGTGGTGCCGTAGGTGTGCAGGCGGCCGGCGATCTCGGAGACGAAGGCGATCCGTTGCGCATAGGTGGCGGCGGCGGAAGGGTTGGCGATGGGCGCGGCTTGCATGTCGGCTAGTATGGCGCCAACCCCGCGCACAGCCACCCTGTGGCGCACGACGACATTGCGCTGCAGGCGAAACAGGTATGCTCGCGCTCCGGACGCCCCATGATCGAACCGCAACCGCCAACACTCAGCCAGGACGACCGAGACCCCTCGCGGGTGCGGCTGTCCGGCAGTTGGACCCTGGCCACCGCGCTGGCGTCGTCGGACGTGCTGCGCGCATTGCCGGCCGGCACCAGCGGCATCGACGCCAGCGGCATCGGCCAGCTGGATTCGGCCGGCGTGCTGCAGCTGATGCGCTACGCCACCCGCAACGGCATCGCCCACGAGGCGCTGAACTTCCGCCGCGACCACCAGGCGCTGGTCAGCACCATCGAGGACGTCGCCGACGACCGCCCCAAGCGCAAGCGCGACTACGGCTTCGCCGCGGCGCTGGAGCGGCTGGGCTACGCGGTGCACCGCAACGGCAAGGAGATCGTCGCGCTGGTCGGCTTCCTCGGCGAGACCCTGGTCAAGGTGCTGCGCCTGGTGCACGAACCGCGGCGTTTCCGCCTGACCTCCACCGTGCACCACATGGAACAGGTCGGGCTGGACGCGGTGCCGCTGGTCGCCCTGCTGTCCTACCTGGTCGGCGCGGTGATCGCGTTCCTCGGCTCGACCATCCTGCGCGACTTCGGCGCCGAGATCTACGTGGTGGAGCTGGTCAGCATCGCCTTCCTGCGCGAATTCGCGGTGCTGCTGACCGCGATCGTGCTGGCCGGGCGCACCGCCAGCGCGTTCACCGCGCAGATCGGCGCGATGAAGGCGCGCGAAGAGGTCGACGCGATCCAGACCCTGGGCCTGGACCCGATGGATCTGCTGGTGATCCCGCGGCTGGTGGCGCTGCTGGTGATGCTGCCGCTGCTGACCTTCGTGGCGATGATCGCCGGCCTGGCCGGCGGCGTCACCGTCGGCGCCTTCGACCTGGGCATCCCGCCGCAGATGTACCTGGCGCGCATGCACGACACCATCCAGCTGCGGCACATGCTGGTGGGCCTGTCGAAGGCGCCGATCTTCGCGATCGTGATCGGCCTGATCGGCTGCCTGGAAGGCCTGCGCGTGGAAGGCACCGCGCAATCGGTCGGCGAGCGCACCACCTCCAGCGTGGTGCAGACGATCTCGCTGGTGATCATCATCGACGCGATCGCCGCGCTGTGGTTCATGAACGTGGGGTGGTGATGTGAGGCTGGGAATCGGGAATCGGGAATCGGGAATGGGTAGAGCCAACGGCATTGCGGCCTCTGGCCGGGAGTGCACGCTTTGACCAATCCCGAATCCCCAATCCCGAATCCCGAAGAAGAACTGGCCATCTCGGTGCGCGGCCTGCTCAACCGCTTCGGCACCCAGACCGTGCACGAAGACCTGGACCTGGACGTGCGCCGCGGCGAGATCCTCGGCGTGGTCGGCGGCTCGGGCACCGGCAAGTCGGTGCTGATGCGCAGCATCCTCGGCCTGCGCGATCCCGACGCCGGCCACATCCGCGTGCTCGGCGTGGACACCGACTCCAGGCGCCGCGAAGACCGCCTGCACGTGGAGCGCAATACCGGGGTGCTGTTCCAGGACGGCGCGCTGTTCTCCTCGCTGAGCGTGGGCGAGAACGTGCAGGTGCCGCTGAAGGAGCACTTCGGCGAACTGCCCGACAGCTGGCATTACGAACTGGCGCTGCTGAAGGTGAAACTGGCCGGACTGCCGGCCGATGCGCTCAACAAGCTGCCCTCGCAGCTGTCCGGCGGCATGCGCAAGCGCGCCGGGCTGGCGCGCGCGCTGGCGCTGGACCCGCCGCTGCTGTTCCTGGACGAACCCACCGCCGGGCTGGACCCGATCGGCGCGGCCGCCTTCGACCGCCTGATCCGCACCCTGCAGGAAGCGCTGGGGCTGACCGTGTTCCTCATCACCCACGACCTGGACACCTTGTACGCTATCTGCGACCGCGTGGCGGTGCTGGCCGACCGCAAGGTCATCGCCACCGCGCCGCTGGCGCAGATCGAGCAGGTCGACCACCCCTGGATCCAGGATTATTTCCATGGCCCGCGCGCGCGCGCGGCGCGCGCCGCCAAAACCGCCTGGAGCGAGACCCACTGAGCCATGGAAACCAAAGCCAACTACGTCCTGATCGGCGCCTTCACCATCGTCGCCGGGCTGGCCCTGCTGCTGTTCGGGCTGTGGGCGGCCAAGTACTCCTCGGACCGCACCTGGCAGGAATACCGGGTGGTGTTCCGTGAAGCGGTCACCGGCCTGTCGGTGGGCAGCCCGGTGCAATACAACGGCATCGCGGTCGGCACGATCACCGAACTGACCCTGGCGCCGAACGATCCGCGCCAAGTGGTGGCACGGGTGCGGCTGAACTCGACCACGCCGATCAAGAGCGACACCCGCGCCAAGCTGGGGATCAGCAGCCTGACCGGGCCGTCGATCATCCAGCTCTCCGGCGGCACCCCGGAGGCGCCGGCGCTGACCTCGATCGACACCAGCGATGCGCCGGTCATCCAGACCACGCCGTCGGCGCTGCAGAACATCACCGATACCGCCAACCGCATCGTCGAGCGCCTGGACCAAGTGCTCAGCGACCGCAACGTGGCCAGCATCACCGCCACCCTGCACAACCTGGAGACGATCAGCGGCTCGCTGGCCAACCGCGACGAGGGCATGCAGTCGCTGATCCTCAGCGCGCGCGATGCCGCGCGCAATCTCGACGTGACCCTGAAGACCACCAACGGCACCATCCAGCGCCTGGACCAGAACCTGGTGCAGCAGCTGCCGCCGATCCTGGACAAGCTGGAAACCACGCTGAGCAAGCTCGATTCGGCGTCCGGCAACGCCGACAAGATCCTGGGCGAGAACCGCGCGGCGATCAACAGCTTCGCCAACGACGGCCTGGGCCAGCTCGGCCCGACCCTGACCGAACTGCGCGGGCTGATCCGCGACCTGCGCCGGGTCAGCGACCGCCTGGACAACAACCCCGCGCGCTACCTGCTCGGCCGCGACGCCCCGAAGGAGTTCGAACCCAAATGAAGCCGATGCGCGCCCTTCTGCTGCTTGCCGTCCCGGCCCTGCTGCTCGCCGGCTGCTCCGCGCTGACCGGCGGCAGCAAGCAGCCGGTGACGATCTACGCGCCCGACGTGCGCGTGGCGCCGGACCCGTCCTGGCCGCAGGTGACCTGGCAGCTGGCGATCGCCAAGCCCAGCGCCGCGCGCGTGGTCGACAGCCCGCGCATCGCGGTGCGCCCCACCCCGGGCGAACTGCAGATCTACAGCGGCGTCAGCTGGGCGCAGCCGGCCACCGACATGCTCGAAGACACGCTACTGCGCGCGTTCGAGGATTCCGGGCGCATCCCCGGCGTGGCCCGGCTCGGCACCGGCATCCGCGCCGACTACAAGCTGGTGCTGGACCTGCGCCGCTTCGAATCCGACTACGCCGGCCGCGAGGTGCCCTCGGCCACGATCGAACTCAACGCCAAGCTGCTGTACACCCCCGACCAGCGCGTGGTCGCCGCGCGCACCTTCCTCGCCGCGCAACCGGCCGCCAGCACCGCCCAGGCGCAGGTGGCCGACGCCTTCGCGCAGGCGCTGTCGCAGGTGACCGGCGATGTGGTCGGCTGGACCCTGCAGCAGGGCCAGGCCGACGCGGCCACGGCGCTGGCGCCGGTGCCGAAGGTCGCACCGCCCCCGCGACGCTGACTCGAAGCCCCTCTCCCCCCGGGAGAGGGGTTGGGGTGAGGGTACGGCGCGAAGCGTCTCGGAGATTTGGGTGCACCAGGCTGCGCCCGTACCCTCATCCGCCCCTGCGGGGCACCTTCTCCCGACGGGAGAAGGGACCGTCTAGCCCCTCTCCCGTCGGGAGAGGGGTTGGGGTGAGGGTACGGCGCGAAGCGACTCGCGGAGTTTGGGTGCACGAGGCTTCGCACGTACCCTCATCCGCCCCTGCGGGGCACCTTCCCCCAAAAAGGGGGCCATGGTCCCGATGGGAGAAGGGAATCTGTGGCCGCTAACGCGCAGCGATTTTCCGAAACGTCAGGTTGATCCGCTCGCCGACCGGCCTGGCAGTCCGCGGCAAGGCATGCCGGTACAGGCGCTGGGTCTCCCCGCCCATCAACAGTAAGCCACCGGCGCTCAGTTGCAGCGCCTGGCGCAACGCCGGCTCGCTGCGATGGCGCAGCACGAAGCGGCGCGTGGCGCCCAGGCTCAGCGAGGCGATCAGCGGACGCGCGCCCAATTCCTTTTCATCGTCGCTGTGCCAGCCCATCGCGTCGCGGCCGTCGCGGTAGCGGTTGGCCAGCACGCTGTTGAACGCGACCCCGGTTTCCGCCGCCAGCCGCGCGCGCAGCGGCCGCAGCGCCGACGGCCACGGATGCGGCGCGAAACGGGCGCCGGAATAGCGGTAGCTCGCCTGCGCATCGCCGATCCAGCAGCTCAGCCGCGGCGAATCGACCATCCGTCCGAACAGGCGGATGCGGTGAACCTCCCAGGCCACCCCGGCCAGCAAGTGCGCCAACAGCGCCGCCGCCTCGGCCGGGGCGAGCCAGCCGGGCAGCCAGCGGACGTCGGCGCCGGGCAGATCGAGTTGCATCGCGCCACGCTAGCATGCCTGCCGGCACCATACGCCAGCGTGCGGAATTTGCCCCGTCACGCACAAAGCCTGAAAATGCAGCCAGCCAGATCGAGCCAACGGGAGCGGAGCAGATGACGGGATCGGAGGGCGGCGCCAGCGCGCCGGAGCCAGTGCAACGCGACGTCATGGAATACGACGTGGTCACCGTCGGCGCGGGTCCGGCCGGGCTGGCGTTCGCGATCCGGCTCAAGCAGCTCAACCCGGACATCTCGGTCTGCGTGATCGAGAAGGCCAGCACGGTCGGTGCGCAGATCCTGTCCGGCGCGGTGATCGAGCCGGCGCCGCTGGACGCGCTGCTGCCCGGCTGGCGCGACACCCCGCCGCCGATCTGCGTGCCCGCCGGCGAGGACGAGTTCTGGCACCTGAGCAAGGACGGCGGGCGCAAGTTCCCGATCGTGCCGCCGGGCATGCGCAACCACGGCAACTTCATCGTCAGCCTCGGCGCGTTGTGCGCGTGGCTGGCGCCGCAGGCCGAAGCACTGGGCGTGGAGATCTATCCCGGCTTCGCCGCCGCCGAGACCCTGCACGCCGACGACGGCACGGTGCTCGGCGTGCGCATCGGCGACATGGGCGTGGCCAAGGACGGGGCGCACAAGCCCGGCTACACCGCCGGCATCGACATCCGCGCCAAGGTCACGGTGCTGGCCGAAGGCGCGCGCGGGCACCTGACCAAGCGCCTGGTCAAGCGCTTCGCGCTGGACGCCGACAGCGACCCGCAGGCCTATTCGATCGGCATCAAGGAACTGTGGCAGCTGCCGGAAGGCCGCGTGGTGCCCGGCAGGATCGTGCATACCCTGGGCTGGCCGGCCGACAACGCCACCTATGCCGGCAGCTTCCTGTACCACCTGGAGAACAACCAGGTGGCGCTGGGCTACGTCAGCGGCCTGGACTACCACGACCCCGAGTACCGGCCGTGGGAGGCGTTCCAGCAGTGGAAGAACCACCCGCTGATGAAGCCGCTGCTGGAAGGCGGCAGCATCCTGTCGGCGGGCGCCCGCGCCATCGCCAGCGGCGGCTGGCAATCGCTGCCGAAGGTGGAGATGCCCGGCGCGCTACTGATCGGCGACAGCGCCGGCCTGCTCAACGTACCCAAGATCAAGGGCACCCACCAGGCGATCCGCAGCGGCATGCTCGCCGCCGAACACCTGGCCGCCGGCAAGGCGCTGGACCCGGCCGGCTTCGACGCGCGGCTGCGCGGCTCGGAAGTCATGGCCGAACTGCGCCAGGTGCGCAACATCAAGCCCGGGTTCAAGAAGGGCCTGTGGTTCGGCATGCTCAACGCAGCCTGGGAGACCCTGGTCAAGGGCGCCTCGCCGTGGACGCTGAAGGTGACCGCCGACTGGTCGTCGCTGGACCGGCTGGGCGAACACGAACAGCCCAGGCGCGACTACGTGCAGCGCGACCTGGCACCGCGCGACCGCCTGCAGGGCGTGTACTTCGCCGCCACCGAACACGACGAGGACCAGCCCGTGCACCTGCAGGTGCTGGATCCGCAGATCTGCGTGACCCGCTGCACCGAGGAATACGACAACCCCTGCACCCGCTTCTGCCCGGCCGCGGTCTACGAGATCGTCGACGACGCGGCCGGCAGGCGCCTGCAGATCAACGCCGCCAACTGCGTGCACTGCAAGACCTGCGACATCAAGGACCCCTACGAGATCATCGCCTGGGTCACGCCGGAAGGCGGCTCCGGCCCGAACTACCAGAACCTGTGAGCCGCTTGCGCGCTTCCGACACGCTGTACGTCCTGCGCCGCGGCAGGGCCCGTCGCCGCGCGACGCCGCGATGAGCGCAACGTGGCGCAAGGCCAACCTTGCCGTGCGGGCGGCTGTCGAGCGCCACGGCGGCGGTTGGCACGGCGTGCTCGCGGTCGCCGACCGCGGCTGGAAGGTGCTGCGTGCGCTGGGCCTGTCCGGTTTTCTGCGGCGCCTGCGGCATGCCGGGCACGCGCAGGTATCGGCGCCACCGCCATCGGATGTCGTCTTCCCCGCGCCGACTCCGGTCGAACGCGTGCAACTGCGCGTGGGCGTGATGGCCCACGTGTTCTACCCCGACCTCCTGGATGAATTGGCCCAGGCGCTGGCGGCCATGCCGGTGCCGTACGTGCTGATGGTATCGGTCATGGACGACGCCGCGCAGGCCGCTGCGCGACACCGCCTGTCGTCGCTGCCGCACCTGCAGGCGGTGCACGTGCGCACGGTCGCCAACCGTGGCCGCGACCTGGCGCCGTTGATCGTGACGTTCCGGGAGGACGTCCTGGCGCTCGACGTCGTGGCGCATTGGCATACCAAGAAGTCGCTGTACACCGGCAGCGAACGCCAGGATTGGCGCAATTACCTGACCACGTCCTTGTTCGGCTCGACACAGCGTCTCGGCTGGATCCTGGGCATGTTCCAGGCCGAGCCGAGACTGGGAATCGTCTATCCGGAAAGCTTCGGCGGCGTACCGCTGTGGGCGCACACCTGGCTGAGCAATCTGCAGGCCTGCCGCGAACTGGGCCAACGTCTTGGTGTCAGCATCGATGCGGCCGCCTACATCGATTTCCCGGCCGGCTCGATGTTCTGGGTGCGCGTCGAGGCATTGCGGCCGCTCTACGCACTGGGACTGAGCCTGCAGGATTTCCCGGAAGAGCGCGGCCAGATCGACGGCACCTTGCAGCACGCCCTGGAGCGGATGTTCGTGGCGGTCGTGCGCCAGCAAGGGCTGCTGGCGGGCATCCTGCCAGCGGATGGAAACCTCGCGTTGAGCACGGAGGGCGGCCGCAACTGGATGCAGGCCTTCCAGATGCCGCTGGCTACGCGCCTGACCCTGTCGGCGATCGATGCAGACGTGGTGTCGCTGGACGTGTTCGACACGCTGGTGACGCGCCCCTTCCTGACCCCGGCCGGCGCGCGCGCCTATCTTGCCCATCTGGCCGCCGCAACGCTTGGCGTCGCCGGATTCGCCAGTTTGCGCGAGCGTGCCGAGGCGCGCGCGCGCACGGCAGCCGGGCGCGATGTCGACCTGGACGCCATCTACGCCGCGATGGCCCAGCTCGCGGAGGCGCAAGACCTTCCCCTGAGCGCATTGCAGAAGCTCGAACTGGAGACCGAAGCGCGCCTGCTGCAGCCGCGCCGGGCGCTGGTCGCCGCGGCCAATGCGCTCGCCGCCAGCGGACGGCGCCTGGTCGCCGTGTCGGACATGTACCTCAATAGCGCGGATCTACAGCGGGTCTTGCCATCCGCCGTGCATGCGTTGCCGCGCGCCTGGTATGTGTCGTGCGAAACCGGCTGGCGCAAGGACGACGGCCAGGCCTGGGAACGGTTGCCGGCACGCGAAGGCGTCGCGGAGCGGCATTGGCTGCACGTCGGCGACAACGAGCAGTCCGATATCCAGCGCCCGCAGACGCACGGCTATCTCACGTCGGTGCACGTGCTGCGGCCATCGGCATTGCTCGACGTGGTCCCGGCGCTACGTCCGTTGCGACCCGCAGCAGGAGCGCACAGCACCTGGCAAGACCAGTTGTGGCTCGGCCTGCTCAGTCGCCACCTGGCGGATCTCGCCGATACCCGGCCGGAGCAGTTCGGCGACCGGCTGCACCTGGCATCGCCGACATCGCTCGGCTATCTGGTGCTCGGCCCCTTGGTCGCGGATTACCTGCTCTGGCTGGCGCGCCTGGCGCTATCGCGCGGCGTCGGCCAGGTCCTGTTCCTGAGCCGCGAAGGCTATCTCTTGCAAAAAGCGTTTGCGCAGCTGCAGGCGGCATGTCCGCCGCTGGCCGCGTTGCGCGGCAGCTATGTACTGGCCTCGCGCCGCGGCACCGGCGTGCCGACGCTGCGCGAGGCCACCGACCTGGATGCGCTGCTCGGCAGCACCTACACCGGCAACCTGCACGAACTGCTACAGGCACGGCTCGGCACACCGGCGACAACCGCAATCGCAGCGCAGCTTGGCGCCGCAGAGATGCGCAGCATGGTGCTGCTGCCGGAGATGCGCGCCGCGGTGTTGCAGAAACTGGCACCGGCGATGCCGGCACTGCTGGAAGTCGCCGCCGCAGAACGCGAGGGCTATTTGCGCTATTGGCGCGATATGGTCGCCGATGCGCCGGCCATGGTCGCGGACCTGGGCTACGCGGGCACCATCCAGGCGCAGTTGGGCAGGTTGACGGGGACCGTGCTGGGCGGGGGCTACTTCGCGGTGAACGCCGGCATCGCCCAGGCCGAGGACAATGGCTGGGCCGAGGCCTGCTATTTCGATGGGCGCAACACGGATGCGGAAACCTCGCCGATCCTGCAACACGACCTGCTGCTGGAAACCTTCTTGACCGCGCCGGATGGCCAGTTCTCGCATTTCACGCAGCGCGACGACGGCAGCATCGAACCGGTCTTCGCCGACACCGAGCTCGATCCTGCGCACTTCGCCATGGTCGCTGCGGTCCAGCAAGGTGCGCTCGATTTCGTCGCCGACCTGTGTGCGGTCGGCGGAAACGAGACCTGGCAGTTCATGTTCGACCGTACGCTGATCCAGACGCCATTGCGCTGCCTGGGCGAAGGCCGTTGGCAGGCCGGCGACTGGGCGCGCGGCCTGGCCGTCAGCGATGCTTTCACAGGCCGCGGACGGGTGGCCGTGAGCATCTGAGTCACATCCGCGCAGAGAAGCGGCTGGCGCACGGGAATTCCGGACTCAGCGCCGCAAAAGGCCGCAATTCTTGTGCTTGCGCTACCCGTACATCGACAGCGCGGTGTGCGGCCGCCCATCGGCCGAGCGGATGCCGCTTCGATCCTATCTCAGCGTACGAGATAATAAAAAGAAGGCGCCGAAGCGCCTTCTTTAGTGCATAGCGCGGTGCGGCGATGGCCGTGGCATCTGCGTGCTTACTTCTTGAGGTGAACCGGACCGACTTCGAGCGTGGGCTGGCCAAAGCCCGAAAACCAGCTGACCGACTCCTGGACCAGGTCCACCTTCAGCTTGCGGCCATCGATGCGGGAATCGGCCGGAATCTGCACAGCAACCGACGCTGCAGCGCCGGGGGCGATTTCGGGCAAGGCGGTGCGCGAGAAATCACGAACCTCGGCACTGCCATCCGGAGCTTCGATCTGCACGCCAAGATTGACCGGCGGATTACTGGCTCCGGAAAGCGCGACTTTCCCGTTGTTTTCCACCTTGACCGTAAACTCGACGAACCCGGTGGCCGCGTTTATCTTCGGCTCGGACTCGAGCGTCAACTTGATGCTGACCTGATCGGCCGTCAGCTTGTTGACAGGCGCCTGCGGAGATGCGGCCGGTGCCGGTGCCGCCGCATCGCGGGGAGAAGTCTGCGCCGGTGCAGGCGCCGCCTGATCGGGGCCTTTGTTGCAACCCGCCACCGCCATCATCACTGCTGTTGCGGTCAAGAAAACATATCGGGATTTCATCAGGCACCTCTGATAGGGGGAAGTTTCTGCAGACGTCAAAAATTGAGGGGAGCCGCGCGCAGCTACTGCCCCGCAAGCCGCTCGCGCATCATACATCGCGCTAATACGCGGGAATATTCTGCCCCCGAATACTGTAGCCAGCTTGCGTTTTTGCACGCACTTCCGGTTCATCTACACCCTCTGCGAGCGCCGTTAACCACAGTCCATCGGCAGCGACGTCGAACACCGCCAGGTCGGTGATGATGCGGTCGACCACGCCCACCCCGGTCAATGGCAGGTCGCAGTCGTGCAGGATCTTGTGGCTGCCGTCCTTGGCCACGTGCTCCATCAGCACCACCACGCGCTTGACCCCGGCGACCAGATCCATCGCCCCGCCCATGCCCTTGACCATCTTGCCCGGCACCATCCAGTTGGCCAGGTCGCCGCGCGCGCTGACCTGCATCGCGCCGAGGATCGCCAGGTCGATATGGCCGCCGCGGATCATCGCGAAGGAATCGTGGCTGCCGAAATAGCTGGCGCCGGCGCGTGCGGTGACGGTCTGCTTGCCGGCGTTGATCAGGTCGGCATCGACCTCGTCCTCGCTCGGGAACGGGCCGATGCCGAGCAGGCCGTTCTCCGACTGCAGCCACACGTCCACGCCCTCGGGAATGTGGTTGGCGACCAGGGTCGGCAGGCCGATGCCCAGGTTCACATAGGCGCCGTCGGTGAGTTCGCGGGCGGCGCGCTGCGCCATTTCGTCGCGGGTCCAGGCCATGTCAGGCGTCCTTCTGGCGCAGGGTGCGCTGTTCGATGCGTTTTTCGGGATGCGGGTTGTGCACGATGCGGTCGACGTAGATGCCGGGCAGATGCACCTGGTCCGGATCGATGCTGCCGGTTTCGACGAGTTGCTCGACCTCGGCGATGCAGACCTTGCCGGCCATCGCGCAGGCCGGGTTGAAGTTGCGCGCGGTCTTGCGGAACACCAGGTTGCCGGCGGCGTCGGCCTTCCAGGCCTTGACCAGGGCCAGGTCGGCCTGCAGCGCGGTCTCCAGCACGTAGTGCTTGCCGTCGAACGCGCGCGTCTCCTTGCCCTCGGCGACGACGGTGCCGTAGCCGGTGGCGGTGAAGAACGCGGGAATGCCCGCGCCGCCGGCGCGCAGCCGTTCGGCCAGGGTGCCCTGCGGATTGAACTCCAGCTCCAGCTCGCCGGCCAGGTACTGGCGCTCGAACTCCTTGTTCTCGCCGACGTAGGACGAGATCATCTTGCGGATCTGCCGGGTCGCCAGCAGCTGGCCCAGGCCGAAGCCGTCGACGCCGGCATTGTTGGAGATCACGGTGAGGCCGGTCGCCGCACTGTCGCGCAGCGCGGCGATCAAGGCCTCGGGGATGCCGCACAGGCCGAAGCCGCCGACCGCCAGGGTCTGGCCGTTGCCCACCACGTCGGCCAGCGCCGTGGCCGCGTCGGGGAAAAGCTTGCCGCGCCGTCCGGTCGCCCGGGTAGAGGTAGAGGTGTCGCCCATGTCGCCAGCTCCGCATCGTGAAGGTAGACACGTAGTTTAGCCGGTCGCCGGCCGCGGCCTGCTGCGCACTGCCGCAATGACCGATTAAGGGCTGGAACGTTACACTCCAAGTTCCCTCCCCCGCAAGGACCCTCCCCTATGCCGCTTCCCGCATTCAAGGCCTACGACATCCGCGGTCGCGTTCCCGACGAACTGAATGAGGACCTGGCCCGCCGCATCGGCGTGGCGTTGGCGGGGCAGCTGGAGAACGGACCGGTGGTGGTGGGCCACGACGTCCGCCTGGCCAGCCAGGGGCTGCAGGACGCGCTGTCCGCCGGCCTGCGCGCCAGCGGCCGCGAGGTCATCGACATCGGCCTGTGCGGCACCGAGGAAGTGTATTTCCAGACCGATCACCTGCAGGCGGCCGGCGGGGTGATGGTCACCGCCAGCCACAACCCGATGGACTATAACGGCATGAAGCTGGTGCGCGAGAATGCGCGCCCGATCAGCTCCGACACCGGCCTGTTCGCGATCCGCGACACCGTGGCCGCCGATACCGCGCCCGCCGCCGCCCCGACCGCGGCCGAGCACAGCCGCGCGGACAAGTCCGCCTACATCCAGCACCTGCTCAGCTACGTCGACAGCGCCACGCTCAAGCCGCTGAAGCTGGTGGTCAACGCCGGCAACGGCGGCGCCGGCGCCATCGTCGACCTGCTGGCGCCGCACCTGCCGTTCGACTTCGTGCGCGTGTTCCACGAGCCGGACGGCCATTTCCCCAACGGCATCCCGAACCCGCTGCTGCCCGAGAACCGCGAAGCCAGCGCCAAGGCGGTGCAGGAACACGGCGCGGACTTCGGCATCGCCTGGGACGGCGACTTCGACCGCTGCTTCTTCTTCGACGAGAACGGCCGCTTCATCGAAGGCTATTACCTGGTCGGCCTGCTGGCGCAGGCGATCCTGGCCAAGCAGCCGGGCGGCAAGGTGGTGCACGACCCGCGCCTGACCTGGAACACGATCGAGATGGTCGAGGATGCCGGCGGCGTGCCGGTGCTGTGCAAGAGCGGCCACGCCTTCATCAAGGAGAAGATGCGCAGCGAAAACGCGGTGTACGGCGGCGAGATGAGCGCGCACCACTATTTCCGCGAGTTCGCCTACGCCGACTCGGGCATGATCCCGTGGCTGTTGATCGCCGAGCTGGTGTCGCAATCGGGCCGCTCGCTGGCCGACCTGGTCGAGGCGCGCATGCAGAAGTTCCCGTGCAGCGGCGAGATCAACTTCAAGGTCGCCGATGCCAAGGCCGCGGTGGCGCGGGTGATGGAGCACTACGCCGCGCAGTCGCCGGCGCTGGACTACACCGACGGGGTCAGCGCCGAATTCGAACAATGGCGCTTCAACCTGCGCAGCTCCAATACCGAACCGCTGCTGCGCCTGAACGTGGAAACGCGTGGCGATGCGGCACTGCTGGAAACGCGCACCACTGAAATCTCCGCTCTGTTGAACGCATGATCGGCTTCACGCCCCCTACCTTCCCCTGCAACGCATCTCTGGAGTTCCCCCGCCCATGAGCGACGTCCTTCCCATCATCCTGTCCGGCGGTTCCGGCACCCGGCTCTGGCCGCTGTCGCGCGAGTCCTATCCGAAGCAGTTCCTGCCGCTGGTCGGCGAGCACAGCATGCTGCAGGCCACCTGGCTGCGTGCGGCGCATGTGGCCGGGCATGCGCCGATCGTGGTCGCCAACGAGGAGCACCGCTTCGTGGCCGCCGAGCAATTGCAGCAGATCGGCGTGAAGCCGCAATCGATCCTGCTCGAACCCAAGGGCCGCAATACCGCCCCGGCCATCGCCGTGGCGGCGCTGGAAGCCACCCGCAACGGCGCCGATCCGCTGCTGCTGGTATTGCCCTCCGATCACGTGATCCGCGACGAAGCGGCGTTCCAGGCCGCGGTGCAGGTTGCCGCGGCGGCGGCCGAGCAAGGCAAGCTGGTCACCTTCGGGATCAAGCCGACCGCGCCGGAAACCGGCTACGGCTACATCAAGGCCGGCGCCGGCACCGGCGCCAGCGCGGTCGAGCGCTTCGTCGAGAAGCCGGACCTGGCCACTGCACAGGGTTATCTGGCCTCGGGCGAGTACTACTGGAACAGCGGCATGTTCCTGTTCCGCGCCTCGCGCTACCTGGAGGAATTGCGCCGCTTCCAGCCGGCGATCGCCGACGCCTGCACCAGGGCGTGGAACGCGGCCACCCGCGATGCCGACTTCACCCGCCTGGACAAGGACGCCTTTGCCGCCAGCCCGTCGGACTCGATCGACTACGCGGTGATGGAAAAGACCGCCGATGCGGTGGTGGTGCCGCTGGACGCGCACTGGAACGATGTGGGGTCCTGGTCCGCCTTGCTGGACGTCTCGCCGCAGGACGCGCAGGGCAATGCGCACCACGGCGACGTGATCGAGATCGATTGCCACAACACCTACGCCTACGGTTCGCGGCTGATCGCGATGGTCGGGCTGCAGGACGTGGTGGTGGTGGAGACCGACGATGCGGTCCTGGTCGGGCACCGCGGGCGCATCCAGGAGGTCAAGGAGATCGTGGCCAGGATCAAGGCCAGCGGCCGTTCCGAGGCCACCTGGCATCGCAAGGTGTATCGCCCGTGGGGCGCCTACGATTCGATCGACAACGGCCAGCGCTTCCAGGTCAAGCGCATAACGGTCAAGCCCGGCGCCACGCTGAGCCTGCAGATGCACCACCACCGCGCCGAGCACTGGACCGTGGTCAGCGGCACCGCCGAGGTCACCCGTGGCGAGGAAGTGCTGCTGCTCACCGAGAACCAGAGCACCTACATCCCGCTGGGCGTGACCCATCGCCTGAAGAACCCGGGCAAGCTGCCGCTGGAACTGATCGAGGTGCAGTCCGGCAGCTATCTGGGCGAGGACGACATCGTGCGCTTCGAGGACACTTACGGGCGCACCTGATACCTGCGCCATACCTGCACCAAGAAGCAGGAAGCGGCGACGGAGTTCCGTCGCCGCCTGCATGATGGGCGGCGATCAGCGGCAGTCCGCTCGATGGACGGCTGAGAGTTCGGACAATACGTGCCTCGCCCCCTCCTGCCAGGAGGGCGGCCGGATTCCGAAATCCCGGCGCAGCTTGCTTGTATCCAGACACGAATACATCGGCCGTCGCGCCAGGGCAGGATAGTCGGCCGTGGCGATGGCGGCGACCGAGGGCGCCTGCTGGATCAACCCCATGGCCGCAGCCTGGCGGAATATCTCTTCGGCGAACCCATGCCAGGTGGTCTCACCGGCCGCAGTCATGTGCCAGACCCCGGTTCGCTGTCCGTCATCCGAACCGATGACCTGGGCTGTGAGGTCGGCAATCAGCGCGGCCGCCGTCGGCGTTCCGACCTGATCGGCCACGACTCTCAACTGACCGCCATTGGCGCCAACGCGCAGCATGGTGCGAAGGAAATTGTTCCCATGCGCGGCGTGCACCCACGCGGTCCGGAAAATCAGATGGCGGCCTCCGGCCTCACGAATGGCACGTTCACCCGCCAGCTTGCTCGCACCGTAGACGCTCAGTGGCCTAGTCGGCGCATCCTCCAAATACGGCCGGCCGCCTTCTCCATCGAAAACATAGTCGGTCGAGTAATGCACGAGCGGAACGCCGTGCGCGGCACACCAGTGCGCGATGACGCCTGGAGCCTCCGCATTGGCCAAGAATGCAGCCTCTGGTTCCTGTTCTGCACGATCCACAGCGGTATAGGCGGCCGCGTTCACCACCCATGCCGGACGCAAATGCTCAAGCAAGGCGACGAGGTCCTGTTGCTGCGCGAAATCCGCCCTCGCGCACGTACTGCCATCTGCAAGGCGACCCGTCCGCGTCGTCGCCACGACCGGCCCAAGCGCGCCGAGCGCGCGGCGCAATTCCTGCCCCACTTGCCCGTTCCCCCCGAATACCAGCACCGTCATGGCGTGTAGTCGGGCAGGCGATCTCGCGGCACATCCCCGAACAACGGGGCGGCCCGGTCCTTGTCCGACAGCACCGGCTCGCCAATCGGCCAGTCCACGGCAATCAAGTCATCATTCCAGCGGATAGCGGCATCCGCCTCCTTCAAGTACACATCGGTGCACAAGTAATGGAAGACCGCACGCTCCGACAAAACAGCGAACCCGTGGGCGAAGCCCTCGGGAATCCAGAGCTGGCGGCGGTTCTCGCCACTCAGCACGGCCGCGGTCCACCGCCCGAAATGGGGAGAACCGCGCCGGATGTCCACGGCCACGTCGTAGACTTCGCCTTCGAGCACGCTGACGAGCTTGCCCTGCGGGCGGGGCCACTGGTAATGCAGACCGCGCAGCACCCTGCGGGCCGATGAGGAAAAGTTGCTTTGCACAAACCTCGTGGGCAGCCCCTTCGCAGCGAAGGGCTCGGCATTCCAGGACTCGAAGAAGAACCCGCGCGCGTCGGAGTGGACGACCGGCTCAATGACCAGACATCCCGGCAACGCGGTCTCGATCACCTTCAAAACACCTTACCTCGCCGCGCCAGTTCGTGGAGATATCGACCGTAGGCATTCTTGGACAATGGCGCCGCGAGCCGCTCGAGGTCTTCGCGACCGATCCAGCCGTTGCCAAAGGCGATCTCTTCCGGGCAGCACACTTGCAAGCCCTGCCGCGCCTGAATGGTCTCGATGAAATTGGCGGCCTCATGCAGCGACTGGTGCGTACCCGTGTCCAGCCAGGCATAACCGCGGCCCAGCGCCTCGAGGTGCAGGGATCCGTCCTCCAGGTAACAGCGGTTGAGGTCCGTGATCTCCAGCTCGCCGCGGGGAGAAGGCTTCAGAACCGCGGCGTAGTCCACGGCGCGGCCGTCGTAGAAATAAAGCCCCGTGACCGCATAGTTGGAGCGCGGCCGAGCCGGCTTCTCTTCGATATCGATGACCTTGCCACCGGCGTCGAACTCGGCCACGCCATAGCGCTCGGGATCGTTCACCCAGTATCCGAAGACAGTGGCCCCATGCCTGCGCTCATCGGCACGGCGCAAGGTCTCGGTCAGGCCGTGGCCGTGGAAGATGTTGTCGCCTAGAACCAGGCAGCTCGGCTGCCCGCCCACGAAGTCGCGGCCGATCAGGTAGGCCTGCGCCAAGCCGTCCGGATTCTGCTGGACCGCGTACCGGATGTTCATGCCCCACTGCGCGCCATCGCCCAGAAGGTTCTGGAACAACGCCTGCTCGTGCGGGGTATTGATGATCAGCACATCGCGAATGCCCGCCAGCATCAACACGCTGAGCGGGTAGTAGATCATTGGCTTGTCGTACACCGGCAGCAGCTGCTTGCTGATGCCTTGGGTGATCGGATACAGCCGGGTTCCGGAACCTCCGGCGAGAATAATGCCCTTGCGCTTGCTCATGTCGCTCGCTCCGTGATCAGGCCATCGTACCGATGCGCTCAAGGCGATAGCTGCCATCGAGCACGCCGCGCACCCAGGCCTGGTTGTCCAGGTACCAATCCACGGTAAATGCGATGCCCTGCTCGAAGGTACGCTTCGGCTCCCAACCGAGCTCGCTCTTGATCTTGGAAGCGTCGATCGCGTAACGGCGATCGTGGCCAGGACGGTCGGCGACATGGGTTATCTGGCTGGACCGCGGTCGGCCGTCCTGGCGGGGATGGCGTTCATCGAGCAGCGCGCAGATGGTGCGCACCACTTCGATGTTCTGACGCTCGGCATTTCCGCCGATATTGTAGGTTTCGCCCGAGCGGCCCTTCGCCAGCACGGTACGGATGGCCTGGCAGTGGTCGCTAACGAACAGCCAGTCGCGCACCTGCTTGCCATCGCCGTAAACGGGCAGCGGCTCGCCAGAGAGCGCCTTCGCGATGACGAGGGGAATGAGCTTTTCGGGGAAGTGGTAT